>JALSRK010000041.1 GCA_026984795.1 Solibacteraceae bacterium | reverse complement strand
TCATAACGGCTCCTCCTTGGGGACGGGTCCCGCCGCGCATTATATGCCAGCGGTCGAGCCGGACAACAGAGTTCGCCGGGATTTTTTTCTCCGCCCCGCGATCTGCGAAGCTGAAGAGAAGATGCGTAACGACGACCTGCTGAACCGCCGCCGGTGGATCCTGGGCTCCCTGGGGGCCGCCGCGGCCGCCGGCGCCGGAGCGGTGAGATCGGACGCCGCCCATGGCAAAGTAGAACGGCTGCCCGGCTCCGGCGTCAAGATCGCCCTGAACGTCTACTCCTTCAACCGGCCCCTGCGCGCCGGCGAAATCACGCTGCCCGAAGTGGTGGACTTCTGCGCCCGCCACGGCATCGCCAGCCTGGACGCCACGGGCTACTACTTTCCCGGCTACCCGGACGCCCCGCCGGACGACTACGTCTACCGCCTGAAGAGGCGCGGCTTCCTCAACGGCGTGGCCATCCACGGCACCGGCGTCCGCAACGACTTCGCCGTCGAAGACGCCGCGGCCCGCCGCCGGGACGTCGAGCTGGTCAAACGATGGATCGACGTGGCCCGGAAGCTGGGCGCATCGGTGATCCGGGTCTTCTCCGGCCGCCGCGTGCCCGAGGGGCGGAGCTTCGAGGAAGTCCTCGAGTGGATGGTCCCGCTGATGCAGGAATGCGCCGAGTACGGGAGCCGCCGCGGCGTGATCGTCGGCGTCCAGAACCACAACGACTTTCTGAAGACCGCCGCCGAGACGATCCGCCTCGTCGAGGCCGTCGATTCGGAGTGGTTCGGCGTCGTTCTCGACGTCGGCAGCTTGCGCCAGGGCGATCCCTACGAGGAGATCGAAAAGCTCGTGCCCTACGCCGTCTCCTGGCAGCTCAAGGAGAACGTCTGGCACGGCGGTGAGGCTGAGCCGATCGATCTCGGGCGTGTGAAACGGATCATCGAACGCGCCGGCTACCGCGGTGTGCTGCCCATCGAGACCCTGGGCCCCGGGGACCCGAACCAGAAAGTCACCGCGTTCCTGGCGCGCGTCCGCGAAGTCTTCGGAGCCTGAGGATTCCCGGTGCGGGCGCCGAGCCGTCCCGCTACTCGAGGGTAATCTTCAGCGCCTGCGCGAACCGCGACGGCGGCTTCTCCGGCAGCGCGATGGAGAGTCCCGTTTCCGTCTGCTTCCACTCGAGCTTGCCCGCATACCCCAGCAGCCGAACCTCTTTTACCTTGGCTTCCTTGCTCGAAAGCGAGCGCAGCGTCGTCTCGCCCGGCCCCGGCCACTCGAGGACGATGGCGTAGAGGGCCTTGCCCTTGCGGGTGAAGCGGAAGTCGCCCTCCTCGAACCGCTTCCACGGGCGCGTCGCGTAGATCGCCTCGCCGTTGATCTTCAGCCAGGCGCCGGCGTCGCGGAGCCGCCGGGCCATCACCCCCGGGATCGTGCCGTCGGCCCGCGGGCCGATGTTGATGAGCAGGTTGCCGTTCTTGCTCACCACGTCCACCAGGTAGTCGATCAGCTCGTTCGAGCTCATGTACTCGCCCTCGGCGAGCAAGCGGTTGTAGCCCCAGGAGGTCGGGTCCAGCGAATCGCACAGCTCCCATTTCTTCTCCGAGATGCCGCGGATGTTGCGGCGCTCCGGCGTCGAGTAGTCGCCGAGAAAGCTGCCGTCCGGCTCGACGCCCCAGCGGTCGTTGGCCACCACCTCGGCGGGCTCGGGCGAATGGTTGTAGAAGTAGGCGAGCACCTCTTTGCTGCCCCAGTAGTCGGTTCCCAGGGGCTTGTTGTTGCGGTCGCGCACCGGCCCGATGCGGACGTCGCCCCAGAGGATGCTCGGGTGGTAGCGGTCGATCAGCTCCTTGATCGAGTTGTTCATGTATTCCACCCAGTCGCGGCCCGG
Organism: Solibacteraceae bacterium; assembly: GCA_026984795.1. Lineage (GTDB taxonomy): Bacteria > Acidobacteriota > Terriglobia > Bryobacterales > Bryobacteraceae > JALSRK01. The sequence goes on along the minus strand of JALSRK010000041.1, from coordinate 54,769 downwards.
GTAGCGCGGGTCCCAGAACGAGTAGGTGGTGTTGTGGTAGAAGCCCATCTTCAGGCCGGCCTGGCGCACGGCGGCGGCCAGCTCTCCGGCGATGTCGCGCCGCGGTCCCATCTCCATCGCGTTGCGCTTGGTGTAGCGGCTCGGCCACATGGCGAACTCGTCGCCGTGCTTGGCGGTGAGCACCACGTAGCGCGCGCCTGCTTCGGCGAACAGAGCCGCCCACGCTTCAGGGTCGAACTTCTCGGCCCGGAACATGGGGATGAAGTCGTCGTAGGCGAAGTCCGGCCCCCAGTTGTCGAGCTGGTAGCGGTAGGCCTTCTCGCGGATGTGCGCCCGGAAGACGCTCTCGGGCAGGTTGCCCCGCCGGGCGCGGTAGGGCGGGCCGCCGAGGTTGAACCCGAAGTCGGCGAAGGGGCTCATGAAGACCACGTACCACTCGTGGTAGGCCGGCACGGCGTAAGGCCCCCAGTGGATGAAGATCCCGAACTTGGCGTCCTCGAACCACTGGGGGACGCGGTGCTTCCGCAACGATTCGGTCGTCGGCCGGTACGGCCCGCCGGATTGGGCAAGCGCGGGCGCAGCGGCGCCGAGCAGCAAAGCCAGTAGCGCGGCCGCCGGCCGGCGGATGAGGAAGCGGCTGGTTGCGTTCATCGTCTCGGCTCTCCGTTGTCGGGCTGTGTTGGGAATCCGCGCCGAGTATATCAGCCCGGCGGCGGACGATTTGCGCCGGCGCCGGTATGCGCGCGCGGAGCGATTCCCGCTACGCTGGTCTCGGAAGCGGCGGCAGCCGGAGATTCATGACTCAGCACCTGGAGAGGCAGGCAGCGGCAGAAGACCGGGAGCAGGGAAGCGCCCCCGCCCTTACGTTTTCGGTGCTCGCGTTCCGGTTCACCTTCCGCGCCGAAGATGCGGTGCGGTTTCCGGCGGGGCAGGCCGGCAACACCTTGCGTGGCGCGTTCGGGACGATCTTCCGCCGGCTCGTCTGCGTGCCCGAGTGCCCGGGGCCGCGGGAGTGCGAACGCCGCTTGGTCTGCCCGTACGCCCGGATCTTCGAGCCGGCGGTGGCCCGCCCGGCCCCCAGCGGACTGGCCGATCCGCCCCGGCCGTTCGTCTTCCGCGCCGCGCACCTCGACGGGAGCGGGATTGCTCCAGGAGAATGCTTCCACTTCGACCTGCACCTGTTCGACTGCCGCGAGCCGGCGCTGGAACACTTCGCCGCCGCCTTTTCCGAGCTGGCCCGCGAGGGCTTGGGCCCTGGCCGCGGCCGGGCGGAGCTCGTCTCGGTGGACCGGCTGGACGCCCGGCGCGAGCCGGTGGAACGCGTCTTGGACCGGGGAGCGTGGCTGCGGAAAGAAGGCTGGCCGCCGATCGAGCTGAGCCTGGCGCCGGACCGCCGCGCAGTGTCGCGGATCGTGGTCCGTTTTCTGACGCCGGCAGAACTCAAAGCCGGACGCCGCATCGTCTCCAAGCCCGAGTTCGCCGTCCTGTTCGCCCGCGTTCGGGACCGCGTCGGCACCCTGCGCGCGCTGTATGGAGAAGGTCCGCTCCCGGTGGACTTCAAGGCGATGGGCGAGCGGGCCGCCGCCGTCCGGCTGACGCGCTGCGAGTTGCGGTGGGAGAAGACGCTCCGGCGCTCCACCCGCACCGGCCGGCGGCACCCCTTGGGAGGATTCACCGGCGAGGCGGCCTACGAGGGCGAACTCGCCGAGTTCTTGCCTTACCTGCGGGCCGCCGGATGGACCGGCGTCGGCCGGCACACCGTCTGGGGCAACGGGGCGATCGAGGTGGTGGCGGCAGACGCGTGACGGATCCGATTCGGCGGCATCCGACGGGCATCCGTGCGGCTGCGGGTTCGGGTCTCCTGCGGGCATCGGGCGGGGCCGCGCTGTCTGATCTTGTTGTGTGGTCGCCGGGTCAAGGGCCGGCGGGACGGCCGTTTGGGCCGCGGGACAGGAGGCTGATATCCTGAATCCACTATGGCTGTGAGGAAACTTGGCTCGATACGGTTCCGGGCGCGGTCGGCCGGCGCCCTCTTGCTGCCGGCGCTGTGGTTGATGACTGCCGGCTCGGCGGCGGCCCTCGACAACGGTTTGGCGAAAACTCCGCCGATGGGTTGGAACAGTTGGAACAAGTTCCACTGCAACGTCAGCGAGAAGCTCATTCGGGAAACGGCCGACGCCATGGTCGCGACCGGCATGCGCGATGCGGGCTACGTCTACCTGGTGATCGACGACTGCTGGCAGGTGGACCGCGACGCCCAAGGAAACATCGTGCCCGACCCCAAGCGGTTCCCGTCCGGAATGAAGGCGCTCGCCGACTACGTCCACTCGAAGGGACTGAAATTCGGCATCTATTCCGACGCCGGGCGCATGACCTGCCAGAAGAGGCCCGGCAGCCGCGGCTACGAATTCCAGGACGCCCGCCAGTACGCGGCCTGGGGGGTCGATTATCTGAAATACGACTGGTGTCACCACGGCAAACAGAACTCGGAGGCATCCTACGCCTTGATGCGCGACGCGCTGGCGAAGGCCGGGCGGCCGATCGTCTTCAGCATCTGCGAATGGGGCTCGACCAAGCCGTGGCTGTGGGCTGGAGACGTCGGCAACCTCTGGCGCACGACCGGCGATATCCAAGACTGCTGGGACTGCAAGAGGAAGTGGGGCGGTCTCGGCTGGACCCAGATCCTCGACCAGCAGGTGGGTTTGGAAGTCTACGCCGGACCCGGCCACTGGAATGACCCGGACATGCTCGAGGTGGGCAACGGCGGCATGACCACCGAAGAGTATCGGGCGCACTTCACGATGTGGTGCATCCTGGCGGCGCCGCTGATGGCCGGCAACGACCTGCGGAACATGACCGATGAGATCCGGGAGATCCTGACGAACCCGGAGGTGATCGCGGTGGACCAGGATCCGCTGGGCAAGCAGGGCGTAAAGGTGCGCGACGACGGCGACCTGGAGGTCTGGGCCAAGCAGATGGCCGACGGGAGCCGGGCGGTGGCGCTGTTGAACCGGAGCACGAAGAAGCAGGAGATCGCCGTCCAGTGGACCGAGATCGGCTATCCGGCGCACCTCAAAGCCGCCGTGCGGGACCTGTGGAAGAAACAGGATCTCGGCACGGCCACCGGCCGATTCAGCGCCGAGGTGCCGGGCCACGCCGTGGTGCTGGTGCGCATCCGGCCGTAGGCCGGGGATGGGGAACGGCTGAGGAGGAACGGCGCCGCTCCGGCGCTGGTGGCCGGCCCCCCGGTTCCCCGCCGCCCGGCGAGAGCCTGCTTCGTCTTGCCATTCGCTCATCCTCCCAATTGATGGAGTCTCCGGAAACCACGTGGAGGTTCACTTTCTCGCCAGGGAAAACCTGAAGGCGGCGCCAGGCTAGAGCCGGCGATCGGGCCTCTACCGGACCGGCTCACGACGTTGCACCAGTATGGCGTCCGCTTCCGGCATCCCGGAGCGCTTGCGGAACCCGTGTTGGACGGGACACGCGGACGCCCGGCGCCGGCAGGCGAGTTTCTCCGCGCGGTTCTCGAGCGGCTGCCGCCGGAAGTCCGCAGCGGGAACTGAGCGCGTTCCGCCGGCTCAGTGGACGGCGGGGGCGGGTTCTAAGAGCTGGCGGAGCCGCTCTTCGAGCTGCTCGAGCAGCCCGGCGGTCAGGCTGGCGGGGGCCGGCAAGCGAAGGACGCCGGCGGGGGTGAACTGGGAGCCGGGAACCGACTGGACCAGGCGCATGAGCCGCTGGGGATCGACCCGGGACTCGGGGTGGAACTTGATGTTGACCATGCCCTGGCGGCGGTCGATCGACTGGACGCCGGCGCGCTCGGCGAGGTTCTTGAGAACGGCGAAGCGGAGCAGGTTGCGGACGCTCTCGGGGGGCTTGCCGTAGCGGTCCTGCAGCTCTTCGAGAACCCGGGCGCTGTCGTCGCCGTTGCGGAGGTCGGCGACCCGCTTGTAGGTGCGGAGGCGTTGTTGCTCGTCGGCGATGTAGTCGGGCGGGATGCGGATGTCGAGACCTAGGTTGATGGTGGAGTGGATCTCCGGGGGCGCTTCTTCGCCTTTGAGCTCCTGGATGGTCTGCTCGAGCAGCCGGAGGTACATGTCGAAACCGACCATGTTGATGTGGCCGTGCTGCTCGCCGCCCAGCAGGTTGCCGGCGCCGCGGAGCTCGAGATCGAGGGCGGCGATCTTGAAGCCGGAGCCCAGTTCGCTGAACTCGCGCAGGGCGGCGAGGCGTTTGCGGGCCACCTCGCTCAGCTCGGCGTCGGCGGGCACCAGCAGATAGGCGTAGGCGCGGCGGTTGGAGCGGCCGACGCGGCCGCGGAGCTGGTAGAGCTCGGCCAGGCCGTAGCGCTCGGCGTTCTCGATGATGATGGTGTTGGCCAGGGGGATGTCCAGGCCGTTCTCGACGATGGTGGTGGAGACGAGGACGTCGTATTCGTGGCGCATGAAGCCGAGGACGACCTTCTCGAGCTGGGTCTCGCTCATCTGGCCGTGGCCGACGGCGATGCGGCACTCCGGCAGTAGCTTCTGGATCTCGGCCGCGCGCTGCCAGATGGTATCGACGCGGTTGTGGATGTAGTAGACCTGGCCGCCGCGGGCGAGCTCCTGCTCGATGGCGGCCTTGACGAGGCCGAGGTCGAAGCGGGCGACGGTGGTCTGGATGGCCAGGCGGTCCTTGGGCGGGGTTTCGATCACCGAGAGGTCGCGGAGGCCGAGCAGGGACATGTGAAGGGTGCGGGGGATGGGGGTGGCGGTCATGGTGAGGACGTCGATGTTCTTCCTGAGCTGCTTGAGGCGCTCTTTGTGGCGGACGCCGAAGCGCTGCTCCTCGTCGATGATGAGCAGGCCGAGGTCGCGGAACCGCACGTCCTGGGAGAGGATGCGGTGGGTGCCGATGACGATGTCCACCTTGCCGGCGGCGATGTCTTCGAGGAGCTGTTTGAGCTGCTTGCCGCGGCGGAAGCGGGTGATCATCTCGATGCGGACGGGGAAGGGGGCGAAGCGGCGCCTGAAGGTCTCGAAGTGCTGGAAGCACAGCACGGTGGTGGGGGCCAGCAGAGCGACCTGCTTGCCGTCGCCGAGGGCCTTGAAGGCGGCGCGCATGGCGACCTCGGTTTTGCCGTAGCCGACGTCGCCGCACAGCAGCCGGTCCATCGGCTGGGGGCGCTCCATGTCCCGCTTGACTTCCTGGATGGCGTTGAGCTGGTCGGGCGTTTCGGTGAACTCGAAGGCCTCGTCGAACTCGCGCTGCCAGTTGGAGTCTTCCGAGAAGGCGTGGCCCTGGGCGAGCTGGCGCTCGGCGTAGAGCTTGAGGAGCTCGTCGGCCATGTCGCGCATGCGGGCCTTGACACGGTTCTTCGTGCGGCGCCAGGTGGCCCCGCCGAGCTTGTCGAGGGTCGGGGTGGCGTCGCCGACGGGGCGGTATTTCTGGACCAGGTCCAGCCGCGTGAGGGGAACGTAGAGGCGGGCGCCGGCGGCGTATTCGAGCAGCATGAACTCGCCGGACTGCCCGCCGCTGCGGATCTCCCGGATGCCGAGGTAGCGGCCGACGCCGTGGGTGATGTGGACGACGTAGTCGCCCGGCTTGAGGTCGGCGATGTCGGCGGCGAAGGCGGCGGCGGCGGTGCGCGGGGCGGGGGGCTGGGCGACGAGATCGGAGCGGTCGAAGAGGTCCTCGGAGCCGAAGATGGCCAGGCGGTTGTCGGGCAGGACGGCGCCGCGCCGCACCGGGCCCTTCAGCAGCCAGATGTCGGCCATTTCCACGGCCACGTAGGCGCGCTCGGTGAGGTAGTCGGAGGCGCCGGCGGAGGCGTCGATACCGGCGCGGAAGGGTACCGAGTACTCCTGGAAGATGTCGGCGAGGCGCTCCAGCTCGCCGGCGGACGGGGCGAAGAAGACGACGCGGTTGCCTTCCTCGACGAGGCTTTGGGCCTCGGCGACGGCCACCGGGACATTGCCGTGGAAGGCGATGGAGGGCCGGGAGGGGATGTGGAACGAGGCCGCCGGCCGTTCGGGCCCCTCCACGTCGAGCTCGCGCAGCAGGAGGCGGTCGCGGCGGCCGAGCAGCTCTTCGATCTCCTCCCAGGTGAAATAGTTGGCTTCGGGGGGCGGCGCCGATCGGGCGGCGGGCTCGGCGAGGCGCTTCCAGAGGCGCTCGGCGGCGCCGCGGACCTCTTCTGGTTCATCGACGACGATGAGGCCGCGTGCGAGGAAGTCCAGCAGGCTGTGGCGCCGCGGGCGGACGAGGGGCACGAAGAATTCCCAGCCGGAGAAGGGCTCGCCGGGCGGGGGCGGGTTTTCGAGCTGCGCCTTTTCGGAGAGTTCGGCGAGGAATTGGCGGGTGGCCGGCCACTCGCGCAGGGGTAGAATCGAGGCGCGCCGGGTCTTGGCGACGGAGCGCTGGGTGCCCGGGTCGAAGTGGCGCATCGAGTCGATGGTGTCGCCGAAGAACTCGATGCGGAGGCCGTGGCGGGCCTCGACAGGGAAGACGTCGAGGATGCCGCCCCGGATGGAGTACTCGCCGACCATCTCGACGGGTTCGCGGCGTTCGTAGCCGACACTCTCCAGGTGCTCGGCGAGCAGCTCGAGCGAGATCTCGTCGCCGACTTCGACCTCGAGGGCGAGATCCCGGTAGAATTCAGGCGCTTCGGTCTTCAGCAACAGAGAGCCGGCCGGGGTGACCGTCAGCGGCGTGTGGCGGCCCGCCAGACGCCACAGGCCGACGGCGCGCTGTTCGCTGATCTCGGCATGGGGCGAGAGGTTCTGGGTGGCGAGCACGTCGGGAGCGGGGACGAGCTGGGGGCGGGCAAGGCTGGCATCAGTGGCGAGGATCTCGAAGAAGGCGCGGGCGGTCTCGGTGAGGGTCTCGGCCTGCTTGCTGCCGTCCACCACGACGAGGAGCGGGCGCCCGGCGAGCTGCCACAGCAGGACGAGGTAAACGGCCTTGGCGGTAGTGGTGAGGCCGGAAAGCGAGGCAACAGCCGGGCCTTCGCCCGGGCGGTCCAGATGGCGGAGGAGCCGCTGAAACTCCGGGTGGCGGCGGAGTTCCTCGAAGAGTTCGCGGATGGCCGGATGTATCAAGGCCGGCTGAGTATCTCCTCCACGATGCCGGTGGTCGAGTAGCCGGGCTCGAGGGGCAGGGCCAGGACCTTGCCGCCGGCGGCCTCGACTTCTTCCCGCCCGGCGATCCAGTGGGCCCAGTCGGCGCCTTTGACCAGCACGTCGGGCAGGACGGCGGCGATCAGCTCGGTAGGCGTGTCTTCGTCGAAGAAGACGACGGCGTCCACGGCCTCGAGGGCGGCGGCGAGCTCGGCGCGCTGCTCTTGCGGGATGAGCGGGCGCGAGGGCCCTTTGAGCCGGCGGACGCTGTCGTCGCTGTTCAAGGCGAGGACCAGCACGTCACCGAGCGAGCGGGCGCTCTCGAGCAGACGGACGTGGCCGGGGTGCAAGACGTCGTAGCAGCCGTTGGTCAGGACCACGGTCTTGCCCTCCTGCTTCCACCGGCGCCGGAGTTCGACGAGTTCCTCGCGGGTGAGAATCACCCCCATATCCTAGATTTTAGCGCCCGAAGCGGGCCCGGACGTGCGACCGAAGCCTACAGAATAGAATGGAGTTGTGACGAAGCGGATCGCGATCGTTGCCGGGCTGCTCGTGCAGGCGTTGGCGGCCCAAACGCCCATCATGCCGCTCGCCGAGGTGCGGGCGGGCATGAGGGGGGTGGGCAAGACGGTCTTTTCGGGCGACCGGGTCGAGGAGTTCGGCGTCGAAATCCTGGGCGTGCTGGAGAACGCCGGGCCGAAGCAGAGCGTGATCCTGGCGCGCCTCTACGGTGGTCCGCTGGAAAAGACCGGGGTCTTGCAGGGTATGAGTGGGAGCCCGGTCTACATCGACGGCAAGCTGGTGGGGGCGGTGGCGCTCGCCTTCCCGCTGGCGACCGAGCCGATCACCGGCATCCGGCCTATAGAAGAGATGTTGCGGGGCGCTCCCGAGGCGGCCCTGAAGCGCGTGGCTAGGCGGGTGACGCCGTGGGAGAGGGATCTGACACGGTGGTTCGAGGGACCGGCCGAGTTGCTTGCCGGGGGCTCGCGCATGGTGGAGATCGCCACGCCCGTCTCCTTCAGCGGCTTCACTCCGCGGACGATCGATTGTTTCGCCCCGCAGCTCCGGGCCCTCGGGCTGGAGCCGCGGCAGGGAATGAGCGGCGGCGGAGCGCGATCGTCCGAGCCGGCAGCAAAGGCGAAGCTGGAGCCGGGCTCGATGATCAGCGTGCAACTGGTGACCGGCGACATGAGCGTGGGAGCCGATGGGACCGTAACCTACGTGGACGGTGAGCGGATCTACGCTTTCGGGCACCGGTTCCTGTCGGTGGGGGCAACCGAATTGCCGTTTGCGCGGGCCGAGGTGCTGGCGCTGGCCCCGAACCTGGCGACGTCGTTCAAGATCTCGGCGGCGCGGGAGACGCTGGGGGCGATCACGGCGGACTACAGCACGGCGGTGCGGGGCGAGCTGGGCCGGCGGGCGGCCACCGTGCCGGTTTCGATCACCGTGAAGGGGCCGCCGCGGGGCGGCGGCGCGGAGCGCGTCTCCACTTACCGCGTGGAGATGGTGAATGAGCGGTTCTTGTCGCCGTTCCTGTTGCAGATGATCGTCTACTCGGCGATCGACGCTACCGAGCGGACGCTGGGTACTGAGACGGTGGTCGTGCGGGGCGAGGCGGAGTTCGAGAATGGCATCGGGCCGGTGCGGCTGGACGACGTCTACGCCGGCGAGGCGAACGTGCCGGTGCAGGCGTCCCTCGGCGTCGCGGCTCCGCTGGCGTATCTGTTGCAGAGCGGCTTCGACGAGCTGCGGCTGAAGGCGATCCGGCTGGAGGCGGAGGTGTTTCCGGAGCGGCGGCAGTGGGTCATCGACCAGATCTGGCCGTCGCGCGAGCGCGTGCGGCCGGGCGACAGCGTGGACATCATGGTGGCGCTCTCGGGCGAGGACGGAGCCGAGCAGATCCACCGGGTGACCTACAAGGTGCCGCCGGGCGCCCCTACCGGGCCGTTGTACTTCACCGTGGCCGATGCCATGACGACCAACCTGGCCGAGTACTACCACCTGATCGGACAGCGGATGCGGACGCCGACGCAACTGGTGCGGCTGCTCAACGAACTGCGGAGCAACTCCGGCGTCTATGTGCGCGTCTGGCGGCCCTACCGCAGCTACAACGTGCAGGGGCGTTCCCTCCCCGTGCCGCCGCCTTCGGTGGCGCTGGTGATGGGGCGGACGCAGCCGGCGGCGGGAGGAGCGGCCACCGGGTACACCTCGAAGGTCGCCGAGCTGAAGATCGAGCTGGGCGACGCGGCGGCGACCGGGTCGAAGACGATTCAAGTGGAAGTGAGGGAATGATGCGGGCGTGGACTTGGATTCTGCTGACGCTGGCGCTGGCGCCGCGATTGCCGGCCGCGGGGACGCAGACGTGGGAGATGAACACCTACGCTGACTTCCTCAAGGGGAAGTTCGATGGCGTGTCGCTGACGCGCGAAGGGCGGCTGCGGCTGGCGCCCAAGATCGAGAGCATCTTCACCTCCGACCAGCCGGCGATCTGGACGGTGGTCCGGGCGGCCGACGGCACGTTGTATCTGGGCACCGGCCACCGCGGCCGCGTCTACCGGGTGAGCCCGTCGGGCGAGAGCAGCATCGTGTGGACGGCCGACGAGCCGGAGGTCTTCGCCCTGGCCCTCGACGCCCAGGGGCGGCTCTACGCGGCGACGTCGCCGAAGGGGAAGGTCTACCGGATCGAGCACGGTAAGGCCGAGGAGTACTTCGATCCAGGCGCCACTTACATCTGGTCGCTGGCCTTCGACAAAACGGGCGCGCTGTACGTGGGCACCGGCGACGAGGGGAAGATCTTCCGTGTGGAAGAAGCGGGCAAGGGCGAGCTCTACTACGACACCGGGCAGATCCACGTGACCGCGCTGGCCTTCGACGCCCAGGGGCGGCTGGTGGCGGGTACCGAGCCGAACGGGATCCTCTACCGGATCTCGGCCAAGGACAAGGCCTTCGTGCTCTACGACGCCAACCTGCCGGAGATCCGGGCGCTGGCCCCGATGAAGGACGGGAGCCTCTACGCGGCGGCGATGGGCGGATCGGTGTCCCGGCGGGCGGCGGTGGCGACGACGATGGCGGGAAAAGCGGCGTCGCAAGCCGTGGCGCACACCTCGATCACCGTGTCGGCGTCGCAGGGCGGGGTCGAGATCCAGCCCCAGGCGAAGCAGGCAAAGCCGGCGGCTCCGAAGCCGATGGTCACTGTGCCGGCGGTCCCGGTGGTGGAGATCTCGGGGGTGGAGAAGTCGGCCGTCTACCGGATCTACCCGGACAACACGGTGGAAAAGCTGTGGTCCTCGAAGGAGGAGAACGCCTACGACCTCCTGGTGAAGGACGGGCGGCTGCTGTTCACCACCGACGAGAAGGGGCGGCTCTACCAGTTGGAGGACCGCGACAAGGCGACGCTGCTCGTTCAGACCAACGAGGAAGAAGCGATCCGGCTGCTCGAAGGCAGCGACGGGCTGCTGGTGGCCACGGGCAACATGGGCAAGATCTACCGGGTGGCGCGTGAGCCGGCCCCGGAAGGGGTTTACGAGGCGCCGGTGCACGACGCCTCGAGGGTGGCGCGCTGGGGCAAGCTGTCGTGGCGGGCCGAATTGCCCGAAGGCACCGAGCTGGTGTTCGAGACGCGCAGCGGAAACTCGGCCCGGCCGGATGCGACGTGGAGCGAATGGGCCGGGCCGTTGCGCGACCCCGAGGGCAGCCAGGTGACGAGCCCCAATGCGCGGTTCATCCAGTGGCGGGCGCGGTTCCGCAGCGCCGACGGGCGGACGCCCGAGTTGGAGAGCGTCACGCTGGCCTACCTGCCGCAGAACATGGCCCCGAAGGTGATCAGCATCACCGTGGCGAGCAAGGCGTTGACGGCGAAGCAGCCGAAGGCGGCCACCTCGACGACGCAGACCAGCTCCACGGCGGCCTACAGCATCACGGTGACGGCTTCAGGCGAATCCGGAGCTTCGACGGTGACCGGCACGGCGACCCAGAAGCTGCCGAAGACGGCCTCCGAACAGATCCAGATCACCTGGCGCACCGAGGACCTGGACGGCGACAAGCTGGTCTACGCGCTCTACTTCCGCGGCGAGGGCGAGCGGGAGTGGAAGAAGATCCGGGACGGGATCGAGGAGACCAAGTACACGCTCGACTCCGACGCGCTGGCCGACGGGAAGTACTACTTCCGGGTGGTGGCCTCGGATGCGCCGTCGAATCCGGCCGCCTCGGCGCGGCAAGGCGAGCGGGTGAGCGCTCCGGTGCTGATCGACCAGACGCCCCCGGCGCTGACCGCTCCCGAGCCCGAGCGCGAAGGGCCCCGGGTGCGCTTCACCGTGGAGGCGCGGGACCAGGCCTCCCCGTTGCGGCGGTGCCAGTACTCGGTGGACGCCGGGCCGTGGACGCCGCTCGAGGCTGAGGACGGCATCATCGACTCGAAAGTAGAGCGGTTCGAGGTGGCGCTGGACGGCCTCGGGCCGGGCGAGCACCTGATCGTCGTCCGGGCCTACGACGCCGCCGGCAACGCGGGACTGGTGAAGGTGGTGGTGCGGTAAACGCGGCGGAACCGCGAGGCTGGTTCGTCTCAACGGCGCGGGTGAACTCCAAGGCCAGCGCGGGGGCAACGGGCGGATCGCAGGTCCGTGCATGCGGACCGAGCCGGGAAGATGCACGCTACAATTCAAGTGAGGCGGAGGACATGTCGATTCGCCAGGTCAAGAACCCGCAGGTTGCCCATCCACTGGCTGAGACAGACTTACTGACAGTGGAGATGGAGTGGGACGACGAGACCCGCTCCTGGGTCAGCCGGGTCCCGGAGCTCAACGGAATCTCCACGTTCGGTTCCAGCTATGAGGAGACGCTGGACCGGACAGCCGAGATGATCGCGGGCTGGATCGAGACGATGCGCGAACTCGGTTTGAAGCTCCCGGTTTCTGAGAAGCGGGCCGAAGAGATTCTCCGGTTGCTGGGGCGCTAGCTGGGATGCCCTCGGTTACCGGGAAGCAGTTGATCCGGGTGCTGGAGTCCTTCGGGTTCCGGGTCGTGCGCATTCACGGAAGCCATCATCTGATGTGGAAGCGCGGGCATCCGGCCGTCGTTTCGGTGCCCGTGCATGGAAGGAAGCCTCTACCTCAGGGCACGCTCTCCGCGGTACTGCGCCAAGCGGGTGTGAGTAGGAGACAGCTCAGGAATCTGTTGGAGGGCCGGCGTGGTCGGCGTCTTCAGCGGTGACCATTTTAACGTCTTCCGTTGAAATGGTCACGCGAAGCCGGCGGAAGAAGTGGCCGCCGGGCGCGGGCGGCGGGGCTTTTTCGCGATGCCCGGGCAATTCAGAGAAGCGGTTTCCGCGGCTCGCGCGGCGCCGCAAGCCGTCAGTTGGCCTCCGAACGCCGCTTGAAGATCTCGGTGGTGTCGCGCGTTCCCTCCTCGGCCTTGCCGGCGGCGATGCGGCGGACGATGGCGCCCTTGATGCCGCCGAAGTCCGGCGTGCGCGAGTCGTTCATCTGGACGAGATAGAAGCCGCGCCGGGCGGGCGCGCCGGTATCGGGGACGCAGTAATACATCTGTAAGGCGAGGCGCATGTACTTGCTGGCGTAAAGCTGCTTGTTGGCGGCGATCAGCTTGGCTTCGCCGGCGCCGCCGGGAAACAGGCTGACGTGGTTGACGCGGATCACCGGTCCCTGTCCGAAGTCGATCTTTTCCCAATAGAAGATGTCTTCGGCGCCCTCCATCTTGCCCTTCGGGTAATCGACGATGTGGTGGTAGATCGCCGGAGCCCAATTCTTGTCCAGGTAGTAGGAGCGGTCCACCATTTCCTTCATCTCGCGCTGAAGATAGAAGGGCTTCTTGCGGTCCCGGTAGGCGCCGAGGGCCTCGAGGCCGCCCTGGCGGTAGAGCTGGACGCCCTCGAAGAAGAGACGCCGGAGGACTCTGTTGGCCTGGGCGTACTTGGCACGGGCCTTCCAGTCGACGAGGCGCTGGAACTTCTCGATGTTCATGACCTGGATCTCGCAGTCGCCCGGCTTGCAGTCCCCCAGGTCGTCGATGTCGCCGTCGTCGAACGCCAAGGCGTCGAAATCCGAGAGCCGGGGCTCGCGTCCGATGCGGCCGAACTCCCGCACGATGAGGTAGACCTTCTCCTGCTGGAGCTTCTCGACGTCGCGGAAGACCTCGGCGAACTTCTCCACCGGAGCGTTCACCCAGACGCCGCCGAAGACCAGGATGCCGTATTTGTCGGGCGAGTCGAGGATCTTGGTGACCACCTCGCCCCGGTCCATCTTCTCGATGTCGCGGTCGCCGAGCTGGATCTGTTCCTTGAAAAAGGTGTGAGGCTGGCGCTGGGCGCGGGCCGCGGCGGCGGTAAGCGACAGGACTGCCGCAGCGAGTGCGATGGTTGCCTTCGGCATGGGAAGCTTCCTTTCGGCGATTCGCCGGCAGTGTCCGGAACGATGTGCCGGCGACCTGGCCAGGCTGAGGAACTGGCCCTATAGTAGCAGGCGGAGCCGTTGCGGGATGTTGGGAACGGCAGAGGCACAAAGTGGGTCGTGGCTGGCTGCGGGCAACGGTATGCGAGAACCGAGCCTTTTCTGTCGAGCGCGCCGAGGAATTCTTTTTTCAGCTTCCACATCCGAAACCTTTGCGTTCTCTCTGCAACTGTGGTTGAGGGAGGGGACCGCTGAGGGGAGGGGGGCGGAAGACCGGGATTGGTCTGGCCGAAAGCGCTGGGGCCCCGGGGAGCCGGCGCGGGGACGGCGGGTATAATCATAGAAACAGCCCTTCGAGACGCCGAGCATGCCCGATCGAAAAACCGTTTCCCGGCCGCTGGCCTCTATCCTGCTGCTCTTTCTTGCCGGTTCTCTTCTGGTTTCCTGCTCATTTTCGAAGGAAGCGCCGGAAAGCGGACCGGGCGCCGCCGAAGCCGGAGCATCCACTGCGGGCCGGGAGGCTGGAGCCGTGGCCGAGATCGACGATCCGTGGCTGCGGCTCCAGCGTGTCTCCAAATGGACGGGCGATCTCGACGGCATGATCGAGCGCGGCGTCATCCGGCTGCTGGTGATTCACAGCAAGACGTTCTATTTCCTCGACGGGGCGCGGGAGCGCGGGATCTCGGCCGAATTCGGGCAGGCTTTCGAGCAGTATCTGAACCGGCGGCTCCGGGCGCAGCACAAGCGGGTAAGCGTGGTGGCCATCCCGGTGCGGCGAGACCAGGTGATTCCGTTTCTCGTGCAGGGCTACGGCGACATCGGTACCGGGAACTGGACGGTGACGCCGGAACGCGAAAAGCTGGTGGCTTTTGCCAGGGGCCGGATCAAGAACGTTCGGGAGTTGGTGGCGCTGGCGCCGGGTGAACCGGACCTCAGTTCCGTGGACGACCTCGCGGGGCGCGAGGTCTACGTGCGTCGCTCCAGTAGCTACTACCAGAGCCTCCGGGCCTTGAACGGGCGCTTCCGGCGGGAAGGGAAGCCGGAGGTCCGCATCCATCCGGCGGACGAGAACCTGGAGGACGAGGATCTGCTGGAGATGGTGAACGCGGATCTGCTGCCGGCGACGGTGGTCGACAGCCACAAGTGGGAGTGGCTGTGGTCGAAGGTCTTCAAGAACGTGAAGGTCAACCCGGCGGTCTTCGTCCGCGAAGGAGGCGAGGTGGGCGTGATGGTGCGGCGGAACTCGCCCCAACTGATGGCCGCACTGGATGGTTTTTACCGGAAGTACCCGCCCGGAGGACGACTGTTCAACACCGTTATCAACCGCTATATGAAGAGCACGAAGTGGGTGTTGAATGCCAACGCCTCGAGGGAACGGAAGAAGTTTCTGGCGGTGGTCGACTATTTCAAGAAGTACGGCGGCGAGTACGGCTTCGACTACTTGATGCTGGCGGCGCAGGGCTATCAGGAGTCGCGACTGGACCAGCGGGCGCAGAGCCGCACGGGGGCCGTCGGCATCATGCAACTGTTGCCGCAGACCGCCGCGGCGCCGCCGATCTCGATACCGAACATCGAGCAGGCGGAGGCCAACATCCACGCCGGGGTGAAATACTTACGGTTCATCATCGAGAAGTATTTCAACGATCCCGGGATTGACGAGGTGAACCGGATGCTGTTCGCGTTCGCCGCCTACAACGCCGGTCCGAGCCGGGTGGCGCGGCTGCGGCGGCAGGCGCCGAACTACGGTTTCGATCCGAACCAGTGGTTCGACAACGTGGAGTACCTGGTGGAGCGGAAGGCCGGCCAGGAGCCGGTGCGGTACGTGGCGAACATCTATAAATACTACGTGGCCTATAAGCGCATCCGGAAGATGGAGCAGAAGCGGCGGCAAGCGAGGGGTGGACGCCGGTAAGGGAGAGCCGGCGAACAGAACGTCATTGCAGAATACGTCGTCCGCCGCGCCGGCGATGCGGTTCCGGCGGCGGTCTGAAAACGCCTCACAGTAGCTCCGTATCGATCGATTCGGGCGGGGAGGGTTCGATAACGGGGCGGGTCGTGGACCGGGGCGCCGCGGCCAGTCCGCTATCGAGGAACGCGCGAAGCGCTTCCTCGGAGCCGTCGAAGAAGGTGTCGATCACGTCTTTCACGGCCAGCCGGCGGAGTTCGTCGCGGTCCACCACCGGAGTGTAGACGAAGGACCGGCCCACTTTCTTGCGCATCACGCGGCCGCGCTTTTCCAAACGGTCCAGGACGGTCATCACGGTGGTGTAGGCGAGGTTGCGGTTTTCCGTCACCAGCTTGCGGACGTCCTTGACGGTGCCTTCCCCGATCCGCCACAGCGCTTTCAAGCACTCGAGTTCCAGGGGCGGCGGAATCTCACGAGCGGCACGGGAACGGGGCATGGTCATTCGTCTGAGTTGAGCGCCTGCCGAAGCTTATCTCCGAAGAGCGAACCCTGGCCGCGGCGCACCGCGGCGCTCTGGGAAAGAGGTGCGGGCTTCGGCCTGCCGAGGGCCTGCTCGTCGGCAGCGGCGGCATCCGCGGGGGGCGCGGTCTCTTCCCCCGGGGCCGGGCCGTCACCGAAATCGCCGCCGCCGCCGAGAAACTTCTCCTTCTTGAGAATGTAGCGCTCGAGGGGAGGGCTGTAGCTGGTCCAGACGCCTTCGACCTGGTTGTCGCGCTCGAGCACCGCCCGCATGTTTTCCATCTTGGAGTCGATGTTGTCCAGGTAATGGAACAAGAGAGCCTCCGGAAACACCGGGACTTTCGGCGAGCCGAATTCGAGCGAGCCGTGGTGGCTGAGGACGATGTGCTCGATGAGCGCCCGGAGGCGCGGCGGGAACTCCGGGAGTTGGCGCAGCTTGTCGTCGATGATCCGTAGGCCGATGATGATGTGGCCGAGCAACTGGCCCTGGTCCGTGTAGCCGAAACTGCGGCGGTAGGAAAGCTCGTAGATCTTGCCGACGTCATGCAGGACGGCGCCGGCGATCATGAGATCCAGGTCGATGAACGGATAGTGTTGGGCGGTCACCCGGCAGAGATAGCAGAGCGAGAGCACGTGCTCGAGGAGCCCGCCGAGATAGGCATGGTGAACGCTCTTGGCGGCGGGCGCCCTCTTGTAACGGGCGGCGATCTCGGGATCGTCGAGAACCGCCTCGAGCAGCGCCCGGATGTGCTCGTTCTTGACTTGCGCGACGATGTCGCGCAGCTCGGCGAACATCTCCTCCGGGTCGCGCTCGGAGGCGGGAAAGTAGTCGGCGAAGTCCACCAGGCCCTCGTCGCAGCGCACCATTTTGTGAATGGTGAACTGCGGCCGGTTCTGGTAGATCTGGACGCGGCCCTTCACCTTGATGAAGTCGTCGCGGTCGAAGGTATCGACGACCTCGGCGACGTTGTCCCACATCTTGGCGTCGATCTCGCCTGTCTTGTCGGCGAGCATCAAGGAAAGATAAGGCTCGCCCGTCTTTTTCAAGCGGACGTCCTTGGACTGGACGAGAAATGTGGTGGTCACATCCTCGTTCGGCCGCAGGTCGCTGACATATTTGGATTTCATTCGGGCGTTACTTGGTGCTGCTCTTGGGGCTGGCCTTGGTACCGGGAATGGGAATGAAGAGGAACCGTTTGCGGCGGCGCTTGGCGATCACCTCTTCCCGGGTCACGGTTTCGGGGACGAGCTTGGCCGGATCTTTCCACGTCGTGTCCTTGCCCGGAGCCGCGGCGGTGTCGACGTAGCCCGGCTTGATTTCCAAATAGGCCTCCTGGCGGAGCTGGGTGAGGTACTCGCGGACCTTGGGCTGGAACTTCGGCTCGTAGAGCTTGGCCATGATTTCGTTCTCGACCTCTTCGAGCATCGCCAGGCCCGCTTTGTGGTGGGCGACCACCTTGAGGATCAGATAGCCGTTGGGTACCTTGATCGGGTCCGTGATGTAGTTCTTCTCTTTGTCCCAGATCTCTTTTTCGATCTGGGGCAACAGGTCGCCCTTCTTCCAGCCGCCCAGATCACCGCCGCTTTTGGCCGTCACCGCGTCGGAGTACTCTTTGGCCAGCTCTTCGAACTTCTCGCCGTTACGGGCGCGCTGGGCGATCTCCTTGGCCTTCTTCTCGGCGGCGGCCAGCTCGTCGCCTTCTTTGCCTTCGGTGGAGATCAGAATCTCCCGGAGAAAGACGCGCTCCTCGCGGATGAACTCGTTCTTGTGCTCGTTGTAATACTTCTCGATCTCCTCACGCGGAATGACGATCTTGCTGCCGACCTCCTGGCCGAGGACCCGCTGGGTGAGAATCCCCTCTTTTACCTCTTCCTTGTAGTCCTCGAAGGGCATGCCGGTGTACTGGCGGACGAGGTCGGCGAGCTTGTCCTGGTCGGCGACCTTGAACTGGAGCATGAGGTTGGCGAAGTACTTGGAAACCTCCTGGTCCACGTTGATGTCGAGCTGTTCGCCCTTCTGGACCAGCAGAAGGTGGTCGATCCGGTCGCGCAGGAAATCCTTCTCCCGCTCGGCCAGCCGTTTCTGGATTTCCGGCTCGGGCACCTTCTGCCGCCGAAGTTCCTCGATGAACTGCCGGCGAGTGCGTTCGAGGTCGGAACGAGTGATGATGGCGCCGTTGACCTTGGCAATGATCTCGTCGATGATCTCGACTTCGGGTTTGGTGCCTTTGGTTGTCGCTTCCGCGGCCACGGCTGGCCTGGCCAGCAGAATCGCCGTCAGGCTCAAGACACTCCAGCCCTTCATATTCCTCATTATCCGACAAGTGTAGTCCCGTGTCACCGGGCGCCGGCGGGGTTCCTTCCGGGGCCGCTGCCCGCTCCGGAGTCCGGCGGCCGGATCTCGCGGACCAGGGGGGCCGCCGGGTATTCCTTCTATGTATACTGGCCGGCGGAGGGTTCTCCGGCGGCCGCTGGGCCTTGGCGGCGGAGTGGAAAGGGGCCGCGGAGGGTTTCCGAAATCACTCGCGGAGGTGATGGCGTGGACCGGCGGATGTTCCTCATGAGCGGCGGGGCGGCGCTGGCGGCGCCGGCGGCGGACCGGCTCCGGGTCGGTTTGATCGGCGCCGGCGGCCGTGGTCGCTACCTGGCGGGCGTGTTCGAGAAAGACGCGGCGGTCCGCATCGCTGCGGTCTGCGACGTCTACGAGCCGAACCTCGAGAAAGGACTCTCCCAGCTCAACCACCCGGCGAAGGCTTACCGCGATTACCGGAAACTGCTCGAAGATCCGGAAATCGACGTCGTCATCATCGCCACGCCGGAGCACTGGCACCACCGCATGCTGCTTGACGCTCTGGCCGCGGGCAAGGACGTCTATGTCGAAAAGCCGCTGTGCCACACTCCGGAGGAAGGGGCGGAACTGGTCCGGGCCGCCAAGGCCTCGGACCGGATCGTGCAAGTCGGCATGCAGCGCCGCAGCTACGACCTTTATTTGAAGGCGCGGGACCTGGTTCAGGCCGGGCGACTCGGGGCCGTCCGCATGGTGCGCTCCTGGTGGCTGAACAACCGCCTGCGCGGGCGCCCGGACCGCAAGCTCGAAGGTCCCCTCGACTGGGACCAATGGCAGGGTCCCGCTCCGCGGCGGCCCCTCGATCCTTACCGGTTCTTCAACTGGCGGGCTTACTCGGACTATTCCGGCGGCATCGTCGCCGATCAGGGGGCCCATGTCTTCGACGCGATCCACCTGATCATGGACGCCGGATTCCCGAATGCGGTCACGGCGGCGGCGGGCGAAATCCATGTGCCGAAGGTCGATACGCCGGAATCGGTCGTGGTGGCCGCCGAGTACGACCGGGAAGACTTCGTGGCCGTCTTCACCATCAACTATGCGGCGATGAAGTATTACTACCGGAACGATCAGCTCAACCAGTACGACGGGGACCAGGCGAGACTCGATATCGGTCGCGAGGAGTTCGCCGTCTACGATCAGGGCGCCGAGGACAGGCCGGCGGTCAGAGAGGTTTCCCCCTTCCGCTTCAGCCACGCCTCGGAAGTGCACGTGGCGAACTTCCTCGAGTGCGTGCGCACCCGCCGCCAGCCCACCGCCACCGTCGAGCTGGGCTTCCAGGCGGCATTGGTCGTCCAACTAGCCAACATTTCGCTCCGCAAGGGGCGGCGTGTGCGGTGGAATGTTGGCGAAATGCGCGTCGAAGTGTGACCCGAATGCGCGCCCCGCGGCATACGGGCAGCGCCTCGCGCCGGGCCGGGCTCGTGCGGCAAGGGGAGAACAGGGCCCCATTCAGACCCCGGCTGGGCGGCGGTCGCCGCCAGGTCCTGTGATAAATTGAAGATCTTAGTCCCATGCCGCACAAGAAGTCGCTGGAAGAATTGCAGGCGCTGGCCAAGGGGATCCGGCGCAATATCGTGAAGATGATCGGGGCCGCAGGTTCCGGGCATCCGGGCGGGTCATTGTCCGCGGTCGAAATCCTGGTGACGCTCTACTACGACGTGATGCGGCACGATCCGCAGAACCCGTCCTGGCCGGACCGTGACCGCTTCATCCTCTCCAAGGGCCATGCCTGCCCGGTGCTCTACGCCACCCTGGCCGAGCTCGGCTACACGCCGAAGGACGAGCTGATGCGGTTGCGGAAGCTGGGCTCCATCTACCAGGGGCATCCGGACAAGCGCTTCCTGCCGGTGCTCGAGGCCTCGACCGGTTCGCTCGGCCAGGGGCTGTCGCTGGGCATCGGTATGGCGCTCGCCGCCCGTCTCGACGGCAAGGACTACCGGACCTACGTGCTGCTCGGCGACGGCGAGATCCAGGAAGGCCAGGTTTGGGAAGCGGCGATGTTCGGCGCCTTCCACAAGGTGGACAACGTCTGCGCCATCGTCGATTACAACAAGATTCAGCTCGACGGCTTCGTCAAGGACATCATGGACTTGGAGCCGCTGGTCCCCAAGTGGCAAGGCTTCGGCTGGCACGTGATCGAAGTGGACGGGCACGACATCCCGGCCTTGCAGCGGGCCTTCGCCGAAGCCGCGGCGACCAAGGGCAAGCCGACAGTGCTGATCGCCCACACAGTGAAGGGCAAGGGCGTATCGTTCATGGAGAACAATCCGAAGTTCCACGGCGTGGCCCCCACGCCGGAGGAGGTCGAGATCGCGTTGAAGGAGCTTGCGTAATGCCGGCGAACACGAAGTTTGCGCTGAAGATGGGTGTGGCCACCCGGGTGGCTTTTGGAGATGCTCTGCTCGAGCTGGCGCGCCGGGACGACCGCATCGTCGTCTGCGACGCCGACATCTCCAAGTCCACCATGACGCACAAGTTCCACCAGGAGTTCCCGGACCGGTTCTTCTCCTGCGGCATCGCCGAGGCGAACATGGTGGCCATCGGGGCGGGCCTGGCCGCGGCTGGCAAGATCGCCTTCGTCTCCAGCTTCTCGTGCTTTGTGCTGAACAAAGGCTTCGAGCAGCTCCGGGTCACGGTGGCCTATCCCGAGCTGAAGCACTTCATCGTGGTGGGGACCCATTCGGGCATCTCGATCGGCGAGGACGGCCCGTCGCAGATGAGCATCGAGGACATGGCGCTCACCTGCGCGCTGCCCGGCTTCCGGGTGTTGGCGCCGGCCGATGAAGTGGCGATGCGGGCCCTGGTGAAGGAGGCGGCCTACCACGGCAATCCCGTGTTCCTGCGGGCTGGACGGCCCAAGGTCCCCATCGTGTATGAAAACGGCGGCGAGTTTTCGATCGGCGGTTCGAACACCCTGATCGACGGCTCCGATGTCACGTTGATGGCTTGCGGACTCATGGTCGCCGAAGCCATCCGGGCGCAGGAGCTGCTCGAGAAGGACGGCATCTCGGCCCGGGTGATCGACCTCTATAGCGTCAAGCCTCTCGACCGCGAAACCATTGCCAGAGCCGCCGAGGAGACCGGCGCCCTCGTCGTGGCTGAAGAGCACCTCGTCGATTCCGGCCTGGGCGTGCGGGTGGCTCAGGTGGTCAGTGAGACGGCGCCCGCGGCCATGGAGTTCGTTGGGCTTACCGGTTACGCCGAATCCGGCCCGGGGGGCGGTCTGCTCGACAAGTACGGCCTGCGGGCCGGCAATATCGCGGCGGCGGCCCGCCGGGCGGTCGAGCGGAAAAGGGTGGGGTAATAATGGCGCCGGGAACCTCCGGCTTGCAGCCATCGCTGGCCCGGATGCTGGCCCGGATGATCGACGCCCGCGATCAGAAGGCCGCCAAAGCGGGCCAGGTCCTGCACGACGAGATCGGCCAGATCCTTTCGGCCGTCGGACTGCATCTCGACGTGCTGCGGATGGACCTCGACGAGCAGCTCCCGGAGGCCGCCCACCGGATCCGGGAGATCCAAGCCCTGTTGGAGAAAGCGTTCGAACAGGTTCGGGGGCTCAGCTACGATCTGAATCCCAACCGCGCCGAGCGAGCGGGATTGGCCACCGCCCTGCACCGGCTCGTCGGTGAGTGCCGCGGATCGTCCCGGATGAAGATCCGCCTGCTCTGTGACGCTTCGACGCGGGTGTCCGGACCCGCGGCGACGGCCATGTACCAGATTGCCGAGTGCGCGCTGTCGAACGCCCTGCGGCATTCCCGCGCTTCCAAGATCGAGATCTTCGTTCGCCCGGCGCGTGGAGGAGGGGCGGTGCTGGAGATCCGTGATGACGGGTGTGGTTTCGACCCGGTTCGCATGGCCGCGAATCCCGCCGGACTGGGCCTTCCTCTGATGCAATGTTTCGCCGACCGCGCGGGACTGAACCTGAATGTTGAAAGCGCGCCGGGAAAGGGTACAATCGTGAGGGTGACGTTGCCCGAGACAGGCGCCTGAAAGCTCCATGCCGTACAGCGTGTTACTCGTAGACGACCACCGAATCGTCCGGGACGGACTGCGGGGGATCCTTTCCCGGTCAGAGGAGTTCACTGTCGTCGGCGAGGCGGAGAACGGCGCCGAAGCGCTCCGATTGTGCGAGGAACGCCGGCCGGACGTCGTCTTGCTTGACATCGCCCTGCCGGGGTTGAGTGGCATCGAAGTGACCGCGGAGGTCGTGCGCCGCTGGCCGCGCAGCAAGGTCGTGATCCTGTCGATGTACGACGATGAACACTCCGTCGTCAGCGCCATCCGCGCCGGCGCCCGCGGCTTTGTTTTGAAAAAGGCCTCCGAGAACGACCTGATCGATGCGCTGCGGACCGTGGCCAAAGGCGGGTCGTATCTCAGCCCCCAGGTCTCTGACAAGCTGCTGATGCGCATTCAGCGCGGCGACCTCGACGCACCGGCGGCTCCAACCGGGCTGGACATCCTGTCGCCGCGGGAATTGCAGGTGCTGCGCCTGGTGGCCGAGGGCAAAACCAGCAAGGAAATCGCCGGGATCTTGAACCTCGGCCTGCAGACGGTCCGCAGCTACCGCAAGACGATGATGAAGAAGCTCGGAGTGAACAACGTGGCCACGCTCACCCAGATCGCCCTCGCCGCCGGCGTCACGCACTTCCCGACCCCCGAGCGCAAGGGCTGACCCGCGCGCCTCACCGCTTTGCCCGGTAGCTCCAGAGCAGCTCGATCGCCACGCCGCCCAGACGCTCCGCATCCAGGTAGGCAAACCGCCCCGATCCGGGCTGGTCCTTCTCACCCCACGCGCCGGACATGGATACCTGGTATCCCCTCTCCCTCCACCAGGCGATCGCGGCGTCCATGTCCTGCACCCGGAAAGCAAAATGCTGGAACCCCTCGCCGTGGGCCTTTATATGGTCGACATAGATGTCGGGGCCCTTCAGCGACTGAATCCACTCGTAGGGCGCCTGCCCGTGGCGCTGCCAGCCGAGGCGCATGTCGAACCCGCCTGGCCGGCCGCGGTAGCGCAGCTCGCGGAGCTTGCCGTGGGTGAATCTCATCGGGGGGAACCCGAGGCGGGCCCAGTATTCGGAGACCGGCTCCAGACGTTTCACGGCGAAAGCGAACTGGACCACGGTCCGGCCGCTGGGATTTTCCGTGGGCACGGTGAGGGGGCCTTCATCATTCCCGGGGAAATGGATGAGGCCAAGGACGTACTTGCCCTCGCGTTCGGTGTCGAAGAAGACCCAGCGGATCTTGCCGGCGTAGGTTTCCAGGCTTCCCCGCTGCAACACGCCCACGCCCAGCCCCCGGAGCCGTTCGATCTCGCCGTCGAAGGCTTCCTCCGAGGGCGCCCGGTGTACCAGGGCGAAGACGCCGCTGCCGTGGCGGTCCTTGAAATCCGCGAAGGCGTTGCCGGAGCTGCGAGGCTCGATCCAGTGCACGGCCACGTCGGCGAAGCGGCCGGACATCAGACGCACGCTCCCTGTGGCCGGTTTTCCCCGATAGTTTCCCTCTACGCCGGCTTCTTCGGTTTCGGTGAAGCTGGTCATCCCGATGCGCCGGAGTTCCCGGGCGGTGCGGTCCAAATCTTCGACGATCCAGACCACACGATCCACCGTGCGGTAGAACTCAGGCAGCTCCGCCGGCCGGCCAGGCGCCGCCAGACAAAGGAATCCAAGGGCCAGCAGTCCTGTTCGCTTCATGGGAGCAGCTCTGATTCCTCTTGATCCGCGCGGGTTTACGGGAGAGCTCCGGTTCATTCTTCGATGATCGCCTGGTGCGCCAGCACCTTGAGTTTTTGCTTCACCTCGAGGCCGCCGTCGGGGTAGAGCTGGGCCATGAAGACGCCGATCATGTCCGTCTCGGGACTGATGAAGAACTCCGTGTACCAGAAGCCGCCCCACCCGTGCGTACCTTCAGACGTGAGCTCGGTGAAGCCGCGCTCGCTGGTGTCGATGGCGAAGCCGAGACCGAACGCGAGCGGAGGATTCTTGACGATGTGGCCGAGGTGGTCCATCGTCATGAATTCCACGGTCTTCGGGCTCAGCAGCCGGGCGTCGCCAAGGCGGCCCTTGTTCAAAATCATCTGGGCGAAACGCGCATAGTCGAGGGCGGTGGCGCAGAGCCCGCCGCCCCCCGAGAAGTACTTCTTCGGACCGGCGTACGGATAATCGGTGGATCCGCTGGCTTCTCCGGCGCGCACGTCTTCGTCTTCGACCCGGACCAGTTTGCCGTCCTTGTTCTTTCCGTACACCGCCGCCAGCCGGGCCGTTTTCTCGGGGGGCAGGTAGAAATAGGTGTCCTTCATCCCCAGGGGTTCGAAGATCCGCCGGCGGAAGAACTCGTCGAGGCTCATTCCGGAAGCAACTTCCACGAGGCGGCCCAAGACGTCGATCGAGAGCCCGTATTCCCACTGCTCGCCCGGATGGTTCACCAGGGGAATCTTGGCCAGCAACTTCATCGCCTCGGCGAGCGTGTAGGGCGTGGGCCCGAGACCGTGCGGGATCCCGTAAGCGTTGTAAAGGGGGCCGATCCTCGGGTTCCAGTGATAGGTGAAGCCGGCGGTGTGAGTGAGCAGATGGCGGATGGTGATGGGACGCTTTGCGGGGACCGGGGTCGAACCCGGGGGAGCGCCGGGCGGCAGCACCGTCATGTGCGCGAACTCGGGCAGGTACTTCGCCACCGGGTCCGACAGGAGGAACTTGCCCTCCTCATAGAGCATCATGGCGGCGACGGAGGTGATCGGCTTCGTCATCGAGGCGATGCGGAAGATCGTGTCTTCCTTCATCGGGCGGCCGGCCTCCCGGTCGGCCATGCCGTGAACGCCGAGGTGGACGATTTTTCCGTGCCGGGCGATGAGCGTAACCGCCCCGGCGAGGTCCCCCGCGGCGATGTGATGTTCTACGAGAGCGTCGATCCGCGCCAGCCGGTCCGACGAGAAGCCGGCTTTCTCCGGGGGAACGCGCGGGAGCACTTGAGCCGCAAGCGGCGCCGCCAGAAGCGCCGACAGGATGAGCGTGCGTCGCGAGATCCGATTCATAGCCGCTTCAGTATAGCCGAGAACCAGCCGCATTATGGCAAGGTGGGATGCGCTCCGGCGCAGGATGGGCGGCGCGCCGCTTGTCATACGCGATGTAAACTCCCGTCAGACAAATGTCAGCCGCACCGGCGACCCCAAGCCGGCCGGTACCGCCTTCCCCGGAAGTGCAACGGCGGTCCTATTCCGTCATGACTGGGTGATTCCTCCCCCGCATCGTCAGATCCGGGTGACTTTGGGAACCTGGCGAACGAAATTTTTCGCTCTGTCCAGGATTCTTCTGAATGCGGCGCCGCACGCGTGTCTGACAGCGGAAATCCAGGTTCGTGATTCGGGTCGTGGCTTCCGCGCCCGGCCCCATGCTTCCGAATCCGGGACGGCTGGTCCGCCAGGCAACTTGTGCGTGGGTTCCTTCTCCACTCCACCTCCGTGTCAAAGGCCGGAGCTCGGCGTGCCCTCAGCACTGTTCTTGTCCTCTTACTGCTGGCGCGCCCGGTGCGCGGAACGCCGGTGTGCACCACCTCCAAGGGGTGTATTGAAGCCACGACAATTCGTGGATTCCAAAGTTGCCAACCCCGGGTGGGTGAGCCGCGCCCGCACCACCGGCAACTCGGGACCGCCGAGCTGCCGGAATCGGTCTGCCGAGGCGCAGCCGCAGACGTTGTCTGACATGAGGGAGCGGCCGGCGGGCGGGAAGGGAATCCGTACAGCGACCGCAAGCTACCCGGAAATCGCTGTTTCAGGAACCTGAGGAAGGCTGAAATTTCTCTCGCTAAAGCGGCCCCGATAGCGAACGGAAGCGAAAAATTGCGAACTTCAGCGAACTCGGGCTTTCTCGGGCGAATTTTCTGTTGACAATTGTCATTCATGGTGTAAGAATTTGGAACTGGTCAGCCAGCAGCGAGCAACTCGCAGGGATAGGCGGTCCCGGAGGCGGCCGGGTATGGAAAGCGGGCTGTGGGACCGAAACGGCGGTAGCATGTCTGGACTCCCTCCTGGCGTGGCAGTCTGCAGGGCCGGGCGGCGTTGGCTGGCCGGCGGCGCCGAGAGGGGAGAAAGGTGGGCGAAGAAGTGGAGCGTGTTACCGGTCGGCGCGAGAGCTCGGGGGGAGTTCTCCAGCCTTGGTATGCCATTCGTGTCCGCTCGCACTACGAGCGCGTGGTCGGCACGTCGCTGAGCCAGAAGGGGTATCAGGAGTTCGTACCTTTCTACCGGGCCCGGCGGCGGTGGTCTGACCGGACCAAGATTGTCGAGTTTCCCCTCTTCCCCGGCTATGTCTTCTGCCGGTTCGATCCACAGAAGCGGCTGCCGATCCTGCAGACGCCCGGCGTCGTGTCGATCGTCAGCTTCGGCAAGAAGTTCGTCCCGGTGGACGAGCGCGAGATCGAGTCGATCCGGGCGATCGTCACCGCCGGTTGCGAGGTGAAGCCGTGGCCGTTTCTGCGGATCGGGCAGCGGGTGCGGATCCGCGGCGGCGCTCTGGACGGCGTCGAAGGGCTGCTGCTTCAGGTCAAGAACGAGACGCGTCTGGTGGTTTCGATCACTCTGCTGCAGCGGTCCGTGGCCGCGGAAGTCGACCGCGGGGCGATCGAACCCGTGGTCTGACCGCGAATCGGACATTCTGAACCTTTTCCAATTCGCTCGATTCCCCGCCCGGGCCGCCCGTCGGGGCGGGGAATCGCGATCCAGCCAACAGGACATTCGTATCATGCCACATCAGCCTCGCTTGGAGCGTATGATCAGCTTCCGAGTCACTGATGAGGAGTACCAGCAGCTCAAGGAGCTTTCCGAACGGGCGAACGCCCGCTCGATGTCGGACATCGCCCGCACCGCCATGCAGCACTGGCTCCGGCACGGATCCACGGTAGCTCCGGACAATCTGCAGGTGAAGGTGCTCGAACTCGAGAAGCGAATCGCCGAATTGAGCGCCCAGCTCGACCGGCTGGCGGCGTTCGAACAGCACTGACAGGGCTGCCCGGGAGATCCACCATGAAATGGCTCACCAGTATCGCGCTATCCGCCTGTCTGGCCGCCGCTGCCCCGGCGCAGCCGCCGCAAGCCGCCGAGCCGGCCAGCCCAGCGGAACCGGTTGCCCCGGCCGTTGAGGCGCCCGACGTTAACCATCTGCCGCCCGCCGGGCCCTCACGGCCGGTGGCGCTGAGGAAGCGCCAGCCCAGCCACGGGGTCCCCGCCTACACGCTCGGTCCGGGCGACAAGATCGTCATCCGGGCCCTCGACGTGGAGGAATTTCCAGACGAACCCATTCTCGTCGATGACCGCGGCACCATCGATCTGCCTTATATCGGCCGGCTGAACGTCCAGGGCCTGACGCTCGGCCAGGTGGAAGCCGAGGTCACCCGGCGGCTGAAGAAATACTTGCTCAAACCCGACGTCACCGTCTCGATCGCCGAATTCCGCCCCCGCCCGGTCTCCGTCTACGGCGCCGTCGAGCGGCCGGGCGTGGTCCAGCTCCGGGGCCCCAAGACGCTCTGGGAGCTGATCTCCGACGTCGGCGGCTTCTCAAACCAGGCCGGCGACAAGATCCGCATCACCCGCCGCCTGGACGAGGGCGACCTGCCGCTGCCCAACGCCCAGGTGGACGAGACCGGCCGCTACATCACCGCCGAGATCAGCACCCGCGACGTGCTGGAGATGCGGGACCCGGATACGAACATCGAGCTGAAGGCCCACGACGTGATCTCGGTCTCCGTCGCCGATGTCGTTTACGTCGTCGGGCACGTCAACCGCGCCGGCGGCTTCGTCACCAACGGCTCCATCTCGCTGCTCGAGGCGCTGTCGCTGGCCGGCGGCTTCCAGCCCCACGCGGCGGCCAAGAACGCCCGCATCCTGCGGGTGAAGCCGGGCACCGACGAGCGGATCATCATCCCGGTGAATCTCAAGAAGGTCCTCCGGGGCGAGGCCGAAGACATCGCCCTGAAGCCCCAGGACATCCTTTTCGTCCCGCACGCCTCCTGGAAGGACTTCGGCACGAGGATGGTGCTCGGCGCCACTACCGCGGCGGCTGCTGCGTCGGTCTACGCCGGAGTCCGCGGCTACTGAGGGAGTTCCGCCCATGACCGATCGTCCCAACCAGCTCCCCCCTCCCGGCGACGGCGCGGTGACGCCCCGCCGTCCCGCCCCCGGTCCCGGCCCGCGCGAGGACCGCGAAGGCTACTACTACGGCGGCTACGGCTACGACTACTACGACGAGCCGGCCGGCGGCGGCCTGCTCGAGTACTGGCAGATCCTCAAGCGCCACCGCGGCAGCCTCGTCCTGATCACCTTCCTGGGGGCCGTGCTGGCGGTGCTCGTCACCATGCCCCAGACGCCCATCTACCAGGCCACCGCCTCCATCGAGATCCAGCGGATGAACCCCCAGTTCCTCGGGCTGGACCAGGTGAGCCCCGTCCAGGAGGCCGGCTACATCGACAACTCGGACCTGCAGACCCAGGTCAAGATCATCCAGAGCGAGTCGCTGCTGGCGCGCGTCCTCGACAAGCTTGGCTGGACCCCGCCGCCAGAGCCGGCCAAGCCCGACACCTCCCGCCTCTCGGTCTGGCAGCGGGCGCTGAAGCTGGGCGGCCCCGAGGTGGAGCGCGAGCCCCGGCTGGCGGCCATCGACTACGCCGCCGACAACCTCAAGGTCCGCCTCCAGACCAACACCCGCATCGTCGAGATCTCCGTCGATTCCCCGGACCCGAAGATCGCCGCCCAGTTCGCCAACACCATGGCCGACGAGTTCATCGAGCAGAACCTCGAGGCCCGCTGGAAGATGACCCAGCGCACCTCCGAATGGCTCTCGCGCCAGCTCGAGGAGATGCGCGTCAAGCTCGAGGCCGCCGACGAGCGCGTCCGCAACTACGCCCGCCGGGCCGGCCTCGTTTACACCCGCGACCAGGAGGCCTCCATCGCCGAGCAGAAGCTCGAGC
The DNA here is from genome assembly GCA_026984795.1 of Solibacteraceae bacterium. GTDB lineage: Bacteria > Acidobacteriota > Terriglobia > Bryobacterales > Bryobacteraceae > JALSRK01. The sequence continues at coordinate 25,546 of JALSRK010000041.1, read as the reverse complement.
AGCTCCAGAACTCGCTGACCCAGGCCCAGGACGACCGCATCAAGAAGGAGTCGCGCTACCACCTGCTCCAGTCCTCCCCGCCCGAGGCCCTGCCCGACATCCTCGACGACGACAGCCTCCGCGGCTACCAGACCACCCTCACCGACCTCCGCCGCCAGCTCGCCGAGCTGTCGATGACCTACACCGCGGACCATCCCCGCGTCCAGCGCCTCCGGGCCCAGATCCAGACCGTCGAGAACGCCCTGGAGAGCGAGCGGGCGGCCATCCTGCAGCGCATCCGGAACGACTATCAGGAGGCCCTGGCGCGCGAGAAGCTGCTGCGGGCCGAGTACGAGCGCCAGCAGGCGCTGGTCTCGGACCAGGCATCCAAGGCCGTCCAGTACAACATCCTCAAGCGCGAGGCCGATTCCATCCGGGAGCTGTACGAGGCCATGCTCGAGAAGGTGAAGTCAGCCTCCGTCGCTAGCGCCCTGCGGGCCTCGAACGTCCGCGTGGTCGATCCGGCCCGCATCCCCGAGGAACCTTACAAGCCCCGGCTGGCGCTGAACACCTTCCTCGGGCTGCTGCTCGGCGGCTTCTTCGCCGTCGTCTTCGTCATCGCCCGGGAGCGGATGGACCGCACCATCCAGGAGCCCGGCGACGCCGCCTTCTACCTGAACCTGCCCGAGCTGGGGACCATCCCGGCGGCCGAGGCCCGCCGCGGCCTGCGTCTCGTCTACCGGTCGCGCCGCTCCCCGAAGGGCCTGCTGCCGGAGCGCGGCGAAAGCTCGGACGGCGAGGCCGAGCCGGTCCCCGTGGAGCTGACCGTCTGGAAGCGCAAGCCCACGCTGATCGCCGAGAGCTTCCGCGCGGCGCTGACGTCGATCCTCTTCTCCGGGCAGAACGGCGACCAGCCGCGGGTGGTGACGCTGACCAGTCCCGGCCCCCAGGAGGGCAAGACGACCGTGGCCTCGAACCTGGCCATCGCTCTGGCCGAGATCAACCGCCGGGTGCTCCTGATCGACGCGGATCTGCGCAAGCCGCGCCAGCACGAGATCTTCCACGTCTCCCGGGACCACGGCCTGGCCGAGATCCTGCTCGAGCGCGGCCCGCTGAGCGAGGAGTCGCTGAACGGCTCGATCCGGGCCACGGGGCTCGAGAACCTCTACGTCCTGCCGGCCGGCGAGCAGACGACCGGCTCCACCAACCTCCTCTATTCGAAGCGCATGGCGGAGCTGCTCGAGCGGCTCGACGAGGCGTTCGACATGATCCTGATCGACACGCCGCCGATGATGCAGATCCCCGACGCGCGCATCCTGGGGCGGCTCTCGGACGCCGTCATCCTGGTGATCCGCGCCGGCCACACGACCCGCGACACGGCGCTGGCCGCCCGCGAGCGCCTCACCGCCGACGGAACCCGCGTGCTGGGGACGATCCTGAACTACTGGGACCCGAAGAAGTCCTCCGGCGGCTACTACCACTACTACGACCGCTACTACCGCACCCGGTACTACCACGAGGAAGGGTAAGCAGAGGGGATTCACCACCGAGAACACAGAGAAGATCTTGAAAAACAAAGGATTACAACAAGCCCGGCGGTGTGGGATCGGCAAGTTGCGCGAACCGATGACCCCGAATCCTGCAGTTCTCAGTGCCCTCTGTATCCCTGTGGTTGCACTTGCTGGTAGAGCAACGCGTCGTGGAGCTCAGTCTCTTGGACAAGGCGGCCCCCGCCCCCCCGACCACCGACTAGCGACCAGCGACTAGCGACTAAGGACTAGCGACTAGGGCCGCGACCAGCGACTCGCGACCAGGGACCACGGACTACGGACTACGGACTAAGGAGCAGCGACTAAAGGCGTGATTTCCCCCACCCTCCGCCCACTACACATCAAGGACCAGCGACTAGCGACCAAGGACCAGCGACTAGCGACCAAGGACTAGTGACTACGGACCAGGGACCAAGGACTAGCGACCAAGGACCAGCGACCATGCCTTTCCACCGCCTCGAAGACATTGACGCCTGGCAGGATGCCCGCCGGCTGACGAGGCTGGTTTACGGCGCGACGAGCGGCTGGCAGGACTTCGCCCTGCGCGACCAGCTCCGCCGCGCCTCGGTCTCCGCGATGGCGAACATCGCCGAGGGTTTCGGCCGGTCCACCGACGGCGACTTCGCCCGGTTCCTCGAGATCGCCCAGGGCTCGGCCTTGGAGACCGCCAGCCATCTCTATGTGGCTTCGGATCTGGGTTACCTGGACGAGGGCGCGTTCGGCCGCCTGTACGAGGAAGCGGTGGGCCTGAACAAGCGCATCGGCGCCCTGGTCAAGTACCTGAAACAGAGCCGCCGCTCCCGCCGCCGCACCACCACCCCCCGCCGAACGACCACCGACTAGCGACCACGGACTACGGACTAAGGACTAAGGACTAGCGACTAGCGTCGCGACTAGCGTCGCGACCAACGACTAGAGACCAGCGACTAAGGACTAGCGACTAGCCGTGTCCTCCATCCCCGCTTCGCTCACCGCTTGGGTCCGGCGCCTCCGCGAGGACGAAATCTCGTGGACCTTCGCCCGGAACGCCAGCGGGGCGTTCGTCATCGGCGGTCTAGGGCAGTTGGCGGGCTTCCTCGTCCTGCTGCCCCTGGCGCACCTGATGGGAGTGGAATCCTACGGGATCTATCTGTATGTCGCCGCGTGGCTGCAGGTCGCCACGATGCTCGCTGGGATGGGCATTCCCAACGCCGCCCAGCGCTTCGTACCGGAGTACCTGGCGACGGGCCGGGAAGCCGAATGCGGGAGCTTTCTGGGCTGGGCCAACCGGCGCGTTCTGGCGAACAGCCTTCTGCTCAGCGCCGCCGGGCTCCTCACTCTCGGTTTGCTCCACAGCCGCATTTCGCCGGAGACCCTCTGGACGGGCGTAATCGCCGCGCTGGCGCTGCCCTTAGCCAGCGGGGTGATGCTTCGCAGCAGACTCCTGCTGGCCCTGAAGGAGACGCTGCGCGCGAAACTGGTGGACTCGTTCCGAATGCCGCTGGCCGTGGGTGCGGCTGTGCTCATTTTCTGGATGGCGGACGCACGCCTTTCGGCCGCGGCCGCCATGGTAGCCCAGGCGGCCTCGGCTCTGTTGGCGTTGGTAGTACTCGGCGCGTGGCTGCGGAGGGGGCTTCATTCGGCTGTTTCCCCGGGGCGCCGCTCGGAAGCCCGAAAACTCTGGCGGGGGGTCGCTGGTTCCCTGTTCTTCATCGGAGCGATGGGTATGATCATGAGCCAGGCGGACACTCTCATGCTGGGGGCGATGCGCGGGACTACCGAGGCGGGCATTTACCGCACCGCCTCGCGCTTGGCAATGCTGCCCGCCTTCGGCCTCAGCGCCGCCAACACGATCACCGCGCCCCTGATCTCCGAGCTCTACTCCCAGGGCCGCATGGCGGACCTTCAGCGCCTGGCCACCCTGTCGGCCCGCGCTCTCTTCGGACTGATCAGCGGTGCAGGCCTATGTCTGCTTCTCGCAGGGAAGTTTGTCCTCGGCCTTTTTGGACCAGCGTTCACCACCGGTTACCTGGCCCTGGCGTTCTTGACCATCGGCCAGATGGTGAATGGCTTCTGCGGACCCGTTGCTCTGTTGATGACCCTTACGGGCGGCCACGACACAGCCGCGCGCGTGTTTCTCGCCGCTGCTGCACTTAACATCCTGCTGAACAGTATCTTGATACCCAGCCATGGAGGCATCGGGGCCGCAGTCTCAACCACCAGTTCACTTGTATTATGGAATGTTGTTCTTGTCGTTTTGGTTCAGAGACGGTTAAATATACAATCAGTGGCCATCGCAATGTTAAGAGTCTAGGCTCTATGCAGAATACGGCATATCCCTGTGGTACGCGCAGTCACTCCAATCCTACAATTGTGTGCATACTCGGATATGGTAGGAGCGGTTCGACTTTGCTCGATCTGTTATTAGGCTCACAAGCCGGGTACGTGAGTACAGGTGAGCTGGTAAACCTCTATCGGGAGGTAGAGCGCGATGAGTTGTGCTCTTGCGGACGCCACCTTTCCGAATGCACTTTTTGGTCGCAAGTGCTGAAGTCCGTGGGTGACAAGTTAGGAGAGTACGAAAAGGCTCGGCGACGGGTCGAGCTACTGAGTTCTTTCCCATTTCTCGCCGTGAATGCGCTTTGCAAGCGAACGAAGACCCGGTATAGGGAACTGACACGTTTGTTGTTTGACACTATTGTACGGGTCAGTGGCGCTGACGTGGTTGTGGACTCATCCAAGAGTACGCGGACGGCCACGGGACGCTTTTTAGCGCTTAGCCGTTTGGGCCAATACAATGTGAAAGCGATACTGCTTATCCGAGACCTCCGGGGTGTAGTGTGGTCCGCCATGAAAGGGCCGGGCTCCGGACGTGGGCCGGCGCCGGCAAGATGGAAGCGGCCGTGGGTGGCTCTTAGGACTGCAGTGTCTTGGGCGCTGACCAACGTCTTATGCAGGATCAGCATCGCAATCACCGGTCGGAGGAATAACATTGCGATTGTCAGATACGAAGAGCTTTGCCGCGACACGCCGGGCACTGTCTCGCGCTTAATGGCGTTCATCGGGCGCGGTCTTTTCGCGGAGATGGATCTGTCGCGCAGGAGAGTCACCGGTCATTTGGTGGCGGGGAATCGAGTGCGTTTCCGGGGGATCGGGAGAGTTTGCGAAGACCGTGGATGGGAGAAGGGTCTGCCGAGCTGGTATACCGTGGTAGCGTCGGTCGTCGACGCGTCCGTCCGGAGGCTCTTCGAGCAGCGGATTAAGACCTGGTCAAGCCCCGATTCGCCACGCAGGGCGGCAGGTGGTGGAGAGCCTGCGACAGCGAGTGTGGCGAGCCGTTGTGACGGATCGTATGGCACACACACGAGGTTGGCTGCAGGAAGAGCCGAGGCGACAGCTGCGGAGACCAGAGCAAGAAGTGAGCCCGGGGAGCCCCCAAGGACCTCGTGAGACAGGGCGCGTGGCAATGTCCATGCGGGTGGCCGCGGATATGTGATGCTCTGTACTTCAAGGCGAGAAGCCCCTTTCCCACCACCGTTGCAGCAGTGGAACAGGTGCCGTTGGTGCCAGCCGCAATTGCCGCGCTGGGCCCTTCTCTGGTGGGCCATCGCCGTCGTCGGTGCCCCTTTCTACATCTTTCCGAGCGGTCTACCCCAGCCGGCTGATTGGTTTCTAGCGGGGTTGATCGGCTATTATCTAGTGTGCAGTACCCCAAGGCGCGGACCGGGGCGTCAGGTATGGAAGCAGTTGATGGGCGTCATTTGGCCGCTGGGGGCTTTTGCCGCGTACACGCTGCTGGTCTCCTGTTACTGGGCGTCGGAACTCGCTGAACCAAAGGTCATGTGGAACCCGGCGTATTATGCGTTCAATTTTCTGGCCGTGATCGCCTTTGGGCGAACCTCTAGTTGGGGGCCAGAGCGGTTCTTGCGGTTCTTTGCTGGATGCATGGGGGCGTCAGTGTTAGTGCAAGGGGTGTTGGCGATTCCTGCGTTTGCAAGCGCTTACCGGATGACATCCGGCTTCAACAATCCCAACCAGCTCGGGTATTATTCGGTGCTGGCGGCAACGGTTATTGCGGTGGCTCACCGGCACGTTGGGCTGTCTGCCTGGATCGCCGGAGCGGGGCTCGGCGGGTCGCTGTTCTTGGCGGCGGTGTCGCTGTCGAAGGCCGCATTTCTTGGGGTAATCGCTTTCGGTTTGCTGGTCGTGCCCCGTGGGGCTAGACTGGTCGTTCCAGCCCTGGCAATCGTGCTAATCTTAGCCCAGTTCGTTCCGGTTAGCGAGGTCCAGCGGCGGGTGACGCAGCGGTTCGAGAGCATTGGGAAGGATCCGGACGACAGTCTTGAGGCGCGCGGGTACGACCTGGTTTGGAGGTACCCGGAATACCTGATCTTCGGTGCAGCCGAAGGGACAGATTATCGCTTTGGCCGAAAGGTCGAAATTCACTCGACCTTTGCGGCTGTATTGTTTTACTACGGACTACCAGGGATGGCGTTGTTTTGTTGGGGGCTATTTCGTGTGTGGCGACTGTGCCGACTGGGGGTGTTTCAGTTTGCCGCGCCGGCGCTCGTGTATGGTTTGGCGCACCACGGGTTGCGGTTCACGGAGTTCTGGCTGATGCTTGGGTATCTCTGCTGCACGGGAGCGGTGATCAAGATACGACACGAGGTTCTCCCGACCCGCGAGCCCCGCGTGGGGGGAGTGAAGACGAGGCGAGGTCGGTTGCGGCTCTCGCAGGCTTTGCCAGGGATCCGCAGCACTTGGAGCTAGTCGGCGGGCGCCTGGAGCACAATGGGGGGAAAGGCATGAGACAGAATATGGCGAGTACGTCCTGCTGTCTCGTCGCATGGTTGCGATAACTGTTGTGGGGTACCCGAGGATGAGCGGAGCGAGAGGGGTAGCGGCGCGAAGGTCCGGCTGCTCTGTGAAAAGAGTACTCGTCCAGCCCAGTGGTCATTGCCTTGTATTACGCCCGAACCGACTCGGCGGTCCGGCAGTGAGAGAAGCGAGCGACGAGGAGATGAGAGCCACCACAGCCAGTAGACGGTGACGAGGGAAGTGGGTATGTTAACGCCTCAGAAGACGGCCGCGAAGGGCTTGGTTCCCCTACACTGCCCGGTCGGGTTGGCCGGGGGAGGCCCAGCAGAGTCGAAAAAGCCACTTCTAGCCCTTGTCGGGGGTCCTGACATTCACAGCCGCATCCCGTTGGCACGGGTACTGGCGCAGAGGTTCGCCGTTATATTCATTGGGAGTTCCACAGCAGCTGGCGCTGCAATTGAGCAAGCCGGTTTTGAGTGGCACTGCTATCCAGTAGTCCGATCAATGAACCCTGCCCAGGTGCTTCGTGCATTTGCAGCGCAATGGCGAATCCTGAGGGCCACTCGGCCGCTGTTAGTTCACACATTTGATACGGTGCCCTGCGTCATCGGCAGACTGGCTGCGTGGGCGGCTGGAGTGCCATGGATCTTTGGGACACTCCCCGGACTAGGGAGTCTGTATACTAGTACCAGTGCCACTGTGGTGGTTGTTAGACCACTGTATCAAGTCTTACAGAAGCTCAGCAGTACTATTTCGGCTCAAACAACTTTTCAGAACACGGCAGATATGGAAGAATTTGTTCGGCGCGGAGTCGTCCCGCGCAGCAAGTGCAGGCTGATTCCGGGTTCCGGTGTAGATATTGAAAAGTTCCGGCCAGACAGAACTGACCGTTTCAGCCGATCGAGAATCCGTCGAGCAGTCGGCGCGTCGGACGAGACAGTGCTCGTCACATGTGTTTCGAGGCTGATCAAATCCAAAGGCCTTCTCGAGCTCGCCGAAGCCACTGTGACGGCGCGGAAGACTAATGAGAACGTTAAAGTATTGGTTGTTGGTACCCCTGCGGTCGGATCACCAGAGGCTATGAGCGAAGCGGAGATCAAAGACCTAAGATCGGCTGTAACACTAGTGGGGCCTCGAGACGACATCGTGGAGATTCTTTCCAGTAGTGATCTATTTGTCCTTCCGACTTACTACAGAGAAGGTATACCGAGGGTGCTGTTAGAGGCGGCAGCGTGCGGGCTGCCCATCATTACGACAAACTGGCCCGGCTGTCGGGAAGTGGTGCGGGACGGGGTTAATGGGTTGCTTGTGCCACCCCGCGACCCTGAAGCCCTTGCGAAAGCGATTCTACTACTTACGAGGGACAGGTACCTACGGGTGAAGTTCGGCAGGGAAGGACGGAGGATAGTTGTGGGGGAGTTCAGTATACAGCGAATTGCGGAACAGACAGCGGAAATGTACCTGGAGGCCCTGCGGTGTCGGAAGTAGAAAAGAGTTTCATAAGAGAGCGTATTCGGATCGAGAGGGTCTACGCGCTGCGACAGATGCATCGAACGATGTCTTTTTTCTCGTACGAAGATAAGGCGCATTTTTGGAGGATACGCGAACGCTACTCCGCAACTTTGGAACTACTGCAGGAGGCTGGTTTTGATCCGCTGGCTCAGGTGAGGATCCTCGATGTAGGATGCGGGGACGGTAGGTTATTACGAGAATTCATTCAGTGGGGTGCGGATCCAAGATTGTTGTCGGGTATTGACCTGAGGCTCGACGCAATTCAGAAAGCGCGGAGGCTACTTCCTGGTGTGGAGTTGCGGTGCGGCTGTGCGAGTGATCTGCCGTGGGGAGAGAGGACCTTCGACGTCGTAGTGTTAAGCACGGTGTTGTCCTCGGTTCTGGACCGCGAGATGCGCTCACGGATAGCCGAGGAATGCGGGCGGGTGCTGAGCGCAGGAGGGGTGATCCTCTGGTATGATTTTCTGTTTGACAACCCGAAGAACCCGGAGGTAAGGGGTATACCGGTCAGGGAGGTTCGGGAACTTTTTAGGGATTATGAGATAAGGGGCCGACGGATCACGTTGGCACCCTTCATTGCTCGGAGGATCTCGAGGGTCGGAGGCGAGGGGTTGTACAGAGTGGTGGCGTGGATTCCGGTCTTGCGCACCCACTGGTTAGCATTGCTCAGGAGGAGAGTAGCGGCCTAGGAACGTGAAGGCTTGTCGTCAAGGGGATGGGAAGCGTTAGATGACGGTACCTTTTTGTGCAGCCCAGATTGATGGAACAGAGGTGGGCGGTGTGGCCGGGGTATTATGCGGTGGATGGCTCACGACAGGTCGGCGGTGCGCAGAGTTCGAGGTTCGATTCCGGTGCTACGTGGGCGCGGCTCACGCGGTCGCTGTGAGTTCGTGCACCGCGGCGATGCACCTCGCACTGTCGGCGTTCGGGATCGGCCCTGGGGACGAAGTCATCACGACGCCGGTCACGTTCTGCGCAACGGTGAACGTGATTCTGCACGCGGGTGCCACGCCGATCCTGGCGGACATTGGCGATGACTTGAATCTTGATCCCGTTCGGGTGGAAGCCCTGATCACGCCGCGCACCAAGGTGATCCTGCCGGTTCACTACGCCGGGTTGCCGTGCGACATGGAGAGGATCTGGGAGCTGGCGCGTGAGCACGGGTTGAAGGTCGTCGAGGACGCGGCCCACGCCGTGGGGGCGGAATACAAGGGCCGCAAGATCGGTTCCGGCAAGAGCGACGCCGTATGTTTCAGTTTCTACGCCACCAAGAACATGACCACCGGCGAGGGGGGGATGGTCACGACGAACTCGGAAGAGCTGGCCGATCGCATGCGGATCCTGAGTCTGCATGGGATGAGCCGCGATGCCTGGAACCGGTACGGGAAGAACGGTAGCTGGTACTACGAGGTTGTCGATCTCGGCTTCAAGTACAACATGCCTGACATCCTGGCGGCGATCGGGCTGGTGCAACTCCGGAAACTGGACCGGATGAACGCCCGCCGGGCCGAGATCGCGGCGCGGTACAACGAAGCGTTCGCGGAACTGCAGGAGGTTCAGTTGCCGCCGGATCGGGAAGATTGCAAGCACGCGTGGCACCTGTACGTTCTGCGGCTGAACCTCGACATGCTGGCGATCGACCGGGCGCAGTTCATTGAAGAGATGGGCGTGCGCGGCATCGGCTGTAGCGTCCATTTCATTCCGATTCCGCTTCATCCTTACTACCGCCGGGTCTTGAAGCTCCGCGATCCTTGCCGCCGCGCGCTTGCCGAGTACCCCCGCCTGGTATCCTTGCCGATCTACCCTAAGATGAGCGACGGCGATGTGGAGAAGGTGATCGCCGCGGTGCGGGAGATTGTCGCGAAGAACCGCAGGCGCAGAGTGGTGGCGGCGAACCGCAGCGGCAGGGAAGAGCGCGATGGTCAAGAGGGCGCTTGACATCCTGATCAGCGCTGCCGTCCTGGCTCTGCTGTGGCCCGTTTTCGCCGCTGTCGCCGTGGCCGTCTGGCTGGACTCCGGACTGCCGGTCTTTTACGGGCAGACCCGGGTGGGTAAGGGATTTTGCCGCTTCACCCTGTGGAAGTTCCGGTCCATGTGGCCGAACGCCGGCGGTCCCCGGATCACGGTGGCGGGGGACCTGCGGGTGACGCGGGTGGGACGGTTCTTGAGGAGAACGAAGCTCGACGAGCTGCCGCAGTTCTGGAATGTGCTCAAGGGCGATATGAGCCTCGTAGGGCCACGGCCTGAGGTGCCGGAGTTTGTTGAGATATATCGTGAGCGTTACCGGAGGGTCTTGTCTGTCCGGCCGGGCATAACGGATCTGGCATCGATCCGCTTCCGGAACGAGGAAGCCGAGCTGGCGGCTGCCCCTGACCCGCACGAGCAGTACGTCCGGAAGATCCTTCCGATGAAGCTTGACCTTGCCGACGAATACCTGGAGAGGCGTTCGTTGGCCTGCGATGCGGCAATACTGCTGAGGACAGCGGCGGCCGTTCTGCGTCCCTCCTGACTGGGTGGATTCCCCACATGTCGTCTGAGACCCGTTTATGGCGCCTGGCGCGCTGGCTGGAACGGCAGCCGTGGCTGCACCGGCCGCTCGTGTGTGGTATCCAGTTGGCAATCTTCGCCGCCGCGGGCGTGGCGGCGTTCCTGCTGCGGTTCGACTACCGCATACCGGAGTCCGAGTATCTCCACGCTGCGTGGGCGCTAGCCGTCTGGGTGGTGGTCAAGAGCGTGGTCTTCCGGATGGCGGGTTTGCACCGCGGCTGGTGGCGGTTTGTGTCGATCTCGGACGTGGCCGGTATCGCCTGGCCAGGAAACTGCAGTCGCTGGGTATCCCGACCAAGAAGTACTTCTACCCGCCTTTGCACCGGCAGAAGCTATACCGCCGTTTCGCGCGGAAGGGCGAGCTTCCGGTGACGGAGAGGGTGTCCTCGGGCATCCTGAGCCTGCCCATTTACGAATCGCTCTCCGACGAGGTTGTTGATGCCATCTGTGCGGCGATCCGGCGGATCGCCGGGATGTCGTAAGCCGCCTTCTCGCTCAGCACCAGTCTGATCATCGCAGCATTCCCCACAGGAGGAGAGAATGAACAAGCTCTTTTCGGGCCTTCGGCCTGCCGACGCCATTCCCAGGATCCTGATGGACTTTGGTTTAGTGCACCTGTCGATGCTGCTGGCGCTCGGCTCGAGCGCTCTGTACAACATCGCCGTACACGGCCCGGAAGTGGCGGATCAAGTGATCGGCAACTTCTCGGCCTACTACCTGAACTTCTTCTGGCCCCTGTCTGGGGTCTTCCCCGTGGTGTTCTTCTTGCACGGCTTCTATACGCATTCGCGGTATTACCGGGGACGGTACAAGGCGTTGGTTGTGGTCCAGGGCGTGGGCACTGCGCTGCTGGTGTTCCTGGCGGCGAACTACTTCTTGTTCCGGGGGCAGCTCGTGGCGCGCAGTGCGGCGCTCGCCTTCGCGCCGCTGGCGGTGATCAGCCTGACCGGCGTCAGGTTTGCCAAGTCGTTTGTCGTACGGCACTTCGACATTACGCCGAAGACGCCGAAGGCGGTGTTCAAGGGCACGGGGCGCGTGCTGGTGGTAGGCGGGGCGGGCTACATCGGGTCGTTGCTTGTCAGGCGCTTGCTGGAGAGAGGCTACAGCGTGCGCGTGCTGGATGCGCTGCTATACGGCGATTGGCCGCTCAAGGACGTGCTGGACGATCCGAATCTTGAGTTTGTGGTTGGCGACTGCCGCAACATTCAGGATGTGGTGAAGGCCGTGCGAGGGGTCGAGTCCGTTGTGCATCTTGCCGCCATCGTGGGGGATCCAGCGTGTGAGCTGGACCACCAGAGTGCGCTGGAAATCAACTACGCGGCGACGCGGATGCTGGTGGAGGTGGCGAAGGGCAACGGCGTGGGGCGGTTCCTGTTCGCTTCAAGCTGCAGCGTCTACGGCGCGACGGACGCTGTCATGGACGAGCATGCCGCGGTGGCGCCGATCTCGCTGTATGGGCAGACGAAGGTCGATTCCGAGGACGCGCTGCTGCGGGCCAGGACGGCCGCGTTCCACCCGACGATCCTCCGGTATGCGACCGTTTTCGGACTGGGGTACCGGCCGCGTTTCGATCTGGTGGTGAATCTCTTGACTGCCAAGGCGAGACAGGACGGTGTGATCACGATCTACAACGGTCAGCAGTGGAGGCCGTTTATCCACGTCAGGGACCTTGTGGAGGCGACGGTGCGGGTGTTGGAGGCTCCGCTCGGGCTGGTGAGCGGCGAGATCTACAACATCGGGGACTCGCGGATGAACCACACACTGTCTGAGGTGGCTGAAGTGATCCGGCAGGTCTTTCCGGAGACGCGCGTCGAGCACGTGGAGAATTCAGACCGGAGGAACTACCGGGTGAGTTTCGAGAAGCTGGAGAGCCGTCTCGGGTTCCGGGCGCGGTACTCGCTGCGGGACGGCGTGGAAGAGTTGAAGAAGGCGTTCGACGAGGGGCTGATCGAGGACTACACCGACCTGCGCTACCACAACCAAAGGTTCCTGAAGGTGGCGGGAACCCCCCGCCACAAGGACAGGGTGGATGCGCTCGTGATGGCGGCGTTTGCGAGTCCGGCTCTGGAGGCGAAAGCAGCCGCTGCAGGGGGGTGAGGGAGATCCTGCGGCGGACGCTGGCCGTGCAGCAGGAGCGGGCGCTGTCGGCGCATGCGTGAGGGGGACCTTAGTCGCTAGTCCTTAGTCCTTGGTCCTTGGTCCTTAGTCGCTGGTCCCTGGTCGCTGGTCGGGGGGCGGGGGGCGGGGGCCTACCCGGGATGGATGATTCGAATTGCGGACATCTCCGTGGGCTCTGTGTTCTCGGTGGTTGAACAGAGATGAATCCTGGAAGGCGGCGGGGGAAGCGGTGCGGGCGCTGCGGGGTGGAGATCGCCCGGGGCGAGCTGTGCCGGCGGTGCGCCGAGTTCTTCCGGTCGATGAGCCGGGGGGAACCGCAGAGACTCCGGCGGCGCACAGGAAATGAAAACAGAGAACTGGTCCGCGAATTCTGAAAAAGCTTTGTGTGCTTTGTGCCCTTGGTGGTGGGATCCCAAGGACTTGCGGGCGATTCAGGCCAGTGGAATCAACGGGTTGCCCGGGGACGGCGGGAATCGGCGGGCGGCCGGGGCCGATAATGGTGTCTGGAGAGGGCGGAGAGCGACGCCGCGCGGCGAAGACAGGGCGAAGATGGGCGCGGCGCGGCCGGGGGCTCCAGGCGCTGCGACGCGTCACACGTCCCGCCAATCTGTTGAAACTAAGGGAGTTCTCCTTTTCAACGTTTTGCGTCGTTTTTCCGCCACGCGTCACGTCACAGCCCGCGGGGAGCCCGGGGCGGCGGACGAAGGGGTAGCGATCTGCCATGCCGATCTATGAGTATCGTTGCGAGGATTGCCGGCGGCGCGTGAGCGTGTGGGTGCGCCGGATGGGTCAGGAGGCCGAGCGGTGCCCGAGGTGCGGGGGCGTCCGGCTGCGGCGGCTGGTGTCGCGGTTCGCCCTGGCGCGCAGCGAGGAGGAGCGGCTCGAGCGGCTGGCCGAGGATCCGGCGCTGGCCGGCGTGGACGAGAACGATCCGAAGAGCGTGGCCCGCTTCATGCGGCGCATGGGCCAGGAGCTGGGCGAGGACGCCGGCGAGGATTTCGAGCAGGCCATCGAGGAGATCGAGCGCGGCGGCCTGGACGAGGGGGTGGGGGACCACGGAGACACAGAGGACACGGAGGTTGTAGAAAACAAAGTAGTTGGCGATGGGTGAGGCGGCGCGGCGTCTGGCTAGTGGCGTGGTCACGGAGAAGAGGGAGCGGGCCGGGACAGCGGGAACAGAGAAAAGGACTTGGCCACGAAGCGGAGAAGGGAAAAAGATCTCAGTGATCTTTGTGGCTTTGTGGTTCACTTGTTTCACTCGAACGGCCGGGAGATCCCGGCGTTTGGCGGCGGGCGAAGAGCAGCCCACCGGCCAGCGACTAACGACCAGCGACTAACGACCAACGACTAACGACTAGCGACGAACCCTCATGCCCCTCTGGCTGTTCACCCTCTGGACCATCGGCTGCCTGCTGAGCGCGACCGAGACGGCCGGCGAGCTGCGGCGGATGATCCAGGACCGGGTCCTGCTGCTGCTAGGCCTGGGGGCGGGGCCGGCGACCTTCCTGCAGGACGCCGCGGAGACGATCATCCAGAAGACGCCGCACGTGGTGGTCTTCGGGGTCCTGGGCTGGCTGGCGGCCCGGCACCCCGACGCCCGGGTGCGGTCCTTGCTCCTGACCATCGCGCTTACCGTGGCCGTGACGGCCGAGCTGCTCCAGATGGCCGCCGCCGGCCGCACCTTCACTTTTGCCGACATCGCCTTGAACACCGCCGCGGTCGGCGCGAGCTACGCCCTCCGCCGGCGCCAGGCGGCGCCCGAAACCGAGACCCTTTGATCCGCACGAACTGAGGCCAACCTGAGAGCCGCCTGCCCGGGCGCCGGGCCGGCGGAAAACCTGTGGCCGGGGCCTTCCGGCGCCGGCTGTAATCACGTGTAATACATTGAAAACTCTGTAGTTATTCCTGGACCATTCCGAATAACTGGAGTACAATAATTGGCGACTACAAAGGAGGCAACGGTGCTGAGAGTATTGATCGCCGGTCTGATTTCCGCCCTGGTGGCGACGGCCGCATCACCGGTAGCGACGGTGACCAGCGCCGCAACATTCCGGATTTCCGGCGCTGCGGTGCCGGTGGCGGGCGTGCCGGACTGGCCGCTGGCCGCCGGTGATGAACTCGTGATGGGCAAGGCGCCGGGCATGATCCAGTTCCGGGACGGCACTGAGATCTACGTGCTGCCGGAGACGAAGCTGAAGGTGGGCGGTTCGGCGGCCAACCCGGCCCTGACGTTGAGCCGCGGCGGCGTCGCGTACCGCTTCGCGAAGAACTCTTCGGTCCAGATCAGCGCCCTTTCGACGAAGGTTTCCTCGCGGGACTCGAGCCAGGGGCGCCTATGGTTCGAGAACGGCGAGGCCTGGTGGTATCCGGCGAACGCGGCGTTCATGCTGGTGGTGGGCGAGCGCCGGCGCGCCGGGGAGCCGATCGAGTTCGTCAGCCGGCGGATGACGCCGCGGAATTTCGGGCAGGTACCGGCGTGGCGCAATTACAATCCGCCGTGGGCGAACAAGCCCGGGGAGCCGAACCCGCCGCCGAACGAGGGGCTGCCCCCGGATGAGATCACGCATCCGGAGCGGCCGACTTGGATCTCCGGACGGGAGCCGTGAGGAGGCGTGAGGGCAAGGAGGGTGGTCCAATGCTGAAGCGTCTTGCATTGCTTGCTGTTATCGCCTCCATGGCCGCGTCCGCCCAGCCGGTACTGCCGCCGGGGGGCGTGGTCAACGCGGCCGACTACTCCCGGGACTTCGCTCCCGGCGCCCTGATCTCGATTTTCGGTGAGAACCTGGCGGCGGAGCTCGAAACGGCCTCGGGCACACCATTGCCGACTTCGCTCGGCGGCACGTCGGTGGAGGCCACCGACGGGACCAACACGTGGACGCTGCCGCTCTACATGGTGTCGCCGGGGCAGGTGAATGCGCAGCTTCCCTACGGCGTGAGCGGCTCGCTGGGCGTCCGGGTGGTGACGGAGGCGGGGGCGAGCGCCGCAGACACGATCGTCGTCCGCGAGCGGGCGCCGAAGCTGTTCGCCTGGAACGAGGGCGGCTTCGGGCGCGCGGTGCTGACCCATCACGACGAAGACGCGACGCCCGTGGACCGGCAGCATCCGCTCAAGCCGGGCGAGTATGTCTCGATCTGGGCGAACAGCCTGGGCGAGGTAGATCCGGCGGCGGTGGCCGGCGAACCGGCCAACGACGGTTCGCCGGGCAAGCCCCTGCAAACGGTGACGGCCGAGGTGCTGGCGGCGATCGACGGAGTGCCGGCGGCGGTAAGCTTCGCGGGCCTGGCGCCGTATTTCGCCGGTCTCTACCAGATTGACGTCCTTTCGCCCTATTCCGACGTGGTCGGCGACGTGGAGATCGCGGTGGGCGCCGACGGTATGCAGAGCCAGGGCAACATCTCGGTGCCGGTGGAGCCGAACGGCTTTTACTGGGCGCTGCCGGCCGGTAAGTTCCCGAACGGGCAGACGAGGACCGCCGTTTCCGGACCGATGACGGCGATCATGTTCTACCACGAAGACAAGGAGATCTGGGGCGAGAACGGCTTCAAGAAGTGGACGCCGAACACCCAGGCGGTGGGGGCCGATTTCGCCGGCACCAGCGGACTGGCCTTCACGCTGATGAACGGGAACGTGATCGTCTACGACAACAACGGCATCGAAGACGGCTCCCACGGCGGTTATTACGACAACGAAGGCGGCTCGATTCCCGATGAAAACAAGGCCAGCCTGACGGAATGGTTCAGCATGTCGGGAAATTATCGCGGAATTTTTGCGACGCATTTCCGCGTTCCGGAGACGATTACATTCGACACCCTGATCGCCTACTTCGACGGCAACGGCGTGCCCGAACTGCGATTCGACCCGTTCAACATGTACAACACCTACCGGATGAACATCTGGTCGTCGAACTTGCTGGGGCGCCCGGGGGTGCCTTCGTTCACGGGCAACATTTTCTCTACGGACAACGCCTCCGGACAGTTCAGCATCTCGCAGACCGATGTGGACCGGGTGTTTCAGAACGGGGCCCGGGATCCGATCTATCGGCTGGTGTACAAGCTGGACCAGCCGGTGACGCTGACGCCGGGCGAATACTGGTTTTCGAGCGACCTGCATGTGCCGGATTCGCCGCGTGCCGGAGGCTCGTCGGCTTCCGTGGCGGGCGGTCTGAAGGTCCGGCGGTTCTCCTCGGCCGAAAGGGCCATCCCCCAGTCATCAGTCGTCACTCCAACACCCTGAGTGAGCGCGTTGCGGTCGCATAGGCGGGCCCGCGCGGCCCGCCGTTTTTCTTTTCCGATGGCGGTTGCGGCGGTAACGTGGCTGGCGATCGGGGCGGGGTCGTTCCTTTACGGCGGCGCCCTGTGGGAGCACTGGCTGCCGTGTCTGGCGGCGATCCTGTTGGCATCGTCGGCGGGGGTGATTCTCACCAAGACCGAGACGTGGCCGCGGCTGGGGCGCTTGCCGGCGATCACCCTGGGGTTGTTGCTGGGGGCTGCGGCCGGGCAGTGGATTCCGGTTCCGGCGCCGGTACTCGAGCGCCTGTCGCCGGTCCGGGCTGAACTCCACGAAACTCTCTCCTCCTTTTGGGTTCGGCCCGGGCCGGCGGCCATGAGTGTTTCGCCGGCGGAGTCGCTGCGCTGGACGCTGACGCTGGCCGGCGTGGTGGGGGTCTTCCTCGTGGCCCGGCTCACGCTGCGCAGGGAGCCGGAGCGGGTGTGGCGTGGGGCCGTTCCTTTACTGGTCCTGGGCGGCTTTCAGGCGCTCGTGGGACTGGCCCAGGTCTTTGTGGCCGGGCAGCCGCTGGCGACGGGAACGTACGTGAACCGGAACCATTTCGCCGGACTGCTCGAGATGGCGCTGCCGTTCGCGGTGATGGGCGGGGTTGCCGCACTGAAAGGCCGGCGTTCCCGGCGATTGACGGTGCGCCGGGCACTGGCTGCTTCGGGGCTGTTCGCGATGGGGGCGCTGATGCTGGCGGCCATCATCCAGTCGCTTTCCCGGGCCGGGTTCTCGTTCGCCCTGGCTTCGCTGGCGCTGATGGGCGCCGTGGCGCTGGCGGGCCCGGCGGGTTCCGCCGGGTGGAAGCGCCGGGCGCCGGTGGCCGGGCTGGGGGTCGCCGCCGCAGCGGCGTTTCTGTTCCTGCCGACCGATCCGCTGATCTACCGTTTCGGCGCCTTGGCGGCGACCGAGGAGATCTCGGCGGACACGCGGGTTCAGGTCTGGGAAGACACGCTGAAGCTGATCGAGGACTACCCGGCCGCCGGCGTGGGCCTGGGCGGATACACTGCGACCATCCACCGCTACCAGACAGCGGCGCCGATGCAGACGATCGGCATGGCGCACAACGACTACATGCAGCTCGCTGCGGAACTCGGGTTGCCCGCTTTCGCGGCGTTGCTACTGCTGGCGGGCTGGTGTCTCCGGTGCGCGGTCAAGGCCGCGGCGGACGCCGAGCCGCGCCGGCGCTATCTGGGGCTCGCCTGTCTGGGGGCGCTCGCGGCCCTGGCGCTGCACTCGCTGGTTGACTTCAACCTCTATCTGCCCGCCAACGCAGCGGCGCTGGCGTGGGTCGCCGGCCTGGCGACCATTCTTCCTTCCTTACCCGCGCCACGCCCGCACCGCGCCCGCCGTCTCCCGGTTCCGCCGCCGGTCTTCGAGGCGGAACCCCTTCCTCCGCGCTGAGGCGCGGTCTCTCTGTACCGAAACCTTCAAGGTGCACCCGTGCGCCCGGATGGCGTAGCGAGGGAGACCTCGCAATCCCCGGTGCGGCTGACACACGGACGGGCGCGGGGGGTGTCTGGAACGGCCTGTCGAAGAGCCACCGGGGCGCTGGCAGCGCCGGCGGCGGTTCTTGTCTGGTATTTTCGAGAATCGGGGCGCGAGATGCCTGGTTGCCGACTGTCTCGCCGCTGCCTCTTTCAGCTCGGCACGGCGGCGCTGATGAAGCCGCTGAAGGGGGTCCCGGCGCCCGCTTCGACGGTGGCCGTCGAGCGCTGCCGTTCTTACCGGCATGAGTTCCACCTGGCTCTCGAGCGCGCGCTGGACCGGATCGGGGGCATCGGAGATCTGGTCCGGGGCAAGACAGTGGCGGTGAAGCCCAACCTCACCGGGAATGCCGCGAATCATCCCGAGGTCCCTTACCGGACGCACCCGGATTCGTTGCTGTCGCTGGTGACATTGCTGGCGCGCTACGGAGCGCGCCGGGTGCGGATCATCGAGGGGTTCTTCCCGGCCAGCCAGGAGATGCAGCACTGGGCCGCGTATGGGCTGGATATCGCAGCGATCGAGAACTGCGGCTGTCCGGTGGAGTGGGAGAACACGAACCACCGGGGCAAGGGATCCCGGTATGTGCGCCTGCCGGTGCCCGGCGGGGGGTACGTCTTCCCGGCGTTCGATTTGAACCACTCCTATGCCGACTGCGACGTCTTCATCTCGCTGTCGAAGCTGAAGAACCACTGGCTGGCGGGCATCACGCTGTCGATGAAGAACAACTTCGGGATTACGCCCGCTTCCCTGTACGGGGGCGACGCCTATCCCGGGGGGAACGAGAACCCGACCAGGTACCGCGGCAAGACCTTGCACGAGGGGACTGTTCCCATCGCCGAGAGCGCGCCGCAAGAGCTCGATCCCTCCAGCCCGCGGGAGCCGGGCTACCGCATACCGCGGATCATCGCCGATCTGGTGGGGGCGCGGCCGATCGATCTCGCCATCATCGACGGCGTGGTGACGATCCGGGGCGGGGAAGGGCCATGGAACCCCGGGATCCAGACGGTGCGCCCGGGGGTGGTGATCGCCGGCCGCAATCCGGTGTGCGCGGACGCCGTGGCCACGGCCGTTATGGGCTATGATCCGCGGGCGGGTCGGGGTATCTCTCCGTTCGTGGCGCGCCCGGACTATGGAGGAGCGGACAACATGCTGTTGCTGGCCGAGGCCGCCGGCTACGGGTCGGCCGACCTCAGCCGGATCGAGGTGGCCGGCCTGAGCATCGAGCAGGCCCGGTTCGGTTTCGGACCCGGGCCGGTGGGGAGTGAAATCGACGTACCCGGTGCGCCGCTGGCGGCCACGTCGGCGGCGTGGGCGTGCGGGATGCTGGCGCCCGGTGCGCTGGTCTCGCTGTGGGGGGAGGGCTTCCGGGACGGGCCGGCGTGGGCCACCGGTCCAGACCAAAGGGAGCTCGACGGACTCCGCGTAGACGTGACCGACAGCGAAGGCGCCACGAGGGCCGCGCGCGTGCTGTTCGCCAACCCGACCCAGGTCAACATCGTGCTGCCGGAGATGACCGCGCCGGGGATCACAGAGCTGCGGGTCTACACCGCGTCCGGCGAGACGAAGACGAGCGCGGAACAGACCTATCGGATCGCCCCGGGCGTGTTCACGGCGGACGGTACGGGCGAGGGGCCGCCGGCCGCCTATGTGGTCCGCGTGAAGCCCTCGGGCGAGCGGACCGTCGAGCTGGTCTTCGCCTGCCATCCGGGCGAGGGGCGGGAGGGTTGCGATGCGGTCCCGATCGAGCTGGGCGGGCCGGAGGAGATCGCCGTGCTCGTTCTGTTTCTGACAGGGCTGCACGGGCTGACGCCGGCGTCCACGGTCCGGGCGTGGATCGGGGACCGGCCCGTACAGGTCGATTACGCCGGCCCGCAGCGTCAGTACGTCGGGCTGGACCAGGTGAACTTGCGGCTCGAGCCGTCGCTCGCCGGCCTGGGGCCGTCGCTGGTGCAGCTCGAGTTCGACGGTCACCCGGCCCAGCCGGTACTGGTGGTCATTGCCTGACGGGCTCCCGGGCGACACGGCGGCTCACGAGCGCGGGCTTCAGCCACCGGATAAGATAGCGGACGCGGCTGGGATTCACGGGCGGCGGAGACAGGCGTCATGAGAAGGAGAGTTCGGGTACTCGCATGGCTGTTGGGGTGGGCGCTGGCCACTGCGGGGCCGGCGCCGGCGAGGGCTGTGGCCGTGGTGGCCGATCGTGGTCTGACCGCGCCGGCGGAGTTCGGAATGCGCGAGCTCGAGGCGGCGTTGCGGGCGCGGGGCGTGCGAGTGGCGCGGGCAGAGACGGTAGTGGAAGCTCGGGGCCGAGCGCTCGTGGTGGCGGGCCTGTGCGAGGGTGGCGGGGCGGCCGCGGCGTTGTTGCGGGTGGAGAACGTCAAGGCGCCGGAAGCCCCGGAATCGCTGGTGATTCACAAGACCTCAGTCAGCGGTTCTCCGGCGGTGGTCTTGTGCGGGAGCGACCAGCGCGGCTTGATGTACGCCGCGTTGGAAGCGGCGGAGCGGATCGGCTGGGCGCGGCCGGGAGAGGATCCGTTCACCTATATCCGGAACACGCGCCGGCGGCCTTACATCGGCGAGCGGGCGGTCTCGATCTATACGATGCAGCGGGCGTGGTTCGAGCGGCGGCTCTATGACGAAGCCTACTGGCACAAGTACTTCGGGATGCTCGCCCGGAGCCGGATCAACAGTTTCGTCGTTGTCTTCGGTTACGAGAACGGCGGCTTCCTGGCGCCGCCCTATCCTTATTTCTTCGATGTGGAGGAGTTCCCGGACGTACGGCTGGTGGGGATCACGCCCGACGAGCAGCGGCGGAACACAGCGGCCTTCCGGCGCATGATCGAGCTGGCGCACGCCTACGGGATCGACTTCACGGCGGCCATCTGGGACCACATCTACCGGGGCGGCGTGCAGGCGGGCGGGATCCCCGGCGCTTCGGAGCTGGCGGGCAAGAAGGTTCCCGGCCTGGTATGGGGCCTGAACGCGGAGAACCTGGCGGCGTACACGAAGGCGGCGCTGCGGAAGTTCGTCGAAACGTTCCCGGAGATCGACGCGATGCAGTTCCGGATGCACGGCGAATCAGGCCTGAAGCGCGAGGAGATGCCGGTGTTCTGGCACGAGGTCTTCACCATGGTCCGGCGGTTGCGGCCCGAGATGCGGGTGGATCTGCGGGCCAAGCAGTTGCCGGACGCGATCATCGAGGATGCAGTCAGCCAGGGGCTTCGGGTCCGGATCGCCACCAAGTACTGGATGGAGCAGATGGGGCTGCCGTTCCATCCGACCCACATCAACCGCCAGAACCAGCATGACCGGCGGCACGGCTACGCCGACCTGTTGCGCTACCCGCAGATCTACCGCGTGCACTGGCGGTTGTGGAACGGGGGGACGACACGGCTGCTTCTGTGGGGCGATCCGGAATACGCCCGGCGGTTCGCCGCCAGCGCGAAGCTTTACGGCGGCGACAGTTTCGAGGTGAACGAGATGCTGGCGACCTGGATGCTGGGCGAGCCGCACGACCGGGAGCCGCTGGAGGTGTTGAACCCGGCCTATCGCTATTACGACTACGCGTTCGAGCGCTACTGGCACTACTACCAGGTGTGGGGGCGGGTGAGCTACGCCCCGGAGACGCCGGCCGAAGTCTGGGAACGCGAGTTCGCGCGGCGGTTCGGGCCTGTGGCGGGCCTGCATCTGATGAAGGGCCTGCACCTGGCGAGCCGGGTGTTGCCGCGGATCGTGGCCGCGGCCTACCGGTATCGCATGTTCCCGACGACACGCGGCTGGGCCGAGATGAGCCGCATGGGGGAGCTGCCGAAGTATGCCGCTGACGAGGAACCGAGCGACGTCCAGCAGTTCCTGAACGTGAGGGAGGAGGCCGAGCGGATCCTCGCGGGCGCGGACACGGCGAAGCGGAGGCCGGAGGACGTGAGCCGGTGGTTCCGGGCGACGTCGTTGGAGATCTTGCGGCACGTACGGGCGGCCGTGGCGGCGGCGGAGGATCCCGGAGACAAGGAGTTCGTCTGCACGGTGACGGACTTGCGGATCCTGGCGCACCTGGCCGAATACCATTCCGAGCGGCTGCGGGCGGGCGTTCAGTACAACCTCTATAAGAAGAGCGGGGATCTGTTCGCGTTCGATGCTGCGGTCCGGCATGAGGCGAGGGCGGTCGAGGCCTGGCGGCGGATCGTGGAGGCGGCGGGCGACGTGTATCCGGACGAACTGGCCTTCGGCGTCCACGGCAAGGGGTTCCCGCGGCACTGGAAGGAGGAACTGCTGAAGCTCGAGGCGGGGCTGGAGAAGTTGCGCGAGCAGCGGCGGCAGGCGCGGCTGCCGGGAGACGGCTCGGCTCTGCGAATCGCGCACGTACCGGTGCGGCGGGCCGGCGTCGACGACGCGGTGACTGTGCGCGCGACGGCGGGTCCGGCGGCAGCGGATCTCCGAGTGAGGGTGCGCTTCGCGGTAGGCGGCGGCGAGCCTCGCGAGCTGGAGATGCGGCGCGTGGGAATGGGGATGTACGAGGCGGCGATCCCCCCGGCGGGAGGGGAGACGGAGCTGCGGTACTGGATCGAGGCGGAGGATTCCTCGGGCGGCAAGGCGGTGTATCCGGACGGAGGCGGGGCGGAAGCGATCGTGGTGACGATCAGCGACGACCGCGAGCCGCCGAAGGTGCGCCTGGAACGGGCCGGCGGTGTGCGGCCCGGCGAGGACTTGACGGTACGGGCGGCGGTGAGCGACGTGTCCGGGATCCGCTGGGCGCGCGTGCGCTACCGCCACGTGACGCAGTTCGAGGACTACAAAGCGACCGAGATGCGGCGGAATCCTTCGACGGGGCTTTACGAAGCCACGATTCCGGGCCGCTTCATCGTTCCCGAGTGGGACGTGATGTACTTCGTCGAGGCGATGGACAAGAAGGGCAACGGCCGGATGTACCCGGATCTCGAGAAGGAGGCGCCGTATGTGATCGTGCCGCTGGAGCGGCGGGAGCGGGCCGGGCGTTGAGTTCCTACTTCTTTCCCGTTTCCGGGTCCTGGTTGTGGAGCCAGGTGTCCCACGCGTGCTTGCGGCTGCCGGTGTAGTCGATGGTCTCGAAGAACTCCTCGTTGCCGAGCATGCGCGGGTCGCCTTCCGAACGCAGCATCTCTTCCATGCGCTCGCGGAGTTCGCGTTTGATGCGGGCGTAGCGGGGATCCTGGGCGAGATTCTCGACGTTGTCGGGATCGCGGTCCACGCGGTAGAGTTCCTCGGCGGGACGCTTGCCGAACGAGAGGCGGTAGTAGCGGTCGAAGCTGTTGAGCAGGAACCACTTTGTGGGGCTGGCGTCGCAGTTGCGGTAGCCGGTCTCGGGGTTGCCGGCGGGCCAGCGTTCCGGGTGGTAGTTGCGGATGTAGAGCCACTCCTTGGTGCGGATGGCGCGGACCGGGTAGCCCCAGTCGTGGGGACGGCCGAGGTCGTGGCGCTCCTTGCCGATGAGCATGACGGAGCGCGAGGGGTCGATCCAGCCGGACTTGCCGGAGGTGAGCAGGTCAAGGAAGCTGCTGCCGGTCATCGTACCGGCCGGCTCCAGGCCGGCGGCTTCGAGAATGGTGGGGGCGAAGTCGCGGGCGTTGATGAAATCGTCGATGACGCGGCCGCCGGGCACCTTCGCTTTCCAGCGGACGGCGAGCGGGATGTGGAAGCCGCGCTCGTAGATCTGGCCTTTGACGCGGGGGAAGGGCTCGCCGTGGTCGGAGGTGACGAGGATCAAGGTGTTGTCGAGCTCGCCGATCTCTTCGAGCTTGCGGATGGCGCGGCCGAGGTGCGTGTCGAACCATTCCACTTCGATGGCGTAGTCGAGGAAGTCGCTGCGGATGAGGTCGCTGTCGGGATAGTAGGCGGGCAGCTTCACCTGGCGGACGTCTTTGCCGGCGCGGCGGCCGGCGCCTTCTTCGTAGGCGCGGTGGGGCTCATGCGTGCCGAGCCAGAAGCAGAAGGGCTTGCCTTCGGGCCGGGCGGCGAGGAAGTCTTCGAAGTTGCCGGCGTAGTCTTTCGGTGAGATGCCGCGGTGCGGAGGCCGCAACTTGCGGGAGTTGAACTCGGGACCGGCGGGATTGCGGTCGCGGCCGCCGGCGCGCCAATCGCCGGGCGCCCACCCCTTTCCGGTATAGCCGACGAAGTAGCCGGCCTCTTCGAGCAGGTCGGGAAAGGTAGGGAACTCGCCGGGGAAGATGCTGAAGTGGTTGATGGCCTCTTTGAGTTGCCAGGTGTTGCGGCCGGTGAGCATCGTGGCGCGGGAGGGGCTGCACTTGGGGTTGGAAGTGTAGGCATTTGTAAAAAGTACGCCCTCTTTGGCGATGCGGTCGAAGGCGGGCGTCTTCAGCCACGGCGTGCCGAAGATGGAGCCGTGGCCGTTGCCCCAGTCGTCGGCGATGACGAAGAGGATGTTGGGGCGCTCGGCGGCGGCGAGCCACGAAGAACAAGCGGCCAGAGCGAGCAGCAGTACGGCGGCGCGGGTGCGTGTCGTCATGTCGAAAGCGTCCTCCCGTCTGGGGGCAGTAACCTTAATACTCTACTCCTCAGCGGGGGCTGGAAGGGCGAAGCCGGCGCGGCGGCGGGCGCCGCGGTTCGGCCGGAGCCGGCCGCCGGTTTTCCACAGGGGGCGCGGTTTGCATTTGGCCGGGTTGGTGGTAGACTGAGTTTTGCAAGTCCCGCGTCTTCGCCAAATCCCCAACAATGAGGTTGTGATGAGTGTCAGAGTGAAGTTTCTGACTGCCTTTATAGCGCTCGCCTGCACGTTGCCGCTGCTGGGCGGCAACGTCTTTCTCTTGCCGGACGGCATGACCGAGACGACGGTGTACGTCTATACGCCGGATCCTGTGGCTGCCGCCGGCTCCTACACTCCCGGGTCCGCCAAAGTGGTTCGCGTCGACGTGGCGGCGGATGGCTCGAAGTACTATACGGTCACCAACACGCAGTTGGACACGGTGGTGACCACGGATCCCACTTTCACCGTCGTGGCCCGGAGCGGGCAGTGGAACAGTCCCGGACGCGACGGGACGGTCACTCCCGACGGCCGGTATCTGCTGACGCTGGCCGGGATCCTGCGGATCATGGACATTGCCACGGGCAACGAGGTCGGCACGGTGTCGGTGGGATCCAGTCCGGGCAGCGTGGCGGTCAGCATCGATTCGCGGTACGCGCTGGTTTTGAGTTCGAACTCGCAGCGGCTTTACAAAGTGGACCTGACGACCTTCGCGGCGGTGGGGGAGATGCAGGTCGGGGGCAACTCGACCGCGGTGGCGGCGGGTCC
>JALSRK010000040.1 GCA_026984795.1 Solibacteraceae bacterium | reverse complement strand
AGCCGCGACAGCGGCCGTAGCTGGCGCGAGCAGACGCTGGAGCCCCCCGGCGGCTGGCGCGCCCTGGCCGCCGGGGCGGACGGTTACGCCGTCGCCGCCGGCTCAGACGGCCGGATCGCCTGGACCGCCGACGGCGGGGAAACCTGGCGCCGGGCCGATCCGGCTGCCGCCGCAGGCATCGACTTGCACGCCGCGGCTACCGCCGGCGGCCGCTTCTGGGTGGCCGGCGATGGGGGGCTGATCCTTCACAGTTCCGACGGCGGCGCCGCCTGGGTCCGGCAGCGCACTTTCACTACTGCGCGCCTGGAGGGACTCTTTTTCCTCGACGCCCACCGCGGCTGGGCCGTCGGCTGGGCCGGCACGATCCTCCGGACCACCGACGGCGGGCGCTTCTGGGAAACGGTCGCCGCCGGCGGTGTCTACGAGAACCTCACCGCCGTCTGGTTCGTGGACGCCGAGAATGGCTGGGCCGCCGGAACCCCGGACCTGGTGCTGCGCACCAAGGACGGTGGACGCACCTGGGAGCGGGTGGCGGCGCCGGCTACCGGCCTGGTGCGCTCCATCAGCGTCTCCCACGGCGCTGGCATCATGGCCGGCGACCGTCTGCTCGTGCTGAACGCCGAAGGACGCTGGCAACCTGTCCCGTGGCTGCCGCCGGAGGCCTTCGCCGCCGCCTCACTGGCCAACGGCGAGCTGTGGGCCGCGGGACCCCATTTTCTCGCCCTCAGCCGTGACGGCGGCCGCAACTGGACACCGGTCTGGCAGCAACCAGGCTTGCCGGGAATCGGTCTTCCGGGCGCCGGGAGCCCCGGTGAAGCGGCGGGACGAACCATTAGCGCCTCCGGGTACAATAATCTGCCAACCGGAGACTAATAGCCGGGAAGTGTACCACACAACAGATTGGAAGTAAACGAGATATACGAAAGTGTTGACACTTTCAGAATGAGAGTGCTAACCTGAAATGTGGCCGGTCCGCGCCACCTGCCTGCGGACCGCAGCGATTCCAGGCTGCTGACAGGCCAAACCACCATTCAGTCACACAGGAGGTTTACCGATCATGCAACTTCGTCCGCTCTATGACCGCCTCGTGGTGAAGCGGATTGAGGAAGCGGAAGAAAAAACCCCCGGCGGGATTGTCATCCCAGACTCGGCGAAAGAGAAACCGCAACAGGGTGAAGTGATCGCCGTCGGCAAGGGCAAGCTTCTCGACGACGGCAAGCTCGTGCCTCTGGAAGTCAAGAAGGGCGACCGGATTCTCTTCGGCAAGTATTCCGGCAACGAGATCAAGATGAACGGCGAGGAATACTTGATCCTGAGGGAGGACGAGGTCCTGGCGATTCTCGAGAAGTAACTCTTTGGAGTTTCATAGAGGAGGGTAACGAGTATGCCAGCGAAACAGATTGTCTACAGTGAGGAATCGCGGCAGGCGATTTTGCGTGGGGTGAACCAGCTTGCTGATGCGGTGAAGGTGACCCTGGGGCCGAAGGGCCGCAACGTGGTGATCGAGAAGAAGTTCGGCGGGCCGACCATCACCAAGGACGGGGTGACGGTGGCCAAGGAGGTCGAGCTGAAGGATCCGCTGGAGAACCTGGGCGCGCAGATGGTGCGCGAGGTGGCCTCGAAGACCTCGGACGTGGCCGGCGACGGCACCACCACGGCGACGCTTCTGGCGCAGTCGATCTACCGCGAGGGCGTCAAGGCGGTGGCCGCCGGAGCGAATCCGATGGCCCTGAAGCGGGGCATCGAGAAGGCGGTGGAGAAGGTTGTGGAGGCGATCGGCAAGCAGTCCAAGCCGGTCTCCGGCGACCAGGAGATCGCCCAGGTGGGGGCGATCTCGGCCAACGGGGACGAGACGATCGGCAAGATCATCGCCGAGGCGATGTCGAAGGTGGGCAAGGACGGCGTGATCACGGTCGAAGAGGCCAAGACGATGGAGACGGAGCTGGAGACGGTCGACGGGATGCAGTTCGACCGGGGGTATCTGAGCCCGTACTTCATCACCGACCCGGACCGGATGGAGTGCGTGCTGGAGGAGCCCTACATTCTGATCCACGAGAAGAAGATCTCGAACATGAAGGATCTGTTGCCGCTGCTCGAGCAGATTGCCCAGAGCGGGCGGCCGCTGCTGGTGATCGCCGAGGACGTCGAGGGGGAGGCTTTGGCGACGCTGGTGGTGAACAAGCTGCGGGGGACGCTGAAGTGCGCGGCGGTGAAGGCGCCGGGCTTCGGCGACCGGCGGAAGGCGATGCTGGAAGACATTGCGATTCTGACCGGCGGCAAGGCGATCATGGAGGAGACGGGCATCAAGCTGGAGGGGGTCCGGCTGGAGGATCTGGGCCGGGCCAAGAAGGTGACGATCGACAAGGACAACACGACGATCGTGGACGGGGCCGGCTCGGAGAAGGCGATCGAAGGCCGGATCAAGCAGCTTCGGGCGCAGATCGAGGAGACGACCTCGGACTACGACCGGGAGAAGCTGCAGGAGCGGCTGGCGAAGCTGGCCGGCGGGGTCGCGGTGATCCGGGTCGGCGCGGCGACCGAGACGGAGATGAAGGAGAAGAAGGCCCGGGTGGAGGATGCGTTGCACGCCACGCGGGCGGCGGTGGAAGAAGGGATCGTGCCGGGCGGCGGGGTGTCGCTGCTGAGGGGCGCGCAGGTCTTGAAGGAGGTGAAGCTCGAGGGCGACGAGCAGATCGGGCTGAACATCGTGAAGCGGGCCTGCGAGGAGCCGGTGCGGCAGATTGCGGGCAACGCCGGGTTTGAAGGCGCGATCGTGGTGGAGAAGATCCTGGCCGATGAGAACCCGAACTACGGCTTCAACGCCGAGACGGGGGTCTACGAGGATCTGGTGAAGGCCGGGGTGATCGACCCGACGAAGGTGACGCGGACGGCGCTGCAGAACGCCTCCTCGATCGCCGCCCTGGCGCTGACCACCGAGGCCATGGTCTGCGAGATTCCGGA
>JALSRK010000039.1 GCA_026984795.1 Solibacteraceae bacterium | reverse complement strand
AGAAACCGCCCGATCCGAGCCCGGGCGTCGGCCGCGTCCCGGTACTCGTTCAGATAGACCTCCTCGCACTTCAGCGTCCGCAGGAAGCTCTCGGCCAGGGCGTTGTCATAGGGGTTGCCCGCCCGGCTCATGCTGATCCGGGCGCCGTGCTCCTCGAGCCGATCCACGTAGCGGCCGGCGCAGTACTGCACCCCGCGGTCCGAGTGATGCACCAGCCCCGGCGACGGCCGCCGCTCAGCCAACGCCTGCTCGAGCGCCCCCATCGCCAGCTCCGCCCGCAGCGTCTCGCCCAACGACCAGCCCACCACCCGCCGCGACCAGCCGTCCAGAATCACCGCCAGATACACAAACGCCTCCCGCAGCCGAATGTAGGTGATGTCGGCCACCCAGAGCTCGTCCGGCCCCGCCGGCTCCAGCCCCGCCGCCAGGTTCGGGTAGATCGCATAGGGGTGCCGCGAATCCGTCGTCGCCACCCAGCGCCGCTTCCTCAGCACCAGCAGATTGTCGGCCCGCATCAGCCGCTGCACCCGCTTCCGGTTCACCGCCATCCCCTCCTGCCGCAGCTGCGCGCTCACCCGCCGGCTCCCGTAGCCCGGATGCGCCAGACACACCCGCTGGATCGCGTCCCGGACCCCTACTTCCTCCTGCCGCGGCTCGTGCTCGGCCCACTCCCGGTAGTAGCCCGCCCGGCTCACCCCCGCCAGCTCACAGGCCCGTCCGACCGATACTTCGTCTCCGAGCAGCGTCACCCGTCGGACTTCGGTCGAGACGCTTCGCCGCCACGCCCCTGGATCCGGCGCCGCGCGTTGACTCGCTCGAAGACTCCCCTGAAAAACGCTATCTCGGCCGCCTGCCGCCCCACCAACCGCTCCAGTTCTCCCACCCGCCGCCGCAGCTTCTCCTCCTCGCTGCCGCCCGCCGGCCGCTTCCCGCTGCCCGGCGGCCGGCCCCGCGGCCGCGCCAGCCCCCCTCGACCCTCCCGCCGGTAGGCATCCCGCCACCGGTACATCATGCTCCGCGCCAGCCCGTGCCGCGCCGCCAACTCCGTCACCCTCTCGCCGGCCAGCATCCGCTCGGCAATCTCCACCTTGAACTCCACCGAGTGCCGCCGCTGACCCGCCGACCCTCCTTTTCCCTCGTTTCCCATCCCTCACTCCTTTCCATTCCCTCTCCAGTGTCCCTCTTTTCCTTGCCTCAGCTTCGGGGTCCAGACCAGACTGTCACCGAATTAGGCGCAGCCGCCGGTGGACTGCGTAGAGGAGCGGCAGCGAGGCGAGTTGGGCGGCTACGGAAAAGGCCGCCAGGGCGATCTTCGACCGTTCATAGAGAAGCCCCATCAGGGCGCTGCCGGCGAACCACGCCAGACCGAAACCGGCGTTGAAAACCCCGTACCCCGTCGCCCGCCGGTCCCGCGGCACGAGCTCCGCCACCACCGCGCGGAGCACCGACTCCTGCGCGCCCATGCCCGCGCCCCACAGCGCCATCCCGGCCATCAGCCCCCAGGGCCCCGACAAGAAGACCAGCGGCGCGCACCATGCCGAGGCGGCCACCGCGGCCCACAGCACCGGCAACCCCTTCCGGTCGTACCAGCGGCCCAGCACCAGCGCGCTCACCGCATCCACGCCCATCGCCCCGGCATAGAGCAGCGGGATCCACTCGTCGGCCACCACTGCGGCCGTCTTCATATGGTAGGCGGCCAGCGAATAATCGACGAAGCCGAGGGCGATGCAAGCGGCGGCGGCGAGATAGAGCGGAAAAGCGGGCGAAAGACGGGCGGGCTCGCCGGCCCGTAGCTCCGGCTCGAGATCCCGCGGCCGCGGGTAGGTCACGCGCGCAACGGCCAGCGTCGCCAGCGCCAGCGCCGCCGGGATCCCCAGGACGGCGAAGCCGTACCGGTAGCTCCCCTTCCAGGCCAGCGCCCCGGCCACGGCCAGCGGACCCAGCACCGCCCCGATCTGGTCCAGGGCTTCATGGACGCCGAACGCCCATCCTCTACCCAGGCGGTGGGAGGCGTGGGAGAGCATGGCGTCGCGCGCCGGGTTGCGGATCGCCTTCCCCAGGCGCTCCGCCACGATCAGGGCCGCGGCCGCCGGCCAGTTTCCGGCCAGCGCCAGCAGCGGCACGGCCAGCAGGTTCACCGCGTAGCCGGCAATGGCGACCGCCCAGTAGCGGCGCGTCCGGTCGCTCACCACCCCGGAGACGACCCGGAACCCGTAGCCGATGAACTCGCCGAAGCCAGCGATCAGACCCACCACCGCGGCGCCGGCCCCGAGAATCGACAGATACGGCCCGGTGATGCTCCGCGCCCCCTCGTAGGTCACGTCAGCGAAGAGGCTGACCAACCCCAAGAGCAGCACGAAGCGGAGCGCCTGATTCGGTTGGTTGCCCATGCTTCTCTGCCGGGTCCGGGGGCCGCCTCGGAAGCTCGACCCTCAGGCCTTCCCGGGCGTCGTCCGGCGCCTCACCGGCCGCTGCGCCGGCGGCCTCCCGAACCGTTGCGTCCGGCCCCAGACCCCGCGCTTCCCATCTCCCCTTGCGCCGTACTCCCGGACCCCTTCCACCATACCCCCGCGCCGGCCCGCCGGAAAGACCCGGGACCGCCGCTCACTTTCCGCGCCGGGTACGAGCCGCCCGGCGCACGATCGAACTAGCGAGGAAGAACCGCCATGCTCCCCCTGCCCCCGATCGACATGGACTACCGGCCACCCGGTTACTGGAACGGCGAGCTTCCGCCCCCCGGCCGCCCGCCGGGCGCCTCCGAGAAGTTCCCAACCCCGCCAGGGGACATCGATGAGATCCTGGAGCAGATCAGCGGTGGCCGGGGCGCCGGCCGGCGGTCTTCCGGGGAGGAAGAGGAAGGCGAGAACGGAGCGCCGGAAGAGGGGACGCCGGTGCGCCAGGGGACCTGGGACGAGGAGCCGCACAGGCCGCCCGGCGAGCCGGCGTCCGTCGCGCCTCGGGGCGGTTCGCGGCGATTGCGCCGCGGCCCGGTCGAGATCGCCTCGATCGGGTTCAGCGCCGTCCTCTCGGAGCCGATCATCGTCCGGGCCCGCGGCTCCGGAAAACGGATCCGCTACGAGGTGGTCAAGGGGCGGGATTCGGCGGGGCCGGTCTCGTACCGTTTTCGCCCTCGGACGTCCACCCGGCCGCTCACCATGCGCCAGTTGGTGCGGCTGATCGACGGGGCCCACGAGGAAAACGAACCCCCGGGCGCCGGGCTGGTTCTCGGCAATCTCCAACTCGGGCCCGGCGGCGCGCCTCTCCCCAGCCAGCGGCACTTCGTCGCGGTGACCTCGCGCTTTTACCCGCATCTGGACTCGTACTACGACTGGCGGGTCC
This sequence comes from Solibacteraceae bacterium, assembly GCA_026984795.1. Lineage (GTDB taxonomy): Bacteria > Acidobacteriota > Terriglobia > Bryobacterales > Bryobacteraceae > JALSRK01. Next base: position 10,362 of record JALSRK010000039.1, on the reverse strand, counting down.
AGGAGTGGCGCCGCCGCGCCGGGTCAGGCCTCCCGCCGGACGCGCTCGACGGCCCCGCGCTGTGGCTCAAGGAGGCTTCCGAGCGCCGGCCTGCCCGGCGGCCGGATGTGATCATCGGATGGGAAGGGCGGCAGGCGCTGCTGCTTTGCCGGACGCCGAAAGCCGCTAAGTGGGCCCGGCGGCGCTACGGCAGAGGCTTCGAGGAATCGCTTCACCGTGACGGGATGACCTTGGAGCGGTTGGTCGAGGCCGCCGGCGATCTCTCGAGCCGCGGCCTGAGCTTCGAAGTCCTGAACTTCCAGCAGCGGCGCTACGAATGGCTCGAGGAGCACATCATTGGCTATATGAAACGGGCTTACGGCCGGCTCATCGATGCGCTGAACGAGCTGATCAAAGCCGAAGACTGGATCTACCTGCCGCGCCACACCCGGCGCTACGTCCCCACCGTCGCCCCGCTCCAGCGGGCGGCCGTCGAACTGGCGCAGGCTTGCGGACAAGAGCCGAACCCGGCCGCCGCCCAATGGGAAGACCTCGGGCGGTGGGACTGACCCGCGCCGGCGGCCCGGCTCCGCGGAACGGGACTCGACCACCGAAGCGGGGCATCCCCCATCAGGTGCGGCGTCGAAGCCCGCCAGCCGGAAATTGCGTACCGGTACGCCAAGCACGCAGCAGCGCTCCGACCTGCCGGGGGCCGGAAACAAAACACCCTATCCGGCTACGAGCCCGGTAGTGCGGACCCTGGCAAACACGCGAAGCGGAGATCCGTCGCGGCGCCGAGACGGGGGATCGAAGAGCTGAAACGCTAACGGGTGAGGATCACGGGGATCACGGAGCCGACCGGCCGGTTCCGGGTTCTCCGCGGGCGACAGCGCCACACGGACATAGAAAAAGCCCCCGACTCGGGCCCGGGGGCTGGCCACTCCTCCGCGTTCCGCTTATTGTCCCCGAATGGCTTTTTGCACCTTGGCCATCAGCTCGGGGGGAATCTCCTCCATCCCGTGGACTTCCTTACCATGCTTGGCGCACTGCTGAAGAACCTCTTGCTCGGTTTCACCGCGCGCCACGAAATCGCAGTCCACGCCCAAATCTTTGCAGCTAACTAAAATCGGCATCCTTACACCCTCCTTAGTTGGTGTCGGTCCATTATACGCCCCGCAGCAAGGTTTCGAACGTGAATTCGTCCCGGAATCTTTTCTCCCCGCTGCTGTTGTCGAAGGGGTTCACCGAGGCCGCGAACGCCGGCGGTGCAAACAAACGAGTTATCGCTCCGGGCGCCGCCGGCAAGAAGGCGTCCATTTCCGCCGGTGCTCCTGCCCATCGAGGACCGTCTGCCCGAAGTACGGGACGCGCCGCGGGAACTCGCCCGATCGGTCCAGGCACGGGTTGCCTCTCAAACCTCCGCCGACCGCACCGCCTCGTACATCGCCACCACGTTCTCGGTCGGGGTGACGGCCTGAAGGTTGTGGCAAGGGGCGACGATGTAGCCCCTGGCGCGGCTGAAGATGCGTATGTTCTCGGCCACCTCGGCGCGGACCTCCTCCGGCATGCCGAAGGCCAGCGTCCGCTGGTTGTCCACCCCGCCGTGGAAGACGAGCCGGCCGCCGAAGTCCCGCGCCAGCCCCTCGCGGTCCATGCCCCGGCAGCGCCACTGGATCGGGTTCAACAGATCGATGCCGATCTCGATCAGCTCCGGGATGAGCGGCCGGATCGCCCCGTCGTCGTGGTGAAACACCAGCGCCCCGTAAGAGTGCGCCACGTCGATCATCCGCGCCAGCCAGGGTTTGAGGAAGCGCCGGAAGGCCCGGGGACTGATCAACAACGACTGCTGCGTGCCCAGGTCCTCGGCCACGTAGACGAAATCGAACAGGCCCCGGGCCGCCTCGAGGCTGCGGCGGACGATCTGCTCGAAGATCGCGTGGATCCGGGCCATGGCCGCGTCCACCAGCTCGGGGTTCTCCACCAGATCAGCCAGCGCCCGCTCCATGCCCCGGAGCCGGCAGTAGAGGTAGAACGGCTCGTAGGAGACTCCGACGATCGGGTGGTCCTGCCACTCGAGGCACTCCTCGCGCAGCCCGGCGTAGTCCCACTCCTCGGGATCCGGCCACGAGATCGCCTCGACGTCCGCCGGCCCCTCGGCCTCCTCCAGCAGACCCCTCACCGCCTCCTCATAGACCCCGAGCCCATCGGCGTACGGGACCTGCTTGACTTCGACGCCCCACAGGCTCCACAGCGATGGGATGTGCCAGGTATCCTCGCGGGCCCGCGGATTCCGGGGAGCGAGGTAGACGCACTTGTCCACGCCGAGCTTCCGCCAGAGCTCCCGCTCGCTTCGGCACCCGAGGTCGCGCATCAACCGCTCCGTGATCTCCACCGTGCCCCAGTAATCCGACGGGACGCGATCCGGCCTCCGGCCTTCGAAAAAACAGCGCCAACGCGAGCGCGGGGTCATGGGATGATCGGCACCGCCCCGGGGATCCAACAGCGGCCGGGGCCAGTGCCAACGTTCACGTGTAACACGTGCAACGTCGCCAGGCAACAGGGAGCCCCGACCAGCCCTGGGAGACCCACCAACGGGCACGCCGGTTCGCTTGCACATCCCTATTCCGTGCTAGACTCTTCCCGGCGCCGGGCGCAGATCATGCCCGGAGCGGTTCGCTCCGAATCGATCGAGGAAGTGAAATGTTGAAGCTGATCGATCTCCTGCAACTTTGTCCCGTCGCTCTGCGCAACTACAAGATTCATTGCGCCACAGGAGAGAATCCGACGCCTCTCGAAGCCTTCTTCGCCGGTGATTTCGAGGAATGGCAACGCTGGCAGACCAGGCGGAACTTCGAGTGCGACCACATCGTTTCCTTGATTCATCTCGGCGAATCCAAATGGCTGTTCGCCGGTGTCTATAAAGTCTTGGGTGTGAAACGGCGGAAGTGGCGCGGCATGGACCACTTCTATTATTCGACAAGAGAAGTCTCCGGACTCGACCATCTGACCGGCCGGGTCATCGTCGAGTTCGAAAAGAACTTCCGGGCGTCCTATTTGAGAGGGCCGAAGTACATCGACAGGCTCGTTGTCTCCGAAATCCGCCCGCGCCGGCTTTCCATCGGCGATTTTCCGGGCTACAACTCTGTGCTGCTCTCCCACGCCTCGCTACGGCTGGTGATCCGCGAGGAGATCCCGTCCTGGAAGTCAGCCCTCAGTTCGGTTTCAGCCATCTACGTTATCGCCGACCGAGCCACGGGAAAGCTATACGTCGGTAGTGCCTACGGAGAAGGCGGACTTTGGCAGCGCTGGGCGCACTACGCGGCCACGGGCCACGGCGGCAACCGTGCCCTGCGTGAACTTCTTGCGTCCAAGGGCCGGGCCTACGCGGAGAACTTTCAGTACTCGATCCTCGAAGTCTGCGACCTGAACGTGAATCAGGATTTCATCGCCGAGCGGGAGACCTACTGGAAGAATGTCCTCTGCTCCCGGGAGTTCGGGTACAACGAGAATTGACCGCGACCTCTCCATTCCCCGGCCAGACACGCTGAGCCTACCCGTGTCCGGCCCTCTCGCCCCAGACCGAACCGCCCCGGCCTTCCTGGAGAGTCAAGTGTACGGCACAGACCTCCTTCTCAGAGGCCCCGTGCGGTCGTTCACACATCGCCCCGAGGTCCATTCCCGACCCGTAGCCGACCGGGCCTAGCAGACGACCGTTATTGAACCAATCGACCTAGTTCAGGGTCGCCAGCTCGACTGCCGCCAGGTCCCGCCACGGCGGGCCCGGCACAACCAGTTCCCTCTTGCACCACCCAATCACGGACTGCAACAACGCCATCTGCGTCCTGCGCCGCCCACTGACATCACCATGACCGCTTCCACGCCTTACTGCCGACTCGTTTTCACCCCGCAGCTTACCTTGACCGCTACCGAGCAGATCGCCCCCACTCAGAACGGTGGTCCCCTTCGCTTTCCCTCCCCAGCCGCAACGCCCGCTCCCGGACCCCCGAGAGAACCTCCCTCGTCACGCCATTGCTCGATTCCCCCACTTACCGAACCTCTAGCACACTCCAGGCAATTCAATCCGCAAGCAACACGTCTGTAAACTTCGAGTACGTGTCTGGCTTCATCCGTCTAACTTGGTCCACTATGGTCCTAGCATGCTTGGACAGGTCCTCCACTCCACTCTGTAATTTAAGAATCTTATACGCATCCTTTGTCTGCAAGTAAAGGTGGACGGGGCCCAAGGCCACCTCACACAATTCCGCAAGCAATTCCTCACACCGCTCCGTGTCCTTCAATAGCTCGTCCGGAACTCTCACTCGCTTCCGAAAGCCCTCATCCCGAGCGTTTAGTAACAGCCCAACAATCTCAGCACACACGTGAATTAGCACAAACGCGAATGCCCCGTACCTAAAGTATTCGTACTTCGACAGCTCCTCCTCGCTCGCGGTCCCACTGTCAATTCTCAGTTTCAACCGTCGTTTCACCCGTCCTACGGCGCACCCAAGCCGATAGATGAATGCGAGATTACGAATGTCAGACCTTTCGTCAAACAGTTTCCGATACTTCGCTTCACTCTCAAACAATTCCGCTCTGCTCTTATGAGCTGCAATCGGATCTCCGTAGAAGGCGCTCAAGAACGGTCCAAGGTGCTCGTAACTAATGTCATCAGCTCTTCGCCTCCCTCCTCCTCTCCGAAGTTGGTAGACAAGTCCGAACTCCTCGAACTGCTCTCGCAGCCGACGCTGTATCGGATCTATCACTCGCAGCTCCCAGGCCTTGATCGGGTTCTGTGTGTTGTTGTAACGAATAATCTCATCTACCAGCGCCGGGTCATTGCACTTGATGGCACGAACCAGAACGGCAGCTTCAGAAATCTTGCCGCGAGCCACTGCCTGAGCGAGGCTCCCCGTGGTCTGCGCACCATTGATCACCGCAATTCCGTCAAGTACGAGTACTCGGTCCTTGATGTGAATGCCCTGCGTTAACACTGTAATACCGTTGTTGTACACCAGGAAGTTCTGCGGTTGTTCGATAGCTGTCCTCTCGATCTGAAGGTTGATATTGCGTGCCGTTTGGCGACTACCAAGATAGTCGCGGACGTTAGCGCTAAACAGGGATTCGCCGTAGCGCGCTCGCAACCCTACCAGTTGGTCCGCGGGAACCGCGGCCACTGCGGCCTTCCACTGCGTCGATTGCACTTCTTGTGGGGGAAAAAGCGACGTGAGCTCAATTTTCTCGTGGATAGAAATCGTCTCATGGGTTGTCGCTCTCCACTTGTTGACTTCGTCACGGTCCACCTGCGCAGCCACACACTCGGGCGCGCTGGGCGCCCCGTACTTGTGGCTCTCAAGGAGCCGTTGGGCTGAGCGCTGGACGGTCTCAAGCTCCTTATCAACGTTCGCTGAATGCGGAAGGTTGTGCACGTAGAACACCTCGAGGCGAACGACCTCACGGTTCTGCAGCGCATCTCGCAGCTGCTCGGCGGCTGCGCGAATACTGTCCCGCGGGATAGCTGTAACGTCACTTTCCAAAAGCCAAGCAAGTGCGCAGTTCAGGTCTGCTGCCTTGTTCGCGGGTGGCTCGGGGAGTTCCCAATTCGCTGTGTAGTAACCCTGCGCGATTGTCGCGATACCGTCATCGAAATCCAGATGGAAGAAGTCGATCTTCTTGTCATCGGGACCGTCCAGAAGACATTCTGTTCGGAGTCCGTCGTAGTCGAGGGTACCGAGACGAAGGCCCATCGCATACAGCAGATACGCGTTGTTGCCGAAGTCCGGTACAAGTTCTTCAATCTCTAGTCGGAGGTTCGCGTGATCGGTAGACATCAGTCCTCCCGTTAGATCCAGCGGTAGACTTCCGCTTGGCCAGCGGAACTATAGTGCCAGACGTTGATGAGACGACCAAGGAGGTGGAGCGCGTTCATGGGATCTGGCTACTGACGGACGAGCACGGTGCTCAGCTACGCTGGCCGCTTAGCGAGCGATGAGATGCTCAGTCATCGGACTTGGCACCATCAGGTCGCGCGTCTCACCGTCGTAGAGTATCTCGCTCTCCAGAGCATAGCTTGAGGTGGCTCGGGTTGTCAATACCTAGAGGTGAGCCAGCTCAGTTCACACGGCGTAGGTGCGGACGGTCTTGGCCGGCAGCAAGTGGGCGGGTCGCGTGTCTCAGGTGTGTGGATCTAGACAGTGTCACTGCAACGCTGTAAAGGACTAGCAGGTGGTCTATCGGTTCGTTTCACCTGCACTTGTAAGCGGGCCTTAGGTTGTAGGACTTCTGTTGGCGATGACGGCCGGTCCGGAGCCTGATCTACGGGCTCCTGGGGGGCAGTTCGCATTCGTGAGACGTATCGGGTGACGAATGCCCCTTTTGATACTCGGGGATGGCGTCGAGCAGATGGCAAGCGAAGCGAGCTTGCGTCTCGACGGAGGTGCTTCAGCTGGGCATGGGAAGGCGGGCCCCTTTTACCGGCGGCCGAGCGAGGCCTGGGGGGTCAGGCCCAAGCGCACGCGGAGCGTTAACGGCGGGCGCGGTGACAGGTGGAACGTAGTTCGGGACCTGTCTCACGAACGATTTCGAAGCAATCGACTCGGAACCTTGGACCGCCGTTTGGTGTTCAGAGGTCTCCCGCTGAGACGATGTAACGCAGGTAGTACGGACTGGCGGGCTGTCATCCGCCTGTCCGGCACGATTAGGCTTGCCGTCTAGTCACAACGACTGGGTCTCCCACCACCTCCCCCATCCCTTCCCGGTAGCTCGGGTACCGGGGCGCCCAGGCGAAGTCCCGGCGGAAGCGGGCGTTGGAGGTGTGGGTGGAGCGCGTGAAGAAGTCCACGGCGTAGGAGCCGGCGGCGAGGCGGGCCAGCCAGACGGGGACGCGGAGGGGCGCGGGCGCGCCCAGGCGCTCGGCGAAGTAGCGCAGGAAGTCGGCGGCGGTCACCGGGTGGTTGTCCACCACATGCCAGAGTCCGGGGCGGCCCGCCGCGGCGGCGGCGACGAAGGCGCCGGCGGCGTCGTCCAGATGCAGGCAGGCCCAGACGGCGTCCCCCCGGCCGATGATGGGCAGCCGGCGCTTGCGGAGACCCTCGGCGAAGAAGCGGGTGTGGGCGGCGTCGGAGGCGTAGAACCAGCCGCACCGCAGCACGGCGACGGCGAAACCATGCTTCGCTCCCGTCTCTCCCGCGATGTTCTCACCGTCGAGAGCCGAGCGCGAGACCGCATCCGGTTGCGCCGGAGAGTCCTCGTCGAAGAACGATCCGTCGGGCGGCCGGGCCACCCAGACGACACTCTGCTGCACGTAGACTCGCGCCCCCACCTTCGCCGCGCAAACGGCCAGCGCCGCCGTACCCTGGCGGCGGATCCGGTCGTTGCTCTCCCAATCCCGGGCTGCGGGCCTGGTCTTGACGGGAATCGAGGTGGCCGCGTGGATCACCGCGTCGCAGCCCTCCGCACCCCGGGCCAGCATCTCGGCGTCGAACAGATCGGCGCGCCACGGCTCGCCGCCCAGCGCCGCCACCGTCCGCTCCCCCGCCGCGCTCCGCACCAGCCCGACGACGGCATCGCCCCGCTCGCGGAACCGCTTCACGAGCCGCCGCCCCAGCACCCCCGTCGCGCCCGCGATAAAGACCCTCATCCTTCTCCGCTCGCCGAGTGACGCAGAACAGCCTCCAGAGCCCGCCATCCGCCTTCGCAGAAGAAACGCGGATCACGAGACGAGACGGAGACCGATTCAGAACGGTATTCGGAAATTCCCACCGTGGAGTTATGCCGCCCGTCCCCGGCAGCGGCAAGCGGGCGACGCAAGAGAACCTGCGCCGCGAGCGACCCAGCCAGTGGACCGGGTCGATTCCCTTGACGGCGACGCACCACTACCGGCCTGAGCCGCCCGGCCACCGGTCCCAGAGCGCGTTTTCGTACGAGCTCTCCGTACCCTGGGCGTCCGGGGCGTTCCCACTCTCCCGCGCCCTTCGCCGAGGCCATTCATCAGCGCCCGCTGCAAGGCGGCGAAGCGGGCCAGGCGGCGCAGGAGTTCGGTGCGGCGGGGCGAATCGGGCGCCGGCGGGCGGGTGAGATCGAAGTGCATCGCGACGGACTCGCGCAGGGCGCCGGTCAGGTAGTGGTACATATAGAAGGTCCCGCGGTCGTAGATGCCGTCCGAACCGGTGACGAACTTGCCCAGATAGAAGGTTATGCGGTCCGCGAGGCCCTCGTCCCAGAGCGGCGCGCCCTGCTCGAATTGCCGCCCCCGGTCCACGCCCAGCAGATCCAGCACCGTGGGAGCGATGTCGAGGTGTGAAGTGGGATAGGGTATCGTCACCGTACTCGCCACGGCCCCGGGCGCCCAGATCAGCAGCGGCACCTGAAACGAGACGGCATCGGCCGCGCCTACCGGAAAGCCGGGATCTTCCTTGCGCGTGCGGATGCCGTGGTCGGCGGTGACGACGATGATCGTATGCTCCAGACGCCCTGCTTGCTCCAGATCCGCCACCACCTCTCCCAGCCACCGGTCCTGCAGCGCCATGTAGGCTCGCCCGAGGCGGTACAGATCAGGATACTTTCCACCGAAGATGTCCAGCCAGGGGGCGTGGCCGAACTGGGGGAAGAAGACTGCCAGATAGCGTTCGTTCGCCCGAATCCGCTCGCGCAACTCCCGCCGCAGCAGCTCCACCGCAGCTTCGGCCGACTGCCGTCTCCGTTCGCCCTTGCCGCGGCCATCCAGCCGCCCGGCCGGCCCCCGCGGCCCGTGGATCTCCTGGAAACCCTGGACCCGCAACTGCTCGGCGTAGGCCGGAAAGTCCGCCGGGGCGAAGTCGACATAGTAATCCGCCGCATAGCCCGCCTCGGCCAGCGAGCGGGGCAGACCGGGCAGCGGCGCATGGCCTGGACCGGCCCGCTTCCAGACCCCGGAGCCGGACGGGTAAAGGGAGTTGAAGATGGACAGGACGGCCAGCGTGGTCACCGGCGCGGTCGTGTAGTGCTGGGGGGCAGTGAAGGCGCGCCGCCGCAGGCGGGCCAGCGTGGGGAAGTCATCGAGATCGCCGTCGATCGGGAGGCACCGGGCGGGGCCGGTCTCGAAGACGAAGAAGAGCACGTCGGCGCCCGCCATAGCGGCCCAATACCGGGGATCCCGCCGCGTCCGCGGAGCGCGGCACAGGCGGCGGTACTCTTCGACCAGTGAGCGCGGAGGCAGCCCCTCCAACCCGGCTTCGCCGGCCGGCCGCCAACTCGAGGAGGGCCGCAGCGCGCCGAGCAGCGCACTGCCGTGCAAAGCGGTGGCGGGAACCGGCCAGAGCCAAGCCGCCAGCGTGACGATCCCAACCGCCGCGGCCAGCGCGCGGGCCGGCGCTGCCGGGGATTCCTGACCCCGAGCCTCCGAACGCCGCGCCAGCAGGTTCCACCGCAGCGCCGCGGCGATCACCGCCAGACCGCCGGCGACGAAAAACATCTCCCCGCCCGGCAGGTAAGCCGACCCGGCCTCGGGGGCGTTCATCGCCCACTCCAACCCCTCCAGCAACAGCGCCGGGGTCACGAAGCCGCCCACGGTAAGCACGCATTGCGCCTGCGCAAACAGGTAGAGATAGAGCGCCGCGCTCACGGCCGCCACGGCGACCGGCAGCAGCCGGCCGGGGAACCGCCTGGAGAGCAGGCTGAGCAGCGCGGGAACGGCGATCCCCGCCAGCAGCAAGTCGGAGCGGAAAAACGAGAGCTCGGCCAGTTTGTCCACCCAGCGCTGGCCGTCCAAAGCGGCGCAGTGGTAACAGACGCCGGACTGCAGCAGGACCACCAGCTTCAGATACCCGGTCATGAGAGCCGGCGGCAGCCACAGCAGCCACAGGCGCAGATCTCGAGACGTCACCATGAACTGAACAGAGCCGGCGAACGATACCCAGCGCTCAACCGGAAAAAGGGCCGCTCTTGCCCCCAGTCACAAGGATACCCGACGCCGGCGCTGCTCCTGCCGGTTTGTTCAACCACTGAGCACACAGAGAACACAGAGTTTTTTCAGGCATTTCCAGGAATCCCCTGGTGTGCTCCGTGCCCTCAGTGGTTCAAGTCCTTTGTGACCACGCCACAACCAGCCAACGACCCGCTCCACCAGAGCCAGAACCCCTTTGAAATGAATACATTCATGCCCTTTGTGCTCTTTGTGACCTTTGCGGTTCAAGATCTCTGTGACCACGCCTCTAGCCGGACGCCGCGCTGCCACTACCGTCCCTGAACCCTCTTCTGTAAACTCTCCGTGTGCTCCGTGCCCTCTCTAGAAAATACCTTCACGCGGTGGCCTCGACAGTAACCTTGACGCCCAACTGCCGCAGCCGGCGCAGATAGTGACGCTTCATCGAATCGGCGTGCAGGCGGTCGAAGTGGTCGGCCCCCAGC
>JALSRK010000038.1 GCA_026984795.1 Solibacteraceae bacterium | reverse complement strand
TCAGCCGCCGCCTGCTCCTCGCGGGCCGCCGCCAGGCCGGTGGTCAGCGCGTCGAGCGAGAAGACCGGGTACCACTCCTTGATCTGGGGCCCGACGATGCCGGCGAACTTCTTCTCCTGTTCGTCGGTGATGTCGGGGAAGCGCACCCGGGTCACCTTGAGCTCGTGCAGCGTCACCAGCCGGGCGTCGCGGTCAGTGGAGATCCTGGCCTCCATCCAGAAGACGCCGAAGACCGGCTCCTGCTCCTTGCCGTCCGGGCCTTTCTCTTTCGGCTTGACCATGAAGGCGGCGCGGCCGGTGAGGCGGTTGCCCGCCAGGGCATCGGCCTGGGGCTGGTAGACGACGATCGTCACCTTGGGAGCGTCGATCTCCCGCGGCCAGCCAAGTTCGGCCTCGGGCTCTTCGGCCGCCGGGAGCAACAAAAACAGCAGCCCGAGCAGGGTCGCCAGGCCGAGGAAACGAGTCAACAGATTGCGCACGTAAACGATTCCTTCCCTCGAGCCCGCCATACAGGCGGTCCGAGGCTCTTCTCATGAGACGCCGCCCGCCGGGGAAGGGAGCAGGTTTTTCGGCGGAGAACCGGGGCAGGGAACCGGCCGGAGGCGGGATGGCCCGGCTGCCTGCACCGTCGCAGTCCCCGGTCCGGATGTTTTAGAATGAAAGCACCGCCTTCGCGGCACGCCGGAACTCCGGGATCCCACGCGCCCACTCGCGGCCGCACCGTGCTTGCGCGCTGCCGGCCGTTCGGGGCGGCCTGACCGGAACGCGACATGTTCGAGAATCTCACTGACAAGCTCCAGCGGGTCTTCAAGAACCTGCGCGGAGAGGGCAAGCTCACGGCCGAGAACATGGAGCAGGCCCTGCGGGAGATCCGCATGGCGCTGCTCGAGGCCGACGTGCACTTCAAGGTCGTCAAGGAGCTCATCGCCAACATCCGCGAGAAGGCGATGGGCGAAGAGGTGCTCACCGCGCTCTCGCCGAGCCAGCAGGTGGTCAAGATCGTCCGTGACGAGTTGGTGAAGATCCTCGGCAGCCATCACTCGCGGCTGCGCTTCTCAAACGACCCGCCGACCTCGATTCTCATCGTCGGCCTCCAGGGCTCGGGCAAGACCACCACCACCGGCAAGCTGGCCCGCTGGCTGTCGAAGAACGGACACGACCCGTTGATGGTCTCGGTGGACGTCTACCGGCCGGCGGCGCGCAAGCAGCTCGCTGTTCTCGGCCGCCAGTTGAACCTGCCGGTCTACGAGGGCAAGCCCGAGGAGGAAAAGGATCCCGTGCGGCTGGCCCGTTCGGCGCGGGTCCAGGCGGTGCAGAGCGGCAAGGACGTGGTGCTGGTGGACACCGCCGGACGCCTGCACATCGACGACGCTTTGATGGAGGAGCTGGCCCAGCTCAAGGAAGCGCTGAGGCCCACTGAGATCCTCTTCGTCGCCGACGCCATGACCGGCCAGGACGCCGTCAAGAGCGCCTCGCAGTTCCACGAGCGCCTGGGCATCACCGGGATCATCCTGACCAAGATGGACGGCGACGCCCGGGGCGGGGCGGCCCTGTCGATCCGGCAGGTGACCGGCCAGCCGCTCAAGTTCGTCGGCGTCGGCGAGAAGCTCGACGCGCTGGAGCCGTTCCACCCGGACCGGATGGCTTCGCGCATCCTCGGCATGGGTGACGTGCTCAGCCTGATCGAGAAGGTCGAGGAGCAGATCGACCAGAAGCAGGCCGAGCAGATGCAGCGCAAGATCCTCGAGAACGAATTCACCCTCGAGGACTTCCGCGACCAGCTCGTGCAGCTCCGCAAGCTCGGGCCGCTCGAATCGCTGCTCAAGATGATGCCCGAGATCGGACCGTTGAAGGGGATGCGCAACGTCGAAATCGACGAGAAGGAGCTGACGCGGGTGGTGGCGATCATCGATTCGATGACGCCCCAGGAACGGCGCAACCACATGATCATCAACGGCTCGCGCCGCCGCCGCATCGCCAAGGGCAGCGGCACGACGGTCCAGGAAGTCAACCGCCTTTTGAAACAGTACGGCCAGGCCCGCAAGATGATGCGGAGCCTCACCGGCGGCTTCATGGGCAAGCGGATGGCCAAGAAGATGGCCAAGATGAAGCTGCCGCCGGCCCTGCCGCGGGGCTTCCGTTGATTGCCGGGCCGCCGGATGGAGGCGGGCTGGTAAACTTAACTGGCTAAGATATATAAGGAGTTCGAGGTAGCGATGGTAGCAATTCGACTGGCCCGGTTCGGCGCCAAGAAGAAGCCGACTTACCGGGTCGTGGTGATTGACAAACGCAAAGCGCGCGACAGCGACTGCATCGAGATCGTGGGGCATTACAACCCCCGGACCGACCCGCCGGAGATCGTGCTCAAGCTCGACCGGATCCAGTACTGGATCGGCGTCGGCGCCCAGCCGTCCGACACGGTGAGGCGGCTGATGAAGGCCGTCGAGAAGCCGGCCGAGGAGCCGGCGGAGGCCCCGGCGGGCTGAGCCTGCGGGTGATCGGCCGGTTGTCCTGCGGTACCCGGCGCGCGGATCTTTTACGACAAGGGCCCTGCGGTTCAAGGCCTTAACGGTGTTATCATCTAGTCAGGACAGCATATCTCTCCGGGTTCCTGCCCGGACAAAGGGTCGAAATAGTGACTTGGATATCTGTCGAGGGGAACCGCCGGATGTTCAAGCTGTGTGATAGGAGACGCTGTCATGGCAGGGATGAAGGAACTCGTCGAGGAGATCGCGAAGGCTCTGGTTGACATCCCGGATCAGGTCAGCGTGCGCGAGGTACAAGGGGAGCAAGTCACTGTTCTCGAACTACGCGTCGCGCCGAGTGATTTGGGCAAAGTGATCGGCAAGCAGGGCCGGACCGCGCGGTCGATTCGGACGCTTCTCGGCGCCGCCGGGATGAAGCTCAACCGTCGCTTCACTCTGGAGATCCTGGAGTAATTCGCGGCTGTGCAATCCGGCGAAGGATCGCCAGAGGGCACGCAGCGGCAGGGGGAGGGCCCCTCCGGGGAGTGGGTGACGGTCGCGCGCCTGATGCGGACCCGGGGCCGCCGCGGGGAACTTTCCGCGGTCTCTTTGAGCAGCCACCCCGAGCGTTTCGCCGGGCTGAAATGGGTAGCGCTGAGAGGCGCCGAAGGCTTCCCCAACGAGGTTCGGAAGTTCGAGGTGGAAGAGACTTGGGAGCACGGCGCCCGGTTGATCTTCAAGTTCAAGGGTGTCGATTCCATCTCGGAAGCAGAGAAGCTGCGGGGAGCCGAAGTTTGCGTCCCGCTGGCCGAGCGCTTCCCGCTTCCGCCCGATGAGTATTATCAATCCGATCTGGTCGGCTGCGCCGTTCTGGACCACAGGACCGGACGCCGCCTGGGCCGGGTCGCCGACTTCCTGGAGGCCGGCGGCAGCGGCCTGCTCCAGGTCGAAGGCGAGGGTGGCGGGGAGATCCTCATCCCCTTCACCGGAGAGATTTGCGTGCGGGTCGATGTCGAACGCCGGGAGATCGAGATCGACCCGCCGGAAGGATTGCTGGAGCTGAACCGGGAGTGACGTTCCACGTACTGACGATCTTCCCGGAGTTCTTCCGCGGCCCCTTCGATTACGGGGTCGTCGGCCGGGCCGTCAAAGCCGGTCGGATCCGCATCCGGATCCACGACCTCCGGAGCTGGACGGCGGACCGGCACAAGACCGTGGACGACCGGCCTTTCGGCGGCGGAGAAGGAATGGTGCTGAAGCCGGAGCCGATCTTCGCGGCTGCCGAGGAGATCTTCCCGGCGCGTTCCGAGCGGCAAAAGATTGTGTTGCTGTCCGCCCAGGGCCGGCTCTTCCGCCAGCGGACGGCCATGGAGCTGAGCGAGATGGACGAGATCCTGCTGATCTGCGGCCGCTACGAAGGCGTAGACGAGCGGGTGGCGGAGCATCTCGCCGATGAGGAATTATCAATAGGAGACTATGTGCTGAGCGGAGGTGAGCTGGCTGCGGCGGTGGTGATCGACGTGGTGTCGCGGCTGGCGCCCGGCGTACTGGGCAACCGGCGGTCGGCGTTGGCCGAATCGTTTGCCGGCGACGGCCTGCTGGACTGCCCGCAATATACGCGTCCGGCCGAGTTCCGGGGCTGGAAGGTCCCCGAAGTGCTGCTCAGCGGCAACCACGCGGAGATCCGGCGCTGGCGGCGGGCGGCCGCGCTCGAAAAGACGGCGCGAAATCGTCCGGAGTTGTTAGAAGGGACGGCCGGCGCCGCGGCGACGGAATCGAAGGATTAGAGGTACGGTTCGAAATGACGAACGAATTGATTGAAAAGTGGAACAAGAAACAGATGCGGAGCGACATCCCGGAATTCCGCCCCGGCGACACGGTCCGCGTGCAGGTCCGGATCAAGGAAGGCGAAAAAGAGCGCCTCCAGGCGTTTGAAGGCACCGTGATCGCCCGCAACAACCGCGGTATCAGCGAGACGATCACCGTACGCAAGATGAGCTTCGGGCAGGCCGTCGAGCGCATTTTTCCCATCCACGCCCCGGTGATTGAATCGATCCGAGTCGTGCGGACCGGCAAGGCTCGGCGGGCGAAGCTCTATTACCTGAGGAAGCTCCGCGGCAGAGCCGCGCGTCTCAAGGAGCGCGAAACCAACTTCGGCAAGAAGAATCAGAACAACGGTTAGTTCCGGGGCGGCCTGTGGCGGGAACCGGACGAGCGGCGAAAGAGAGCGGGGCGGCGGTGTGCTCGGATGAGTTTGAGCGCGCGGCCCGGGCGATGGGGTACCGGCGCATCGCTGGACTGGATGAGGCTGGCCGCGGCTGCCTGTTCGGTCCCGTCTTCGCCGCGGCGGTGGTTCTCTCCCCTGAAAAGCCGGTGCCCGGGCTGTGCGACAGCAAGCAGCTTCCCCCGGAAGAACGCGAGCGGCTCGCCGGCCTGATCCGCCGCCACGCCGCTGCCTGGGCCGTGGCCAGCGCCAGCGCCGCCGAAATCGATCGCATCAACATCTATCAGGCTTCCCGGCTGGCCATGAAGCGCGCTCTCGAGCAACTGGACCCACCGGCCGATTATCTGTTGGTGGATGCCTTGCAGTTGGACGCCGAGGCTCCGCAGAAGGCCCTCGTCAAGGGAGATGTGCGCTGCATCTCGATCGCCGCGGCGTCGATCCTGGCCAAAGTGGAGCGCGACGCCTGCTTGCGGCGGCTCGACTGCGTCTACCCCGGCTACGGGCTGGCGCGGCACAAGGGCTACGGCACCCGGGAACATCTCGAGGCTCTGGCGCGCCTGGGGCCGACGCCGGAACATCGCCGCAGCTTCGCCCCGGTCCGCGAGGTCTGCGGGCTTCCGCCTCCGCCGAGACGCCGGAAGGCCGGCTCCGGGGGCGGGGAAGGGCAGCTCGGTCTGTTCCGCGGGGCCGATTGAGATGAACCATTCGATGCCGGCTGGGGCGCCAAGAGACGCGGTGGCAGAGGTGAGCGCGGCGGGCGGACAGGGCATGGCGGAACGTTTCCGGGGGTTGGGCAACTTGTTCGTGGCCATTTTGTGCTTCGAGATGGGGCTTTTCCTGCTGGCGTTTCCGTGGTCCCATTACTGGTCGCTGAACTATTTCGGCTGGGTCAGCCCCGAGTGGCGGGAGATCTGGATGAACCCGTACTTCCGTGGCGCCGTGAGCGGCCTGGGACTGGTGAATTTCTACGTAGCCCTCGCCGAAGTCTTCCGGATGCCGCGTTTCGGCGGACGCCGGCGGACTCCGGAGTGAGCAGGACGCTGCGGCACATCGGCTAGAATGGGAACAGATCCTTGAGAACGCTGGAGAAACAGGAATTGTCCGCCGCCAAAGAGGAAGCGATTCAGGAGTCGAGAGGAAAGACGCAGGCCGCCAAGTCCCCGCCGCAGCGCGGAACCATCGCCGAATGGACGGTAACGATTCTCCTGCTGCTGTTCGGCACCACGACGCTGGTGCAGGCTTTCGTCATTCCCACCGGTTCCATGGAAGAGACGTTGCTGATCGGCGATCACCTGCTCGTCGACAAGCTCGCCTATGCGCCGGCCGGACCGGTGAGCAAGTACCTGCTGCCGTACGAGGACGTCAAAAGGGGGGACATCATCGTTTTCCGCTACCCGATCGACATTTCCCAGACGTTCGTGAAGCGGGTCATCGGGGTTCCGGGCGACCGGCTCAAGATCGTCAACAAGCAGGTCTACCTGAACGGCAGACGGCTCGATGAGCCGTACGCCTATCACAGCACCGACTACATCGACTCCTACCGGGACAATTTTCCGAGCGAGCCGAACGTCCGGCTTTACACGCCGGCCCGGGAGATGCTGGCCAACAATGTCGAGGACGGCTGGGTCGTCGTGCCGCCGAACAGTTACTTCGTCATGGGCGACAACCGCGACGCCTCCCTCGACAGCCGCTACTGGGGTTTCGTGCCGCGCAAGAACATCATCGGCAAGCCGGTGATCATTTACTGGTCTTACGACGCACCCACCGAGCAGCTCGTGGATACGGGCATCGGCCTGGACCACCTGCTGGACCTGGCTCAGAACTTCTTCACCAAGACGCGCTGGCGGCGCACCTTCAAGATCATCCGCCCTTACCGGATCGCCCCGTAATCCGGCGCCGGAAGCCCCGCCGAACCGGTTCCCGGGAGGAATGGCAGCGATGGCAGGCCAACACCACTACGGTTTGATTCTCGCCGGAGGGCGCGGCACGCGCTTCTGGCCTCGGAGCCGCCGCCGGACGCCCAAGCAGCTCCTGCCGTTTTTCGGGGACCGGACGCTCGTCCAGGAAACCGTGGAGCGCCTGCGACCGCTCATCCCCCCGGAGCGGCTCTGGATCCTCACCAACCGGGACCTCCAGCGGGCCATGCGGCGCCAGTTGCCGGAGATACCGCCGCGGCAGATCCTCGCCGAGCCGGAGCCGCGGAACACCGCTCCGGCCATCGGCCTGGCGGCGCGCATCGTCTACGAACAGGATCCCGATGCGGTGCTGGGCGTCTTCCCTTCGGACCACCACATCGCCCGCCCCGGCCGCTACCGCCGCCTCGTCAAAGCCGCGTTCCAAGGGGCCGAGCAAGGCCGCCTGATGGTGATGGGCATCGAGCCACGGTGGCCGGAAACCGGTTACGGCTATATCGAGTTCCCCGAGGGAACCCGGCCGGGGAGGCTGGGCGCCGTACCGGTGCTTCGTTTCCGGGAGAAGCCGGATTTGGAGACGGCGAAGGAGTTCCTCGCCGCCGGACGCTTCTATTGGAACGCGGGAATGTTCTTCTGGCGCGCCAGCGTGATCCTCGATGCGCTCCGCCTCCACCTGCCCCGGACGGCCGCCCTGCTCGATTCCCTGCCGCCCTTCTCGAGCCGCCGCTTCGCCGCCGCCCTGCGGGAGAGTTTTCCAAAGGCCGAGAACATCTCCATCGATTACGCGGTGCTCGAGAAGGCCGACAATGTGGCGGGCGTCGTGGCCGGCGACATCGGCTGGAACGACCTCGGGAGCTGGAACGCCGTCTACGAGCTGCTGGCGCGGCGTCCGGGCGACAACGTGGCCCGGGGGCAACTGCTGGCGCTCGAAAGCGAAGGCAACTACGTGGAGGCCGGAAAGAAACTCGTCGCCCTGGTCGGCGTGCGGAATCTCGTGGTCGTCGATACCGGAGACGCCCTGTTGGTGGCCTCGCGTTCGGAAGCTCAGAAGGTCGGCCGGGTTGTCAAGCTGCTCGAGAAGCAGAAGCGCGGCGACCTGCTTTGATCAGGCCGGCCCTCCTTTCTCCTGCAAGAGCCTGTCCGCCAGGCCGCTTTCGACGAAATACTCGCGGCCTTTGCGGAAGACCTTCTCCAGCAGGCGGATCGCCCGGTCGACCTCTTGGTCGGTCATCACATAGGGCGGCAGCAGGCGGATCGTCTTTTCCTGGACCGCGTTGATCAGCAGGCCGTTTTCGAGAGCCTCGGCCACCAGCATCGCCGCGGGAATCTCCATCTCCACGGCGATCATCAGACCGTAGCAGCGGACCTCCTTGATGAAAAGGTAGTGCCGGGCGAGCTCCTGAAGCTCCACCTTGAAGTAGCCGGAGAGCTGATAGATCCGGGGCAGCAGCTCCTCGAGGATGTCCAGGAACTCGAGCGCCACCCGGCAAGCGAGGGCGCCGCCGCCGAAGGTGGAGCCGTGCATGCTCTTGCCCAGCATCGCCGCCGCCTTTCCGTTCGCCACCACCGCGCCCAGGGGCAGCCCGCAGGCCAGAGGCTTCGCCAGGGCGACGATGTCGGGCAGCACGATGGGATCCAAGAGCTGGTACGAACAGAACTTTCCGGTGCGGCCCACGCCGCACTGGATCTCATCGAACAGCAGCAGCGCATCGTGGCGGTTGGCCAGCTCCCTCGCCCGGCGGACAAACGCCTCATCGGTCAGATACACGCCGCCTTCGCCCTGGATGATCTCCAGAATGATACCCGCCGTGTTGTCGTTGACGGCGGCTTCGAGCGCCCCGATGTCGTTCCGGGGCACGAACTTCACGCCCGCCAGCAGGGGTTCGAAGCGTTCCCGGTACTTCGTTTGCCCGGTCACCGAGACGGAACCCAGCGTCCGGCCGTGAAACGAGCCTTCGAGGGAGACGATCTCATGCTTCTCGGCCCGCCGCGACCGGCCGTAGGCGCGGATCATCTTCAGGCCCGCTTCGATCGCCTCGGTTCCCGAGTTGCAGAAAAACGTCCGCTCGAGCCCGGTAATCTCAGCCAGCCGTTTGGCCAGCGGCCCCTGGTACTCGTGGTAGTAGAGGTTCGAGCAATGGATCAGCAGCCCGGCCTGCTGCTTGAGAACCTTGAGGATGCGGGGGTGGGCGTGGCCCAATGCGTTCACCCCGAGCCCGGAGACCAAATCGAGGTATTTCTTGCCGTTAGTATCGTAGAGCACGCAGCCCTTCCCGCGGTGCAGGACGACCGGGTAACGGGCGTAGTTCTGGATCAGATACTGCTTTTCCAACTCGATGACCGTTTCAGCGGCGGGATTTTCGGCGGGCGTGCTGGTGGTCGTTTCCATAACGTTTTCATCATACTTCAGCCTTGCTGGAGCCGCCGTTCGGCGCCGGGGGGCACAGGGGCCCGGGCGGGCAGGTCCGCCTCAGGCGGCGGAGATGTCGAGACCCACGGCGTCGTGATCCGACAAGGGGGCGCCGCCGGCATCGCGCAGTCCGTGGATCACCACCGGGTTGTCGACCTGCACCTCCCGGGCGGCGAACCAGTCGAGCTTCAGGGGGCACTTGCCGTCGTGGTTGCGCAGCGCCCAGCGAATGAAGGGGAAGCACCAGAGCGGCACCCACTCGGCGAGCCCGTGGAACATGCGGGGGTTCTCGAACTCGTAGCAGATCGTCGGCTCACCGAGCCGGTTCGCGCGGTGCCAGTCGAAACCCCGCTCCTCCAACAAGCGGAACAGTTCCCGCTCGAAGCGGTTGTACGGGTGCAGGTAGTGGTTGCGGATCACGTTGTCCACGCCCATCAGGACGCGGAGGCAGTAGCCCATGATGGCGCGGAAGGCGGTGGAAGAGTTGTAGGTCGTGGTATTCCAGTCCCCGCCGATGACCACGGGGCCTCGTGGAGGGAGGGCGTCAAGGATGGTTTGCATCTGATCGCGCCGGTGGCGCTGGGTGGAGTTGGCGTCCAGGTGGACGCTGACCGCGTGTACGACGAGGTTCGGGAAGTGGATCTCGGCCCAGACCGCCGCCTGGCGGCCGATGCGCTTCTCCCGCCCCCGCATCTTGTCGATGCCGTTGGCGAGGGGAATGGAGCGCACCCGCCGGATCGGATACCGGCTGAGCAGCGCGTTGCCGTGAAGCCCTAGTTCATTCTCGCCGTCCACCCGCCGCTCCATGCCGGCGCCTTTGACGAGGTTGATATAGCAAGGGGCGAAGGCGTAGTGGTAGCCGAGCTCCCGGGCCAGCGTGCGGGCCACGTCGCGGTTCGCCGACCGCGCCATGCCGACGTCGGTCTCGGTGATCAGGAGCACGTCGCAGCTCTTCAAGTATTCGTGGCTGCGGAAGGCCTGGAGCTGCCCGTCGAGCTGTATCCCCCGTTCGACGTTCCAGGCCAAGAACCGGTAACGCCGCCTGGCGGGTGGATCGGCGGGGCCGAAATGGCCGATCTCCGGCGTGTCCAGGACGCGCCCGATCACCGGCGCCAGCTCTCGATAGAGGGGCAGCGACTGGAGCTCCCGGGTGGAACTGCACTGCGCCAGCGCGGCATAGTGCGGGCGAAGGCGGGTGCGGATCAAGTCACGGATCTCCGCCGCGGACCATTCTTTTTCTGCTGCTTCGACGTGCATCTGGGCGGCCGGAAGCCCCTCTCGCCTTAGGATAACCGCAACGCCGAGCCGGCCCGCAAGCAGCTCTCAGGCGGCGCGCCCCAGATTCCCCGTTCGGCGGTCGAGATGCGCCGTCATCGCCGCCCGGGAGGCCGCCAGCAGCCGTTCCCGCCGCACCTTGTCCATGGCGAACTCCAGCGTGCCGTAGCCCTTTGCCGGCAAGCGGCAAATCAAGGGCTCGAAACGCCGGAGGGCGGGCCTGTCCCAGGCGGCCGTCCACATCGCCAGCAGATCCAGGGCGTGCCGGAAGAGGGGAATCTCCTCCCAAAGCGGATCGTCCTCGGGCGGAGGCGGAACGCCCGGAACGGGCAGTTCCTCGTCCAACAGCAGGCCCAGGCAGCGTTCCGGCTCCGGCGGTCCCCCGCCCATCACCGACCGCAGGAACGGGGTGTCCTCGACGAGCAACCGGAGCGGGAAGTTTGACAAGAGGCCGCCGTCGAGAATCCCGTGGCCCGCCTTCGAACGCCCGCGATACGAGCCCCACTCGTCGCGCCAGCGGACCGGCTGCCAGACGAACGGGATGCCGGCCGACATCCGGACGGCGTAGGCCACCGGAAGCGCGGGCGCGGTGCGATGGTTGAGAATCAGCATCTCGCGATCGGCCGGATCGGCGGCCACCATGGTCAGCCCGGTCCCGGTGGTCCGGTGGAAGTCTTCGAAAGAAATCCATCCCGGGATGCCTTTGCATTCAAGCTTTTCGGCGACCCAGGCGGCGAGGGCCTCGCCTCGAAAAAGCCCCCCGCACTCGACGAGCGAGAAGAAACGGGCGAAGGGGGCCTGGCGGAGTAAAGCGGTGAGCAGGAGCCGGTCGAAGTCCTCCTCGAGAGCCGCCGGTATCCACGGCAGGTCGATGCTCCGCAGCGCTTTGCCGAGCAGGCTCCGGGTGCGCACCTCGACGGAGAAGTCCCCGGGCCCGGGCGTATCGAAGAAGTCGAGGAACCGGGGGCGCCCGGCGCGCTCCTCGGCCATGGCCGCCAGCATCTCCTCGGGGGTATAACCGGCCGCGCAAAGGGTGGCGACGATCGCCCCGGCTGACGTTCCCACCAGCCGCCGGGCGCGGTGGCCGCGGGACGCCAGCACCTCCAGGGCCCCGGCAAAGGCCATGCCCTTGGCTCCCCCGCCTTCGAAAACCAGATCGAACTTCGCCATCGCCGAATCGTCCTCCAGCGAGTGCCAGGATACGCCGGGGATCGCCGCGGGAGTCCGGCGGCGCCGGCAACTCGTTGAGACGCCGCGAGATATAAGACGAGCGTCGCTGTGAACGCAAAAACGCTGCCGAGCTCTCCGGGCCGGTAGGGGCCATTGCCGCCGGACCGGGTGAGGCGGATCCGGAAATCAGCCGTGTTTTTCGTGACCTTTTGCCGCCCGCGTCCGTATTCACTAACGGAGACGCCGACCGGCGGGCGCAGAACGGCTGCCGGGGCGGCCAGCAAGACCAGGGCGCCGGCGAACTCCGGAAGGAGCATTCGAAAGCATGAAACACAAGACAATCGCCGTGAGCCTGTTCGCCTTAGTGGGCTCCCTGGCGGCGTTCGGCTTCTGGCCGCAGAGATTGTCCGTCGAGATCCCGTTCGACTACTACGTCAGCGGCGTAGCGATGGCGGCGGGAAGGTATGTCATTGACGGACATACTCACAACCAATCGATTCTGATCGTAAGGAACAGCCGGGGCTCGGCTCACGCGATCGCGGCCACCCGGCCGGAGGGAGTCGCTACTGACGGCCGGAGCGAATTGCTGTTCCACCGTTACGGGAACACCTATTTTCTGGCGCGGGTCACCAACGGGGCCTCGGGAATCGTTCGACGGCTTCCAGTGTCGGATGAGGAAAAAGAGATGGCTGAGAACAGCTCTCTGCCGCTTCAGCAGCTCGCTCTGACGATCGAACCACCGGCTGAGCCGGCCCGCCGTTAGGCGGCACACTTCCAGCCGAAGCGTTCGGTTGGAGCATCTGGAAGTAGCGCCCGTCCCCCGGTTGTCGCGTTGCGCGGCCGGGGAGGCGGGCGTTACTGTTGGGGAAGTGAGGGGCAACGGGGCAGCCGTCGTCATGCTTGCCTGCAGCTTCGCGTCAGCGCCGGCACAGGTGCCTGGCGACTCCCGCCGTGGCCGGGAGGTCTTCCGCTCCGGCGGCTGTGCGCGTTGTCACGGCGTTGCTTGGGCCGCCGGCGGCTTCACGCGGTCCCACAAACGCTTCGTTACGAGCCGGGCCGGACTGGCCGCCGCCATGTGGGGCCACGCCCCCTTGCTGTGGACCAAAGGGATCCACCTTCGTGTCAACGAGCAGGATGCCGCTGACCTGTTCTCCTACTTCTATGCCGACGCGATCGCTGCTCAGGTCGGACGTGTGAACCGCTCGCGCGACGTCCTGGAGTCGAAACGATGCAGCCGCTGTCATTCGCCCCCGGCGGGCCCGCCGGCCCCGCCGCCCGCGAGCTTCGGCGGGCTGGTCCAAATTGCGTGGAACCACTCCGCGCGGGCTTCGGCTTCCCGGCCGCGGCTGCCGAAGCTGAAAGAAGGCGACGCCTGGAAGCTCATCGGATGGCTGGTCTTGCAGACAGGCCGCGGCGTGCGAATGGATTACCACCCGCTCTCCGCCGAGCGCGGCCGGCGCGTCTTCGAGGAGAAGGGCTGCACCGGTTGCCATCGATATCCCCCGGCCAACCGTTTTCCGGCCCGCACGCCAGCCCAGTTCGTCGCCGCACTGTGGAACCACGCCTCCTACGGGGCGCAGGGCCCGGTTCTCTCGGAGACCGAAGCCCGTCAACTGCTGGGGTACCTGTGGACGATCCACTATTTCGACCAGCGCGGGGATCCGGCGGTGGGCCGGAAACTCTTCCAGAGGAAGCGTTGCGGAAGCTGCCACGGGGGACTCGCGCATGAAGGACCGCGGTTGGCCGGAGACGGCAGGAGGCGGACCACCATGTGGTTGATCACCCAGCTATGCGAGCACGCCCCGGCAATGTATGAACGCGTACGTGAAGCGGGAATCTCCTGGCCTCGGCTGCAGCCGCTGGAAACCGCCGATCTCTTGCAATACTTGAACTCTCTCAAGTCCTTGCGGCGCAGGCGCGCGGGGACGCCTGTGCGATAATGCGAAGGTCGGCGTCCGGCGCCGCCCGCACGGGCCAGGCAGAGCGGCTTGCGCATCCGGAGTGTTCTAAATATGCCAGAGGTGATCCGATGGCGCTGTGCAGCTTTTTGGCTTTCGTGCGCCCCGCCTTTACGGCGGGTCCCGTTTCCAGCGCCGAGGCGCGCTCGGGCGCTCCCCGCGGCTTCGAGGGTCCCACCGCAGCCTCGGCCGTCGCGCGCAGGGCGGGCGGCTGGGCCGCCGGATCCGAGGAGCAGAGCGCCGGCTTCGGCTCTTCGCTGGGCGGAGCGGCGTGAGCCTCCGGCGGCTGGCCGGGATGGGAGCCGACGGGCCGGGATGAGCCTCTGGCGGGGTTGTCGCCGATGCGATACATGATCTGGACCCTGTTGTTGCTGGCGGCATGGCGTCCGGCGCCGGCCGTCGAAACGCCACGCCTCGTCGTGGTGGTCGTGGTGGACCAGTTCCGCTACGACTATCTCTCGCGCTTCGCCTCGAGTTACAAAGGCGGTCTGAAGCGCTTGCTCGGCCATGGAGCGGTCTTCACCAACGCTTTCCTGGATCACTTCCCTACGGTGACCGCCATCGGCCACGCCACCATCCTCACCGGCGCTACGCCGGCGGTCCACGGCATTGTGGGCAATTCCTGGTACGACCGGACACTCCGGAGGACGGTCACCAGCGTCTGGGACCCCAACGTCCGGCTGGTGGGCGCGAAGGGGCCGG
This sequence comes from Solibacteraceae bacterium, assembly GCA_026984795.1. Lineage (GTDB taxonomy): Bacteria > Acidobacteriota > Terriglobia > Bryobacterales > Bryobacteraceae > JALSRK01. The sequence goes on along the minus strand of JALSRK010000038.1, from coordinate 168,671 downwards.
GCGCTTCCCCCTGGAGGTTGGCCGTGGACGGCATCGGCGACAAGCTGAAAGTCCGCCCCGGGGCGAAGGTGATCGGGATTTCGATCAAAGACCGGGCGGCGATCCTCACGGCCGGGCGTTCAGCCGATGCGGCTTACTGGTATGACGCAGCGTCGGGAGACTTTGTCACGAGCACTTGGTACATGAAGCGTCTGCCGTCCTGGGTGGGGAAGTTCAACTCCAGCGGCGCCGCCGAACAGTGGGCTGGCAAGTCCTGGAGGCCTCACGGCGCCCCGGAGCCCTCGGTGAAACTGCCGCCGAAGCCGGGGCCTGAGTACTACGGTCTGCTGCGGCGGACGCCTTACGCCAACGAGCTGGTCCGGGAGTTCGCCGAGCGGGCGGTGCGCGCCGAGGGTCTCGGAAGGGATGCCGCAACGGATCTGCTGGCGGTCAGTTTCTCGGCCAATGACTATGTAGGGCACCGCTGGGGCCCCGACTCGGCCGAGGTCCGGAGCATCTCGATCGCCACCGACCGCATCCTGGGGAGGTTTCTGAACTTCCTCGACGCCGAGATCGGGCTGGGCCACGTCCTCGTGGTCTTCACCTCCGACCACGGGGTCGCCCCGGTGCCGGAGGAGCGGGAGGCCCAGGGGCTGCCGGGCGGGAGGCTGCCGGAGGACCGGATCGCGCGGGCGGTCGAGCGGCGGTTGACGCAACTCTACGGGAAGGGGAACTGGGTTCTCGGCCGGTCCGGACCCTCACCCTACCTGAACCACCGGCTCATTGCCGGGAAAGGCCTTGATCTCAAAGAGGTTCGGACCGAAGCGGCGAAGGCGGCGCGCAACGTTCCGCACATTCTGCGCGTCTACACCTACGGCGACCTGGCCGCCGGCGACGTCGATGGAGACGCCATCGGCCGGCGGGTCCTGAACGGCTTCCATCGGGTGCGCGGGGCCGATCTGTACGCCGTGGCCGAGCCATTCTGGATCTTCGGCGCCAACACGGCGACCCACGGCAGCCCGCACGCCTACGACGCGCATATCCCGTTGATTCTAATGGGTTCCGGCATTCGGGCCGGGAACTACCGCGAGCCATGCGTGCTCAACGACGTGGCGCCCACACTAGCGAAACTGCTAGGCGTGGAACCCCCGTCGGGAAGCGCCGGGCGGGTGCTTGGAGAAGCGCTGGCTGCCGAGGTGCGAGACGGCCTGTGATAGAGTGAGATTAGCACCTAGAGGAGTCGAGTTTTCATGTTGAGAATCAACCATTTCCATGGGATGATCCTGTCCGTGTTGGCGTTGGCCTCTCTGCCGCTGGGCGCGCAGACGAATGTCGCCGTGGTGAACTTGCAGGCAGCGATCCTGGGCACCGCGGAAGTGCAAAAGGCGCAGACCGACATGCAGAACGAGTTCCGGCCCCGGCAGGAGGAGATTCAGAAGCTCCAGAAGGAATTGCAGGACATCCAGGACCAGCTCCAGAAGATGGCCGGCAAACTGACGCCCCAGGCCGAACAGGACCTGCGGATCCAGGGGCAGAGGAAACAGCGGGATCTGCAACGCAAGACCGAAGACTTGCAGGCGGATCTCGAGTACCGGCGCAACGAGATCCTCACCCGGGTCGGCCGTCAGATGCAGCAGGTAATCCAGAAGCTGGCCCAGGAGAAGAACATCGACATCGTCATCGATGTCTCCAACATCGTCTATGCCAAGCCGGCGCTGGACCTGACGAAAGAAGCCACCGCAGCGTACGACAAGGCCTACCCGGTCCAGTGACGGCGAACGCGGGAGGTTTGCCATGTCCGGGTTTCTGGAAACGTACGGCGTCAAGGAAGCGCGGCGCGAGGCAATCCTCAAACGTATCGCCCTCGCGGTGATCCTCGCGCTCGTAGTGGGAAGCGTACTCTACTTCCAGTTCCGGGACTACCGGGAAAAGAAGCAGATCCAGACTTTTCTCCAACTGTTAGAAAAGCACGACTACAAGGCGGCGTACGCCCTGTGGGGCTGCACGGAGGAGAACCCGTGCCGGGACTACAGTTTCGAGAAGTTCATGGAAGACTGGGGCCCGCAATCCGGACATGCGGCGGTGGGAAAGGTGGAGGTCGCGCGGACGCATTCCTGCGAGGAAGGGATCATCCAGACCCTCAAGTTCGGCGACGAGGAGGTCTGGCTGTACGTAGACCGCCGGGACCACACGCTGGCGTACTCCCCTTGGCCCATCTGCAACCCGCACATCCCGAAAGGGTCGCTGAGGCGGTAGGCGGGATCGGGCGACGGTTGAATGGGATGCCGCGGCCCTGCCCGCACGGCGGGTGACGGCCCCGCATCTGGATTCCCATCAAGATAGAATTGCTGCGCAGCAATGGCGAAGAGAACACGGGCATCCACTGCGCCCCGCTATCCGAGCCGGTCATCGGTTGCCCAGAGGCGAGACGAGAACTGGAAAGGGCCGCAACCGCGGCTCGATCCCCGGTACTGTTGTTTCAAGCTCCGGCTCGGCCGCTCCAAGATCCACCGCTGGGGCGTCTTCGCCGCCGAGCGAATTCCGGCCCGCCGGAAGGTGATCGAGTACACCGGGGAGAAGATCAGCCGCCGGGAGACGAAACGCCGGGCGGAAGCCCCGCTGAATTATCTGTTCACCCTGGACAAGTACTGGACGATCGACGGCGCGGTGGGCGGCAGCGGGGCCGAGTTCATCAACCACAGTTGCAACCCGAACCTCTATGCCTGGATCGTAAGGGGACACATCCTGTACATGAGCAAACGGGTCATTGAACCGGGCGAAGAACTCACCGTGGACTACAACTTCGACGCCGACGCCGAAGAGGTTCCCTGTTCCTGCGGGGCTCCGAACTGCCGCGGGACGATCAACGTCAAGTGAGAGGCGGCGGCCGGCTCCGCACCAGCCGGCGGGGCCGGCGCTTCCGGCCGGCGTCTCTCATTCCGCACTAGCGGCTCAACCGTTCGCAAATGGACAATGAAGGGGATGCGTGCGGTGGTCATCGCGCTGGCGTGGTCGCTCGCCGTGCCGCTTGCCCGCCCGGCTCCGGCGGCCGAGATCTTCCCGGTGGCCGCCGGAGCGGCGCTGGCCCCGACGCTGTCTCCCGAGGGCGCCGCAGTGGCTTTCGTTTCCGACGTCTCGGGGATTCCGCAGGTCTGGACCGTTCCTGTAGCCGGCGGGTGGCCGGCCCAGGTCACCCACGGCGCTGAGCCGGTCTGCACGGTGCGCTGGTCTCCTGACGGGAAGTGGCTGGCCTATGCGGCCTTGTCGGCAGGGGGCAGCACCCGGGGGCTCTACGTGGTCCGGCCGGATGGCAAAGCCGGCCGGAGATTCACGGCTCCAGCAGACGGGTGGAGCTGGCTGGGCGCTTGGAGTCCCGACGGGACCTGGATCGGGTTCGGGGCCGCACGGCGCGGCGGGAAGCTGCTTCTCGGCCTTTACGCACCGCGGGCCAACGCCGTTCGCTCCCGCTTCCCGGCAGGCGGCCCTGTGCGGCTGACCGCTATCAGTTCGGACCGCCGCCGCCTCCTCGTTCAGCGGTTCGACCCAACGCACGGCTGGCAAGTCTACTTGCGCCGTACCCGCAGCGCCAGAGAGACGCTGCTCACTCCTCACCGCGGAAAGGCTTGTTCCCGAGACGCTGTGTTCGGCCCGGGCGGGGAATCTGTTTACCTGGTGACGGATGCGCAAAGCGACCGGCCGGCGTTGGCGCGCGTCCGGCTTGAAGGAAGCGCGGCGAAGCCGGGACCCATCGAGATATTGGCGCAGCGAGCCGATGCGGATCTGGAACGTCTGGTGGCCGCTGCAGGCGGCCGCTGGGCGGCACTGCTCTGGAACGCAGCGGGGCGCAGCCGGTTGAGCCTGGTGGACCTGGCCACCGGGCGGCTGGCGCCGGGCCCGGATATTCCGGGGGAAGTAGTGCACGGGTTGAGTGTCACGAACAACGGCCGGAAGATCGCGGTTTCGGCGAGCGGCCCGGCCATGCCGCCGGACGTCTGGCTGATCGACCGGACGGCGGGGAAGGTCCGCCGGTTGACGAACGTCCCCCACGGCGGATTGGATCTGGGAAAGCTGGTCCGTCCCCGCTTGGCGCGGTTCCGATCCCACGACGGCGTCGAACTGGACGGCTGGCTCTACCAGGCCCGCGGCCCCGCCCCCTCCCCGATGGTCGTCTCGGTGCACGACGGGCTCGAGGGAGAGGCCCGGCCGGCGTTCCAGCCGCTCATTCAGGCGATCGTCCAGAGCGGGATCTCAGTATTTGCGCCGAACGTCCGCGGTTCCGGCGGCCGCGGCCGGAATTTTGCCGATCTCGACGATGGCCCTCAGCGCTTGAATGCCATCCGCGACGTCCAGGCTTGTGCGGAGTGGCTGGCGGCCTCCGGGCGGGCCGCATCAGGGCGGCTCGGGATCCTCGGGTGGGGGTACGGCGGCTACCTGGCGCTGGCCGCTCTCACCAGCCGCCCGAAGCTGTTCGCCGCCGGTGTGCTGATCGGGGGATTCGCGGATCTGGAAGCGCTCCTCGAGACGGCCGCCCCCTGGCTGGCGCCGCTGTTGGAGGCCGAGTACGGCAATCCGGTACGCCAGCGGGACATGTTGCGGGCGTTGTCGCCGATCCATCGTCTCGAGCATGTCCGCACGCCCCTTCTTTTGCTCCATGGGCGCAACGATCCCATCGTGCCCGTGGAAGAGGCCGAGAAGATCGCGGCACGGCTCGAGAAGGCCGGCATCGAATCGAAGCTGGTGGTCTTTGAAGGCGAGGGCCACCGGCTCCTCCGGCGGGAAAACCGCCGTCGGGCCGCGCGGCTGGCGGTCGAGTGGTTCCGCCGCCGGCTGAAGCCTTAGCGCAATCTGTCCGTCTGCCCGCGGAAACCGCCGCTGGGACGTCCTCCCCCGATGCCGGCGAGACGCCTCCGTTCGGGACAGAGTTCAGCGGATGGCGACGAGTTCGATGTCGAAATGCAAAGTCTTGCCGGCGAGCGGATGGTTTGCGTCGAGAGTGATGGAATCCTCGGCAACTTCGGTAACGACCACCGGCAATTCACGGTTGTCGGGCGAGCGCAGTGAAAGGCGCTGGCCGACCGTGATCGGCATACCCTCCGGCACCTGGTCGCGTCCCAGGGTGATCACCAGTTCCTCGTGGCGGGCGCCGTAGGCCTGCTCCGGCGCCAGCGACGCCGTTTTCGTCTCACCGGGGCTCATGCCGATGACCGCTTCCTCGAATCCCGGGATGACCTGCCCGGAGCCGATCTTGAATTCCAGTGGTTCGCGCCCGCTCGAGGTGTCGAAGACCGTACCGTCGTCGAGCTTGCCAGTGTAGTTGACGGCGACCGTATCGCCGGATTTTGCTGTTGCCATATGTACTTCCTTTCGCCTGGCTCTAAGCCCGCCGATGGAGCGGCCGCCCGGCACGCCAGGGCCTGATGCCGGACTAGAGAAACAGTAGGGGATCAATACACATGCCCGGGAATCTTACCGCGGAGGGACACAAAGGGATGCCGACCTGCTGCTTCTGCTCTCAGCCCATGGTCCCATACGGGGGAGCCGGAGTCAACTGCAAAAGGCGGTCCGGGAATCCCCTAGGGAAGCAGCATCGCCAGGCGCAACTCTCGCAGATCGCCGAGCAACACGTCCGGCCGGCAGTGATCCAGCTCCGCCGCCGGGCTCAGCCCTGTGGCCACGGCGACGGCTTGAATGCCGTTGGCCTTCGCCGCCTGAATGTCGTTCGGATGGTCGCCGATCAGCGTCGCCAGGGAATCCGGCCGGATCCAGCCTTCCCGGCGGGCGCGGGACAGGGCCAGGCGAACCAGCGCCGCGCGCGTGGGGGCCTCGCCTGCGAAAGCGCCGAAACGCAAATAGTCCCGCAGCCCCGCCCGCCTCATTTTGGTCCAGCCGATGCGCCGCAGGTTTCCGGTCACCAGCCCGGCGGGTATGCGGGCGCGCTTCAATCTGGCCAGCACAGCCCGGGCTCCAGGGCAGACCTTGGCGCGCAAATCCGGACACCGCCGCACATAGAGGCTCTGCGCCTTCGTCATCACCTGCGGCAACAAGCGCCGCACCTCGGTACCGGCGAGCCCGGCCTCGAGCATCAGAGACGTGAGAATGTCGGGATCCAGCATGCCCTGCAGCGCCATCCCATCGGTGGAAACTTCGCGTCCCGTCGCCCATCGGACGGCATCCTCGAGGGCCCGCCGGTGATGCGGACCGGAGCGGCGCAGCAGGGTGCCGTCGATATCGAAGAGAACCAGCGCGGGAGCGGGCTCCGAACGGCGGGAAGCCATGGCTGTGTTGCTAGTATAGCGGGGTGGAGTCCACCTCGCCGGCGGCGCCACGGCCTCCCGGTTGGAAGCGCTATGCCAATCGCCTCATCGCCCGGGAGCTCTCCCGGCTCACCCGGTACTATGACCAGGTGATCCAGTGGCTCCCGCGGCCGGACGATACCGGCCTGCTTCTCGAGAACATCGAGTGCCCCGCCCGCCGCCGGGTGGATGAGCCTGAGGATTTCCCCGACCTCAGCCAGGAGGCGGAGCGCCGTACCGCGGTCCTGATCAACGGCTCCTTCAACCATGAGTACGATATCCAGGCGCGGCTCGAGTGGCTGAAGCCCCGCCTCTGCCACACGTCCCGAATCCTGATCGTCCTCTACAACCCGTATTTCCGATGGCTCTACCGGCTGGCCAACCGCCTCGGGCTCCGCCAAGGCGAAGTTCCCGGCACATTCCTGACCCGGGCGGACATGGATCACCTCGCCCGTCTGAGCGGTTACGCCGTCGTGTGGCACAAGCCGCGGCTCTACTGCCCATTCCGGCTGCTGGGACTGGGTAATCTCGCCAATCGCTTTCTGCCGCTCGTACCCCTCATACGGTGGCTCGGCCTGGTGGATGTCGTAGCCCTCCGCCCGGTCATGGCGCGTGCGCCGGCGGGGCTGAGCTGCGTAATCCCAGCGCGCAACGAGCGCGGCAGCATCGAAGAGGCGCTCCGCCGGTTCCCGGACCTCGGCTGCCCGGTGGAGATCCTCTTCGTTGAAGGTCACTCGAGGGACGGCACTTGGGAAGAGATCCAGCGGGCGGCCCGTTACCGGGAAGGCCCGTACCGCATCCGGAGCCTCCGCCAGCCGGGTGAAGGCAAGGCCGACGCGGTGCGTTTCGGTTTCGAACACGCCTCGGAACCTTTACTCACGATCCTCGACGCCGATCTCACCGTGCCACCGGAGCTGCTCCAGCGCTTCTACCGCGCCTGGCGCGAGGGGCGGGGCGATTTCATCAATGGTTCGCGCCTCGTCTACCCGATGGAAGGAAACGCGATGCCCTTCCTCAACCGCCTCGGCAACATCTTCTTCGCGAAACTGCTGAGCTGGCTGCTTGATGCCCGCTTCGGCGATTCCCTTTGTGGTACGAAACTGCTGGCCCGCCACGACTACCGGCGCATCGCCGCCTGGCGGCGGGATTTCGGCGAGCTCGATCCATTCGGCGACTTCGACTTGCTGTTCGGCGCCTCCGTGCTGGCCCTGGGATCCGTTGACGTGCCGGTGAGGTATCGCGCCCGAGCTTACGGAACCACGAACATTCACCGTTTTCGCCACGGTTTCCTGCTGCTGCGGATGACCCTGGCGGGCCTGGCGCGGATCAAATGCGGAGCCGGAGCATGAGGAGACAATCGGCGAGGGGGGCGCGCCCGGCCGGAGCGCTTTGAAATGGGGAGGGCGCCGAGGGACTGGGTTCTCTGGATCGTGCCTGGGGCCGTGCTGGCTCTGGGGCTGACGGCGGTGCGCGCCCACGGCCCTTACTATTGGTCGCCCAATTTTGATCCGGAGTACTGCTACCTCGTCAACGCAGTGAACCTGCTCACGTTCCAGGCTCCGGCCCATACCGACCACCCCGGCACCACGCTTCAGGAACTTACCGCAGCCGTCTGTTTCACCCGATGGCTGGCCAGCAGCCTGAGCGGAAGCCGGGAGCCGCTGGACCGCGCCGTCCTGCGGCAGCCGGAAGCCTGCCTCCACGCAGTGAACCTCGTTCTGAACCTGTTGCTGTTCGGCCTGCTCTACTGGGCCGGACGGCGGATCCGCTCAGCGACGGGCTCGCTGCGGCCCGCCCTCGTCTTCCAGGCGACCTTCCTGCTGTTCCGCCAGATCCTGCTCGCGCAGACGCGGGTCTCGCCCGAGCCGTTGCTGATGATTGCGTTCCTGGCTCTGGCGGGGTTGTTGGCTCCGCTGATCGCCCGGCCGGAGCCGGCCCGGACACACGCCGAACTCCGCACGGCGGCGCTTGCCGGCGCCGCCACGGGCTTCGGCATCGTCACCAAAGTGACCTTCGCACCGGTTGCGCTGCTCGGCTTGGCTTTCTACAGCCGGCGGGCCAGGATCCGGTTTCTCTCCGGAATGACCGCCGCCGCCGGCGTCTTCCTGATCCCGATCTACGCGCAGTTGCCCCGGGTGGCCGGTTGGCTGTGGGCGCTGCTGGCGCGCCAGGGCCGCTACGGCTCCGGCGAAGTGGGCCTGCCGGGTCTCGCCGTTCTGGCCGGGAACGCCGCCCGGCTCTGGGCCGAGGAGCCGCTGGTGTGGCTGCTGGCGGCCTTCTTTCTCGCCACCCTGCCGGGCTGGGTCCGTCGGCGCGGCGAATCCACCCGTGCGCGCGGCTATGCCTTCCGGTTCTTCCTCGCGGGCCTGGCCGGCCTGTTCTTGTCGGTGGCGCTCACCATCAAGCACTACGCGGCACACTACGCCCTTCCGGCGATGATGCTCGCCGCATTGCTGAACGGGATCCTGGCTGCGGCTCTCCTGAGCCGGCCCCGGCCTGCCCCTTGGCCGCGGCTTTTCGCGCCCGCCTTCTCGGTTCTGCTCGCCGGCGGTCTGGCCTACGCGGCGCAGAGACTGCCCGGGCAGTTCTCCCAGTGGGCCCGGCATCGCGCCGAGGAAGCGCAGTTGGAAGCGATCCTGGGACGGTTCGAAGATTGCACCGTCACCGGAGTCTATCGTTGTTCGCTGCCCACTTTCGCGTTGCATTTCGGCAACAACTTCGCCGCCCTGCGCCAGCAGCGGGTGCTGGCTGAGCTCTACCCGGGGACCGTCCACTACCACAGTTTCGTTCGCCGGTTTCTGGACTTCGGTTTTCGGAATCAAAACGGGGAAATCGCCCGGAAGATCCAGACCGGCGGCTGCGTACTGGCTGCCGGCCAGCGGGACTCCGTGGAAGCGATCCAGGGCTTTCGCTGGGAGCCCGTTGGGCAAGCGGGCGGACAGATCGTCGTACGGCTCACCGGGGTGAGGAAGCCGGAAGCCGGCCGGGCGCCTCGGCGCCGTTGAACCCGGCGTATAATCAGCGGCATGGAGAAGCGGTTTCCGAACGGCAAGGTTCTGAAGCTCATCCAGGGCGACATCACGAAAGTCCCCGCCGACGCCATCTGCAATGCGGCCAATTCCGGCCTGCGCGGCGGAGGAGGGGTGGACGGAGCCATCCACCGGGCCGGCGGGCCGTCGATCATGAAGGAGCTCAACGAGATCCGGGAGAAGATCCGGCTCTGTCCGCCGGGCCAGGCGGTGGCCACCGGCGCCGGGAACTTGCCGGCAAAGTATGTCTTCCATGCCGTCGGGCCCATCTATCGCGGCGGCGACCACGGCGAAGCCAACACCCTCGCCTCCGCCTATGAGTCTTGTATGAAACTGGCCGCCGACCGCGGCGTCAGGGTCATTACCTTCCCGTCGATCAGCACCGGCGTCTACGGTTACCCGGTTGACCTCGCCGCCCCGATTGCTCTGCGCACGGTAGCCCGGCATCTCGAGAAAGGCGACACTCCGGTCGAAGAGGCCATCTTCGTGCTGTTCGACGAGGCCACCTTTCAGGCTTACGAGCAGGCGCTTGCCTCCTGGTGAGCCGCGCCGCCGCGCCCGGCGCCGGCCCCGCGGTAGAATAGCCGTCAGATGCAAGTGCTTCAGGCGGGCAAGCACAAGCTGTTGCGGCTCGAGCTGGACCCGGAACTCGTGGGCAACATCGCCCGGCAGGCGGGCTTCGAGATTCGCTTGGAAGACCACGACCGCGGCATCGTACTCGACCTGGAGGCTCCCGAGGACCGGGAGAGCCCCTTGCTGCTGTTCGACGCCGCTGACCCGGCCAACCTCGGCTGGTTCTCCCGCTGCCAGTTCTACGTGGACGGGCAGACGGGAGCCGTTTTGCAAACGCCTATCCGCGTCGGCAACCGCCGCGACCGCTCGGGCCGGATTCTGCCCAACTCGCTGCGGCTCCAGATCGCCAAAGAGCTCCCGATCAGCTTCCGGATGCCGGGTAAACAGCCGGTGAATGAACAGGTCGTCTATTCCGTCCTCTTCAACCTGCTCAACGCGTTACTCAACAACGGCGTCGGCGTCTGCGGCGCCGGCGTCGTGGCGCCCCTGGCGGGCCGGGTCGAGAGGAGGCCCGGCCGTAAGAATTGATCTTGTCCCGGCTGTCGGTTTCGGTCATTATCCCCACGCTGAATGAGGCGGGGACGGTCCGCGAGGCCGTCACCCGCGCGGTCCGGCTCGGCGCCGACGAGGTGATCGTCAGCGACGGCGGCTCCACCGACGGCACGATCGAGCGGGTGCCGCCGCCGGCGCGCGTCGTGGCCGGTCGCGCCAATCGGGGCGAACAGATGAACGCCGGCGCCCGCGTGGCTTCGGGCGACGTCCTCCTTTTCCTCCACGCCGACACCCGGCCCGCACCGGGGGCCATCGAGGCGGTGCGGCAAGCGATGGGGAGCGACAGGGCCGTGGCCGGCAATCTGAACATTCAATACGAGGGTGGGGACTTCACCGCCCGCCTGTTTACGCGTATCAACCGCTGGCGGCGGCGCTTCGGGATTCTGTACGGGGACTCGGGCATCTTCTGCCGCCGGAGCGTATTCGAGCGGCTGGGAGGGTACAAGCCGTACCCGGTGCTCGAAGACTACGAGTTCGTGCGCCGTCTCAGGAAAGAAGGCAAGCTCGCGCTGCTCGACGCGCCGATCGTCGTCTCCGCCCGCCGATGGCGCCGGGACGGCCTGTGGCGCACTCTCTGGAGCTGGTTTTGCATCCAGGGCCTGTATCTGCTGGGAGTTTCGCCGCACCGCCTGGCGCGGCTCTACCGGAACATCAGATGAGCTGCCGCGTCAGCGGCGCGTCTGCCGGCGCTCCGGGATCCGCCACAAATAGATCGGCCTCCCTTCGGCCCTGGTCTGCTTCACCGGTTTCCAGTCCGGCATCGTGAAGCGGTGGGAGACGACCCGCGTGCCCGGCCTCAGCTCCTTGAAGAGCTTCGGCTTCAGCTTCTCGTTCACTGACGAGAGCAGGTACAGGGTCACCACCGTGGCTTCGTGGATGTCGGCTTTGAACATGTCGCCCTGGATGAACTTCACCCGGTCGGCCACCCCTGCTTTCTTGGCGTTCTCCCGGGCCTCTTCGACGCGCCGCGGGTTGATCTCGATGCCCACGGCCCGGCACCCGTATTTCTTCGCCGCGGTGATGACGATGCGGCCGTCGCCCGAGCCGAGATCGTAGACGATGTCGTTGGGTCCCACCTCGGCCAGCTCCAGCATCGCCTCGACCACGGGTTGCGGCGTTGGGACGTAGGGAACGTCGCCATAGAAATAGTCATTCTCATACTGGGCGGCCGCCGGGGCGGCGGCCAGGCAGCAGGCCGCAATCACGAGCAACACCGGGCGAAGCCGTTTCACACTGCTCTGGGCTCCTGGAGTTCGTTGCTGCGATTCCCCCATGTGTCGAGGCTATCACAGTGACGGAAACCCTCACGCGAAACCGCCGCGTCTCGCAGCGAGATCCACCGAGACCGAATCCCGCTACCTGCCTTTGGCGTGCCGATCTACCAGGACGGCGAGGGCGATGGAGCGGATCTTGGTTTCCGGGCTTTCGGCGCGCGAAAGCAGGATCAGCGGCACCTTGGCTCCGATCACCACGCCGCACGACTCGCCGCGGGCGAAGTAGAGGATCGCCCGGTACAAGATGTTGGCCGCCTCGATGTCCGGCGCCAGGAAGATGTCGGTGTCTTCCACCAGCGGGCTGTCGATTCCCTTGCACTCGGCGGCGAACCGGCTCAGTGGAGCATCGAGAGCGATCGGGCCGTCGATGAAGGCTCCGGTGATCTGGTTCCGGCGGTTCATCACCGTGAGCGCGGCGGCGTCCACCGTGGCCGGCATCTCCGGGTTCACCTGCTCCAGCGCGCACAGCACGGCCAGCTTCGGCTGCTCGATCCCGATGGCGTGCGCCACCTCGATGGCGTTGCGGCACAGCTCGGCCTTCTGCGCCAGCGTGGGCGCGATGTTGATCGCCGCGTCGGTCATCAGCATCAGCCGGTCGATGCCGGGCGTCTGGAAAACGATCACCTGGCTCAGCAGCCGCCCGGTGCGCAGCCCGGCCTCCCGGTCGAGCACCGCCCGCACCAGCGCCGCGGTGGAGATCTTGCCCTTCATCAGCAGGGTGGCGCTGCCGTCGCGCACCATCTCCACCGCCAGGCGGCCCGCCCGGGCGCCGTCCGGCTCGTTGAGCACCTGGTGGGCGGGCAACTCGAAGGCCGCCTCGTCAGCCAGGTCCCAGATCTTCCGCGCGTCGCCGATGAAGATCCCTTCGGCGAGGCCCATTTCCTGCGCCTGCTTGAGCGCGGCGATGCATTCCGGGCTGTGCCCGGCCGCCACGGCGATCCGCACAGGGCCATAAGTCTTGGCCGCCTCTACCAGTTCGTCCAACGTGCGAAACATCGTCCAACTCCCTGCCGCGCCCCCGGCGCCGTCAAGCGCCCAGGACCTCCTCGAGAATCGCGTCGAACTCCTCGTCGGTGAGCAGCGCCTTCTTCTCGAGCGACCGCGCCTTCACCCGGTTCAGGATCTCCGCCGCCTGCTCCGGCGTCGCCGTCCGGCCCCGCTTCTCGAGATGCTCCTCGATGTTCGCCATGCCCGAGCCCTTGCCGAGCGCCACCTCCACGCCGGGCCGCCCGGCCAGCTCCGGCGCGAACGGTATGTACTCGAGCGGCTCCTTCTCCCGGCAGCGCCGGTGGAACATCGTCACAATGCCGGACTCGATCCGGTAGAGCCAATCGCCCACGATCGGCCGGTTCTTCGGCACCGCGATCCCGGTGAGCTCCTGGACCAGCTTGGAAAGCTCGTACAGCTTCCCGGTCCGGATGCCGGTATCGACGCCGTAGAGGCACTCGAGCGCCATCACGGTGTCCTCGAGCGGCACGTTGCCCGCCCGCTCGCCGGTGCCCGTCACCGTCACGTGAGCCACCGACGCCCCGTTGGCCAGCGCCGCGATCGTGTTCGCCACGCCGATGCCGAAGTCCTCGTGGCAGTGGATCTCCAGCGGCTGTTGGAACCGCTTCCGGTAGCGCCGCACGAACATCCCGATCGCCTCCGGCGTGCAGCCGCCGAAGGAGTCGGCGATCGTCATCGCGTCCATATGGCCCTCGCTGGCCACCTTCTCGATCAGGTCGAGCAGCTTCTCCGGCTCCGAGCGCGTGCTGTCGATGGTGAAGAAGACCGTGTACAGCCCCGCTTCCTTGGCCGCCAGCGTCGTCTCGATCGATGCCTTCACGGCCCAGTCCATGTCCTTGGCGTAAGCATTGGCGATGATGTGGTCGCTCGAGGGGATCTCGGTGATGATCCCCTTCACCCCGCACTCCTTGGCCAGTTTCACGTCGCCGGGCATGCAGCGGGCGAACGAGAAGATCTCCGAGGCCAGCCCGAGATCGACGATCTCCTTCACCGCCGCTTCGTCCTCGGCCGAGACGGCGGGCATCCCCGCCTCGATCCGGTGAACGCCGGCCTCGGCGAGCTTCCTGGCGATGGCCACCTTGTCGGCCCGCCGCAGCACGATGCCCGTCTGCTGCTCGCCGTCGCGCAGGGTCACGTCGTGGATCTTGATCCGCTCCGGGAAGTGGAGATGCTCGCGCACCTCCGGCTCCCAGTTCCAGGGGCTGGTGAACCACTTCTCGGTCTTCCAGGGCTGGCTCATGATCAGGTCTCCGTCCGTCACTAAATCGATATAGTCGGGGGGATGCCCGGCCTCGAGCTAACCCGCCATTATAGCCAAGCCCGCCCGCCGGCCACGCGCGGGAGGCTCGCAATCCGCTGTTTAGAGTTCATCCGGCTGGACGCGTATCAGGAGGCGCCGGCCTCAGCGGGCTGGCTGATCCAGCGGCGCAACAAGACGTAGCCGATCACCCCGGCAATCAGCGAGGCTACCAGGATGCCGCCTTTGGCCATCAGCAGGTGCTCCTCGTCCTGGAACGCCAGGTTGGCGATGAACAGCGACATGGTGAAACCGATGCCGGCCAGCCACCCGGCCCCATAGATCTGCTTCCAAGTCACACCCGCCGGCAGCGCCGCCCATCCCATCTTCACCACCAGCCAGGAGAACAAAGTCACGCCCACTTGCTTGCCGATCACCAGGCCGAGGATGACGCCAAGAGCCGCCCGCTCGGCCAGCGTGCCCAGGAAACCGCTGCCGATTTCAATGCCGGCGTTCGCCAGGGCGAAGACCGGCATGATGAAGAACGCCTGCCAGGGATGCCAGGCGTGCTCCAGACGGTGCAGCGGGGGCAGCAGACATTCGGACTGGTGGGCCAGGTTCGAAGCCAGCGTCCAGGTCTGGGACCGCGCTTCCGCGGGCGACTGACCCGCGTTGTGGTGCTCAATCTGGCCCACCAGAAAACGCACCCGCTTCAGATACGTCTCCTCGTCGATCAGCGTCCTTGCCGGAATCGCCATCGCCGCCAGCACGCCGGCGATCGTCGCATGCACTCCCGAGGCCAGAAAACAGAGCCACAGCCCCACTCCGAAGAAGAAATAGACCAGCGGGCTCCGGACGCCCAAATAGTTCAGCAGGAACATCGCTCCCAGCACCAGCGCCCCCAGCAGCAGGGCGGTCAGATTCAGGTCCGACGTGTAGAACACGGCGATCACCAGCACCGCCCCCAGGTCGTCCACGATGGCCAGCGCCGTCAGGAACACTTTCAGCGGCAGCGGGACCGCGTCGCCCAGCAGCGCCAGCACGCCCAGGGCGAAGGCGATGTCGGTGGCCATCGGAATGCCCCAGCCGTTGATCTCCGGGCGCCCGAAGTTCAACGAGGCGTAGATCAGCGCCGGAACCATCATGCCGCCCACGGCGGCGGCGATCGGCAGCATCGCCTGGCGCAGCGACGAGAGCTCCCCGGCGAGCACCTCGCGCTTGATTTCCAGGCCGACGACGAAGAAGAAGATCACCATCAGGCCGTCGTTGATCCAGTGGTGCAGGCTCGAAGAGAGCTTGAACGAGCCGATGGCGATCGTCAGCTCGGAATGCCACAGGTCGTGGTAGGATTCCCGCCATGGCGAGTTCGCCCAGACGAGGGCGACGATCGTGCAGGCCAGCAGCACGATGCCGCCCGAGGCGGCTCCATGGGCGAACTCCTGAAACGGTCTTACGATGACGTCGATCGGACGGCGCGGGCGGCTCCAGCTTTCAGCCTCTGGATTCGGCATCTGCTTTTCCTCCGGATGACTCCTCGAAGTGTACCGCCTTCACCCGTCGTGACGCCGCCGGCGGCGCCCGGAAACCCTCTCGGCGGCTTGCCGGTTGCGATAACATCTCAGGCCGGAGGCTACGATGAGCAAGCGCGTCTCGATCGGCTCCTGGGCCTACACCATCGGGCCCTACGCCGAGCACCCGATCGGCTTCGACACCGTCATCGGGCGGCTGAAGGAACTGGGCTTCGACGCCGTCGAGCTCGGCGCCTTTCCCCCGCACCCGAACCCCGGCAACCCCAACGGCCCCGACGACGAGTGGCCCGGCGCCATGCCTGAGAAGTCCCAGCGCGAGGAGCTTCGGGCGAAGATGGCTGAGACCGGCCTCGCCTTCAGCGGCATCGCCGCGAACCTCTGGGGCGAAAAGCTGATCAATACGGACGATCAATCGAAATACATCTCCGAATTCAAGAAGAACGCCGAGTTCGCCCGCGACCTCGGCATCGGCGGCATCCGCGTGGACACCGTCCAGCCGCCCACCATCCTCCGCGAGATCGACTACCAGACCGCCATGGACCGCGTCGTCGGCGCCTGGAAGACCTGCTGCGACATCGCCGCCGACCACGGGCTCTACGTCACCTGGGAGTTCGAGCCCGGCTTCGCCTTCAACAAGCCGAGCGACGTCGTCCGCATCCACGAGGCCGTGGGCAAGGACAACTTCGGCATCCTCTACGACACCTGCCACGGCCAGATGGCCGGCGTCGTCGGCGCCCGCCAGGAGGGCGAGAAGGAGACCTTCGCCAGCCAGGTGGATCTGCTCCGCATGCTCAACGGGCGCATCAACCACGTGCACCTGATCGATTCCGACAACACCTGCCACAAGGACGCCCAAGGCAACGACGAAACCAGCGCCCACCCGCCCTTCGGCCTCGGCGTGCTGGACTTCGACGAGATCATGCCCGCCCTGGTGCGGGCCAGCCGCCTGCCGGACGACTTCTGGACCATCGACCTCTGCTTCTGGCCCGACGCCTGGGCCGCCACCGAGCAGTGCAAGAAGTTCGTCGACGGGCTGGTGGAACGCTACGGCTGAGCGTAATTGGAGGATCTGGAGATGGCCAAGGAACTGGGAATCGGAATGATCGGCTACGGCTTCATGGGCCGGGCCCACTCGAACGCCTACAAACGCTTGAACGACTTCTTCCCCGTCGAGCACCGCCCCGCGCTGAAGGTCGTCTGCGGGCGCAACGCCGAAAAGGCGAAGGCCTTCGCCGAGGTCTGGGGCTACGAGCGCGTCGAGACCGACTGGCGCAAGGTGGTCGAGGCGCCCGACGTCGATCTCGTCGACATCGGCTCGCCCAACGACACCCACAAGGAGATCGCCGTCGCCGCCGCCCATGCCGGCAAGATGGTGCTCTGCGAGAAGCCCCTGGCGCGGAACGTCGCCGAGGCCGAGGAGATGGTCCGGGCCGTCGAGGACGCCGGCGTGCCGAACATGGTCTGGTTCAACTACCGCCGCGTGCCGGCCATCGCCCTGGCCCGCCAGATCGTTGACGAAGGCCGCATCGGCCGTCCCTTCCACTACCGCGCCACCTACCTGCAGGACTGGACCATCTCGCCCGACGTCCCCCAGGGCGGCCCGGCGCTCTGGCGCCTCGATATCGACGTGGCCGGCTCCGGCGTCACCGGCGACCTGCTGGCCCACTCCATCGACACTGCCATGTGGCTCAACGGCCCCATCACCCGCGTCACCGCCAGGACCGAGACCTTCGTCAAGGAGCGCAAGCACGCCGTCACCGGCGAGGTGAAGCCCGTCGGCATCGACGACGCCTGCATGTTCCTCGCCGAGTTCGCCAACGGCTCCCTGGGCACCTTCGAGTCCACCCGGTATGCCCGCGGCCGCAAGAACTACAACACGTTCGAGCTCAACGGCGCCGGCGGCAGCCTCTACTTCGACCTGGAGGAGCCCGAGTACTTGCAGTTTTTCGAGTACATCCAGAAACAGTCCGGCAAGAAGACCGAATCGCACCTGACCGGCTGGCGCAAGATCCACGTCACGAACTCCGAGCACCCCTACATGGACCGCTACTGGGTGCCCGGCACCTGCATCGGCTACGAGCACACGTTCCTGAACGCTCTGGCCGACTTCGTCATGGGCATCGAGTCCGGCAAGCCCACCCAGCCCGATTTCCGCAACGCGCTCCAGACCCAAAAGGTCTGCGACGCGGTGCTCGAAAGCGCCCGTACGGGCCGCTGGGTGGAGACCGGCGTGGAGCTGTAACGCTGCCTCCGGCAGCCGAGGAGGAGTCGCCATGAACGGCGCAACCCGATCCTGGACGATGGTCGCCGCCGCGGCTCTCGCGCTTGCGCTGGCCGCCGCGGCCGAAAAGATCCCCGATCCGAAAGTCGCCAAGGCGGTGGCCGAAGCGCGCCAGGTGGCCGGGGGACTGGCCGGACACCTGAAGGAGCTTCTGGGCAAGGAGCTGGCCGCCGGCGGCTTCGAACGCGCCGTCGCCGTCTGCTCGGAGAAGGCCCTGGCCGAGACCAAGGCCTACTCCGAACGCCGGGGGCGCTACGTCCGCCGCGTCACCACCCGCACGCGCAACCCGGCCAACAAGCCCGACGAGTTCGAGCTTCGCGTCCTCGGCGTCTTTGAGCGCATGCGGCGCGCCGGGGCCGTCATGAAGGACTACTACGAAGTGGTGGAGACCGATGGCCGCAAGGAGCTGCGCTACCTGAAGCCGCTGCTGGTCCAGGGCCTGTGCCTCACCTGCCACGGCCCCGAGGACAAGATCCCCAACGGGGTGAAGAAGATCCTCGCCGAGCGCTACCCCGATGACCGCGCCACCGGCTACCGGGCCGGCGAACTCCGCGGCGCCATCAGCGTCCGGGTGCCTTTGGAGGAATGAGCGGCGCGGGGAAGCCGCTTTTGGTTCGATTTGCCCGCCAGAGGGGGAACACCCGCCGGGCGGCGAGCGGCCCTTTCCCCGGCGAGAAGCGGATCGAAAGGTACCCAGCCCACGCTGGGTCCACGCTGCGGCGGGGCCCCCGGCGGCTCGGCCATCCAGAAGAACTCATGGCGTAGAGGCAGTCCGAAATCGTTTTCCACAACATCGAGAAGCACTTGTATAACGTATACTGAAGGGGCTCTTCCGACGTCCTGGAGGCGAGAACATGAAAGCCGTGGTCAAGACACAGCCCGGTCCGGGGCAGGTGACCTTCGTCCCGGACTGGCCGGAACCGAAGCCCCAACCTGACGAGGTGAAACTGAAGGTCGCCGCCGCCGGCATCTGCGGCACCGACATCCATATCATCAACGGTACGTGGCGCTGCGACGCCCCGGTCGTGCTGGGTCACGAGTTCTGCGGCACGGTCGTGGAGACCGGGACGCTGGTGAAAGGCTTCCGCCCCGGCGACCGCGTGGTGGCGGCCAATCCGGCCCGCACCTGCGGGAACTGCTACTATTGCCGCGCCGGCAATCCGTTCATGTGTCCTGAGCGGGTTTCCGCCGGCTACATGATCGACGGCGCCTTCGCGGAGTACATCGCGATCCGCGCCGAGATGTGCCACCGCCTCCCCGAGAACGTCAGTTTCCGGGAGGCCGCCCTTGGCGAGCCGATCTCCGTCGCCGTCCACGCCGCGATCGAGCGGACTCAGGTGCACGCCGGCGACGTCGTCCTCGTCAGCGGCGTGGGCTGCGTCGGTCTGCTGGTCTTGCAGGTAGCCAGGCTGGAGGGCGCCCGCGTCATCATCGCCGGCCTGGAGAAAGACGCCAGGCGCCTGGAGTGCGCCCGCAAGCTGGGCGCCGGCGCCGTCGTCAACATCGAGAAGGACGATCTGCTGGACGCCGTCATGCAAGAAACCGGCGGCCGCGGGGCCGACCTCGTCTACGAATGCGCCGGCTCGCCGCAGTCGCTCGAGACCTGTTTGAAGGCCGTCAAGAAGCAAGGCACGCTCGTGCCCGTGGGAATGTACGCCGGCCCCGTCACGGTGGACTTCAACGCGATCTCGCAAAAGGAACTCGACGTCATCGGCACGTACGGCTACGTCTGGACGTCGTGGGAGCGCTGCCTGGCCTTGCTCGCCGAGAAGAGGATCGAAGCCGATCTGCTCATCTCCCACGAGTTCCCGCTCGAACAATACGAAGACGCCTTCCGCGTCACCCAGGACGGCAGCGGCGTCAAGGTCATCTTCCGCATGTAGAGGATCCCGAAATGAGAATTGAACCCCGCCTCGCACTCGGCTTTACCTGCCTGTTGGCTTTCTTCGGCGCCGCGAACGCGCCGGCCGTCGAGATCCGCTTCCAACACCATGTGATCGACCCCGAAGGCCCCGTGGACGTCTGGCTCAAGGCCGTCGGCGACCTCAACGGAGACGGCAAGCTGGATCTGATCGCCGGTGGCCGCACCAGCGGCGGCCTCGTCTGGTACGAGAACCCGGGTTGGAAGAAGCATCGAATCGCCGGCGGCAAGTTCGGCACCGACGGCGAGGTCGCGGACATGGACGGCGACGGCGATCCGGACGTCGTGGCCCTGGAGCACGATCCGCCTCGGATCGTCTGGTTCGAGAACCCCGGATGGAAACCGCACATCGCCGGACACCAGCGCCTGCACGACATCGAGGTCACCGATTTCGACGGCGATGGAGATCTGGACCTGGTCGGCCGCAACCAAGGCGCATTCTCCGCCAAGGGGGATCTGTTGCATTTCTACCGGCAGGAGAGCGGTGGAAAGTGGAGCCACGGGATCTTGAAAATCCCTGACGGCGAGGGGCTCCGCCTCGCTGACCTGGACGGCGACGGCGACGCGGACGCCGTGGTGGAGCGGCATTGGTACGAGAACACCGGCGATCCGCTGTCGGCCGCATGGCCCGCTCACCGGTACGCCGGCGAGTGGGACTATCCGTTCACCTTCGTGGCCGCGGGCGACATCGACGGAGACGGCCGGACGGACATCGCCCTGTCCCCGTCCGAGCGCGCCGGCGGCTCCTACCGCATCTCGTGGTTCGAAGCTCCGGCGGACCCGAAGTCGGGCGCCTGGCGGGAACACGTCATCGACTCCCCCGTCGAGACCGTGCATCACTTCATCGGGATCGCCGACTTCAACGGCGACGGGCTCGGCGACGTCGCCACCGCCGAAATGCACCAGGGCGAGGATCCGGACGAAGTGAAGGTCTACCTCAATCCGGGATCGGGCCGTGCCTGGAAGAAGCTGGTGCTCGCCACGACCGCCTCCCACAGCATGCGCATCGCCGACATCGACGGGGACGGCGATCCGGATCTCTACGGCGCCAACTGGCGCGGCCGCAGAATCGAGTGGTGGGAGAACAAACTCCGGTAGGCCGGACCGGCGGCCGGCCGGCCCCCGGAACGCCGCCTGCAAACCGCGGCCTGCGCACGCATCCCTTCACTCCGTTCCGGCCGCCCGCCCGCCCCTCTTCTGCTTGAGGAGATCCAGCGCCACATCGACGATCATGTCCTCCTGCCCGCCCACCATCCGCCGCCGGCCCAGTTCCACGAGAATCTCCCGCGTATCGATCCCGTAGCGCTTCGACGCCGCCTCGGCGTGGCGCAGGAAGCTCGAATAGACGCCCGCGTAACCCAGCGACAGCGACGGCCGGTCCACCTGCACGGGACGGTCCTGGATCGGCCGGACAAGGTCATCGGCCGCGTCCATCAGAGCGAAGAGGTCGCAGCCGTGCCGGACTCCCATGCGGTCCAGAACGGCGATGAGCGCCTCGAGCGGACAGTTTCCCGCTCCGGCCCCCATCCCGGCCAACGACGCGTCTACGCGCGTAGCCCCGTGGCGGATGGCGACGATCGTGTTGGCGACGCCCAGGGCCAGGTTGTGGTGAGCGTGCATGCCGCGCTCGGTTCTTGGGTCCAGCATATCGGCGAAAGCCTTGAAGCGGTCGGCCACGTCATCCATTAGCAGCGCGCCCGCAGAGTCCACCACGTAGACGCAGTGGGCTCCGTACGACTCCATCAGCTTCGCCTGCCGCGCCAGCTCGGCGGGCGGGAGCATGTGCGACATCATGAGAAACCCCACCACGTCCATCCCCATCTTCCGGGCCAGTTCGATGTGCTGCCGGGCGATGTCGGCCTCGGTGCAGTGGGTGGCGATCCGGATGCTGCGCGCCCCGGCTTCGTAGGCCGCCTTCATGTCTTCGACCGTGCCGATGCCAGGCAACAACAACGCGGTGACGCGGGCATGCTTCACATTCCCGGCGGCCGCCGCGATCCACTCGGCGTCGGAATGCGCCCCGAAACCGTAGTTGAAGCTCGAGCCGGCCAGGCCGTCTCCATGGCAGATCTCGATGGCGTCCACCCCCGCCGCGTCCAGCGCCCGCGCAATCGCCGCCACTTGCTCGAGGCTGTACCGGTGCCGGATGGCGTGCATCCCGTCCCGCAACGTGACGTCTTGTATGTAGAGTTCCTTCGGCTCCATCGCTTCATTGCTCCTTCCGCCCGCCGGCCCCCGCCGGGGCGCTCCGCCGGGCGGCGATGCGCTCTGCCGTCGCCAGCGCCGCCGAAGTCATGATGTCCAGGTTGCCGGCGTAGCGGGGCAGGTAATGGCCCGCCCCTTCGACTTCGAGAAATACCGATGTCCGCAGACCCTCCAGCTCGCCCAGGCCCGGAATCCGTACCGGCCTGTCTTTCCCCACGAAATCGAACTGGACCTCCTGCTTCAGGCGGTAGCCCGGCACGTAGGTCTGCACGTCGCCGATCATGCGGTGAACCGACGCGGCGATCGCCCCCTGGTCGGCGTCCTCGTCCGTCAGGCAGAAGATCGTGTCGCGCATGATCAATGGCGGCTCCGCCGGATTGAGGATGATGATCGCCTTCCCTCTCCGTGCCCCACCGACGCTCTCTACCGCCCGGGCGGTCGTCTGCGTAAACTCGTCGATGTTCGCCCGGGTGCCCGGCCCGGCGGACTCGCTGGCGATGGAAGCGACGATCTCGGCATAGTGGACCTTCGCCACCCTGGCAACCGCAGCGACAATGGGAATGGTCGCCTGCCCCCCGCAACTCACCATGCTCAGGTTCGGCGCGCCCAGGTGCTCGTCGAGGTTGACCACCGGCACGACGAAAGGCCCGACCGAAGCCGGCGTCAGGTCGATCACCTGCTTGCTGTACTCACGCAGGATCTTGTCGTGCCGGAAGTGGGCCTTTGCCGAGGTGGCGTCGAAGACGATCTCGATCTCGTCGAAGACGTCCATCCGCAAGAGGCCGTCGATACCTTGGTGGGTCGTGGCTACGCCCAGGCGCCGCGCCCGCGCCAGACCCTCGGACTTGGGGTCGATGCCCGCGAGCGCCGCGACCTCCAAAGTTTCGGAAGTCCTCAGGATCTTGATCATCAGGTCGGTGCCGATGTTGCCGGAGCCGATGATGGCGACCTTGATTTTCATTCCTTGCTCCTCCCTCGAACAGGTCCTCCGGCCGCCTGGACCGGCCGGCCGAGCCGCACCCGGACATCCCGCCAGGCCGACTCGATGAACCTCGAGACTTCAGCGAATGCGGCCGCTTCGACGAACCCGATCGTCAAGTGCGCGGGCACGGTCTCCAAGCGCTGCCAGCCCTCCGCGCGCGGTCCGCGGCCGAAACCGAACACGGTCATTCCGCCGTCGCCGAAATGCCAGTACTCATCGACGGCCTCCGAGTGCTCGTGGAGCGCCAGGAAGAGCACCCGGTCCAGCTTCGGGTCCCCGAAATAGACCCACTCCGGGGCCGGCAGCCTCCCGTTCCATTTCTTGCCGTGCGGGCAGCACGTGCTCTCGAACCGCTTGCCGGAGGAGTCGACCCAGTAGTCGGTCTCCTCGAACCTGCCGCCCGGCGTTCCCTCGTAGAGGATCCAGTAGGGCTCCGGCCCTTTCCTCATCAGCGTCATCCGGGCGTACCGCGGATAGATGTCCCAGACCAGGGCCCAGCGCCCGTCTTCGGTCTCCGAGAGCAGCCGTACTCGAAGCGGGCCCGCCTGGACGATCTTGCCGGGCTTCTTGCCGGACGGCCGCCCAGGGTGAAACTGCGGCGGGGCGATGTTCGGGATTCCGCGGTACTCGCCTCGCGGGCCGCCGCCGGGATGGTAGCCGATCCAGTCGTTCCCGCCGGCGTCTACGAGGCTCGCAAAGCCGCCGCAGCCATGGTGGTAGTAATACGTGGCCCCGGGAGTCGTGATCTTCCATGCCGGAAAGCCCTCGTACTCGCCCACGTCCTCGATCCGCACTGCCGGCGCCGCCCGTGCGAAGCGGTACCGCGGCCCCGCTTCGCCGAAATACAGCCGGTAGAGGCGGGTCGCCTCGGCGGCGGTGCGCCCTCCGAGCAGGAAGATCAGCGTCCCCGTGGCCCGCCCGGCGGGATGGAACTCCTCGCTGCGGTCGAACTGGAAAGGCGTCTCGGCATCGACGATTTCTCCAGCCTCATCGACTTCGGCCAGACGCAGGGACGCCACGTCGACCGCCCCGGAACGCCCGAGGGACCGCAAACACCGCGTCAGATCGATCGGGACCTCGACGATCTTCTCGTATCTTTCGAAACCCGCCGCGTGGATCTCGATCGGCACGTAGTACGGCGGCACCCTGCTGGAGGTCTGCGGCGCAGCCGCCCCGGCGCTCACCGCCGCTGCCGCGCACAGCCAGCCCGGAATCGAGCGGCGGTGGAACCTCTTCGCCAGGCGCGCCACGTCCATCCTTCCTTCGCGACCTTCTACGCTCCGGCGCCCGGGATCGCCCGGGCAGAGACCAGCATATACTACAGCGCCTTCCGGAGCCAAGTTGAAAACGTTTTCGCATCTGCGGCACACTGGACGCGAGGCGGCGCCGCCGGCGCCGCCGGGAGAGGAGGCCACCGAATGAAGCCGCGTTTGTCCATCGGTTTGATCGGCCACGGATTCATGGGCCGGGCCCACAGCCATGCCCTGCACGACCTGGAGTTCTTCTTCGATCCCGGCGTCGCCGTCGTCCGCAAGACGCTGTGCGGAATCGGCGACGATGTGGCCGGGACGGCCGCCCGGTACGGCTGGCAAGGCTGGACGAACTCGTGGGAGGAAGTGATCGCGGATCCCGAAATCGACGCCGTAAGCATCTGCACGCCGGGCGACGCGCACCGGGAGATCGCCGTCGCGGCGGCGCAAGCCGGCAAGCACGTGCTTTGCGAAAAGCCCCTGGCAAACAGCCTCGCCGAGGCGCTCGACATGTACGAGGCGGCCCGGTCGGCGGCCGTCAAACACGTCGTCAACTTCAACTACCGTAAGTTGCCGGCCGTGGCGCTGGCCCGCCGGTTCCTCCAACAGGGGAGGCTGGGCGAGGTCCGCTTCTTCCGCGCCACCTACTTTCAGGACTGGGCGCTATCGCCCGACGTGCCGTTCCTGTGGCGGTTCGACAAAGCGAAGGCCGGCGCCGGATCGATGGCCGACAATGGGTCGCACATCATAGATCTGGCGCGGTGGCTCGTGGGAGAGTTCGCCGAAGTGGCGGGCACGGCGGAGATCACCGTCAAGGAGCGCCGGTCGGTCGAAGACGGCGCGATCCGTCCGGTAACGACCGACGACACGGCCGCCTTTCTGGCGCGTTTCGAGAACGGGGCGATCGGCCTGTTTGCCACGAACCGCACCAGCGCCGGCCACAAGAACGCTCTTGTCTTTGAAGTCACGGGGGCCCGGGGCGCGTTGGTCTTCGACCTTGAACGTCTGAATGAGTTGCAGGTCTATTTCTACGACGAGGCCCCGGAGCGCCAGGGCTTCCGCACCATTATGGTGACCGATCCAAGCCACCCTTACATTTCACGCTGGTGGCCCCCCGGGCACGTCATCGGCTGGGAGCACGGTTTCGTTCACCAATACTATGAGTTCGTGAAGGCCATCGCGGAAGACGCGACCCCCTCGCCGACCTTTTACGACGGCATGAAAGCGCAGGCCGTTCTTGAAGCGATCGAAACAGCCTGGCGCGGGAAACGGTGGGCGCCGGTGCCTGACACGGAGGCGTGAATGCCCGCCCGGGAGCGCTAGCCTTTCCTCTTGCTGGACTCGCGCACTACCAGCCGCGGAGAAACGAGCACCCGTCGCGGCTCGCGCCGCTTCTTCGCCGTCACCAGCTCCAGAATCAGCTCCCCGGCGCGGGCGCCCACTTCCTCGCTTCGCTGGTCGATCGTGGAAAGCGGCACGCGGAACAGATCCAGGTAGTGCATGTTGCCTGCCCCGATGATGGCCACGTCTTCCGGCACGCGAAGGCCGGCATCGAGAACCGCCCGCATTGCCCCGGCTGCCAGGGGGTCGTTGTAACAGAACACCCCGTCCGGCCGCGGCGAAGTCTTCAGCAACCCTTTCATCGCCCAGCAACCCGTGTCGTCGTCGCCCTTGCCGCCGGCTACATAATGCGGGTGTCCGGGCAGGCCTGCCTCCTCAAGCGCTTGACGGTAACCTTCCAGACGCCCCACCGCCGTCGAAACCTCGGGCCCGCGCAGATGGGCGATGTGGCGGCAGCCCTGCTCGATCAGATGCCGGGTCGCCAGCACACCCAGTGCTTTGTCATCGGTCCCGACAAAATTGGCCTTCCGGCCGCGGAACTCGCGGTCAATGAGAACGTACGGCACCCCGCGGTTCTCGAGACGATCTGGAAACTCACCGCTGCTGTAAGGATGCGTCGAAGCGATGAGCAACCCGTCCACCTGCCGGGCCAGCAACTGGTCGATCTCTTTCTCTTCCTGCTGCGGATCCTCGTGGGAGACCGTCATCAGCACCGTGTAGCCCTTCGGCGAAGCGATCCCGGTGATGGCCCGGTAGGCTTCCTGGAAAAAGGTGTGCCGCAAGTGGGGCAGCACCATGCCGATCGTAAAACTCTTCCGCGTGACCAGGCTCCGAGCCGCCCAGTTGGGTTGATAGCCGAGTTCTTTCGCTTTCGCCAGCACGCGGCGCCGCGTCTCCTCGCTCACGTCGGGGTAGTTCTGGAGAACTTTCGAAACCGTGACGACGGAAACGCCCACCTGCTCGGCTATGTCCTTGAGACGAACGCGCATGCCACCACCTTAACTCCCTAGTGTATGCCGGTACGAAAGCGGAGAAGCGGCCCAAACACGGGGCCGGCGGCACGCGGCGCTCGTTCTACCCGGCTCGAAACCGCTACCGGGAGGCCGGTCCAGCAGGGTGGCAGTCCGGAGATCAACTGCGCCGGACGCTGGGACCGAACAATCGTCTTGACAATCAGGGACTGGCCTGCAGTACACTCTAGAACTGTGAAGAGGATGTCGAAAACGTTTTCTTCTAGCCGCACCCACCCCTTGTTCCCGGGACTGCGCCTCTTTGTCTGCGCCTTCCTGTCATTGGCGGCCGCGGGCATGGCCGGCTGTGGCCGGCAAATGGAGTCCGCCCCCGGCCAGGCGGCATCTCCGCCGCCTTCATGGCGGCACCTCTCGAGCGCCAACGGCGATCTGCCGGCCCCGGGGCCCTCCGACCAGCAGACCGGCTCCCTCGTCGCCGACTTGGACGGCGATGGCGCGAACGACTTCGTGATCGTGGCCCGCGTCGTCGGCCCCTCGGTCACCTGGTACCGGAGAATCGCCGGCGGATGGGACAAGTACATCATCGACAGCAGCTTCTTGCGCATCGAAGCCGGCGGCGCATCCTACGACATCGACGGCGACGGCGACCTCGATCTGGTCTTCGGCGGCGACGCCGGCAGCAACCAGATCTGGTGGTGGGAGAATCCCGCCCCGGACTTCGATCCTCACAAGAACTGGACCCGCCGCCTCATCAAGAACTCCGGCGCCACCAAGCATCACGATCAGGCGTTCGGCGATTTCGACGGCGACGGGCGCGCCGAGCTGGCTTCCTGGAATCAGAGAGGCCGCGTGCTGCTGCTCTTCGAGATCCCTGAAGATCCGCACCACGCCGGCCCATGGCCCAGCCGGGTGATCTACCGGTGGGAAGAGGGCGACGAGCACGAGGGCCTCGTGGCCGCCGACGTCAACCAAGACGGCAGAATGGACCTGGTGGGCGGCGGCCGCTGGTTCGAGTATGCCGGCGACGGTAGGTTCACCGCCCACGTCGTCGACGACGCCTACCGGTTTTCCCGCGCCGCGGCCGGCCAGCTCGTCGACGGCGGCTGGCTGGAGATCGTCTTCCAGCCCGGCGACCGCGACGGCCCGCTCCGCTGGTTCGAGTACAAGGACGGACGTTGGATCTCTCACCGTCTCCTCGACGTCGACGTCATCCACGGGCACTCTCTCGCGGTGGCCGACATCGACGGCGACGGCCGCCTCGATATCTTCTCCGCCGAAATGGGCCAGTGGGGCGGCAAACCGACCGTGAATCCAGCGCCCAAGATGCGAATCTTCTATGGGGATGGCGCCGGCGGTTTTCGGCTTCAGATCGTCTCCGAGGGCTTCGGCAACCATGAGTCGCGGGTGGCGGACCTCGACGGCGACGGCGACCTCGACATCCTCGGCAAGCCGTACAACTGGAAGGCTCCGCGCCTCGACGTCTGGTTGCAAGAGCCGCCGCCGAGCGGCTCCTCGAGCCGCTGGCGCCGCCACGTGATCGACCAGGAGAAACCTTGGCGGGCTATTTTCGTGTTCCCCGCCGATCTCGACGGTGACGGCTGGAGGGACATCGTCACCGGCGGCTGGTGGTACCGGAACCCGGGCGCTTCCGCCGGGAATTGGGAGCGCCACGACCTAGGCGAACCGCTGCACAATGTCGCCGCCGTTTATGACTTCGACGGTGACGGCGACCTCGACGTGCTCGGCACCGAGGGCCGGGGATCCGAGGCGAGTGCCCAGTTCGTCTGGGCGCGTAACGACGGGGCGGGCAAGTTTAGAATCTTCGAGAACGTCGGCACGGCCGAAGGCGACTTCCTGCAAGGAGTCGCCGCCGCCGTCTTTCGTAACGACACGCTGGAAGTCGCCCTCTCCTGGCACAAGCCCGGGCACGGCCTGCAGATGCTTACCGTGCCGCGGCTGCCGTCGCACGAGGAGTGGGCCTGGCGGCGGATCCATCGGAAGTCACAGGATGAAGAACTGACGGCCGGCGATATCGACGGGGACGGTGACAACGATCTGCTCCTCGGCACCTGGTGGCTCGAGAACACCGGCGGGTCCGAGTGGTCTGCGATTCATGAACTGCACCGGCCGCCGGGCAAACCGGATCGGAACTGCCTGGTGGACGTCAACGGTGACGGCAAACTCGATGCCGTCGTCGGCTACGAGTCCATGCGCGCACCCACGAAACTCGCTTGGTATGAGCAGGGCCGCGACCCGACCGCGCTTTGGACCGAGCACCTTATCGACACCCTCATCGGGCCGATGAGCCTCGATTGCGCCGATATGGACTCGGACGGCGACATCGACGTGGTCCTCGGCCAGCACAACCTTCGCGACCCCGCGAGCTCGCGGTTATTGATCTACGAAAACCATGAGGGCGGCCGGGCCTGGACGCCACACCTGGTCTGGACGGGAGACGAGCATCACGACGGAACCCAGGCGGTGGACATCGACAACGACGGCGATCTGGATATCGTTTCCATCGGCTGGACCCACTCGCGCGTCGTTCTCTATGAGAACTTGAGGATTCCCCATGGCCATTGAGCCGGACTACGAGGCACTGCGCCGAATCGCCAAAGAGCTGCGGCGCGACATCATCCTGATGATCGCCGCCGCCGGTTCGGGCCACCCCGGCGGTTCCCTTTCCGCGATCGACTACATCACCTACCTGTACTTCCACCGCTTGCGCATCGATCCATCGCGTCCGGACTGGGAGGAACGCGACCGTTTCGTTCTCTCCAAGGGCCACTGCGCCCCCGCCCTCTACGCCGCTCTGGCGCGCCGCGGCTATTTCCCGCGCGACGTTCTCTGGACCCTCCGGGATATCGAGAGCACGCTGCAGGGCCATCCCGACATGCGCAAGACCGCCGGCGTGGACATGACCAGCGGTTCCCTCGGTCAGGGTTTCTCCTGCGCCACCGGCATCGCCCTCGCCTTGAAGTTGCAACACCGTACGGCCCGGGTCTATGCGATGATCAGCGACGCAGAACTCCAGGAGGGAGTCGTGTGGGAAGCGGCGATGGCCGCGCGCCACTACAAGCTGGACAACCTCATCGCTTTCATCGACAATAACCGGCTGCAGACCGATGGGTTCACCGCGAAGATCATGAACCCGAACCCGATCGTGGAGAAGTGGCGGAGTTTCGGTTGGGAGACGTGTGAAGTCGACGGCCATGACTTCGTCCAAATCCACGCCGCCGTGGAGAGGTCCCAAACCCGGCGCGGCGCGCCTCACGTGATTGTCGGCCATACGCTGAAAGGCAAAGGCATCCCGTCGATGGAGAACCGGGTGGAATGGCACGCCCTGAGCAGGCCCTTGACCTCGGAGCAGACCGAACGCCTGCTGGCGGAGTTGGATCGCCCATGAGGGAATGCGAACCCAACCGGGTCGCCTACGGCAAGGCGTTGGTGGAACTCGGGGAACGAAACCCGAAAGTCGTCGTCTTCGAGGCCGACATCGCCAAATCGACCAACACCTACCGGTTCCGCGACCGCTTCCCGGAACGCTTCTTCAACTGCGGTGCCGCCGAACTCAATATGATCTGCATGGCCGCCGGCGCCGCTGCCACCGGCCTCATCCCCTTCGCCAGCACTTTTGCTGTCTTTGCCAGCATGCGGGCGTGCGAGGGCGTGCGGCAGTCGATCTGCTACCCGCGCCTGAACGTCAAGATCGTCGCCACCAACGCCGGCGTCGAGATCGCCGGCGACGGGCCCAGCCACCAGAGCGTCGAGGATCTGGCCATCATGCGCTCCATGGCGAACCTTACGGTGCTTTCTCCCAGCGACCCGGTGACCACTCGCCTGGCAACCTTGGCGATCGCCGACTACGACGGCCCTGTCTACATGCGGCTGGGCCGCCAGCCCGCGCCGGCGATCCATCCCGAAGACGTCCGGTTTCGGATCGGCAAGATGATCCGCCTCCGCGACGGCGGCGACGTAACGCTCATCGCGACCGGGAACATGGTGCCGGCGGCTCTACGAGCCGCCGAGACGTTGGACCGGGACGGTATCGCCGCGCGCGTCTTCGACTGCCATACGATCAAACCGATCGACGTGGATGAGATCCTCCGGGCCGCCCGCGAGACCCGGGCCATCGTCACCGCCGAGGATCACAACGTCATCGGCGGACTGGGCGGCGCGGTCGCCGAGGTCGTCGCCTCCGGCTGCCCGGTCGCCGTCAGGCGGGTCGGCCTCCGCGACTGTTTCGCCAGCTCCGGCCGCGACTACCGCCAGCTCCTCGCCCACTACGGCCTGGACGCCGAAACGATCGCCGCCGAAGCCAAGACCGCCATCTCCCAGCGCAATATGACAGCGATCGGCGGCTGAAGAACCCGCTCCTTCGTCCATCCGCCTTCCAGATCAAACCGCCCGCGCCACCATTGCTCGTGCGCCGGCCTCGCGGCCCTAGCCCCGAGATGCACCGCCTCGCACGCAAGCGGCTCCGATGGCCGCAGGCCAGCGCTAGTTGACACGCAAAACCAGGTCTGGTAGGGATAGGGAAGCTGTAGAAAACGTTTTCGGTATCGAGAGCCATGGCTAGAGAACACCCGAGCAGGCGCGAATTCTTGATCGCCTCCACCACTGCGGCCGCCCCGTGGCACCCCGCCGCATCGGAAACCGGCCGGTCCGTCCCCCGCCGGCCGAACTTCGTCCTCTTCATGCCCGACCAGTTGCGCGGCGACAGCCTCGCCTGCTACGGGCACCCGTTGGTTCGCACTCCCAACTTCGACCGGCTCGCGCGGGAAGGCGTCCGCTTCACCCATTGTCAGGCTGCCTACCCGGTATGCACGGCCTCGCGCTGCAACATGATGACCGGATGGCCGCCTCACGTCCGCGGCCACCGCACCGTCTACCACCTGCTCCGGCCCGACGAGCCGAACCTCTTCCGGTATCTGAAGAGCGACGGCTACGACGTCTACTGGTTCGGTAAGAACGATCTGTTGCGGCCCGAGTGTTTCCCCGACAGCGTCACCGAGTGGCACGCCTTCGTCAAAGGTTTCGAGTGGGACGCCAAGGACAACCCCTGGCCGCGCAGCGATCCGCGCTACTACTCCTTCCTGTTCCGCGAAGGCCGCGATCCCCGCGACTACCCCGACTATGCCCGCGTGCAGGCCGCCAGGCGCATCCTGGAGCGCCGCGACTCCGGCAAGCCGTTCTTCCTCTATCTCCCACTGTTCTTCCCGCACCCGCCCTACGCCGGGCCCGCCGGGTACCACGATCTCTACGATCCCGAGGCCCTGCCCCCGCTGCGGCCGCCTCGGCTCCAGCGCAAGCCCGAGCTCTACCGCGCCATCAGGAAGAGCCGGAGGCTCGATCAGCTCGACCAGGGAGTGTTTCGAAAGATCCGCGCCGTCTACCTCGGCATGGTCAGCTACTCGGACTGGCTGCTGGGCGCATTGCTCGACGCCCTCGACGAGACCGGCCACGCCGGCGACACGGTCGTCATCGCTTGCTCGGACCACGGCGACTGGGCCGGCGACTACGGCCTCGTCGAGAAGTGGTCCAACGCCATGGACGACCCGGTGCTCCACGTCCCCCTGATCATCCGGTCGCCCGGCTGCGCCGCCGGCCATGTGGCCGGCGGGCAGGTGGAGCTGGCCGACGTGATGCCCACCTGCCTCGAGCTGGCCGGCCTTGAAGCCAGGCACACGCATTTCGCCCGCAGTCTCGCGCCGCAACTCCGCGGCGCCGGCGGCGATCCCGGCCGGGCCGTCTTCAGCGAAGGGGGGTACAACTACCGCTACGAGCGCCACGCCTTCGAGCCCCTGGAGCGGTTCGACCCTTCGCACATCTACTATCCCAAGATCCACCTCGAGAACACGCGCCCGGAGCTGATCACGCGGACCACGATGATCCGCACCCGGGAGGCCAAGCTCGTCCTCCGCCCCGACGGGGAAAGCGAGTTCTACGACCTGGAGCGCGACCCCGAGGAACTGGAAAACCTCTACGGTGATCCCTCCGTGCGCACCCGCCAGGAGGCGCTCGAGGATGCCATGCTGCGCTGGTACGTCCGCACCTCCGACGTGGTCCCCCTCGGGCGCGACCCGCGCGGCCTGCCGCCCTATCCATTGCCGCGGAGGGTCCGGAACAAGTGACGAAAGGAGATCCCCGAGTGAAAAGATCCACCGCCGCCGCCCTCACAGCCGTTTTGGCAGCTTCTTGTCTGAACTGTGCTCCCGCGCCCGCAGGCACGCCCGGCCTCTGGGTTGATCCAGCCTGGGAACTCGTCTCGAGCGGCTCCCGCCGCCTGCCCGCCCCGCCCAAGGGCTGGCGCGACCAGACCGCTTGCCTCGTACTCGACATCGACCGCGACGGAGTAGACGACTTCGTCATCACCGACCGCAACGCAGCGCCCTCGGTCCTCTGGTACCGCCGGATGGAGAGCGGGTGGGGGATTTACGTCATCGAATCCGCCGCCGTCCCGATCGGCGCCGGCGGCCACTTCGCCGACATCGACGGCGATGGCGACCTGGACATCTCCTTCGGCGGGCGCTTCGATTCGAACGAAATCTGGTGGTGGGAAAATCCGTATCCCGACTTCGACCCCCACCGCCCGTGGCGGCGCCGCACGATCAAGAACTCCGGCGACTCCGGTCATCACGACCAGGTTTTCGGCGACTTCGACAGCGACGGCCGGCTCGAGCTGGCCGCCTGGAACCAGGGTGGCCGCCGGCTTCTTCTGTTCGAGGTTCCCGAAGACCCCAAGGCGAAAACCGAATGGCCGCGGCGGACCATTTTCCGCTACCGTCCGGACGCCCGGCACGAGGGGCTCGCCAAGGCCGACATCAACGACGACGGCCGCCTTGACCTCGTGGGCGGCGGCTACTGGTTCGAGTACCAAACCGGAGGGACGTTCACGGCCCACATCGTCGATCCGTCGCAGCACTTCGCCCGCGCCGCCGCCGGCCAGTTGGTCCCCGGCGGCTGGGCCGAGATCGTTCTTGGAGCCGGCGATACGGCCGGCCCCTTGCGCTGGTACGAGTACAAAGACGGCGAGTGGGAGGCGCACCAGCTCTTGGAAGGCGTCGAGCACGGCCACTCGCTGGCGATCGCCGACATCGACCGCGACGGCTTCCAGGACATCTTTTGCGCCGAGATGGGCCGATGGGGGAAAACCGTCAACCCCGAGCCGAAGGCCTGGATCTTCTACGGTGACGGTCACGGCGGCTTTCGCAAGTCCTTGCTGTCGCGCCACGTGGCATTCCACGAGTCCAGGCTCGGAGACGTGGATGGCGACGGAGACCTGGACATCGTTGCCAAGCCATTCCGCCTCGGCGCCCCGGGGATCAGCCTGCTGTTGCAGCACGGCTCCGGGCAACCGCGCAAGCCTTTCCCGCTCGACAGGTGGAAGCGCCGGGTGATCGGGGAGAAACCCGATCGCGGCATGTTCATCGACAGCGCCGATATCGACGGCGACGGATTGCTGGATGCCGTTACCGCCGCCTGGTGGTACCGGAATCCCGGCTCGCTCAGGGCCGCCTGGGAACGCCGCCCCATCGGGGAGCCGCTGCGGAACATGGCTGTCGTTTACGACTTCGACCGTGACGGCGACCCGGACATCCTCGGCACCAAGGGTAAGGGCAGCGAAGCCAACTCGGAACTCGTCTGGGCCCGGAACGACTTTCCGCGCGGGTTCACCATCCTCGACAACGTAGACGACGGCGAGGGCCGCTTCATCCAGGGTGCGGCCGCGGCGCGATTGAGAGCCGGCGCCCCCATCAGCGTGCTGCTTTCCTGGCATGCTCCGCCCGGCCGCCGCCTGCAGATCCTCACCGTTCCGGCTGACCCTTCGCGCGGCCGCTGGCGGATCGCGCCTCTGTTCGACTACGGCAAACCGACCAAGCAACTCGACGTCGCCGACATCGACCGCGACGGGGATCTCGACGTCCTTTTCGTCGGCAACGCGGCCTTCGGCGATCTCGTCTGGCTCCGCAACGACGGAGGCGGCCGCTGGCGGCCGTTCACCTGGTTCCGCGGCGCGGGCAACAAAAGCCACCGCGTCGTCCTGGGCGACATCGACGGCGACGGAGCCGTCGAGGCCGTCGTCGGCCACTACCGCGAAGATCCCGGCTACCTGGCCTGGTACGACCCGCCGTCGCCGCCCACGCGCCTCTGGACCGAGCACGTCATCGCCGCCGCCGATCAGATCTACGGTCCGATGAGCCTCGCCCTCGCCGACATGGACGGCGACTCGGATCTGGACGTCGTCGCCGGCGAGCACCGGGTCAAAGACCTCGCTTCGGCCCGCCTGTGGATCTTCGAGAATCTGGACGGCAGCGGCCGCCGCTGGAAGCCTCACCTCGTCCACCAGGGCGACGAGCACCACCAGGGGACGCACGTCGTAGACATCGACCGCGACGGCGACCTCGACATCC
Organism: Solibacteraceae bacterium; assembly: GCA_026984795.1. GTDB lineage: Bacteria > Acidobacteriota > Terriglobia > Bryobacterales > Bryobacteraceae > JALSRK01. The sequence continues at coordinate 133,832 of JALSRK010000038.1, read as the reverse complement.
TCTCCATCGGCTGGATGCACTCCCGGGTGTTGCTCTATGAGAACAAAGCGATACCGTGAGCGCCGGAATCTCGTTCGAGCCTGCCTCCCGGCCTCGGTGGCGGCCCGGCCTCCTGCATGGCGCGGCTTCTCAGCGCGGCGGGAGATCCGCCCGAGGGGCCAACCGCCGGCACACTTCGAACTCCCGCTGCGCCTCCTCTTGGCGGCCGAGCTGCACGTAGACCTGGCCGAGCAGATAGCGCGCTTTCAAGTAGTCCGGATCCAGTTCCACCGACCGTTCCAGCCATCTCACCGCCTTGTCGAACTGTTTCGCCTTCACCAGCGCCCGCGCCGCGAGGTAGTAGTCCCGGGCCGAGCGTGGATTCCGCCGCGCCGCCTCGAGGGCGAGCGAAAACGCTTTCTTGTATTCGCCCCGGTTGATCAGGAGCCTGGCCAGGTTGGCGTACGGCCAGTCATATCCGGGATGCTCCTTGTCAACGAGCCGGATCGCCGCCAGGAAGTGCCGGATTGCCAGCTCCTCTTTGCCCAGCGCGTCGTAGCAGAGGCCGAGGTTGTCGTGCGCCTTGTAGGAGTTCGGATTGCGGCGCAATACCCGCTGGAACTGTGCAATGGCCAGGTCGAACCAGTTCTGGTAATAGTAGACGCGGCCGAGCAGATAAGCGGCCTGTTCATCGGAAGGGTCAAGCTCGAGAGCGCGAATCAGCGCCGCCGCCGCTTCGTCGTCCCGCTCGAGAAGGAACGCGATCTGCCCTTTGAGCTTCAAGGCCGCAACGTCATCGCTGCGCGCCCGGAGAAGCCGTCCGAGGATTTCCAACGATTTCTCGAATTCACCCGCGATGAGGTGTGCGCGCGCCAGTTCCAGTTCCATCTCGCGCCGCCCGGGGCAATGGCACGCAATGGCGTCTTCCAGCGCTCCCACTGCCTCGGCCGGCCGGCGTTCCGCCAAGGCGCGCCGCCCTTCCCCAGTCATGCTTGCGCAAGCGAGCGCATCGCAACCGCCGGCGACCGCCTGTGCTGCAGCAGAGGCCGCGGCCACCAGCCACAGAGTCACAGCGGTAGCGGTTCGCACGCCCCTAATTATACTTGCGGCCCCGGCGCGGGGATCTCTGCATGTAAACCCTTGCCCGGGCCCACTGCCGATGCCGTAAATCCAGCGGTCGGAGAGCGTCATGGATAGTGGCGATCATCACAAAACCGTTCTTGTTCCACATTGGGGAGACTGTGTGGGAGCAGCTTCCAACCTCGAAATGACCGCTCTTTGGCCGGAGAGCCGCCGCGCCGCCGACAAAGCCGAGCGCTCGGCTCTGCGGCAGAGAGTGACGGCTGTCTTCGTTGCGCTCCGCAAGCCTGTATACCACTACCTCGTGCGGCTGACGGGCGACGCCGCCGAAGCGGAAGACCTCACCCAGGAAGCCTTTCTCAGGCTCTACCGGGAGGTCGCCCGCGGGCGAGTGGTGCGCAACGTGCGGGCTTGGGTCTTCCAGGTGGCCCACAACCTCGCCGCGGACCGGGCCCGGCGCGGAGAGCCCACGTTGCAACTCGGGGAGGAGGACTGGAAGGCCCTCGCTGAATCGGCCGAAGACACCGGCGGGCAATTGGAGGTCTTGCTTGATCGTCGCCTCCGCGTGGACGCTGCGCTCGCCCAGCTTTCGCCGCGGGAAAGACGCTGCCTGGAACTCCGCGCCAGCGGCCTTCGATACCGGGAGATCGCCGAAATCCTCGGCGTCGGCATTACCTCGGTCGAAAGCTATCTCGTTCGTGCCGTGGCGAAGCTGAGAAGCAAACGGGAAGGAAGATCGACCTCGTGACGGGAGAGAAGACGTGATGAAGCGGTGGTTCCAGCTCGAGCAACATCCTGGCGACCGGCAACTCATACGCTACCTGGACGGCGAACTCCCAGAGGGAAAGGAGCGCTCCATCGCCGAGCACTTGAAATCGTGCTGGGAGTGCCGGACACGGCTCAGGCGGATTGAAGAAGCGATCGCCGATTTCGTTGACCACCGTGTGCTTTGGCTCGACCGTCACGCCCCTGAACCTGCATGGCGCCGCTTCGAGCTGGAACTGGACCGGCTGGTCGAGCGGGAGCCCGAAGAGGTGCGGCGCGGCTTTCTCTCCTTTTGCCCCAGGCTGCTACGCGACGTGTTCCGGCGGCGCCGGCGCCGCCCCGTCGAACGGGCCGACTGCGACGGAACGGCCGGCTCCGCGCGGGCCGTTGGATTTGCTTGGCGGGCTCAGCCAGGGGGAGTCGTGGCGGTCACGCTGGCTGTTATTTCGCTCCAGGCCGGCGTACTGTGGTGGCTGTTCATCGGGGGGCAGCCTGCCGCCGAAGAGGTCTTGGCGAGGACGCGCGCAACACAGCAGGCTCTGTTCTCTCAGCCCCTGCACCAGGTGATCACGGTCCGCTTCGAGGAAACTAGGCCGGTTCTCCGGCGCCGGTCCGGTCGGATGGAGATTTGGAGCGATACGCCGGGCGGCCGCTTCAGCTCCCGCCTCACCTACACGACCACCGGCCTGCGACACGCTTTGTGGAGGCCGCAACCACGCGAGGAATACTATTACGATTCCGCATCCGGCAAAGACTTGATTCACAAGTTTGAGCGAAACCGGCGGGTCTTGCTGCTCAACACGATTGCCTACAGTCGCACGTTGGAGGAACTGGAAGCTGCGTTTCTCCGCTGGCTCGAGACTCGGGACTGGCAGCCGGTCACGCTGACGCACGAGTTGGCGATTTGGCTGGAGAGCAGCGGCGCAACCCTCGAGGCGCGGCGGCTGAGGCTCTCGGGCCGGCAGGTGGTGCGATTGACCGCCCGGCGCGTGTACGGGAACGGGGACACCACCGAGGTCACTGTGGTTGTGGACGCGGGAACGCGCCTGCCGCGCCTGGAACGCATCCGTCTCGTCTCCGGCGGGCGATCTATGCAGGTCGTGCTGGTTCCCGATTCTGTTGAAGTGCTCGAGCACGCGCAGTTCGTCGCCGCGGTCTTCGAACCCCGGCTGCCCGTTCGCAAGCGCCGCTCGACACGACCGCCACGCGTCGCGAAGCCGGACCGGCGGCCCACAGCCCAAGAGCTCGCCGCAGCGCACATCGACGCGCTCTACGCGCTCCACCGCAGCGGCTTCTGCTCCAACGGCCTGGTGCGGGTCGTAGTGGAGAAAGGCCGCGTCTGGATTCGAGGCGTAGTGGAGCCGGCAAGGCGGAAACAGGATCTGCTCGCTTCTTTGCAAGATGTCGCCCGGCTACCCTTCGTGGAGCTGGAGATCTCGACGCCCACCGAGTTGGCCGAGCCGGCCAACGCCCTGCCTCTCGAGCCGGGCCGCCTGCAACACATTGAATTCCGGGCACGGCCGCGCATGCTGGCCCACGACCCTGTCGAGAAATACCTGGCCTCGATGCGCTCCGGCGCCGGGGCCGCCGGCTTGAAGGAAGAGATCCGAAAATTCGCTAACGATGCGCTGGCCGGGGCGGAGGCCAGTCTAGACAAGGCGTGGGCGCTACGGCGGCTCACCGATGTAGTTACCGCGCGGGAATTCGCATCTCTCCACCCGCGGTCGCGCTGGCTCCTGGAAATCATGATCCGGGATCACTTGCAAGAACTCTCCGACTCGACCGCCAGGATGAGATCGCTGCTCGCGCCGATGATCCGCGGAGCCGGGATCGAGCCCCCGCGCTCTCTCGGCGAGGAACCGGGACTGCGATCCGGAGCCCCCGGGTGGAGAGATTCGCTGTTGGCCACGTTCGAATCGGTCCGGTACGGGCACCGGCTGGTGTATGCGCTCTTCTCGGATTGGGAACTGCCGCCCGAGGCCAAGACACCTCAGGATGCGATGCGCCGGCTGGCCGCTTGGCTGCAAACCTTCGACGCTCGTGTGGCTTGGACCCGGCAGATGGTTGATCGAGGTTTTTCAGGGACCGCCGAGCTTGCCGCGGCAAGCGAGGCGGCTCCTTAGGTGATGTTCGCTCGAAACGCCCGCACCTTGACGCCGGCGCGTCACACGGATGCGGGGCAGTCAGGGGGATCGTGAGGTAGTCCCCAGCAAACAGGCCGGCCGCGGTGACGCAGCCGCGGCCCGAAGAAAGGGAGGTTAACCGATGTCAAGAACGTTCCGAGATTGCCTGTTGCAGGCGGCCTTGATGGCTCTTGCGGCGATCGTTCTACCAAGCCCGTTGGCAGCGCAGGGAACGCGCGCCACTCTCACTGGCACCGTTCTCGACCCCACCGGCGCCGCCGTCCCAGGCGCTACCGTGACCGTCCGGAATACGGAAACCGGGGTGCGCACGAGCACGACGACGACTTCCACCGGCACCTACACCTTGCCCCACTTGGAAGCCGGCACCTACACGCTCACCGTCACCGCCGACGGTTTCCGCACGGCTTCGCGCGAGAACGTCATACTCCGCGTCGCCCAAACGCTGACAGTCAACGTAACCCTGGAACTCGGCGCCGTCACTGAGGAAGTGACGGTCACCGGCGCGCCCCCGCTGCTCGAAGCAGGAACCGCGGAAATCGGCCGCTACGTCAGCGAGGTGGAGTATGACTCCTGGCCGATCATGGTGACGAACGGCCAGCGTCAGCTCATCGATTTCGCTTTCCGCTCATTGCCTGGAACCGTCGGGGGGCGCTGGGCCGGCACCGTGAACGGCGGACAATCGCACTCCTTCGAGATCCTCGTCGAGGGCATCTCGGTCGGACGCATGGATCTGGCCGGCAGCAGCCTTCACGAGATGAGTCCCAGCGCCGACGCCGTCAATGAGTTCAAGCTTCAGACCGGCACCATCAGCGCCCAGTACAACGGCACCCAGACAGCCGTGGCCAACTTCCGCATGAAATCCGGCACCAACGAACTCCACGGCTCGGGCTATTTCTACTGGCAAGACCAGCACTTGAAGGCCAACTCCTTCGCCAACAACGCTCGCGGAAAACCCAAGAGTCCGTTCTCACAGAAGAACTGGGGCTACAGCGTCGGCGGCCCGGTCTACATCCCGAAGGTCTACGACGGCCGGAACAAGACGTTCTGGTTCACGAATCTGGAAGATACGAGCTTCAAGGATTTGACGATCTCGGGCATGGGAATCACCTTGCCCACCCGGGCCTTCAAACGGGGCGATTTCTCACGCCTGTTCGATCCCTCATTCACCGGCATCGCCAAGTCCGGAACGGTGGTGGGCACCGACGCCCTAGGCCGCCCGGTCGTCTTCGGCCAGATCTACGATCCCGCCACTACGCGGGTGGCGCCCGACGGCTCGGTGATCCGGGATCCGTTCCCCGGCAACATCATTCCCAAGGATCGCTGGAGCCAGGTGGCTCGCGCAGTCGTCGAAGACGTCGGCATCACCGATCCGGAACTTGAAGACGAGATGCTGCGCAACACGCCCAAGTTCGCCAAGGGTACGCCAGTGCTCGATTTGCGCAGTTACGGGTTCAAAGTGGACCACCACTTCAATGAACGCCACCGCCTGTCCACCTACTTCAACCGGAACACGCGCATCCGGTTCATCCGGGCCTCGTGGCCGCCGCTCGATGGTCCCCCGACACAGCCTTTGCAGCGGCAGACCATCAGGAGCTATATCGTTCGGGCCTCCGAAGACTGGACGATAAGCCCCACCGTCCTGAACCACTTCGCCGCCGGTTACAACCGCTTCATGAACGCGAACGTCAGCGCGGTGCTGAACGAGGGCTGGGCGGAGAAGATCGGCATCAAGAACACCTCGCCGGCTCACTTCCCGCGCTTTAACTTCTCTGGACGTCCGCACCAGGGCGGCAGCGTTTCCGACCGAAATATGTTCGGCTCCAGTTCCACCGCCTCGCACTGGCACGGCAGCTACATCATCCAGGACGACCTCTCCGTCGTCCGGGGTTCCCACTCGCTGCGCTTCGGCACGGAGTATCGCCGGTACTACTTCATCACCCGGAACCCCTCCGGCTCGGGTACTTACAACTTCAGCCCCGAGCAGACCCACCTGCCCGGGTTCTCCACCGAGACAGGTCACGCCTTCGCCAGCTTCCTGCTGGGGGCCGTGCGCAGCGCCAGCCGCACGGTTGTGGCGCTGACCCCCGGGATCCGGCAGCCCCAGTGGGCTTTCTACGTGAGTGACGACTGGAAGGTGACACCCAAGCTGGCTCTGAACCTCGGGCTGCGGTGGGAAACCGTCGGGGGCTTCTGGGAAGTCACCAACCGCATGTCCACCATCGACCTCGACCGGCCGAACCCGGCCGCCGACGGCCGGCCCGGAGCTTACGTGTTCATTGACGAGATCGGCCGCAAGTCGTTCCAGAACCGGTACTCGAAACTCTTCAGCCCCAGGTTCGGGTTCAGCTACATGGTCTCCGACAAGATGGTGATCCGCGGCGGCTACGCCCTGCTGAACATGCCGCCGCTGCGCAACAACTGGAGCTTCGGGATGGTCACTCGCGGCTTCAGCGCGCCGATCAATGTCTTCGCCGGAACCAGCTCCACCGGTTTCCCGGATGATCCGGTCATGAACCTCGACGATCCCTTCCCGGACTTGGAAGCTCCCCTGCCGAACAAGGATCCCGGCCAGGGGCTGTTCCAGGGACTGGACATCGTACGGCCGGATTCCAACCGGTTGCCGTATACGCAGAACTGGAACTTCACCATCCAGTATCAGTTGCCGGCGCAGTTCGTGCTGGAAACCGCTTACGTCGGCAACAAGGGGACCCGGCTGTGGACCCGCGGATTCGGGAGCGTGAACTCACTTCCCACCAGCGTCCTCGCCCTCGGCGACACCCTCCGCGACCAGGTGCGGAAACATCCGGAGTTCAAGCCGTATCCCAGCTTCCCGGACAATCAAAACGTCGCCCAAGCGCTGCGCCCTTACCCCCACCTCGGCAGCCTTACCGACGCCTATCCGTATCATGGCTGGTCAAGCTACCACGCCCTGCAGGTTACCGCCACCCGGCATTTCACTGCCGGCTTCGGACTGATTGCCGCTTACACCTGGTCCAAGACCATGAACACTGGGGACACCGCGAACATGGGCGGCCTCGGCTCCGTCCAGGACCAGTTCAACCGGGGCCTCGAATACAGTCTCTCAGACCACCACCAGCCGCAGTCATTCAAACTGAGCTGGATCTACGACCTGCCGTTCGGCCCCGGCAAGAAGTTCGACATCGGCGGCGTCCTGGGCTACATCGTGGGTGGCTGGAGACTCTCCGGGATCCATAACTACTTCTCCGGAACTCCGATCCGCGTCCGGCAGAGCGGTGTCAGGAACATGCTCTTTACGGGCTCCATCCGTCCGGATGTGACCGGCCTGCCCCAAACGTTCGGACCGGCGCCGTCTACGCCCGACTTCAAGAACGGAACACCCTACTTGAATCCAGCCGGCTTCGCCAACGTGCCCATGACCGGCAACGGCGTTCCTTTGCGCGTCGGAACCGCCCCACGGTCGCTGGACGTCCGCGGCTTCCATACCTCCAGCGAAGACTTCCGCGTGACCAAATTCTTCCCGATTCGCGAATCGGTCAACTTCGAATTCACCGCCACCTTCATCAACGCCTTCAACCGCTCCACGCGGGGCGGCATCAACACCAATATCAACAGCCCGAACTTCGGCAAGTTCTTCGGCGGCGGCAACGGCCGCAGCATCGAGCTGTCCGCCAGGATCAACTTCTGAACCACAGCCAAGGCGCCTCTGAGGCGCTCCGCCGGGGCGTCGGCGGGGCGCCTCTTTTTTGACGGCTCTCTCGGGAACCGCCTAAACAAGAAAGCAAGACTCAGCGATCCTGATGAAAGTGGAATCCCGCATTCTCCTCTCCAGACGCTCCTTGTTGCGGGCCTCCGTGGCTGCGCTGGCGGCCGGCGGCGGAGCGCGGACGCTACGCGGCCAAACGGCGGTGCGGGTGGCCGTTCAGGATCCCTCGCCGTGGCACGTGCACCCTCCTGGTGAGCCGTTTCGCATCACCGTCAGCCACGACTACTCCGGGCCGTACCCCGTCTCGGCGCAGTGGCGGGACTTTCGCGGCCGCGAGCTGAGCGGCCCGATTCCGCTTCCCGCCGGCCGCGCTACTGAAGTATTGGCGCCGGCTGGCGAGATCGGCTACTACGGCCTCGCGCTCCACTCCGACGCCCCGGATCTTCTCTTCAACCCGGATTCCGGGCGCCGGCGCGAGCTCGGGTTCGCCATTCTGCCGGAGATACCGTTCGCCGCCCGCAGGCTCAAACCCCTTTCGCCCTTCGGTCTGATCCACTTCGATCTCGAAGACCCATACCTCCATCCGGGCTATGTCAAAACCGCGACGACGACCCAGTACCGGAATCCGGAACAGTGGGCCCGGCACATGCAGGCACGCCGTGACCGCGGCCTCATCGAGCTGCCGATCAACCTCTCGGACTCTTGGCGCGGCTCCAGCGATGAGCCCATCTCGCAAGCCGAACTCTACGAGCGCTACACGGAGATGAAACGCATCTTCGAGGCCGACCCGGCCGTGCTCTATTGGGAACTCGGCATCGAGGAGAACCTTTGGAAAGGAAGCCGCGGCCCGTACTATTGGCCCAACCTGGCAGCCAAGTTCCGCATCGTCCAGCAGGCGGCCGGAGAAGTCAACCCCGCCATCCGCCTGATTTATCAGATCGAAGGCTTCCGCTACGGCTTCTTCTCGGATTTCTTCTCGAGCGATGCGCCCCCGTACATCGACATCCTCTCCCTGCACCCGTACCGCTGGCCCGATTTTCCGAGTCCGGAGGACTGGCTCGAAAACCACATCGTCACCGTTCGCGCCCTGATGCAGAACGCCGGTTTCGCTATGCCCATCTGGTTCACCGAAGTCGGGGCTCCGCATCATGGGAATCCCGACCCCAACGGCTTCTTCGGCTACCGGAAAGGCGCGCCGAACGAATCGCGTATCCAGGGGACGACTCGCGAAGGCAACGCCTTCTATCTCATCAAGATGCATGCGCTTGCCTTCAGTCTCGGCGTCGAAAAGGTGTTCTGGTACAACTACCGCGACCGCGGTCCCGACATCGAGAACCCCGAACACCATTTCGGCCTCGTCGATTACTGGCGCCATCCCAAACCCTCTTACTGCGCCTACGCCAATCTGGTCCGCTGCCTCGAAGGCAAGCGGTTTCACCGGCGGAGCCGCCTGCCGGGCGACGTCTGGCTGTTCGAATTCCGCGGCGCTTCGCAGGACTGCTTCGTTCTCTGGGCCTATCCCGCCGCCGAGCGGGAGATCTCACTGGCCGCTTTGCGGCCGGGCCTGGACCCTTCTCAGGTAATCGGCCTGCGCGATACCGTGGGCGGCGTTCTTCCTGCTCCCGCCGGCGATGTCTTGGAAGTTGACGAAGCTCCGCGCTTTCTGATCGTCAAGCCGCAGAGCGTGCGCCGGGCGCCGGCCGGCCGGGGGGCTTCGCCTCGGCCGCGCCTGCCTGGAACGCAAAGATGAGACCGGGTTGCCCTTCCCTCCTCCCGCCCGGTTGGAGCGGTCGGTTATGAAAAGAAGGCAGTTTCTCGAGGCCGGCCTCGGCGCCGCATTGGGTTCGGGCGCCTGTCCGCTGCTTCTGCAGGCCGGGGCGCTCCCGCGGATCTTGCGCGGCGGCCACCCCCGCGCCTTCTTCTTCCGCCAGTCCGAGCTCCTCGCCGCCTCCGGCAACTACAGTTATGAGCAATGGGACGCGATCTTTTCGCGGCTCGGCGGGATCATCGGCAAGGTCCTGGACGAGGAACGCCCTGATCGATCCCGCCGCAACATCGAATATTTCACGCGCTTCAAGCGCCGGCATCCGGATCAGCTCGTGCTGCTGCACTTCAACGGCAACGCCCGCGACCCTAACTTCGCCCGTGGGAAATTCTTCGCCGGCCATTGGCTCTACTACGAGGGCTGCCGCGTCGTCAACGACCTCCCGGCCGAAGGGGGCCTCATGGAAGTGCGGGTCGAAGACGCCGCGCTGTTCTGGACCGGCGTCGGACGCTACAAGGGCCGTAACGAAGATATCGTTCTCTGCCGGCTCGACTCCCGTGGCCGGCCCGACTGGCATTACGCCGAGCAGGTTGAACTCGTCTCCGTCAACCGGAAGACGAACACGCTCCGGGTCCGGCGCGGTAGTTACGGAACGGTCCCCCGGGCCTTCCAAGCGGGCAAGACCTGGGCTGCCGCCCATGTGAGCGAAGGTCCCTGGAGCCCCAGGGGCCGCTTGCTGTGGTACTACAACCATTCCACCGAATGCCCCCGCGACCGCCACGGCAAGACTTGCTCGGAAGTGCTGGCCGAGGAGATCGCTTCCCTGTTTCTGCCCGGCGGCGCGCTCGAGCTGTTCGACGGCGTCGAGTTCGACGTGCTCATGCACCGGGCCGACGCCGCTTACCGGCTGCTGGGCCGGGGTGTCGACACCGACGGCGACGGCAAGCCCGACAACGGCTTCACCGGCGGCCGCAACGCCTACGGCATCGGCGTCATCCGGTTCTGCCGGCTGCTCCGGGAACGCCTCGGGGGCCGGAAGCTGGTCCTGGGCGACGGATTCAAACCGACGCACCAGCGCGCCTTCGGCCTGCTCAACGGCATCGAAAGCGAGGGCTGGCCCGCGCTGTTCGACTACGAGATCGAGGACTGGTCCGGCGGGCTGAACCGGATGTTCTTCTGGGCCGAGAACGCCCGGCCGCCGGTCTTCAACTACGTCAACCACAAGTTCCGTTCCCGCGGCCAGAGGGTGGCCGTGCCGTTCCGCACCCACCGGCTTGTGTTCGCGGCCGCGGTGATCACCGGATCCGCGATCTGCTACTCGTACCCGCCGGAGCCGGAACCAGGCGAGACGCTCGGCATCTGGGACGAGCTGCGGATGGGCACGGAGAACAAACTGCAGTGGCTCGGCCAGCCGGCCGGACCACCGGTGCGCCTCGCCGAACGGACGCCGGATCTGCTCGGAGGCGCCGGAAACCCGCCGGGAGCCGAGCTGCTGACCCGCCTGCAAAGCGATTCCGCATCGCTGGAGCTCGACGGGGGCGCCATCCGCATCACTGCGAGCGGCTCCGGCAGGAGCGAAATGCGGTTTCGGCTGCGGCTGCCGATCCTGAAAGGGCCGGACCTCCATGTAGCTCTCACCGTCCGCGGCGAACCGAGGAAGGGCTATCCGCGTGAAATGGCCAGGCTCATGTGGGTGAGCGCCGCTCCCGGCCCGGCTCGCAGGTTTATGACGTGGCTCAACGAGAAGGAGTTCTGCGCGCGCTTCTACTTCGACTCGATCACCGCGAAACAGGTCACGCTGGAGTTCACCGTCGAGGGAGTCGAACCCGTTTGGATCCACCGAGTCACGGCTCATGCCCATCCCGACGCTATGTATCGGGTTTTCGAAAACGGCCTCGTACTCGCCAACCCGTCGCCGCGGCCATACCGGTTCGACCTGGCGCGCATTGCTCGTGGCCGCTTGTTCCGGCGACTCTCCGGCTCATCCCGCCAGGATCCCGAGACCAACGACGGAACCGACGCCGGCCCTGTGCTCGAACGCCCAGGCAAGGACGCCCTGTTCCTGGCCGCCAGGCCGTGACACGCCTTCGCCGGCCCGGGCCGCATCGCTCTAGCGGCGTGCCGCCGGAGCTGCGCTCACGCCCCCGGGCGCGCCGGCGCCTGAGGCGCCTGGACGCGGAACAGACGCTCGGTCTCCGCCGACAGCATCACCCAGAGCCCGTAAGCGCCCAGCGCCGTCCCGATGGGAATGTTCGGCAGGTTCAGCACCGAGATGATAATCGTCAGGATCCGCGCCCACGGCCGGAAGTTCAGCAGGCCGATGCCGGCGGCCAGCGCCGGAACCGACAGGACCAGCACCAGCGCCATGATCACCGTCCCCACGATGCCGATGATCGGCGCCGCGATCAAAGCGTCCGGATCTTGGGCGACACCCGCCGTGCCGACGATGCTCGCCGCCCCGCCGAAGACCAGGAAGATCACCGCCGCCGCCAACAGCCCCAGCGCCCCACAGACGATCTGGAGCACCGCCAGGATCTTTACGTGAGACTCCATTGCGTCTCCCCCTTCGAGTACGACTACGCGCCGGAGGCCGGTTTGTTCCCTCCGGCGCGGCTTCTCCCGCGGCGCTGCCCCGTCAGGCGCTCCTCAGCCCCGCTGCAGGAACGGCGCGAAGTTGGCCAGGTACCGCCCGCTCTGCACCAGCGACGCCTTGCGGGACTCGAGCGAGTCCTCGTAGGCCCGGTCCTCCACTTCGATGCAGACCGGCCCGCGGTAACCCGTATCGGTCAGCACGCTGAAGAACTTGCCCCAGTCCACCTCGCCCAGCCCCGGCAGCTTCGGCGTGTGGTACTCCAGCGGATGCGCCAGAATCCCCACCTCGTCGAGCCGGTGCTGGTCCAGGCGCACGTCCTTGGAGTGGACGTGGAAGATGCGGTCTTTGAATTCCCGCAGCGGCTTCAGATAGTCCATCCGCTGCCAGATCATGTGCGACGGATCGTAGTTCAGGCCGAAGTTCTCGTCCGGGATGTCGGAGAACATCCGCCGCCAGATCTTCGGGCTCGTGGCCAGGTTCTTGCCCCCGGGCCATTCGTCCTTGGTGAACAGCATCGGGCAGTTCTCGATGCACAGCTTGATGCCCCGCTCGCCGGCGTAGCCCACCAGCTCCCGGAACACTTCGAGGAACCGCGGCCAGTTGTCGTCCACCGACCGGGTCCAGTCCCGCCCGATGAACGTGTTCACCACGCCCACGCCCAGCAACTGCGCCGCGTCCACCACCCGGTGCAGGTGCTCGATGGCCACGGCGGCTTCGTCCTTGTCCGGCGTCAGCGGGTTGGGGTAGTAGCCCAGGCCGCTGATCGAGACCCCCGCCTCGCCCATCAGGTCGTTCACCCGCTTCGCATCGTCGGCGGTGAAGCCCACCACGTCGATGTGGGTCACGCCTGCGTAACGTCGTTCGGCCTTCCCCTTCGGCCAGCACATCAGCTCGACGCAGTCGAAACCGGCCGAGGAGGCGAACTTCACGACTTCTTCGAGCGACAGATCGGCAAGAATGGCGCTGACGAATCCAAGCTGCATGGCATTCAGCATACCCGAATCCCCGGCCCGGCGAAAACCGCCTCCTCGCGGCTCCGGAATCGGCTACGATGGATGTCTATGGCCGATTACACTTACTCCGACATCGCCAAGATGATCGACCATTCGCTGCTCAACCCGACGCTGACCGACGCCCAGCTCGAAGAAGGCTGCCGCCTCGCCCGGGCCTACGACGTGGCCAGCGTCTGCATCATGCCTTATTACTTGAAGCGCTGCACGGAGATCCTCGCCGGCTCCACCGTGAAGGCGTCCACCACCATCGGCTTCCCTCACGGCGGCCACACCACCGCGGTGAAGCTGGCCGAGACGAAACAGGCGATCGCCGACGGCGGCGAGGAGCTCGATATGGTCGTCAACATCAGCAAGGTGCTGAGCGGCGACTGGGACTACGTCCGCGACGATATCCGCGCCGTCATCGACGCCGCCCACGAGGCCGGCCGCAAAGTGAAGGTCATCTTCGAGAACTGCTACCTCGAGCGCGACCACAAGATCCGGCTCTGCGAGATCGCCGGCGAGTTGAAGGCGGACTGGGTGAAGACCTCCACCGGCTACGGCACCGGCGGCGCCACCATCGAGGACCTGAAGCTGATGCGCGAGCACTCCCCGGCCCACGTCCAGGTGAAGGCCGCCGGCGGCGTCCGCGATCTCGACAAGCTCCTCGAGGTCCGCGCTCTGGGCGTCACCCGGGTCGGGGCCTCCCGGACGGCCACTATCCTCGACGAGTGCCGCAAGCGCCTCGGGCTGCCGCCCATCGAGGCCGGTTCGACCTCGGCTCCCTCCGGCTACTGAGTGAAGCCTGCGCCCCGGCCCCGCCAGGGTCCGGGGCCTACTTCTCTTCCGGCTCTTCTTCGGCTCCTTCCGGCTCTTCCGCTTCCTCGGCCTCTTCGGCTTCTTCCAGGCGGATTTCGCCCGTATCGGGGTCGGCGACCAGTTCCACCTCCTCGCCGCCCTTCACGGCCTCGATCTCCCAGCCTTCTTCATCCAGCTCGATCTCCAGGATCGGGCCGTAGCCCTGGGCTTCGAGCGCCGCGACGATCTCGGCCAAAGGCTTCTTACCGGGCTTGACCTCCTCGGTCTCGATCTCGCCGGAGACCGGATCCACCTGGAACTCGACCCGCTCTTCTCCCTTGAACGCATCGATCTCCCACGTCCCCTCTTCGAGTTCGACCTCGACCACGGGATCGTAGCCCTGGGCTTTTACCGCGTTGAGAATCTCCGACAAGGGTTTGGCGTTCTTGGGAAGCCGGACCTCCTCGGCCGCTTCGGGCTCTTCGGCCGCCTCCTCGGCTTCCGGTTTGGTGGGCGCCTGGGCGCAGGCGATGAGCAGCGCCAGGCCGATAGGGAGTGCATAGTAGAGCAAACGGCTCGACATGACGGTTCCCTCCGCGCCCCTAGTCTAACAGCGCCGCTGGAGACTTTCGCCCCCGAAATACCAGAAATCTACTCCCCTGCCAGCTTCTGCGCCGCCAGCAGACGCGCCGAATACCGCATCTTCCCCCTCCTTCCGCCCGGGCCGCTGCCCGTACTTCTTTCTTACCCCGAGCCTCGAAGTCAGGTGCGAGTATACATCCGCTGCACCTCTCAGCGCCGCTCGCGCGAGCGGGGCGTTTCCGCCGGCGGGTCGCCGCTGGAAGATTACTGTGGCGGCGCGCCTGGACCGCCGGCGAGCCATTCGGCTCGGTGGGCCGCCGGACTCCCCCGCTCTGCGGGCGGGTAGAATGGTTGTTCACCCCGGTATCTATACGATGAAGTCCAATTCAGGTCTGCGCCCGCTGACTGAAACGGAACAGCAAACCGTCGAACGGGCCCGCCGCACTGCGTACGTGTTGTACGAGGGCCGCCGGGTGGCTCACCGTTCCTGCGGCATCGCCCTGGCTGAGACGTTTTGCCTGCCCACCCGCCCCTACCAGGCGCTCCGCAAGGGCGGTATCACCGGTGAGGGCGAGTGCGGCTCCATCAAGGCGGGCGAGCTGATTCTCGGCGAGATCCTGGGCGACCCCGATCCCACCGGGAGGATCACCGACGCCCTCCGCGAGGCGGCCCGGCTCTACCGGCGACTCTGGCGAGAGCGGCTCGACTTGGGCCCCGGCGCCCGCGCGCCGGACGGCGGTCTGACGATCGTCTGCAACGACCTGACCGCGCCCCTGGGCGACTTTCACGGCCCCGCCCGCCACGGGTTCTGCACCCGCCTGACCGCCGAAGTGGCGGCCATCGTCTGCGAAACGCTCTTGCGGATGGGCATGCCGGCCCGTATCGCTTCAATAGACGAAGCTGGCGGCGGCCCGGTAGAATGAGAACCGCCATGGTGCGCCCCGACTACTGTCTGGAACACTGGCGGGCGGTCCGGGAGGACGCCGCCCTGGCCGTGGAAGCAATGCCCGCCGAAAAACTAGGCTACCGGCCCCGGGAAGATCTGATGAGCTTCCGCGAAGTCGCCGGCCACATCCTCGACACCGGTTGTGGATTGGCCGGCCTGCTGCTCGATGGCGAGACCGATTTCACCCTTCCGGATTTCCGGCAACGGCTGGCGCGCTACCGCCGATCCCTCCCGGAGGACCCCGCGGCCATCGCCGCCGAACTCCGTGCCTCCGTAGCCGAGCGTCGCGAGGCCTTGGCCCGCCAGACGCCCGAGTTCTTCGCCGGCATGGTCACCAAGTGGGACGGCTCCCGGGTGACCCGCCTCGAAATGCTGCAATTCGTCATCGAGCACGAGGTGGCGCACCGGATGCAACTTTTTGTATACCTACGGATGAACGGGCTCGTCCCACCCACAACGAAGCGGAAACTCGGCAAGAAGTCGTAACCGGTTGCAATCCACGCGGGGTCATGTATAAAGGGAGTTGCAGTCCGACTCATCCGACGTTGGCAGGAGGCACCCATGGTTGAGTGTCCATTGTGCAATGCCCCATTGGACGTCGAAGAAGAGGAGCTCGACGAAGGCGATTCGCTGATCTGCGAGGAGTGCGGCGCCAGCCTCGTCGTGACCAACCTCGATCCTCTGGAAATCGAAGAGGAAGAGGAGGAGTTCGACGAACTGGACGAAGACGAGGAGGACGACGAAACGCTATGGGCAGGCGGGCGCTCGTAGCCGGATTCCTGGGGGCGGCGATGCTGGTTTCGGCGCCGGCGGCGTTGGCCAAGAAGAAAACGAGGGGCGCCGAACATTACGGCGTGGTTGCCGGCACCGTGTTCCAGGAGACCGGCTTCCTGCTGCGGGGCGCCCGCGTCACCCTGACCCCTGTGCCGGCCGACGGCGCGCAGGTCAAGAAGAAGCAGATTCAGCACACGGTTACGGACAACCGTGGTGAGTTCGCTTTTCGGGTTCCGGCCGGGGCCATGCGCTATACTGTAAGGGCCGAGGCCGACGGCTGGGAGCCTGCGGAAAAGACCGTGGAAGTCCAGTGGGATCAGCGGGTTGACGTTGTTCTTCGGCTCCGGCCCGCCACCAAAGGGAGACGGAAATGATGAGCCGGCGCACAATTCCGTTGGCGATTCTTTGCTTCGCGCTCTGCGCTTTGCCGGCCGCCGCGCAGAGCTCGCCCGACCCTGGCGCTCCGAGGCAACCGGGGAAGCCGCCGGGCGACAAGTTTCTTACCAAGAAAAAACCCCACAAACCCAGCAAAACACGGTCGGTTTCCGGTATCGTCCGGGATCGGCGCGGCGAACCCGTCCGCGGGGCCGTGGTCAAGCTCAAGGACACCAAGACGCTGCAGATCCGTTCCTTCATCACTCTCGACGACGGCTCGTACCGGTTCCATGGCCTGAGCACGGAGACCGACTACGAGCTACAGGCATCTCATAACGGGATGGTGAGCAAGAAACGGCGCCTCTCGGTCTATGATTCCCGCAAGAAAGCCGTTATCAACCTGACCCTCGAGCCGACCGGGAAGAAGAAAAAGAAAGCCGGCTAGACGCCGCCGTCCGATTCATCACTCCGGCATCATTCATGCAAATGATGTAGGAACAAGGGAGGGGAGATCCTTATGAAACGAATCACTCTCGGCTCCATTCTGGCGGCGCTGTTCGCATGTTCCGCTCTGTTCGCGGGCGGGCTCAAGGTGGGTGACACGGTACCCGACTTCACCCTCAAGAGCGTTGACGGTAACGACGTCAGATACTCGTCGCTGGCGGGCGACGTCACCGTGGTCACTTTCATCGCCACCCGGTGCCCCGTCTCCAATGCATACAACGAACGGATGAAGGCGATCTATGCCGACTACCACGCGAAGGGCGTGAAGTTCGTCTTCGTCAACTCCAACAAGCAAGAGGACGCCGCCGAGGTCAAAGAGCACGCCCAGAAGCACGGCTTCCAGTTCGCCGTCTACAAGGACCCGGGCAATGTCGTCGCCGACTTGTTCGGCGCTCAGGTCACGCCGGAAGCCTATGTGATCAAGGGCGGCAAGATCGTCTACCACGGCCGTATCGACGATTCGCAGAAGGGGGACGTGAAAGACCCCAGCCTGCGCAAAGCCCTCGATGCGGTATTGGCCGGCAGACCCATCGAGAAGCCGGAAACCAAGGCCTTCGGCTGCACGATCAAGCGTGTCTCGTGAGAGTTCCGGCAGCCACCTTTATCGTAGTCCTGGCCGGCGCCGGGGCCCTGGCCGCTTCGGCGGGGGGCCCCGCCCGGCTGGAGCCGTACAACGCTCAACGCCATCGCCAAGTGCTCGCCGACAACCGGGGCAAGGTAGTCCTCTTCGATTTCTGGGCCACCTGGTGCGCTCCGTGCCGTGCGGAGATGCCTCGGCTCATCCAATTGGCGAGAAGGCTGCGCGGAGAACGGTTCCGGTTGATCACCGTCTCCGCCGACGAGCCCGAAGAGAAACAGCAGGCCCTGGAGTTTCTCCAGCAGTACGGCGCCCCTGAGCCGGCGTTCATCAAGGACGTCGATGACGACGATGCGTTCATCAACGCCATCAACACCGACTGGAGCGGCGCCCTGCCGGCCCTCTTCCTGTACGACCGCAACGGCAAGCTGGCCAAGATGTGGATCGGCGAGACGAAGATTTCCGAAATCGAAAGAGCCATTCGCGGCCTCCTCGGTCAGTAGTTCCTGCGGCTGGGCGCGCCGCCTCAGCGGATCGCCACCGGCCTCATGGCGAAGCCCGCGGTAGCGCCTTTGATCCGGTTGGTCACCGCGAAATAGGTGAACCGCAGGCGCGGTCCCGGGCCAGATCCTCCAGGTAGTGGAGCTCGCCGATGTGCACCCCTTGCTCCACCAGCAGGTAGCGATGCACGGGGATGGCCTCTTTGGCGTTGGCCACTTCCAGGCCCGAGGTGTCCGCTCCGATCATGACCGCCCCCTTCTGTTCCACCAGCCAGCGCGCTCCCTCGAGGCTCAGGCCTGCGGTGTCGTGCTCGGCCAGCGTCTCGTGATCGGCCCCGGTTTCGCCCCAGTAGCGCCCCACGCCGGTGCGGATCAGCACGACGTCGCCCGGCTCGACGTCCACTCCCTCTTTTTCGAGAGCGGCCTGGAGTTCCCGGGGACCGATGGCGAAGCGCGCCGGCAGGGCCTCGACGCCCTTCCAGCCGGCGACATCGATCAGCACGGCGCGGGCGATGATCGGCGGGATGGTGTCGGCGCCGGCCTTCTTGACGCCGAAATCGCCGCCGTATTGCGCCTCGCGGAAGCCGTTGTACCAGTGCATGTCCTCGCCCACCACGATGTGCCCCAGCCCGTCGATCTGCGTGCCCACGTTGTCGGAGATGAAGAGCGCGCAGCTATGCCAGGCGAGCTTATGGGGGTTGATCCGCGCCGGGAAGACGGGCTCCTCGTCCAGGAACGTACCCGCCGGCGAGCGGTAGGTCATTACCTCGATCGGCGAGTGGCCCGGCCACTTGTAGGAGCGCCTGTCGAGCAGCACCCCCAGGTCGTAGACCTTGCCGGCCTTGATCTCGCGAACCGCCCGTAACACATGTTCCGGATCAGTGATCGCGTTCAACGCTCCCACCTCGTCCCCGGGGCCCCAGACCCAACCGTAGCCTTTCCCCTTCCGCCACCCCTTGGGCGCTTGCGCCCACGCCAGGGTAGAAACCAGCAGCAAACCAGCGATGCGGTACAGCATGCGACGCATTGTACCGCCGCCGGTCCCCGGCGGGAAGCCTTACTGGAGCTCCTCGCCCCGGATCAGATCCTCGTAGGTTTCGCGCCGCCGGATGACGCGCCAGCGCTCCCCTTCGACCAGCACTTCCGGCGGCCGGGGACGCGAATTGTAATTCGACGCCAGGGCGAAGCCGTACGCCCCCGCGGCGCAGACCGCGAGCAACTCGCCGGGCGGCACGTTGGCGATCTTGCGGTCCCGGGCCAGGAAGTCGCCGGTCTCGCAGACCGGGCCCACGACGTCGGCGACGATCTCGCCGAACTCCGGCCGCCGCCTCAGCGGAACGATCTCGTGGTGCGCGCCGTAAAGCGCCGGCCGGATCAGGTCCGTCATCGCCGCGTCCACGACGATGAACTCCTTGCTGAGGCTGCTCTTACGGTAGAGCACCCGAGTGAGCAGCACGCCGGCGTCGCCGACGATCGAGCGGCCCGGCTCGACCATGACCGTCAGCTTCCGTCCGCGGAATTTCTCGAGCAGCTCGGCGATGAACTCGCGGATCTCCGGGGGGCGCTCCTCGGGCTTGTACTTGATGCCGAGGCCGCCGCCGAGATCCAGGTGCGTGACCGGAATGCCGCGCCCGCGCAACCGGTCCACCAGGCGGAGCATGATATCGACCGCCTCGTGGATCGGGTCCGTGTCGAGCAACTGCGAGCCGATGTGGCAGCTCACCCCCTTGAGCTCCACGTTCCTCAACTGCCGGGCACGGGTATAGACCTCCTCGACCTGGGTGATGTCGATGCCGAACTTGTGCTCCCGGAGTCCGGTGGAGATGTATGGATGGGTTTCCGGATTGACGTCCGGATTCACCCGCACCGAGACCGCCGCCTTCTTGCCCGCCCGCGCGGCCAGGGCGTCGATCAAAGTAAGCTCGGCTTCCGACTCACAGTTGAAGGAATGGATCCCCTCGCGCAGGGCGAACTCGATCTCCCGGGCGGTCTTGCCCACACCGGAAAAGACGACTCTGGCCGGATCGGCGCCCGCCTGTCTCACCCGGTAGAGCTCGCCGCCGGAGACGATATCGAAGCCGGCCCCGGCATCCCGGAGCAGACGCAGGATGCTCAGGTTGAAGTTTGCCTTGACGGCGTACAGGATCCGGTGCGGGACGTCGGCGAAGGTCTCGTCGTAAGCCCGGAACCTGTCGAGAATCGCAGTCGCCGAATAGACATAGCACGGGGTGCCGGCCTCCTCGGCGATATCCGCCAGGGCGACGTCCTCGCAGTAGAAATCATGGCCACGGTATTGGAATGCTTCGTACATCGAAGTCTCATTGTAAGTCCGCCGCTTGCCGTCACCGGACCTTCATCACCAGCAGCGTCTGGTCGTCGTTCCGGGGGGCGCCCCCGGCGAAGCGGTCCACGTCGTCGATCACCGCCTCGGCGATCTCACCGGGGGCGGCGGGCCAGTGTTTCTCGAGTAACGAGTAAAGGGGCCGCCGGCCGTACTCCTTGCCTTCCGGGTTCTGCTGGTCGTAGATGCCGTCCGAGTACAGCAGGATCACGTCGCCCGGCTCGGCTTCGAAGGCAACTTCGTCGTAGACGCGGTCGTCGAGCAAGCCCAGCGGGATGCCCTCCACCCGTTTCTTCAAGATGCGTCCCCGGCGGCAGAAGATCGGCGGCAGCATTCCGGCGTTCGACATGGTGAAGACGCGGTCGCGGGAGCGCCAGAATAGCAGGAGCAAGGTCACGTAGGTGGCCGGGACCTTGCGCTCGCCCAGGGCAGCGTTCAGGCTCTGCATCAGAGTTCCCGGCCGCGGGCGCCGCGGGGCGAGCGTCCGCATCAACCCGGCCACGAGGGTGCCGTAGAGGGCGGCGGCCGCGCCTTTGCCGCTGACGTCTCCGAAGGCGATGATCTCAGTCTCCCGGTGGCGGGAGAACTCGTAGAGGTCACCGCTGATCTCCCGCGCCGGACGGTGGCGGGCGGCGATTTCCAGACCGTCGAGCAGAGGCGGGTCGCGCAGCAAGAGCGTGTTCTGCAGGTCCCGGGCGGCGTGCAGGTCCTCAGCCAGACGCCGCTCCCGCTCGGTCAGCTCTTCGTAAAGCCGGGCGTTCTCGATGGAGTTGGCGATCAGCGGGGCCAGCAACTCCAGCATCCGCACGTGCTCCTCGGTGAAGTGTCCGATCTCGGAACTCTCCAGATCCATCACGCCGAGGAAACGGTCCGGGACCATGAGCGGGACCGCGACTTCCGAGCGGATGCCGCTGGCCGTTTCGAGGTAGCGGGGATCCGTCCGGGTGTCCCGGACGAGCACGGGCCGCTTCAGTTCCACGGCTGCACCGGTGATCCCGCGGCCGAGCGGTACCTGGCCCAACTCGACCCGCCGGCCGCCGTGGAGGCTGAAGCGAGGCCTCAGGATCCGCCGCTGTTCATCGAGCAGCAGGATCGAGAAGGCGTCGTAGCCGATCAGCTCGCGCACCGTCTGGGCGATCTTGTTCAGCAGCGCGTCCAGGTCCAGCGTCGAGGAGAAGCTCTGGGCCAGGCTCGCCAGCGTCCGCAGCACCTCGTTCTGCCGCACCACCCGGCGGTAGAGCCGGGCGTTCTCGATCGAGGCGCCTGCCCGGGTGGCGATGAGCCACAGTAGCGACTCATCCTCGGGGGTAAAGGCCTCCGGCCGGGTTGCCTGCAAGTCGATCACCCCGACCAGCCGGTTCCGAGCGATCATCGGTGCCGCGAGTTCCGAGCGGACCGCGTCCACGCTGGGGATGTAGCGCGGGTCCTTGCGGACGTCGCCTACCCGCACCGGCTGCAAGGAACGGGCTGCGGCCCCGGTGATGCCCTCTTCGAGAGGAATCACCATACGGTCCATTGCATGCTTCGGGTGTCCGACCGAGTAGCGCACCCGGAGACCGCGGCGCTCCTCCGAATAGAGGAGGATGGCGAACAGATCCCAGGGGATCACCTCATGGATGATCTCGCCGAGCTGGGCCAAGAGCGCATCCAGATCCAGGGTGCTCGAGGTCGCCTCGGCGACTTCCAGCAGGAAGTCGAGCAGCTCGGCGCGGTCGCGGAACTTCGGCACGGCTGGGGTGGATTCGGGCATCGGCGGATCCGGAGCTTGAACACTCCATTCTAGCGGTTCGCCTGAGCTCGGGAGCCAAATCTTTGAAATACAAGGGCGAATTCGGGGAACAAGCCGGTCGCGGGGCATCGCAGGCGTCAGCCTTTCCCGGCCCGCCGCGCCTCCTCGTCCTGATACTCGACCCGGAGATCGGCTTTGGCCTCGAGAGCGACGAGCAGGGCTCGGACGTCGTTCTTGTCCACCCGGAAGACCAGGGCCTGCTGCCGGCCGTCGGCATCCACGAAGCCGATCGTCAAATAGTGCTTTCGGCTCTTGCTCAGCGCCAGGATCGGTGAGATCAACACCGCCAGAGCGACGCGGCGGCCCACTTTCTGGCCGTACTCGAGCAGGTTGATGCTGTCCCAGGGGACCAGGTAGTGGACCTTCTTGGACTCGTAGATCAAGTACCGGTCGTTGACCGTGATCAGCCGGCCCTTGGGGCCGGATTCGAACTCAGCCACCGTGCCGCCGACGTATTCCACCTTGCCGCCGCGGGGGCCGGCCCAGGCAGGCAGCGCCAGCAAAAACAGCGCCGAAGCGCACACGAGTCTCCGCATCGGGTCACCCTCTCGGGAATAGTGGGTTTGCCGCCGAAGAATTCACACCGGAACCGCGAACCGGGCCCGGCGGGCGTGACCGGTGACGTTTCTCGATGCGACGAAAGATTGAAAAAAGCAACTCCTTTGTTTCGTGTCGGTTGCCGCCACGTGTGACGCGTCGCCGCGGCGCGGCGTCACGTCTTTCGCCAGTAAGTAACCGGCGATGAAACGGCGAATACGCCGTCCCCTGCGCACGCTCCGCCCGCCGAAGGCAGTGTCGAGGCACACGACCGGCGTCGCCCTTCTTCGGTTGTCAAACATCGCCGGCGGCCGAAGACCGTCCGCCTGAAAGACGTTCTAGCACCACGGCCGGAAGCAGCGCGCTACGGAGGAGCGCCAAGTCCTAGCAGCGGCTGGAGATTGTGTTGCCGGGGAGGGTGTGATCGGGAATCGGGGCCTTTCACCGGACGGTCCAGCCGCGTTCCATGGCGGCGAGAACGATCCGGGCGCACGCTTCGGCGTCGGAAGCCGCTTCGTGGTGTCGCAACGGCAACCCCAAACAACGGCAGACGTTGGGGAGCGTGGCCGGGCGGATCCCCCAAACCGAACGCGCTAGGCTAACCGTGCAGACGAACCGGAGCGAAGGCGGCTCGAGGCGGTACCGGGCGCAACACGCACCGAGGACGCTCCGGTCGAATCCCGCGTTGTGGGCCGCGAAGAACTCCACCGTACGGAGTTTCGCGCTCAGCTCGTTCCAGACCTCGCGAAAGGTGGGCGCTCGCTCGACATCCGCCCAGGTGAGGCCGTGAATGTGCGTGAATGTGAAGCGCTCGGTAGGGGGCCGAATCAAGTATTGTTCGACTGTCTTCAGGGATCCCGCCTCGACGATCGCGACACCGACGGCGCAAGCGCTGTCACGGTCATAGTTGGCCGTCTCGAAGTCGATGGCCGCGAAGCTGCAGCCGGCGGTGGTCTTCGGCTCGCCCACTCGCTCACCCCTCCAATCGGTTCTCCTCGAGGACAGCCCGGTTGTGCGTCGCCCCGGATTGCCGGAGGCGCGGCGCCTTCGGGCCGTCGAGACGCCGCTCTCAGGCGGCCGCGGCTCAGGCCGTCTCCCACAGTCCGTCCGGGAAGGACCGGCCGGGCGCCCCACCCGTTGGTCCATTGTCCCCGACGGCTCCGCTCCCGATTGTAGAACGCCGGGAACCCGGAAAGCGCGACGCGGACCGCCGCTCGGAAGAGATTCCTGCCGGGGCCCCGACGACCACGGCCCACAGCGGCGGGTCGCCCGGCCTGGGTCTCCGGTCCGTCCAGGATGGGGCCGGCGCGCGGGGACCGGCAAGATCGAAGGGACCGCCCCGGCGGTTCGGCAGGAGGGCGGTAAGAATTCTTGCCAGACAGCGCCCGAACTGGAAAGAAATCTTTCCAGTCTTGGTTGCCGACAGGCGAATCGTAATCGGCCCGCGACGAAGGGAGACCGATCTGGCGCGGAACAGCCCCACCCCCCGGAGCGCAGACGTCGCAGGTCTGCATGTCATGTTTCGGTCCTCAAGGGTTCCGCAGGAGCGGAACGGTCCTCTTTCCCGCATGATCCGGGTAATCCGCTGATGCGGAAATGGAAGGCAACTGCCTTCGGCCGAGAAAGAAGATTGCTTCATTACGGCAGCCATTTGATTCTCCACGCATCGGTCCGGCCGGCTGCACTGCGGTCAGACTTGTCTCGAAGCAGGATGGTGGCGATCCGCGCTCCGAGATTCCTCGGAGGCGGCTTGCCCGGACGCCGGCTCAGCACAAGCTGATAGCCCACACGAACCCAAATCCGGGGTTTTGAGATACGTCGTGTTGCTCCCTTCAGGCTTTTACGTCAACCTCCGACTTGTCACCTGGTAGCCAAGTCCTCTCTAGTAACCATAGCGTGCCCACATCGTGAAGATTGGGAAAGATGTCTTTCTGGTAACGACCCGTCTTTGGACGTCCGGACTCAGCCATGGGGTCGTCAGTGGTTTTCCATCAGCGAAGCCAACGGGCAGACTGTTTGCCGGCCTTCTAGGACGGCCGACATGTTCACGAGGGCCTCATCAGCATCTGGGAATTACAGCCTCCTCAATGCCACAAAGGGCTGAGGACCTACTCTGAAAACCTAAGTGACGGGTGAAATCATCGACGCTGTGTAACCGGACATGTCGGTCCGTGCGCCATGCACTGCGCCCAGAGTGATTTCGGTTTGCGCTTTTTTCGCATGAAGTGGTAAGTTGTAATAGTGAGCTGTCTCGAGCAACGCCTCGATGGCGACGGGGGAGCCACTAAAGGTCTGTGAGGAGCGGGACGAATATGGCGACCAAGAAGCAAATAGAGCACGCGTGGGGAAAGGCCACGCCCATCCGTGGGAAGAATCCAGATGCTTGGCGCAGAGATGCATTGGGCAATAAGATTCGGTGGGGCTCATACGGGACTCAGGGAAAGTACGGCTGGGAAGTAGATCATAAGAACCCTAAGAGCCGGGGTGGTACCGAATCTCTCAGAAACATGCAAGCTCTGCATTGGCGAGAAAACCGTAAGAAAGGCGATCGCCGCAAGTAGCTGGGAAGGATGAAATGGAGCAAGAGGGCTAGTCCCGGTCGTCGCTCCGACCCTCGGCTAGCGGGGCCTCGATGAGGGTGGGCGCAGGGGCGGTGAAGGCGGCGGCGAGGCGGTCGGTGAGTTCGACGGCCGTGGCGCAGCGGTGCGCCTCGACGCCGAAGGAGCGGGCCAGCGCGACGTAGTCGATCGCCGGATCGGTGAGATCCATGCCCAGGAAGCGCCCCCGGGCAGCCTCCGGCAACTCCATGACGCCGCTGCACTCCTTGAGGATCTGGTACTGCGCGTTGTTGGCGACGACGAAGACGACGGGGATGCGATAACGGGCGGCCGTCCATAGGCCCTGGATGCCGTAGAGGGCGGCGCCGTCGCCGAGCAGGGCGAGAACGGGCCGCCTGGGCCAGGCGAGCTTCACTCCGATGGCGGCCCCGAGACCCCAGCCCAAGGCCCAGCCACGGTGAGCGAAGTAGGCGGCGGGATCGCGGGGCAGCCCAAGCATCGCCAGCCGGTTGCGGTTCGTCGTGGGCGCCTCGTCTACGATGGCGGCGTCACGGGGCAGCACGCGAGCGATGGCGGCAATGAGCGCTTCGGCGGTCAGCGGCTCCCGCTCGAGAGCGCCTTCAACCCGCCGGCGCAGCTCCGAGCGCTCCTGTTCGTGTTTGTGCGCCAGACGTTCCCGGCGCTCCATCGCCCGCCGCGCCTGTTCCCAGTTCTGCGCCGCGGTGAGGCGGAAGCGCAGCTCGCCGAGCGCCGCTTTCAGGTCCCCGGCGACGGCGGCGTGCACCGGCAAGTTCTTGGCCAACTGCCGCGGATCGGAGTCGAGCTGGACGAGGCGCAGCCGCTCCGGTGTCGGGTTGGCGGGCTCGCGGTAAATGTAGAGCCGGGGCAAGTCCATGCCGGCGACGACGGCCGCGTCGTGGCGCCGCAGGATCGCCAGAATCTCCGGCGACCAGAGCGGCAGCCAGCCGGCGTAGAGCGGATGGTCCGGGGCCACGGGCAGGCGGCTTTGCGAGGCGTGGGTATCGGAATAGATTGGAGCGCCGAGGCGCTCGGCCAGCTCGGCCAGCTCCCGCGAGGCGCCCGCTTCCGTCACCCGGCTGCCGGCGAGCACCACGGGATGCTCGGCGGCGACAAGCAACTCGACGGCGCGCTCGAGCGCCGCCTCGGGCGGGCGCAGGGCGGCGGCGGCGAAGGTGGCCGGCCGCAGGTCCGGCTTCTCTAGCCGCTCCATCTGCAGATCGACGGGCACGGAAAGGAAGACGGGGCCGCTCGGCGGCGCGACGGCGGTCTGAAGCGCCCGCCGCAGCAGCCGCGGCAGATCCTCGATGCGCTGGACCTCGGCGGACCACTTTGTCCAGGGCCGCGTCACCGCCACGGTGTCGCCGGCGAGCACCGGCTCCTGGGCGAGGAGGCGGCGATCCTGCTGTCCCGCAGTAAGAACCACAGGCGAGCCGGCGCACCAGGCGTTGTAGAGCATCCCCATGGCGTTGCCCACGCCGCACGAGGCGTGGAGGTTCACCACGGCAGGGGCGCGCAAGGCCTGGGCATGGGCGTCGGCCATGGCCACGGCGGGGATCTCGTGCAAAGCGAGGACATACTCGATCGGCGTTTCCCGCACCAGGGCGTCCATCAGGGGGAGCTCGGTAGAGCCGGGGTTGCCGAAGAGGTGGTGGACGCCGGAGGCGGCGAGCAGTTCGCAGATGATCTCAGCGCCGGTCATCTCGAGCGAGGGCCTGCTGCGGCGCCGGCGGCCGCGGCACGCCCAAGGGTTTGCGCGGTGGCCGGCGGCGTCATTCCTTCAGTTTCCAATGATCCACGTCGAACTCGGCCCATTCCTCGTTCCAGGGAGCGAACTTGCAGGCCATCTGCCCGCCGTCCACCAACAGCGCGGCGCCGGTGATGAACGATGCCAGGTCCGAGGCAAGGAAGACGGCCGCCTTCGCCACCTCCTCGGGCTCGCCGCCGCGGCCCAGGGGGATCTGGCGGAAGTACTCCTTGACCACTTCGGTCTGCTCGTACATCGCCGTCGTCAGCCGCGTGCGGATCAGGCCCGGGCAGACGGCGTTGACGCGGATGCCGTAGGGGCCGAGCTCGTTGGCGGCGGTGTGGAGCAGCCCGAGCAGTCCCGCCTTGGTGGCGTTGTAGGCCGCCAGCGCCGCTTCGCCGTCGTAGGAGTTCGTCGAAGCCGTGATCACGATGCTGCCGACCCGCCGCGGTTTCATCCGCCGGGCGGCGAGCTGAACGGTGTAGAAGGCGCCGGTCAGGTTCACGGCCAGCGTCCGTTCCCAACTCTCCCGGCGGTGCTCGGTGAGGGGCTCGAAGAAGACCGTGCCGGCGTTGGCCATCACGATGTCCGGCGCCCCGGCGGCCTCGAAGGCCGCTTCGAGCGATGCCGGATCGGTGACGTCGGCGACGATGCCCTCGGCGCCGAAGCGGGCGGCGACTTCCCCAGGGGCTTCTTTGGCTAGGTCGAAGATCCAGACCCGCGCCCCGCATTCGGCCAGGGCCTTCGCGCAAGCCAGTCCGATGCCGTTGGCTCCGCCGGTAACGATCGCGGTCTTTCCGGCCAGGTCGATCTTCATCCGTCCCTCCCGCGCCGGCGATGCGGCATACGATCTAATGTATTGGGTTCGAGGTGAAAATGAAAGCCAACCGATCTTCCCGCCGGGACTTCTTGACGGCGGCGCTGGCGGCCCCGGCTCTGTTGACGCGTTGCGGCCGGGCGGCCGAGCGCCCGAACATCTTGTTCTGTATCTCGGATGACCAGTCGTACCCGCACGCGGGCGTCTACGGCGCAAGCTGGATCCAGACGCCCGCCTTTGACCGTATCGCCCGCGAAGGGGTGGTCTTCACTCACGCCTTCGTTTCGGCGCCTTCGTGCTGCCCGTCGCGGGGCAGCGTGCTGACCGGCCAGGAGTTCTACCGGCTGCGCGAGGCTTCGATGAACCACACCGTGTGGCCGAGCGACGCCGAGGACCTGCCGCTTTACACCGACTTGCTCGCCGCCGCGGGCTATCACGTCGGCTACACCGGCAAGGGTTGGGGGCCGGGCAACTGGCGGATCGCGGGCCGCGAGACCAACCCCGCCGGGCCGGCCTACAACGAGATCCGGTGCGAGCCGCCGGGCAAGTTCTTCAGTCCAGTGGACTACGCCGCCAACTTCGAGGCCTTTCTCGAGAAGCGGCCGAAGGGCGCGCCGTTCTGCTTCTGGGCCGGCTTCAGCGAACCGCACCGGCGCTATGACCAGGGCATCGGCGTCCGGCACGGGATCGATCCGGAGAAGATCGACGTGCCGGGTTTCCTGCCCGACGCCCCGGAGGTGCGCAGCGACCTGGCGGACTACGCCTTCGAGATCCAGTACTACGACGGCCATCTGGGGCGGATGCTCGAGGCGCTGGAGAAAGCCGGCGAGCTGGAGAACACGCTGATCGTCGTCACCTCGGACAACGGCATGCCGTTCCCGCGGGCCAAGGCGTCGGTCTACGACTACGGGACGCGGATGCCGCTGGCGATCCGGTGGGGCGCGCGGGCGAAGCCGGGCCGCCGGTGCGAGGACTTCGTGCGCTTCCCGGACTTCGCGCCGACCTTTCTCGAAGCCGCCGGCCTGAGCCTGCCGGAGCAGGTGACAGGCCGGAGCCTGCTGCCGCTGATCGAGGCGGAAAGCTCGGGCCGGATCGACCCATCGCGGGACCACGCGGTCTTCGGCATCGAGCGCCACTTGCCGGGCGCCCGCGCCCAGGGCGGCGGCTACCCGATCCGCGCCATCCGCACGCGGGAGTTCCTCTACATCCGGAACCTGAAGCCGGAGGCGACGCCCTGCGGCGACAATCCGGGCCCGGTGTGGCCGGAGAACGATCCAACGGGAGGGTTCGGCGACGTGGACGGCGGCCCGGCGAAGACCTACATCTGGGAGCACCGCAAGGGCCAGCCGCAGTTCTTCGAGTGGGCCTTCGCGAAGCGGCCGGCCGAGGAGCTGTACGCGGTCACCGACGATCCGTTCCAGTTGAAGAACCTGGCCGCCGAGGCGGCACACGCGCACAGAAAGCGGGAACTCGCCGCGCGGTTGGACGAGCACCTGAAACAGACGGCCGACCCGCGGGCCACGGGCCGGGCGGAGCTGCTCGAAGAGGTGATGCGGCGCTATCCGGTGCTGGGATCGAATCAGAGCCCGGCCGGGGCGAAGCCATGAGGGAGGGAAGCGAGCGATGCGAGTGACGCGCCGGGAGTTCATCGCCGCGGCGGCGCTGCCCCTGGCGGCATCCCCGAAGGGCAGCCGGCCGAGGCGCCGCCGGAAGGACTGCTTCTTTGGCATCCACTTCGATCTGCACCCGCGGCTCACCGACGAAGCCTTGGGGCGCGACGTGACGCCGGAGATGGTCGAAAAGTTCCTCGACCGCGTACGGCCCGACTTCGTGCAGTACGACTACAAGGGCCACGTGGGCGTGATCGGCTACCCGTCGAAGGTGTCGGCCTCGGCGCCGATCGTCAAGGACTCGCTGCGCATCTGGCGCGAGGCGACCGCGCGGCGGGGCATCCCGCTCTACATCCACTTCTCGGGGCTGCTGGACGAGCAGGCGGTGAAGGATCACCCGGAATGGGCGCGGGTCGGCCCGGACGGCGAGCGATCGGAGCGCGAGACCAGCCCGTTCAGCCCTTACGTCGACAAGCGGATGATCCCGCAGCTCAAAGAGGCGATCCGCAACTATGAGATCGACGGGGCGTGGGTGGACGGCGAGTGCTGGGCCGCGCACCCGGACTACGGCGAGAAGGCGGCGCGGGCCTTCGAAGCCGAGACGGGCATCTATCCCCCGCCCAAAGAGCCCGAGGAGCCGGGCTGGCAGGAGTGGCTGGAGTTCGGCCGGCGGCGGTTCCGCGCCTATCTGAAGCGCTACCTCGATGCGATCCACGCCTTCCGGCCGGGTTTCGAGATCACCAGCAACTGGATGTACACGACGCTCGTGCCGGAGCGCCCAGAGCTGCCGATCGACTTCATCTCCGGCGACTATCTGGGCAACGCGCCGATTTCGCAGGCGCGGCTGGAGGGCCGGTACCTTTCCTCGGTGGGCAAGACCTGGGATCTGATGGCCTGGGGGTTTCAGAGCGCGCGGAGCAACCCGGTTGGGCCGGTCCACAAGTCCGCCGTGCAGCTCATGCAGGAGGCGGCGGTGGTGCTGGCCCAGGGCGGCGGCTTCCAGATCTATTACCCGCCGACGCGCGCCGGCTACGTGGACGATCGGCACATCGGGGTGATGGCCCGGGTGGCGCGCTTCTGCCGCAGCCGGCAGGCGCTGTGCCACAAGTCCGAAACGGTTCCGGTGATCGGCGTGCTGTTCTCCGGCCACTCGCTCTACCGCACGGCGGGGAAGCTCTTCGGCGGCTGGGGCGAGCACGAGCACCCGGTGCGGGGCATGGTGGACGCGCTGGTAGACGCGGCGCTGCCGGTGGACGTGATCCCGGACTGGAAGCTCGAGGAGGTGATACGGGACTATCCGATGATCGTCGTGCCGGACTGGCCGGAGATCGGCGAGACGGTGCAAGCCGCGCTGCGCGACTACGCCCGCGGCGGGGGCACGCTGCTCCTGGCCGGAGCCGAGAACGGCCGGGCCTTCGCCGGAGAGCTCCAGGTGCGCCTGGCGGGCGAGCCGGAAGAGACGGACGCGTTCTTGCCGGGCCGGGAAGTCTTTGCCGATATGAGCGGCGTCTGGCAAGCGGTGGAGCCGCTGGGAGCCCACGTGCTGGCCCGGCGGCATCCGACCTACGACGGGACGCGGGATGCGGCGGTGGCGGCCACGGCGGCGCCGCTGGGCGAGGGGACGATTGCGGCGATCTACGGCCCGGCGGGCGCCGTCTATGCCGAAACCCACGCGCCGGAAGTCCGCAACGTTCTCGCGGGCATCGTCCGCTCCCTCTACGAGCCGCCCGTCCGGCTGGATGCGCCGCCGGCGGTGGAGGTGGTGTGGCGCCGCCAGGCCGGCGTCGACGTCCTGCACCTGCTCAACGCGGCGGGCATGCAGGTGGCGGCGAACTACAGCGTCATCGACTTCGTCCCTCCGTTGCGGAACATCGGCGTGCGCCTGCGAGTGGACCGGCCGCCGGCGCGCGCTACGTGGGAGCCGGGTGGGAGGCCGGCGAAGGGCGAGTGGAAGGACGGCTGGTGGCGGACGCGGCTCGATCGGCTCGACATTCACCAAATGCTGGTATGGGAGGCGTAGGGGCGCGGAGCCTTACTCCCGCGAAAGCTCGTCCTTGAGCTCGGCGAGGATCTGCAGCGCCTCGACCGGGCGCAGGTTGTCGAGATCGAGCTTCCGGATGCGCTCGGCGATCTGGTAGTTGACTGGCTCGAAGAGGCGGATCTGGACCGGTTCCTGGCGCTGGGGGCCGGGAGTGAGCTCCTCGGCGGCTTCGTGCTCGGTCTTCTCGTGAAGCTCGAGGATCTGGCGGGCGCGTTCGATCACCGAAAGCGGCAGGGCGGCCAGGCGAGCCACTTCGATTCCGTAACTCCGGTCGGCCGCGCCGGGCGAGACTTTGCGGAGGAAGATGATCTGGTCGCCGGCCTCCTTGACCGAGACGTGGAGGTTGCGGACGCCGGTGAGATGC
This sequence comes from Solibacteraceae bacterium, assembly GCA_026984795.1. GTDB lineage: Bacteria > Acidobacteriota > Terriglobia > Bryobacterales > Bryobacteraceae > JALSRK01. The sequence continues at coordinate 101,951 of JALSRK010000038.1, read as the reverse complement.
TCGGCCAGCTCGGTGAGCTCGTGGTAGTGGGTGGCGAAGAGCGTCCTGGCGCGGATCTTGTCGTGGAGGTGCTCGACCACGGCCCAGGCGAGCGCCAGCCCGTCGTAGGTGGCCGTGCCGCGGCCGATCTCGTCCAGGATCACCAGGCTGCGCTCGGTGGCGGTGTTCAGGATCACCGCCGTCTCGGTCATCTCGACCATGAAGGTGGAGCGGCCCCGGGCCAGGTTGTCGGCGGCGCCGATGCGGGTGAAGACGCGGTCTACCAGGGGCAGCACGGCTTCTTCGGCGGGGACGAACGAGCCCATCTGGGCCATGATGGCGATGAGGGCGGCCTGGCGCAGGTAGGTGGACTTGCCGCCCATGTTCGGTCCGGTGATGATGGCGATGAACTCGCCGGCGGGGTCGAGGAAGAGGTCGTTGGGAATGAAGCGGGCGGCCTCGCGCTCGGCCAGTTTCTCGATCACCGGATGGCGGCCGGCGGCGATGCGCATCTCGCCCTCGGGCGAGAAACGCGGGCGCGTGTAGCGGTTCTCGACGGCGGCCTGGGCGAGCGCGGCGGTGGCGTCGAGTTCGGCGATGGCCGCCGCGGTTTGCCGGATGCGGGCGGCTTCGGCGGCGGCGGCGGCGCGGAGCTCGGCGAAGAGCTCCTGCTCGATCTTCTGGATCTTTTCGTCCGCCTCGAAAACCTTCGCTTCGAGCTCCTTCAGTTCGGGCGTGATGAAGCGCTCGGCGTTCACCAGGGTCTGCTTGCGGTCGTAGTCGCCGGGGACGAGATGCAGGTTGGCTTTGGAGACCTCGATGAAGTAGCCGAAGACGTTGTTGAACTTGACCTTGAGGCTCTGGATGCCGGTGCGCTCGCGTTCGCGGACTTCGATGCGGGCGATGAAGGCCTTCGAGTTCCGGCGCAGGCTGCGCAGCTCGTCGAGGCCGGCGTGATAGCCCTCGCGGATGACGCCGCCGTCGGCGAGGTTCACCGGGGGCTCGTCGGCGAGCCCCTCGAGGATGCGGTCGCGGGCCTCGGCCACCTCGTCGAGGCGCTCGTGGAGTTGCCGGAGGCGGCCGCTGCGGCAATTCGCGACGAGGCGTTTGATCTCGGGGACCTTGGCCAGGGAGCGGCCCAGGGCGAGCAGCTCGCGGGGATTGGCGCGGTTCAGTGTCACCTTGGCGAGGAGGCGCTCCAGGTCGAGAATCTCGCCGAGCGTCTTGCGCAGCTCGGCGCGCAGGATGGTGTCCTGGGCCAGTTCCTCGACGGCGTCGAGGCGGGCCTCGATCTCCTTCTGGTCCAACGACGGCTGCAGCAGACGCTGCCGGAGCAGGCGGCCGCCCATGCCGGTCTGGGTCTGGTCGAGGACGTGCAGCAGGGTGACTTCCTTGCCTTCGCCGGCGAACAGGGGCTCGACGAGCTCGAGATTGCGCACGGTGACGGCGTCGAGCAGCATGGCGTCCCGGCGGTCCTGGAAGCCGGGCCGGTCCAGGTGGTCCAGGGCGGCGCGCTGCGTCTCGCGCAGGTAATGGATAACGGCTCCGGCGGCGGCCACGGCGGCCTTGCGCCCGGCCAGCCCCGTTCCGTCGAGGGAGTGGAGGCGGAAGTGGTCGCGCAGGGTGCGCTCGGCGTAGTCGTAGTCGAAGATCCACTCCTCGACTTCGGTGCGGTGGCCGGGCAGGGGCCCCTCGCCGGGAGGGACGATCACTTCCTTGACGTTGAGGTTCTCCAGCGCGGCGGCGGTCTCTTCGGCTGGGACCTCGGTGACGCGGAACTCGCCGGTGGAGACGTCCACGTAGGCGATGCCGGACCGGCCCCCGTCGCGGGCCACGGCGGCGAGGAAGTTGTTCTCGTGCGACTTGAGCAGGTTCGACTCGGTGGCCGTGCCGGGGGTGACGATGCGGGTGACTTCGCGGCGGACGAGCTTCTTGGCCTGCTTCGGATCCTCGACCTGGTCGCAGATGGCCACCCGGTAGCCCTTCTGGATCAGCCGCGCCAGGTAGTTCTCGGCGGCGTGGTAGGGGACGCCGCACATGGGGATCGGCTGGCCCTTCTCCTTGTTGCGCGAGGTGAGGGTGATCTCCAGTTCCCGGGCGGCGGTGACGGCGTCGTCGTAGAAGAGCTCGTAGAAGTCGCCGAGACGGAAGAACAGCAGGGCGTCGGGGACCTGCTGCTTGATGGCGTGGTACTGCCGCATCAGCGGTGTGGACGGCTCCGGCATCGGCTGATGCTTCTTATTATCCCGCGGGCGACAACCGTCCCTGGGGGTGAACAGAGCCTTTCAGTTCGCCAAGTCAAATACCTCCACTCCTGCTTTGCGGGCAGCCTTTCGCAACGCCCCGTCCAGCGTGGCCAAAGGAACGCTTTCGCGAAGCGCGAGTTCCAGGTATGAGGCATCGTAAGCAGAGAGCCCCATCTCTCGCGCCAGCAGGAGTGTTTTTCCGAATGCATGGACCGCCGTGCTGATGTCGATCTCCACGCTTAGCTGTTCCAGCAGTGTCAAGAACCGCAATTCCTCCAGGGGGCGTAGCCTCTTACGGCGCACGGCGACCGTCAGCGCGTTTGCGACCTCCAAAGGCCAGATCGTCGGAGCAACTGCCTCAGAATCGAGCAGGGCGTGAAGAACGCCCCCGGCATAAGAGTTGTTCTCATCCGGAAAACACCAAGCCATTGCAACGGAGGCGTCGAGTACAAAGCGCATCAAAACCGGCGACCCTCCTCAATGAGGTCCCGAATGGTCAGCCCGCGAAGTTTGCGGCCGCGGCCGAACTCTATCAATTCGCGGATCACCTCGGCTCGCTCTTTCCGCGCTGAAGTCTGGACGGGTACGAGCATGGCTACAGGAACTCCACGCCGGGTGATCATGACCTTCTCCCCTCTCGCCACCTTTTCAAGGAGAGCCGACAGATGAGTCTTGGCTTCGAAGGCACCCACAGTTTCCATGACAACCAGTATAAACCAGTCTGTTACGAGGCGCCAACTTTTCGGAGGAATCGGCGGCAGTGGCCGAGGCTCACAGGTTTGAGATTTCCGAGTGCTGCCCCCAGCTTTGCCTCACGCGTAGATGCCGCGGAGCTTGACGGCGAAGGCCACCCGGTCCATGGCCAGCATGTAGGCGGCGATGCGGTTGTTGACCTTGTGCTTCTCGGCGTAGCCGACCACGTCGCGGAAGGCGTTCACCATGATCTCCTCGAGCCGGCCGTTGACGAGCTGCGCGTTCCAGAAGAAGCCCTGGCGGTCCTGGACCCACTCGAAGTAGGAGACCGTGACGCCGCCGGCGTTGGCGAGGATGTCGGGGATGACGAAGATGCCCCGCTCCTCGAGGATCTTGTCGGCCAGGGCGGTGGTGGGCCCGTTGGCCCCTTCGCAGATGATCTGGGCGCGGATCTTGTCGGCGTTCTGCGAGGTGATGACGTTCTCCTTGGCCGCCGGCAGCAGCACGTGGCACTCGAGCAGCAGGGCCTCGTCGCGGTCCATGTTCTCGGCCTCGGGGAAATCGAGGATGCTGCCGGTTTCGCGGCGGTGCCGGGCGACGGCATCGACGTCGAGCCCGTGGGGGTTGTAGATGGCGCCGTCGTACTCGATGATGGCCACGATGCGCATGCCGGCCCGGGACATCAGGCGCGCCGCCATGCCGCCGACGTTGCCGAAGCCCTGGATGACGACGTTGGTGTTGGAAGGGTTGATGCCGAGCTTGCGCAGGGCCTCCCAGGTGACGATCATGCAGCCGCGGCCGGTGGCTTCGGGCCGGCCGCGCGAGCCGCCCAGGTCGAGCGGCTTGCCGGTGACGACGGCGGTCTCGGTGTGCCGCTTGTGCATGGAGTAGGTGTCCATGATCCAGGCCATGGTCTGGGCGTTGGTGTTCATGTCCGGCGCGGGAACGTCGCTTTCGGGGCCGATGAACTCGACCAACTCGGCCGTGTAGCGGCGGGTGATGCGCTCCAGCTCGCCGTCGGAGAGGACGGCGGGGTCGCAGACGACGCCGCCTTTGGCCCCGCCGAAGGGGATGTTCACCACGGCGCACTTCCAGGTCATCCAGGCGGCCAGGGCGCGGACCTCGTCGAGGGTCACGTCGGGGGCGAAGCGGATGCCGCCTTTGCCGGGGCCGCGGGCGATGGAGTGCTGCACCCGGTAGCCGGTGAAGATCTCCAGGCGGCCGTCGTCGAGCTGGACGGGGATGTGGACGGTGAGTTCCCGGGCGGGCGTGCGGAGGATCTTGCAGATGCCTTCGTCCAGGCCGAGGCGCTCGGCGGCCTCATCGAACCGGGCCTCGGCAGCCAGCCAGGGGTTGAACTCCCGCTGGATCGGGGATGCGAGTTCAGCGGACATAACGCCACCTCCGGTGAACCACCATTATCGGCCTTCCACTGGAGGGGCGCAAAGAGGATTCCGGATGGCGCTCACGGCGGATAAGACGGTCCGAGCGACCCTAGAGGCACCGGTGAGCACCGCGCGGCAGCAGCCGGCACGGCGGCCTGGGGCAATCATTCAGCAGGGACACGTCGAGGTCAAGACGCAAAGGGTCCGTGCGGGGCCGCCCATCAGTTACAGGGTCGCATCCCGGAGATCTGGACCGGCGTTGCCCCAAGCTTCGCTAAAGGACGCGGCGGCAGAAACCCGGCGCCCACAGGCGAGCGGCGGACGCTCACGCGCTGAAGGAGCTGCCGCAGCCGCAAGTGGTGCGAACGTTCGGGTTGTTGAACTTGAAGCCGGCCCCTTCGAGCGTTTCCACGTAATCGACTTCGGCGCCGTCGAGGTACAGGAGACTGGCCTGGTCGACGAAGACCTTGAGCCCGTCGAACTCGTAGACCTTGTCCAGCATCTGCTGCTGGTTCTCGAAGGCCATCGAGTAGCTGAAGCCCGAGCAGCCTCCCCCGACCACGGAGATGCGGAGGCCGGCGGGCTTGGGATCCTGCTGCTCGAGGATCTCCTTGACCTTGGCGACGGCCTTGTCAGTCATCTTAATCATATGCGGACGATGCCTCCCTGCTGAATCTTTCCCTTATTGTACTGTTTTGGGCGAGCCCCGTGGGGCGTTCCTCTATTGTAGGAGATTGTTCACCGGCGCGTAGGGTTGCGCTAATCTGCTATCTTGAACCAGAATCTCGGTGCGAAGGCCGACGAACAAGAAGGTTCAGGCAGCGGAAGCCATTGCGCGGCAACATCCTGGAGAACCGGAGAGAGGAGCGTTCCGGGCCCGGCGGCGGCGCCCTGCTGGTTCGAGAGAGCGGTTTGGGCCGGCGGGGCAGGCCGACAAAGCCCCTAGTGGCTGTAAGTGATTGAAACCGAATCCGGCTAGCCCACGTCCCACGGGGTGCATGGGAAGTGTCACGACCGCGCTACCGTTTCCGGTCGCCGGCAGTCGGGCCCGGACACGACGCAGAGTGAACCAGCGGAACTCGGAAGAAGCAGACCTGGTCCGGCGGATACAGGCGCGCGACGAGGCAGCGTTCCGGGAACTGGTGGAGCGGTACCAGGCGAAGGTCTTCTCCATCATCTACGGCATCCTGCGGAACCGCAACGACGCCGAAGACATTGCGCAGCAAGTCTTTGCCAAGATATACTTCTCGATCAAGAATTTCGACTTCCGCAGCAGCCTGCTCACCTGGATCTACAAGATCACAGTGAACGAGTGTTACGACTACTTGCGGAAGAAGCGGGTCCGGAAGCTGGTCTACGAGAGCGATTTCTCCGAAGAGGACCTGCGGCTGATGGAGAACGCCGAGCAGTCCCAGGAGAAGGTGCGGCCGGTGGATGCGGCGCTGGCGCAGCGGGATCTGGTGATGAAGCTGCTCGGGAAGATCTCCGAAGAGGAGCGGACGCTGCTGCTGCTCAAGGAGGTGGAAGGACACTCCGTGGAAGAGTTGGCCGCGATGACCGGAATGAACCAGAACACGATCAAGGTGAAACTGTTCCGGGCGCGGCAGAAGCTGTTGAAGGCGGCCAAGCGCATGGGAGCGCGCAGGGCTGCAAGCCGATGAAGGTAGCAGTATTATCTGTAGGAGACGATTTGGGAAGCGGACGAACGAGCCGCCCAGCGGCCAGAGGCCGCAGATACTGAGGGAAGAAACGATGCATCGGTCCATCAAGGCTCTGCTGGAGGAATACCTCAGCGGTACGGTGGACGCCGCGAGCCGGCGGGAGGTGGAGAGCCATCTGCGCGAGTGCGAGGTTTGCCGGCGCGAGGTGGAGGTGATGCGCTCGCAATCGGCGATGCTGCGCTTGTTGAAGTTCGCCGGCGAGGTGGGGCCGGCGCCTGGCTTTTACGCCCGGGTGCTCCAGCGCATTGAGAGCCAGAGGGTGACCTCGATTTGGGAACTGCTGGTAGAGCCGGTCTTTGCCCGCCGGGTTGCTTACGCTTCGCTGATGCTGATCCTACTGTTCAGCGCGCTGCTGATGACGGGCAGGGAAGACCGGGTCACGTCGGGCGGCTATTACCAGTCACCTGAGGCGATCCTGGCGGCGGAGCCGGTGTCGCCATACCTCGGCAACGACGTCAACCGTGACCGGGATGTGATGCTCGTGAACCTGGCGACGTACGAGTATTAGGCTTATGCCGGCGGATCCGCGAGCGAACTGGAGAAACCCCCGGGTGCTGCTGGTGCTGTTCCTGGTTTTTCTGTGCGGTTCCCTGGCCGGCGCCCTGACGATGAAATACACGGCCGCCCACGACACGCCGCGCTCCTACCCCCTGGCCTACTGGACCGAGGGCGGCAAGCAGCTCACCCTTCAGCATTTCGAGAAAGAGCTGGCGCTGACCCCGGAACAAACCCGGCAGATCGAGCTGATCCTCGACGACTTCATGATGTACTATCACACGCTCCAGGCGCAGATGGATGAAGTTCGGGCGACAGGCAAGAGCCGGATTCTGCGGGTGCTGAACCCGGAACAGCAGAAGCGATTCGAGCAGATGCTGAAAGAAGCGCCGGTGCGGCAGAGCTATTGAGGGCCCGGAGGCCGAGTTGCAAGCCGGTTTCATCATTCTCGTTGCTTTTATTCCTCGCCGGTGATATGCTGGGACTGCACGTGGATTGATTTAGGCTTCGTTTCCGGACGGAGCCGGCTACTTGCAACCACGTAAAAACAAGTGCTAAAGGCGATCGGCTTGAATCAAGAAACTGGCAGTGCCCTGTGCCTCTAGCACGGGGCGTTTCCGTGCTGGGCCGATTGCGCGAAACATAGCACCGCGCGCCAGTCCGAAGGGCGGGCGCGGAGGAGGTAGCGTGAGCGTGCGGCCCGAGCGATGCCCGTCGAATGTTCCGCTTTCCACTCCCGAGGGGGAGCTGGTCAGTGTTTCCATCGCCATCGAACCGCGGCTGCTGGAGAGAGTGCTGGAGGCTCTTGCCCGGTTGCCGTTCCCGGTGAATCCACAGATCTATCACCACGCCGGCATCGGCTATGTATATGCCGACGGCCGAGAGGAGGTGCGCCAGGTGACGCTGGTGGAGTTTCCGGCTTTTTCCCGCCACCTGGAAGAGGTCCACGAATGCCTTGCGGCAACCGGCGTCCCGGCTGGGGCGCTTCACGTGTGGAGCATCCTGGACGAGATCCACTCCGACATGCTGGTGGAGAGGGCCCCTGAGAAAGCCCCGTACACCCAAGTGAAATACTACAAGAAGTTTCCGCTGGCTTCCTAGGCGGCCGCTCGGGCGACGCCCCCGGCGTGGCTGCGATGCGGCGCAAGATGGGCGGTCGATTCTGCGGCCGGGGGTTTACAATACTCGACGGAGGTGAAAAGATGGCTGCGCCTGCCGTTCACCAGACCCCTTACGCCGGCTCCTGGTACCCGGGCGGCCGCCGGGAATTGGAAGAGTTACTGGAAGACCTGTTCGCCAGGTCCGAGGAGCGGACGGGACCGGCGGAAGACGCCCGGGCGACGGGATTCGTCGTTCCACACGCAGGCCTGATCTATTCCGGGCAGACGGCGGCGGCGGTCTACCGGAGGCTGGCGCGATTGCGCCCGGAGACGGTCGTCATCCTGGGGTTTGCGCACCGCGGGGCGCCGCCGGGAGTGTGGCTACCGGAGGTGGAGAGCTACGGGACGCCGCTGGGCGAGGTAGCGGTGGATGGCGAGAGGATACAGCGTCTGGCTGCCTCGGGGGCCTTCCGCCGGGCGCCCGAAAGCCGCTTGTGCGACCACTCGATCGAGATCCAACTACCGCTCTTGCAAAAGGCCTGTCCGGGGGCGCGCGTCGTTCCCGTTTACGTCGCCGCAGTGGACGGCGCGAGCCGGCGGCAGGCAGCCGATGCTCTTGCCGGACTGGCCGGGCCCGGCGCCGTGTTCCTGGCCAGTTCCGACTTTACGCATTTCGGCGACAGCTTCGGTTACAAGCCGTTTCCGGTGGACAGCCGGACCCCGATGCGGTTGCGCCTGCTGGACGAGGAGTTCATCGAAGCCGCCGGGAGCGTCGATCCGGACTTCCTGATCGAGACGCTTCGCTCACAGTCGGCCACCGTGTGTGGGCGCGAACCCATCGCTTTGCTGCTCGAGATGCTGCGACGGCTGCCCGAGGGGGACGACTACTTCCAGCGGACGCTGGACTACATGACGTCCGGCGATCTGACGGGCGACTATTCCCACTGCGTCACTTATGCGGCGCTGGGGTACTATCCGTGGTCGGCGCTTCAGCTCGATGAGGAGGACGCCCGGCTGCTGCTCGAGAGTGCGCTGGCGACGCTGCGCCACTACCAGCAGACCGGCGAGGCGAAACCGGTTCCACCGGCGCGGATGACGCCGGCGTTGCGGCGGGGAGCGGGGGCGTTCGTGACGCTGCATAAGAACGGCGCGCTGAGGGGGTGTGTGGGGCGGGTGACGGCCGCGGAGCCCCTGGGCCAGGTGGTCCCGGAGATGACCCTGGCCGCGGCGCTGGAGGACACGCGCTTCGAGCCGTTGAGCCCGGAGGAAAGAGGCATCGAGCTGGAAATCTCCGTGCTCTCGCCGATGAAGCGCTTGCCGGACCGGTCCCGTTTCCGCGTGGGCATCGACGGCGGATATCTCAAGGCCGACGGGGCGAGCGGCCTCCTGCTGCCGCAAGTGGCCGAGGGCCGGAACTGGACGGCCGGCGAATTCCTTTCGGCTTTGGCCCGGAAAGCCGGCCTCTCACCGAGCGTTTACGCCGACCCAGCGACCCGGCTGTACATTTTCCGGGCACAGATCATTCAGTAAGAGCAGAACGTTTCTTCCCGGCACACCCAGCGGGCGCGGGGTCACGTCCGCCGCACCAGGCTCCGCCACTGGTAGGGGAGGAAGCCGGAGGGATAGCGTATCCGCCGGCTCTCGGCCTCCAGGAGTTTCCGGACCCGCGCCGCCTCGGCGGCTCTGGAGTTCATGGTGGCGGCCCACCGCTGGATCGCAATCTTCAAGCCGCGGAGGCGGTGCTTGTAGCGGCGGATGTCGGCCATCAAACTGTCGTAAGCTTCTTCGGTTTGTTTCAGAGCCTTGGCGACGCGGTCCTTGTAGCGATAGGTGGCGAAGACTTCGTCCAGATCGGAAGTAAAGCCGAGGAAGGACGCTCCGGCGCCGAAGGCGCGGCTGCGGGCCACCCGGGCGGCGGTGGAAGTCCGGAGAATCTCCACCTTCTCGGTCGCGTCGGCGAACGCCGAAACCCCCTGCGCCGCCGTGCCGACGCCGGCGTGGTAGACGGCGGACTGCGATCCCAGCAACTGGTCGCTGACGAGTTGGCCGAAGAACAGGGCGCCTTTGGCCAGGACGGAGATCTCGGGCAAGGCAAGGCTGACGACGCTGAGAGCCGTGTTGATGGCGAGCTGGGCGTCGGCTTCGCGAACCTGTTTCGCCGCCCGCTCCAGCTCGGCCTTGAGCTGGAGCGTGAGACGCCGGAGACGTTCGGCCTTGTACTGGAGCAGGCCGAGGGGAAACAACGTGAAACCAATGGCCATGAGACCGGCGAACAGCCCCTGGCAAAGTTCGTTGTCCAGTTCGACTACACCGAGGGCAATCGTGTAGAGGTCGTGGATCTGGCCCACTTCCCGGGGGTCCAGACGATTCCCCTTGGCGATCAAGTCCAGGCCTTGGCGGTAGTCCCGGGCGATCTTGGCCAGCCAGAAGGAGTCTTTCAGAAACTGTTCCGCAGCCTTGTCCGCATGGATGGCGGCGAGCTGCCGCTCGTAACGCTCGAGACGCGGCCCGGCGGCCTCCCGCCTCCTTTCGAGTTCCTGCCACTCGCCGTACCAGCCGCGACCGAGTGCTCCATCGATCGTTTGTGCCGCTGTACCCATTTCCCTGTCCTTTTTAGGCGCTGTCTCTCGAATGGAAGGCAGCCACCGCGTCAGATACGCTCCTTCCTTAGTATAAAGAGTTACAGGCCCGTTTCTATCGTATGCAGGGCCGGCGCGGACCCTCTCCGCGCCCCGATTGCAGCACCGGCACGTCTTCGAGCTACGCGGCTGAGGCTGCCCCGCCGGCGCCGAGGCCCGGCCCGCGGACCGGTCTTCGGCGCGGTTGTGTTAGGCTGATCGTCTTCCCCCAGCGATGCCGTTCGATGTTTCCCATCCCGAGATCCGCGAGGCGGTGCGGCGCGCGCTCGAAGAAGACATCGGTCCGGGGGATGTGACCTCGGAGGCGACGATCCCGGCGGGCAAGAAGGCCGCCGGGGGTTTCTACGCCCGCCAGCGCCTGGTATTGGCCGGCATCGAACTGTTGCCGCTGATCTACGAGATGCGGGGCGGGGTGGACGAGCTGAGGCTGGAGGCCGCCAGCGGCGATCTTTGTGAAGACGGGCGCCGCGTGGCCGCTGTCCGGGGGGAGGCGCGGCGGCTGCTCGAGTGCGAGCGCGTGGCGCTGAACTTCCTGCAGCGGCTGAGCGGCGTAGCCACGCTGGCCCGGAAATACGCCGAGGCGGTGGCCGGCACGGGCGTTACCGTGCTCGACACGAGGAAGACGACGCCCGGGCTGCGGCGGCTCGAGAAGATGGCCGCGGCAGCCGGCGGGGTGACGAACCACCGCCTGGGGCTTTGGGACGCCATCCTCGTCAAGAACAACCACATTGCGGCCGCGGGCGGCGTCCGGGCGGCGCTCGAGCGGGTGGGCGGCGCTCGTGTGCCGGTTGAGATCGAAGTCCGCACCAGGGAGGAGCTCGAGGAGGCGCTGGCGTGCGGGGCCCGGCGGCTCCTGCTCGACAACCTGACTCCGGAAGAAGCCGCGGAATGGGTCCGCATCGCCCACGCGGCGGGGGCGGCGACTGAGCTTTCGGGCGGCATCACGCTGGAGAACATCCGGGCTTACGCAGGAACGGGGACCGACTACATCTCTTGCGGGGCCATCACCCATTCGGCGACGGCGGTGGACTTGAACTTTCGCCTCGAGTGGGGAAGCGGCGGCGGGGCGCGATGGCGGCGCGGCGGATCATCCGTTTGAGAAAGACGGCCTCGACGATGGAAGAGGCCCTGGCCCATCCGGCCGGCACCGTCGTCGTAGCCGACGAGCAGACGGCCGGCCGCGGACGGCTCGGACGGGCATGGCACTCCGAGCCGGGAACCGGGCTCTATTTCTCCTACGCGCTGAAGCCGCCGGGCGAAGGCGCCGGGCTTCCCATCGTTACGCTGGCCCTCGGCCTCGCCGTCCAGGAGGCGCTCCAGCGGGTGACGGGCGTTGCCTGCGACCTCCGCTGGCCGAACGACGTGTTGCTCAATGAAAAGAAGTGCGCCGGAATCCTAGTGGAGATGCACGGCGAGAAGCTCGTCGCCGGGGTGGGCGTGAATGTCAACCAGACGAAGTTTCCGGAAGCTCTGGCCGGGATTGCGACCTCACTGTGGATCGAGACCGGCCGGGAGCACAGCCGGGAGGAACTGCTGGAACAGATTCTGGAGGCGATCGACGCCTACTGCGCGCTGCTGGCCGAGGAAGGGCCGGACGCGATCCTGCGGCTCTACAGCCGTTCGTCGAGCTATGTGTCGGGACGGCGGGTAACCGTGGAGGGCGCCGGAGCCACCTTCGAAGGGGTTACCGAGGGTCTCGACGCCCGCGGTTTTCTCTGGGTAAGAGCGGCCGGCGGCGGGCGGCGCCTGGTTCGGGCCGGGGGCGTCCGGCCGGTGCGGTCCGTCAAATGAACTTGTATTTTCCGGGCACCGGCAGCGGCGGCACCGGGATCTTGGCGTTGGGGCTCAAGTCCTTCGGCATCAGGTCGAGCTGGGACATCATGATGTCGTTCCAGGTGATCTCCTTGCCCGAGTAAGCCGATTCACGTCCCATGATGCAGGTCATCGTGCTCTCGGCGATTACCATGGCCATGTTCACGTAGGGACCGTCGCCGCGGATCGAATCGATGAGTGCGATGTGCTCCTGCATGTAGGGATCGTTGCCCTGGGACCCCATGTCACGGCAGTTGCTGCGGCCCTTGGTTCCCACCACTTCCTCGGCCACGCGACGGAAGATGCCGGGATGGCGCGGGTACTGCCGGCAGATGCTGGTCATCTTGACGCCGTTCGGGTACTCGAACTCGGTGGCGATATGGTCGTAGATGTTTCCGTAGATCTCCGTCCGCGGGCGCCAGGCTGCGCCGCCCACGGCGCGGGCCTTCACCGGGTGCATGCCCATCACCCAGTTGCAGACGTCGATGTTGTGAATGTGCTGCTCGACGATCTGGTCGCCGCAGATCCAGACGAACGAGTACCAGTTGCGATGCTGAAACTCGTAGTCGCTCCACTTGGGGTCGCGGGCTTTCACCTTCAGCACCGGACCGCCGATCCAGTAGGCGTAAGTGGCCACGATGTCGCCGATCTTGCCTTCCTTGATCTTCTCGACGGTCTCCTGGTAGGGCCTTTGGAAGTGCCGCTGCGCCCCGGTGACCACCGTCAAGCCCAGCTCTTCGGACTTGCGGGCCGCGGCCATGAACCGCCGGACGCCCACCGGGTCGGTGCCGAAGGGCTTCTCGCAGAAGACATGCTTCTTCGCCTCGACGGCGGCTTCGAAATGCAGGGGGCGGTAGCCGGGAGGCGTGGCGAGCATGACGATGTCGATGTCGCTCGCGATCAGCCTCTTGTAAGCGTCCTGGCCGACGAAGCGGTGTTCGGGATCCACCTTGATGTTGTTGACGACGTTGGCCCGCACCTCTTCTTCGGTCAACCGGTGCGGCTTGCCGTCGCGGATCACTTCGGCGCCGACGTAGCGCGGGTAGCGGATCCGGCCCTCCCGCAGCCGGCGCAGGGACCGCTCGAGCTGATCCTCGAAGACATCGGCCATGGCCACCAGCTCGACGTTCTCGTTGCCGGCGAGCATATCGGCGACGGCCTGAGTGCCGCGGCCGCCGCAGCCGATCAAACCGGCTTTCAACTTTTCCTTGCCCGCACCGCGGACCAGATGGGGCTTCACGATGGTAAAGGCCGCTGGAGCAGCGATCGATGACTTTCCGAGGAATGATCTCCGAGAGATTGGCTTGCTTTCCATGCGTTCCTCCCGCAGACATGATATCGGAGATCGGAAACAGCCGCGGCGCAGGGCCGTTGTGGGCCGGCCGGCATCCGCGCGGAAGGACGCCGCGGACGCGGAAGCCGAATGCCGGCAGAGTCCGCATGTTGCCTGTTTCCGGACCACGGACCTGCCGGCGCCTTACCGGCGGCCAGGCCGGTGTTCGGACGGCAGCTCTTCCAGCGCGGTGGGGGGTGTGCTTCGGCGGTCGATGGGGGCGCCCTTCTGGCTGGGATGGGGCCCGACTATGAGACTTCCCGCGGGTCCCGGCGGGGATCGGGGCAACTCGCAACAACTGGCGGAGAGGGGGGGATTCGAACCCCCGGTACAGGTTTTAGCCCGTACGACGGTTTAGCAAACCGCTGCATTCGACCACTCTGCCACCTCTCCGCGGCAGGCTGCGTGGCCTCACTAAATATCTTACCCGATACCGTCCGCCCCGGCGAGCCGTGTTCGCCGGCGCTTCACACCTCCGCACTAAGCGTCGCCGTAGACCGAACTCCGGCCGCGAGCCGTGAGGCGCCGCCACAGTTCGCCCGTCTGGTTCTCTCTATGCGCCGCGTCTGGTTCGTACCCCAGCCACGGGCAGCCGTCGCAGAGGAAACGCAAGCGGCAGGAAGGCTTGCTGCACTGCACCGTGCCCAGTTGCAGGTAGTAGAGGCGCGTCAGATGCTGTTCGGTGCGCCCGCGCAGCAGAACGAGGTCGCCGCGGCGCAGTTCGTTCCTCAAGAACCTCGCCGCATCGCCGAAGTTGTAAAACGCATGGACGCTGCCCTCCGGCATCCCCTCGCGCCGGGCGCGGCCCGCCCCGTATTCGCCCCGCTCGCCCACGAAGATCAACATCTCGGCGCACTCCTTGGCCGCTCGCGCGTAGTGGCGCGCCCGCTGGCGGCCGGATTTCGGAAAGTCCGAGCAGTCGCTGATGACGAGGATGCGCCGGCGGGCGCGGGCCCACCGGAGCACTTCGATGGCGGCCTCGAACGTGTCCACAGAGCCGTTGTATTCGTCCCGCAAGAACACTGCCCCGTTCGGCAACAGCACCGGCTGCATGCGGCCCGGAAATGGCTCCACGGCCTCCAGCGCCCGGACCGCCGCCTCCAGCGGCGTCCCGCAGGCGACGGCGGCGGCCACGGCCCCCAGCACAGCCGGCGCCCAGTGCGTTCCGACCAGCCGGGTCTGGAGGCGCCGGCTTTCACCGCCCGCCTCCACCGTAAGCGCCAGCCTCTCCGGCCAGACCGCCCGTGCGTCCCAGCCCTGGACATCCACTCCCTCGCCGAAGCCGAACGTCAGTACACGATGGCGGATCCCGGCCGCCAGCCGAGCCACATATGGATCGCTGCCGTTCAACACCGCAATTCCTCCGCGCCGCAGGCGGTCGAATAGCTTCGCCTTCTCCCGCGCGGTGACTTCGAGCGCCCGGAATGACTGCGTGTGGGTGCGCGCAACCCCCAGAAACAAGGCGACGTTCGGACGGACCAGCCACGCCGAGCGCCACATCCGGCCCGGCCGTTCGACGCCCACCTCGACCACCGCGAACCTGTGCCACGGCCGGATCCGCAGCAGGGTCCGCGCCAGCCCGGAACGGCCGTTGGCCGAACCGAGCGTCTTCACCGTCGGGCCCTGCGTGGCCAGAATCGCCGCCAGGCACTCTTTGGCGGTGGTCTTGCCCACGCTTCCGGTGATGGCCACGATCGTGGTGCGCCACAACACCGTCCGCCAGGCGGCGGCCAGAACGACCAGCGGCAAGTAGAGCAGGATCTTAGCCCATTCCGGGAGCCGCCTGGCCGCAACCCAGGCCCAGAATCGCCCCTCCATTGGTTTCATTGTGGCACAAGGCCGCCGGATTCCGGCCCGTGAAGCCTGCCTCGAACGGCGCATCCCGGAACGATCCGAGCGGCCGGCCGCCCACGCTCCCGCTTATTCGGCCGCCAGCCAGACCGGGCTCGACCAGGCGATCTCCTCGTCGGTCTGGATGAGCCGCACGTAATAGTAGCTGCGGCCCGCCTCCGGAGCCGTGTCCAGGAATACCAGATCGGCCTCCCGCGCGCCCGGCTCGCTCGCGTAGACGAACTTGCCGTTCCGGCAGACCTCGATGCGGCGGATGGGGGCCGGGCAACGCGCCCGGATCTTCACCTCCACCTTCTCCGGCGGCGGCCCGGCGATCTTCTCCCCCATCAGATGCCCGTTCACCCGGACCTCCAGCACCACCCGGGCGGCCGTCGTCCCGAAAGTGTGCCGCTTGCGGATTGCCTCGAGGATCGCCTTGCGCGACAGCTCCTCGGCCCAGACGCAGGCCTTGCCCACGCCGCCGCCGTGGTCCGGGCTGGCGATGACGCCGATCACCGTCCCGCTGTCCCAGACGTCGCGCAGATACCGCCCGCTCGCCTGGATGGAGCGCCGCGCCTGCCGGGGAGCGCCGTGATACTCGTAGGAGCCCCGGGTCTGGAAGATCTCGGCCACCGGCTGGGCCTCTTCGTCCACGAATCGCCAGTCGGTCGGCACGTTGCCGGTATCGGCGAGCTGGTGGGGAATCTGGACGAAGCTCGCCCCCATGCGCCGGAGCTCGCGCCAGAGCTCGGCCGGGGTCTCCCCGGTGAAGGCGTTCCACCAGACCGGAAAGTAGGGATCCTCGAGGATCAGGTTCCGGTGGCCGTAGTAGCCCCACGGGTTCTCCTTCGTATACCGCTCGAAGCTCGAGGTCCATTCCTCGGCCAGGAAGGTCATCAGGCGGCCCGGGTCTTCGTTCACCCGGGCGAGTTTGGCGGTGTAGTTCCACAGGTAGGGGACGATGTTGTAGCCGTGGTCGGTCATGGCCGCGAAGTCCAGGCGGGCGATGTCGCGGCGGTGCTGGTAGTTCTCGTCGATCGACTGGTCGCCGCAGCGGTTGCAGACCGAGACGTCGGAGTGGGCGTGCAGGTCGCCGTAGTAGAGCTTCAACTCCTTGCCCCGGTACTGGATCACCGGCGTCTGCAGGTCCTCCCCGTAAGCCGAGCGCAGCCGTCCGGCTTCGAACGGCTCCTCCGGCTCGGCGAGGGGAACGGTCTGGATCGCCGCGGCCTCGGACGGGGCCCGGCGCAGGTCGGCCCGCCCGATCAGGATCCGGCTGCGGGCCTGAGTGGTCAGCGCCGGGTCGTCCTGGGTCCAGGTCTCGGCCAGATCGTCGGCCTGGATCGCCACGTAGAGCCGGTCCCCGGCGATGGCCACCGAGGGCCGCCGGTCCATCCCCTTGCGCCGGGTGATGCGGCCCGGGCCGAGCCACTCCTTCCCGTTGAAGCAGGCCAGGTAGTGGTCCCAGCCGGCCCGCGGCAGGCGCGGCTTCAGGTAGGCGATCCACAGCCGCCCGAGCGAGTCGAAGGCCGCCGCGGCCGCCTCGGACCGCGACCACAGGTGCTCGTTCTCCCGGTAGTCCGGCAAGGTCTCCAGCCCGTTCGGCGTCACCCGGGCGACGATCGTGCGGCGGCGGTTCGTCCGGCCGATCCAGTAGCCTTCGGTCTGCGCGTTTTCGTAGATGAGCCACAGGTCCGGCCCGTGGACGAGCAGCCGGGCGTGGCGGTCGATGCTCGGCGCGTGCGTCAGCCTCCGCTCCGGAGCCCACCCGGCGCCTGGCCGCCGCTCCCGCAGCCAGACGTCGTAGTTGCCGTCCGAGAACCGGTGCCAGGCCACCGCCACCGCGCCGTTCGGCCGCACCGCGACGGCTGGGTCGTAGTTCGACCGGCCTTGCTGGCTCACCTGTTCGGCCTCTCCCGCCTCGCCGTCCCGCACGCCCGCCAGCAGGATCCGCCGCGCCCCCTCCCGGTTCGTCTCCCAGGCGATCCACAGCGTCCCGCCACTCCAGACGGCCGCCGGGTCCGTATCCACCGCCGGATGGCGCGTCGCCCGGACGGGCTTGCCCGGCCCGTCGGCATCCACCCGCACGGCGTAGATGTCCCAGTTGCGCCCGAACTCAGCGGCGTAGACGACGAAGACCCCGTCGCCGGCCGCCGCCACCTGCGGCCGCAACACGTAGGTCCGCGGGCCGCCCAGGATCTCCCAGCCGCCCAGCCGCCGGAAGGACTCCCCGTGGGGCCGGTAGCGGGCCACTTGCAGCGTGTCGTGGCCCTCGCGGAAACTCACCCAGGCGACGTAGAGCGTCCCGTCGGCCGCCAGGGCCATCGAGGGTTCGTCGTTGAACCCCACCCCCTCGTCCACCGGCTCGACGTAGACCCGGGGGAATTTGCGCTCCTGCGCGGCCAGCGGCGCAATCACCAACAAGGCGAGCAGCAGGGCCGTGCCCGCCGGGACCGGAACCAGGCGCCTCGATCTCGTCATGGTAGAAGTATAAGAGCAGCCGACAAAGGAGCGACTACGGAATGGCCTCGTTTACCCGCGCCAAAGAGTTGATCCGCCAGTTCAAAGGCGACGCCTATCTGGCCGGCGACGGCGTGCTGGACCGCGCCGGCGAGCTGGTCCGCGACTGGGGCCGCCGCTCGGTCATCGTCCGCGGCGGCTTCCGCGGCTCGGACGGCTACGTCGAGCGCATCCGGAGATCCCTCGCCGCCGAGGGCAAGGAAGTGATCGGCGTCATCAGAGGGGCGCGCCCCAACGCCCCCCGCGAGGACCTGTTCCGCATGGCCGAGGAGATGAAGGAGCTGGCCCCGGACTTCTACGTCACCTTCGGCGCCGGCAGCACCATCGACTGCGCCAAGGCCGCCGATGTGCTGCGCGTGCTCGGCGGCTCCATCGACGATTACTTCGGCACGGGTCTGGTCACCGCCGCCCTGGAAAAGGCGGGCAAGCGGCTCACCCCGCACCTGGCCATCCAGACCGCCGCCAGCTCCGCCGCCCATCTGACAAAGTACTCCAACATCACCGACATCCACACCGGCCAGAAGAAGCTCATCGTGGACGAGGCCATTGTCCCGCCGCGGGCGGTGTTCGACTACGAAGTCACCCACACCTGCCCCGAGGCTCTCACCGCCGACGGCGCCCTCGACGGCGTCTCGCATTCCCTCGAAGTGCTCTACGGCGCCGTCGGCAAGCCCTTCTACGGGCTCATGCAGGAGGTGGCCAAGGAGACCTTCGACCTCGTCTTCGGGTATTTGCGGCGGGTCCTCGACGACCCCACCGACGCCGAGGGCCGCGAAGCTCTGGCCCTGGCCACCGACCTCGGCGGCTACGCCATCATGCTTGGGGGTACCAACGGCGCCCACCTCACGAGCTTCTCGCTGGTGGACATCCTGGCCCACGGCCGGGCCTGCATCATGATGAACCCCTATTACACCGTCTTCTACGCCCCGGCCATCGTCGAGCCGATGAAACTCGTGGCGGCCAGTCTGGCGGAGGTGGAGGCCATGGACGCCGAGGACGCCGACGCCGCCCCCCGCCAGGCCGGCGAAGCGGTGGCGGAAGGGCTGCGGGACTTCGAGCAGCATGTCCAGATCCCCACCACCCTCGGCGAGGTCCCCGGCTTCGGCGACCACCACATCGAGCGCGCCCTCACGGCCGCCAAAAACCCCCAGCTCAAGATGAAGCTCCAGAACATGCCCGTGCCGCTCACGCCGGAACTCGTGGACGACTACATGGGACCCGTGCTGGAGGCCGCCAAGACCGGCGACCTCTCGCTCATCCGCAACCTCGCCGCCTGAGGCGCTCCAGCCCCAGCGGGCGGGTCTGCTATATTGAGTTTTTCGTATGCCGGAGCCTGAAATCAGGGAGATCGTTTGCGCGCATAGCCCGGATTCCGACGACGCGTACATGTTTTACGCCCTCGCCACCCGCAAGATCCGGTCGCCCCTGGTGAATTTCCGGCACGTGCTCGCCGATATCGAGACGCTCAACCGCAAGGCCCTCGAGGGCGTCTACGACATCACCGCCATCTCCTACCACGCCTATCCCTACTTGGCCGACAAGTACGTGTTGATGGCCAGCGGTTCGAGCGTCGGCGACGGCTACGGACCGATGCTCATCGCCGCCCGGCCCCTGGAGCTGGGCGAGATGAAGGGCAAGCGCATCGCCATCCCCGGCCGGAAGACCACGGCTTACCTGGTCCTGAAACTGATGGAGCCGGATTTCGAGGCCGTCGAGGTTCCCTTCGACCGCATCCCGGAGGCCGTCCTCAACCAGGACGCCGATCTCGGCCTGGTGATCCACGAGGCCCAGCTCACTTTCTCCAAGGGTGGCCTGCACTGCGTGATCGACCTCGGCCGCTGGTGGAAAAGAGCCTACGGGCTGCCGCTGCCGCTGGGGGCCAACGCGCTGCGGCGCGCCCTGCCGGAGGAGGTCCGGCGCGAATGCTGCCGCCTGATGCGCGAGAGCATCCGCTACGCCATGGACCACCACGAAGAGGCCCTGAACTACGCCATGCAGTTCGCCCGGGACATGGAGCCGGACCTGGCCGACAAGTTCGTCGGCATGTACGTGAACCACCACACGCTCGACTGCGGCGAGGACGTGCCCAAGGCGGCCCAGAAGCTCCTCGACATGGGCTACGAGGCGGGCCTGATCCCCCGCCGGGTGGAACTGGAGTTCGTCCGCTGAGCCGCCCCGGCCGCGGCGTCCCCTGCTTGCTGATCCCCGCGTGAATCGCCGGAACCGTTTTGCTAGGATGAGGGGAGAAAGCCTCCCGAGCCGCCTGTTTGCTGGAGTGGCGGAATTGGCAGACGCACGGGACTCAAAATCCCGCGCCCCTCACGGGGCATGTGGGTTCGACCCCCACCTCCAGCACCAATCCATGTTTGGACTCGGCCCGGCAGCCGGCGATGATCCTTGGCCCCCTGCCAGCGGGTAACAGAGGAGATCCCAGTCCGTCCGCCGGCTCGGACCAGCGAGCGGCGGTTTGACGGAAAGAACCAGTGCTACGCCGACGGCTGGAATCGGGCGTGGTGACTCGCGTGGTGGCTGGGCGCCAGAATGAGCGGCAGGCGTGGTAGCGCTAACGGGATTCGAACCCGTGCCTGAGCCTTGAGAGGGCCCTGTCCTAACCACTAGACGATAGCGCCACTCACTGACAAATGTAGCAATTCTGCGCGGACTGTTCAACCGCTCACGCGCGGCCGAATTCGCCGGGCAGGCACGCGATGACCCGCCGCGGCTGCGGGTGCTCGGCCGGAAAAGCCGGAGCGGGCTCGAGGAGTCAGTGCAGGACTCGTTCCTTGGGGGACGGTCGGAGCCGGCGGCGCGTACCGCACCAGTTGCTGTTTCAGTGGTCGCGCGGCTATCATGAAGGTGACGCTGTGGGGCGGCCGGCGCAAGCGGTTCTGAGCTGCTCGACCGGTGGGCGCGCCCGGCTTCGGAGGATAAACTTCACAAGAGGAGGATCGTGAATGGGTCCGCTGGGCTGGCAGGAAACGGTATTCATCTTTCTCCTGGCCCTGCTCATCTTCGGGCCGCGCAAGTTGCCCGAACTCGGTAAGACCCTGGGCAAGGCGATGACCGAGTTCCGCCGCGCTTCCAATGAGCTCAGGGCGACCTGGACCCGCGAGATGCAGGCTATCGAACAGGAAGCCGAGTCGATCAAGGAAGAGACGCGCAAGGTCGGCGCGGAGATCTCCTCGACCTACGACGAGACCGAGGCGGGCTACGATTACGATTACGACAGCGAGTACGACTACGAATACGAGGACTCCTACGAATACGGCACGACTCCGTCGAGCTCCGAAGCGAACTCCACGGCCGCGAGCAGCGACTCGCCGAAGCCGGAACAGGAGGTCCAGACGGCGGCCTCGAAGCCCGGGACAACCCCAGCGCCCGAGGGCACGGTGCCGGCCGGTTCTGCGGACTCCCAGCCGGCCGAGATCTCCGGAACGAGTGCCCAAAGCGCCGAGAAACCGCCCGAGAAGGGATCGAAAGAAGCGCCGACAGCTTCCTCCGGCCCTGGGGCGGTAGCGTCCTGAAATAGCGCCTCCGCCGCGCTGGAGTTCCCGCCGGACTTCACCGACGGAACCGACACATGGAATCCGAAGACAACAAGCAGGGTGCGCCGGGACTGGAGGGCGCCGGCGAACACGGGGGGGCCAAGCAGCCTGCCGACACGCCGACCCCGCCGTCCGGCGCCGAGAGCACGGCCGTCTCCGCTGCGGTCGGTACGGAGACCGAGGCCAGACCGGAGGGCGACTCCGGCGCCGTAGTCAAAGGCTCCTCCGCTCCTCCGCCGCCCAGACCTCCCAAGCCCCCCGCCGACGACGAAGAGGACGAAGAAGAGGAGATGCTCCGCATGTCCTTCATGGAGCATCTCGAGGAACTACGCTCCCGCATCATCAAGGCTTTGATGGGCGTCGGAGTGGCGTTCTTCGTCAGCATCATCTTCGCCAACGACCTGTGGCGGATCGTCAGCGAACCGGCGGTCGAGGCTTTGATCAAGCTGGGCTACGAGAACCCGAAGCTGGCCCAGATCAAGCCGATGGAGACCTTCACGACGGTCTGGGTGAAGCTGCCGATCTTGACGGCCATCTTCCTGGCCTCTCCCTGGATCCTTTACCAGGTTTGGGCGTTCATCGCGCCCGGGCTTTACAAGCGGGAGCGGCGCTGGGCCGCCCCCTTCGTGATCTGCTCGGCCGGCTTGTTCATACTCGGCGGCCTGTTCGCCTACTTCGTCGCATTCCGTTACGGCCTGGCCTTCCTGCTGGGGATCGGCCGGGACATCAACATTGCGCCGTACGTTTCGATCACCGAGTACTTCGATCTGTTCGTCAACGTGACTCTCGGCATCGGTCTCATCTTCGAGCTGCCGATCCTGATCTTTTTCCTGACTTTGCTCCGGATCGTCACCCCGGGCTTCCTGCTGCGGAACTCACGCTACGCCATCCTCATCATCGTCATCGTGGCGGCGATCATCACTCCCACGCCGGACGTCGTCAACCTGATGCTCTTTTCGGTGCCGATGATCCTGCTCTACTTCGTCGGCGTCTTCGCCGGCTACCTGCTGAACCTGCACCGGGAGAGCAGGAAATTCCCGTGGCGCACCGTGGGGCTCATTGCGGCCGGCGTTCTTGCTGTTGCCGGCGCGCTTCTTTACGTGGCGGTCGTGCGGTACGGTGTCCACTTCGTCGGACACTGGCCGTTCTTGATCCGCTGACTGCGAGGAGATCTCAACCGGCCTCCCTCTCCCCGCCGGCATGAGGGGCGCAGGGAGCCTCGGCTTCGGCCAGGGCCGCCGGCACCCCGACGCGGTAGGAAGGATACCGGAGTTTGACGCCGAGCAGGCGCAGCACGGCCGATGCGTCCACCCGGCGGTCCGTGCGGCGCGTTTCCTGCAACTCGTCCGCCGGTACCGCCGGCGGCAGGGGCAGCCCCAGCAGGTCCGCACAGAAGCGGGCGATCTCGATCGATGGGCAGGGCTCGGCATCGGCGACCGGCCAGGCCCCGGTGTGATGCGAGAGCATGGCGGCGGCGGTGATCGCCGCCAGGTCGTCCACATGGATGCGGCTGACGTAGTTCCGCCCGCCGCCGGCGAGGCGGAAGCGGCCTCGACGGAGCGCCTCATGCACCCCGCGCCCCGGCCCGTAAATCGCAGCCGGCCGGAGAATCATCCACGACCAGGGTCCTGCCGCCACGGCCTTTTCGGCAGCCAGCCTCAACCGGGCGGATTCGCTCGCCGGGGCGGGTTCTGTCCGCTCGTTCACCTGGCGCGCCGTCCCGTAGACGCTGGTGGTCGATAGATAGACGACTCTCCGGGGACGGCGTCCCAGCCGTTCCAGCAGCTCGGGCGTCGGATCGTAGAGACCGCCGGGGCCTTCGAGTACGGGAATCGAGTGCAGCACCAGCGCACCCGGCTGGACCAGGCTCCGCAGCGCTTCGAGCGAAGAGGGAGCAAGGGCATTCAAGAGGGTTACCCGCACCCCTGCCTTGGCCAGGTCGGACAGCGACTCCGGCTCCCGGCTCGTTGCCGTTACGTCGAAGCCTCGCTCGAGCAACCGCCGCGCCACACGACGCCCCGTGTAGCCGCAGCCAAGGATGAGTGCTTGCCCCATCGCCCTATGCAGATTCGAGGCGGTTCCGCCGATGGTTGAGCAGGAAGGGAATACTGTTCACCATTTCGCGATTCGAAAAGCGGCCTGTCCGCTTCTCAGTGTAACAACGGGTGTGCGGGCGCCTCCGCGGCGAGGGCGCCGGGTGGAGGATCCTGGCGATGGACCGACTCACAACGGTTCTCTCCGACGCGTTCCGGCAGGTTTGCCGGCATGACCGGCTCGTCACGGCCAACTTGACGGGGAATGCTTTCCTGGGGTTGGTCTTCTTCTTTTGGGCCTCTTCGAGCGCCCTTGGTTGGCGGGAGGTCCTCCGGGCCATCCCGATGCTCACCGCACTGGGATTCTTTCTCATGTGGCTGCATGCCACAACCCTTGCCGCGTTCCACCCCGGCGTGGCCCGGACCCCTTTCATGCCGGCGCTGCGCCGCCTGCCTCAGTTCTTTCCCTGGGCTCTCGCGCTCGCCGCGGTTCTGGCCCTCTTCGAGTGGCTGGCTTCGGTTCTCGGCATCTTCGTCTGGGTGGTGGGCTTGACCGCCATCTTGTCCCTCTTACCGCTCGCCAGCCAG
The DNA here is from genome assembly GCA_026984795.1 of Solibacteraceae bacterium. Classification (GTDB taxonomy): domain Bacteria; phylum Acidobacteriota; class Terriglobia; order Bryobacterales; family Bryobacteraceae; genus JALSRK01. Next base: position 78,032 of record JALSRK010000038.1, on the reverse strand, counting down.
GCCGCCGGAGGCGGATTCAGCTTCCGCAAGGCCCAGGACATCGTCTTCGACGAGGTTTATTGGATGGCGGCGACCCTTCTGGCCGTCGGAGGGCTCTACCTGCCGGTATTGGTCTTTTCGTGGAATCCCCAGACGGACAACCTCATCCTGAAACTCGTCGCCGCCTCCATTCGGGTGGGCTTGCCATACTCACTGGCCGTGACCTCGTGGGTTCTGCTGGCAGCGGTCATCGGCCGCCTGGGGGCCGGGGAGGCGGCGCCGGAACGCAGTTCCGGGGCCGGACAAGCTGCCGGAACGAGAGCCATCACAGGGGAGGAGTCCCCCGAAGGCCGCTCGAACCCTCGCGAGGAAGTGGTTCGCCAGGCCCCTAAACCGTAACCCGGAAGCGACCTTTCAGCAAGAACGCCGCCGCCATTGAAAAGACGAGAAACCAGACCAGCCAGTGCGTCCGGAGTCCGAAGTAGGAAACTTCGGCCGCCGGGTAGTCGAGCTTGATTTCTTTCACCCATCTGGCGTCCAGCGGCGCCGCACCTGGAGCGAGCAGCCACGCCAGACGGGATCGCACCCGCCGGCCGTACAAACAACAGTGCAAGCCCTCGCCGGCGACCACCGGCATGAGGACGGTCTCGCCTTCCGAGGTCAACCGCAGTTGCCCGGCAACCGGCTCCTCGGCCCGGATTCTCCAGCTCACTTCCCGCCGCGCCAGGGCGTGGACCGCCGGAGTCTCCACCGCGATGCCCGTCGGCGCCTCCAAGCTCACGGGTTCATCCGGGGCCGCCTGTCCGTCCAGCACCGCGGTCAACACGGCGGTTTCCCCGGGCGCGAGCGGACGCCTCCCGTAGAAGCCATCGAGAGCGATCAGCAGAATCACCACCGGCACGGTCGCATAGAGCGCCGGCCGCAGCATCAGGGCGAAATACCTCAGGTTTTCCACCAGCAGCGCCTTCTGGGCCGCCAGCACCACCCGCGGATCGTCGGCGTAGAGGCGCAGCTCTAGCAACCGGGCCTGCAGGCGTTTCTTCGTCGCCCGGATGGCCGCCTGGTCCGAGGTGCGGCGGAAGACCCAGAGCAGCCCGATACCCGTGGCGACGCTGATGAGGAACAGCACGAGGGAGGCGAGCATCGTCTCAGTCGATGTAGCCGAGACCTTTCAGTTTGTTGAGGATTTCCTCGTCGGATTCGGACTCTTCGATTTTGGAGAGTTCCTTCTCGAGCACGTGCTCGACGAACTCTTGCGGACTCGAATAGCCCGCCACCTCGGCGCACCGCTTGACGCGTTCCCAAAGATCCTTCTTCAGTTTGATGGTCGATTTGCTGAGAATGGCAACCTCCTTTCGGCTCCGCGCCCTCAGGCCGGAGCGGCAGCCTGGAACAGCGATTTGCCTTCCATGTGCCCCGGTGTGGGCAATCCGAACAGCTCCAACGCCGTCGGGGCCAGATCCTCGATGCCGGGATCCTCGGCGGCGATCTTTCGGTTCGAGAAGAGCACGCCTGGAACCAGAACCGGGTCGACGCTGTGATCGCCGCTCCACGGTTTGGGATTGTCGGTGAACACCTCTCTTTCGACAATGCCTTGCGCCGCCGCCCAGGAGGTCCGGTAACCGTCGTTGTAGCCGACGATCAGGTCCGGCGCGTCTTCGAGGTATGGCCCGCGGTAGAGCCGGTTCGTCGCATAGACCCGCTGGATGGCCGTTTCGCCCGTAGCGGGGTCCTTCAATCCGCTGAGTTTCTCGATGAGCTCCGCCTTGACGGCTTCGGCTTCGGCTCCGGGCTGGACGATGCCCTCGGCTTCGCGGCCCGCGATGTTCAGGTAGAGGCCGGCCAGTCCGAGGGTGTAAGCCTTGGTGCGGCTCCAGTCCACCCCTTTGAAGTAGGGCCCGGCGGTTTCCGCTCCGTCCTTGAGCGCCAGGTAGCCGTGGTCGAGAAGCCACGTGTTCAGGTTGATGCCGCGGCGGAACGATCCGAAGCCGTGGTCGGAAAGCACGAAGAGGACGGTCTCCTCATCCACGTACCTGAACACGCGGCCTACGAGCTCGTCCATGCGCTGGTACATCTTCTCGATGGTGTCCGCGAGGGGCCCGTCGGCCCGGCCCTCGAGATAGCGGTAGAACATGTGCTGGATGCGGTCGCTGGCATCGAAAACGCAGGCCGCCACGCCCTCCCGCAGCCGGTCCAGGGCGTTGAAGAACATCTTTTCCCGTTCCTCGTGGATCATCCAGGCCTGGCGCAGGAAGGCCTCTTCGTCGATAGCGCCTTCATTGAGCGCCCAGGTGTCCTCGGCCATGCCGACGGTGGCGAACGCGCCGAGGAGCTTGGCCAGATACGCGGAGTAATAACTCGGATGTGAAATGGGCAGCGCCGGGTTTTCCGGATCGATGTTGATCGGCGTGACGTAGAGGTTCACGTCCGGCTCGGTCTGGTTCAGCAAGAACCGGCAGATACCCCGGGCTTTGACGGCCACGCCGGCCTTGAAGGTCACCGGCACCCAGGGCGTATACTCGCCGACCCGCAGGGGATACTTCTCGCCTCCGATCTCCAAAGTCGCTGAATTCCGGGCCCCGTTCAGATAGATGGTAAAGGGCACGCCAAGCTTGCCCGCATCGGGAACCAGAGGGTGGTCCGGCCCCTCGAGGACGCCTTTGACGACGTTCCCCGATCGCTGCAACGGGTACCGGCTGCCGGTTTCGTAAGTCACCGACTCGTTCCGCGTGGAGAAGAAGGAGAAGCTTCCCTGGGTGCCTCGCAAATCAGGCGTACACATGGCCGAGAGCAGCCGGCCGTTGAACTTCTCCGGGGGGAAGGTGATCGGGATGCGAAGAATCGTGCAATCGACCTCGTGCTGTCCCAGGATCTTCCAGAACGGTATACTCTTGCGCCGCAGATCCACCGACGGCTTGCTCAGGGGGATGTGATACCGGCCGATCTTGAACACCCGCCGGGGCTTGTTCACGCGTGACGAGGAGAGCTCCGGCAGGTAGGACTTCAGATTCCGGTTCAAGAAGTCGAAGATGTTATGCCGGGCGGGACTGACGCCGGTGGCGAAAGTGGACCAGGCCACCGGTGAGAGCGAAGGGAACGTCGTCCGCAGCCGCCGGTAGGAGCCTTCCTTCGCCAGCCGGCTGAGGTTGGGCAGGCGGCCTTCGGCCATGAGCCGTTCCGCCGTCCGCGGGTCGTAGCCGTCGAGTCCGACGAAGATCAGCTTCTTCACCCGGGCCTTCTTCAGGCTCCGGCGGCGTTTCGCGGCTTTCCACGCCATCCGGACCGGCCAGGTCAGCATTGTCGCCGCGCTCACGGCGAAGGCCCACAGAAGCGTGAGGAACGAGCCGAGAAAGGCGAACCCTGCGCCCGGCCCTATGTACGCCAGATGTTGGCCGCTTCCGCCGTCGAAGTAGAGCCCGGCGGCCGACATCAAAGCCAGCAGCAGCAGTCCAGCGGCGCTGCTCATCGGAGCTTCCCCTCCACGAACGGCACTTCGAAGACCTTCTGGTGCATGATGGGCCCGTGCCCGAAATACCCGTCTTCGCCGAACAGCTCCCCGTGGTCGGAGGTGATGGTGATGTAGGTGTTTTTCGGCACCAGATCGAACAGCTCTTCGACGACGCCGTCCAGATACCGCACCGCCTGGATCTGCCGCCGCTTCAACTTGCGCAGCTTGGCGTCATCGAAAAACTTCTCCTTCCTGCGTACCAGCTTGCCGCCCACGATGTGGTCATCCAGGTGCTTGAAAACGCCGTGCACCCCGGAGATCCGCGGCCACTGGTCCGGGGGCTCGTCCGGCAAAGCGTACGGGTAGTGCGTCTCGCCGACGTTGAGCAGATAGAAGTTTGGCTTCTCGTCGTCGAACTTCATCTCCCGCAGCATCGCCCGCATGTCGTTGTGTTTTTCCATCAGTTTGAAGCTGTCGAAACCCTGATTGATCACCGTCCGGGGATTCAACACCGGCAGCGACACCATCGCATGCGTGCGGTAACCCATCTTCTCTTTCAGGAAGCTGGGCAGGTAGAGCTTGGGGACGAGGGACTTGAACTCGATGCCGTCGGTGCCCAACCGCTCGTTGAACTTGAAGAACTCCTTCTTGTAGTACTCGGAGGCGTAGACATGGGTGGGGCTCTTGTGCGGCATCAGCCCCATCAAGAAGTTGTAATGGGACGGGGCCGTCCACGACGCGTACGTCCACCGCTTCTCAACCCGGCCCAGTTTCCGGATCGTCCGGGGATTGGCGCGGATGAAGGTGTCGTACCGGCAACTGTCGAAGATCACCAGAATATAGTTGTTTGCCACGGGGTATCGGCTCCCTCGCGAGGAAACAGACCTGCTCTTCATTTTACGTTTCCGGCGGCCGGTGTGTCTCGCCGTTCCCGATACGCCGAAGGCGAGAGACTGCGCGGGCAGCTAGATACCCCCGGCCGGGGGAGCGGCTGGGCCGCCGCTTCACTGAATGTAGCCCAGATCGCGGAGTGATTCGAGGTGACGGTGGTCCGTTTCGAGTGAGCGTGTGCGGAACCGGCCGGCAGCGGCTTTCCTCCAGAGCCTCAAAACGCCGAGCAAGCTCTCGGCCTCGGGGAGCCTGCGGCCCGCCAGATTGCTTTGTTCTCCCGGATCCGCCTCCAGGTGGTAGAGTTCCACCGGCGCCGCCTGGTCCAGGCGGGTGATGAGCTTCCATTTGCCGGTGCGCACGCAGGCCAGTTGGCCGTGAAGATCGCCGAAGGCGAGGCTGCCGCCCCCGCCCGGTTTGCCGGCGCCGAGCAGCGTCATGAGGTTTCGCGGTTTCAACCGGCCGCCGGAAATGTCGAACCCGAACTCCCGCGGCTTCTCCACCCCGGCCAAGGACAGCAGCGTCGGCGCCAGGTCGAGCAGCCGCACCTGTTCCTTGACCACGGCTCCGGCCGGGATCCTTGGGGGGTACCGGATGATCAGCGGTACCAGCAACGTGGTGTCGTAGAGGTTGTTGCGGTGGCCTTTTTGCCCGTGTTCGAAAAACTCGTCTCCGTGGTCCGCTGTCACCGCCACGACCGTTTCATCGAGCCGGCCCATCTCCCGGAGCAGGTCGAGGATCTTGCCGATGTGCTCGTCCGTGTACCGGATCTCGCCGTCGTACAGAGCGATGATGTGTTCCAGATCTCTACGATCCATTCCCGGATGAATGGCCGACGATCGCTCGTATCCGGTGGGGTCGATGCCGCCCTGGTAGTCGGGATCGAAAAGGGTGTCGTAAGGGCTCGGCGGGATATAGTCGTAGTGCACGTCCCACATGTGCAGGAAGATGAAGAACGGCCGCTGGGCTCCTGCCTCGTTCCATTTGTGAAGCCACCCTCCCACCAGGCGCGTCAGCGCCGGTGAGGTGATCATCTGGTGGCTGGCCCGGTGGTCCGGGGCCGCCACGGAGTAGTCATCGTAGTGCTGGAAACCCTGGTAGAAGCCGTACTCGGCGCGCAGGTATGGTCCGGAAACGAACGCCGCGGTCCCATACCCGGCGCCGGAGAGCGCCTCGGCCAGCGTCACCGCCGCCGGATCGAGGCTCTGCCCGTCCCGGACCACCTGGTGCGCGCAGGGCGGCAGCGCCGTGAGCATCGTCAGGTGCGAGGGAAGCGTCCAGGTGGTGGGGGCCACGGCTTGCCGGAAGAGAACGCCTTCCCGCGCCAGCCGGTCCAGGGTGGGAGTCGTGTCCCGGGCGTATCCGTATGCGTGCACGTGGTCAGCCCGCAGGCTGTCGATGGAGATGAGGAGGATGTTGGGATGCCCGGATGGCTGAATGGCCGCCGGCCGGCCCGGTCCGCCCGCCGCAACTCCCACCGCCGAGACGGCTAAGGCAAGGCCAGCCGTTACGGCGATCGCCCGGCCGGCGAGGCGGACGGCGCGTTCTGAACGGACCCGGCGGCACAAGATCCACCAAAAGCCAGCGCCCAGCATCAAGGCCGGAATGGCCCCCAGTTTCCCCGGCCCGAGCAGGTGTGCGCGTCCAAACCCGCTGCTTGCAACCGCCGCGAGCGGCGCACTCTCGCCGATCAGGCGCACAAAGCCCGCCACGAGCAGCAGGATGGATACGGCCGCAGGATACTCCACCCGCCAGAAGCGCCGGCAGCGGGACCCGCCTCGCTTCCCGCACAGCCCCCGCCCGATTGCCAGGGCCGCCGGAGCAGTGACGGCCGCAACCACCAGCCCGGCAGCCGCATTCGCCAGCATCGCGAGCAGCGCCAAGGGCGCGAATTCGTGGATTGAATTCGCCGGATAGTATCGGAGAAGCCCGTCAACGGCCGGCCAAGGCGCCGGCGCCCCAAGGAGGAACAGGATCTGGTCGGCCAGCCACAGAAGCGCAGCCCCCGTCACCCGCCCCCCGCCGTGCGAGATGGCGAGTCCCGCCGAATCAACCAGGGCGCCGCAGGCGGCGGCAGCCGGCCCATAGAAGAGAATTGTGTAGACGGAGGCCCGAAGCTTGTTCATCTCCAATCAGCGGGCACGACAATGCCCCTCTTTCACGCAGACAGAAGTTTGGACGCCACTCTCAGGAGCGTTTTCTCGTTCAGTTCACAACCGATACCGGGTTGATTCGGGAGGCGGAGCCGTCCCTGCTCGATCGGCTCCGGCGGTTCCACGAGCTCGGCCCGCCACGGGACCTCGCCGTATGAGTACTCGAGGATCGAGAAGTTCGGCAGCGACGCCGCTACGTGGGCGGCGGCCAAATGGCCCACCGGGCTGGCCACACCGTGCGGCGCCACCGGCAGCCCCGCCCCTTCGGCCATCGCGGCGATCTTCTTCAACTCGAGCATCCCGCCGCAGTACTTGATGTCCGGCATCAAGATATCCACTGGGTCCGCCCCCAGGTACGTGTGGAAACCCTGGACGCCGAAGATCGACTCTCCCCCGGCTGTCGGCATGGCCGCCGCGCGGTTGACCGCCGCCAGCGCTTCCAGATCCCGCGAGACCTCCTCCAGCCAGAAGAGCCGGTAAGGCTCGAGGCGCCGCGCCAGATCCAACCCTCTTTCCAGATCGAAGTGATTGTGCGCATCCACCAACACGTCCACGCCGGGACCCACCGTCTGGCGCACGGCGGCAATGCACTCGATGCCCCGCCGGGTATCGCGCTCGAACTGCTCCGGCGGCGCACTCAGCCGCGCCATGCCATCGAACGGCGCAAGCTTCACCGCGTCGAAGCCTGCGCGGGCGGCCTTCTCCGCCATGCGGGCGAAGCCGGCCGGAGTGCGGTCTTGTGTCGAGCGGTTGATGTTGGCATAGCAGCGGATCTTCCGCCGGAGCGCTCCCCCGAAGAGCTGGTAGACCGGCACGCCCAGCGCCTTGCCCTGAAGATCCCACAAACATTGTTCCAGCCCTCCCAAGGCTACCGCCGCCGGTCTTCCCAATTCCTTCACCCGGGGATGAGCAATCCGCCGCAGGTACTCGATATCGAAAATGCCGTGTTTGCCGAAAGCGCCGAGAAGCTCTCGTCCCAGACGGGCGATCCGGAGATCGTCGCGGCTCCCGTGGGAAGCGTCGCCGAGACCGGAGAGCCCGGCATCGGTGTGCAACCGGAACAGCACCCAGTTGCCCAGACGGTTCACGCGGACCTGGAAAACCTCCAGTCTCCTCGCCCGCACCGCCGCCGCTTCCTTCGGTACGGCGCGCAAACCAGGAGTGACGACTACAGCGCTCGCCGCCGCCAGCCAGTACCTGCGGGTCATGGGGGGATTCTAGCAGTTTGCGGAGGCTGGGGCTTCCGGGACACCCCGGGGATCGTCCGCCTGCCTAGAGCGCCGGCAGACGGCTCCCGGCGCGCTTACTCCTGGGCAGGGGTCCCCATGGCGAAGAGCCCCGTGAGAGAGCAGGTGGTGGAGGCGGCGGGAGTCGAACCCGCGTCCGGGAAAGTCCGCCGTTGAGAGCCTACGTGCGTATCCGGTTCCCAAGTTTCGGCTGCCGCCTCAGAACCGGCAAGAAGAGCGGCAACCTAGTCCGATTGGTTGTCGGCTTGCGGCTCCGGACCGAAGCCTTGGGCCCAAGCCCGCGATGCGACGCCCGCTGACCGGCGTACGGGCCCGCCGGCCGGGGCGGCCGCCTTCAATTAGGCGGCGTAAGCAAACTGCGTGTTGGCAGTTGTTTTTGTTCCGGTCGTTTTACGGGCGCCCGGAACCCGGCACGCCTCTCAACGCCAATCCAGTCCCGTCGAAGCCGTTACGCCCCCGGCAACGGACTAGACCTTGTGGCTACTTCTATTCTATCACCCGCCTTCGCCCAATCCGGTGCACGGAGGCGCAGTGAACCGCCGCAGGTCTCCCGGGGACTCGACCAGTTGGGACGGAGGAACCGGGAAGACGAAGCAGTGGCGCGCCCGGGGCCGGGGTTGGGGTAGTCTGACAACGATAGGTGGGCTGCGGGTGAACGAACTCGAGTTGCTGGAGCGCATTCGGGAGTGGCTCCCGGCGGGGGGCGGAGCGCGGCTGATCCGCGGGGCGGGCGACGACTGCGCGATCCTGCGCCCGGCGGGGGCGGCGGAGGACTGGCTGGCGACGACAGATCTGTTCCTCGAGGGGGTCCATTTCGAGGCGGACTCGTGCCCGGCCTTCGACGCCGGGCGCCGGGCCTTGTGCCGCGGGTTGAGCGACATCGCGGCGATGGGCGGGCGACCGCGGTTCTGTTTGATCTCGCTGAGCCTGGGCGCCGGCGCCGGGCCGGGGTGGGTGAAGCGCTTCTACGCCGGTCTGCTGGAGCTGGCGCGGCGGACGGGGACGGCGGTGATCGGCGGGGACCTGGCGAAGGGGCCCGAGACCGGCTGCGACGTGGTGGTGCTGGGGACCGTTCCGAAGGGCGGCGCGATGCGGAGGGACCGGGCGCGGCCCGGGCAGGCGATCTACGTGTCGGGGGAGTTGGGAGGCTCGGCCTTGGGGCTCCAGACGCGCCGCGGGGCGGCCTGGAAGCGGCATTTGCGGCCGGAGCCGCGGCTGGAGTTGGGCCGGTACCTGCGCCGATTGGGAGTGAAGGCGGCGATGGACTTGAGCGACGGGCTCTCGACGGATTTGCATCGGCTGGCCAAAGAGTCCGGTGTGGCGGCAGTGGTGGATCGGCCGCTGCCGGTGTTTCACGGGGCCGGTCTCGAGCAGGCCCTTCATGGGGGGGAGGATTACGAGCTGTTGTTCACCGCGCCCCCGCGGCTGAAGATCCCTTCGCGCCACCGGGGGGTGCCGCTGACCCGGATCGGGACGATCGTCCGGGGCGAGCCCGGGGCGGTGGAGTTCTTCGGTTCTCCGCTGGAAGCCGGCGGCTGGGACCACTTCGCGGGGGAGCGGCGGCGCGGTTCACTACGGAGTCGAGGGGGCTGACGAGTCGAGGCTGGGGACGTGGAAGGGCCGCCGAGCGTCGAGCTTATGCGGAACGCACCGGTGTCGGGAAGGAGGGGGCGGGACAGGAGCCGGGGGGTGTGGACCCGGAATCAGTGCATGAGCCGTGGGTTGTCTTCTTCCCGCTTATCGCGGGCCACCAGACGCCGAGGATCGAGCAGGTGCATGGGCTGGAACTCTTCCTGGGACCACTTCGAGCCGGGATCGAACTCCACGCCGAGAAAATAGCCGATCTCACGGAAGACGCAGTAACGGACGCGCCCGAGGAGTTCGCCGCCGGGGTAGCTGATCCGAACATGGGTATGCAGCGTCACGGGCACATCCATCTGCAGGCAGGCGCCGGACAGAGAGATATCCTCGAGATTGGCGACGGTGCGGCGGGTGCGACCGGTCTTGTCGCGCCACTCGACATCTACAAGATCGGCGCACAGCATTCTCGGTTCAGCGCGTCTGTCCTGCATACACCCAACTATCGGTCCTCGGGCGGGAAACAATTAGCTGGAGCCGGAGTGCAAAATTTGCTTAGTACCGCCGGGAATCCGTACTCGGGACGATCTCAGTTTCGCGCCTTAAAAGACCCTAACCAACATTCTACCCTCGCGGGACCATGGCTGGACATCTCTGCTGAGTGGAGCGGGGAGCCGCCTGGCGCCGGGTCTGCGGACAGCGGCCGGCAGCCAGTAAGATGCTTGCATGGGATCGGCGAAGTCCGGAGCCACGATGAGCCTGCTGCTCCGGGTGGGCCTGTTCGCTTTCCTGGCGGTGGTCGGACTGTTCGTGTTCCCGGTGCTGATGGCGCCGGTGGCGGGCTATCTGGTGGGATCGGTTCTCGGCACATTCACCGCCGCGGCGGTGGCGAACGCCCTGGTGCTGCGCATCTACGAGCGGGGGCGGCTGGCGGACATCGGCTTGGGGTGGACACGGGCTTCGCGGCAGAACCTGATCGTGGGGGTCATCGGGGGTTGCGGGGCGGCCTGTTTCGTAATCGTTCCAGCGCTGGCGACCGGGATCGCCCGTATGCGCCCTGATCCTGAATATGCGGGTGGGTGGCCGGCGGTGCTGTTCGTCACGATCATTCTGTTGTTCGGAGCCTTCGGCGAGGAGATGCTGTTCCGCGGCTATGGCTTCCAGGTGCTGCTGCGGGTGGCGGGGCCGTTCGCGACGATTCTGCCGGTGAGCCTGCTGTTCGCGCTGGCGCACACGGCGAACCAGAACTCCACCTTCCTGGCTATCGCCAACACCGCCGGCTGGGGGGTGATCCTGGGGGTGGCGTTCCTGCGCAGCGGGGATCTGTGGCTGCCGGTAGGGCTGCACTTCGGCTGGAACTGGGCGCTGCCGATGCTCGGAGCCAACTTGAGCGGATTTAAAATGGGGGTGACGGGCTATGCCCTGGAGTGGCACGTGAGCGAACTATGGAGTGGGGGCGCTTACGGACCGGAGGGCGGCCTGATGACCAGTACCGTTTTGGGAGTGCTGGCCGTCTATCTATGGAAAGCTCCCATCGAGGGCCAGGAGGCCTATCTGGTCAGGCCTCCCAAGGAGGGCACATGAGACGGCGGGCTCGAGCGGCGGCGGTAGCGATACTGGCGTTGGCGCCGGTCGCCGCCGCGGCCAGAGAGTACCGGTACTCGGTGGATGAGCGGATTGCGCTGACGCGGGACCTGACGGCGGAGTACGCGACGGCGAAGGTGAGCCTGCCGCGGTCGAAGAAGCCGCTGCCCTTCTATCCGGAGACAGGCAAGTCGGACTTGGAAGTGTGGAGCGATGCGCACCAGGAGTGGGGCCCGGCGGCGCAGATGGGGGACCTGGTGCAGATCACCAAGATCAAGTTCGAGCGCAAGCGGCTGATCCTGGAGATCAATGGAGGCTTCAAAGGCGGCCGGAAATGGTGGCAGCGCATCCAGGTGGGCGGAGGCGTCGGCGGGACGATGACGCCGATCGGCGGGACGAGCGCGATCCGGGCGAATCCGGTGGGGACGAGCATCGCGCTGATCTTCCCTGAGGGCGTGCCGGAACTGGACGCGCAGCAGATCAAGGAGATGCTGAAGCCCCTGCTCGATTTCGAGAAACGGTCGGCGACGGAACAGTACATCGAGTCGTTGCCCGAGCCCGTGCAGGCGGCGATCAAGGAGCAGCGGGCCATTGAGGGGATGGACCGGGATGCAGTGTTGATCGCATTGGGCAAGCCGAACCGCAAGGTCCGGGAAAAGAAGAACGGCGTGGAGTACGAGGACTGGATCTACGGGACGCCGCCGGGTAAAGTGACATTTGTAACATTTCGGGGCAACAAGGTGGTTCGCGTCAGGGAGGCCTACGGGGGCCTGGGCGGGAGCACGATGCCGGAGCTGCCGGTCCCCAAGTGAACCCGCGAGGGCTACAGCCGGCCATCCGCATCCCGGTCTTCCGCCAGATAGAGGACATTGCCGTCTCTTTTTAGCGGTTGATATCATGGGTGGGGAACGCGCAAAGCGAAAGACAGAAGGAGTGTATCCGAATGGCTATCAAAGTTGGGATTAACGGCTTCGGCCGCATCGGGCGGAACGTGCTGCGGGCTGCCCTGAAGGCGAACAACCAGAACGTCGAGTTCGTCGCATTCAACGACCTCACCGACAACAAGACGCTGGCTCACCTGTTGAAGTACGACTCGGTGCTCGGGCCGCTGGACGCCGAAATCCAGGCCGACGAGGACGGCATCACGATCAACGGCAAGAAGGTGAAGGTGTTTGCCGAGCCCGATCCGGCCAAGCTGGACTGGGAGAGCGTGGGGGCCGAGATCGTCGTCGAGTCCACCGGGCGCTTCCGCGACCGCGAGAGCGCGGCCAAGCACCTGCGCGGGCCGGTGAAGAAGGTGATCATCTCGGCTCCGGCCAAGGGAGAGGACGTGACGCTGGTGCTGGGGGTGAATCAGGACAAGTACGATCCGGCGAACCATCACGTGATCTCCAACGCCTCCTGCACGACGAACTGCCTGGCGCCGGTGGTAAAGGTGCTGAACGACAAGTGGGGGATCGTCAAAGGGCTGATGACGACGATTCACAGCTACACGAACGATCAGCGGATCCTGGACTTCCCGCACAAGGATCTGCGGCGGGCGCGCGCGGCGGCGATCAACCAGATTCCGACGTCCACGGGAGCGGCGAAGGCGATCGGGCTGGTGGTGCCGGAACTGAAAGGCAGGCTGGACGGCTACGCCGTGCGGGTGCCGACACCGAACGTGTCGTTGGTCGATCTGGTCGCGGAGCTGAAGACCGCGGTGAGCGCCGAGGAAGTGAACCAGGCGCTCAAGGAGGCCTCCGAGGGCTCGATGAAGGGGATCCTCGGCTACACGGAGGATCCGGTGGTTTCCACGGACATGATGGAGAACTCGCACAGCTCGATCGTCGATTCGCAGTTGACCAAGAGCATTGACAACATGGTGAAGGTGGTCTCCTGGTACGACAACGAGTGGGGCTACTCGTGCCGGATCGTCGATCTGATCGAGTTCCTGGCCGAAAAGGGCCTCTAAGGGTTTTCGAGAGTTTCCTCGATCACGGGCTCCCGGCCGCGTGCCGGGAGCTTTTTTCGTTTGCAGCCGCGGCGGCGGGTCTCAGAGCTTTTCGATCACCGCAGTGGTGAACTCCCGGGTGGTGGCCGAGCCGCCGAGATCCCGGGTCAGATGTTTGCCTTCCGAATGGACGGCCTCGAGCGCCCGCTCGATGCGCATGGCGGCGGCTTCCTCGCCGAGGTGCAGAAGCATCAGGACGGCCGACTGGAGCAAGGCGGTGGGGTTGGCGACGCCCCGGCCGGCGATGTCGGGGGCGCTGCCGTGGACGGCCTCGAAGACGGCATGCTCGTCGCCCATGTTGGCTCCGGGGACGATGCCGAGGCCGCCGACGAGGCCGGCGGCGAGATCCGAGATGATGTCGCCGTAGAGGTTGGGCATCAGCAGGATATCGAACTGCTCGGGGCGCATGACGAGCTGCATGGCGGCATTGTCGACGATCAGCTCGGTATATTGAATTTCTTCGAAGTCCTGGGCCACCTGGCGGCAGCACTCCAGGAAGAGTCCGTCGCCGAGCTTCATGATGTTGGCCTTGTGGATGGCGGTGATCTTCTTGCGGCCGAGCTTGCGGGCGTACTGAAAGGCATAGCGGGCGATGCGGGTGGAGGCGCGGCGGGTGATGACTTTGAGGCTGGTGACGACGCCGTCGACGACTTCGTTCTCGAGGCCGGAGTAGAGGTCCTCGGTGTTCTCGCGGAAGATGATGATGTCGATGGGGGTGTCCTGGTAGCGCGTCTTCAGCCCAGGGAGCCGGCGGACGGGGCGGACGTTGGCATAGAGGTCCAGGGCCTTGCGGAGCTGGACGTTGAGGCTGCGGAAGCCGCCGGCGACGGGGGTGGTGACGGGGCCTTTGAGGCCCACAAGGGTGCGGTGGAGCGAAGCGAGCACGGGCTCGGGGATGCGGCCGCCGGCGGCCAGGATCATCTCTTCGTTCAGCTCGACGCGCTCCCACTCGATGGGAACGCCGGTGGCTTCCAGGACGCGGACGGCGGCCTCGGCGACTTCCGGGCCGATGCCGTCGCCGGGGATCAAGGTGACGCGGTGGGGCATAAGCCTCCATTGTAGGCGAATGCGGTGAAGCCTCCCGGAATCATGAGGTTGGCGGACGGGCGCGTGTGGCACAATGAAGTCTCATGGCACTCATTCAACGCGCGCTGATCAGTGTAACGGACAAATCCGGCGTCGCCGAGTTCGCCCAGGGACTCCGGCGGCTCGGCGTCGAGATCCTATCGACGGGAGGCACGGCCCGGCTCTTGCGGGAGGCGGGCGTGGAAGTCCAGGACGTGGCCGAGGTCACCGGCTTTCCGGAGATGCTCGACGGGCGGGTGAAGACGATCCATCCCCGGATCGCGGGGGGCATTCTGGCGCTGCGGTCGAAGCCCGAGCACATGCAGGCGCTGGCCGAGCACGGCATTCCGGCGATCGATATGGTGGTGGTGAACCTCTACGCCTTCGAGAAGGTGGCGGCGAAGCCGGCGGCCACGGTGGCCGAGCTGATCGAGAACATCGACATCGGCGGGCCGACGATGATCCGGGCGGCGGCCAAGAACTGGCAGGACGTGGCGGTGGTGACCTCGCCGGCCGACTACCCGGCGATCCTGGCCGAGCTGGAAGCCAAGAAGGAGTTGACGCCGGCCACGCACTGGCAACTGGCCAAGAAGGCGTTTGCCCTCACGGCCGCCTATGACCGGGCGATCACCCGGCGGCTGGCGCGGATCTCGATGGTGGACGGAGAGTTCCGCGACGAGCCGGAAGGCGAGCTGCCGGCGGCGCTCGACATTCAGGCGCCGCGGCGGCTGAGCCTGCGCTACGGAGAGAACCCGCACCAGTCGGCGGCGCTGTACGCGGCCGAGGAGGCGGGGGGCATCGCCGGCGGCGAGAAGCTGCACGGCAAGGAGCTCTCGTTCAACAACCTGGTGGATCTGGACGCGGCCTGGCAACTGGTGAACGAGTTCGAGGCCCCGGCCTCGGTGGTCATCAAGCACACGAACCCGTGCGGTTGCGCCGAGCACGAGGAACTGGCCGAGAGCTACCGGCGGGCCTTCGAGGCCGATCCGATCTCAGCCTTCGGCGGGGTGCTGGCGTTCAACCGCTCCCTGGACGGGGCCACCGCGGCGGAGATCGCCAAGACGTTCATCGAGGCGATCGCGGCGCCGGAGTTCAGTGAGGAGGCGCTGGAGATCCTGACGAAGAAGAAGAACTTGCGGCTGGTGCGGGTGGCCAGGCCGGCGGCGAAGGGGCTGGTGGTGAAGTCGATCAGCGGCGGGCTGCTGGCCCAGACCGAAGACGACAGGAAGCTCGAGCGGCAAGAGGCGAAAGTGGTCTCCGAGCGGCAGCCGAGCGAGGAGGAATGGCGGGCGCTCGAGTTCGGCTGGAAGGTGGTGAAGCACGTGAAATCGAACGCAATCGTCTACGCCGAGCCGGGGCGGCTGATCGCGGCCGGGGCGGGCCAGATGAGCCGGGTGGACGCGGTGAAGGTGGGAGCGATGAAGGCGGTGCTGCCGCTGCATGGATCGGTGATGGCCTCCGACGCCTTCTTCCCGTTCCCGGACGGAGTGGAGGAGGCGGCCAGGCACGGCATTACAGCGGTGATCCAGCCGGGCGGCTCGGTGCGGGACGCCGAGGTAATCGAGGCGGCGAACCGGCTGGGGCTGGCGATGGTATTCACCGGCTTCCGGCACTTCCGCCACTAAGCGCCTCAGCCGGCGCCGGGCCGCAAGGCCCGTGGAAAGGCGGCGCGGGAGGCGCCGGCGCGCGATGTTCGGGGGACGCGCGGCTTGTCAGGACTCCGAACCGGCGAACTGTCCTTCAAGGCCGCGCTCGACGGGGAGGCTTTCGGGCAACTGCTCCGCGCAGCGGCTCTCCAGTCCGTATTCGTAACCGCGGTCAAAGGCCTGGAGGTTCATCTCGGTGGTGCCGGGCGGCACCGAATCGGCCACGGCCTTGCGCAGCGCCTCGCGGTCGATGAGTTTCGTAACGGCGCCGAAGAAGCCCACCATGACGATATTGAGCACCAGCCGTTTGCCGATCTGCTCGGCGAGGCGGGTGGCGGGGATGCCGCAGATCTTCACCCCGGGCGGGATCTCGCTGACCCGGACGAGTTCTTCCTCGATGAGGACGATGCCGCCCGGACGCACATCCGTGGCGAATTTGTTGTAAGCGTCCTGGGACATGGCGATCAGGATGTGCGGCTGGGTAATGTACGGGTACAGGACCGGTTCGTCGGAGAGGACGAGCTGGGCGCTGCAGGCGCTGCCGCGGGCCTCGGGGCCGAAGCTTTGAGTCAGCGTGGCGTAGCCGTTTTCGAAGATGGAAGCGGCCTTGCCTATGATCATGCCGGCGAGGATGACGCCTTGACCGCCGAACCCCGCCACGCGAAGTTCCGTTAGTGCCATTCGAGGTTCTCCACATGCACGTAACGGTCGCCCAGACGGGAGGAAAGCATCTGCTCCATCGACCCCAGGTAGCTGGGCCGTTCGATATCGACGAACTTGCCGACGATGATCGGCTTGCCCTGCTCGATGGCGGTCTCGGCCGTGGGGGCGCCGTTACGCGTCTTGCTCAACTGTTTGTACATCTTCATGGCAGCCAGCCCGTCGCCCTGCTTGTTGCGGCGCTGGAAGAGGGTGGGGCAGGGCGAGAGCACCTCAATGAAGCTGAAGCCTTTCCGCTTGAGCATCTCCTTGATGGTACGGGTGAGCTGGCGGACGTGGTAGGTAGTCCAGCGGGCGACGAAGGTAGCGCCGGCGGCTTCCGCGAGCTGGGGAAGATTGAACGGGGGCTCGAAAGAGCCGAACGGGGTGGTAGTAGCGATAGCGGAAACGGGAGTAGTGGGGGCCACCTGGCCGCCGGTCATGCCGTAGATAAAGTTGTTGATGCAGATTACCTTCAGGTCGATGTTCCGCCGGGCGGCGTGAATGAAATGGTTCCCACCAATGGCGAAGAGGTCGCCGTCACCGGAGTAGACGACGACGGTGAGTTCCGGCCTGGCGAGCTTCAACCCGGTAGCGAAGGGGATGGCCCGGCCGTGGGTGGTATGGAAGGAATCCAGCTTCAGATAACCGGCGACGCGGCCGGAGCAGCCGATTCCGGAGACCACCGCGATCTTGTCCAGGTCGGCGTCCAGTTCGATGAGGGCACGGGTAAAGCAGTTCACCGAGGTGCCGATGCCGCAACCGGGGCACCAGATGTGAGGAATGCGGTCTGTCCGCAGGAACTGCTCGACGGGGTTCGCCGGGGCGATTTCACAAGTTGTGGTGGCCATTATTTTGCCGCCTCCTCAATCCTTTCCAGAATCTGTTCAGGCCGGTGGACCGAACCGCCGGCGTGGGGTACGGAAATGACGCGGGCCTGACCCGCCGCGCAGCGTTCCACTTCGCGGACGATCTGACCCAGGTTGAGCTCCGGGACCACAAAGGCTCTGACGCGTCCGGCCAGGTCGCGGATCTTCTGTTCGGGGAAGGGCCAAACGGTGACGAGGCGGAGCTTGCCGACTTTCAAGCCCTTGGCGCGGGCAAGCTCGATCGCCCGCTGCGCGACCCGGGCGGTGATCCCGTAGGAGACGACGACGACGTCGGCGGAGTCGAGGCCTTCTTCCTCCAGGGTGATGATCCGGTCTGCATTCTCGAGGATCTTGTCCTTGAGCCGGCGGATGAGTTTGTCCTGGGCTTCGGGATTCATCGCCGGGTAGCCCCGTTCGTCGTGCGTCAAGCCGGTGATGTGGAACCGGTAGCCCATTCCCGCGTGGACCATTTCGGGCACGAGGTCGCCGTCCACGGCGTAGGGGAGGTACTCTTCTGGAGGCTTCACCGTGAGGCGGCGGGGGTAGATCTCGATCTCCTCGGCCGGGGGGATGATGACCTTCTCGGTCATGTGGCCGACGACCTCGTCCATCATGAAGAGCACGGGGACGCGGAACTGCTCAGAGAGATTGAAGGCGGTGATGCTGAGGTCGAAGCACTCCTGCGGGGACTGGGGCGAGAGGGCGATGATCTCGTAGTCGCCGTGGGAGCCCCAGCGGGCCTGCATCATGTCGGCCTGGCCGGGTAAGGTGGGAAGGCCGGTAGAAGGGCCGCCACGCTGCACGTTGACGATGACACACGGGGTCTCGGTCATGACGGCGAGCCCGAGATGCTCCATCATCAAAGAGAAGCCGGGCCCGCTGGTGACGGTGAAGGCCTTGGCGCCCCCCCAGACGGCGCCGAGAATGGCGATGGAGGAGGCGAGCTCGTCCTCCATCTGGATGAAGCGGCCGCCGACCGTGGGGATGCGGCGGGCGAAGCGTTCGACGACCTCGGTGGATGGCGTGATCGGGTAGCCTGCGGCAAATCGCGCACCTGCGGCGAGGCACCCCTCGGTGCAGGCCTGGTCGCCGTCGATGAAGTGGGCGCCGGTGAGGACGCCTTTCGGGTCGGCGGTAATCATTTGTTCTTCTTGTCCTCCCCGGAAGAAGCGTTGCCGTTCTTGACGCCGTAGATGGCGAAGTCCGGGCAGTACATGCCACAGAGATCGCAGCCGCTACACTTTTCGGGGGCTACGACGTGAGGCGGATGGTATCCCTTGGAATTGAATGCAGTCGATAGTTCCAACACCTTGGTGGGGCAGAACTCGACACAGAAGCCGCATCCTTTGCAGCGTTCCGCAATGATGGTGACGGTGCCCTTCGGCATATATGCACACCCCTGCTTGTGGGGCAAATCACTCAACCCCGGTATTATGCAAGCAAGCAGCCTACCACAATAGACGAAAAGAGCTGGATCTCCGTGACAAGGTTTCCGGGGATCGGGGGTCAGCCCAGGGGGGACCGGGCCGGAGGCGGCGAGGACTTCTCTTCCGTGGCTGGCCGGCCGAGGAGAGCGCGATTGAGCGCGGCGAGTTCCGCGGTCTGGAAGAGGACCTGATCCAGCTTCAGGCCGATGGCGTAGCCTTCGCGCACGGGTTCGGAATAGCAGACTTCAGCGAGCAGGCAGGCGGTCTCGGTCTTGATCATGACGGCTGTGTCGGGCGGGACCGTCCGGTCGAGGATGAGGCGCATCCCACGTCCGGAGATATTCTCGACGTGGCCGGAAACGACGGCCGGCTCGCGACCGAGGATGTGAGTTTCCACCTGCTGCCCGGACTGGAAACGAGGTTCGCGCCGCCGCTCCATACCGAGACGTATCGGCCGGTTCGGCGGGAGTATGAGCTAGAATTGGGGCCGGGGTTCAAAGAGGTTGCGCCCGACCCACAGATCGAGAGCGCGAACGAGGTGGTTACAGCTGCAGAAGTCGTCCAGATTAAACAGCTTAGCGCGCCTTTCCGGCGGCGTGGGCGGGGCCGGGGTTGCGGGGCTGCGCGCCTGGACGAGCAGCAGAGAAGTGGCGGACCACCGGAAGGCGCGGGTGTCGTCGGGAACGTGGCGGAGCAGAACCTGGTAGGCGGCCTGGAGCAGACGGTCGGCGGCCGCGGAGTCGCCGGTCTCGAGCGACCACGTCGCCTCGTCTATCAGGACGATGAGGGCGTAGGCGGGGCCGGGGCTCGGCCTGGAGAACAGCGCAAAGAGACACTCAAGAGCTTCGGCGCGGCCGGGGATCTCCCTCACCGAGCCGCACGCTCGGGCGGCTGTGTTCATGGTACAAGCGGGTATCGGCGGGAACCGCGAGATCCCACACCCTCCTTTGTGGGGTTTGGACTCTCCAAGAACGGGGGCTGGAGAACTAGTAGGACTACCCGTCAACGAAAGCTGGCCAGCAGCCAGATGATGTAGCCGAGGGAGCCGACGAGCAGGGTGCGCCCGAGCCAGGAAAGCCAAAAGCGCCAGTGGGCGGCGGCCTCAGAGTCCCAGGTGGAGCGCTGGACCAGGCCGGTGGCCAAAGCGGCATACTTGAGCTCTTCCTGCTTTTGGGCGATGAGACGGAGGATCTCCTGGCGGCCGTTGGGATCGGCGATGAGGAGGGTGGCCGCGTTCTCCCCGGTGGTGGAATGAACAAGCTGTTCCCGCAGATGGTCCGGCACCTCCTCGAGAGAACGGTAGAAACGGGTCTGGCCGCCCACAGCGATCAAGATGGTCGAGTACTTGGTAGTGAGCCGTTCCATGGGGATCAAGCTCCTAGTTTCTCATCGGACCCCACGACGGCGCCGGACAGCCCGGGAGTGCAGATTTTTCTCAACGCTTCCCTCCATGCCTCCGCGTTCCGACTGGACGGCCTGCAACTCCCCGCCGGCCTCGCCGCCCTTCAGCGCATGATCCAGGATAACCTGAATCAAGCCCAGAGCGGCCCGGGACAATGCCTTGTCTTTGCGGTAGACAAGCCCGAGGCGGCGGATCATCGGTTCGGGAGCGAGCGGCACGCCGGCAAGCTGGCCGGCAGCCATCTCCTCGCGGCAGTAGGAGACGGCCATGAAGGTGATACCCAGGCCGGCGCGGACGAAGCGTTTCATCATCTCGGTGGAGTCGAGCTCCATCGAGATCTGGATCTCGTCCTCGACGAGGTCGAGCCACTGGTTGAGCCGGGCCCGAGTGGTTCCGGCGCGGGGCAGCAGCAGCGCTTCTCCGACTACGTCGCGCGCCCGCACGGACTTGCGGCCGGCGAGGCGGTGGCCGGTGGGGACGATCAAGCGGACCTCGTCGGTGTGGATGGCCACGACCTGGAGGCGCTTTTCGGGCACCGGGAGCTGGGTGATGCCGAAATCGGCCTGGTTTTCGAGCACCGCCTGGACGACGCGGGAACCGTAAGAACGGTCCACCTGAAGCTGGACGTTGGGGAACTGCTTCTTGAACTGGGAGAAGACGTGGGGAAGGACGTAGATGCAATTGGCCTCGTTGGCGGCGATGACGAGCTCGCCCCGGGGGTGGTGTTCCAGCTCGTTGATCTCGTCCTGGGCCTGGCGGCGAAGCTCGAGGATCCTCGCGGCGTACTCGGCGAAGATGCGGCCGGCAGGGGTGAGGGCGATGCGGGTGCCCAGCCGGTCGAAGAGCTGGGTGTTGAGCTCCTGCTCGAGCTGGCGGACCTGGGCGCTGATCGCCGGCTGGGTGCGGAAGCAGGTCTGAGCGGCTTTAGAGAAACTCTTCAGCCTGACGATCTCCAGGAAGGTATGGAGCTGATCCAGATCCATAACACCGGCCGTCCGGTTCCCAGATATTACGGGAGTCCTGCGGCTGGGAAACGGCGTCGAACCAAGGGGCCCGCCACAAGTCCCGCACCTGCGGCGCGAAAGTTGACTTGATTATATCACTGACGCACCAGGAGGCCGGGTGAGAGAGTTGGTGGTGGCGCCCCGGGGGAACTTCGGCGGGCCGGGAGGCGTCGGTGACGATACGGGCGCCGGCGGAGCGGCTTGGGAGTCCGCCTGAGCGAAGGGATCGCCGGCGAGCCGGCGGCGTTGATCCGCCGGCAGGTCTGAGATGGGAGCGGAGAGACGAGTGGGGAGCGGAAGGGAGCCGAGAGTCGCGAAGACAACGCCTCAAAGTCCGGTGCTGCCCACGGGGTCCGGGGAACTCCGAGGCCGCGAGGCGGTCCTTGGCCGGCTGCGCGAAAGGATCGTGGGCTACGCGGCATCCCGTATAGGGAGGGAGGCGGCCGAGGATCTGGCGCAGGAGGTGCTCATCGTGCTCGAAACGAAGTACCCGCAGGTGGGCGCCGCCGAAGAGCTGGCGCCGCTGGCGTTCCGGATCCTGCGCTTCAAGATGGCGGCGTGGCGCAGGAAGCGGGCTCGCCGCGGGGAAGACCGGCAGGCTGCCTTGGACGACGTGCAGCCGGCCGATCCAGCGCCGGATCCCGAAGCCGAAGCCGAGATGCGCGAGAGGCGGGAGCGGCTGCGGACGGCGATTGAGAAGCTGAGCGGGCGGTGCCGGCAGATCTTCCGGTTGAAGCTGGAAGGCAAGAGCTTCGCCGAGATTCAGCGGGAGATGGGAGCGGCCTCGCTCAACACCGTCTACACGTGGGATTATCGCTGCCGGCAGAAGCTGCTGGCCCTGCTGGGCGGGAGCTGGGAGGCGGAACGATGACGCGGGACGAGATCCGCAAGCTTCTCGGGGGTTACGCCACCGGCACGCTCAGCGATGCCGAGCGGCGGGCGCTGTTCCGAGCGGCGCTCGAGGACCAGGAGATCTTCGACGCGCTGGCGGATGAAGAGGCGTTGCGGGAGCTCTTCAGTGATGAAAGCTACCGGCGCGAGCTGGCGGCGGCGTTGGCCGAGCAGCGGCCGGGTTTGGGCGAGCGGCTGGCGGCGTGGTGGCGGCCGGCGCCCATCGCGGCAGCGGCGGCGTTTGTCGGCGTGCTGGTCGTAGGGATCACGGTGCTGACGAGGCCGCCGGCCTACGAGGTGGCGATGCGGACGGAGCCGAAGGCGGCGGTTCCGCGGGCGGTGGAGAAAGCCGGAGGCGAGGCGGCGTCAAAGGGCGGCGAGCTGCCCGGAACGGCCGTGGAAGAGCCGACGCGGCAGCCGGGAGAGGCGCGCGAGTCGGCGGCCGAGCGCGTGGAAGCAGAAGCGGCAGCGGTGGAAGGGAAGCCGCAGAGGGCGGCCCGGGCCAAGGCGAAGGTGCCACCGGAGGGGCGGCCGGCGGCCCCCGCGTTGCCGCTCGCGCCGCGGCGGGACATGGTGCGGGCCGGAGCGGCTCCGGCGCTCGGGACCGCCCGCCGGGCGATGATCGCCGAGGCCAGGCGCGCGCCGGGCGTCATAGGCGGGGTGATCCCGGAGCGCGGAGCGGTGATGGGAGGATCCGCGGGGGTTGCGCCGCCGCCCGCGGTACTTGCCCGACCGGCCGAAGTGGCGCGCCTCCGGGTGACGGTGCAGCGGCTGAGGGCGGACCGAGAGTTCGAGGCAGCCCCGGCGGGCTACCGGTTCAAGCCGGGCGAGGTGGTGCGTCTGCGGGTGGTCGCGCCGGTTCCCGGCTTCCTATACGTCGCCGAGCAGACCGGAGGATCCGGCTGGCGGCTGATCCACAGCGGCCGGGTGGAAGCCGGGCAGCCGGTTTTCCTGCCCGCCCGCGGGGGGCTGCCGCCGCAACCGGAGCCGGGGGTGTGCAGGTACCGGGTGATCGTCTCCGAAGAGGCGTTGCCGTTGGACGAACTGGAGAGTGGAGAGGCGTTCGAGCCCGGGGCGGCCGAGCACTGGGCGGAGGTCACGCTGGAATACCGCGCGGCGGGGCGGTAGGATGACCCACGTTGAGTGAACATGATTCGAGTTCCCGACGGAATCTGTATCCGGTGGGACCGGAGGGACGTTGACGGTTACTCGCGCGCCCAGCCGACGATCTCGAATCCTGGCAGCAGGAAATGATGGTCGAAAGTGAAGACTTGACTGATTCGGTGCTGTTTCATGAGAGCAAACGACACGCAGTCAGTGAAGCTCAGATCTTGATCTCCGTACCTCTCCATCAACTGGATTGCTGCCATGTCGGTTTCCTCATTTGCGTAAAGGACGGTCCAGGCCGCGGAGCGATGTAGATTGATGGCGCGTTGCGCAGCGAAAGCATTGCCCGCCCGGCGCCCAAGAAGGGTCCACGTTTCAGCCAGGACATAGTTGCTCGTGAACAGCCGTCTCCCTCGCACTTTTTCCCAAGCAGAAACAGCTCGCCGGTGGTACGAGTCGGTTTCGAGGTATCGAGCCAATAACGGGCCGGTATCGACAAAGATCATCGTTCGTCATAGAGGAATCGGTCGTGGTCTCGTGAATAGTTTTTGGGAACCCGCCCCCGGTAGACCGCGGCGTCGTCGAAAAATGGATCGTAGCCTTTGTGCTTGCGGCGGTGCCGCGCGATCTCTTCCTGGAGGGCATTTCTTACAAGTCTTGCGAATGAAATCCCCAGTTCTCGGGCTAAAGTTTGCGCCTCTCTTTTCAGAGGCGGGGGGAGAACGACAGTAGTGCGTTGGACCGGCATGGCTTATGCACCTACACAAACATAATAGCATAATGATCCACCGCCCTCCATGTGCTTGGGTGTAGTGCTGCTCCCGCACTGTAGCGGGCCGTTGGGACTTGGCGTTGCGAGCCCTGGCTGTATTGCGAGTTCTCCAAGAGCCGTCGTGAGAATGCTTGAAAGGATCCGGCCCGAGGCGGCATTACGCCGGTGAAGGAGGAATCGACGATGGATCCGAATCACCGTTTCTCGGGCCGGGCGGCCCGGTTGAGCGCCGCGGCGGCGCTGTTGCTTCTCGGTGTGTTCGCGGCGGGCTGGGGCGGGGCGCCGGCGGCGGAAGCCGGAGTGACCGCGGGGGCAGCAAGTGCGGGGGCGTTGATCCGTCTGGAAGAAGGCGCCCCCGGCGAGGCGGCCTGTCCGCTGAAGCACACGGACGTGGCGGTCGAGATCAGCGGGTTCCTGGCCCGGGTCACGGTCGTCCAGCAGTTCGAGAACCCGTTCGGCGAGCCGATCGAGGCGGTCTACGTCTTTCCGCTGTCCCGGCGAGCGGCGGTGGACCGGATGGTGATGAAGATCGGCGACCGCGTGATCGTGGGCAAGATCAAGCGGCGGGAAGAGGCGCGGGCGATCTACGAGGCGGCCAAGGCGCGGGGGCATCTGGCGTCGCTGCTGGACCAGGAGCGGCCGAACGTCTTCACCCAGTCGGTGGCGAACATCCCGCCGGGGGCGGCGGTGGAGATCGAGATCAGCTACGTCGAGACGCTTGGCTACGAGGAGGGCGTTTCCGAATTCTCGTTCCCGATGGTGGTGGGGCCGCGCTACATTCCCGGCCAGCCGGCCGGCGCTTCCGGGGGCGGCTGGGCGCCGGATACCGATCGAGTGCCGGACGCCTCGCGGATCACGCCGCCGGTGGTGAAGCCGGCGACGCGAGCCGGGCACGACATCTCGTTGAAGGTGAGGCTGGACGCCGGGGTCCCGCTGCGCCGCGTCGAGTCGCCGACGCACGAGATCGAGGTGGAGCGGCCGGCTCCGGAGCGGGCCGTGGTGCGGCTGAAGCGGCGGGCGGTGATCCCGAACAAGGACTTCGTTCTGCGCTACGATTCGCGCGGGGCGGGGATCCGCGAGGGCGTTCTGGCGCACCGGGACGAGCGCGGCGGCTTCTTCACGCTGATCCTGCAGCCGCCGGAGCGGGTGACGGTGGAAGACGTGGCGCCGAAGGATCTGGTCTTCGTGCTGGACACCTCGGGGTCGATGTCCGGCCGGCCGATCAAGAAGGCCAAGGAGGTGATCCGGCTGGCGCTCGAGGGGCTCTATCCGCGGGACCGGTTCAACGTGATCACCTTCGCCGGCGACACGCACATCCTGTTCCCGGAGCCCGTGCCGGGGACGGAGGCCAACATCCGCCGGGCGCAGGCCTTCATCGAGTCGCGGCGGGGCGGCGGAGGAACGGAAATGATGAAGGCGATCCGGGCGGCGCTGGCGCCATCGGAAACGGGCGAGGGCGTGAGGATCGTCTGCTTCCTCACCGACGGTTATGTAGGCAACGACATGGCGATCCTGGGGGAGGTCGGGCGTTATGAGAACGCGCGGGTGTTCTCGTTCGGCATCGGCAGCTCGGTGAACCGGTTCCTGCTCGACAAAATGGCGGAGCTGAGCCGGGGCGCCGCCGAGTACGTGGGCCTGAACGAGGACGGTTCGGCGGCGGCGCGGCGGTTCCACGAGCGGATCCGCAATCCGCTGCTCACCGACATCCGGATCGACTGGGGCGGGCTACCGGTGACCGACGTCTTCCCGCAGCGGATCCCCGATCTGTTCGCGGCGGCTCCGGTGGTGGTCACCGGGCGGTACACGGCTCCGGCCAAGGGCGTGATCCGGCTGGAAGGCAAGATGTCGGGCAAGCCGTACGTACGCTCGATTCCGATAGAACTACCGGCCGAGGCCCCGGCGCACGAGGCGATCGCGAAGCTCTGGGCGCGGCGCCAGATCGCGGCGCTGATGGACCGGGACTGGGCGGGAATGCAGCGCGGCGTTCCGAAGGCCGAGATTCGAGACGCAGTGACGAAGCTGGGGCTCGACTACGGGCTGGTGACGCAGTTCACTTCGTTCGTGGCGGTCGAGGAGACGGTCGTGGTGGAAGGCGGCCGGCCGCGGCGGATCGAGGTGCCGGTGGAAATGCCCGAGGGCGTCGGCTACGAGGGCGTGTTCGGCCCCGGCGAGACGAAGCGACGGGCGATGGCGGCGGCTTTCGGGATGCACAAAGCGAGCGGCGTCATCGGCGGCGTGATCGGCTGGCCGCGGCAGGAACTGCGGGAACCTCTGAGTCCGCCGGACGCTGCTGCAGCACGACCGCAGCGGCCCGGCGGAGCGCCGGCGGCGGAAAGCAAGTTCCACCCAGCGTTGCAGCGAGCTTTGGCATCGGGTTCGCCGGCGGGTCTGACGGTGCAGCAGGGCAAGATCGCGGTGGAGATCTGGATCGACCCGGCGGACGGGACGGTGGCGGCGCGGCTGAAGGCGCTGGGCTTCCGCGACACAGGCGAGTCGAAAGTAGCTGCGGTGCGGATCGGCTGGCTGCCGTTCGAGAAGCTGGAGGAAGCGGCCCGGCTCGCGGGAGTGCGCTACATCGCGCCGCACCGGGGCCGTTAGGCGGGCCGGGGAGTGGCGCTTGCGGGGCGGTGCGGCTGCCTCACGGCGCCTCACAGTTCGCGGATGTCGACGATTCTCGAGGTGACGATGGGCCGATCGTAGTCCGGGTGGCGGAACTCGAGATGCATGCCGCGGCCGATGTAGCCGAGCTTGAGCATCGAGCCGCCCCAGTTGGAGCCGCAGATCTTCACCCGCACCGGGGCTGGGCAGTACTTCGGATGGCCGCTGATGAGGGCGTCTCCGTCCGGGCGGCAGACGAGGCGGTAGACACGGTTCTGGGTGTGGACCTCGAGGGTGGTTTCCGGGGGGAGATCGCGGAGCGAAACGCCGCCCTCGATCTCGGACCGCAGCAGGTTGCGGTTGACGAGGTCCCCGAGGTTGGGGTGGGCGGCGGGGAAGGTCGTGTCGAGAAAATCACGCACGGCGTCCTCCCGGCAGCAATCGCGCCGGCCCGGCGCCGGCAAGCGCCCGCTCCAGCGCCAAGAACGAGGCCATCAGCCGGCGGCCGGCCTCGCTTCTCCGGCCGAACCGCAGCCTTTCGTACTCGGCCGCGAGGGTCTGGAAGGATTCCGCCACGGGGCCGGGCGGCAGGTGGCGGGCGAACTCGGAAGCGGTGAGCCACGGGGGCCGGTGGAATCCTTTCCGCTCCAGCAGATCCAGCGCACGAAGGTAGAGTCGGGTGGCATCGGAGGCCTCGGCCCGGCCCTCCCGCAACCTCTGCTGCCGTGACAGGAACCGGCGCCGGCGAACCCACCAGCGGGCGAGCCAGAAGACGACGCCGGCCACCAGGACCAGGTCGACGAAGAAGACGCCGAAACGCAGCGCGAACCTGCGGACGCCGGCCCACAACCGGCCTCCGGCGGAGCCGGCTTCTTCGAGCCAGGCGAAAGAGAATCGCCTGGTGGAATGCTGGAGGCGGGAGGCCAGGAAGAGCTGGCGGTTGAGGTCGTAATCGAGCACCCAGCCTTGCCAGAACGTATCGGCAGCGTCGATCAAGAGGGCGAGGCGACTGAGGAAGCCGGCGGCGGGCGGGTTGGGATCCGGCGGAGTGGGATCGAAAGGCACCCATCCGCGGTCCGGTAGCCAGGCTTCGACCCAGCTATGGGCGTCGGAAGCGCGGATCACCTGCCAGCCGCTGATAGGGTTGTACGCGCCGCTCTGGAAACCGGTAACCACTCGTGCGGGAATGCCGAGGCCGCGGAGCATAACGGCCATGGCGGAGGCGAAGTACTCGCAATGGCCTTCCCGGCGGCGGAAGAGGAAATCGGCGAGGGGGTCAGGCGCGGCGGTCTCGGGGGCCTCGAGGGTGTAGCCGAATTCCGCTCGAAGGTAGCGCTCGAGGGCCTGGGCGCGGTCGAGATCGTCACCGGCGCCGGCGGTAACCCGGCGAGCCAGCCGGGGGATGCGGGGATCCAGGGGAGGCAGGGAGAGGTAGCGTTCACGCTCGCGGGCGCTGAGGCCGGCGGGAGGCGAAGCGGAATCGCCGAGGTAGCTGTAGACGCCGTAGCGGATCACTCCCGAGCGCGGGTACTGCAGCCGGAAACTGCCTTCAGGGGTGCGGATGAGAGTGGGGGCGTCGATGCGGATGAACTCAGCATGTCCGGCGATGAACAGGGTGCCGGAAGCGAAGCTCTTCAGGCGGACCTCGTAGTTGAGCCGGGGACCCTGGAGGCGCCGCTGATCATCGTCGGCGAGCCGCAGGAGGCCGCTGCGAACACGCAGAGTTTCCCCTTCGGCCGAGGAATTGTACCAGCGGCGGCCATCGAACTCGCCCAGAGCCATGCCCCGCCACTTCAGGTGGACCGGGCCCCGGGCCCCGGGGATCCGCACATGCATGAGAGGCGTCGTTTGGCGTTTGATCTCTCCGATCTCGCCCAGGGTGACTTCACCGGAAAAGGCGGTGAGGTGGAAGCGCTCGGGCACAAGATGCTCGAAGGCGGCCCGGGCCGTGCGGGGGAGGATAAAGAACAGGCCGGCGGCGATGAGCAGGATGCCGGTGGAGACGACCAAAGCGAGCCCGGTGAGACGCGTGGCGAGCCGGTCCCTGGCGCCCTCGGTGACCGTGCGGCCGGAGGCGGCGGCCCGGCGGATTTCCCAAACGGCCAGGGTGGCGACGCCGAAGACCAGAAACAGGGCCAGGAAGGCGAAATAGTTCAAGCTGGCCGATAGCAGGGAGGCGGCGACGATCTCGAGGAAGGCGACGAGGATGAGGAACGCGTAGTCGCGGTCGGTGGCGGCCGACAGGATTCTGACGGCGGCGAGGAAGAGCACCAGGTGCACGGTGGCGGTGAGGAAATCGCCGGAGAGGAAGAGGTAGTCGAGCGGGTAGAAGCCCATGTAGAGGAGGGCCAGGGCCGTCATCCACTTGCCGGGGATCCGGAGGGGACGTCCGGAAACCAGCAGGACGGCCCGAACAAGGATAGCTGCGGTAGTGCCGGCGGTGCTCGGCAAGTCGAGATAGCCGGAGCCGAGCAGAGCGAGGAAGCCGCTGGTTACCAGGCCGAGAACGGCGATTTCGAAAAGCCGGCCGACGCGGCCGGCGGCCGGATTGGATTCGCGCTGCTGCACTCCGGCAACCACTCGCCTCTCGTGATTCCATTGTACGAAGCCGCTTCCAGGCCGGAGACCTCTCCATTGAGAATGCGCATCCGGGCTCCGGTTTCGGGCACAGGGCCCGGGCGTGCCGCAGGAGAGGAAGCCGGCCGGGGGTGCTCGAGGAACCGCTCGCCGTGGCGCCGGGGGATCGGCGGCTGGAGCGGAAGGGAGGCCGGGCGCCGTCCATCGTACGGCACGCCGGCGTGTGATGGGTGCGGAGACGCAGGATTTGCGAAGATGGTAAATCGCCATGGCGAAGATCAAACCGGCGCGGAGCGGGAAGAAGAAAACGAAGGCCAACCTCGAGGCAATTCCCTGCGTGGTGGCGATCCTGGCGGCGATTGTTCTGATTTCGCTGCTCTTCTACGCGATCCTGCGGTCGGCGAGCTGAAGGGATGAGAATCGACAACCGGAGAGCGGACGAGCTCCGCGCGGTGAAACTGCAGACAGGCTACCTGGCGACGGCTGAGGGATCGGCCTTGATCGAACTTGGCAACACGCGGGTCTTGTGCGCGGCGTCGCTGGAAGAATCGGTGCCCCAGTGGCTTCGTGGGAGCGGGCGAGGATGGGTGACGGCCGAATATGCGATGCTTCCGCGGGCCACGGCGACGCGGACGCCGCGGGAGGTGCAGCGGGGGCGGCAGTCCGGGCGGACGCTGGAGATCCAGCGGCTGATCGGCCGGTCGTTGCGCAACGTGGTGAACCTGGACGCTCTGGGGGAGCGGACGATCATCGTCGATTGCGACGTGATCCAGGCCGACGGCGGGACGAGGACGGCGGCGATCACGGGGGCCTACGTGGCGCTGGCGCTGGCGATCCGGCAACTGGTGGAGTATGGGGCGGTGACGGGCGACCCCCTCACTGGGGCGGTGGCGGCGGTGAGCGTGGGGATTCTCGAGGGCGAGGCGCTGCTGGATCTGTGTTACGAAGAGGACGCCCAGGCCGAGGTGGACATGAATATCGTGATGACGGACCAGGACCGCTTCGTCGAGGTCCAGGCCACCGGCGAGAAGGCGGCCTTCACCGACGAGCAGCTCGCGCGGATGCTGGAGTTGGGCCGCGGGGGAATCAAGGAGCTGCTCGCCATCCAGAGGGAGGCGCTCGGGAAGACGTGAAGCTCTACTGCGCCACGACGAACAAAGGCAAGCTGCGTGAGTTCCGGCTGGCGGCGGAGCGTTTCGGCGGGGGGATCGAGATCGAGACCGTACCGGGCCTGGAACGGATCGAGCCGCCGGAGGAGCACGGAGAGACCTTCGAGGAGAACGCCATCGCTAAGGCGGTGTATTACAGCCGTTATGCGCCTGGACCGCTGTTCGCCGACGACTCCGGCCTCGAGGTAGACGCGCTCGGTGGGGATCCCGGAGTGCGGTCGGCCCGCTACGCGGGGCCGGGGGCGACGGATGCCGAGAACAACCGCCTGCTGCTCGAACAGATGCGCGGGGCGAAGAACCGCGCGGCCCGCTTCGTCTGCGTGGTGGCGCTGGCCGAACGGGGCCGGCTATTGGGCTCCTTTCGCGGAACGGTGGAGGGGCAGTTGCTCGAAGCCCCGCGCGGCGAGAACGGCTTCGGCTACGATCCACTGTTCTACTACCCACCTTTCGGATGCTCCCTGGCCGAAGCGAGCGCGGAGCAGAAGTTGTCCGTCAGCCACCGGGGCAAAGCGATCGAGGCGATGCTGCGCTGGCTGGCCGGAGGGCGCGCTCGAGCGGGCTGAAGGCGGAGACGTTCAGAGGCGATCCCGAACCCGGAGGTAGAAAAGGATGCCGGCGATTGTCTTGCCGTCGAGGATCTTGTTCTTCTCGATCATGACGGCCACCTCCTCAGGGGCGAACCAGCGGCAGCGGATCTTCTCGTCGTCCATGGGCGAGACCTCGCCGGCCTCGAGCCCGGTGGCGAGGTAGAGGGTCATTTTCTCGGAGACGTAGCCCGGGGTGGGGAAGAAGGAGAGCAGCTTCTTCCAGCGGCGGGCGCGATAGCCCGTCTCTTCCTGGAGCTCCCGGCGGGCGGTCTGGAGCGGGGTTTCGCCGGGATCGATGCGGCCGGCGGGCAGCTCCCAGAGATAGCGCCTGGCGGGCAGGCGGAACTGGTGGACCAGGAGGATGCGGCCGTTGTCGTCGACGGCGAGCATGACGGCGGCGCC
This sequence comes from Solibacteraceae bacterium, assembly GCA_026984795.1. Lineage (GTDB taxonomy): Bacteria > Acidobacteriota > Terriglobia > Bryobacterales > Bryobacteraceae > JALSRK01. Next base: position 46,947 of record JALSRK010000038.1, on the reverse strand, counting down.
GGGGTGCTGCACGATGGCCCGCCGGATCTCGAAGCCGTCCCGGGCGACGGCGCGCTCGTCAGTGACGTGGAAGATCTTGCTGCGGAAGACTTCGCGGGAAGAGACGATTTTCATCTGGGACTCCTCGGGTTCTTGTGACGCGCCGGCATGCGCGGCTAGGGTTTCGGCCGCAGGGCGCGGAGAAACTTGTCCGCGGGCAGGGTGTTGAGTATGTCCCCGGCCGTCAGCCAGCCGCGCCGGGCCATCAGGACGCCGAAGCGGATGTTGGCCAAGTGGGCCGGGTGGTGGGCGTCGGTGGAGATGGTGAAGCGGGCGCCCTTGCTCTTGGCGATGCGCAGGAGCGTGGCGTGCAGGTCGAGGCGTTCGGGGCTGGCGTTGATCTCGAACGCCACGCCGCGCCGGGCCGCCTCTTCGGCCACTTTCTCGAAGTCGTAGTGGTAGGCCTCGCGGTTCAGCAGGAGTCGGCCGGTGGGGTGGCCCAGGACCTTGACGTATGGGTTCTCGAGGGCCTTCAGGAGCCGGTCGGTCATCTCGGCGGGCTCCATGTTCATGTAGCTGTGGACGCTGGCGATGACGAGGTCGAGTTCGGCGAGGGCGTCGCCGGCGATGTCCATGGAGCCGTCCTTGAGGATGTCGCATTCCAGGCCGGAGAAGATGCGGATGCCCGAGCCGTTACGGTTCCACTCGCGGACGCGGCGGGCGAAGGCGACGACGCGCTTTTCGTCGAGTCCGTTGGCCATGGCCAAGGCCTTGGAATGGTCGGTGATGGCGATGTATTCGTAGCCGCGTTGCTGCGCCGCGGCGGCCATTTCTTCCAGCGGCACCCGCCCGTCGCTCTCGGTGGTGTGCATATGGATATCGCCCCGGATCTCGGAGAGCTCGACCAGGCGCGGCAGCTTGCCGGAGGCGGCGGCCTCGATCTCGCCCTGGTTCTCGCGCAGTTCCGGAGGGATCCACTCCAGCCCGAGGGCGGCATAGACTTCTTCCTCGGTGCGCCCAGCCACACGGCGGTCGTCTTTGGTACGGAAGAGGCCGTACTCGTTGAGCGAGTAGCCCTTTTTGAGGGCGAGCTGGCGCAGGGCGACATTGTGGTCCTTGCTGCCGGTGAAGTACTGCAAGGCGGAGCCGTAGCTCTGAGGCGGCAGGGCGCGGACATCGACCTGGAGACCTTCGATGCCGATGCGGGCGCTGGCTTTGTTCTCGCCCTTGCCGAGCACTTCGGTGACCTTCGGGTGTTGAACGAAGCGCTCGAGCGCCCGGGCGGCCTTCTTGCCGGTGACGAGCAGATCGAGGTCGCCGATGGTCTCTTTGCCGCGCCGGAGGCTGCCGGCCGGGGTGATCTGGTCGAGGCCGGCGCCGTCGGTCCCGTTTTGCAGATAGGCGATGAGTTCTTCGGCCACCTGGACGCCGAAGGCGAGGAGGAAGCGGCCGGCGCTCTTGCGATAGTGGGCGATGGAGCGCAGGATCTTTTCTTCGAGCTTGGCTCCCATGCGGGGGAGGGTGCGGAGCTTCTGCTCGCGGCAGAGCTTTTCCAGATCGTCGATGGTGCTGACGCGGAAACGGTCGATGACGGCGGCGATGGTCTTGGGGCCGAGACCTTGGATCTTGAGCAGTTCGAGGGCGGTAGGGGGATATTTCTCGAGGAGCTTGTCGCGGCGCTCGAAGGAGCCGCGGGAGAGGATCTCCTGTATCACGGCGGCGATGCCCTTGCCGATGCCGGGGATGTCGGTGAGCTTGCGCTTCTCGTCCTTGGCGATCTCTTCGATGCGTTCCGGAAGGTTTTCGATGACGCCCGCGGCGTTCCGGTAGCTGCGGACGCGGAAGGGGTCTTCGGAGGCGATCTCCATCAAGTCGGCGGTTTCGGCGATCAAGCGGGCGATTTCGCGGTTCTCCATAGGCATCCCCTGTCTTGATTCTACTCCCGGGGCTGGAAGCGGGCCGGCCCCGCGGCTGGGGCGCCGGCCGGTAGTGCGGGCCCGGCTTCTCCGTGGCCTCTGGAGCCGGGCGCTGCGGCGGCTTGCCCGAGCAACAGCGACCTGTTACAGTGGCAAAGTCGCTCCCGGCGGCCGGCGGAAACGGGGAGGAGCGCCCGAGAGCCGCGGGCGCCCAGGGAGCGGGAAGCGATGTATGAGCCTGGCCCTGCCGGGTAAAAAGGAAAAAGAAAAATGGATAAACTACCCCAAAACATCCAGGAAGCCTTCCTCAATACCGCTCGCAAGGAGAAGATCTTTCTCACCATCTATCTGATGAGTGGCGTCAAGCTGTCCGGGCGGATCAAGAGCTTCGACAAGTATTCGGTGATCCTGGAAACGAACAGCCAGGAGCAGTTGATTTTCAAGCACGCCATTTCGACGGTCGTGGTTTCGAAAGGCGCCCATGGACACGGCGGCCATGGGGCGCATGCGCACGCGCCGGCGAGCGCACCGAGCGCGCCACAGCCGGCGGTTCCGAAGCAACCCGGGGCGCCGGAGGCCTGAGTCCGGCGGCAGCGGCGCCGCCCTTGGGGCGGTGGAACGCACGGCCCCGCGCTTACGTATACGTGGATAGACTGAAAGCGGGCGCCTTTCGGTGAAGGACGCGGCGCCTTCCGCTTGACTTTCGAGGGGCATTCGCCGGTAGCGGCGAGGGAGGGTCGTGTGAGCACTACGACAGAGCGTGCGCTGCTCGTCGGTGTGTGCCTGGTGCGGCGCGGCGGGGGCCGCAGCGTCTCCGGAGAGTTCGATCCAGTGGAATCATTGGATGAACTCCAGACGCTCGCCCGGAGCGCCGGCGCCGAGGTGGTGGGACGGATTCTGCAGCGCCGCACGGCCTATGACCCGGCCACGCTGGTGGGGGCGGGCAAGCTCGAAGAGATCGCTCGGGAGGCCGAAGCCAAGGACGCCGACCTCGTAGTTTTCGATCACAATCTAACGCCGACGCAGTTGCGCAACATCGAGGCGGCTCTGGCAAGGAGGGTCGTTGACCGGACGCAACTGATCCTCGACATCTTCGCCCGCCGCGCCCGAACGCGCGAAGGACAGTTGCAGGTGGAGCTGGCCCAACTCAACTACCTGCTGCCGCGGCTGACGGGCCGGGGCGTAGAGATGTCGCGCCTCGGCGGGGGCATCGGCACGCGGGGTCCGGGGGAGACGAAGCTGGAGACCGATCGCCGCCGGATCGCCCGGCGGATCCGCAAGATCCGGGCGCAGTTGGAAGCGGTGCGGCGGTCCCGGCTGACCCAGCGCAAGCAGCGGCGAGGGGTTCCGCTGCCGGCGATCACCCTGGTCGGCTACACCAACGCGGGCAAATCGACTCTGTTCAACCGGCTGACCGGGGCCGAGGTCTATGCCGACGACCGGCTGTTCGCCACGCTGGACCCGACGGTGCGGGTGGTAACGCTGCCGTCGCGCCGGCGGGTGGTATTGTCGGACACGGTGGGGTTCATTCGCCGCCTCCCGACTACGCTGGTGGAGGCGTTCCGGGCGACGCTCGAAGAGATCGGCGAAGCGAGCCTGCTGCTCCACGTGGTGGACGTCTCGCGTCCGGACGCCGCCGAGCAGGCCGTACAAGTGCTCGAGGTGCTCGCGGAGATCGGCGCGGCGGCGGTGCCGCAGATTCTGGCGTTCAACAAGGTGGACCGGCTCGACGGCAAGGTGGATGTGGAAGCACTGCGGGCCAGGATCGGCGCGCGGCTGCCGGGAGACAAGCACGGCGGAAAGGGTCTGGGTGCGGTGGCGGTTTCGGCCCGAACCGGGGAAGGGCTGGAGCGGCTGCTGAAGGCAATCGACGAGCGTCTTCCCGGCGAGCCGCTGATCCGGGCGGTGTTTTGGCTGCCGGCCGGGCAGGGCCGCCCCATGCATCTGCTTCATGAGCACGGCCGGGTGCTACACGCGGAACTGCGCGGGGACGAGTGCATGGTGGAAGCCGAGGCGCCCGAGTCGATCGTCCGGCAACTGGCCGAATACGTGGTTGACTGGAAGCCGGCGGCCGCCGAGGAGCCGGCGGAACTGGCCGGCGGAAGGGAGGTAGCAGGAATCCGGGCCCCGTCAGCCTAGCGCGGGACGGGATCCGAGGCCGGTTCCGGCCGAAGCCGGGCGACTCCTGCGGTATATTTGTAGCTTCTGAATGAATCTACCCAACCTGCTCACCCTCTTGCGCATTTTTTTTGTGCCGCTGCTGGTGGCGGCTCTGGTGCAGGAAGACCTGCGGGTTCCGGTTGGGGGCGTCCAGATCACGAACGAGTTGCTGGCGCTGGCAATCTTCCTGGCGGCGGCCACGACCGACCTGCTGGACGGGTATCTGGCGCGCCGCTGGGGGCAGATCACCACGGTGGGAACGCTTCTCGATCCCATCGCCGACAAGCTGTTGATTTCGGCTGCCTTGATCGCGCTCGTACAGGTGCACCTGGTGCCGGCTTGGATCGCCATCATCATCGTGGCCCGAGAATTCGCCGTAACGGGCTTGCGCAGCATTGCGGCGGCGGAGGGATTCACTATCCGGGCGAGCGAGTTGGGCAAGACGAAGATGGTGACTCAAGTGGCGGCCATCGCGCTGGTGATGCTGAGCGTGCATTGGCCGTCCCTCCGGCTGGTGGCCGATGTCTGGCTGTGGGGTGTGGTGGTGTTCGCCGTGGTGTCGGCGGGGGACTACTTCCGGAAGTTCTGGCGGCGGGTGGACGACAGCGTGAAGCGCCGGCGGCGGCGCGAGCTGCTCGCGCTCGAACGGCGGCAACGGCTGGAGCGACTACGGCGGCGCAAGCCGGCTCACTCGGGGCCTTCCTCGCCCTGAGGCGGTCCGGGGGCTTCCCGGGTGAGGCCGGCAGGTTGCCTGGGACGCGGCGACGAGACCTCGGTCCGGTTCGGGGTCAGAGTGACGATGCGGATGTGGCCCGGGGGCCCGAGGGCGCCGATGGATCGCCCGTTCACGCTCAGCTCCAGGCCGCCGGCGTTACCCACCCGCATCGTGGCCAGGGTCAAGCCTTCGAAGCGCCGCTTCTCTCCCGGTTCCAAGATTCCTTCGAACAGTGTTTCGTCGGCCGCCTTCACCCGGACCCAGGTCGTGTCCCGAGCGGAGATCTCGAACCAGAGGGGGCCCCTGGGGCGGGGCGGAGCCGGGGTTTGCGTCAGTGGCCCGGCGGCGGTGGCGGGGGATGGGGTCGGCGGCCGTGCCAGGGAGGCGGCGTTCGGTGTGGGCGAGGATTCCCGGGCGGGTGGGGGTAGGAGTTCGGGCGGGGCAAGGCTCTCCTGCAGCCAGAGAGAGTACACCACGGCACACGCCCCGGCTACCGCGACCAGAGCGGCGACGGCGCCCAGCATGCGGCTGCGGGGTCGCCGTGCCCCGGCTACGACTTCGACGATGGGAGTGAGGCCAGCGTCCATCGTTCGAGGGGTCAAAGGGGGAGACTCGGGCGGGGCGGCTTCGGCAATCCACTGCTCGAGTTCGGTTTCGACCTGGTGGGAGGGGATGGACAGAGCCCGGGCGTACTGGCGCACGAAGCTGCGGGTGAAGAACCCCCCGGGCAGGCGGCTCAGGTCCCCCTGTTCAATGGCTTCGAGGTAATGAGGGCTGACCTTGATTTCCTCAGCCACGTCCTGGAGCCGACGGCCCTGACGCTCGCGCGCCAAGCGGAGGATCTCACCCGGGGACGCCATGGCCTCCTTAACTCATTCCTGCGGCTATAATTATACAGTCGGTGGATTTTGAGCGGCGAGCGCCCGTCAGCGTGATCGTGGTGAATCACAATCGCCGCGAATTGCTCCGCGGATGTCTAGGATCCCTGGCCGGACAGACGGTGACCGGTTTCCGGGTCGTTCTGGTGGACAATGGATCGACCGACGGCTCCGCGGAGGCGGCCGAAAGAGAGTTCGGCGCCGCGCCTTTCGACCTCGAGATCGTCCGCAACCGGGAGAACCTCGGCTTTTGCGCGGCCAACAACCAGGGAATCGCGGCCTCCGAGGAACCGTTCGTCGCCCTCCTGAACAACGACGCCGAGGCGTCGCCCGGATGGCTGGAGGCACTGCTGGGGGCCTTCGAGGATCCGGGGATCGGTATGGCCGCATCGAAGATCCTGACCTGGGAGGATCCGCCCCGGATCGACAAGGCGGGGCACCTGATTTACCCTGACGGGCAGAACCGCGGGCGGGGGACGGGAGAGCCGGACAACGGCCAATACGACCGGCGGGAGGAAGTGCTCTGGCCGGATGGTTGCGCGGCGATGTACCGGCGGCGCATGCTGGATGAGATCGGCGGGTTTGACGAGGATTTCTTTGCCTACGGTGACGATGCCGAACTGGGGCTGCGGGCGCGGATCGCCGGCTGGCGGTGTCTATATGTGCCGGAGGCGGTGGTCCGCCACCGGCGGGCTTCGACGCTGGGCGCGGCCTCGACCCGGCGGGTGGAACTCATTGAGCGGAACCGGGTGCTGCTCGCGGCGAAGCTGTTCCCGTGGAGCCTGTTATGGCTGAACGGCGCCTACTACCTCACGAGGATTGCGGCCGGCCTGGTGGCGGCCGGGAGGAACCAGGGCGAGACGCAGCGGTTTCCCGGGCTGGCCGGCAAGATGCGGCTGGCGGGGGCGATGTTGAAGGGGGATCTGGAGGCGCTGTGGCTGGCGCCGCGGATGCTCCGGAAACGGCGCGAGATGAAGCGGATCCGAAAGCTGAGCCCGAAGGAGGTGCGGGCGCTGCTGATGCGGTACCGGATTCCGCTGCGCGATCTGACGTTTCAGGCGGGCTGAACCCGCCGGGCGGTGCTCAGCCGGCGGGCGCCGGGGGACCGGGAAGGCCGGAGCCCTGTCCAGCCTGCGGCGGGGCCGATTGCCGGGTGCTTTTCCAGGCCGGAGACCGGTTATATGGCGTCACCGACCGGCTGTTCGCAGTGGTGGAATGCCGTACCTGCCATCTGTTGCGGCTCTGCCCGCGGCCGACGCCGCAAGAGCTGCCCCGCTACTACCCGCCCGAGTACTGGCACGTCCCGGAGGAAGACGTCGCCTCGCAGTTCGCCGAGTTCTACCGGCGGACAGTGCTTCGGGACCACCTCCGGTTCGTGCGGAAAGCCCTGGCGCGATCGACGGCCAAAGGCCCCCTGCTGGATGTCGGCTGCGGCGGCGGTCTGTTTCTGAAGATGATGCGGGAGCAAGGGGTGCAAGGGATCGGTCTGGACTTCTCGCTCGGGGCGGCGGGCGTGGCTTGGGAGTTCAACGAGGTACCGACGGTCTGCGCTTCTTTGAGCCATGCGCCCTTCGCCGACGAAAGCCTCGCCGCGATCACCATGTTCCACGTGCTGGAACACCTCTACGATCCGGCCTCTTATTTGCGCGCGGCCCACCGGCTGCTGCAGCCCGACGGGCGGCTGATCGTGCAGGTGCCCAACGCCGCTTCCTGGCAGTTCTTGCTGCTGGGGGAGAACTGGTCGGGCCTGGACGTGCCGCGGCATTTGTGGAACTTCAAGGCGAAGGATCTGGAGATCCTGCTGGACCGGAACGGGTTCGAGGTGGTCCGAACGAAGTATTTTTCCTTGCGGGACAATCCGGCCGGCCTGGCGACGAGTCTGGCCCCGCAGTGGGACCCGATGGTTCGGCGGGTGCGGCGAGCCGAAGAGACGCCCAGCCGGAAGCTGGCGAAGGACTGCCTTTACTTTCTGCTCGTAGCGGCCTCGCTTCCGTTCGCACTGCTCGAAGCGGCGTGCCACGCCGGCAGCACGGTGATGATGGAGGCCCGCAAGAAGCGATGAGATACGGCCGCTGGGCGCGCCTGCTACCGGGCTTCCTGCGCCGCTGGGTGATGGACTTCGAGCGGCGGATCGACGAGGCGGTGGGGGCGCTGGCCGCCGGACTGCCGGAGGGGAGCCGGGTGCTGGATGCCGGGGCGGGCGAGACGCGCCACGCCGGGGCGTTCCGGCGGCAGCGCTACGTGGCGGTGGACCTCGGAGTGGGCGATCCGGGCTGGGACTATTCGCGGCTGGACTGCGTGGCAGACCTGGCGGCGCTTCCCTTCCGCGATGGTAGCTTCCGGGGGTGCCTGAACATCGTGACGCTCGAGCACGTGGCCGAGCCGCAGCGGGTGGCCGCGGAGCTGTTGCGCATCCTGGAGCCCGGCGGGCGCCTGCTGCTCGTCGTGCCGGCGGCCTGGGAGATCCACCAGGCGCCGCACGACTACTACCGCTACACGCGCCACGGGGTGGAACATCTGGTCCGGGCCGCGGGCGGGCGAGTAGTGCGGATCGAGCCGATGGGCGGTTTCTTCCGCCTGCTGTCGCGGCGCCTCTTTTACGGGTTGAACTTCGTGCCGGCGCTGCTCGTGCCGCTCGCCGCCTTGCTGGTCGCGCCGCCGGCGCTGCTGCTGCCGCTGCTCGACGGGCTGGACCGGGAGCGGGCCTTGACTTTGGGGTACGTATGCGTGGCCGAGAAGCGCTCCTGACGCTGGCGGCGGCCGCGGCGCTCGGGGGGGCGGACTTCTCCGGCGGATCGGCCCTCGAGCTCACCCGGAGGGTGGTGGCGTTCGGCGAACGGTATCCGGGCTCCCCGGGGCACCGGAAGGTCCAGGAGTTCATCCGCTGGGAGGCGGGCAAGACCGAAGGTGAACTGGAGGAGGACTCGTTCACGGCTGCGACGCCTCGGGGGAAGATCCGGATGACGAACTTCATTCTGTGCTTTCCGGGTGAGTCCGAGGCGAGGGTGGTGATCTCCGGCCACTACGATACGAAGCGCATCGAGGGGGTCCGTTTTGTAGGGGCCAACGACGGGGGGGCGTCTACCGGGTTCCTGCTGGAAATGGCCCGGGCGCTGGCGGGGCGCGAGCACAAGCTCACCGTCTGTCTGGTCTGGTTCGACGGCGAAGAGGCCTTCGGGGAGTGGTCTGAGCGGGACGGGCTGTACGGCAGCCGGAACCTGGCCGAGAAGTGGCGGCGGCAGGGGCGGCTGGAGCGGGTCCGGGCGCTGATCAACGTGGACATGATCGGCGACCGGGACCTGGGAATCCTGCGGGAGGGCTATTCGGTGGCTTCGCTGCTGGGCCTGATTTGGAACACGGCCCGGGAGCTGGGCTACGGGCGCCACTTCCTGGAGGAGCGGGGTTTCGTCGAGGACGATCACGTGCCGTTCCTGCGGCTGGGGGTAACGGCGGTGGATCTCATCGACTTCGACTACGGCGAGGGGAACCGTTACTGGCACACGGCCGAGGACACCGTGGACAAGCTGGACGCCCGGAGTTTCCAGGTTGTCGGGAACGTGGTGCTCAAGGTGATCGAGAAGCTCGAGAACCGCCGCTGAAGGCGGGGGCGGCGATTCGCTGCTCGTTGGTCAGCTCCATGCCGGTCAGCTTCCACCGTCCCCCGATGGAGCGGACGGTAAGGACGCCTTCGTAACGGTTGCGCCGGAAGTGGACGTGTCCCCAGTGGGCGACGGAGCCGGCCACGGTCCACCGTGCGTGACAGCGGAAAGCGGGGCCGCCGCCGAGGGGCTCGGGTTCGGCTTCTTCCACGCGGATCTCGGCAACCCGAATGCGGGCGCCGCCGGTGCGCTCGATCTCCAACTCGCGGCGCACTTCGAGGTAAGCGTCGGTGAGGTACTCACCGGCGATGGAGCGGGCGAGGGCGTCGTAGACGCGCTCCTCGGTGGGCTGGCCGGCGGCCTGGTAGATGTTCTCGAGCAGGGCCTGGACGATGTAGCGCGCCGCCGGCTGGGAAGGGACGGCCGAACGCCGCGCGCCCAGGCCGGCGGCGGCGAGGGCGACGAGCAGCACGGCGGTTGCGGCTTCGCTTCTGCGGAGGGTTTGGCGGCGCCGCCGTCGTTTCCACAGGCGGAGGGTGAGCAGGGCCAGCAGCGGCAGGGCGGCCGCGGAGACCCAGGGTATCCAGCGCCACCAGCGAGGCGGAGGCGGCGGGACAGGCGGCGGGGTAGTGATGGACCGGGGGGCGGCGGCACGGCTCCAGCGCAGGGTGTTGTTCTCCGGGGTGAGCGTGGCCGGCTCCAGGAAGGCGTCTTCGGTGACGGCGGCGACGATGCGGGGAGCGGTGGGCGGGAAGTAGTTCCATTCGAGCTCGGCCTTTTTCGGATAATCCTCCCGGCGGAGACGGTAGGTGACTCCCAGGATCGCCGCCCGGAATCGCTCGCCCGACGGCGCCGGAATGGGGCGCGTGGCGCGGACCCGCCGTTCCAGGAACTCGCAGCGGTCGAGCGCAGGCGACGACTCACGGCCATCGATCCTCAACCTCCAGCGGCCCTGGAGAAAGCCTTCGACCTTGCGGCGGAAGCCTTGCGGATCCGGAGCCGGCAGGCCGAGTTCCGCCGGCCGCCCGACGACCTCGACGCGGACCTGGTAGCGACTCACGTAGAGGAAGACGCTGAGGGGCGAGCTGTAAACGCGGCGCAGCTTGGGGTCGGCCATGCGGGAGCGCCAGGGGTTCCGCCAGTCCAGTTCGACCGTTTCCGGCGCGGCGAGGTAATGGAGGTCGGAGACCGGCAGTCCGAGGTGGTAGACGACGAGGCCGAGCTGCTTCTCGCCGGTCTCCGGCGGCGGGGCGAGTCTGATCCGGTGCGGGCGGCGGGGACGGTCCGGCTGGATGGCCAGTTCGGGCCGCGGGCCGGAGCGGACGTCCCATTCAACGCGGATTCCATCGGCTTCGACGAAGACTTCGGCGACGGCGCGGGCTTCCGGGGCGCGGTCGAGGATGAGGGAAGCAAACAGAGCCGCAGCCGATGCCAGCCACAAGAGCGCCAGGCGGAGAATCATCGCAACTGTCCCGGCCGCCGGGAGGCGCCCACAGGCGTTCGGGGGTGGCAACGGGGCCCGGCGGGACACCGCGGCGGTCTCATGACGAGATTCTCCCACACCGGAGGCGTGAATCATGGCCCCGCCGGTCCACTCCACTATCGTGGAAGTGTCTCTCGGCGCCCCTGGGGCCCTCCTGGACCACTGGCTAGGCGGCCTGGTGGCAGCCTTGGCGGTGTGGATCCTGATCAGCGGAGTGGACGACCTGTTCGTGCTGCTGGTGTTCCTGCGGGCGCGACGTTCCCCGGTGAGAATCCCCACGGACGAAGAGCTGGAGGCCGCTGCGCGGCGCCGCATCGCCGTGTTCGTCCCTTGCTGGAAGGAAGGCCGGGTGATCGGGGAGATGGTGAGCCACAACATTGCGGCTCTTCGCTATCCCCGCTACGACTTCTTCATCGGAGCGTACCCGAACGACGCGGCGACGCTGGACGCGGTGCGAGCGCTGGAGCGGCGCTACGGCAACGTCCACCTGGCTCTATGCCCCCACGACGGGCCGACGTCGAAGGCCGACTGCCTGAACTGGATCTACCAGCGGATGCTGCTCTACGAGGAGGAACACGCCGTCCGGTTCGAGATCGTGGTGATCCATGACGCCGAGGATCTGATCCACCCGGACGAGCTGCACTGGATCAACTATTTCGCGCGGGACTACGGGATGGTGCAGGTTCCGGTGCTGGCGCTGCCGACCCCGCTGCGGGAATGGACACACGGGCTCTATTGCGACGATTTCGCGCACTGCCACACGATCGACCTGGCGGCGCGGCAGGCGCTCGGGGGCTTCATTCCCTCATGCGGGGTGGGCACCGGTTACCGGAGAGAGAGCCTGGAGCGGCTGGCAAGGGCGGAGTCGAACCGGATCTTCGATCCTGCGAGCCTGACGGAAGATTACGAGAACGGGCTGCGGCTCCATGGGCTGGGCTGCCGGCAGCTCTTCCTGCCGATCCAGATGCGCCGGGGCGGTCCGGTGGCGACGCGGGAGTACTTTCCGCGCCGGTTCCGTGAGGCGGTGCGGCAGCGATCCCGCTGGGTGACGGGGATTACCTTGCAGGCTTGGCGTCGCCACGGCTGGCGCGGGGGATGGCGGCAGCGCTACTGGCTGTTCCGCGACCGCAAGAGCCTGGTCGGCAATCCGGTAAGCGTGCTGGCGAACCTGGTGTTCCTATACGGGGCCGGGACGTGGCTGGGGGCGCGGGCGGCCGGCGGGGTTTGGGGGCTTGGGGAGCAGGTCGCAGCGCCCTGGCTGTGGGTGGCGTTGACGGTGAACGCGGTGCTGCAACTGATCCACCTCGGGGCCCGGACGGTCTCCGTGGCCCGGATCTACGGGTGGCGGTTCGCTTGCGGGACGCCTTTGCGCCTGCTGTACGGGAACTGGCTGAACTCGGTGGCGACGGCGCGGGCGGTGTGGAGCTTCGCGGCGGCGGTCTGGCGGAACCAACCTCTGGTGTGGGTGAAGACGGAGCACGCCTACCCGGCGCGGACGGCGCTGGTGGCCGAGAAGCGGTCGCTCGAGGAGATCTTGCTGGGTTCCGGCTACCTGTCGGCCGTCGAGCTGCTGGAGGCCAAAACGTCGGCGCCGCCGGGGAAGGACCTGGCCGAGCACCTGCTGGAGGGCGGGTGGATCGAGGAGGAGAAGCTCTACGAAGCGCTGAGTCTGCAGCACGGCCTGCCGGTAGAGCGGATCGAGCCCCGGCAGGTGCGCCCGGAGGTGGCCCGGAGTTTGCCGGCGCGGTTCGCGCAGGAGTGGAGAGTGCTGCCGGTGAAGGTGGAGCGCGGCAGCCTGCATCTGGCCAGCCCGGACCCGCCCACCGATGAGCTTCACGACGCCCTGCGGCGGTTCACCCGGCTGGAGATTCGGGTGAAGCTGGTGACGCCGGCGAACTTCCGCCGGCTGGCGGACACGCTGTTATGATCCGGGGGGCAGCGAGGCGTCGCCTCGGAGGCGCCCGAAACTCAGGTGCGGTAGTCGGCGTTGATGTGGACGTAGCCTTCCGTTAAGTCGCAGGTCCAGAAACGGGTCCGGCCCTCGCCGCGGCCCCGGATGACGAAACGGATGGCGCACTCAGGCGCGGCGAGCCGGCGCTCCATTTCCTCTTCGGGGAAGTCGGCGGCCAGTCCCCTCTCGCAGACCTTGACGCCCTGGAGATAGATATCCACTTTGGCTGGATCGAACTCCACGCCGGCATAGCCGGCAGCTACGAGGACACGGCCCCAGTTCGGATCCCGGCCGGCGATGGCAGTCTTCACCAAGGGCGAGTTGGCGATGGACCGGGCGATCGCCGCGGCAGCGGCATCGTCCCGCGTTCCTTCGACCTCAATGGTGACCAAGGTGCGGGCGCCTTCGCCATCGCGGGCGATCTGGCGGGCGAGATCGGCGGCGAGATCGTCTAGGGCGGCCTGGAAGGCCGGGCGGTCCCGGGGCCCGAGGCGGCGGCCGGAGGCGCCGTTGGCGAGCAGCAGGACAGTGTCGTTGGTGGAAGTGTCGCCATCGACCGAGAGGCGGTGGTAGCTCTGCTCGACGGCGTTGACGAGCAGCCGCCGCAGCACGGCCGGCGCGATGGCGGCGTCGGTCATCAGAAAGGCCAGCGTGGTGGCCATGTTGGGGTGGATCATCCCGGCGCCTTTGGTGACCCCGGCGATGCGCACTGAGCCGCCGCAGAGCTTCAGCTCGCGGGTGGCGATCTTGGGCACCGTATCGGTGGTCATGATGGCGTCGGCGACGTCGGGCAGGCGGTCCGGGGCCAAGTGGGCCACGAGATCTGGGAGCCTGGCGATGATGAGTTCGACGTCCAGCTCCACGCCGATGACCCCGGTGGAGGAGGGAAAGATCTCGACGGCCTTGGCGCCAAGGCGGCGGGCGAGTTCCCGGCAGCATTTCCTGGCCACCTGGAGGCCGGTGCGGGTAGCGCAGTTGGCGTTGCCGGCATTGACGAGGACGGCGCGCACCCGGCCTCCGGATCGGGCGAGATGTTCCCGGCCGACACGCAGTGGGGCGGCCTGGACGCGGTTGGTGGTGAAGACTGCGGCGGCGGCGGCCGGAGGGTCGCTGACGATGAGCGCCAGGTCGTCCTTGCGTTCCTTGCGGATTCCTGCGTAGGTGGAAGCGAAGCGGTAGCCTTGGGGAATCTTCACGATCCTTCCTCTCCCAACCGTTCTCCCCCTTCGATGTGCTGGCCGCGGGCGAAGGCCGAGGCGGGCATGCGCTTCCTGGCCTCCGGCTGGACCTCCACGAGTTCCAAAGCGGTGCCTTCGCCGCAGTTGACGACGACCCGCTCGTGCCCCGGCTGGAACGTGCCGGGCTCGCCGGAGGCCGGAACCTCGGCGGGGCGCGATTTCCAGATGTGAAGCAGCTTGCTGCGGAAGGTGGTCCAAGAGCCCGGCCAGGGCTGGAAGCCGCGGACGCGGTTGTGGATCTTCTGCGCCGGCCAGCGCCAGTCGATGCGGCCGGCCTCCCTGGTGAGCATCGGGGCGAAGGTGGCCTTCTCGTGATCTTGCGGCGTGGGCCGGATGACGCCCTCCTTCAGGCCGCGCAGGGTGCGGACCAGCAGGTCGGCGCCCATCTGCGCGAGGCGCTCGCTGAGCTCGACGGCGGTCTCCTCGGGGCCGATCTCGGTCTCGGCGGCGAGCAGGATGTCGCCGGAGTCGAGGCCGGCGTCGATGAGCATGGTGGTGACTCCGGTGCGGGTCTCGCCCTCGGCGACGGCCCACTGGACGGGGGCGGCGCCGCGGTACTTGGGCAGCAGGGACGCGTGGACGTTGACGAGGCCCAGGGGCGGGATGTCGATGATCGCCTGGGGGATGATCTTGCCGTAGGCGACCACGGCCATGGCCTCGGCGTTGAAACTGCGGAACAGCTCGACGGCTTCGGGGGTCTTGAGCCTGGTGGGCTGGTGGACCGGCAGGCCGGCTTTCAAGGCGGCTTCTTTCACCGGCGGAGCGGCGAGCTTCCGGCCGCGGCCCTTGGGCTTGTCGGGCTGGGTGACGACGGCGGCGATGTCGAAGCCGCTCTCGATGAGGCGTTCGAGCGACGGGACGGCGAATTCGGGGGTGCCGAGAAACGCGATCCGCACCGTCGCCTCGCCTAAGCCTTCACCACCGAGGATTCTTCCCGTTTCGGTCCGGGAACCACCGGACCCCACTCGCCGGCCTTGATCATCTTGCGGATCTTGCGGCGGATCAGGTCGCGCTTGAGGGCGCTCATGTGCCGGATGAAGAGGATGCCGTTGAGGTGGTCGATCTCGTGCTGCAGCGCGCGGGAGAGTAGGTCGCCGGCCTCGATGCGGATCTCCATGCCGGAGACGTCCTTGGCGGCGACGACGACGCGGGCGGCGCGGGTGATCTTCTCGCGGAAGCCCGGGAAGCAGAGGCAGCCTTCCTCTTCGCGGATTCGGCCTTCCTGGCGGGCGATCTTGGGGTTGATGATGACGATCTTCTGCCCCGGATCCTCGCCGAGGGAGACGTCGAGGACGGCGATCTGCTTCATCACGCCGATCTGCGGGGCGGCCAGTCCGACGCCTTTGTGGTAGTACATGGTATCGAACATGTCGGCGACGAGCTGTTTCAGCTCGGCGGTGTCGAATTCCTCGACCGGATCACACGGCGTCTCCAGCCGCGGGTCCGGGTAACGAATCACATCGTAGATCATCAGTAACGCCTCACCTGTTCCAGGTAGCCCTCGAAGTTGCGCTTCGTCTCGCCCAAGGAGTCGCCGCCGAACTTTTCGAGAAACGCCTGGGCGAGCACGATGGCGACCATGGCCTCCCCGATGACGCCGGCGGCCGGGACGACGCAGACGTCGCTGCGCTCGTAAGCCGCCTCCGAAGGCTCTCGCGTTACGAGATCCACCGACTCGAGCGGCCGCCGCAGCGTCGAGATCGGCTTCAGCATCCCCCGGACGACGACGTCCTGTCCGTTGGTGATGCCGCCTTCGAGGCCCCCGGCGCGGTTCGCCCCGCGGGTGAACCGCCTCTCTTTCTTATCGTAATGGATCGTGTCCTGCACTTTCGAGCCGAAGCTGGCGGCCCCGGCGGCGGCTTCGCCGATCTCCACGCCCTTGACGGCCTGTATCGAGACGACCGCCTGGGCCAGGCGCCCGTCGAGCCGCGTATCCCAGGCGATGTGGGAACCCAGGCCCGGGGGCACGTTGTGGGCCACTACTTCGAAGATGCCGCCGACGGTGTCTCCGGTGCGCAAAGCTCTATCGACGACCTCCTTCATGCGGGCTTCGGTCTCGGGATCCACGCAGTTGAGCAGCACCTCGTCCTTGCGGCTGAGGGCGACGAGTTCCTCCCAGGCGGCGGGCCGTTCCAGGCGGGCGGGCCCCACGGCGACGACGTGGCTCAAGACCGAGATGCCGAACTGTTCCAGAAACTGCTTGGCGAGGGCGCCGACGGCGACCCGGGCCGTCGTCTCGCGGGCGCTGGCACGCTCCAGCACGTAGCGGGCGTCGCGGAAGTCGTACTTGAGAACCCCGGCGAGATCGGCATGGCCGGGACGGGGCCGGGTGACCGGCCTCTTCTTGTCCTCGCTGCCGGGCTGAGATTCGACGGGCAGCGCCTCGGTCCAGTTCTTCCAGTCCTTGTTCTCGAGGATGAGCGCTATGGGCGAGCCGATGGTGTGGGAGTGGCGGACGCCGGCGACGATGCGGACGCGGTCGGTCTCGATCTTCATGCGGCCGCCGCGGCCGTAGCCTTGCTGGCGGCGCCAGAGCTCGCGGTCGATCTTCTCGACCGAGACGGGCACCCCGGCGGGCAAGCCGGTGAGGGTGGCGACGAGGCACTCCCCGTGGGACTCTCCGGCGGTCTCGAAACGAAGCATCTCGGTAGTCTCATGGTAACAAACGGGTTCCGGCGGCTCGGCGGGCGGAAGGGCGCGGCGGCATGGGAAAATCGGTGCGTGCGGCTGTTGCGGATTGGAGTGGACGCCGGGGGCACCTTCACCGACTTCGTTGCCATCGGCCCGGGAGGACGGATGAGCGCATTCAAGATGCGCTCCGATCCCGCGAACCCGGCCGGCGTGATTCTCGCCGGCATCAGGCGGGCAGCGGCGGGGGCGGCGGCCGAGGTGGTTCACGGATCCACGGTGGCCACGAACGCTTTGCTCGAGCGAAAAGGGGCGCGGACGGCGCTGGTGACGACGGCGGGCTTCGAGGACATCCTCGAGATCGGCCGGCAGAATCGCGAGGAACTCTACAACCTGCTCCCACGGCCGCGCCGCCTGCTGGTGGGGCGGGATCTTGCGTTCGGCGTGGCCGAGCGTACTCTGTACGACGGCAGGGTGGAGACGGAGGCGGATCCGAAGGCGCTCGAGGAGCTGAGGCGGCGCCTCGAAGCGGCGGGAGTGGAAGCGGTGGCGGTGAGCTTCCTGCACTCCTACGCCAACGCGAGCAACGAGCGCGTGGCGGCGAAGGCGCTGCGGGACCTGGGCTACGTGTGCGTCTCTCACGAGATCAGCCCCGAGTTCCGCGAGTACGAGCGGACGGCGACCACGGTGATCAACGCTTATGTAGGGCCGCTGATGGAAAGTTACCTCAGGCGTTTGGAGAGGGCTTCAAACCAGGAAATCTCCATCTTCCAGTCCAACGGCGGTTCGATGACCGCCCGGGAGGCGCGGCGGCACCCGGTGCGGACGGTGCTTTCGGGACCGGCCGGCGGCGTGGTGGGGGCGGTCTACGTCGGGCGGCGGGCCGGCTACCCGCTGGTGATGGGCTTTGACATGGGCGGGACTTCCACCGACGTCAGCCTGGCCGAGGGCGAGCCGGGGGAGACGGTGGAATCGCGCGTGGGGGGCCTGCCGATCCGGATCCCGATGCTGGATATTCACACCGTGGGGGCGGGCGGCGGCTCGATCGCGCGGGTGGACGAAGGAGGACGGCTCGCGGTAGGGCCCGAGAGCGCCGGGGCGGATCCGGGCCCGGCTTGTTACGGCCGCGGCATGGATGCCACGGTGACCGATGCCCACGTGGTGCTCGGCCGGATCGGCTCACGGCAGTTCCTCGGCGGGGAGATGCCGATCGAGGAGGAGCGGTCTGCGGCGGCGGTGGACCGGATCGCCGCGGCGTTGGACATCGGACGCGTGGAGGCGGCGGCGGGTATTCTGCGGGTGGCCAATGCGGGGATGGAGAGGGCGGTCCGGGCCATCTCAGTGGAGCGCGGCTACGATCCGCGGCGGTTCGCCCTGGTGGCTTTTGGGGGCTGCGGCGGACTGCACGCTTGCGAGCTGGCGGCGGAGCTGGGCATCCGCACGGTGATCGTGCCGGAACACGCAGGGATGCTGTCAGCCTTGGGAATGCTGCTGGCGGACCGGATCCGGGATTATGCGCACGGGGTTCTGGGGCGCAGGGACTACGAGAGGCGGTTCCGGCGGCTCGAGAGGATCGCCGAGCGGGAGACGCCAGGCGCGGAACTGATCCGGATGGCCGACCTCCGGTACGCGGGGCAGAGCTACGAGCTTACGGTGTCTTGGGGAGACGGCGATCCGGCGGCCGCTTTTCACCGCGCTCACGAGCGGACGTACGGCTACGCGCGTCGGGACCACCCGGTGGAGGTGGTGACGCTGCGCGTGCGGGCCCGGCTGCGGTACCCGAAGCCGCGGTGGCGGGCGTCGCGGGCGGCTTCGGCACAGCAGGGCGAGGTGCGCCGAGTCTTCACCGGCGGACGCTGGCGGCGCACTCCGGTGTTGGCCCGGGCGGCGGTTTCCAGTGAAGCCCGGCCCGGCCCGTTGCTCGTGCTGGACTACGGGGCGACGACGCTCGTGCCGCCCGGCTGGCGGGTGCGCCGGGACCGTGCGGGGAGTTTGATCGTGGAGCGGGCGGGAGTATGAGGGGTGGGGGGCTCGGGTTCCGCATAGGCGTCGGGATCGCGCTAGTGGCGCTGTCGGTGAGCTCGGCCGGCGCCCAGCCCGATCCCTATAAACTCGTCCGTTGCTCGCTGCGCGCCGACGGCCGGAACTGGGAACGCCTGCAGGACTATGAATGGGTGGAGTGGGTGCGCAAGGTCGATTTCGACAAGCACGGGCGTCCCAAGAAGACCGATGTGAAGGCCTTCCAGGTGCTCCAGATCCAGGGCACGCCCTACCGGCGCCTGATTTCGCGATTCGACAAGCCGTTGTCGCCGGAGGAGGAGGAGTCGGAGCGGATCAAGCTGGAACGGGTGATTGCTGAGCGGCGGGCCGAGACGCCGAGGCAGCGGGCGCACCGGATCCGGGAGTACCGGAGGCGGAGCCGGCGGGTCAGGGACCCAATGAAAGAGATCGCCGCGGCGTTCCTCTTCGAGGTGGCCGGCGAAGACGAAGTGGCGCACCGCTCCGTGTGGGTGGTCCGGGCCAGGCCGCGGCCGGGATACCGGCCCCGCACGTCCCGCGCGAAGCTGTTCACCGGTCTGGAGGGGACGCTCTACATCGACAAGGAGACCTGCAACTGGGTGCGTGCGGAAGCGGAACTGGTGAAGGATCTCTGGTTTGGGCTCTTCCTCGTCCGCATGTACCGCGGAGGCGCTGTGGTAGTCGAGAACGCGCCGGTGGATGGGGACTTCTGGGCGCCGGTGCGCTTGCAGTACCGGGTGAAGCTCCGGATCGGGTTCTTCAAACTGCTGAGCTTCGAGCAAGAGATCCGCTACCGGGGCTACCACAAAGCGGGCGTTGGGGCCCAAGGGCGGCGAGCCGGGGACTCGAAGGCTTCTCGCCGGCCCCTCGCGCCGGCCGGCTTCAAAGAGGGGCCTCAGTCCGGGTCGGCCACGAAGGAGACGAGCGGGTGGCGATCATCGCGCTCGCCGGGCTGAGGCAGCCTGAGATCGCCGAGGACGACAGCGCGTTTGCGACCGTTGTCGACAACTTCGCCGGAAAACCTCCGCTTTCCGTTCAGCTCGACTTCGAGCGGTCGGCTGACCGGATAATCGAAGGCCAGGATGTCGCCGGTTTTCAGATCCAACAGGTCTTCCACCCGGAGGGTGTTGCCGTTGAGGCGGGTATCCAGCATCACGGTGGCGGCCTGGACGAGTGTGAGGATTCGCTTCCGGTCGGCTTCCGAGGATTCGCTCTTCCGCAGCGCCCACTGCTGATCGAACCGCTGGCGCAACATCTTGACGGTGATCGAAGGGATGCCGAGGTTCAACATCCCGGCATTCTCGCCAACGCGCACCTCGATGCTGATAGCCACTATGGCCTCGTTGGGGGCGAGGATCTGCAGCAACTGCGGTTCGGTCTCGTGGGCCTCGACGCTGAAAGCCAGGGGAGCGACCGCCGACCAGGCTTCGCGCAGGTCCTGGAGAATGATGCGCAGGATCCCCTCGAGGATCTTCTCCTCGATTTCGGTGATCTCGCGGTTGACCGGGGACTGGCCGGCCGCCTTGCCGCCGAGCATCATCTCCAGAACGGGAAAGGCGAGGGAGGGATTGATTTCGAGGACGGCGTTGCCTTCATAGGGTTTCAGGCCCAGGGAAATCAGGATCGTGGGCGACGGCAGGCACTGCGAAAACTCCATGAAAGAGAGCTGTTCCACGGAGACCAGGTTGACGGTGACGTAGGCGCGCAGGTAAGCCGAGAGGCTCGAGGCGAGGCTACGAGCGAAGTTCTCGTGCAGCAAGTGGATGGCCCGGAGCTGATCTTTGGGGATCCGGTCCGGGCGCCGGAAATCGTATGGCTGGGCGCCGGCGGCGGGATCCGCGTCCCGCTGGGTGTCCCGGACACTGCGGAAGGCAGTGTCGATCTCATCTTCCGAGAGGACCCTGTTGCCGGGCTCCTTGCCGCCTATGGGCTCTTCCACGTGGAATTCATCGGCTGGATGCCGTGATGCCTTTAGCGGGCCGCCGGCCGGAGACCGGCGCAGCGGCCTCCGGCAGCGGCCGGCGGGATCAGTTCGGCTTTTCTTCCGGGGCCGGTTCGGGTTGCGGGCGGTCTTCCGGGGGGATGAAGTCGTAGATGGAGGCCTCGAAATCGATGGCGTCGTCCAGACTGGAGACGCCACGTTCCTGTTTTTCTCTGCGCCGCTGCGCCCGCTTCTCAGCCTTTTCCCGCTGTTTTTCGAGCCGGTTGCGTTCTTTTTGGCGTTTCTTGAACGAGCTGCTTGGTCTTGGCATCAACCTCCTTACGGCGGCAGGCAATCGTCTGGTTGGGGCCGTTGCTCTGGCGGCCCGGGTCTGGGGGTCAGCGCGCCAGCGGAAGCGAATCGAATCCGATGGGGGGAACCTGAGGGGCCTGCCGCACCGTCATTTTGCGCCCGTTGAGTTCCTGGCCGTTCAACGCTTGAATCGCGCGCTCGGCCCCCTGGGGATCGGGCATTTCGACGAAACCAAACCCGCGGGAATGTCCGGTCTCCCAATCCTTGGCGATCTCAACCCGGTGGACGGCGCCGAACCTCTCGAACCGGCGGCGGATCTCGGTTTCCGAAACATCAAACTCAAGATTGCCGACGTAAATGCGCATCATCGAGCGGTCAAGCACCGGGGCTGGCCGGCGCGGCCATGGGCCGCGCAGTTATCGAGCGTCAGCCGTGTCGCCGGGCATCTACAGTGTAGCAGCCCGGCGAGGCGCAAACCAAATCCCGGCATCCCCCAGACCGCCCTCCGACGGGACGGAGGTCCTTTCGCGAGTGGGGGGGTGCGCCTCGCGCAGGGGATGCGCGTAGAATGTGAAGCGGCGGCATGGCCTGGCTTGGGCGCTGCCGGCCAGTCGGGAGAGCGGCGTCGGCAGAGCGACCGATTCTCCCGCCGGACGGAGCCGCCGTTAAGGAGACGGTAGATGGCAATCACCCGGAGGGACTTTTTCAACACGGCGCTGCTGGGGAGCGGCCTTTCCTTGCTGAAGATGCCCGCCCCGCTGGCGGCGGACCCCGGTTTCGACGGTCCTGGCGGCATCGGAGACTATGCCATGGCCAACGGGAACACCTGGGAGGTGCTGGAGGCGGCCCACCGCATTCGGGATGGCGAATATCGGGCCCCGGACCTGGATGTCCGGGAGACCGGCGAGCATTTCAGCCTGGCGGTCATCGGCGGCGGTATGAGCGGCCTGGGCGCCGCCCTTCATTTCCTGGACAGCTCGGGACCGGACCGTACCTGCCTGGTACTCGACAATCACCCGATATTCGGCGGAGTGTCGAAGCGCAACGAGGTGCTCGTTGACGGCATCCGGCTCGTCGGCCCCCAAGGGGCGAACGAGTTCGACATCCCGATCGATCCCGCTGGCGATGACTACGAGGTCTTCGAGCGTCTGAAGATCCCGCGGAAGTTCGAGTATGCCCCCTGGCCGAAAGACCTCCGGCGGCTCGAGTTCGACCGGACCAACTACGGCTTCCAGTACTGGCTTCAGGCGCCGAGCTTCGGCCACCTCGTCGACGGCCGCTGGGTGCGGGACTTCTGGAAACAGCATGCTTCCGAGGCCATGAGGCGGTGGATCGACACCCGGAAACGTTATTACGAAGGCGAAGACTGGCCGCAGTGGCTGGACTCGATGACCTACCGGGACTATGTCGAGAAGGTGATGGGGATACCCCGGGAGGCGACGTCCTATATCGACCCGGTGCTGGCCGCGGCGATGGGCCTCGGCTCTGATGCGCTCTCGGCCTACGCCGCGTATCAGGTCGCGATGCCCGGATTCCGGGCCTGGTCGGGATGGGGAGACTTCCCGGTCGAGTTCGATGAGGCGCCGGACCATACCTGGCACATGTTCCCGGGGGGCAACACGGGGCTGGCCCGGTACCTGGTGAAGGCGCTGATTCCGGAGGCGATCCGCGGCGGGCACGGTCTGGGGGAAGTCATCAACGCCCGGGTGCGTTTCGGGGTCCTGGACCGGGAAGGCAACCGGGTGCGCATCCGCCTGGGTGCAACCGTGGTGCGGGTGCGGCAGGAGGACGAGGGCGTCACGGTGATTTACGAGCGGGGCGGCCGGCTGTTCCGGCTGCGGGCGGCGGCCGCAGTGATGGCCGGCGGCGCCCACGTGGCCGGTTATATCGTCGAGGACCTGCCGGCTGACAAGCGGGAAGCGCTGAAGATGTTCCTGCACTCGCCGATGTTGGTGGCCAACGTCGCGGTCCGCCACTGGCGGTTCCTCTATGACCGGGGCATCAGCTCCGCCCGCTGGTTCGAGGGTTTCGGCTTCGCCACCAACGTGCGGCGGCCCATGCTGCTACCCGGTTACCGGCCACCCCTCCACCCCGACGCGCCGACGGTGCTCACCTTCTACGTGCCGTTCTATTATCCCGGCGTGCCGGCGCAGGAGCAGGGCCAGAGGGGGCGGATGGAGTTGCTCTCCACTTCCTATGCCGAGTACGAGGAGAAGATCCGGGATCAGATGCGGCGTCTGTTCGGCTCCGAGGCGGTGCAGGCTATCGCCGGGATCATCCTGAACCGGTGGGGCCATGCCTTCGTCAACCCGACGCCGGGATTCTACTTCGGCAGGGACGGGCGCCCCTCGCCGCGGGACGTGATGCGGCGTCCTGTGGAGCGGATCGCGTTCGCCCATTCGGAACTGAACGGGCATCAGTTCTGGCTGGGGGCGATTCGGGAAGGCCGGCGGGCCGCCCGGGAACTGGCGCCGTATTACGGTCGAGACTGAGCGCTCCGGGCCCGGTAGAAGCAGGCGCCGCGGGTGCGGGAATCGGTGGGAATCCTCGTGACAAATCGGGGCAACGGGGTTAGTCTGATGAGAGCACGCATTCTGGACGGAGGATACCAATGGAGTCGATTCGCGAATCTCTAGTTGCTGTTGTGGGTCCGTATCTGCCGCGGCTGGCCGCGGCCGTAGTGGTGCTGGTGGTCGGGTGGCTGGTGGCTCTGGCAATCGCCGCCGTTGTCCGGGCCCTGCTGAAACGGACGACGATCGACGACCGCATCGCCAAGTGGATCGCCGGAGAGGAAAAGGTCGAGGCCATCGATCTCGAGGCCTGGATCGCCCGGTGCGTTTACTACCTGGTGATGTTGTTCGTGCTGATCGGATTCTTCCAGACGCTCGGGCTGACGGTGATCACCGAGCCGCTCAACCGCTTGTTGACGCGGATCTTCGAGTTCGCTCCACGGGTTCTCGGCGCGCTGGCGCTCACGGTGGCCGCCTGGCTGGTAGCGACGATCGTGCGGATGGTGGTGCGCCGGGTGCTGGACGCGACGCGCATCGACGACAAGCTCTCGGCCGAAGCGGGCCTGGCCGAGGAGGAGAAGGTCCCTCTATCGGACACCCTGGCTGATGCGCTCTATTGGCTGGTGTTCCTGCTGTTCCTGCCGGCCATTCTTGGCGCCCTGTCGCTCGAGGGCATCCTCGCGCCGGTGCAGGCGATGCTCGATAAGTTTCTGAGCTTCCTGCCGAACATGGTTGCCGCGGGGGTGACGCTGTTCGTCGGGTGGTTCCTGGCCCGGATCGTCCGCCGGATCGTGACAAACCTGCTGGCGGCGGCCGGTCTGGACCGGCTGGGCGAACGGGTAGGGCTCGCCACCGTCCTCGGCGAGCAGAAGCTCTCCGGGTTGGTGGGGCTCATCGCCTACGTGCTGATCCTCATCCCCATATTGATCGCTTCCTTGAACGCCCTGGGATTGGAGTCGCTGACAGCTCCGGCGTCGAACATGCTGAACGCGTTGCTGGCGGCGGTGCCGCAACTGTTCGGGGCGGCGCTTCTGCTGACGGTCGCCTACGTCATCGCCCGCCTCGTGGCCGGCCTGGTGGCGAATCTGCTCGCCGGAGTGGGCTTTGACGGGCTGATGGGCCGCCTGGGGCTGGGCGGCGCGGCCGAAGAGGACAGCCGGAAACCCTCCGAATTGGTAGGGACGCTGGTGATGGCGGCCTTGCTGACGTTTGCGGCCATCGAAGCCAGCGACATGCTGGGGTTCGCGAGGCTGTCGCAGATTCTGACGGATCTGCTCGAGCTGGCCGGCCATATCGCTCTCGGCCTGGTGGTGTTCGGCCTCGGTCTTTTCCTGGCCAATTTTGCCGCCGGAGCCGTGAGGTCGGCTGGTGGGGCTCATGCCAGCCTGCTCGCGGGACTCACGCGGGTGGCGATTCTGCTGCTGACCGGCGCCATGGCCCTCCGCCAGATGGGCCTGGCGAACGAGATCATCAGCCTGGCGTTCGGGCTTACGTTGGGTGCGGTGGCGGTGGCGGCGGCGATCGCCTTTGGCATCGGCGGCCGCGACCTGGCGCGCAAGCAGCTCGAACGGTGGACCAAGGCGCTCGAGAAAGATTAAGGATCAGCGCCACGGCCGGGAAGGCCCGCTGCGGCCGGTTGCCGTCGCGGCGGGCCTGGATCGCCACGCGAAGGCCGGGCGCCCATCCAGAAGCCTGGCGCCTTCGGGTGTTCCTCTGACTGTTCCGATCTCCCCCAGGGACGCAGGCTTGAGACCCCGGAAGGGACGCCTGTGTTCGATGCTCTCGAGGCGGGATGAGGGAAGAGCATCCTCCCCTTGCATTAAACGAAATTGAGGAAACCACCGATAATAGGGAAGGCAAACTCTGAAGAAGGGTTGGGTGAAGACACGGTCCCTGGTAAGCGCCGCCCAACGCCTCATCGAAAGACATGGAGAGGACGGGAACCATCGAAGCCGCCGGCAAGCGAGGCTACTTATGGGAGGTCCCGGGCAGGGGCGTTTCGATCGAGATCGACTACGGCGTGATCGAGCAGATCCGGCGCCAGGTGTGCGCCGGGCTGCGGCCGGGCGAGCGGCGAGGTCTGGAGCATGGCGGGATTCTGCTGGGCGCGGTGGAAGGCGGCGACAAGCCGTGGGTGCGCAT
This sequence comes from Solibacteraceae bacterium, assembly GCA_026984795.1. Taxonomy (GTDB): domain Bacteria; phylum Acidobacteriota; class Terriglobia; order Bryobacterales; family Bryobacteraceae; genus JALSRK01. The sequence continues at coordinate 21,496 of JALSRK010000038.1, read as the reverse complement.
TCAGGCGGTGGAGGCCGTGCCGTGTGCGCATTCGGAAGGCCCCTCGTACGTCGTGCGCGGGGAGACGCGGGAGCGGTTCGAGGAGGCCTTGGCCCGGTTGAAGTCCGGCGCGGGGCTGAGGCCGGTGGGCTTCTACCGGGGGCATACGCGGCCGGGCCTGGTATTGGACTCGAACGATCACGAGTTACTGGACCGCTATTTCCCGGACGACGGGGCGGTGGCGTTGCTGGTGAAGCCGTTCACGACGCGGGCGCCGGTGGCGGGCTTCTTCTTCCGCGAAAACGGCGCTTTCAGGACCGACACGTCGTACAAGGAGTTCCCGTTCCGGCGGGAAGAGCTCGGCGGCGGAACCGCTGGAGAGCATGAGACGGAGGCCGAGGTGAGTGCGAGATTCTTGACGGACGACTTGACGGCTGAGCCGTGGCGAGGCGGGAAGTTCTCCGCCGAGGCGGAGAGCCAGCCGGACGGGAAGCCGGTGACGGACACGACCGTAGTCCCCAAGCGGACGCTGAAGCTGCGGGGCGGCTGGGTATGGATCCCGCTGTCGTTCATCTTCCTGTTGTTGGGGACGATCATTGGGTTCCAGATCGCCTTGAGCGTGACTTCCCGGCCACTGGTTTCCGAAGAGGCCAACCCGTTCGATCTGCATTTGACGGCCACGCCGTCGGCCGGCAGCATCCACGTGCGCTGGGACCGGAACGCGCCGGCCATTCTCAACGCCGAGAAAGCGTCTCTCTCCATCATCGAGGGGGACAGGGAAAAAACGGTGGAGCTGGACGCAGCCCATTTGAGGAACGGCAGTGTGATTTATCGCAAGGCCACTGGTGGGGTGAGGTTCCGGCTCGATGTCGTGACCGCCCCGGGCACGGTCGTTTCCCAGACAGTAGAGTTCCGGACGACGAATCCCAAGTAGCGGGCGGACTTGCTCGTTGCGCCTGAAGCCGGGCTCCGGCCTTCGCACTCTCCCCAAGCAGGGATCCGGGATCACGGGGCGACGAGTCCGGCGATAGCGCCGGTGAGGCACGTGGCCATCACTCCCCCCAGGATCGATTTCATTCCCATTTGCGTAATGTCGCGGCGGCGCTCGGGAACCATCGTGCCGAGGCCGCCGATCATGATGCCGAGGCTGCCGAAGTTGGCGAATCCGCAGAGTGCGTAGCTCATGATCAGCCGGCTCTTCAGGCTGAGGACCTCGGGGCCGAGATGGGCCAGGTCCACGTAGGCGATGAACTCATTCAGCACCACTTTCGTGCCCAGCAGCGATCCAGCAGCCATAGCTTCGCGCCACGGGATGCCGAGAAGCCAGGCCACGGGGGCTACCAGGATGCCGAGGATCCGCTGCAACGTGAGCGGGGCGCCGCCGATTTCGGGAAGCAGGCCGAGGATCTGGTTGGCGAGGCTGACGAGAGCGATCAGAACGATGAGCATGGCGGTGATGTTGATCAGCAGCCGGACGCCCTGCTCGGTGCCGTGGGAGATGGCGTCCACGGTGCTGTGCGCCTGCTGGGGAGGAGTGAGTTCCCCTTCGGTCGGCTTGTCGCCGGGGGGCACGAGCAGCGAAGCGACGACGACCGAGGCGGGGGCATTGATAAGGGAAGCGGTCAAGATGTGGCCCAACGGGTTGGGAATCACGCCCTCGAGGACATTGGCGTAGACGACCATTACGGTGCCGGCCACAGTGGCCATGCCACTGGTCATGAGGAGGAACAGTTCGCCGCGGCTCATCCGGGCGACATACGGGGCCACGAGCAGCGGAGCTTCGACCATTCCCATGAAAACATTGGCCGAAACGCCGAGGCCGACGGCGCCGCCGAGTTTCATCGTTCGCTGCAGGACGGCGGACATCGCTTTGACGACGGCGGGCAGCACGCGCCAGTAGAAGAGCACCGCCGCCAGGGCACTGATCAGAATGATGAAGGGCAACGATTGGAAGGCGAACAGGTAGGTCTTGGGAGGCTCGGTGACCGGGAACGGGGGCTCGCCGCCGCCCAGATAGCCGAAGACAAACGTTGTTCCCTCTCGAAGGGCGGTGTTCAGGGCATTCATGACTCCGTTGAGGGCGAAAAAGAGGTTGCGGAAGCCCGGCAGGCGCAGGAGGCTAACGGCCAGCACGAACTGGAGTCCGACGCCGGCGGCCACGGCGCGCCACGGTACACGCCGGCGGTCCTCACTCAGCAGCCACGCCGCCCCTAACAGGACGAGGATCCCGACAATCGCTTGGAAGACAAGCGCCATCCCGATACAGTACCAAGTTCCCGGCTGAGGGAGACCGCCGGGGCCGGCGGCGTCAGCGGCCGGGGGGCCGGCTGGGGCTGGAGGCGACGCGCGCGCGGAGGGCGGCATCCGGCGTTTCGGGGTGTGCTCCGGCGGTGCGGAGGCGGCGATCGAGGAGATCGAGCAGTTCGGCCTCGCGGTCCACTTCGACTTCCGCCTGGAGCCAGAGCAGGCGGAGCGGAGCCACGAGGTTCGCCGCGCCCGGAGGAAGGTTCATGAAATCCTTTTCCGTGGTCAGCAAGACCTCGGCGCCGGCAGCCCTCGCATCGGCGGCCATGCGTTTGAGCTCCCGGGGCTTGTAGTGGTGGTGGTCAGTGAACTTCCAGCAGCGCAGGGGCCGGCAGCCCAGCCCGGAGAGTGTCCGCCAGAACGAAGCCGGGTTGGCGAGGGCGCAGAAGGCGGCGTTGGGTCGGGAGCGGAGAGCGCCGCAGGCCACACGGTTTCCCGAGCCGGCATCGATCCACTGTTTCGGACGCATGCGGGACTGGAATACTGGGGCCTGGGGATTCAGCTCCTCGAGGCGAGCGCGGATGCCGTCCAGGGGGGTGCCGGGCTCGGCCCGGGTGATCACGAACAGGCCGGCGCGCCGCAGGGCGGAGAGGGGCTCGCGCAGACGTCCCAGGGGAAGCAGGTCGCCGTCGCACCAGGGGTTCAGTGCATCGATGAGGACGATGTCGAGGTCACGGTGGAGTTGCCAGTGTTGGAACCCATCGTCGAGCAGGATCACGTCGGGGTGGAAGCGTTGCTCGACGAGACGGCCGGTGCGGTAGCGGTCGGCTCCGATGCCCAGATGGGCGACGCCGGCCCGCAGAATCAATTGCGCTTCATCGCCGGTGACGGAGACGGGCGCTGAGGAATCGGCCTCCAGGACCGTCATCTTTTCAGGGACGCGGCGGCGGTAGCCGCGGGTGAGGACGGCCACGTGTCGGCCCCCCTCATGGAGACGCCGAGCGAGGTGGACGGTGAACGGAGTCTTGCCGGCGCCCCCGACGCCCAGTCCACCGATGCTCACTACCGGAACGCTGAGACGCCGCCGACGGCGGAGCGCGCGGGCGCGCCGCCATGTCACTCCGGCGAGCCACACCCAGGAGAGCGGCTTGAGGAGCAGCCACGCCGGCCAGGTGGGGACCGGCCGCACGATGGACCAGCGGCTCAGCCGTCCGACTTCGTCGATGACGGCCTTGACCGCGCCGCTCTTGCTCCGCGCGATCTCGAAGGCCCGCCGGCCGACCGTCTCCCGGAGAGCAGAGTCGGTGAGGAGACGTTCGACCGCTGGACCCAGCTCCTGGGGACCCCCGACAGAGACGACGGCGCCGGCTTCGCGAAACTCCCGGGCGATTTCGGCGAAGTTCTCCAGGTGGGGGCCGGCGATGACGGGCCGGGCGAAGAAGGCCGGCTCCAAAAGGTTGTGCCCGCCTCGGTCGGCCAGCGTGCCGCCCATGAAGACCACGTCGGCCAGTGGAAACAGGCTGTAGAGTTCTCCGATGGTATCGAGCAACAGGACGCCGGGCAGGGGCAGGCGGTCTCGCTCGCCCAGGGCCGAGCGGCGCAGGAACGGCAAGCCCGCCCGTTTCAGCTTGTCGGCGACGACGGCGAAACGGGCCGGCCGCCGCGGGGCCAGGATGAGCAGTAGGTCCCGGCGCTCCGCCGCGAGCTGCTGGAAAGCGGCGATGACGGCGTCGTCTTCGTCTACATCCCCGGGCCGGGCGGGGGGCATCGTGCTGGCGGCGATCCAGACGCAAGCCGGCGAGCACCTTTCGATGAGCCGGCGCACGGGCTCCGGGGCTCTGGCCCCGGCGGTCTCGAAGTCGTACTTCAGGTTTCCGGCGTGCCGCACGCGTGCCGCAGGAGCGCCGAGTTCGCGAAACCGGGCAGCGGCCTGGGAGCTCTGGGCCAGGATGGCGTCGGCATGCGGCAGGACCACCCGCCAAAACCACCGCCACCGCCGGTAACGGGGCCAGGCCTTGTCGGAGATCCGGCCGTTGGCGACGAGCAGCCCGGCGCCGGTCCGTTTGATCTCCCGGTACCAGTTGGGCCAAATCTCGGTTTCGAGGATGACAACGACCGAGGGCCGCAGCACGCGGAGCACGTTGCGGACGGCGAAACAGTAGTCGATGGGAGCGTAGAAGACGCCGTCCACCAGGCCCTTGAGCTTTTCCTCGGCCAGCTCCCGGCCGGCAAGCGTGGTGACGGAAACGAAGATCCGGCGGGCGCGGTACTCGGCCCGGAGCCCTCTAAGCAGCCGCAGGGCGGACATGACTTCGCCGACAGAGACCGCGTGCAACCAGACGGCTCCGGGGGCCGTCCCCTGAAACGCATGCGGGAGGAAGCCGAGCCGCTCCCAGATGCGGGAGAAGTAGCGGGGATCCCGCCATCCGCGCGCCAGCAGATAAACTACAAGGCAAGGGAAAGCGACGATCTGGAACAGGCGGTAGACGAGGTAAATGAGCGTCCGTCTCAATAGCTTGATACTCCTACTGAGTATAGTCGTCCTGTTGCGGGCGGATAAACCGGTCGCATTCCATCCCAAGCCGGCGGCGGAATACCCGAACCGCCAGACGGTGGCCGGCCTCACCATCGCCGCCGACGCCTTCACTACGGCCAAGGAGACGAAGACCGCCTTCGGGAAGCTGAACCCGAACCGCTATGGGGTGCTGCCGGTGCTGGTGGTGATGCAGAACGACTCGGACAAGGCGCTGCGGCTGGACGGGATGAGGGTGGAATACATCCGGCCGGACAGCCGCCGGATTCAGGCGATTCCGGCCGACGAGGTGCGCTTTCTTTATGGTGTCGAGCGGCCGAAGCCGGGGGTCATGACGCCGCGGTATCCGATTCCCGGTCTTGGGAGGCGTAAGAAGAATCCCCTGGCCGCCTTCGAGATCGAGTCCCGCGCTTTCAGCGCCAAGATGCTGCCGCCGGGCGATTTCGCTTACGGCTTCTTCTACTTCAACACGGCTTCGTTTCCCGACTCGGTCCTCTATATCACGGGGATCGTCGAGGCGGCGACGGGGCAGGAACTCTTTTACTTCGAGATTCCCCTGGAGTAGCGCGGCCGGTCTCGAGGCGGCCGGCGGGAACTTCCGCAACGAGAAGTTCGTTGTTCTCGATCCAGAAGCGATTCATGGCGCTGAGATCGCCGTGTTCCAGGAGGGAGCGGAAGGCGCGCATCCAAGAGCCGTGGGCGAAAGCCAGCACGCTCGGCAGGGGGGCGTACTTGCGGGCGAAGCGCCTGAGCCGCGCCTCGAACTCTTGCATGGTCTCGCCGAGCGCGAGGCCGCCGGGGTCGTCGAACCACCGGCGTCCCAACGCCTGATAGAACTCCTCGCGGAGCTTGCCCTCCCAGGGTCCGTAGTCCAGCTCATCGAGCAGGGGTTCGGCGGTGAAGCCGGGGTAGCCGTAGATCCGGGCGGTCTGTTGGGTTCGGCGGAGGCTGCTGGCCAGGACGATGTCGAAAGGGCCGAGGGTTTCGAGGCGGCGGCGGTTCTGCTCGACGGCGGCGGCGTCTCTTGCATCGAGAGCCGCCAGCGGGGTGTCCCGGCGGCCCTGAAGGAAACCTTTCCGGTTCCATTCCGTGGGCAGGTGGCGGATGAGGGCGAGCAGCATCCGCGTCACACCACGACGGTGAAGGTGGATTCGGTGCGCTGGACGGGCCGGTAGAGCGTGTCACGTTCAACGGGTTCCCGGCCGGCTTTTCGGATCAGGGTGAGCAGCTCCTCGCGCCGCAAGGCCTGGCGGGTGGTGGCGCCGGCGTCGTGGTAGATCTTCTCCTCGACCACGGTGCCGTCGATGTCGTCGGCGCCGAAGCGCTGGGCGATCTGGGCGATGCGGGGCGTCATCATCACCCAATAAGCCTTGATGTGGGGGATGTTGTCGAGCAGGAGCCGGGCCACAGCGATGTTCTTCAGATCGGCGAACCCGGTGGTCGGCGGCAGGTGCTGGAGGGGGGTGTTTTCGGGGTGGAAGGCGAGGGGGATGAAGGCGACGAAGCCGCCGGTTTCCTCCTGCAGCGCCCGCAGGCGCAGCAGGTGGTCCACCCGGTCCTCTTCGTTCTCGATGTGGCCGTAGAGCATGGTGCAGTTGGACTTGATGCCGAGGCGGTGGGCCTCGCGGGCCACCTCGAGCCACTGGTTGCCGTCGATCTTGTGGTCGCAGATGATGCGGCGGACGCGGTCGTTGAAGATTTCGGCGCCGCCGCCGGGCATCGAGTCGAGCCCGGCGTCCTTGAGGCGCTGGAGAGCCTCGCGGACCGGGCAGCCGGTGCGTTTGGCCAGGTAGGCGACCTCGACCATGGTCAGCGCTTTCAGGTGGACGGCGGGGAAGCGTTGCTTCAGGCCGCGGAGCATCTGGCAGTACCAGTCGAGGGTGAGGGTGGGGTGGAGCCCGCCGACGATGTGGAACTCGGTGATGGCTTCCGAATAGCCCCGCCCGGCGGTTTCCCAGACCTGCTCGAGGGACATGGTGTAAGCTTTCGGGTCCTTGGGGCGCTTGCCGAAGGCGCAGAGGCGGCAGCTCGCCACGCAGACGTCGGTGGGGTTGATGTGGCGGTTGACGTTGAAGTAGGTGACGTTGCCGTGCAAGCGCTCGCGGACGCGGTTGGCGATGTAGCCGGCGCCGAGCAGGTCCGGCGTGCGGTAGAGCACGAGGCCGTCTTCGAAGCCGAGGCGTTCGCCGGCCTCGACGCGCGCCAGGATCGCTTGCAGGCGCTGGTCCTCGAAGATCGGCCGTTTGCTCATGCCCCTCGCCCAAGCCACAGGATATCGGCGGCCCAAAAAAAGAAGAATAGCACGCTCACGTAGCCGTTGACCGTGAAGAAGGCGGCGTCCACTTTGCTCAGATCCTCCGGTTTCACCAGCCGGTGCTCCCAGGCGAGCAGGCCGGCGATGAAGACCACCCCGGCGAGGCTGGCGGCGCCGAGCTCGAAGCTGCGGGCCAACACGAGCAGGCAGGCGATCATGGCGAGGTGGAAGAGGCGCGCGACCCACAAAGCGCCGGCGATGCCGAGGCGCCTCGGCAGGCTGAACAGCCCCTCAGAGGCGTCGAACTCGTAGTCCTGGCAGGAGTAGATGATGTCGAAACCGGCGGTCCAGAGGGTGACCGCGGCGGTGAGCCACAGGATGCGGGGATCGAGGGAGCCGGTAATGGCGATCCAGGCCGCCGCCGGGGCAACGCCGAGGCAGAAGCCCAGCACCAGATGGGAGAACGAGGTGAAGCGCTTGGTGAAGGAGTAGAAGAACAGGATCGCCAGGGCCAACGGGGCCAGGCGGAAGCAGAGCGGATTCAGCGCCCGGGCGGCGATCAAGAAAACGCCGGAGGCTGAGGCGAGGAAGGCCCAGGCGAAGCTCTTCGAGAGGATGCCCGCGGGAATGTGGCGGCCGGCGGTGCGCGGGTTGCGGGCGTCGATGTCGGCGTCGAGGATCCGGTTGAAGGTCATGGCGGCCGAGCGGGCGCTCACCATGGCCACGACGATCCACAGCAGCTTCCAGCCGAGGCCCGGGACGGCGAAATCCACCGTTTTCAACGCCAGCAGCGCGCCGGTGAGGGCGAAAGGGAGGGCGAAGACGGAGTGCTCGAACTTGATCATTTCGAGCGTGAGGCGGAGCTTGGCGAGCCATGCAGCCATAAGGAAGGATTCTGCGCCGGAGGGCCGGTTCCGGTACCATTTTAGTGCATGCTTTCCCGTGTCACCCTGTGCGTGTTCCTCAGCGCTGCGACCTGGTGTTACGGTTGCGGGGAGCGACCCATCAAAGTGGACGAATTCAACACGCTTGTCGTGACTTTACCCGATGGGTTTCGCGTACGGGCCGAAGTGATGACGCGCCCCCAGGACATGATGCGCGGCATGATGTTCCGCGACTCGCTGCCCGAGGGCCGGGGGATGCTGTTCATCCATGGGGAGCCGGGAGAGTACTCTTACTGGATGTTCCAAGTGAAGATCCCGTTGGACATCATCTGGATGGACCAGAACGGGATCGTGGTCGAGATCTCGCCGAACACGCCTCCCTGCCCCTCGAAGGACCCGAAACAGTGCCCGAACTACGGCGGCACGAAGCGGGCGCTCATGGTGCTGGAGCTGCCGGCGGGAAGTGCGGAGAAGCACGGCATCCGCGTGGGGCGGAAGATACAGATCTGAGGGTCGATGGATCCGGAGAAACTCAAGGAACTGCTCGAGAGCGTGCGCGCGGGGGCCACGAGCGTAGACGAGGCGCTGGACCGCCTGCGGCACATGCCGTTCGAGGATCTCGGCTTCGCTAAACTCGACCACCACCGGGCGCTGCGCCACGGCATGCCGGAGGTCGTCTTCGCCCAGGGTAAGACACCGGAGCAGGTGGCCGAGATAGCCGGCAAGGTACTGCAGAGAAGCCGGAACCTGCTGGCGACGCGCGTCGATGAGGCCACGGCGGCGCTTCTGGCGGAGAAGTTCCCCGAGGGTGAGTACTTTCCGCGTTCCCGGGCGTTCCGCGTCTGGCGGGACCGGACGATTCACGGCAAGGGAACCATCGCGGTTGTGTGTGCGGGCACCAGCGACGTTCCGGTGGCCGAAGAGGCGCGGATCACGGCCGAGACGATGGGCAACCGGGTCGACGCGATCTACGACGTGGGCGTGGCGGGGATCCACCGGCTGCTGGGCAACGCGGAACGGCTTTCGAAAGCGCGGGTAGCGGTGGTTTGCGCGGGCATGGAAGGCGCGCTGCCCAGCGCCGTGGGCGGGCTCATCTCCTGCCCGGTGATCGCCGTGCCGACCAGCGTGGGCTACGGGGCGAGCTTTCACGGCCTGGCGGCGCTGCTGGGCATGCTGAACAGTTGCGCCAGCAACGTGACCGTCGTCAACATCGACAACGGCTTCGGCGCCGGCTATGTGGCGAGCCTCATCAACCGGCTCTGAAGCCGTGCGGACTCAGGCGCCCGCCGCCGCGGGCATTTCACGCGCCTCTTCGGCGAAGACGTAGAAACCGAAAAGAGGCTTCGGTTCCCCCCGTCCCCAGCGGTTCATCTTCCACACTGCTTTCAAGTGGGTGATCTCGGGCTGGTGGGACAGGTCCAGGAGAATGGTGTAGGTGCCGCAATAAAACTTTTGCGGAAAAGAGGCCAAGGGCTTGTTTCCCCATTCCTTGCCGTCGGTGGAACCGTAGATGGCGACGTCGAGGCTTTCCTGCTCGATGATGCGCGTGATACCGAGGGTAAGACAGAGCAGCTTACCCCGGGAGTCGCCGAGTTCAATCGGCTCGGATTCCCCGTTGGCGCGTTGCTCGGTCTCTGGGACGAGGAAGTTCGGCAACATCGATCCTCCACCACCGGAATGCTCAGCGCCCCCCACAGCTCGGCGCCGGGTATATTCCGAAGCGTTCTGTCATCCAGCGGCTAATTGATATTTTCTCATTTTTCCGAATAAAACGAAAGAGAGACGAGCGGCGGCAACGCCGGACGGCGCCTCATTCGAGGCGCAGGCGCCGGCGGGAGACGGTGCGATCCCCACCGGCCTGGAATGCGGTGGCGCGCAACTCGACCTCCCCCCGAATCGCTGGCGTTTTCAAACCGAACTTGTAGGTCCGTTGGCCCAGCGGGGCCAGATCGAGCGGCTGTTCGGCGGCGGCCAGCTCCGCGCCGTCCGGGGCGTGAAAAGCCAGACGCAGGCGGCCGAGGACGCGCCGGTCCAGGTCGTTGACCACCATGACGTGATAGTCGCGCTCGACCCCCGGCGGCAGCTTCGGCCGCCAAAAATCGATGTAGACGCCGACGGGCTTGAAGGCTTCCCCGACGTAGTCCAGGAAGTGAGGCTCCAGATCGAGAGCCTCGACGTCGAGGAAGTGATCGGAGGTGTACGCCTCCGGATAGCTCGAGGTCAGGTAGACGAAGTGGAGCACGCCGGCGTAGTTGCGCCAGGCGCGCCAGAACTCGGTGAGGCCGGCGAGCAGGTAGGCCTGCGTGCGGAAGCGTTCCTCGGCGGTGGCGTTTTCGCCGAGGAGCTTGCGGTAGATCTCCCGGGTGAGCAAGGTCGGCGAGCCGTCGCGGTTCAACCACAGCCAGCCGTACTCGTTGCAGATGACGGCGTGGGCGCTGGGCGTGTAGCCGGCGTCGCCGCGGGAGCTCATCTTCTCGAGCATGGTCATGGAGAAGCCGGTGCGGCCTTTCCGCTGGTTGCGGCTGAACAGGTAGGGGTGGTCCTCGACGGGATCGTCCGGGCCGGCGGGCAGGTTGTAGCTGTTCTCCCAGGGCCGGTTCGAGAGGTCGAGGCCGCGGACGGCGGGGATCACCTTGTCGGCGAAGACGTCGTCGTAGGACTCGTTGTTGGCGTCCCAGATGACGACGCTCGGGTGATTCCAGTTGTCGCGCATCCATTCGGTGTACTCGCGGATGAGCACGCCGGCCGGGTAGGTCTTGTGGAACATGCCGCGCCAGTTCGGGTGGCCGGTCCAGATGAAGTACTCGTTCTGGATGAGCAGGCCGGCCTCGTCGGCGACGTCGAGCCACATCTGGGGTACGGGGCCGATGCAGAAGCGGAAGCTGTTCCAGTGCATCTTCTTGGGGATCTCGACGAGCAGCTTGCGCACCCATTTCTCGTCCCAGGGCAGGCGGCCGCAGTGGGGATCTTCGAAGAAGCGGTGCAAGGTGATGTTCGAGCCGCGCAGGAAATAGACCTTGCCGTTCAGGTAGGCGCGTTTGGTGGCGGTGTCGAAGCGGAACTCGCGCATGCCGAAGCGGGTGGAGACCGAGTCGCCGCCGGTGGAGGTTTCCAGAACATAAAGGAACGGGTCTTCCGGGCTCCAGAGCCGCATGTGGGGGATGGCGATGGTCTGGGTGATGGTGCGTTCGGCGCCGGCGGCGAGGTTTATGGTTTGGGGCCGGGACTCGGTGACCTGGCGGCCGTCCTTCCACGTGCGGACGCGGTGCACGAGTTCGAAGGCGCCCTTGGGGCCGTAGTTGCGCAGGACGGTCTGGACGAGGATCTCGGAAGTCTGGATGCGGGGGGCCACCTGGATGGATTCGACGACCGGGTTGTCCGTGGCGTAGAGGGCGACGCTGTCGTAGATGCCGGGCGTCCAGAGATTCTTCTCGAAGTCGTCCCCGGCGGGGATCTCGTCGGGCAGCACGCCGGGATGCGCGCCGATGCGCACGACGAGGGTGTTCTCGCCGTCCCAGTCCACCAGGTCCGTGACGTCGAAGTAGCCGGAGGTGAAGCAGCCCAGGTGCGCGCCGGCGGGCTTGCCGTTCACCCAGACGGCGGTTCCGAACTGGGCCTTGTTGATCTTCAGGATGGCAACGGCGCGCCTCTCCGGGATGCGGAAGCGGCGGCGGTACCAGAAGTAGTTGCGTTTCTGGCGCGGGACGCCGCGGCCTTCGGGCATGGCCGAGGCGGGCAACATGCCCTTGCGGATGCGGTTGGAGATGACGGCGGCGCTGTCGTAGCGGTCCACGTCGGGGAACGGGGGCCGGGCCAGGTTGGCGAGTCCGGGCACGGGTGTCTGGTGCTCGAAGCGGGCGGGAGCCGGTGCCGGTTCGACGGAATCGGCCATCTCCCAGGTTCCGTCGAGGGGGATCGTGAGGCGGCCGGCAAAAGCGGGCAGGGCGAGGACGGCGAACAGCAGTAGCGTTGGCCGGGGCATGGCGGTCTCCTTGCGGCCGATCTTATCCGGTTTGCGCGGCCGGCGTCAGCGCCCGGAACCGGCAAAGCGATTGCGCGGGCGGGGCCGGGGCGTTTACGATGTGCGCATGATTCCGGTGCTCCATTCGGTCAGCTACGCGGGCGTCTGGCCCGGGCAGGTGCGGCTCGCGCTGGAGGAATTCCTCGACAAGGCGGCCGCGCTCGGATTCCCCGGCGTGATGCTGATGGCCAAGCGGCCCCACCTGTCGGTGCTCGACTACCCGGCCGAAGCCTGCCGGCGGCTGCGGGAGAAGCTGGAGGCCAAAGGGCTGCGCTGTTACGTGATCGCCGGCTACAACAACTTCACGGCGGACCTGGAGCACGGCGACATCCCCCACCGGGAGATGCAGATCCAGCACATCACCGAGCTGGCGCGGATGGCCGAGATCCTGGGCGCGGCCGTGGTGCGGGTCTTCACCAGCTACGAGCACCCGGCGATCGGCTACGCCCGGCTGTTCGAGACGAACGTGGAGTGCCTGCGGGAGTGCGCCCGGCGGGCGGCCGAGTGCGGCGTGACGATCGGGGTGCAGAACCACCACGACTTCGCCTGCGACCACCGGACGCTGGTGGATCTGGTGGACGCCGTCGGCGAGCCGAACTGCCGGCCGATCTTCGACGCCTGGTCGCCGGCGCTGCACGGGACCGACTACGTGGCGGCGGCCCGGGAGCTGGCGCCGCGGATCTGCCACACGACGGCGGCCGACTATCAGCTCCGGCCCCGCTTCCGCTACCACCCGGAGCTGGTCAACTATACGCCGGAGACGCCCTGGGTGCAAGCGGTGCCGATGGGCGAGGGCTTCATCGATTACAGGGGCTTCTTCCGGGCGTTGCGGGAAAGCGGCTACGACGGGGCCGTAGGCTACGAGATGTGCGCCCCGCTCTTGGGTGGAGGGTCGGTGGAAAACCTGGACCGGGCGGCCCGGCGGTTCCTGGAGTTCCTCGAGGAGGCCGGCGCCTCCTGACGCCGGGCCTGCAGGGATTTCGCCACGGACTCGATTTCGAGGCAAATCAATCGGATTCGGGGGGATCCGCCTTGTCAAGAGGTCAACCGGGGAATGTATTTGCAGAGAACAGGCAGGGAGCTGCGCCGGATTTCCGACCTCGCCCTCCCGTAACGCTTCCCGCAGCTGTTAGAGTTGCATCCGCCGACGCCGCGTGCCGGCCGCCGACCCCGCCAGCTTACCACCCGGCTCCCCCGGACCAGATTAAGACCGGAAGTTTCTACTTTGCCTTGACAACTCCTTGACAACCCGCCCAGGTGGTGCTAAAATCCGGCCGTTCCGCCTACACGGGGATGTATGGGTGGGCAAGTCCGAGTAGAAAAGGAGGTCAACATGTCTGTCGTCCGATGCCGTCAGACCCTTGTGTGGCGCCTGGCGATGGTCCTTTTGTTCTCCCTCGTGGCCAGCGGGCAGGAGTACCGCGGCCGGGTACAGGGTACCGTAACGGATCCTTCGCACGCTGCCATTGTCGGCGCCACAGTTACGCTCACCAACGTCAACACCGGTGTCGAGACTGTGCGTCAAACCGATGAGGCCGGCTTCTACCGGTTTGATTTCGTCCAACCCGGCCTCTATACAGTCACCGTCGAGTCGCCTGGATTCAACCGGTACGTCCAAGAGAACGTTCGGGTCGCGACGGCGGGCGACGTAACGGTGAACGCGGTGCTGACCGTCGGCGCGGTCACCCAGGAGGTGACGGTGACGGCGGAGGTGCCGGCCGTGCAATTCAACACTTCCACCATGACCACGACCGTCCCCAATGAGGCGGTGAGGGACATCCCGGTGCTGGCACGGAACCCGTTCACGCTTGCACTGCTGAATCCTGCCGTGGTCAACCGCTACTGGGACGTGTCCCACCGCAACCCCTTTTACATGTGGTCGAACTCCGGCCTGGACGTCGGAGGATCCACCGCCGGCAAGAACGATCAGTTGCTTGACGGCGTGCCCACGGGCGTGGCCGCCCGGGGCTCCTACAACGCGCCCATGGACGCCGTTCAGGAAGTTGTCGTGCAGCAGAACGCCGTCGACGCCGAGTACGGCTTCAGCGCCGGCGGTGTGCTGAACCTGTCGATGAAGTCGGGTAGCAACGAATTCCACGGCACGGCCTACTATTTCGGCCGCAACCCGTACTTCAACGCCATGGTGAACCGGATCACGCGCACGCCGAGTTTCATCAAGAACCATGTCTGGGGCGGCACGCTCGGCAACCCGATCAAGAAGAACAAGTTGTTCAACTTCTTCGTCTACGAGCAGTGGCGCCAGACGCAGCCCGCGAGGGCCCACGTCTCGACGGTACCCACCGATCTGGAACGGCAGGGCGATTTTTCGCAAACCTTGACGCCGCAAGGCACCCTCCGCCCAATCTATGATCCGTTTACCACCGAGTTCGACCCGGCCACCGGGACGGTGACCCGGATGCCGTTCCCGGGCAACGTCATCCCATCGTCGAGGATCGATCCCACCGGCCGCATTCTGGTCAACGACCTGTGGAAGCCCAACAACCCCGGCGACGACCCCAGCGGCATCAACAACTTCAAGACCCAATACAACTGGTGGCACAAGTATTGGAACATCTCCGACCGGGTCGACTACGTTCCCAGCGAGAAGCTGCGGACGTACTTCCGCTACTCGATCTATCACACCGACCTGGACAACCCGAACTGGGGCGGCACCCGCGCCGTGCGGTCCGACAACGGCGGCCTGATGGATGCTGAAAACGCCGCCGCGGACGCGGTCTACATATTCGACCCGGCCACGACGCTGGACGTCCGCTTCGGTTATACCCGCGCCCAGGACGACTACGATTCCCAGTGGGCCAAGGGCCGTGAAAACGTCTGGGCCGAGCTGTGGCCGAACGGGTGGTACAAGCCGGTGACCGAGGCCCTGCCCGGAGTCTACTACCCCGGCATCACCTACACCGGTAACGGCTCAGCCAGTGCGGGGCGAACCGGCTGGTGGCTGGTGCGCGAGTACCAGACCAACATTCAAGCCAAGCTCGCCCTTACCCGCGGCATTCACACGCTGAAGTTCGGCGTCCAGTGGCGCAACTCCTGGGAAAAGAACGGCCAGCCCCGCCCCGGGGGCTTCACTTTCAACTCGGTGGAGACCGGGAGCACGTATTTGGGCTATGACCCCTCGCAGAGCGGCTCCCAGTTCGCCACCGCCTTGCTGGGCGTGGTGACGAGCGGCTGGGCCAACATCAACCCCATGTGGCATCTCATGCTGGATCAGTACGCGCTCTACGTCCAGGACGACATCAAGCTGACCCGCAACGTCACCCTCAATTTCGGTCTTCGCTGGGAGTATGAGACGGCGCCGTCGGAAAAGACGCGGATGTTCTCCCGGCTGCTGGATCTGAACCAGCCGATTCCCGAACTTGAGTCGGGCGTCACCATGCCGCCGGAGGTCACGGCGATCGCCGACATTCCTTACAAGTACACCGGCGCCTGGATCTTCACCGACGACAACCATCCCGGAGTGTACGACCCCCCGAAGACCAACTTCTTGCCCCGTGTCGGGATCGCCATTCGTCTGAACGACAGAACGTCCTTACGGATCGGCTATGCGCGTTTCGCAACCCCGATCCGGACTATCTACACCGAAGGCTGGAGCGTTCGCAAGGAAGGCTTCTCTCAGAGGACGAACGCATTGGGGCCGCTTCAGGGCGTGCCGCGCACTTTGATCAGCGACCCGTTCCCGGCTTCGAACCCGCTGATCCTGCCGCCTGGGAAGAGCCGGGGCATCTACACCCAGCTTGGGACGTCGGCCTCTTGGTGGAAGCAGGATTTGAAGACGCCGATGGCCGATCGGTTCAATGTGTCTCTGCAGCGGCAGCTGCCGGGCAACTTCGCCTTGGACACCACGTTCTTCATGCACTTCGGCCATAATGTGCACGACCGGAGCATGTGGGGCGGAAGCTTCAACCGGCCGATCAACCTCGTCGATCCGAACCTGATTTACACGCATAAAGGGGCGGTGGAGGCCAAAGTTCCGAATCCGTTTTATAACCTGTTGCCCGCCGACAAGATGCCGGGCGAGCTCCGCGTGCAGAAAGAAGTCACGGTCCTGCAGTTGCTCAAGCCTTACCCGCAGTACGTCAACCTGACCGAGATGTTCCGTGACGGCATCAACAACCGGTACTACGCCTTGCAGATCCAGGCTCAGCGGCGCATGGCCGCGGGCCTGAGCCTGATCTTCGGTTACACGTACAATCGCGAGAGCCGCACGGAGTTCTTCAACAACGTCTACAACACCGACGTTTATTACGACAAGAAGACTTGGATCGACCGTCGTCAGCCGCGGCATTACTTGCGGATCGCCGGCACGTGGGAACTGCCCTTCGGTCGCGGCCGGAGGTACCTCTCCGGAGTCAGCAGGTTCGTGGATCTGCTGATCGGAGGCTGGGCGACCAGTCACTGGTTCATGTTGCAAGGGGGGCAGCTCCTCACCTTCGGGCCGGCGCTGGTCTCCGGCGATCCGCGGGAGAACGTGCCGGCGGGCCGGGCGTTCAATCCGGACGTGTTCAAGGTATTGCCGGCTTTCACCCCCCGTACCAACCCGTGGTATTACGACGGCCTGCGGGGCCCGCGCTTCTGGAGCCTTGATTCCACCCTGGTGAAGTACTTCCCGATAACGGAAAGGGTGAAGCTGGAACTCCGCTTCGAGTTCTACAACATGCCCAACCACTTCATCGAGAGCAATCCCGACACCAGGGTCGGCAGCGGCACGATGGGCATGAGCACATCGATCTTTCCCGGCAACTACGGTCGCGAGGTCCAGTACACGGCCCGCATTCACTGGTAAAGCTGTAGTGTATGGGCTAGGGGCGGCGCCGGAAAGCCGCCCCTACTTTCCCCCGGCTTCCTGAGCCTTCAGTTTCCGGTAGACGTCGAGTTCCCGGGCCTGGTCTTTCCTCCGCCCCGCCGAGCGGTAAGCGTTCGCCAGCGTGAGGTGGTACCGGCTGTTCCGGGGATCCAACCGCACGGCCGCTTCCAGGTGCCGGACGGCCTCGGCCACTTCGCCCTCTTGCAGCAGCAGCTTCCCGAGATCGTAATGGGCGTAGGGCAAGGTGGGGTCCAAGGCCAGCGCCTTCGCAATCAGCGCTTGCGCCCGCTTCTTCGCCCTCGCGTCCGGTTGCGCTCTCGGTTCCAGCAGGAGGCCGCCGTAGGCGGCATACATCGGCGCGAAGGTCGGAAATCTGGCAATCCCTCTCTCGAAGACGGCGGCGGCCTCCTCGTATTGCCACAGCGTTTCCCGTGCGATGCCGAGCCACATGAGCGCCTCGGGGTCCGCGGGGTTCAGCTTGGTGGAGCGCAGGAACGATTTCAGCGCCTGCTTCTTTGCTCCACGCTCCAATTCCAGCCGGCCCTTGAGCTTCCAGGCCTGTGGGGAGTCGGGATCCACGTCGAGGGCCTTCACGGCTGTCCGGTAGGCGGCCTCGAAAGCTCCATTCTCCAAAAGGATTTGAGCCGCCTGGTTGTACCAGGTCACGTCGTCCGGCGCCAATTCGATCGCCCGGCGGATCGCGGCCAGCGCCTTGTTCGGGCGGCCCTGCCGATGGTGGCACCAGGCAAGCAGGCCGAAGACCTTGGCCTCACCGGAGCCTTGGGCGACCAGCTCTTCCAGTAGCGCCTGGCTCTCCGCAATGCGGCCGGCCCGATAACTCTCCAGCGCGGTGTCGTAGCCGGCCTGCGCCGCCAGCAACAACAAGCAAAGCAACGTTGACGCCATCTACTTTTCCGGTTCTCGAACACGGAGCACTTGGTTGGCAAGGACTTCCGCCAGCGCTTGCCGGGTTGCGCCCGCCCGGCGGATCCCGATGCCGGAGGTGAGCGGCGCCCGCCTCAAACCAAAGTGCACGCCGAAATGACTCGACGAGTTGTAGCCCAGACTCCTCGTCATGATGTTGTACTGATTATCAACACGGACTGGCCTCGGGAGGCAACCCTGCGAAACCTGATGCGCGAAACGGCGGCAGTGGGCTGTTCGGCTTGCAGCGCCAACTGCAACATTCCGCTGTACATAGTCGTGAGCGCCCACAGCCGCCCTCGGCCATTCGGCTCGCAGGCATTCCAGCGCCGCAGCGGAACCGGTCATGAGAGGACCCCCAACCGCGTGGCGGCTCCGCCGTCGGTCGCGGTGTTCGGGCCTTCGGCAGGGCGCTTCCGTTAGTGGACGCGACGAAGAAAGGGAGCGTCCCGGGTGGCGGAGGCCGGAGGCGCTGGTGTAGAATCAGATAACGAGGCTGGAGGGCCGCGGCCGCTCCAGTGTCTTTGTCGGACAGCCTCCCAAACCAGTCGAGAAGCGGAAAAGGATTCCTATGTACGCAGTAGTGGAAACCGGCGGGAAACAGTACCGCGTGTCGCCCGGCGACACGATCGAGGTGGAGACCCTGCCCGGCGAGCCCGGCAGCGAGATCGAGCTCGGCCGGGTGCTGGCGGTCTCCAACGACGACGGCGAGTTGCTGACGGGCGACGCGGTGGCCGGCGCGAAGGTGAAGGCGACGATCGCCGGGCACGGCCGCGCCAAGAAGATCCTGGTCTTCAAGTTCAAGCGCAAGAAGCAGTACAAGCGGACCATCGGCCACCGGCAGAACTTCACCCGCGTGACGGTGAAGGAGATCGTCGCCTGAGGGAGGGATCATGGCTCACAAGAAAGGACTCGGCAGTTCGAAGAACGGGCGCGACTCGCAATCCAAGCGCCTGGGCATCAAGGTTTTCAGCGGGCAGTTCGTCACCGGCGGCTCGATCATCGTGCGGCAGCGCGGAACGCCGTACAAACCGGGGCAGAACGTCGGCCGGGGCAAGGACGACACGCTGTTCGCCAAGATCCCCGGCATCGTCGAGTTCCGCAACCGCGGCCGCCTGGGCAAGTACGTCTACGTAGTGCCGCAGGAGACCGCGCAGCCGCAATAGACGGCTCGCTCGAGCAACGGAGTTTCGAGGCCGCCTGCCCGCCAGCAGGCGGCTTTCTTATTGGCCGGCGGCCGGCTGCCGCGGAAGAGAGCAATGTTCATCGACGAGGTGAAAATCCGGGTGAAAGCCGGGGACGGGGGCAACGGGTGCCTCGCGTTCCACCGGGAGAAGTATGTCCCTAAGGGCGGCCCGAGCGGCGGCGACGGGGGCCGCGGCGGCGACGTGATCCTGGTGGCCACCGAGAGCTACAACACGTTGCTGCACTTGCGCTACAACCCGGAGCACAAGGCCGAGCGGGGCCGCCACGGCGAGGGCTCGAAGCGGACCGGGCGGAACGGGGCTTCGGTGGAGGTGCCGGTGCCGGTGGGCACGGTGGTCTACGACGCCGATACGGACGAGTTCCTGTGCGACTTGACCGAACCCGGCCAGCGGTTCGTCGCGGCCAAGGGGGGGCGCGGCGGCCGGGGGAACGCGCGGTTCGCCACGCCGACGCACCAGACGCCGCTCGAGCACGAGCCGGGCTTCCCGGGCGAGGAGCGGCGGCTGCGGCTGGAGCTGAAGCTGCTGGCCGACGCCGGGCTGGTGGGGTTCCCGAACGCCGGGAAATCGACGCTGATCTCCCGCATCTCGGCGGCGCGGCCGAAGGTGGCCGACTATCCCTTCACGACGCTCGAGCCGCACCTCGGCGTGGTGAAGGCCGAAGACGAACGCAGCTTCGTCGTGGCTGACATTCCGGGGCTGATCGAGGGCGCCCACCAGGGCCACGGGCTGGGCACGCGCTTCCTGAGGCACATCGAACGGACGAGGCTGCTGGTGCACCTCGTCGATGTCTCCGAGGCCACGGGCCGCGATCCGGCGGCCGACTTCGACGTGATCGTCAGCGAGCTTCGGAGCTTCAGCCCGGAGCTGGCCGCCAAGCCCATGCTGGTGGTGGCCTCGAAAATCGACGTGGCCCAGGATCCGGAGCGGATCCGGGTCTTGGAGGAGCTGGCGCGGTCGCGCGGGTTGCCGTTCTTCAAGCTCTCGAGCGTCACCGGCCAGGGGATCGAGGAGCTGAAGCGGGCCATGGCGGCGCGCCTGCTGGGCTAGAGGCCAAACGCGGCAGTGCCCCGGGGGACGTCGAGTGCCTTTCGGGATGGCGAGCTCTCGCCGCCCGCTCTCACGCCTTCCGAATCGCCTCGGCGTGCCGCTGTACCTTCTTCATCGCCAGGACGATGTCCTCCATGTCGGCGGCCGTCGCGAGCATCACCGGCTGGCTGAGCCAGATGACCTCGTCGCTGAGACGGTCGTTCTCGGGGCAATGATTGCGCTCCCGCCAGGCGGCGATCTCCTTGTCCGTGTAGACGGCCCGGAACATACGCGTCTTGAAAGTGTTCTCGAGGAACGGCTGCCGGTTCAGGCGGTTGTAGCCGGCCGAGACGGGGATGCCCTCGGCGCGCATCGCCCGGAGGAAACCCTCGCGGGGCAGGCCGGCGAAGGCCTCGGCGTCGTAGCGCATCATGAACATGTGCCAGGCGTTGCGGGTGCAGCCTTCGTACATCTTGGCCGGGGTGATGCCGGGGACGTCCTCGAGCAGCTCGCGCAGGCGGGAGGCGGCGGCGTCGCGAGTGCGGGCGTTTTCTTCCATGCGGGTCATCTGGGCGAGCAGCAAGGCGGCCTGAAACTCGGCCATCCGCTGGTTGATGCCGTTGCGGCACTCGGCCGGGTCCATCCGGCCCTCGTTCGGCGGCGTCCGGTAGTGGGAGTGGAAACCGTAGGCGTGGCGGTAGAGCTTCTCGTCGTTGGTGACCACGGCGCCGGCCTCGCCGCCGGGGACGTTCTTGTACTTCTGGAAGCTGAAGCAGCCCAGCTCGCCCAACGTGGAGACCGGCTGGCCCCGCCACTCGGCCAGGTGGGCCTGGCAGGCGTCCTCGAGCACCGGGATGCCGTGTCTGCGGGCTACGGCGCGGATGCGGTCCATGTCGCAGACGTTGCCGCCGATGTGGACGGGCAGGATGCAGCGGGTGCGGGGCGTGATGAGGGCTTCGATCTTGGCCGGGTCCATGAGGTGGGTGTCGAGGTCGGTGTCCACGAAGACGGGCAGGGCGAAGTGGGCCAGGATCGCGTTGATGGTGGCGATGAAGGTGTTGGGCGTGGTGAGGACTTCGTCCTTCGGGCCGACTTCCAAGGCGCTGAGAGAGGCCATCAGGGCGCTGGTGCCGTTGGCCGTGGCGACCACGTAGCGGGCGCCCATGCGTTTGGCCCAGGCCTTTTCGAAGTCCACCACGTAATGGCCCTCGCGCCGCCACCAGCGGCAGGCTTCGAGCACGTTACGCCAGTTGCGCCGGTCTACGTCACCTACGCGGGGCCACGACGGGAACGGCTTGCGCCGCACCGGGTCGCCGCCGAGCACGGCGGGGGTGTCGGAACTCTTCCGCCCGGGGCCGCCGCGCAGCGCCATCGCGGAGGCCACCCCGAGGAACGTTCGCCGCATCAGGTCCGGCATTGTGAATCACCTCCTGTCTGGCCGTATTATGACGCGGGCGTCCCGCCGGGGCCAGCCGGACCGTAATCCGCCCTTAAGCAGCCGGCAGGCTGACGGTCGACGGGCTGATGGGCTCCGGTGATGAGGTGGGAGGACTCGGGCATCCTCCTGAGGCCGACTACCGGGGAGCCAAGACGCCGTT
>JALSRK010000037.1 GCA_026984795.1 Solibacteraceae bacterium | reverse complement strand
ATCGCCAAACTCCAAGCAATCCGGCACCCACTCGGTGAAACCTCCCCTCCCCTTCCCAGCCCCGCCATCCCTTGCCCCCAACGCATCTTCCCCTCCCCTAAGGGCGGATTACGGGCCGGAACGAGCCGGCGGCCCTGGGCGAGATGCCCCAGCCGGGAATCTGATAGAATTCAGATTCAAAGGTCCTGAGCGAAATCACCCAATCAACGAAGGAACGGATTTACTCAAGCCGTTCAATCCACAGCCTGCCGTTGGGCTTGGGCCCATTGGCAGCCGAAGTGCTGGAAATCACAGGCTACCAGTCTGTTTGGATTCGAAACCATGACGAGACGTAAAGTTACCATCGACGGAAACGAAGCGGCAGCCTACGTGGCTCACAAGGTCAACGAGGTCATCGCCATCTATCCGATCACTCCCTCGTCACCGATGGGCGAGTTGTCCGACCAGTGGTCGGCCGAAGGGAAAACCAACATTTGGGGCACGGTCCCGACGGTGATTGAAATGCAGAGCGAGGGCGGCGCTTCCGGCGCGGTCCACGGAGCGCTGCAAGCCGGCGCGCTGACGACCACCTTCACTTCATCGCAAGGCCTGTTGTTAATGATTCCCAACATGTACAAGATCGCCGGCGAGCTGACGCCTACCGTCTTTCACGTGGCGGCCCGGACGGTGGCGACGCACGCCCTGTCGATCTTCGGGGATCACACCGACGTAATGGCCACCCGCCAGACCGGGTGGGGCATGATGGCGTCGGGCTCGATCCAGGAAGTCATGGACCAGGCCCTGATCGCCACTGCGGCTTCGCTGGAAGCCCGCATCCCCATCGTGCATTTCTTCGACGGCTTCCGCACGACCCACGAGATCTCGAAAATCGAGCAGCTTAGCGAAGACGACATGCGGGCGATGATCAGCGAGGAGCTGGTCCACCAGCACCGCGCCCGGGCCATGACGCCGGACCGCCCGGTCCTGCGAGGCTCGGCGCAGAACCCCGACCACTTCTTCCAAGCCCGCGAACGGGTCAACGCGTATTACCTGGCCGCGCCGACGATTGTCCAGAACGCCATGGACAAGTTCGCCAAGCTCACCGGCCGGCAGTATCACCTGTTCGATTACTTGGGAGCCCCGGACGCCGAGCGGGTGATCATCCTGATGGGTTCCGGCTGCGAAGCGGCGCACGAGACCGTGGAGTACCTGGCAGAGCGCGGCGAGAAGGTTGGGGTGATCAAGGTTCGCCTGTACCGGCCGTTCTCGGTGGAGCATTTCGTGAAGGCGCTGCCGGAAACGGTGAAGTCGATTGCCGTACTGGACCGGACCAAAGAGCCGGGCGCCATCGGCGAGCCGCTCTATCTCGACGTCGTCACGGCCCTGCACGAGGGCTTCGACGGCAGACCTCTCCCGCGGGTGGTCGGCGGCCGTTACGGACTCTCGTCGAAGGAGTTCACCCCGGCGATGATCAAAGGGATCTTCGACGAACTCGCGAAAGACCGGCCGAAGAACCACTTCACCGTCGGCATCATCGACGACGTTACCCACACGAACCTGGACTGGGATCCCGAATTCTCCACCGAAGATCCGAAGACCGTCCGCTGCCTCTTCTACGGCCTGGGCGCCGACGGAACGGTGGGGGCGAACAAGAACTCGATCAAGATCATCGGCGAGGAAACCGAAAACTTCGCTCAGGGCTACTTCGTCTACGACTCGAAGAAGGCCGGCGCGACGACGATTTCCCATCTGCGTTTCGGCCCCAAACCCATTCATTCGACCTACCTGATCACCAAGGCCAACTTCGTGGCTGCCCACCAGTTCAGCCAATTGGAAAAGATCGACGTGCTGAAGCACGCGATGCCGGGGGCGACGTTCCTGCTGAACGCGCCGTTCCCGCCGGACGAGGTGTGGGACCAGTTGCCGGCGGAGGTGCAGCAGCAGATCATCGACAAGAAGCTGAAGTTCTATGTCATCGACGCCTACGAGGTGGCGAAGCAGACAGGCATGGGGGTGCGCATCAACACCATCATGCAGACCTGCTTCTTCGCCATCTCGGGCATCCTGCCGCGGGACGAGGCGATCACTAAGATCAAGGAGGCGATCCGCAAGACGTACGGCAAGCGCGGCGAAGCGGTGGTCCAGAAGAACTTCGCGGCGGTGGATGCCGCTCTCGATCATCTGCACGAAGTAAAGGTGCCGGAGCAGGTGACGGCCAGGAAACACATGCCGCCGCCGGTGCCGCCGGAAGCTCCCGAGTACTTGCAGAAGGTAGCCGGACCGATCATCGCCGGCCGCGGCGACGAGATCCCGGTCTCGGCCATGCCGCCGGACGGCACCTTCCCGACCGGAACGGCGGCGTGGGAGAAGCGGAACATCGCGCTGGAAGTCCCGGTGTGGCGAGAGGACATCTGCATCCAGTGCGGCAAGTGCATCCTGGTCTGCCCGCATTCAGTGATCCGCTCGAAGGTCGTCGATGAGTCGGCGCTCGAGGGCGCGCCGGCGGAGTTCAAGTCGGCGGCGGCCAAATGGAGGGAGTTCAAGGACAAGAAGTACACGCTCCAGGTGGCCGTCGAGGACTGCACGGGGTGCGGGGTATGCGTCGAGATCTGTCCGGTGAAGGACAAGAAAGACACCTCGAAGAAGGCGATCAACATGCACCCGCAAATCCCGATCCGCGAGCGGGAGCGGAAGAACTGGGAGTTCTTCCTGAAGCTGCCTGACAACGACCGTACCGTCCTGAAGCCGAACCTGGTAAAAGACGTCCAGCTCTTCCAGCCGTTGTTCGAGTTTTCGGGGGCTTGCGCCGGCTGCGGCGAGACGCCCTATGTGAAACTGATGACGCAGTTGTTCGGCGACCGGGCGCTGATTGCCAACGCCACCGGCTGCTCGTCGATCTACGGCGGCAACCTACCCACGACCCCTTACACGTTCAACCGCGAAGGCCGCGGGCCGGCCTGGAACAACTCGCTGTTTGAAGACAACGCCGAGTTCGGTCTTGGATTCCGCCTGGCGATCGACCAGTTCACGAACCATGCCCGCCGGCTGCTGGAGGAGCTGGCTCCCCAGGTCGGCGACGTGCTGGCCGAAGCGATCTTGACCGCCAAGCAATCGAACGAGGCCGAAATCAACGAGCAACGGGAACGGGTGAAGCTTCTCAAAGAGAAACTCGCCGGCCTGGATTCGCCGGCGGCCAAGGAACTGCTCACGGTCGCCGACTACCTGGTGAAGAAGAGCGTCTGGATCGTCGGCGGCGACGGCTGGGCCTACGACATCGGCTACGGCGGCCTCGATCATGTACTTTCCACGGGGCGTGACGTGAACATCCTGGTGCTGGACACCGAGGTCTATTCCAACACCGGCGGTCAGATGTCGAAGGCGACGCCGCGGGCCGCGGTGGCGAAGTTCGCCGCCGGGGGCAAGCCCACGGGCAAGAAGGATCTTGGGATGATGGCCATGCAGTACGGCAACGTCTACGTAGCCCGGGTGGCCATGGGCTTCAGTGACGCCCACACGGTCAAGACTTTCCTCGAGGCCGAAGCGCATCCGGGTCCGTCGATCATCATCGCTTATTCGCACTGCATCGCCCACGGCTACAACCTCGTCCATGGGTTCTCGCAGCAGAAGGCGGCGGTCGAGTGCGGGCACTTCGCGCTGTTCCGGTACAATCCGGCGCTGGCCGAGCAAGGCAAGAACCCGTTCCAGCTCGACTCCAAGCCGCCGAAGATCTCCTTCGAGCAGTACGCTTATAACGAAACGCGTTACACGATGCTCACCAGGAGCAATCCCGAGGCGGCGAAGCAATTGCTGGAGCTGGCGCAACGCGACGCGCAGCACCGGTATAAGCTATATCAACACATGGCGGCCATGCCGGGTAACGGCGGGCAGAAGGAGGACAAGTAGATGCCGGACCTCACCACCAAGTACCTGGGCCTGACCCTGAAGAACCCGTTGGTCGCGTCGGCGGGTCCGCTGGCCAAAGACGTCGGGCACATCTTGCACATGGAGGATGCGGGGATTGCGGCGGTGGTGCTGCACTCGCTGTTCGAGGAACAGATCGCCATCGAGTCCGAGTCCCTGGACACCTATCTGGATTCGGGGGCCGAGAGCTTCGCCGAATCGCTTTCCTATTTTCCGGACCTCGGCTCCTACAACATCGGCCCCGACGGCTACGTGGAGCATTTGCGGAAGGCCAAGCAGGCCGTGGACATCCCCGTCATCGGAAGTCTGAACGGCGTCTCGACGGGCGGCTGGATCCGATACGCCAAATTGATCGAGGAGGCGGGGGCGGACGCGCTCGAGCTCAACCTCTACTACATGCCCACAGATCCCAGCGTGGACGCCGCCCGCGTCGAGCAGATGTACACCGACCTGGTGGCGCACATCAAGGCCTCGATCAAGATCCCGGTGGCGGTGAAGGTCGGGCCGTATTTCACCGCTTTCGCCAACATGGCCAAGAAGCTCGACAATGCGGGCGCCGACGCCCTGGTCATCTTCAACCGCTTCTACCAGCCCGACATCGACCTCGAGGCCTTGGACGTCACGCCCAACCTGGTGCTGAGCACCTCTTACGAGCTGCTGCTGCGCCTGCACTGGGCGGCGCTGATCTTCGACCACGTCAAGTGCGACATCGCCATCACCGGCGGCGTCCACACCGCCGAGGACGTCATCAAGTCGATGATGGTCGGCGGGCGCGTGGCCATGATGACTTCGGCCTTGCTGCGGCAGGGCATCGACTACGCCAGCCGCCTGGAAGAGGAGATCGTGGAGTGGATGGAGGAGCACGAGTACGAATCCATCCAGCAGATGCAGGGCTCGATGAGCGCCAAGAGAGTGGCCAATCCGTCGGCCTTCGAGCGCGCCAACTATATGAAGGTTCTCTCTTCCTACGACCTTCGTTCCTATCCTTCCGCTCGCTGAGCGTACCGGCGCCCCGGCCGGCCCTGCAGCCGCCGGGGCGCTCGCTGTCCTTTCCCACCCGCGCCGCCCGAATGAAGCCGGCGTCGGGCGGGCTATAATCGCGAGTTCGGGCATGAGGGTTCATGAAACGCGACTGCGTGTCCGTTACGCCGAGACGGACCAGATGGGCGTGGTCTACTACGCCAACTACCTCGTCTACATGGAGATGGGCCGCGTCGAATACTGCCGCTCGGCGGGCTTGCGCTACCGCGACATGGAAGAGGGCGACGGCATCTTCCTGGCGGTGGCGGAAGCCCGCTGCCGGTACCTGGCGCCGGCCCGCTACGACGACGAATTGATCATCCGCACCTGGGTGGACGAGGCGCGGCTGCGCATGATCTCGTTCCGGTACGAAATCCTCCACGCGGAAACCGGCAAGCTGCTCGCCAGGGGCGGGACGAAGCACGTCTTCTGCGACCGGACGATGAAGCCGTGCAAGCTGCCGGCGAAGTATCACGCCATGTTCGGTATCGGCGGGCGTCCGGACTGAAGCGGCGCGACCGAACCGCGGGGGCGCCGTTGCGCCGCCGGGGCGGGCCGCGGGATGCTGAGAGGGATGCTCAAAGCCGACTGTCTCCTTGCGGCCGCCGCTTTGCTGGCGCTCTCGGGGGGCGCCGGGGAAGGGCAAGTCTACAGCCCGAAAGTGCTCCGTGTGGGCCAGGTGGATGCCTCGAACGTCCGGACGCTCGTCGAAGGGATCTATGCCCAGGCCGGGGCGGCGGCGGACCGGGAGAAGGCCGAAGCCATCTGGCGGTTCTTCCTCACCGACGGGCGCTTCGTCGAGCCGGGCTTCTGGTACCACATCGCCGGCTGGGCCTACGAGGAGCCCAAGGGCGAGGTGCTCGACGCCGTGAAGCTGCTCAACAGCTACGGCTTCGGGCTCTGCTACCATATCGCGCCGCTGCTCGAGGCGGTTTTCGAAGCCGGGGGCTTCCCGGACGCCCGCGTGTGGTTCCTCACCGGGCACACGGTCACCGAGGTCTTTTATGAGAGGCGCTACCACCATTACGATTCCGACCTGATGGGCTACAACTGCCTGGACCGGCAGAAGCCGCCCGGCTGCGTGATCGCCTCGGTACGGGATCTGGAAGAGGACCCCTCGATCATCACCGGCAAGCTGCTTTCGCCCACGAAAGCCGATGCGGAGCTGGTGGACGATCCCTGGTATCCGGCCGACCTGCGGGCCAAGGCGATGGACGGACTGGTGGAGCTATTCACGACCAAGACCGACAACCACCTGTTCCCGTTCCAGCGGTACGCCCTCGGCCACACGATGGATTTCGTGCTGCGGCCGGGCGAGCGCATGGTGCGGTACTTCGAGCCGGAGCATGACAGGCTGTACTACTTGCCCTACGCTTACGACGGCGGCCGGTGGCGGGAGTTTCCGAAGGAGGTCCCCCGGTGGAACATCCGCACCGAAGACGGCCCGAAAAGCCAGAAGGACCACCGGCTCTGGGCCACCGGCCGGCTGGAATACCGGCCCAGCGTGGCCGGCGCCGGCGAGAGCGCGGTCGTCGAGGTGGCCAGCCCGTACGTGATCATCGGCGCGGAGTTCGTCGTCAGCGGGGCGCTGCCGGAGCCGGGGACGACGTGGACGATCGACACCTCGATCGACGGCGGCCGCACCTGGGTTCCCGGCGCCAGGCTGGCCGGACCGTTCAGTGGGGCCTGGCGGGCGGAGCCGAAGACTCTCGCCGCCAGCGAACACGGCAAGCTCAGCGCGGT
Source organism: Solibacteraceae bacterium (assembly GCA_026984795.1). GTDB lineage: Bacteria > Acidobacteriota > Terriglobia > Bryobacterales > Bryobacteraceae > JALSRK01. The sequence goes on along the minus strand of JALSRK010000037.1, from coordinate 7,332 downwards.
GAGCGGAACCTATCGCTACCTGGTGCGCCTCTCGGCCGGGGGCGGCGCGACGGTGGGCGGAACGGTCCGGGATCTGCGCATGACCACGCGATTCCAGTTGAATCCCCGGACGCTGCCGCCGGTGGAGCCGGGTTTGAACGAATACGTCTACCGCCCGGCGCCTCCGCGGCTGCGCCATGAAGTTCCGGTGGACCTGGCCCGGCTAGAACGGTTCGCCGCGCGGGCGGAGAACGTCGGCTACGCCGAGGAGGAAAGCCAGGGAATGCTGGTCCCGAAAAGCCCGGGCGCAGCCGAGGCCGTCTTCGAGGTGTCCCTGCCCGGCGGCGGCGAGATGAGCGGGTTCTACGCCGGGGGCCGGTTTCTGGAGATCTCGGGCGGCCTGGCCCCCGACAAGCTCACCGCCGAGGTGCGGCAGACGGCGGTGGATCCGAATCCGGCGGGGCGCCGCCCGCTGGCGTCACTCGAATGGTCCCTCGAGCCGGACGGCGAGTACCGGACGCTGTGGCGGTACCGGCGGGAGCCGCAGTGGCTGGACGGGAAGCCGGTGGACCGTCTGCTGCGGTGGCCCGAGGTGGACCGGGAGGTAAAGGAGCTGCCGGAAGGGGTGCGGAAAGTCTACGTGCGCTACCGCTTCGACGGCATGGCGGTGGACGACATCCGTTTGGCGGCGGTCTCCGCGGATCGCCGCTCGTCCAGCAAGTTGCTGGTGACGCACGTCTGGGAGGAGGACGGCCGGACGCGGCGCTATACCGCCCGGCTCGATCCCAACGGCGGCGAACAGCGCTACCGGATCCGGGTGCGCCCTGGAGCAACGGTGCGCAACCGCGCGGTGATCTTCGAGTGCCGGTGAGCAGGCGCCCGCGGCGCCCCGCCGGCGTCACTCCAGCTCTTTCAGCCCGGCCTTCTCGATCCGTTCCAGCTCGGCCTCCTGGGCGGCATCGAGGTAGGTCTTCTTTTCGGCCGCGAGGATCCGCCGGACCTCTTCGCGAGCCGCTTCTCCATACGAAGCGCCCCCGCGGGAGAGCCACTTTTCGCGCCGGGTGCGCACGGCCAGCTTCGGCCGGCTCAATACCCGGCGGTAGTGGCGGAGCGTGTGCTCGCAGGTGAGATAGTCGCTGTCGCGCCCGATCTGCTTGATGGTTTCTATAGCCAGCGTTTCTTCATCGATTTCGAAGCCCTGCCGGTAGCGCAAGAAGTACCCGGCGATCTCGTCGTCGGTGACCAGGGCCTCAGGGGACATGGCCAGCGTGGACTCCAGGTTCCCCGCGCCCCAGATGAAATTCACCCCGGCGGCGGCGTGGGCCATGCCCATCATCATCTTCTCGAAGGCGGCCTGGGCGTCCATGGTCATCGACTCGGTGGACATCCAGGCCGCCGAGGGCAACCCGTGGTAGCGGGCCAGCCGCGCGCCGGCGGCTTGCAGCAGCGCGTTCTCCGGAGAGCCGGTGAGGGCGATGGCCGAAGCCATGTCCATTACGTGCGCGAAGCCGATGTTGTAAATGCATGGGCGGCGGGGCTCGAGCAACTGGTTGATCACCACGCCGCTCGAGACGTCGGCGTCGCCCACGACCAGACACCCGGCGAGCGTGACCGGGGCCGTAGCGCCGCCCAGGGGTTCGGAGTTGATCATCACCGGCACGCCCAAGCCGGCCGTTTCCCGGAACACTCCCAACGCGAGTTCGCTCCAGTGCAGCGGACTGAGGATGCTGAAGCCGGTGCTGACGATGGGGCGCTCTTCGAGGGTCGCGCCGTCCAGCAGAACCTGGGCCATCTCCATCACGAGCCGGGCCCCGCGGGGCGAGTAGATGCACGGGCGGAGGTGCTTGGCCGTGTTGTGGGCCATGATGCGGAAACCGGTGAAGTCCCGCGCCCGCGGCGGGTAGTCGGCCACGCTGGTCCCCACCATGCCGTGGATGTTCGGGCAAGCGTCCACGATCCGGGCAAGGTCTTCCAGATCGGCGGCGGTCAGATCGCGCCGCTCGCGTCCCTTGGTGACGTAGAGGGCGTTGCCGGTGAGCACCAGCGTGGGGCCGCCCGGCTCCAGTTCCCACAGGCGGCCGGCGCGGTCGGCGATCGGGACCTTCTTGGGCGCCTGCTGATAGGCCCAGGCGACCAGGTGCTCGGGTATGTGAGCTATGTTCTCATCACGGATCGTGGCGCCGGCCTCGGCCAGCAGGCGTACGATCTCCGGGTCGTCCACGCGGACGCCGACGTCGCGCAGCATTTCCAGGGCCGCCTCGTGGATCCGGCGGCAGTCCTCTTCGCTGAGCAGCATGCCGGGAACGATTGTCTCATGGACGGCGGACGGTCACAGGGCCCAGGGGCTCGGCGAGGCAAGCGCAGCATCAGGAACGATTCAACGGGAGGCGTGGCGATCTGCCGCTGGGCCTGCGGCGCCGAGTTCCTCGAGTTCCGCGCGAGCCTCTTTGAGGGATGGATTGAGGCGCAGCGCGCGCCGGTAGAGCCGGGCGGCCGCCGCCCGGTTCCCGAGCCTGGCCTCCACGCGCGCCAACCGCAACGCGGCGTAAGCGAAGCCCCGGTCGAGGGACAGCGCCCGCTGGTACGCTTTGCGGGCTTCACGAGGCTTGCCCTGCCGGTCCAGGACGAGTCCCCAGTTGTAATACAGCTTGGGGAGATCCGGGTTGATCTTGCGGGCCAGGCGGTAGTGTTCCTCGGCCTTGCGGAACATGCCGGCCTGCCCGTAAAGGAGCACGAGATTGGAGTGCAAGTACACGTTGTCCGGCGCGTCTCGCAAGGCTGCTTCCAGCTCAGCGATGGCGTCCCACGTCCGGCCCGATTCGAAGAGGCGGACGGCTCGCTCAATCGACCGGTTCGTGGTTCGTACCAAGTCATTCACCGCGGCCAGCAGCGGGTCCCGGACCGGAAGCTGCCTGCCTCTGGCCTTCTTGTAGAGCGACAACTGACTCCTGGCCTCTTCCGTCTTGCCGAGCGCCCGATAGGCCTTGGCGAGAGCATAGTGGCCAGCCCCGAATGAAGCTTGGCGGAGGGCGTCTTCTAGATATTTTGCAGCCTCCTGGGGCTTCCTTTCTCGCATAGCGATGCGTCCAAGCCGGAAGAGTACCGCCGGGTCGGTGGGCCGCCGGGCCAGCGCTTCCAGGAGAACTTCGCGGGCTCTTGCTTCCTCGCCGGCCAACGTCCACTGGTCGGCGAGCCAGATCCGGGCCCGCGGGTAGCCCGGGTTCAAAGCTACCGCGCGTTGCAGGGCGGGAATCGCATCGCGTGGCTTCCCACCGAGCGCGAGAGCGACGCCCAGGTAATAGGCCCACCGGAAGTCCTTCGGGGCGAGAGCGGCGGCGCGGCGGTAGGCGGCAGCGGCGGGATGGTAGAGTTTCGCTGCCTGAAGGCGCATTCCGAAACGCCCCACGGCTTCGGCGTCTTCCGGAGCAGCACGGGCGGCCTCGGCGGCGGCCGCCAGATCTTCGCCGCCACTACGTACCTGCTCGGCGGAAAGCTCCGGAAGTGGGGGGAGGTCGCGGGAGCCGCAGGAGAAGACGAGACAAGCGGCGGCCACGACGAACGCCGCCCGTCCTCCGGCTACAAATGCGGGCTGCAAGAGCCGATGTGGCCGAAAAGGTGGGGATGCTCCGAACCCAAGACCGGTCCCCACCATCAGCCGTAGGTCAACCCGCCAGGCGGCGGCGGAGGCAGAGGAGGCCGGCGAGGCCAAGACCCAGGAGGCTGAGCGAAGCCGGCTCCGGGGTCGGCGTGATCAAGTAACCTTCGTCGCTGAGCAAGACGTTGCTGTCGTTGTCGATGATTGACCCGCGATACACCTGGAGACCGACCGTGCCTGTCTGGTTCTCGATTCCGATGCTGTTCGCATCCTCATTACCCGGCCCTAGGGTTCCATACTGGAACTCGATGCTGTTCGAGGTCTCGTGGAGAATCATCTCGAACGTAACAAGTTCCCCGGAGTCCCAGTACGGCACCTCGTAGAAGCCCACGACCAGCTCCCGGGATCCGGGGCTGCCTGAGGTCTCGTAAGCGATGGTGCCGTCGGATTCAGGATCGAGATCCTCCCAGAGACCGGCCACAACTGCGTTGGGATCGTCCGGGTGCGGTATCGGATCTCCGTCGCAGCAGCCGTCATCCTGGCCGGGGAGGAACGTGAGAAAACCGTTCGACGAGATGTAGAACTGGTTGTACGAGACGCCGTAGAACCAGAAGTCGAAACCGATCGGCAGAGCGCTGGAAACCTCGTCATCCTCCAGGCTGACGCTTGTTCCAGTCGAGCTGACATCCCGCAAGTTGGCGGCGATGGGCGCGCCGACGTACCCGAAAGCGTCGGGACCGGCGGGCGCCAAGAAACTGGCCGATTCGGCGCATACGGCCGCCGCCAGAAGCAACAGAACGAGGGTGATATGTCTCACGATCTCTCTCTCCTCCGTAATTCGCGCAGTGGGAACCTGTACAAGACAGTCTTGTATAGCATATCCTTGCGCCAGCCAGATGTCAACGAGTTGCAAGAAAATTCGGCCTGCCCAGGTTTTCCGCGGCCGCTAGTTCGCGCTGACGGTCTCTTCCTGCTCGGCGACGGCGAAGTAGGTGCAGTCGGGGTGGTGGAAGACCAGGGCGCTGACGCTGGCCTCCGGTTCCATCATGAAGCCGTCCGTAAGGCGCACACCGATCTCCTCGGGCCGGAGCAGCTTCCAGATGCCAGCCTGGTCTTCTAGCCTGGGGCAGGCGGGGTAGCCGAAGCTGTAGCGCTTGCCGCGGTAGCGGGCCTGGAGGCGGTCCTTCATGGTCATTTCCGGCGGGTCGGGGAAACCCCACTCTTCGCGCAGGCGGCGGTGGAGCCACTCGGCCGCCGCCTCGGCCGTCTCGATGGCCAGTGCCTGCAGGGCGTGGGCCTTCAAGAACTCACCGCGCTGTTTGGCGGCCTCGGCGCGCCCCCGGACGCCCTCGCCGGCGGTGACCACGAACAGGGCGATGTGGTCGCGGCCCGCTTCATCCGGCGGGAGCACGAAATCGGCCAGCGAGAGGCCGTCTTCCCTGCCCTGGCGGCCGAAATGGAAGGTGTGGAGCGGCTCGGCGGCGCCGGGCGCGTAGAGGTGGATGGCGTTGTCTTCGCTTTCGGCCTCGAAGAACTGCCAGACGGCCCGGACGCGCATCCATTCGGCGACTTCGCGCTTGAGCTCCTCGATGAGCTCATGGAGTTTGAGCGCCTTCGGGTCGCGCTCTCGCAGCAGCCGCGGGAAGCTGCCTTTGAGGCCAAGATGCCGGCCGTAGAGCATCTGCGGATTGATGTAGCTCCAGATCTCCTGCAGGTCGGCGAACTCGCGGACGCGACGGTCCAGATACGGAGGTTTCGGTTTCGGGATGCCGAGCCGTACGCGGCTGCTGCGGCGTGCGGGGGCCGGGGCGGTCCTTCGCGGAGCCTCCGAGGCGCCCTCCTCGGAACCGGGTTGGTGAGCGGCCAGCGCGGAGGCCCGCGTGGCCGGGTCCATGATCTCGTTCAGCAGGCGCAAGCCGGTCATGGCGTCCTTGGCGTAGAAGGTAGGGGCGCCGTAGGCCGGGGCGATCCGGGTCCGGGTGAACTTCTCCGACAGCGCCGCCCCGCCCACCAGCAGGGGCGCCTGAATACCCGCCGCCCGCAGGTCCTCTCCGGTGACGACCATCTGGTGGGCGCTCTTAACCAGCAGGCCGCTCAAGCCGATGGCGTCCGGGCGGTGTTCCTGCCAGGCGCGGATCAGCTCCTCGGGCGGCACTTTGATGCCGAGGTTGATCACTTCGTAGCCGTTGTTGGAGAAGATGATCTCGACCAGGTTCTTGCCGATGTCGTGGACATCGCCCTTCACCGTGGCCAGGATCACCTTGCCGCGGGTCTTTACGGCGGACTTCTTCATGAAGCGCTGCAGGTAGGCGACGGCGGCCTTCATGGCCTCGGCCGACTGCAGCACCTCGGCGACGATCAGCTCGTTGTCGTTGAACAGGCGGCCGACTTCCTCCATGCCGGCCATCAGGGGACCGTTGATGACGTCCAGCGGCGCGGCGCCTTCGGCCAGCTTGCGGTCGAGGTCTTCGATGAGGCCGTCCTTGGAGCCCTCGATGATGTAGTTGGCCAGCCGCTCGTCGAGGGGCATCTCGGCGGCGGATTTCTTCTTTCTGGCGCCGGCCTTGCGGAAGTGCTCGGTGATGCGCGCGATGTGGTACTGGTTGACGGCGATCTTCTGCTCGAGGCTCTGCTGGCGCCAGTCGGCCGGAGCCGAGCGTAGCAACTCCGCGTTAGGGTGAGCGGCGGGGACTTCTTCGGGCGGCGAGTTGAACAGCAGCTCCTCGGCCATGCGCCGCTCTTCGGCGGGGATGGAAGCGAAGCGCTCGAGCTTCTCGCTGTTGACGATGGCCAGGTCGAGACCGGCCTTGGTGCAGTAGTACAAGAAGACCGAATTCACTACCTCGCGGGCCGCCGGGGGCAGGCCGAAGGAGACGTTCGAGATGCCGAGGACGGTCTTCGCGTAAGGCAGCGCCTCCTTGACCAGCCGCACGGCTTCGATCGTCTCTACCGCGCCGCCGATGTAGTTCTCGTCGCCGGTGGCGCAGGGGAAGACCAGCGGATCGATGATGATGTCCTCGGGGGCGATGCCGTACTTGGTGGTCAGCAGCTCGTAGGAGCGCCGGGCGACGGCCAGCTTGCGCTCGCGAGTGAAGGCCTGGGCCTGGACGGGATCCTCGTCGATGCAGCCGACCACCACGGCGGCGCCGTAACGGTGGATGAGCGGGCAGATCTTCTCGAACTTCTCCTCGCCGTCCTCGAGGTTGATCGAATTGATGATGCTCTTGCCCTGGCAGTAGGTGAGGGCGAGCTCGACGGCCCGGGGGTCTGTCGAGTCGATCATGATGGGAACCTTGATCTTGCGGATCAGGTGCTCGTAGAAGGGCGGGATGTCGTCGATCTCGTCGCGATCGCTCGACTGCAGGCAGACGTCGATGATCTGCGCGCCGCCCCGCACCTGGCGGCGGGCGATGTCGGTGGCCTCGTCCCACTTTTCGGCGGCTACCAGCTCGCGGAACTTGCGGGAGCCGATCACGTTGGTGCGCTCGCCGACGATCAGCGGGCGGTTGTCCTCGGCGGCCTCCACCAGTTCGATGCCGGAGTAATACGAGCGGTGGCTCGCCTCGCGCGGCCGGCGCGGGGCCTTGCCCTCGACCATCTGCGCGATGACGCGGATGTAGTCCGGCGTGGTACCGCAGCAGCCGCCGATCAGGTTGAGCCAGCCGTGGTCCACGAAGCGCTCGAGCTGCGCGGCGAGGGACTCCGGCGTCTCCCCGTAGCGGCCTTCCTCGTCCGGGAGGCCGGCGTTGGGGTAGCAG
>JALSRK010000036.1 GCA_026984795.1 Solibacteraceae bacterium | reverse complement strand
CCGGCCGATGGAGTCCATCGCCGATACCTTTAACCGCGAATACGGCTGGCGGATCACCTTCGAGGAAGCGCCGCTGCTCTACGAGGGAGACATCGTGGACGTCACGCGGGACTTTTCCCGCGGCATCCGGGCTTACATCCCCCGGGGCGGGCAGCTGGAGTTCACCTACGAGCTGGGGCCGGGCGGGCGCCCGCCGGAGGATCCGGCGAAGGTGTTGCGAACGGCGATCGAGGCCTACCACCGACGCGGGTTTCCAGGCCGGTACAAGCTGTTGACGGTGGGCGAGTATCTGCACATCGTGCCGACGGCGACGCGGAACGAACGGGGCGTATGGGCGCCGGCACAGAGTCCACTGGAAACGGTCGTCAGCATCCGGGGCGGCGGCCGGTTCCCGCGGCCGGTGTTGCGGGATCTGCAAGAGGCAGTCGAGCGGGCGTCGGGCTACCAGGTGCTGGTGGCGTGGCAGCCGTTCTCGAACGGGATGCAGCCGCGGATCGTGGAGAACTTCGAGGGGGTGAAGGCGCGCGAGGTGCTGCGGGCGCTGATTCGGGCGACAGGGAAGCCGAGGGTCTGGTACTTGATGTACGGGATCCGGCGGAAACGCTACTTCCTGAGCATTCAGTGAGATGTGGCGGGCGGGGTCGAGGGGTTCGGAATGCCGAACAGGGCCGTGACAACACCGCAGAAGATTGCCGGCGGAGCGCACAGCGGATAACAGGATTCTTGAGCTGTCCCCGCCCAGGCGTGTACACCTGTAACTCCACCGATAGAGGGCCAACGGTAATGAAAACGCAAGCGTTCCTCATAGGACTCACGTTCCTGTTGAACAGCGCGCCACCGGCTTCAGGCGCGGGGTGCCGCTCTCTTCAGGCGCCCATGCAGCCGATTCGGATATCCGACCCGACCGTGTTAGAGGCCCTCTTCCGCCTTGCAGTGGAAGACCGGATCTGTCTGGGCATCGAGCTCGCGGGAGAGGAGATCCTGCGGCGCCGGGCGGAAGTCGATATGGAAGCTGCATCGGCTCTGGAGGCTGTACGAGCTGTTCTCGAGGCGGCGGAGTATTACGAGGCCGTCGAGCGGGACGGTCTGATCCTGATCCGCGACCGCAGGGTTCGAGGCTTTACTCTGCTCGACTACCGCCTCGAAGCGTTCGAGGTTCCGCGGGCGCCGCTCCAAGCCGTTAGTAACGCGCTCCGCATGAGCCTGATCCGGCTCGTACGTCCGGAGGTGACGGGCTTTGCCGGCCACTATCGTCCGGGCGGTGTTGCCGGGATCGTCGGGCCGTTTCGGGAGAAGGACACGACGGTCCGGGAGCTGCTGAATCTGATTGTTACGGCGTCTCAGGGCGGAGTCTGGATGGCCCGTGGCGGGGAGATCGACGAAGGGACGCTGCCGCGGGAGCCGTACTGGGAAATCTTCCAGTTCGGCAGCGGTAAGCAACCGGAGCCGGCGGTGCTGCTTGCTGCTGCCGAAAAGCTGATCTGGTAAGACGGGCAAGCTGCCGCTTCCTTGGGAGCGTGGCGGAGCAGGAGTTCCAAGATCTGTCGCGGTCTCCTCTCGCGCTCCGCCGCTTCCGGCAACTCTTCCGCCTTCAGTTCAGCGTCTGCGCCGCGCGCCGCCTCCAGAACGTCCACCATCATGCCGAGGTAGAGTGGGTGGGCTCCGCTTTGGCCCACGGTCGCCAGGGCGAGCATTGCGTCCTGTAGTCCTGAATCCGCTACTCCCGCCTTTCGTAAGTAGTCGCGCGCATCGTCTTCCGGAAGTTCGCCGACACGGTGCAAACGGACCTTCCCGCCCGGCACAGGTTCGGTGGCCGCTGTTTCCCACCCGGGCTGCTCGCGGCCTGCGACGGCAACGATGACCCGGGAGTCAAGCCGGTTCACCATCTCGCGAAGCCACTGGTCACGAAGGTGATACTCATAGTCCGACAGCCAGCGGTCGGGACCCGGCCAAAGTCGATCGTGGGAGTCGATCAGGATCACAATCCGCGCTGGTGCGCCTCGCTCCTGAAGCGCCGCGTGCAGGTCCTCCGCAAACAGTACCGGTAATTTGGGCAACAGGTCGCGGTTCGGACCGAGCCGGCGAATGAAATCGAACCACTCTTCCGATATCTTCCGGCGCTTCAACCACTCGTGGACATCGGCTTGGTAAGATTTGGCCAGAAGCCCCAGCAGCGCCTCCCCTACAGCCACGAGCTTGTTGTCGGCGATGATCCTCACCAATTTCTCCACGAACCCCGCCTTTTCACCGAAAAGACCGTAAATCCGCTCAGCGGTGAGCACACCAGCGCCGTGCAAGTAGCGCACTACGGCATAGTCGAACAGCGGCGTCTCGACGCTCAAGCCCGCCAACTGCCGCCGCAGGTCGAGCAACGGAGACTCAGGGCTCCCGAGACCCTGAAGCACGCGAGGAGCCGATTCGAGATCGATAGCGGCCACCGGGAGCCTCACCCCGCCCTGCGCATCGCAGTAACGCTGAAGGAACTGCTCCCCCTCGACCTCGGTCGTCCAACTCCAGTTGTCCGGCTCCAGGCGGTGGCAGCAACGCGTTTCGAGAAACCTCAGCAGCAACGACTTTCCGTTGCCGCCGTCACCGTGAAAGAAGAAGACCTGGCCCGGCGGCGGATCTTCGTTGATGGCCGCCGCAAACTCCCGGATCAGCTCCGTCCGGTCAACGAATAGTTCCAGGTTTCGGGGCGCCTGGTAGGGTTTGGCCTCTAACGAACCGGATCCGGGCATCGCGACTGGAGAATACCACGGGTTGATGCGGCGTTCAATAGAGTGTTGTCCAAGGCAAAATGACCACCTGACCACCCATCCAGGTACGGATCCAGCGACACGAATCCACCCGCAGCCTACGCGAACTCCGATTGCGGCCTGCTTGATCCGAACAGTCCAGCCGATGTGCCGGCCCGGCGGCGCACGTGCCCACTGCTCGGGGGAGGCGCGGGCGCCGGAAAACCGTACGCCGTTCCACTCCATCCACCGTCCCCTGCCGAGAGTCCAGGAACAGCAGACCGACCGGTTTCGCGCCATCTTAGCCGGCGCGCCCGGCTCGGCGTTCACAAACCGACT
>JALSRK010000035.1 GCA_026984795.1 Solibacteraceae bacterium | reverse complement strand
TCGCCGATCCCGGTCTGCGCGGCTTTCTCCTCAAGAACCTCGTGCTGGAGGAAGGGCGCGCCCGCTGGCGGATCGATCTCGCGCTCCTGCAGCGCGCCATGCCGGTGCTCGCCGGCTTTCCCGATTCCCTGTGTGCGCGGCGTTTCGAGGGGCCGGCGCTGTTCCTTGGCGGCACCCGCTCGGACTATCTGCGCGAAGAGCATGTCGCGAAGATATACCGGCTGTTCCCCGCAGCGCGGATCGCGCGCGTGGCCGGGGCGGGCCACTGGCTTCACGTCGAAAGGCCGGCCCAGGTTCTCGCTCTGCTCGAGGCGTTCGTGGCGCAGTGAGCCTTCCGCCCGGCGGAAGGAAACGGGGGAGCCCCGGAGGCTCCCCCGAGCGGATCGCCGTGTGCGGCGGGTTCAGCCGCCGATGCCCTCGGGCATGGGCTTGCCGTCGGCCCAGGCCTGCAGCAGGGTCTCGTAGGGAACCGTGACGCCCTGCGGCTTTTCGTTGTCGAGCTTGGCCTTGGGCGCACCCGGCTTCTTGAGCCACTCTTCGGGATCGCTCTCCGGATTGAGCTTCGGCCCGCATTCGCCCTGCACGCCGGCCCGCTCCAGACGCGCCATGACGCGATCCATCTCGCGGGCGAGATTGTCCATGGCCGTCTCGGGTGTGACCTCGCCGGCCACCGCTTCGCCGATGTTCTGCCACCACAGCTGGGCAAGCTTGGGATAGTCGGGGACGTTGACGCCCGACGGCGTCCACATGACCCGCGCCGGGCTGCGGTAGAACTCCACCAGACCGCCCAGCATGGGCGCCCGCTCGGTGAACGACCGGTGGTTGATGTCGCTGTCGCGGATGATCGTGAGCCCGACGTGGCTCTTCTTCAGCGAGACGGTCTTGCAGACGCAGAACTGGCCATAGAGCCAGGCCGCCTGACGCCGCTTCACCGGCGTCTGGTTGAAGAGCGTCCAGGAGCCGCAGTCCTGGTAGCCGAGCTTCATCCCCGGTTCCCAGTACGGTCCGTGCGGCGAGGGCGCCATGCGCCAGAGCGGCCGCCCCTCCTCGTCGACGGTGTTGTTGCCCTCGCTTCTGGGCTTGACCATCGAGGCGGTGAACGCCGTGTACCAGAAGATCTGCTGCGCCACGTTGCCCTGGGCGAGGCTCGGCAGCGACTGGTAGAAGTCCATGCCCAGCGCGCCGGGCGGTGCATACTTGCGCAGCCACTCCATGTACTTGCGGAGCGCGTACTTGGCCGCCGGTCCGTTCGCGGCACCGCCACGCGAGACGCTGGCGCCGACGGGGTTGCAGCCCTCCATGCGGATGCCCCACTCGTCCACCGGGCGACCGTTGGGAAGCCCCTTGTCGCCGGCGCCGGCCATCGACAGCCAAGCGTCCGTGAACCGCCAGCCGAGGTCGGGTGCCTTCTTGCCGTAGTCCATGTGGCCGAACACGGCGCGGCCGTCGATCTCACCGATGTCGTAGGTGAAGAACTCGGCGATGTCCTCATAGGCCGACCAGTTCACCGGCACCCCGAGCTCGTAGCCGTACTTGGCCTTGAACTTCGCCTTGAAGTCGGGGCGATTGAACCAGTCGTAGCGGAACCAGTAGAGGTTCGCGAACTGCTGATCGGGGAGCTGGTACAGCTTGCCGTCGATGCCGGTCGTGAACTCCTTGCCGATGAAATCGTCGATGTCGAGCGTGGGCAGGGTGAAGTCCTTGCCGTCTCCCGCCATCCAGTCGGTGAGATTGACACAGTACGGATAGCGGATGTGGGTACCGATGAGGTCGCTGTCGTTCACGTAGGCGTCGTAGATGTTCTCGCCCGACTGCCACTGCGTCTGCAGTTTCTCGATGACGTCGCCCTCCTGGATGAGGTCGTGCGTCACCTTGATGCCCGTGATTTCCTCGAAGGCCTTGGCGAGGACCTTCGACTCATATTCGTGCGTGGGGATGGTCTCGGAGACGACCTTGATCTCCATGCCGCGGAGCGGCTCGGCCGCCTTGTTGAACCACATCATCTCCGCGAGCTGTTCCTCGAGCGAGAGCGTCGAGGGCTGAAATTCCTCCTTCACCCATCGTTCGGCGGCGTCCATGCCCTGGGCCCAGAGGTTGCCCGGCCGGGCGAAGAGCATGCCGACGGCGCTTCCGACCAGGAGCTGGTTCACGGTCCTTCTGTGGAGCTTCATTATCGTTCTCCCGTTGCTGCCTCCCCGAGGATCTCCCGTGGCGCTCGGCCTGGTCCCGGAGCGTGGAGGCGGGCGCTCCGGAAGGGAGTTCCCGCGGCTAGGCCCAGCGCATCACGGCGCCGCCCCACAGCAGGGCCAAGAGCGACCCGTACCAGAGAGGCAGATCGGTGAGACCGAGCCATGCCAGATGGATGTAAGCCGCGGAGAGCAGGCTGATGAACAGCCGATCGCCGCGGCTGGTTGCGATCGGCAGCCATCCCCGGCGCTCGACCGAGGGCCGGAGGAGCTCGAGGATGGTCATGAACAGGAGCAGGGCCGCGATGGATGCGAAGAAGATCGCGGTGGGCAGCGTCCAGGCCATCCATTCGAATGCGGACATGGATCCTGCTCCATCTAGACGCGGCCGAGGGCGAAGCCCTTGGCGATGTAATTGCGTACGAACCAGATCACGAGGGCGCCGGGGAGGATGGTCAGCACGCCGGCGGCGGCGAGCAGCCCCCAGTCGAGGCCGGTGGCGCTCACGGTGCGGGTCATGACGGCGGCGATGGGCTTGGCGTCGGTGGTGGTGAGCGTGCGCGCCATGAGCAGCTCGACCCAGGAGAACATGAAGCAGAAGAAGGCGGTCACACCCACGCCCGTGCGGATGAGGGGCAGGAAGATGCGCAGGAAGAAGCGCGGGAAGCTGTAGCCGTCGATGTAGGCGGTCTCGTCGATCTCGCGCGGGACCCCGGACATGAAGCCCTCGAGGATCCAGACGGCGAGCGGGATGTTGAAGAGGGTGTGGGCGAGGGCCACGGCGATGTGGGTGTCGATGAGCCCCAGGGTCTGGTAGAGCTGGAAGAAGGGCAGGGCGAATACGGCGGGCGGCGCCATGCGGTTGGTGAGCAGCCAGAAGAAGACGTGCTTGTCGCCGATGAAGCGGTAGCGGGAGAAGGCGTAGGCCGCGGGCAGGGCGATCGTGACCGACAGCACGGTGTTCATGGTCACGTAGGTCATCGAGTTGATGTAGCCCGAATACCAGGCGGGATCGGTGAAGATCTTGAGGTAGTTGGCGAAAGTCGGCCGCTCCGGGAA
>JALSRK010000034.1 GCA_026984795.1 Solibacteraceae bacterium | reverse complement strand
ATTCTCCGCGCTCGAGGCCAGCCCGTCGCCCAGAACCCGGAACGAGGCGCCGCGGACGCCGGGCAACGATTCGATCGCCGGGCGGATCCTGTCCGGCTGCGGCAACGTCTTGGTGATGGCCGGATCGTCGTGGTAGCCGGCCCGGTGGATCTGGATGTGGCCGATGTGGGCGCGGACCGAGTTGTCCACCATCTGTTCGTGGAAGCCGTCGCCCAAGGCGCGCATGAAGATGTTGAAGGCCAGCCCCAGGGCGATCGTCATCACCGTCAGCACCGACCGGCGGCGGTGCCGCCAGACGTTCCGCCAGGCCATGGCGAGGAACAGCCTCATCGGTTCGCCTCCCGTCTCACTGCACGCCGGATTCGCATCAGATTCGCCGTTTCAGGTTCTGGAGCGTGAAGATCCGGGTTGGGATCGGCCGGTCGAAGACCACTTCGCGGTAGACGAGCACCGTCTCGCGGCCCGGCTTGCCGACGGGCTTCATCCGCCAGCGCATCGGATAGTTGCGGGAGCCGGTGCGGCGGATCTCTTCGAAGGTCATGACCTTCTTCAGGTTCCCATGCTCGTCGTAGAACTCCTCACGCCGCGGCAGGGCATCGGATTTCCGAACAGCCAACACCAGCTTGCCCCAAACCACCGGGGCGTCCGGCTTGGGCGTGGCCACCAGCTTCCAGCAGGCGTCGCCGCCCTCGACGAGCTCGCCGGCCACTTCGTGGGTGTAGTCGTTGACGAGGCTGCTTTCCTTGACCAGGTCGTCGTTCGTGAAGTCACTGCCCATCCATGGCTGGAGCATCAGCGACGGAGGGATCTTGATGGTCCGCTCGATGCGGGGCATGTAGATCCACATGTTCGTTCCGATCCGCAACGTGGCCGTGCCGCGCTCCTTGGCCGGGGCGGTGATCAGGATGAAGGTCTTGTCCGGGTTCACTGACCAGTAGTCCATTTCGAGCGTGCGCTCCCACTCGGGCCGCCGCACGGTCATCGAGCACTTGCCCTGCTGGGTCTTGCCCTTCAGCGCCCGGTCGGAGCGGCGGGCCAGCTCAGTGGCGTCCGGAAAGGAAGCGCCACGCAAGAGGACGGCCACCGGACCAAAGAGCGCGGTTCCGAATTCGCGCCTACGCACGGTTGCCCCCTTGCCGCCGGCCGCCCGGCTCACGGCTCCTCAATCCCCGGATCAGCACCTCCGCGAAACTCATGCAGGTCTTCTCCGGATCGAGCTGCGGATCGAACCAAACCTGCAGGAAGAACCCATCGAGGGCGCCGACGAACATAGCGGCTACGGCCTCGACGTCCAGGTCCGGAGCGAACTCGCCGGCCTTGATCCCACGCCGGAGGATGCCCGCCACGTAGTCCCGGAACAACTGGTACATGGAGCGGAACTGGACCACGAAATGCCCACGCATCTCGAGCGACGAGGAGGCCGCCCAGAACTCGAAAGTGAGCGGGTACAGCTCTTGCACCTCTCCCACCGATTCGACGGCGGCCCGGACGAGAAGCTGGATCTGCTCCCCGGCCGACACCCCGGCGGCAGGGACTTTCGAACGCAAAGCGGCGAAGTACCGGGCCGTCCAGCGGTCGAACACGGCGAAGAGCAACTCTTCCTTGCTCTTGAAGTACTGATAGACCGTGCCCTTGGCGACGCCGGCCCGCTCGGCTACGGCCTCGACGGTGGCCGCGGCATAGCCGTGGCGGGCGAAGACAGCGGTGGCGGCGTCGAGGATCTCGGCCCCCCTCTTGTCGCGATCGGCGCTCCGGCGAGCCATAGGCCACCTGCTTGACTGACCAGTCAGTCATCAGTCTCGCGCCGTCTCTTTCCTCGTGTCAAGCTCTGCCCGAGTCCCTCGATCCGCGCCCCGTTGGCTCCGAACTCCCGGACGCCCCGCCCCGGCCGTCCCGCCAACGCCCCAGAATCGAGGCCCTGACACGCGGCGGCGTTCTTCAGTACAATGCCTGAGCGATGGCAATCATAACCTGGAAAGAGCGCCTCTGGCGCCCGGCCGCGTGGGTGGCCGCTTTGGCAGGCATCGCGGCCATAGCCGGGGCAAGCTGCTCCTCCGCCGAACAGCGCAACGCCGGGGGTGAGGCATCCCTGCGGCCGAACATCGTCCTCATCGTCGCCGACGACCTCGGCTACGGCGACCTCGGCTCCTACGGGCAGAAGAGGATCCAGACGCCCGTGCTCGACCGCATGGCGCGCGAGGGCATGCGTTTCACCGACCACTACGCCGGCAGCACCGTCTGCGCCCCGTCCCGCTGCACCCTGATGACCGGCTATCACACCGGCCATGCCGTGGTCCGGGGCAACCGTGAAATCAAACCGATGGGCCAGCACCCGCTGCCCGATGAGTCCGTCACCGTCGCCGAGGTGCTCAAGCTGGCCGGCTATCGCACCGGCCTGATCGGCAAATGGGGGCTTGGAGGGCCGGGCTCCTCGGGCGAGCCGAACCGCCAGGGTTTCGATTACTTCTTCGGCTACCTGTGCCAGCGCCACGCGCACAACTATTACCCGGAGTTCCTGTTCCGCAACACCGATCGCGTGCCGCTCGAGAATGTCGTCGCCGAGCCGAAGCGCGAAGACGGCGCCGGGGTGGCCGTCAAGCGGGTGCAGTACTCGGCCGACCTGATCGCCCAGGAGGCCTTGGACTTCGTCGAACGCAACAAAGACCGGACGTTCTTCCTCGCCTGGACCGCCACCCTGCCGCACGCCAACGACGAAGCGGGTGACAAAGGAATGGAGGTGCCGGACTACGGCATCTACGCCGACAAGGACTGGCCGGAGCCGCAGAAGGGCCACGCGGCGATGATCACCCGGTTGGACCGGGACGTCGGCCGCCTGCTCGAGAAGCTTGACGAGTTGGGAATCGCCGACAAGACGCTCGTTCTCTTCACCAGTGACAACGGCCCGCACCGCGAGGGCGGCAACGATCCGGAGTTCAACGACTCGAACGGACCGCTGCGGGGCATCAAGCGCGACTTGTATGAAGGCGGCATCCGCGTGCCGCTGATCGCCCGGTGGCCGGGCAAGATCGCTCCGGGTACAGTGAGCGATCACCTCTGCGCTTTCTGGGACTACCTGCCGACGTTCGCCGAGCTGGCCGGCGTCGCCGCTCCCGAAGGGATCGACGGGATCTCGTTCGCGCCGACGCTGCTCGGGCAACCGGACCTCCAGAAGGAGCACGAATTCCTCTACTGGGAGTTCCACGAGGGCAAGGCTTCGAAGCAGGCCGTGCGCATGGGCAAATGGAAGGCGGTGCGGCTGGCCCCGGGAACGCCGCTGGAACTCTACGACCTTTCGACGGATATCGGCGAAGAACACAACGTCGCGGCGGAGCACCCGGACGTGGTGGCCAAGATCGAGCAGTACTTGAAAACCGCCCGTACCGAGTCCAAGTACTGGCCTCTGCGCGGCGGGCACTAGAGCAGACCGGAAGCTTCAGTCGCCGGCGAAGGTCTCGGCGAGGCTCAAGACATCCCCGATGTAGCGGCGGGTGGCGGGGAGCTTCTGGAGATGGCCGAAGCGGTCCACACGGCCCGGGCCGGCGTGGTAGGCCCCGAGGGCCAGAGTGACGTTGCCGCCGTAGCGGTCCAGCAGGAAACGCAGATAGCGCGCCCCGGCGCGGATGTTCTCCTCTGGGTCCCAATAATCACGGACGCCCATCAGGCGGGCGGTGCCCGGCTTCAGTTGCATGAGCCCGACAGCGCCGCTGCGCGAGACGGCGCAGGGGAAGAAACGCGATTCACGGTAGAGGACGGCAAGAACGAGTTCCGCTGAGACGCCCTCCTCCCGCGAAACCCGCTCCACCAGGCGCCGGGCGGTGTGAAACGGCAGGGGCCGGCAGCCGGGAGGCGTCCAGGCCGGCGCGGAAAAGAGTTTCGGCGGCGGGGCCGGAGGAGGATCGACCATCAGGACGATCCGTCCGGCGTCCGCCTCCCGCGGAGTCCGGGAAGGCTCCATGCCGGCATGGACGCCCACCAGGAAGGCGGTAAACAGGGCCATCGAAGGGCCGGCGGCGAAGAAGAAATACGCTGGCCTGCCCCTGAACAGACGCTCCATCCGCTTCCAGTGGGCGCTCCCCGCCTCCGCGCGGCAGAGTCCGCGCAACCGCTCGTTCTCCGCGTGGAGCCCCAGACCCAGCCGGTACGCCAGCACGGCCAGCAAGGCCGCCGCCGCCATGGGGAGGGCCGGGTCCCAGTGCCAGAACTTCATCCCGCCGACTTTCCTTCTCTGTTCGCCTCTCCGGGGACTTCGACCGCTGGTCGAGTTGCGCAGGCGCTCCTGCGGCAGCCGCGGAAGCTCAACTCATCTATCGAACGGACGAGGGCGCCGGCTTTAGGGTTGGCGCCCAAAGCGCCGGCCGCTTCAATAGAGCACCGTGGAGTCCTCGAACAGGCGGCCGAGGCCCCCCTCGTCTCGGCGCGCGGGCAGAGATCCGCGTTTCTGCGGCAGGGTCCCGGCCGCCAGAGCGGGGATGTCACGGTAGTGGAAACCGACAGCCCGCAAGCCGTTGGGCGCGCCGAGGGCGACCATCGATTCGATCAGGCGCTCGGCGAGCCTCTCGGCCTCCTCCCCCTCCCGGATGCGGCCGGTTCGACGATTCCTTTCACCGGCATGGCGATCCCCTCGCTTCGCTGATGCTGGACCAAGGATAGCGCAGCGGCGCGCGGGTGGGGAGTCGCAGCGGTGGAGAGCCGGCGCGGCGTAGACTAGTCAGTCTGAGAGATCCGTTGCGAGGCCCGGCCGCCGGGCGGGCGGTTTTCCGGGTCGCCACCGATAGACGGTTCGTAAACGACCCGGCGACGGCGGGAGGCGCAACCAGCGCCGCCATCCGCGCCGCATCCCCAGCCGCCGTTTCGCCGGGGACCTTCCGCCGCCGGAAGCGCACCAGCCGGCGAGCGGCTTCCAACAAGACATATGAGTGACGAAGCCCGGCAACAGAACCTCCGCCCCCAGCCGCTCGACCGCGCCAGCGCGGCCCTGGCGCTACTCGCGTCGGCGCTGTGGGGCGGCAATCTGGTGGCGCTGAAGTTGGGTTTGGAG
The DNA here is from genome assembly GCA_026984795.1 of Solibacteraceae bacterium. GTDB lineage: Bacteria > Acidobacteriota > Terriglobia > Bryobacterales > Bryobacteraceae > JALSRK01. Next base: position 55,973 of record JALSRK010000034.1, on the reverse strand, counting down.
GTCTTTCCTCCTTTCTGGAGCGCCTGGTGGCGGTTTCTGATCGGGCTGGCGGTGCTTGGCGTATGGGCGCGCCTGCGGGGCGAGATTCTGAACCCACGGCCCGGAGAGCTCCGGCCCCTGGGAATTCTCGGGGTGCTGTTCGCCGTCCAGATCATCCTGTTGAACATCGGCCAGGACTTGACGTCGCCGGCCTACGGAGCCGTTCTGCTGAACACGCACCCGCTGTTCTCCAACCTCGTCGGACACTTCGTCGTGTCCGAGCAGCGGCTGGACCGCAGCCGGATGCTCGGCTTGGCGCTGGCCTTCGGGGGCGTCTCGTACCTGGCGCTGGGCAAGCCGGTGCAACGCCTGGCGCCGAACCCGCTGCTGGGCAACACGCTGCTGGTGGCCTCGGCACTGTTGCTCGGGATCCGCACGGTTTACACGCGGTGGATCGTGCAGGGCATCGAGCCGGTGAAAGCGGTCGTCTGGCAGTCGGCGATTTCCCTGCCCTTCTATCTGCTGCCGGCGCTGCTGCTGGAGCCGCCTCTGGCGGGCTCGTTGCGGCCGGGCCCGGTGGCGGCGGTGCTCTACCAAGGGCTCGTAGTGGCGAGCATCTGCTTCATGATCTGGACAACGCTGCTGCGCCGCCACAGCGCCGGGACGCTGGCCATGTTCAGCTTCACCGTGCCGGTCTTCGGCATCCTGCTCAGCGCCCTGATCTTCGGGGAGCCGGTCACCGGACGCATCGTGCTGGCGGCGGCGCTGGTGACCCTAGGAATCGGCATCGTCCTCCGCCGCTGAATCGAACGAGCCACGCTGGACGTGGCGGGAACCACCGCCATCGGGGTCTGATCACCGCCGCCTGACGGGAACCACGAACCGATCCGCGGCGTTTGGAATTTCGTGCGTTACGTTCCTACCCGGAACTCCGAGCCGGTCACCGTGAGCTGACATAGCGTCCCAGCGTTCCGCTGTAGATCCGGGGCGGCCTGGCGAGCGGCCGGATCTCGCCCCGGCGGAGGTACAGGCAAGCCGTCACTCGGGCCTGCCCTGGGCCGCCGGGAAAGATGCCCACCAGTTCCCACTCCCCGGGGCGTTCGCGAAGCATTTCTTCGAGCAGCTCGTGGTGCGGCACAGCCCTCGGGCCTCTCCGGTTGTCCACTACTACAGCGGCCACCGGCACCGTGTCGAGCAACTCGGCGACCGCTGCCGGCGTCCGCACCGCCAGTTCGTATCGCCGGTCGTACCAGTCGCCATGGGCGAGCAGCTGCGAAGCGCGAAGGATATAGTGCTGCGGATCAGGCTGCCGCAACGCCATCTCGGCGATCAGGGAACCTTCTCCAACACCCTTCGAAGATACCAGGATCGCCGCGCGCTGCAGGTTCTTACTGTCCACGATCCGGGCGGCGGCGGCGCCCATGGCCCGCGGCTTGGTCGAGGAACCCGGCAGCCCGGAGCGGAAGCTGAGGGCCAACCCGATTGTCAGGCAACCGGCGGCGAGCGGCGGCGGTATCCCCTTGCCACCCGCCCAGGACGAAAGGGCCCGGATCGACACCATCGAGAAGGCCGCCAGCAACAGCAGAACCAACAGATGCTTCCGCGGGCCGCCACCCACCGGACTCAGCGTGTGGAAGGCGGTCCAGGCAACCAGTAGAGCAGCCATCACGTCGGCCAGCCGGCGCCGGGGGCAGCGGCCCTCACGCCCGCAGGCGATCACCATCCCGGCGGCGCCGCCCGCCAGTAAACCCAGCCCGAAGTGGTGAAGCCTAGTCACCGCGACCGGATTCACCCAGATGAACTCCGTACCCAGCTTGGTGTTGGTGTGCGTCCAGATCCCTCTGGTGATCCAGTACCAGGGCCCGCAGAGGAGCCCAACCACCCCCCCCGGCGCCCAGAAGTCCGCCCGCCGCAAGAGATCAAAGCGCCGGCTGATGGCCACATAGACCAGGGGAAGAAAGGCGAGCGCGAAAGCATTGCCTTTGATCAGAATCGCCAAGACCGCCAACGCCGACCACGCCAGCGAGTTTCTCCATCCCGGCTTCGAAACATATCGCGCGAACGCCAGCGCTGCCGCCAACGAGACCACGGCGAGCAACATGTCCGGCTCGACCTGGTATGAGAACCGCACCACCGTCCCCCGCATCAGCAGCAGAGCGACGGCGCCCAGCGCCAGAACGGGACCGGCCAGCCGGCTGGTGATCTGGTGGACCATCCACAAAGCGGCCACTACAATCAGGCCCAGCAACAGCATGACGGAACGGTGCGACGGACCGAACAGCAGCGTCCATCCCCCTTCGATCAAGTAAAAGACAGGCGGCCACTGACCGATGCCGAGCTTGGGATAGTGCGTATAGTACGCTTCGGCGAAGCGCATCGGGTTCGGGAGCTGGAAGTCCAGCAACGCCAGGGCGTACTGGCGCACCATGATCCCCGAGACATAGTGGGCGGCCGAATCGTCAGTGATCCCGAGGTCCCCCCGGTAGGCGCCCGCCTGCCACTGAATCCACAGGACCCCCAGAACGCTCAGAAGAAGTGCTGCGACCCCAGCCCGAAGGGCCGAGTTGTCAGCCAGGCGTCTCACACGAACGAAAAGTGTACCATCCTCGCTGCCGGGTCCGGACCGGCACGTGGCTGCCCGGCCTGCGTTCAGAACCGGACCGAGGCTCGGCGGAAAATGGCCGGCCCACCGGCGCCTCCATGGCTTCGGGGTTCTCCCGGCGCAAACGAAGGGAAATCCTCTTCTCGCGCCTCGCGGCCTCCTCGTCTCCCCTCCGGAAGTAGACCTGCGAGAGCAGCAGGTGCGGCTGCGGGTGCCTGGGGTCGGCTTTTACGGCGCGCTCCAGTTCCTCGACCGCCTCGCGGTAGCGCCGCAAGCTCATCAGGGCCCTCGCGAGCGGCGCCCGGGCGCTGATGTAGTCCGGACGGAGCTCCACCGCCTACCGCAAATACGGGAGCGCCTCTTCGAACCGCCGCAGCTTCACTAGCGCATCGCCGTAGAAGAAATAAGGGCCTCGTAGGCCGGGTCCGGCTCCATGGCCTGCCGCCAGAGCTTCACTGCTGCTGCGGCATCGACTTGCCCCGCCAGGCGCAAAACGCGATTCGACAGACTAGCCGGGCCACTCCCGTGGATGAAGAGCAGCCGCCATGCCAGCGCCGCGCAACTCATCGCTCGACCCGCATCCGGCGGCATTCGCCGCTGCCTTCGACCAACAAATAGATGTGGTCCGCAGCAACGCCCGGGAACGTCTCTGTGGCGCCCGACGGCCACCGTACCTCGATCTTGTCCACAGCTTCCGCAGCCCCCAGGCCGAAGTGCAGCCGCAGATCGTTCTGGGAGAGGAAACTCGACTGGCTGAGGACCGGCGCCGTCTGCACTTCGCCGCCGGCATGGACCCGCACCACCGCGCCGATGGCGCTGCGGTTGGACTTCGTGCCCTCGAGCTTCAATTGGATCCAGTGCCGCCGGGCCTTCAGATCGTTCCGCAGCAGGGACGGCGCCTCGTCCATGTTCATGATCAGGACGTCGATGTCGCCGTCGTTGTCGTAATCGCCGAAGGCCGCCCCGTGACTGGCGTGCCGCGCCGAGGCTCCCGGCCCGGCAAGATGGGTGACGTCTTCGAACTTGCCGTTCCCCAGATTGCGGTAGACGAGCCTCGGTCCGCGGTAGGGTTCATCCGGGTCGATGGCCTGGACCTCCGGGTAGACATGGCCGGTCACTTGGAAGACGTCCTCCCAGCCATCGTTGTCCAGATCGACGAAGTCGGAACCCCAAACCACGTAGCCCGGATTCACGGCGAGCCCGGCCGGCAGCACGACGTCGTCGAAAAGCCCCTTGCCGAGGTTGCGGTAGAGATTCGGATAATCGCCGATGAAGTTGGTTTTCAGCACGTCCAGGTGGCCGTCATGGTCATAGTCGCGCACGGCGACCGCCATGCCGGCCTGCTCGGCGCCGTTTTCGTTGTACGCGAGCGACGTTTCCGTCCCCAGCTCGGTGAACGTGCCGTCACGGTTGTTGCGCAAGAAAAGGCTGGGAGTGGAATCGCAGGCGAGGTAGATGTCGGTCCAGCCGTCTTCGTTCAAGTCCGCCGCCACGGCCGTGAAGCCGTAGATGCCTTGCGGTACGCGGATGCCCGCCTTGGCCGAGACGTCTTCGAACGTCCCGTCGCCGCGGTTCCGGTAGAGGGTGGTGGTTCCATAGGGGAGGCCGCGCGGGCCGCAGTAGACAGGCGCTTCCTTCCAGCGGCAGAAGGCGAACTGTCCCGGCTGGGGCGTCCGCCGCAGGTCGAAGCCCACGTAGCTCGCGGTGAACAGGTCGAGGAAACCGTCGCGGTCGTAGTCGAGGAAGGTACAGCCGGTGGTCCATTCGTCCTCCGGGCCCGCCACGCCGGACGGGCCGGCGACCTCTGTGAAGGTCCCGTCCCCGTTGTTGCGGAAGAGTGTATTCGGGCCCCAGTAAGTGACGTAGAGATCCAGGTCGCCGTCGTTGTCGTAGTCGCCGGCGCAGACGCCGTTTCCCCAGCCGAACTGGTCGAGGCCCGCCCGGCGGGTGACGTCGGTGAACTTACCGTTGCGCTGGTTGCGGTAGAGGCGGTTCGTGGGCGGGGATCCGGAGAAGCCGTCCAGCGTGAACCCGTTCACCAGGAACACGTCCAGCCAGCCGTCGTTGTCGTAGTCCACGAAGGCGACACCCGTTCCGTTGGCCTCGATGATGTACTCTTTCCGGTCCGGACGCCCGCAGACGAACTTCATATCGAGGCCCGCGTCGGCGGCGATGTCCACGAGGTGGACGGGAAATGGCTTCCCGGAGAACTTGGGGCGCGGCGCCGGCGCCGCATTCCCCCCGACCATTCCTTGGGCGAACACCTCACCCGTCCCGGCAGACAGCAGGAGCCCCACGAGCGCCCCAGTGATGAGGAGCCTTCCCCGAACGACGAACACTAGGAGTGTTTTATCAAATCTGCCGTCCCACATCCCACATGCGCCCCGGAGCGGGAGACGGCGATCGGCATTCTTCTCTCAGAGAAGCAACTTTCCAGGCCCCCGCGACGCGTCCTCCCCGAAAGCGATTTGCGTTAGACTTGTTGCCGGTTTCGACCGCCACGGGAGGAGGCGATGCTGCGTCGAAGGGCGCTGGCCGGTATCGTGCTGCTAACTTGGCGGCTGAGTTGCCCGGGGGGCGACGGCGTACTACTGCGTCCGTAGTGAGCAGGCCAACAGCGGGACCACGTGGGCGATCCCGATGTGGATTACGATACAGTAGGGCGCCGAGGGCGGAACGCGCCGGGGATGCTGGGAAACTGACACCGGAGCGAAGATTCGCCATGTGGAGCCGGAAAACCTGCTTCGCGCTGGGCGCCGTGTTGCTCGCGGCGGCCATTGTGCCTGCAGCGGCGCAATCGAGTCCACCTGGAACCGGCAGCTCCGCCCAGTTCGCCCTGGTGCTGGGCGTTGGGGACACCCGGCCGACACGCTGGAAGGGTTCCATCAAAGCTCGTGGCGCCGTGGTAACGAAACTGGCTTTGCGCCGCCCCATTCCCGAGGACATGCTCGGGGAAACGGATTGGGACATCCGCACCGTCCGAGTGAACCTGGCCAACAGCCGTACAGTGAAGGGCCGCCGCTTCCCGGTGCTGCCCCGGGTGATCTTCGTCACCGCGGAACTGCTGGACGCGGCGCCGGCGTTTACGGTCAACACGCGGCAGGGTAGCTTCAGTTTCGAACTCTCGGAACTCGCGTGGGGGCGGACGCTCACGCTGCTGAACGGCAGGGTCGAGGTTACGCTCACTCCCGCTCCCCGGTTGTTGACGGACTCGATCGAGGAAGAGGACTTCCCGGCCCTCGCCCGCGGCGGCGACAAGATCTATCTCGCTTACGTGAAGTTCACTCACGGCGACCGCAGCCAGGTCTGGCCGCGCCAGCTCACCGAAAAGCCTGCTTCCTATGAGCCGCTGGCGCGCCCCGTCGGCGGCGACCAGGTCTTCCTGGCCGAATACTCCCTAGGGAGCGGCGAATGGAGCGAGCCGGAGCCCGTTTCGAAAGCCGGCCAGGACGTTTACAAGACGGCGGTCGCCGTGGATGGGAACGGCCGCGTCTGGGTGATCTGGTCGGCGCGGGTGGGCGGCTATTTCGACATCTATGCGCGGAGGCGCGAGAACGGAAACTGGTCTGACGTGATGAGGCTGACGCAGACGCCGGGTCCGGATCTGAGCCCGGTGGCGGCCACGGACACCCGGGGAGCCGTCTGGGTGGCCTGGCAGGCGTTCGCAGACGGTGACTTCGACATCCTCATCGCTCGACAGGAAGGCGACCGGTTCGGCGATCCAGTACGGGTCTCGCCCTCTCCGGCCAACGACTGGGCGCCGCAGATCGCCGCCGGGCCCGGGGGGGAGATCGCCGTGGTCTGGGACACCTACGACAAAGGCGACTACGACGTCTACCTGCGCCGTTTCAACTTTGCCGGTACGATCACCTCCGACCAGCCGCTCCCGGTGGCCGCCAGCCGAAAGTTCGAAGCGCGTGCCAGCGTCGTCTATACGCCGCCGGCGCGCCTCTGGGTGGCCTACGAGGAGTCGTACCCCCGCTGGGGCAAGGACTTCGGTACTTACGAAACCACGGGCACGGGCCTGTATCAGGCTATGGAGGTCCGGGTGAAGGTGATCGAGGGAAGGCGGTTCTACCGTCCGACACCCACCCTCGCTCCGGTGATCAAGATGTGGCCCGCTCCCCACCCGGTGCACTATGGCAGGCTTCGCGGCAACGTCCGGATCCCTTTCACCGAGCAGCCGAATCCTGAACTGGCTCTAAACCGTCCTCCTGGCGCCACACCCTACCCGCGGAACTACCCATCCAAGAGCTTTCCCCGACTGGCGGCCAGCCGCGACGGCACCGTGTTTCTGGCTTACCGGAACGCGGTGGGCAACGTGCGCGGGCCAGTGGGCACCGCCTGGTTCGAGAACCTCGTCTTCTTCGACGGCTACTCCTGGACCGGCCCGGTCTTTCTGCCGGACTCGGACGCCGTGCTGGACAACCGTCCGGCAATGCTCGGGCTGGAGGACGGCAAGGCGTTTATCGTCGGAAGCACCGATCACCGGTTCCATCAGAGCGGCATGATCACCGCCGGCGGGCAGGATACCCGGATCAATTACGATCTGGTGGGCTGGCAGATCGACACCGGCCGGCCGGGGCACCTCAGCCGAGCGGGTTACGCCTTCGGCAAGGGCGGCCCCGGCCGCCGCGCGGCATCCGCATCCCCGGCGGCGCTGGTCCCGCTGCCCGACGAGGCGCCCTCTTCCCCCGAGCCTGACGCGGAGTCGGAAAGGCATCAGGTCGAACTGATGAGGAGCTACCGGGTACGGCTGGATGCCCCAGGCGGCATGCGCGAGCTCCGCCTGCTGCGGGGCGAGTTCCACCGCCACACGGAGATCAGCGGGGACGGCCGGAACGACGGCCCGATCATCGACGCCTGGCGTTACCTGATCGACGCCGCGTCGATGGACTGGGTGGGCTGCTGCGATCACGACAACGGCGGGGGACGGGAGTATTCCTGGTGGATCACGCAAAAAATGACCGACGCCTTCCTGCTGCCCGGCCGCTTTACGCCGATGTTCAGCTACGAGCGCAGCGTCCGGTATCCCGAAGGGCACCGCAACGTGGTCTTCGCCCGCCGCGGCGTCCGCCCGCTGCCGCGGCTGCCGAAGATGGAAGAGGATTCGCCCCCGGAGCCCGCGCCCGACACCCAGATGCTCTACGAATACCTGCGCTACTTCGGAGGCATCGCCGCCTCCCACACTTCGGCCACACGCATGGGTACCGATTGGCGCGACAACGATCCGGAACTCGAACCGGTGGTGGAGATCTACCAGGGCGACCGGCAGAACTACGAGATGCCCGGCGCTCCGCGCTCGAATTCCGAGGCCGACTCGATCGGCGGCTGGCGGCCGCTCGGCTTTGTGAACCGCGCCCTTGAAATGGGCTACCGCTTGGGCTTCCAGGCCTCGAGCGACCACATCTCCACCCACATGGCCTACTGCAACGTGTGGGTCGAGGAGCCGACGCGGGAAGCCATCCTCGAAGCGCTCAAGAAGCGCCGCGTCTACGGAGCCACCGACAACATCCTGGCCGACGTCCGCTCGAGCGGACACTTCATGGGAGAGGAGTTCACCGTCGAAGGCCAGCCGGTCATCGAAGTCAAGCTCTGGGGTACGGCGCCGTTCGCCAAGGTGCACATCATCAAAGACGGCGCTTACGTTTACACGACGGAACCCGGCGCCGCGGAAGTCAGTTTCACGTGGCGCGACACGGCCGCCGAGCCGGGGAAGGTCTCCTACTACTACATCCGCGGCGAGCAGGCCGACGGCGAGATCGTCTGGGTGAGCCCGATGTGGATCCACCTCGAGTGACGGAGCGGTGAGGGATCACCGGCCCATCCAGCCGCCGTCGACGACCAGGATCTCGCCGTTCACGTAATCGGAAGCCGGAGAAGCCAAGAAGACCACCGGGCCGCGGAAGTCCTCCGGCTTGCCCCAGCGCCCCGCCGGGATGCGGGCGGTGATGGCCGGCCCGCGCACCGGATCGGCCCGGAGCGGAGCCGTATTGTCGGTCTCCACGTAGCCGGGAGCGATGGCGTTCACCTGCACGCCATGGGCGGCCCACTCGTTGGCCAGCGCTTTGGTAAGCTGAGCCACGCCGCCCTTGCTCGCCGCATAGCCGGGTACAAGGATCCCGCCCTGGAAGCTCAACAGCGAGGCGACGAAGACGATCTTGCCCGAGCCGCGGGCCACCATCTCTTTGCCGATCTCGCGCGCCAGAAGGAACTGGGCGGTGAGGTTCACTTCGAGCACCGCGTCCCAGTCCTCGTCCGGATGCTCGGCCGCCGGTTTGCGCCGGATGATGCCGGCGTTGTTCACGAGGATGTCGATCACCGGAAAGTCGGCCTTCACCCGGGAGATGAAAGCGTAGAGCGCCCGCCGGTCACCGAAGTCGCAGGGGTAAGGCGCGAAGCGCCGCCCGGCGGCCGTTACTTCTCTCTCGACCTCGCTGCCCGACGGCTCGAGCGACCGGCTGACGCCGATGATGTCGGCCCCGGCCTCGGCCAGCGCCACCGCCATGGCCTTGCCGATGCCCCGGCGGCAGCCGGTCACCAGAGCCGTCTTGCCGTCCAGCCGGAACTGATCGATGACGTTCATGGCCGCAAGCTCCGCTACACCCGCCGCCCGGCCCGGCCGGAACGGCCCGCCGCGGGCGCGCCGCCGCTATTTCTGCGAAGCGTGCAGCGCCTGGTCCAGATCCCACAAGAGATCTTCGACGTCTTCGAGGCCGATCGAAACCCGCACCATGTCCGGCTCCACGCCTGCGGCGTGTTGTTCCTCGCTGGCGAGCTGCTGGTGGGTGGTGGAGGCCGGATGGATTACCAGGCTGCGGGCGTCGCCCACGTTGGCCAGGTGCGAGAACAGCTTTACCGAGTCGATGAACTTGCGGCCTGCCTCGTAGCCGCCCTTGATGCCGAAGCTGAAGACCGCCCCGGCGCCCTTGGGCACGTACTTCCGCGCCAGCTCGTAATACGGATTGTCCGGGAGCGACGGGTACTTCACCCAAGTGACCAGCTCGTGGTCCCGGAGAAACTCGGCCACCGCCTTGGCGTTCTGGACGTGCCGGTCCATCCGCATGCCGAGCGTCTCGATGCCTTGCAAGAACAGGAAGGCGTTGAAGGGGCTCATGCACGGCCCGAGGTCGCGCAAGCCCTCGACGCGCGTGCGGGCGATGAAGCCCACCGGGTGGAACGCCTCGTGAAAGACCAGCCCGTGATAGGACTTCGCCGGCTGGGTGAGCTGCGGATAGTCGCCTTTCGTCCAATCGAACCTGCCGCTGTCCACGATGATCCCGCCGATCGAGGTCCCGTGGCCGCCCATGAACTTGGTGAGGGAATGGACGACGATGTCGGCCCCGAAATCGATGGGGCGGCACAGGTACGGTGTGGCGAAGGTGTTGTCGATCACCAGCGGCAAGTTGTGCTCGTGGGCGATGGCGGCCACGGCCTCGATGTCGAGGACGTTGCCCCGGGGGTTGGAGATCGTCTCGCCGTAGAGGAACTTCGTCTTCGGCGTGATCGCCTTGCGGAAGTTCTCCGGGTCGTCCGGGTCCACGAAGGTGATCTCGTAGCCCATCTTCCGGAAGCTGATGTCGAACTGGGTGTACGTGCCGCCGTAGAGGGTGCTGGCCGCCACGGCGTGGTCGCCGGCTTGCATGAGCGAGTTCGCCGTCAAGAACTGGGCCGCCTGGCCGCTGGCCAGCGCCAGGGCCGCCGCGCCGTTTTCGAGCGACGCTACCCGCTGCTCCAGCACATCGTTCGTCGGGTTCATGATCCGCGTGTAGATATTACCCGGCTCGGCCAGCGCAAACAGCTTCGCCGCGTGCTCGGTGTTCCGGAAGACGAACGACGTGGACTGGTAGATGGGCACGGCGCGGGCCCCCGTCGTCGGCTCCGGCTCGTAGCCGGCGTGCAGCGCCCGGGTGTTGAATCCGAACTTCCTCTCGTGACTAGTCTCCTGAGCCATGCAATCAGCCTTTCTGATCTTGTGGTGAATGATGGAATCGCGGGACTTCGACCGCCCGTCTCCGGCAGGCGGCCGCTGTTCCCCCCGGGAAGCGTCGCGCCCGCTGGCGCTCCTCGACGGATCCGTCACCGGGGCGGCGCCCGCCGCTTGCCGAAGTCAAACCAGCTTAACAACTGTAACGAGTCCGTGTCATCCGGGTCCGGCCCTCGCCGGGAAATGGTGAGCCGGCGGCCCGTGCGCTCCCAGCCTCAGCGCTTGTAGCCGATCTTCCGGAGGAACTGCTTGCGCACGTTGACGTCCTCTTCGGTCTCCACGCCCACGGGTGTCTGGCCGTCAACCACGCCGAGGATCGCCCGGCCCAGCTCGGTTTCGGCCACGATCACCTCTATCTGGTTCGCCGTGGCGCAGAAGATGCGGCAGACCTCGGGCACATCTTTGATGCGTCCGGTAATGTTGATGGGAAAGCCCTCCCGCATGTAGATCAGGAAGGCGTGGCCCGCCCCGATGGCCTGGATGTTGCGGATGGCGAGCTGTGTGAGCTCCTCGTCGTTGCCGTCGGCCCGGACGAGCCTCGGCCCCGACGCTTCGTTGAACGCCAGGCCGAACTTCATGTTCGGATTCGTGTTGACGATCGCCTCGTAAAGATCTTCGACCGACTTGATGAAGTGCGACATGCCAAGAACGATGTTGACGCCTTCCGGCATGTCCAGACGCACGCTCTTCAGTTCCATATGATCTATATACTTCCACAATCCGGCCCGCGGCGGCCCGGCCCGGAGCGCCCCGGCAGGGGGCCCGCCCGGGTGGAGCGGCGGGGTGGCCTCGAAGATGCGCCTTCCCCTGGACAGGTGATGCCGGACCCGGCGGCGGCACTGAGCCACCCTTCAATACACGTCGGCGTGGCGCTTCAGCAACGAAGGCAGGTTCTGGGAGAAGGCCGACCGCGTCATCACGATGTCGCAGCCCGCATCGAGGGCCTTCCGCTTCAGCTCGCCCTGGACGTGGGAAAGGTAGGCGATCAAACTGATCTTCTTCGAGTTCGCGTCTTTCTTCAGTTCCCGAATCAGTTTCAAGGCGTTCACCGACGGCATGTTGAGATCGAAGATGATGGCCGTCGGGTTCTGCTTGGCCTTGTCGAGTACGTCCTCTTCCGACTGGACAAACTCCACCGGTAAGCCGGCTTTCTTCGCCGCTTCGCTGATCTTGACGGTGAACATGAGGTCCTGGACCACCGCCACGACCTTCTTCTTGTTACTGCGCTGTTTCGGCATAGATGAACTGCCTCGGTCAAACCGGTTTGTCAGACGGTGTGAGACTTTCTACGGCGCCCGGCTCGGACGAGGGGTACACCGTTCCGGCAGGTGCTTCAATTCTAGCGGGTTCCGCGTTGCTCCCGCAAGCGCCCCGAAGGCGGCCGAAATGTTACGGTGAAGGGGGATGCGAAGCGCTGCAACGGAACCAGAGCGAGCGATGCCGCTGGATGATCCGCTGCGGTTCCACCGCCGGGCCGAGCCGTGCGTCGTGGTGCTCTTCGGGGCCAACGGCGATCTGGCCCGGCGGAAGCTGATTCCGGCCCTGTTCCACATGAGATGCGAGCGGCTGTTGCCGCCTGGCTTCGCCGTGGTGGGCAATTCCCGCACGCCCCTCACCGACGAAGCCTTCCGCGAAAAGATGCGCGCCGCGGTCCGGGAGTTCTCCGCCGATACCCCGTTTCAGCCGGATCACTGGGACGAATTCGCCCGCGGCCTCTTTTACGTTCCCGGAGATTCGCGCGACGCCGGCCTCTACCAGGCCCTCCGGTCCCGGATCGAGGAAGTCACAGCCGGCCGGGAAATGCCCGACAACGTCCTGTTCTATCTGGCCACCGCGCCCGCGCTTTACGCCCCTATCGTCGAACAGCTCGGAAGAGCCGGCCTGGCGAATGGCAGGGGCTGGCGGCGGGTCGTCATCGAGAAACCCTTCGGGCACGATACCGCGAGCGCCAGCGAGCTGTGCGGCCGTGTCCAGCGGGTCTTTCAAGAGAGCGAGATCTACCGGATCGACCACTACCTGGGTAAGGAGACGGTCCAGAACATCCTCGCTTTCCGCTTCGGCAATGGCATCTTCGAGCCGCTCTGGAACCGACGCTACGTGGATCACATACAGATCACCGCCGCCGAATCGATCGGCGTCGAGGGCCGGGGGGCGTACTACCAGCAGGCGGGCGCGCTACGGGACATGATCCAGAACCACCTGCTGCAAGTCATGGCCACCGTGGGCATGGAGCCCCCGGCCGCCTTCGAAGCCGAAGCGGTCCGCGACGAACGGGCGAAGCTGCTGCGCTCCATCCGGCTCTGGCGGCCTGAAGAGGTTCCCGCACACGCCGTAGCCGGCCAGTACGGTCCGGCCCGGATCGGCGGCGAAGACGTGCCGGGCTTTCGGCAAGAGCCCGGAGTGGACCCGGAGTCGCGAACCGAGACTTACGCCGCCGTCACTTTCTACGTGGATAACTGGCGCTGGGCCGGAGTGCCTTTCTATCTGCGTACCGGCAAGCGTCTGGCCCGCCGCGTCACCGACGTTGCCATCCAGTTCCGTCCGGCGCCTCACTCCCTGTTCGAAGGAAGCGGCCCCGCAGCAGGCCGATGGATACAGCCCAATCTCCTCGTTTTGCGCATCCAGCCGGACGAGGGCATTTCCCTGCGCTTCTTGGCCAAGCGGCCCGGCAGCGGAATGAAGCTGCGCTCGGTCTCGATGGATTTCAACTACGGGGCCGGCTTCGGCGTCCGCACCCCGGCCGCCTACGAAACGCTGTTGCTCGACGCCATGGCCGGCGACGCCACCCTCTACATCCGCGAGGACATGGTGGAGGCGAGTTGGCGGGCCGTTCAGCCGGTCCTGGACGTCTGGTCGGAATCCGAGTTCGACTTTCCCAACTATCCGGCCGGTTCCTGGGGTCCGCCCGAAGCCGACGCGATGCTCGCCCGCAGCGGGCGGCAATGGAGGAACCCGTGACGGCCGCGATTCGCCCGGAACGGCTCCTGCGGGAGCTGAGCGAGCTTTGGGCCCAGTCCGCGCAGGAGCCCGGATCAGCCGGCCACGAGGTGCTGCGGGCCTGCTCCATGACCCTGATGGTGCTCACGGCGAGCAGTCCGGACAAGCCGGAAATGACGGAGACCTTGGGCGCTCTGATTCCCGTATATCCCTGCCGGCTCATCGTCATCGAGGTTGCCGGCGGACCGGAGCGCCGCCTGGAGGCCAGTGTGCGGGCTCATTGTTGGAGGACTTTCGGGAGCCGCCGACAGGTTTGCATCGAGCAGGTCCACCTCCGCGCGGCCGCGGGCGCTGTAGCCGATCTGCCGCCGGTCGTGCGGGCCTTGACGGCGCCGGACCTCCCCGTCGTCTTGTGGTGCATACAGATGGACCTGCTGGACCTCGACGGGGCCGGGCCCCTGCTGCAGACCGCCGGGAAAGTCATCGTTGATTCGCACGGAGCCGAGCCGGGCGCCGCGTTCAACCGGATCGAGACGCTTCGCTCCCGGGGACTGCTCGTGGCAGATCTGGCTTGGACCCGGCTCACCCGCTGGCGCGAGCTCTTGGCCCAGACCTTCGCCTCGTGCGCCGGAGCCGGCCCGTACGAAGTGGAAAAAATCACGGTGGCCCATACCGGTTCCGCTCCCGGGGCCGAGGCTCTTTACCTGGCCGGGTGGCTCCGGGACGCCTTCGCCAACCGCCCGGCCTGCGTCTTCACTGCCGCCGAAACGCCCGGGGAGCAGGCCGGCGGCGGAATCGTCGCGGCGGCCATTGAAGGCCCCGCACTCACCTTGACGCTCTCCACGCTTGGGGAGGGGGGCGTCGAAGTGCGGGTGGGAGAATCGGTCTCCTGGACCCGGATCGAACCCCGTGACGAAACCTCCCTGCTCAAAGAAGAGCTGGCCATCGAGGGCCCGGATCCAGTCTTCGAGAGGGCGTTGCGCGAAGCGGCGAACCTAACCCGTCAGCTCCGATGACGCCGGACTACCGCATCCCATAGCCTTCCCGAGCGATGCGCCGCCCGGATTCGGCGTGGCCGCGCTCGGACAGTGGGGGAACGCCGGTAGCGTCCACGAGCCGGTTGTAGAAGTTGAAGAGCGCGCAGACCAGCACCGCGTCCAGGATGGCTTCGTCCGCCCAGCCCGCCTCATGCAACCGGTCGATGTCCTGCTGCCGGACCTCGGCGCAGCACGCAGTGACCTTCTCGACGAAAGCGAAGAGGGCCTTTTCCGCTTCCGGGATGGGCGCCGCGCGATAATCATCCAGGACGGCGTCCACCAGCTTCCGGTCGCCCAGCAGTTCCGCCGCACCGGCGGCATGGGCTTCCCGTCAAAAGACGCAGTGGTTGCGGTCCGAAGTGAAGGCCGCAATCAGCTCGCGCAATCCTGGGCTGAGCGGCGACGGCCCGCGCATCACGATCTGGCTGAATTCGCCGAGAGCGGCCGCCACGGCCGGCTTATAAGCGAAGATGTGGAGAATCTGGGGCGCCTCGATGCCCAATTCCGCGAGCCGCCGAATCCGGCGCCCCATGCTGCTCGCGGGATCGGGGTTCTGCTCGACGTGTTTCAAGAACATGGCTCTTCCTAACCGGCCGGCGCGGCCGGCTGCTGCTTCTGTTGAAAGTATGGGTCCGGCTCCGGCGCCGCGGCCCCGTCCTTTCTGGGCGAGGATGCGCCGTACTTCACCCCCGTGGCCGAATCGAACAGCACCGCCTGCCCACCGCCCATCGGGGAGGCGAAATCCTCCAGCACCTCGAGCTGGTGACCCCATCGGCGAAGCCCGCTCAACGTCTCTTCGGGCAAGCGGCTCTCGATGCTGACGCCGCAGCCGCCGAAGTCGAGCTTGGTGAAGCGGGGCGCCTCGAGAGCGAGCTGTATGTTCATCCCGTGGTCCACTATGTTGGATACGAACTGGGCATGGGCCTGGGCCTGATTCAGCCCGCCCATGATGCCGAAACCGATATGACGGTTCCCTTTCTCCATCAACCCGGGAATGATCGTGTGGAACGGCCGTTTTCGGGGCTGGAGTTCGTTCGGATGCCCTTCCTCGAGCGTGAACAATCCGCCGCGGTTCTGCAAGTGGAAACCGAAGCCGTCCACCACAACCCCGGAGCCGAAGGCGAGGTAGATGCTCTGGATCAGCGAAACGATATTGCCGTTGCGGTCGACTACCGTCAGGTAAACCGTGTCTCCCGTCGGCGGCCAGGGGCTGCCCGGCTGAACGTCGCAGCGCGCCCGGTTCCGGTCGATGAGTTTCGCGCGCCGGGCGGCATAGTCCTTCGACAAGAGTTCGGCAACCGGCACCCGGACGAAGCGGGGATCGCCCAAGTAACGGTTCAGGTCCTGGTAGGCGAGCTTCTGCGCTTCGATCTTGATGTGGAACGCTTCGCCGCTCGTTTGATCCAGACCCCCCAGGTCGAACTGCTCCATGATGTTCAGCATCTCGAGCGCGGCCATTCCCTGGCCGTTGGGCGGCAGCTCATAGATCTTCCAGCCGCGGTACTCGGTGGCGATCGGCTCCACCCACTCCGGCTCGTACTCGGCCAGATCGGCGGCGCTGAAGACGCCTCCCAGCCGCTTCGACGTGGCCAGGATCGCCTCGGCGATCGGCCCCCGGTAGAACGCCTCGGCCCCGTGCTCGGCGACCAGCCGCAGCGCGCCGGCCAGGTCGGGATTCCGGAAGACCTCCCCTACCTCGGGCGGGCGGCCGCGGGGCAGGAAGATGCGCTTGCCGGCAGCGTCGGTCTCGAGTTTCGCCACTGCGTCCACCCAATACTGGTGGATCCACTCGGTGACCGGGAACCCGTTCTCGGCGTAGTAAATGGCAGGCCGGAACAGTTCGGCCCACGGCAGCTTCCCGTAACGGCGGTGCAGCGCCTCCCAGCCGGCCACACACCCCGGCACGGTCGCCGACAGGATGCCCGCCTGCGGCATCGAGGAGTAGCCTTTCTCAGCCAGTAGCTCCCTGGTCAGCCCCGCCGGGGCCCAGCCGCTGGCGTTCAACCCGGTGATCTCACCGGTGGCGGCGTCGCGCCGCATCACGAACAGGTCGCCGCCCATGCCGTTCATCATCGGCTCGACCACTGTCAGGGCGATGTTGGCGGCGATCGCCGCGTCCACCGCCGACCCGCCCCGGGCGAGGATCTCCGCCCCCGCCACCGAGGCCAGCGTCTGGGAGGTCGCCACGATGCCCCGGGTGGTAATCACCATCGAACGGGCCTGTTTCCGGCCCGACGCCGCACCGCTCGCCGCCATGATCGTCGTCATGAGTATCGCAAAACCGAGCCGTCCCATCAGCCTCATGCTGCCACTATCGTAATCGCCATGGTAGGCTCGAATCAGAACCCGCTTTCCAGAGGGGATGAATTCGTATGAACCGCAGAGAGTTCCTTCAGCTTTCCTCACTGGCCGCTTTCGCAGGCAGACTGCCGGCGGCGGACTCGAAGAAGAAGTACGCCACGGACCGGGTCCGGCTGGGTCCGGCCGGCCTGGAGGTCAGCCGCCTGGCGATGGGATCCGGGACGAACGGCACCGGCAAGAGCTCCAATCAGTTGCGCAAACTGGGCGAAAAAGGGCTGGCCGAGCTGCTGCGCGCCGCCTACGACCAGGGCGTCACCTTCTGGGATTCCGCCGACCAATACGGCACCCACGGGGCGCTCCGGCTGGCGCTCAAAGGCCTGCCGCGGGAGAAGATCACCGTCCTCACTAAGACCCACGCCACCACCGCCGCCGAGATGAAGGCCGACCTGGACCGCTTCCGGCGCGAGCTGGGCACCGACTACATCGATATCCTGCTGCTGCACTTCATGCGGGATCCAAACTGGCCGGAGAAGAAGAAGGCGGCCATGGAGGTGATCTCCGAGGCCAAAGAGAGGGGCATCGTCCGGACGCACGGCGTCTCTTGCCATACGCTGGGCGCGCTGGAGGCCGCCGCGAGGCATCCGTGGGTGGAAGTGGACCTGGCGCGGGTGAACCCCGCCGGCGTCGTGATGGACGGCGACCCGGCCCGGGTGCTGGGGGTGCTGAAACGGATGAAGGCCGCCGGCAAAGGCGTCATCGGGATGAAGGTCTTCGGGGCGGGGATCCTGCGGCTGAGGGCGGACGAAGCGCTTCAGTGGACGCTGGCGCGGCCGGAGGTGGATTGCTTCACGATCGGCTGCGAAAGCCGGCGCGAGTTCGAGGACCTGCTCGAGAAAATCCCGGCGGCGAGCGTCCGCGGGTGAAGGAGAATGCGGACGGTTTCTTACGGAAACCCCATCCCGCCGGCGACGCCTGTGCCCAATAGCTGAATCGCCGTGCCCTCGGTACGCTGCTGTTCGAGAAGGAGCGGGAGCCCTGGGCCACAGAGTCTGACGGTAACGGCTCGACCCTTCTTCAGCCCCCTGCTTTGCGCGAACCGGTCTACGGCTGCTGAGCGAAAACGGCGGTAATCTTCGAATATACCGTGCTGATCGCCGGGGTGATGCTCGGGGGGAAGACTGCCGACGCCGCCACAGCGACAAATGCGGCCGTGAGTGCGTACTCGATCATGTCTTGGCCGCGCCGGTCGGGCCAGAACCGAGTCAGCGAAGCCACGAGTAATTGCAACATCTCGACTCCCTCTCCTCCAGCTCGATTTCCCTACGTCTCATCCTGCCAGCGTGCCGCCACGGGAACAACCGGGGAAACAACCGGAACCCACCAAACGCTTTTACTTAACAAAACATGGAACTTTCGGTCCATAGGTACCACTTCAAGCCGCGCGCCGGGAAGGCCGGCTGGGGAGATGATCCGGTTCTCGAGCGCGACCAATGCCGGCCGGGGGCTCGGGTGCTCGCTGCCTCAGTTGCCGCCTGTACGGTAATCGGCGAGCAGTACATCGCCTGGCTGAGGAATGGCGTTGCCGAGAAAAGTGATCGTGTTGCCGGTGAGCGTGTAGTCGAGCCCTTGTTTCTGTAACAATCCGTTCCGGAAAACCTTGAGGCTCGCAGCCGGATTGGGGGCGGCCCCGAGAGTGAAAGTAGCGTTCGCCCCGTCCACCGTTCCCAGCGGCGTCTCGCTGTCCACGAAGCCGATGGCCGCCGCCGCGCCGCTCGAGCAAGGAGCCGAGGTACCGTCCACCCGGACGCAGTCGCCGGCGGCCCCGGTGGCGGCCTCCAGTTCCCCGGTGGCTCCGATTACCGCCGCCCGTGAGGCCGTGTAGCCGGAACCTTTCACCGGCCGGGCGTCGAGAGCCTCGGGCAGCCCCTGGACGTCCTGGATCGTGACGTTGGTCAGCTCCGCCACCACCGCCGAGGTCATCGGCGGCCACTCGATCCGCACGTCCCGCACCCGCAGCGGCGTGGCGCTCTGTGGAACGCTCCAGATCTCGGTGAACTGCACCGAACCGGACGCCACGTACCGCACGGAATAGTAGGAGGCGGTCGGCGCCGTCGTGGTCGGCACCAGGCGCACGTGCAACCGCCCGGCGGTCACTGTCACGGTCAGGTTGTTGGTCGGAACGTTGACGGCGTCCGGTCCCTCGAAGCTTCGCCAGTTGATCCGGAGTACCCCCTCGAACGGACTACCGTCGGCTTTGTAGAGGGTGTCCTGGATCGTCGTCAAGGCCGGCTGGGCCCGCAGGCCCGCCGGGACCAGCAGAATCGCTGCCGCCATGCTGATGATCGTCGAAGCGCTGGAAAACCTCACTCCCTAGCCTCCTTTGGTCGCTCGCCCGCCGCGCTCACGGGCGGGACGCTCGCGTGTTCCACGCACCCAGTCTAGGCCGGGGAATCGTGCCAACGGTTCCATTCCCCGGCCGGCGGAAACCGTACAACCGATTGAAACAGGGAGAGTTAACTACAGAGAAAAAGATTGCCGACTACTCGTGACCGCGATTCCTGCGGACTCACCAGAGCCGCCCGTCGGCCCCCAGAACCTCCGCATTCAGATACGGCTGCAGCGCATCCGGAATCAGCACGCTGCCGTCCTTCTGCTGGAAGTTCTCGACGATGGCCACCCAGGTCCGTCCCACCGCCAGGCCGCTGCCGTTCAACGTGTGCACGAACTCCGGCTTCCCGCCCGCCCGGCGCATGCGGATCGAGGCCCGGCGGGCCTGGAACGCCTCGAAGTTCGAGCAGGAGGAGATCTCCTTGAACGTGCCCTGCCCCGGCAGCCACACCTCGAGATCGTAGGTCTTGGCCGCCGAGAAGCCCAGGTCGGCGGTGCACAGAACCACCCGCCGGTACGGCAGGCCCAGCTTCTCCAGGATGTGCTCGGCATCGGCGGTGAGCTTCTCGAGCTCGTCGTAGCTGTCCTCGGGCCGGGTGAACTTCACCAGTTCCACTTTCTGAAACTGATGCTGCCGGATGATCCCCCTGACGTCCTTGCCATACGAACCCGCTTCGCTGCGGAAGCACGGGGTGTAGGCGCAGAGCTTCACCGGCAGGCTCGCGGCGTCGAGAATCTCCTTCGCGAACAGGTTCGTCACCGGCACCTCGGCGGTGGGCACCAGCCAGAGATCCTCGTCCTGGATCTTGAAGAGGTCTTCGGCGAACTTCGGCAACTGCCCCGTGCCGAACAGCGCGGCGGAATTGGTAAGGAACGGCGGCAGGACCTCCGTGTAGCCGTGCTCGGACGTGTGGACGTCGAGCATGAAGGTGATCAGCGCCCGCTCCAGGCGGGCCCCGGCTCCCCAGTAGACGGCGAACCGGGCCCGGGCCACCTTCGCCGCCCGCTCCAGGTCGAGAATGCCCAGTTGCGGTCCCAGATCCCAATGGGCTTTCGGCTCGAAGTCGAACTCCGGCGGCGCTCCCCACCGCTTCAGCTCGACGTTGTCGGCCTCCGACCCGCCCGCCGGGACGCTTTCGTGGGGCACGTTCGGCACCCCGGCCATGAAGTCGCGGAAGGCTTCCTCGGCCTGCTTCGCCTCGGCTTCCAAGGCGGAAATCCGCTCCCCGATCTGCCGTACTTTGAGTTGCCGTTCGGTGGCGTCCCGGCCCGCCTTCCTCAACTTGCCGATCTCGGCGCTCTCGCGCTTCCGCAAGGCCCGTAGCTCTTCGACTTCGGCGAGCTTCTTCCGCCGGGCCTCGTCCAGTTCCCGGAAACGATCCACGTCGAGAACGAAGCCCCGCGCGGCCAGGCGCCGGGCGTAGGCATCCACTTCCTTACGAAACGCGGCGAGATCGTGCATGAGCGGAGGAAACCCTCATTCTAGCATTGCGTTCCCGGGGCCTCCGGCGCGATACAATCCCTGTCATGCGGGATGCGATCCTGATCTGCTTCATCGCCTCGGCGCTGGCGGCATCGGCCCCTGGCGGGGACCGGTTCGAGACCCAGGCAGGAGCCCTCGAGATCACTCCCATCATGCACGCCAGCTTGATGATACGGGCCGGCGGGCAGGTGGTGCACATCGATCCCTGGAGCCGCGGCGACTACGAAGGCCTGCCCAAGGCCGACTACATCCTGGTCACCGACATCCACGGCGACCATCTGGACCCGGGCCAGATCGCGGCGCTGAGAAAGCCCTCCACGGTGATCGTCGCTCCGCCGGCGGCCGCGGCGAAGATTCACGGCGCTCGAGTGTTGCGCAACGGCGAATCCCTGACGCTGGGACGGTGGAAGATCGAAGCGATCCCCATGTACAACTTGAAACGAGGCCCGTCGCCGGGGAAGGTCTACCACGAAAAAGGGCGCGGCAACGGCTATCTGATCACCTACGGCGGCCTGCGCATCTACATCGCTGGAGATACCGAAGGAATCCCCGAGATGCGGGCGCTCAAAGACATCGACGTCGCCTTCGTCCCGATGAACCTGCCTTACACGATGCCGCCCGAGGAGGCCGCCGAGGCAGTGAAAGCCTTCCACCCCAGGGTCGTCTACCCTTACCATTACCGGGGCTCGGACCTGTCGGTGTTCGAGAAGGCGCTGGCGGGTACGGGGATCGAAGTGCGTCTCCGAAACTGGTACCCGTAAGGCGCGGCTCCCCCACGGGCCCCCCGGCGCGCAGGCTACCGGTCTAGAACTTCAGCGCGAACCCTGCGGGGCTCCGGTTCGCGGCGGCTGCCCGCGGTCAACCTCCCGTCAATCCATACGGCCTTCCGGCTGCTCCTCGCCGTCATCTACGGGCATTCATCCACACAGCCTTCGGTCTGGCAAACGAAGCCCATGGCCTGGGCCTGATGCGGGTTGTGGCCGCGGCCTTCGGGATCCCGGGAATGGATGCTCACCCAGACCGGATGGGCGTTTTCCGGGTTGCCCGGCGGCACGTGGCAGATCCAGATCTTGTCCGCCTGGGCGACTGCGGTGGGCGTGGGGCCCAAGATCAGCCCGGCCAGGGCCACCAGGCCGCTGGCGGCGATGATCGTCTTGAGGTGCATTGCGATTCTTCTCGGAACGAACAGGAGCACCACAACCGATCGGCCGCAGCCCGGCAGGACCTGGCGGTCCCGGTACCAAGAGCTCTTCAGGTCACAGAGCAACCCTACGCGCCCGGCCGGTCTTGCGGCCTTCGGCCCGCCCCGGCGCCGGTCCCGGACCCGCCGCCCACCGGCGCCTCGTGTATCCGGACCCCCACCGCCCGTCCGTGGGGGAACTCCAGCTTCAGGATTCCGGCCGCGTCGGTGGCGGCCTCGAAAAGCTCCTCGTCATCCACCTCGACGTCGTACCTGGTGCGCGGCAAGAGCCCAAGCAGGAAAAACGTCCTCGGATTCTCTTCGGTAATCTGGAACTTCCGCCCTCCCCAGAAAGGCGCTACCGCCACGCCCCCGAGGTACAGCGGCAAGCGGAACTTCTCCGGGGTAAGCGGCTTGATGCGGCCCTCCTCGAAAGTCTGCATCAGCCCGTCGCCGTAGTAGAACCACAACGCTCCCGCATCC
The DNA here is from genome assembly GCA_026984795.1 of Solibacteraceae bacterium. Taxonomy (GTDB): domain Bacteria; phylum Acidobacteriota; class Terriglobia; order Bryobacterales; family Bryobacteraceae; genus JALSRK01. The sequence goes on along the minus strand of JALSRK010000034.1, from coordinate 33,596 downwards.
CAACTGGCCCGCGCCACCAGCCGGCCGCGCTTGGCGTCGTAGTGGACGAGAGGGGCGCTGTAGTAGCTCAGCCCAGGGTGATAGGGATTGGCCCAAAGGAACTCATAGGGGGCCCCGAACGGACCGCGCATCATCAGCGAGTCCTGCATGGCCCAGCCCTGGAGGAACTGCACCTCCAACGAGTTGGGATCGTAGGCCACCAGCGCCAGGTCGGCCGCCCGGGCGAGCGCGGCCACCCGGAGATCCGGACGGCCCGGCCGGCGCATCAGCGGAATGTGGTACTCGTTCTCAGCCGCCGGGTATAGGGCCGGATAGTAAGTGAGCAGCAAGTAGGAGGGCCAGGAGGTAAAGAACTTGCGGGCGTCCCGCCGCAGGTCGATCCGGAGGTTGTCCCGAATCACGTGGAAGATCTCCACCAAAGGGTAGGTTTGCTCCCTTGGGAACGGATCCTTGCCGGCCCGAAGCGCCGGAATGACCATCCCGCGCCACCAGGTCTCCACCGCCCACTGGAGCTCCCGCTCCGGCGCTCCGGCGATCTCCCCGGAAACCGCCGCTGCCGCCAGCACTCGGGCTTGGACGGACGCGAGATCAGCCGCCCGCGGCTTTTCCAGACCCGCCTGGAGCTTCGCGGCCAATTGGCGCCGCTCCCGCTCGTCGAGCAGGCCATAGCACCAGTCGAAGACGATCGCCGCTTGCCGGAGGTCGTCTCCTTGGTCCAACGCCCAATCGATGGCTTTCCTGCCGTACTCTTCACCACCTCCGGCGGCATAACCCAGCGCGTAGGCGAAGCCGGGCTCCGGCAGCTTCCTCGTTCCCCTCAGCAGGGATTCGAGCTGCAGCCAGCGCAGGGAGCGGCGTTCCCGTTCCCGCTCGATCAGGCGCCGATGCCGTTTGGCCAACAGCAGCCGCGGATGGGGCGCGTCGAGCAGGTAATCGCCGGTCGCTCCCGGCGCCACGCAGGCGGTGGCGGCCCAGAGCCACAGGAAGCCGCGGCGAGATCCAACCATCTCGTTCGATTGTGTCACAATGACACAACCCGCGAGCCGGGACACACCGCCGTCGCCTCCCGACAGGCGGAATCCCGTTTCCTATCAACCACCGGTGAGCCGTGCCGTTTGGCACGCCGCTTGCTCCACCCTCCGGTGAATTGATGGAAAGTCTCTGAAACCTGACCCTCTGAATGCAACGAGCGGCCGGGTGGAGCGCGCGGAGTATTTATAAGCGTGCTTGCGGGAATCGGTGTCGAAGTAGTTTTCCAGAACCGCCCTTTCTACCCGCTGCTGGTTGCTTCAGAGGGGTTTTTTTGAGGGACAGGGATGGACCCTCGATTCTCCGGACGAGTCCTGCCCGGGACCTCCGGTATCGGCGTACGCGTGGCATCCTGAGGTGGTGGAAAAGATTTAAAGAGGACGCGGGCCCCACCAGGGATGGAACGCACAAGCGGGTGATTCGAATCCAGGCGGCGCCGACGCCGGGTCCCAGCCCGTGCTCGGGCGTGCCGCTTCGGAACCGGCTGCTTGCGGCCCCTCATCCGGTTCCGGGGCGGTTTTTCTTCTTCCTGCGAGCCTCGCCGGAACCGAACCCGCTCGCGCCGCAGCAGCGGAAGGAATGGGCCGTGTCCCTCGGACAGGTCCCTCAGGAGAAAGCGCCCCGCGCGCCGGCGGTTACCAGGCCAGCGTTCCGGAGCGGGGTTCCTCGTCGGGATTCGGCAGGTACAGCGTCTTGCACTTGACGCAACGGTAGATCTCGGCGTCTTCGCCGAACTTCTGCTTCACCTCGTCCCCGAAGAAATACCAGCGCTTCAGGTGCCCGGTGCAATACTTGCCTTTGGCGTTCTTCTCGTTGCAAGCGCGCTGGCGCGGGATGCGGCGCTTCACCTTCGTCCCGTCGCTGAGGACGGCGACCAGATTCGGATCGGGCGCCTCTTCGGCGACGGCGGCATTCGCGTTCTCGTTGCCCTCAGCCATGGCCGTAAGCGACTAATATAACATTCGCCGCCCGATCCAACGGCCCGGCGAACCCGCCTCGGTTCCCGTCCCGCGCAGCAAGCCGCCTCAGCCCGGCGATAATGGAATCCGCGGCCGGCATCGCCGCCGCTGTACCGGACCATGTCTTGGAAAACCTTCGTTGGGGGTGTCGTCGCCGGCGCGGCGGGAGTCCTCGGGGGCGGGTCTCTACTCCGCCGGGCTTTCCAGCGGGAGCCGGTCCCCCCGGCGGTGAGCGAGCCCTACGTCCATTCCTACTGGCTCGAATCGGCGGGTTTCTACGAGCGCCAACCGAACCCGCCGCTACTGGCGCCACGAACCTCAGCCGACATCGTGGTCATCGGCGGCGGCTACACCGGTCTCTCCGCCGCCTGGCACCTCGCCGGCAGATTCCGCGGGAAACGTATCGTCCTGCTCGAAGCCGCCCGGTGCGGCTACGGGGCCAGCGGCCGGAACGGGGGCCAGGCGCTGGCCACGAACCTGAACTTCGCCGGCTTCCCCAGCCGGTGGGCTGACGCCGGCAGGTGCATTTCCCTCATCGGCCTGGAGATACTGAGGAGCTACGCCGCGCGCCACGGGCTCTCCTTCGACCTGCGCCCGGCCGAGTATCTGGTCGCCGCCACCTCCGGCCGTCAGCGTCCGGCCCTCGAAGAAACCGCCCGGACACTGGAGGCGCTCGGCGTCCCCCTACGTTGGCTCGATCGCGAGGCAGCGCTCCGGGAACTCGGCAGCGAGGCTTTCGTGGCTGCGCTCGCCTACACCGATGGTTCGGCCGCGCTCCACCCCGGCCGGCTGGCTCTGGGAATGAAAGGGTTGGCCGAAGAGCGCGGCGTCGAGGTTTACGAGCAGACGCGCGCGGTGCGGATCTCGGGCGGGCGCACGGTGGAAATCGAGACGGAGTTCGGCAGGGTGACCGCTTCCACCGCGGTGCTGGCCACCAACGCTTACTCCCACGCGCTCGGCCTCTTCCGCCACTCCTACTTTCCCCTCGTCACGAGCGTGATCGCTGCGGGCCCGGCCGATCAGGCGCAGCTCGCCGCCGCCGGGCTGAAACCGGCTCGGATGCTCGTGACCGCGGAGCACTCCCTGCACTACCTCCAGGTAACCCCGGATGGCCGCCTGATCCTCGGTGGCGGCGGGGCCGCTCATATCTATGGCGGGCTGGTGCACGGCGGCAATCACAAGGCCCAACTCGCCCGGCTGCCGGACTTCATCCGGCGCGTGTGGCCCGATCTGGCCTCCCTCCCCCTCACCCACGGCTGGAGCGGGGTGATCTGCTACACCCGCGACGGGCTCCCGTCCATCGGCCGGCTCGCGGGTTGTCCGAACATCTATTACGCCCTCGGTTACAGCGGCGAGGGGGTCAGCTTCGCCGTGGCGGCCGGCAAGATCCTCGCCGACATGATCGCCGGGTTCCCGCTGGAACCCGAAATCGGCATGGTCGTGGACCGCCCCCTCCCCTACGTTCCCCCGGACCCGTTCCGAACCGCCGCCTTTGCCGCCCGCCGCCTCTTTCTCTGAGCCCCCGCGGCCGCTCGGCGGCGGGCCTCCGGGACCCTGTGATAAATTGAAGGGTTTGAGCGTGTTGCCTGAATGCCCGCCCAAGTGAGCGAGGCGATCATCCTTCGGACCTACCCGTTCGGGGAGGCCGACCTGATCGTCAGTTTTTTCAGCCGCGACCAAGGAAAACTTCGCGGTGTAGCCAGACGGGCGCGGCGGATGAAGAGTTCGTTCGGCAGCGGGCTCGAACGCCTCTCGCACGTCGAGATGCACTACTTCCAGCGCGAGACGCGCGAACTGGTCAACCTGGATTCGTGTGAGCTGCTCGAGTCGCAATTCGAACTCGCGGGCGATTATTCGCTCAGCGTAGCGCTGGATTTCATCGCGGAGGTCTCCGACCAGTTGCTGCCGCCGGCCGAACCCAATGAGAAGTTCTTCCGGCTGCTGGTCAGCCTGCTCGGCTACCTGCGGGAAACGCGGGAACGCGGCGTCTGGCCCGCCGTCAACTATTTCTGCCTCTGGGCGGTGCGGCTGTCCGGGTTCCTCGGCGAACTCGACGTCAAGCCCGGAGAGAAGGCGATCGTCGAGGAGATGTTGCGGCGGCCTATCGGCGAGCTGACGCCGCGCCAGTGGGCCAAGGAGACGGCGGCCGGCGTGCGCCGCTCGCTGGTAAGACAGATCGAGGAGCACCTCGAGCACAAGCTTCGGACGCCCGAATACCTGGAGGCGTTGTGAGCGGCGCTCCGACAGGGTTTCGGCGGCAGGGCTGAGGCGGCCGCATCGCGGGCCGCGCCGGGGGTAAGGAAAGCAGCCGATGGACTACTACCAGGACATCATCAACAAGCTCAAACAGTACTGGGGCAAGCGCGGGGTCATCCTGCAAGAGCCCTACGACGTGGAAGTAGGCGCCGGCACGATGTGTCCGGAGACCTTCTTGCGCGTGCTGGGACCGCAGCCCTATCGCGTCGGCTACGTCCAGCCGTCCCGGCGCCCCGCCGACGGCCGTTACGGCGACAACCCCAACCGCCTCTACAAGCACCAGCAGTATCAGTTGATCCTGAAGCCCTCGCCGGACGACATCATCGACCAGTACCTGGCCAGCCTCGAGGCCATCGGCATCGATCTCGACAAGCACGACATCAAGCTCGAGGAAGACAACTGGGAGTCGCCCACCCTGGGCGCTTGGGGCATCGGCTGGCAGGTGATGCTCGACGGGCTCGAGATCACCCAGTTCACCTACTTCCAGCAGTGCGGCGGCATCGACCTCGAGGTGGTGCCGGTGGAGCTGACCTACGGCCTGGAGCGGATCGCGGCATTCCTGCAGGGTAAGGACTCGGTCTACGACATCGAATGGGCGCCCGGCTTCACCTACCGCGACGTGCGCTACGACGATGAGCTGCAGATGTCGGTCTACAACTTCGAGATGGCCGGCATCGATACGCTCTGGAAGCTGTTCGACCTGCACGAGGCCGAGTGCCGCCGGCTGCTCGACGCCTATCCGGAATACCCGGAAAAGAAGCGATTCCCGGTGCTCGGCGCCTATGACCACGTGCTGAAGTGCTCTCACCTGTTCAACCTGCTGGACGCCCGCGGCGCGATCAGCGTCACCGAGCGGGTGGGAGTGATCGCCCGGGTGAGGAAGCTGGCGGTGGGCACGGCCCGGATCTGGCTGGACCAGCAAGCCGGCGGGGAGGTGGCCGCGTAATGGCGAAGGACTTTCTGCTGGAGATCGGCGCCGAAGAGATCCCGGACTGGATGCTCCCGCCCGCCTTGCAACAGTTGCGGGAGCGGTTCGAGGCGGTGCTGAAGGATCACGGCCTGCCCGGCGAGGTCGCCTGGGTGGAAGCGACGCCGCGCCGCCTGGCGCTCAAGGCCTCGGGCCTGCCGCTCAAGCAGAAATCGCGCACCGAAGTGCTCACCGGGCCGCCGGTGGCCGCCGGCGAACGCGCCGCTGAAGGTTTCGCCCGGCGCCACGGGGTGGACCCGGGGCAGCTCAAGGCCGTCCAGACGCCCAAGGGCGAATACCTCACGCTGAAGAAGAAGATCCCCGGCCGCCGCACCATCGACATCCTCGCCGAGGAGCTGCCGCGGATCATCCTCCAGATCCATTGGCCGAAGACGATGTACTGGACCGGCAAGAACGGTCCCCGCTTCATCCGACCGATCCGCTGGCTGGTGGCCCTGCTCGGCGCCCAGGTCGTTCCCTTCGAGATCGCCGGGGTGAAGAGCGGGCGGACGTCGGCCGGCCACCGCCGCCTCGGCAAACCGAAGGTCCGCGTCACCATCGCCGGCTACCAGGAAGAACTGGAGCGCAACTACGTTCTGGTACCGGCCTCCCGGCGCCGCCGGCGGATCGAGGCCGGCATCGCCGCGCTGCTCGAAGGCTCCGGCCTGAGAGTGAAGGAAGACCCGGCGCTGCTCGAGACCCTCGTCTACCTAACCGAGTACCCCACTCCCATCCTCGGCAGCTTCGACGAGGCTTTTCTGGAGCTGCCCATGGAGGTGCTGGTCACCGTGATGCGGCACCACCAGCGGTACTTCTCGGTGCTGAACGCCGACGGCACCCTCGCGCCGCGCTTCATCGCCGTGATGAACACCGCCGACGACCCCGAAGGCCTGGTGCGCCGGGGTAACGAGCGGGTGCTGCGCGCCCGCTTCAACGACGCCCGCTTCTTCTGGAACTTCGACCAGCGCCGCAAGCTCGCCGACCGCGTCGATGACCTGGCCCACGTCACATTCCAGAAGGAATTGGGAAGTTATCTCGACAAAGCACGGCGAATGGTGGCAATCGTCGAGTCACTCGGCGGGGATGAGCATGCATGCCGCGCGGCCCGGCTGGCCAAATGTGATCTGACGACGGAAATGGTGGGCGAGTTTCCCGAATTGCAGGGCATCATCGGCGGCCTCTACGCCCGGGCGCAAGGGGAACCGGAGCCCGTGGCGCAGGCGATCTACGATCACTACAAGCCCGTCACCATGGACGACGAGATCCCCTCGACCCACGAGGGACGACTGGTGGCGCTGGCCGACAAGCTCGACACGCTACGGGAGTGCTTCCGAATCGGCTTGGTCCCCAGTGGGTCAAAAGACCCATTCGCGCTGCGCCGGGCGGCCCAGGGCGTCGTGCGTATCCTGGTGGAAGGCGGCTTGAGGTTCCGCATTCCGGAGCTCGCCGGCGGGGACGAGAAATTGATCGAGTTCTTCGACGATCGTATCCGCTACTATTTCCGTGAGGTTCGCGCCTTCGCCTATGACGAAGTGAACGCCGTGCTGGCCGCGGGCGCCGACGATCTCCCCGATGCCGCGGAAAGGCTGGCGGCGATCCGCGACGTTCGCCCGACGGAGAACTTCGAGCCCATCGCCGCCAGCTTCAAACGGATCAAGAACATTCTCCGCCAGGCGGGCTACGCCGGGGACGATGAAGTGGCACCGGAAATGCTGATGGAACCGCAGGAGCGAGAGCTCTACGATGCTTTCCGGCGCGTTCGCGCCGAGGTGGAACAACATCGCGGCCGTGGCGCATACCGGGCTGGACTCCAGGCGATCGCCGCCTTGCGGCCCCGAGTGGACAGCTTTTTCGACCACGTCCTCGTGAACGCGCCCGACCAGCGCCTCCGCAGGAACCGGTTGGCTTTGCTCGCCAATCTGTTAAAAGAGTTCTCATCGATCGCCGATTTTTCGGAGATTGTGACAACACGGAGCTGAGCGGGCGATCCGGCCCGCCCGCTCCTGGGCCGCCCCGGCCGGCAGGGCCGCAGAGGGGCGTGGGTCATGGCAGAGCAAGACAGTGACGTTTCAAGCGATAAGGAGAGCGACGCAGCTATGAAGAAATACGTGTACTTTTTCGGCGGCGGCACCGCCGACGGCGACGGGACCATGAAGGGCCTGCTCGGCGGCAAGGGCGCCGGCCTCGCCGAGATGAGCCGCACCGGCGTTCCGGTGCCGCCCGGTTTCACCATCACCACCGAGGTCTGCAACCTCTATTTCGAGAACGACGGCAAGGTCCCCGAAGAAGTGGACCAGCAAATGAAGGAGGCCCTGGCCAAGCTCGAAGAAATGATGGGCCAGAAGCTCGGCGATCCCGAGAACCCGCTGCTGGTGAGCGTCCGCTCCGGCGCGAAGTTCTCCATGCCGGGCATGATGGATACCGTCCTCAACCTTGGGCTCAACGACGTCAGCGTCGAGGGTCTCGCCAAAAGAGCGCAGAACCCGCGCTTCGCCTATGACTGCTACCGCCGCTTCATCCAGATGTTCGGCAACGTGGTCATGGGCATCGACAAGGATAAATTCGAGCGCGTGTTCGAAGCCCAGAAGAAGAAGGCCAAGGCGAAGTTCGACACCGACCTGACGGCGGAAGACCTCAAGAAGGTCGTCGCGGAGTTCAAGAAGGTCTACAAAAAGGAGACCGGTCAGGAGTTCCCGCAGGATCCCATGAAGCAGCTCGAAATGGCGCGCAACGCCGTCTTCCAGAGCTGGTGGAACCCCCGGGCCGCCCACTACCGCAAGATGAACAAGATCGACGACCATCTGGGTACCGCGGTCAACGTCCAGACGATGGTCTTCGGCAACCTGGGCGACAACTCGGCCACCGGCGTCGGCTTCACCCGGAATCCGGCCACCGGCGAGAAGGAGTTCTACGGCGAGTATCTGATCAACGCCCAGGGCGAGGACGTCGTCGCCGGCATCCGCACACCGAAGCCGATCTCCATGCTCAAGGAGGAGATGCCCGAGGTCTACGAGCAGCTCAAGGAGATCACCACCAAACTCGAGCAGCACTACCGTGACGTCCAGGACTTCGAGTTCACCATCCAGGACGGCAAACTCTACATGCTGCAGACCCGCAACGGCAAGCGCACCGGCCCGGCGGCGGTGAAGATCGCCGTGGACATGGTCCACGAAGGCCTGATCAGCAAGGAAAAGGCCGTCATGCGGGTCGAGCCGAACCAGCTCGACCAGCTCCTGCATCCGCTCATCGAGCCGAAGTCCCGGAAGACGCTGAAGCTGCTGGCCAAGGGACTGCCGGCCTCGCCCGGCGCCGCGGTGGGCCGTATCGTCTTCACCGCCGACGACGCCGTCGAAGCGGCCAAGAAGGGCCCGGTGATCCTGGTCCGCAAGGAGACCGTACCCGACGACATCCACGGCATGGAGGTGGCCAAGGGCATCCTGACCTCACGCGGCGGAATGACCTCCCATGCGGCCGTCGTGGCCCGCGGCATGGGCACCCCTTGCGTGGCCGGCGCCGAGGACATCAAGGTGGACGAGCGTGGCCGCAAGATGACCGTGGCCGGCGTCACCTTGAAAGAAGGCGATTGGATCTCGCTCGACGGCACCACCGGTGAGGTCTTCGCCGGCCAGGCTACGACGGTCGAACCGGATCCCACCTCCGGCATTCTGGCCGAGTTCATGGGCTGGGCCGACGAGTTCCGCGGCGACTTCGGTGTCCGCGCCAATGCCGACGTGCCCCGTGACGCGAAAGTGGCCCGGAAGTTCGGGGCCCAGGGCATCGGCCTCTGCCGCACCGAGCACATGTTCTTCGGCGAGGGCCGCATCGAACACATGCAAGCGATGATCCTCGCCGACAACGAGAAGGACCGCAAGAAGGCGCTTCGCAAGCTGCTGCCTATGCAGCGCCGCGACTTCGCCGGACTCTTCAAGGCCATGGACGGCTATCCGGTGATCATCCGGACGCTCGATCCGCCGCTGCATGAGTTCGTGCCCAAGCGCGAGGAGATCATGGTGGATCTGGCCAAGCTGCCCCACGCCACCATCAAAGAGAAGCGCGCCATGAGCGAGCGCTACGGCGTGCCCGTGCGGGAGCTGAAGAAGTACCTGCCGAACCTGTTGCGCCGGGTGGAGGAGCTCCACGAGTTCAACCCGATGCTCGGCCACCGCGGCTGCCGCCTCGGCATCACCTATCCCGAGATCACCGAGATGCAGGCCCGGGCCATCGCCCAGGCGGCCATCCAGGTGGCGAAGAAAGGGATCAAGGTGATCCCCGAGGTGATGATTCCCCTCATCGGCTCGGCCGAGGAGCTCGCCGACCAGAAGGCCATCGTCAAGCGCGTCTTCGAGGAAGAGCTCGAGAAAGCCGGCGTCGAGGTCAAGTACATGATCGGTACGATGATCGAGATCCCGCGCGCCGCCCTGACGGCCGACAAGGTCGCCCGGGAAGCCGACTTCTTCAGCTTCGGCACCAACGACCTGACCCAGACCTGCATGGGGCTCAGCCGCGACGACTACGTCAAGTTCTCCAAGGAATACGAGGAGAAGAAGATCTTCAAGGCGGACCCGTTCCAGGTGCTGGACCAGGAAGGCGTCGGCCAGCTCGTCGAGATGGGCGTCAAGAGGGGCCGGAGCACACGGCCGGAGCTCGAGGTCGGCATCTGCGGCGAGCACGGCGGCGAGCCTTCGAGCGTCGCCTTCTGCTACCGCGTCGGCATGGACTACGTGAGCTGCTCGCCCTACCGCGTGCCCATCGCGCGCCTGGCGGCGGCCCAGGCGGCCATCGCCTCCAAGCAGAAGGAGGCGGCGGCCGAGACGATGCGTACCGCCTGAACGCACACACGAGGAGCGGATTACCGGGTGATCAGGCCGGTCCTTCGGGACCGGCCTCTTCGAGTAATGCGCTGCGCCCCGGGCGCTCCCGGCCTGGACTCCCGGCCGGGGCTCAGCGCTGGTCTTGTTCCCGGCCCGATTCAGGCTGTTTGCCGCCCGGAGAAGGCGTTCCTCCTCCGATGTAGCCGAGGGTGCGCAAGCGCTGGAGGGTGGCCGGGTCGAGGGTGGTCTTCCTCGCCGGACCAAGCAGTTCGCGCACCTGATTCTGGCCGTCCTGCCAGCGGTGAATCTGGCCCAGGAGCCGTTTCACCACCGCTGGGTGCCGGTCCGCCACGTCATGGCGGTCCCCCCGGTCGGTCCGGCGGTCATAGAGTTCCACCTCCTTGAGTCCGGCGCTTTCTCCGTCCGGCCGGTAGATCAGCTTCCAGTCCGAACCGATCCAGGCGATCGTCGTCGTCCGGTTCTCGGGAATGCCGCCGCCGGGCGGAGGCGGAGTCCTCTCCGGTAGCCGGGCGGCCATCACCGGCCTGGCCGCGGCTGCCTCCCCGCGAATCAGCGGAACCAGACTCCTGCCTTCCAAAAGGCCTTGGGTGGAAACGCCGGCCAGATCGAGAATCGTCGGCATGACGTCGATCAGCCCCACCGGCTCCTGGATGCGTCTGGGAGCCGGGATCAGCTTCGGGTTCCACATCAGACACACCACCCGGGTCAGCTCCGCATACAGCGAGTATCCGTGCGTCGTCCAGCCATGCTCGAGGAACTCCTCACCATGATCGGAGACGACCACGATCAGCGTGTTGCCGCGAATTCCGAGATCCTCCAGCTTCTCGACCAGCAGCTTGATGTTCTGGTCGTTGAACAGCGTTTCCCCGTCGTAACGGTCGATCGCCCGGCGCACCCACCGGTCGGGGTCGATGCCCTTCGCTTCGGCCTGCGCCCGGTTGAAGACCGCCCCCCCACCGTAAGCGCCAAGAGTCTGCCGCAACCTGTCGTAGTCGCGGTTGAAAGCAGGAGTTTCGGCGGGATCGGCGAACTTGGCCTCCGTCGCCGGCGGCGGCCGGTAAGGCGCGTGGGGGTCCGTTGAATGGAGATAGAGAAAGAAGGGCTCGCCTTTGTGTTTTTCCAGCCAGGGGAAGGCTACCCGGTTGAGCGCCGCCGAGTCCGTCGCCCCCTCGATCCGCCGGCGGTAGCGGTGGACCGCCGGGTACTCGAACAGGTGATCCACACCGCGCTCCAGCCCTGAGTTTCGGCCCGAGAACGGGTTCGCAATAATGCTGGCCGTGACGTAGCCGGCCTTGCGGAGCGCCGCCGCCAGCGTCGTCGCTCCCCGGGGTATCGTGTCGGTGAATTCATCGATGCCATGGGCCGGGGTGTGGAGCGAGGTCAGCAGGGTCGCCACCGAGGGCTTCGTCCACGTGGATTGGGCCTGGCAGTCCTCGAAAACCACTCCCTCGCTGCCCAGCTTCTTCAAGAACGGCGTGGTGTCCCGGGAGTACCCGTAAAGGCTCGTATGGTCCGCCCGCAGCGTGTCGATCAAGTACAGGACGATATTGGGCCTGGCCTTCGGGCGTGTCGTCGTCAGCACCGGCGTCGCCCAGAACCCGACCGCCCCCTTTGGTCCTTCCGTTTCGAACGCCAGGCGCACGGTATCGCCCGCGTAGCCGGAAAGATCCACCTCTTCATCCAGCCAGGCGCTGCTCTCTGAGACTGCCTGTGAGAAGACCGCATCGCCGCCGGCCGTCACCCGGAAGGTGACCGTGTCGCTCCCCGCTGTGCCGAGCCCGAAGCGCAGTCGCGCGTCGTCCGGGACCCGGACCTCGTAGGCGATCTTCGAAGGTGCGTGGGTGTAGATCACGCGGCGGTACTCGGCTCGCTTGCCTACCAGCAACACGCCCGCCGGCTTGGGGAATCGGGTGCGCCGCGGGATCAGCTTGATGTAGTCGATGGCGACCGCGTCGGTGGGACTGTCCGTCGGCTCGATCATCAGCCGCGCCTTGTACGAGGGGCCACGGAAATTCAGGTCGAACCGGTAGACGCGGAACTGTAGCGGAGGCGCAAGATCCTTCTCGTACTGCTGCTGCGGAAAACGAAGCCGGATCTTTCGCCCCCCGGCCACCGCCATCCGGATCATGAGGCTGTCGTACTTCGTCCAGTCGATCACCGGCTCGTCCGGAGACAAGATGACCGGGCTCTCTCCTTCGCCTTTGACTACCAGATGCCCGTCCGGACGAAACCCCATCCTTCCGCGCACGGACAGCCACGTGACCACCGGTTCGGAAAAGTCCCACTCGAGCTCCGGCGCCGCCTCCCTGGAGCTCACCACCGTGGCGGCCGAAACAGTCGCCTGGTCCGCCAGGTGATCATCGAAACGATAGATCTCCCAGCCAGGGGGCTTGCTGCAGCCCGCAACAAGACCGAGGATCGCCGCGGCCGCAGCAACCCTCCACGTCCGGCCGGGACGGCGATTCTGCAAGAAAGGAGTCATTTTTCTCACCAGAACAGCATTCGCTCGCCGACAGGCTTCACGTGTGCTGTATCCTCCCACCGCCTCCCTGCAACCCGCGCCCGCACGCCGTCCGGACGGCTTCCACCGTCGCCCGCCGGCGACCGCCCAGGCAACAGTATATCCCCCAGCCCGAGCCGGAGCCGGACCGTAATGAAAAAAGGGCCCCGCCTGGGGGGCGGGGCCATAGCGCGGTCACAGACGCGTGATGTGGGCGAACTTCACCACTCGAAACGAAGTGAGAACTGAATGATCCGCGGCTCGTTGGCCTGCCGGCTCAGATCCTGCAACCCGGTAGTGGAGTTCGGGTTGACATCGTTCGGGTGGTTGAAGACGTTGAAGAAGTCGGCCGTAAAGCGCAGCCGCATCGTCTCGGTGAAGATGAAGTTCTTGAACACGGAGAAGTCCACGTTCCAGAAGCCCGGACCGAGGTAGAAGTTCCGGGCGTTCCAGTTGACGTTGTCCCCGACAGGGGTCATGCGGACCGTCCCGTCGGCGAGCACCTGTGGCAACTTGTTGTCGAAGTTGGGCCCGAGCGGCCGCAGCACCCGCTGCCCCCGGTCCACCGGCACGAGCTGCTGGAGTTTCGATTGGTCGACATTGGTCGCCTGGGTTGGATCGAAATCACCCCGGAACCACAACCTTTGCCGGCGCCCGAAGATCGTCATCTCCAGCCGCTGGTCGGGATCGAGCGTCGGATCGCCGAACAGGTACCTGCCGGCACTCACGCTGCGCCACATGCCGCTCCGCCATGTCCCGATAAAGGCGATTTGCCAGCCGCCGACGAGCTGGTTCAACCCTTTCGAGACGTTCGTGCCCCACTTCTTGCCGCGGCCGAACGGCAGGTCGTAGAGGCCGTTCCAGGTGACCCGGTGGGGAGGCACGGAGGCCGAATTGATGTAGCCGAGGCGGAGCCGGTCCTCGTAGCTCAGGTTCGGCGCGCCGAGGAGTTGGGTATTCTCCGGCACCTCGAAGTTCCCGCCGGTGGCGTTGACGTTGCCGTTGCCGGACGTAAAGCCGCCGACGTCACTGGTGGTCAGCATTCGCGTGAAGGTGTAGAAGATCTGGAACGACAGGCCGTCGCTGAACCGCCGCTCCACCTCCACCTGCGCCAGGTGGTTGTTCGAGTAGCCGGTGTGGTTCGCCGCGCGGAAGCTCCAGTTCGGATTCGCCCGGCGCAAGTCCGGGTTGGAAGGCCGGATCTGGCCGGTGCGCGCCTGGTAGTTCCACTCCGATTCCCGGCTGTTGATCGCGAAACGCTGCTCTAGGTCACGTCCCTGCGTGCCGATATAGCTCAGCCGCAACGCCGTGTTCTTCATGATCTCGCGCTCGATCGTGAAGTGCCAGGACCGGCTGTGGTCGTCTTTCCAGTCGCGCACGTCCCACGGCATCATGCTCCGGGCGCGGCTGCTGATTCGGACGATCCCTTCCACGGGCACATCAGCCACACCCACGAAGTCTTCGTCGGCGGGCACATTCTTCAAGGCGTAGAAATCGACCAGCCCGTCCTTGTTCGCGATGTTGTTCGAGAACCTCAGGTTGAGCGGCGGATTCGTCCTCGACGTCTGCAGAATCTGGGAAAGCGGCATCGTCCAGTAGTAGAGGCCGAAGCCGCCGCGCAGGACCCATTTGTCGGTCACCCGCCAGGCGAAGCCGAGCCGTGGAGCGAAGTTGTTGTTGTCCGACGGCAGCAGCGCTCCTGGGAAGCCGATGGAGTTCGCCGTCGTCCACGTCAGTCCGCGGTTGGCCCACGAGGCAAGCACCGCTGGTGGAACCCCCGGGATGTCCTCCATTCGGGTGTCGTGCGGCGTGATGACCTCGAACTTCTCTTTGTACGTGTTCAGGTCTACATTTACGAGCCGATTGAACTTCTCTTTGTAAGGCGTCCACCGGTCGTACCGCAGTCCGAGCTCCAGGGTCAACCGCGGATGCACCTTGAAACTGTCATGCACGTACAGGCCCGTCTCCCATTGTCCGAAGTAGAAGTAGCCGCGGTTGTACTGGTTCGAGAGGTAGGTCGGCAGGCCCAACTCCAAACTGGCCAGGCCGATGCCGGTGCGGGAAACGAAGTCGTCGGCCACCGGATCGTAGAGAGCCGTCCAGTCGTTGTAGAAACTGTGCGAGCCTTGGGCTTGCTGCAACTCACGGATGTTGTTGTTGTGCTCCCAGCGGATCTTGGTGCCGAAGGTGATCGAGTGCTTACCCTTCACCCACGTGACGTTGTCTTCGAGCTGGTACGAGGTGAGCATCTCGTCCTTGCGGTTGTCGCCGTCCCAACAGCCCCACCGGCGGTAGCCGAACGGGCTGTTGCCGCTGGCGCAGATCGTCGGCCAGCCGGTGACCCCGAACGGGTTCGGCAGCCCCAGCTTGTCGGCCCAGGGTACGTCGTTGCCCAGCGTGCCGGAGCTCTTCGCCGAGCGGTGGGCCGAAACCTGCAGCTCGTTGAACATCGCCGGGCTGAAGACGTGGTTCCAACGCACGTAGCCGTTGTGAACCGTGGCGTCCTGAAGGCCGGTGCCGCCCTGGTCGGTGCTGCCCGGCACCGGAATGCCGAAGCGGCCGCCGAAGAGCTTGCTCAACCGGTCATTCCTGGTGTACCGCACCGAAATGTTGTCTTTCTCGGAAAAGACATGGTCGCCTTTCACCGTGAAATACCCGATGTTCGTCTGGTCCGGATAGTAAGCTTCGAAGTTGTCGCCCAAGAACGGGTTCACGTCCGCCGTCGCCCCGGCCGGGTCCGGCGTCAATTCGCGCATCCGATCCCGGAACGGGTGAAGCTGGTTCGCTGGGATCTTGTTGTTGGGATACGGCGTGCGGGTCCCATCGGCCGCCGAGGAGAAAGGATCGTAGATCGTGATGAAGTTGCCCGCCCGGGTCACCGCGTTGCTGAAATCGCCTTCCCAGTTTGCCGGAGTAGGCACCGTTCCGTAGGCGTATCGGTTCTGCCGGATGCGGGATCCCTCATACGATACGAACCAGAAGGTCTTGTTCTTGATGATCGGCCCGCCGGCAGAGACGCCGTACTCGTTCCGAATGTACTGGCTCGCCTTGTTGCCGTCTTCGCGCCGCCGGGCGCGCAGGCCGCCGAAGTTGTTCCGGTGCGTCCAGAACACGTCCCCGTGCAGGTCGTTCGTCCCGCTCTTGGTCACCAGTGTGATCGTCGCCGGGCGCGAGTTGCGCGCGTTCGAGCCGGTGGTCTCGATGCGGAACTCCTGGATCGTGTCCAGGCCGGGCTGGACCCGAGCCATGCCGCCGCCGAAACGGTCCACCAGTGAAATGCCATCGAGGGTCATCTCCGCCGAGCCGACCTTCATCCCGTTGATGCGGGGATTGCCCCCTCCTTCCACACCGGGCGTCAGCGTGAACAGGTTGGTGACGAACCGTCCGTTCAGCGGCAGGTCACGGATCCGAAGCGCGTCCTTCACATCCCCGACCTCCATGCCGACGGTCGTGACGATCGGGGCCGCTCCCGTCACCTCCACCACGGTGTCCACGCTTCCCACTTCCAGTTGCGGGTCAATCGAGAGCGTCTGGCCGGCCTGGAGTTCGAACGTGGTCTCCCACTTCTGGAACCCTGGAGCCTCGACGCTCATCGAATACTTGCCAATGGGGAGGGCGCCCATCTGGTAGATCCCCACCCCGGAGCTTTCCGTCTGCCGGGTCACACCCGTCTCTTGATGCGTGAGAGTGATCTTCGCTCCCGGTATCGCCGCCCCGGTGGCGTCTATCACGGTTCCTTTGACCGTACCCAAACCGGTCTGGGAAAACGCAATGGCCGCCAACAGGCCGGCTGCCAGCAGCACGGCGATCACGAGCCGTTGCATGCCGTAAAGCGTTTGTCTCATACGTTTCAGCCTCTCGTCCGTAGGTTTTCGTCTGTTGATTGGAATGACGCTGGTCCCTTCCACTGCTGCTGACCGCCCAGCAGCGATCGCGGGAGGATCCACTTTCTTGCATGACCGACAATAAGCTGTTTGTGAACGGGTAGCTCCCTGATTCCGCAAGACCGTCATGCGTTCGGTACCAACCGTCGTCTGGATTAGACTACAGGAACTTCGGCCCGTTGTCAATGTAAAATTTTGCCTTTGGATCGGCAGGCGTCGCACGAAGATTGGACTAGCATGCCGATCTTCCTTGCAGGACGACAGAGAAGTTAACCTTCGCGCGCATTCAAATCCCTCCCCGTTCTCTTGCCCCCGGCCGCCCGCCCAGGCCCAGGTTGTCTCACTTGCCGGCGGACCCGCCACCTCACCGTGAACCGGCTCCGATTCGAGCCGAAGCCATCTGCGCGCCGGGCCGGACCCCCCGCAGCCGGCTCAGCTCACCGGCGCCCCGTCGCCCTCCCGGAGCGTCAGAAACTGGTCGGGCTCCGGAGCCGGCCACCGCTCGTTGCGGCCGTTCGGCCATACCACCAGAACCCCCTCGATCGGCGCCGCCGCCAACTCAGCATCCGTCCCCAAGCCGAAGTGCACCCGCGGATCGTTGGCGCTGAAATAGCTGCCGTCCCGCGAAACCCGCCGCCACATCGGCCGCCGGCCCTTCCGAAGCAGGGCGACTTTCGCGCCCAGGGCGTCCCGGTTCACCGACACCCCGACCAGCCGGAATTCCAGCCAGTGGTTCCGGTTTCCCACCTGGTTGAGCAGGAGCCGCATCGGACCGTTGCAATTCGCGGCCACGACGTCGATGTCCCCATCGTTGTCGATGTCGCCGAAGGCGGCGCCCCGGCCGACCTCCCGCACCTGGAAGTACGGCCCCGCCCCCGCCGAAACGTCCACGAACCGCTTCCCCTGCTCATTGCGCAACAACTGGTCCCTCTGTTTGTAAGGGAACGTTTCGCCGCCGGATCCGCCGTCCATCATCACCAGACCATTGTTGGTGAAGAGGTCCAGCCAGCCGTCGTTGTCGTAATCGAACCACAACGTCCCGAAACCGGTGATGCCGCGGCTGACCTGCGCCAGCCCGTAGACGTCCGTCGAATCGAAAAAATTCCCCGCCCCGTCGTTCAGGTACAGCGTGTGGGTCTCGTGCTGGATGTGCGCGAGGAAGATGTCGAGGTCCCCGTCGCCGTCGAAGTCTTCGGCCGTCACCCCCATACTGGCCTCGGTGTCGCCCTCGTCGTTGTATGCGGCCCCGGCCATCAGGGCCAGGTCTTCGAAGTGCCCGTCCCGCCAGCTCCACATCTGGTTCGGCGTCTCATCGTTGGCCACGTAAATGTCGATGCGGCCGTCGTTGTCAAAGTCGGCCGTGATCACCCCCAGCCCGTGACCGTACTCGGCCGCCACGCCGGTCTTCTCGGTGACGTCGCGGAAACGCCCGTTCCCCAGGTTCTCGTAGACCCGGTCGGGCATCGGGAAGTAAGCCGTCGGCCCGCAGTAATCCTGTTCCCCGGAGGCCGCGGTGCAGATCTTGTTGCCCTCGATCGAGAAGGTGTTGTAATGCGCCACGAACAGATCCAGATCTCCATCCCCGTCGTAATCCACAAAAGCCGCGCTGGTGCTGAACGAACCCGCCGCGACGCCCGCCTCGTCCGTCACGTCGGTGAAGGTGCCGTCGCCGTTGTTCCGGTACAGCGTGTTGGGGCCGTAATTGGAAACAAAGATATCGACGTCGCCGTCGTTGTCGTAATCTCCTGTAGCTACGCCTTCGCCGAACTTGAGGTCGCCCACGCCGGCCTGCTCGGTGACGTCGGTGAACCGGAGTTTGCCGCTGGGGACGAGTTCGTTCCGGAACAGGCGGTTCCCCGGAAAGTGTTCCTTCGGAACCGGCCAGATGCTGTCCGAAATGCTCTTGCCCGGCTCCAGCACCGCCCCCTGCACCGCGTAGATGTCCAGGTCGCCGTCGTTGTCGTAATCGAGCACCGCCACCCCGGGACCCATGATCTCCGGCAGGTAGAACTGCCCGGTGGCCCCGATGAAATGGGTAAACGTAAGACCGACTTGCCGGGATACTTCGATGAAAACCGCTCCGGGCTCTCCCGAAAGGCCCGGCCCCCCCTGCTCCTCTCCTGCTTTCTCAGACGTACCGCACGCCAGTGCGGCGCAAAGAAGAACGGCCGTCACGGTTGCCCGGCCTTGCCTCTTCAGGCCGGCTCCGGCCGCCGCCAATGGGCTCGCCATCCGCTACTGCTCTCCTCTGTCAGATCTTCACGAACCGCCCAGCAGCCGCTGGCGCTCCGCATCCAACTGGGCGACGAACGCATCCATCTCCAGCGCCGCGGCAAGCTTCCGGGCATCCGTCAGATACTGGCGGACTTTCTCGCGGTCCCCCAGGTCCGAGTAGACAAACGCCATCAGCAGCAGAAACCGCGGCGTCTCGCGGTCCTGCTTCTTGATCGTTTGCTCGAAATGCTTCAACGCTCCCTGCCGGTCTCCCCGCCGGTACAAGATCAGCCCCATACGATAGTGCGCCCGCCGGTGGTCCGGATTCACCTGCAACGCCGCCTGATACTGCTGCACCGCCTTGCCGGTTTCGCCGCGGCGTTCCAGCAGCACCCCGTACTGGACCATCGCGTCGTCGTAGTCGGGCTTGAGCCTGAGAGCTTTCCGGAAATCCTGTTCCGCCGCGTCAAGGTTGCCCCGCAACATCTGTACCAGTGCCCAGTTGTAATGGACCGTCGGGTCGCGCGGATCGATCTGCAAAGCCGCCCGGTAGTGCTCCTCGCTCTTGTCGGGGCGGCCCAACTCCCAATAGAGACCAATCAGCGTCGTATGCGCCGACAGCAGCCGTGGCTGCTCCTTCAACGCCCGCTCCAGCTCCGCCGCCGCCTGCTCCAATCCCGAGCGCGGGATATCCAGGCTCGGGCTCTCGGGAGCCTCGGTGATACCCAGCACCGCGGCCACCGCATCGAGTTCGGGGTCGAAGCTGGGCGTCTTCATGTCCTTGACCTGCTGGTATCGCCGCAATGCCGCCCGGGCTTCCTTCATCTTGCCCAGCTTTCGGTACGCCATCCCGAGTCCGTAATAGGCCGGCGCGTAATCCTTGGCCAGTTCTACCGCCTTGACATAGGCGGCGACGGCCTCGTCCCACCTCTTCTGGGCCACCAGCAACTTGCCCAGCCCGAGGTAGGCGGAGGCCAGCTCGGGGCTGGTCTGAATCGCCGTCCGGTATTCCTTCTCGCTGGCTTCGAGCTCTCGAGTTTCCCGAAGCATGTCCGCCAGCCGCACGCGCGCCGGGCCGTAGTCCGGAGCCAGTTCCACCGCCTTACGGATCAAGGCGATCGCTTCCGGACGCCGTCCCCGTGTATCCACCACGATCCCGAGGTAGTAGGTCCACCGGAATTCTTCCGGCGCCAGGGCGCGCGCCCGCTGATAACACGCCTCCGCCGGCTCGTAGAGCAGGTGGGCGTGCAACAGCATGCAGAGCTGTCCCACAGCCTGGGCGTCATCGGGCGACGTCGCAGCTTTTTCATAAGAGGTTTCGATCTGCTGCCGCACATCGGGCGGGAACTCGTCCCAAGGCAGATCCGGCAGCGGCGCTTCCTCAATGGGCGGCGGCTCGGCGACGGCGGCGCTCTCTTGCTCCGGCGGGGATGCGGGTCCGGACTCCTCCGCCTTCCGACTGCAATCCGCCAGACACAACAAGACCGCGCTCACGAGCGCCGCCCCCGCTGCCGCTCTGGCGCCAATCCGCATCTCCAGTCGCCTCAGATCCTATTGTGCACAAAATTGCCCCGCTTGAAAAAAGAGACCCACCCTCCCTGTTGGCGGCTTCCGCCGTGAAAGGAATCCACCGGTCCCGGCTCCGCCGCAACCTCGATCAGTACCGCGCCGGCCGGATGTTCCAGCCGTCCACCGCGATCACCGCCGCCGACTCGCCGAGAGCTTCCGCCCGGTAAGCGGCCTTGATCTCCCGCGCCTCGCCCGGCATGAGGACCACGTAGTTGTCGTCCCACAACACGGGCAGCACTTCTTCCCCATCCTTCGAGCGCAACACCCGCAGCCGCACGGCAAACGCCAGCGTTTTGCTCGGGTTCGTTAGGCGCACCCGGGCAATCTGCTCGGCGCCGCGTTCCTCGAAACTCCGGGTGACTTCGAGCTCCACCTCCTTCAGGCGGTCGAGCATCGTATAGTCCGCATACGCCTTCGTCGGCGTGTAATACCACTCGGTCTTCCCCCAATCCAAGGTTTCCGGCTCCGTCGAGAGCCAATAGAAGTTCGTGCTGGCGGGCCGCCCGGCGGCATCGTCGAGCTCGAGTCTCACGAAGTAGGTCCTCGACAGGCTCTGCAGCTCCGGGATCGTCATCACCCGCGCGCTGGAATCCGGCCCGGCGTCGACTGCCGCTTCCTTGGCGAACTTCCGCGAGAGGTCGAAGTTGTAGACCTCGGCCTTCGCCCTCAGCTTCCCGAACCTCCGCCGGTGCGAGTTCACCACCACGACCGACCGGTCATCGTAGGAGTATTGGATGTGCAGCGGCTCGCAAGCCTTCTTGGTCCCGAAATACGAGCCCCCCGGCCGCAGGAAGTAATCGTACAGGTGCCAGATGAGTGAAGGCCAGGCGTCGTTCAACATCCATTGGATGACGCCCGTGGCGTCCTCGTACTTGTTGCGCCCGAAGGCCTCGAACATCGCCCGGTGCGTCTCGTAGGCCTGCACCTGGGCCTTGATCGCATATTCCTGAACGTTGCCCGACGGGCCGTAGCGCCGGCGCAGCGCCTCGTTGAAGACATCGATCGTCTTGAATGCGCCGCCGCCCGCGTGGTAGTTCCAGACCTCGTCCACCGGCCATAGGTGGCTCGGCGGGAGCATCCGCCGCAGGCTCTCGGCCGGCGGCGGGGCCGGCCCTGGGCCGATCTCCGGGTTGAAACCCCAGGCGCCACCCCATTCCCGCTTCTGGTACCAGTAGATGGGTGGCACGTATTCGTACGGACCTCGCATCTTCACCCCTGTCGGGCCCGTCACCGGGGTGCGCTTCTCCGTCGCCGAAGACAGGTACGGGTTCGGCCACCGGTTCTCTTTGAGTACCCGGATGTAGGCCCGTTCCACCTCCGGCGGCGGCGGGTTGTCGCTGCCGTTCAACCAGACGAAGACGCTCGGGTGGCGGCGCAGCCGGCGGATCTGGTCCCGCTGCGAGGCGACGGCCACCCGGTGGTCCTCCTCGTCCCATTGCTTCCAATGCTCCCAGTGGGCGCAGCAGCACCAGCCCGGCATCACCAGGATCCCCATGCGGTCGCACAGATCCAGGAAATGGTCGCTCGCCAGCTTGCCCTCCAGCCGGACCGTGTTCAGGTGCATGTCCCGGACATAGCCGAGCTCCGCCTCCTCGCGGGCCGGGTCGTCGCGAAGCATCAAGTCCGGCGTCCAGCCCGCGCCGCGGATCAGGATTTTCTTGCCGTTGATCCGAAACAGACGGTAGCCGTCTCCGGTCAGCTCGGAGGTCACTTGCCGGATGCCGAAGGGGACTTTCAGCCGGTCCGACACCGCCCCGCCGGCCTCCGCCTCCAACTCGAGCTCATACAGCTCCGGCTTCCCCATCTCCACCGGCCACCACAGCCGCGGCTTCTCGAACCGGAGCTGCGGGAATTCGTCCGGCGTGAAGATCACCGGCTGCGACCCCCGCGGCCCCAGCGAGAACTTCTTGCGAAACTCGACCTCCCCGATGCGGCCGCGCAACTCGCCCTCGACCGCTTCGTCGCTGGCGTTCTTCACCAGCGCCTCCACCTCGAGCGCCGCCGTGTCGAGAGAGGGGAGATTCAGTCGCGCCGTCACCTGCGGATCCCGCAGAGCTACGGGACCGCTGGCGGTCAAATAGACCTCGTGCCAGAGGCCCATGTTCTTGTCAGGAGCGGTCGGGTTCCAGTCCACGAAGGTGATCGCCAGGTCGTCCACCCGCGGCGGGAATACCTCCACCGCCAGCACGTTCACGCCGTCGCGCCGGACGTCTCCGCTGATGTCGAACTCGTAGATCCGGTAGGCGCCGGCGACCTCGCTGGTGTCCGCGATCCGGCGGCCGTTGAGCCAGATGTTCGCCCGGTAGTTGATCCCGTTGAAGTGCAGCCACACGGTCTTGTCGCGAAACCTTTCGGGCAGGCGGAACTCCTTGCGGTACCACCAGGAGACCCGGAACGGATTGTCGGGCGACATCGGCAGGTTCGAAAAGACCTCACCCGGTGGGTAGGCCGCGCCGGGAATCAGCCGCATGTTCGTCCCGAAGTACGGGTCGTCGTAGACCTTGGCGTCCACCAGCGCCGCCAGCACCGTCGAAGGAACCGTGGCCGGGTACCAGCCCACCACGCGATACGACGGCGCCGAAATCCCCTCGCCCCGCTCGTGGACGTAAGCCGAGGACTGGATCGCCCAGCCTTCGTTGAGCGCGACACGGCCGCCGGAAGCCTCAGCGCAGCGGGCCGCCCGCGGCCCAGCCACCGTCAGGAAGACCAAAGAAACAATTGCCGCCGTGATCGTCGAGCGCAGAACCATTTCGCAGCTTTGCCTCCGGTATCCATCCTATCGGCGCGCGCAGAAAGTTCAAACCGCCGGAACCCCGCCCGGGCTGCCGGCGACGGCCGCCCCGGCCAGCCTCGCTAACGCCCGCCGCCGGTGAACTGAACCCAGCCGAAAGATTCCGGGCTGTGGAACGTGTCTGCCGGAGGGGCCAGCGGCGACCAGGTACTGCTCCAGCGGTTCGTCATGCCGCCGGTGCGGTTCAGGTTCAGCCGCCACAAGTCACCGGGCCGCGGCGGCGTGTGAGCGGCGTCGCGTGAGAAGTTCCGGAACGGAATCGCCATCTCCACCACCCAGTGGTCATCGTCCGGCGACTCGTCTTTCTTCGGCAAACCATAGAACGTAGTCCGGTAGCGGACGCCCTCCGGCTCCCACGTCGGCGGACCCGTCCACCAGTCGGTCTTGCAGCGGTTCAGCATGGCGCCGATGGCGTTGATCTCGAACGTGTAGTAGTTCGCCACCTTCTCCGGATTCGGGCTGATGAAGATCTCCACGCAGTCGTCTTTGGAAACCGGACCGTGCCGCTCGGCCACGTAGGCGGAAATGTGGCGGTCGTGGCAGTAGTAGCCGACGTAGAGGTTCTCATCGTCCCAGAGCAGCCGGGCCGCCGTCCGCTCCCTGGGCCCTTCGGCGTCGCCGTAGAAGTGAAACTCCCCCACCAGCGGCGCCTCCCGCCAGGCGGGCTCGTCCAGGCGGGCGTCGATCGTGATCGGCCCCGAAGCCCGGCGGATCTCGTAGCGGGGCAACTCCTGGCCGGCGGCACGTCCCAGGAACAAGCCTATGATCGTGATCGCCCCGGCGAGCGCCCTTCGCTTCATGGCCGTCGATCCTTTCCTGCGGCTGCAGCCTGCGCCCTGGGAACGATCCAATAGACGATCTCCACGTGACGAGGCCGACCTGGCCGGACCTCCATTCTAACCTCGATGTCCATGCCCCGCCGCCGGCACAGGCGCTGGATCTCCCGCCGGAGGCGTTCCGTCCCCTTCGGGACGAATGGCGCACCGACCCGTTGCCAGTCCTGTCGCCAGGACAGTTCAATAACTTCCTCAGGCGCCCTGGGAACACCTTCGGCCGACCGGACTTCGATCCCCCGGACATGGACTCCAGCCGCGTGCGGCACGACTCTCTTGCCGCCGCACGCAACGAGCGCCGCCAACGCCGCGGCCGTGCAACCAGCCCTCAAAGCGGCCACGAGACAATCGTAAACCGCGGCGGCGGTGGGCGGCGAAACGGGGCGAAGGACAGGCGCCCCGACCCCAGCGGTGTTTTGCATCCTAAACTTTCTTGCGCCACTGAAGGTGGCGGGCGGATAATTGTGGGTGCGGAGCCGCCCCTCGCCGATTCCCGTCGATCCGGGGTGGATGGGCATGTCGAAATCATCCGTCGCATTGCTACTCGCTTTGGTCTGCGCCCTGCTGCTCGCGGCGCAGGATCCGCTGTTCCGTCCCCTTTACCTCTCCGGCAAAGTCATCCTGCCCGACGGTTCGCCGCCGCCCGAACCCGCGATCGTTTACCTCTACTGCCCCGGGGGCAGACAGCCCCAGGCTTACACCAACGCAAAGGGCGTCTTCAACTTTCCCGTTGGAGGAGCCCAGAACCGCCGCGTGATCGATTCCAGCCGCACCCTCCCGGGCAGCCCCGTCGGTGCTAGCGGCCCAGACCGCAGCTTCGTCGATCTCACCCAGTGTGAACTGCGCGCCTACTTGCCGGGCTACACCTCCTCCAAAATCAACCTCGGCCGCCGCAGCGTCTTCGAATCCACCGAAGTCGGCACTCTCATCCTGACGCCGGCCACGAAGAGACACGGGGCGCTGGTGAGTATGAACACGCTGGCCGCCCCGAAACAGGCCCGCAAAGCTTACGAGAAGGCGCAAAGGGAGCTGGCCAAGCCCAAGCCCAACCTTGAGAAGGCATTGCGGGCGCTGGAGAAAGCCACCAAGGCTTACCCCCGGTTCGCCGCCGCCTGGAACTTGATGGGCGAGACCCGCATCCGTATGAAAGACTACCAGGGCGCCCGTGCGGCCCTCGAAAAGGCCGTGCAGGCCGATCCAAAATTCGCCACCCCGTTGGTCACCCTGGCGCTGATGGCCCTCGAGCAGCGCAACATGGAGGAGGCGGCGCGGTTCGCCGATCAGGCCGTGGCGCTCGTGCCAAACCTCTCGGAGGCCCATTACTACCGCGCCATCGCTTACTGGAGCCTGGGCAAGCCCGAGCTCGCCGAGCAGTCGGTCCATGCCGTCGAGACCAGCGGCGAAGCGGACCGCTACCCCCGCCTCCACTTCGTCTTGGGCAACATCTACGCCCAGCGCGGAGACGTCCGGGCGGCCGCCGGCGAGTTCGAGCGCTACATCAAGCTCGAGCCGAACTCCCGGGCCGCAGGGGCCGCCCGGGAGCAGTTGAAACAATGGAAGCAACAGGGCCTGCTGAATTGATACCCGGCGCCGGCCTCCGGGTGTGATACAGTACTCCGCGAAACCGACCCCGTTGAGCAGGAGTGCTGCTGTGCGCCTCTTAGCGTTATTCTTCGCCTTTCTCCTCTACCCCAGCCCGTGCCGGCCGCAGGAATACGACCTGCTGCTGAAGGGCGGGCACGTCATCGATCCGGCCAACAACGTGGACGGCCTTCGCGACGTCGCCGTAAAGGACGGCCGCATCGCTGCTGTCGAAGCCGGCATCCCCGCCTCCCGCGCCCGAAAGACCATCGACGTCTCCGGCCTTTACGTCACCCCCGGACTGGTGGACATCCACGTCCACGTCTTCCTGCACAGCGAAACCGGCACCTTCTACGAATCCGATGACAGCGTCATCGCCGACCACATCTGCCCGCGCACCTGCGTCACTACCGTCGTCGACGCCGGAAGCTCCGGCTGGCGCAGCTTCCCGGACTTCCGCCGCCGCATTATCGACCGCTCCAAGACCCGCATCCTCGCGTTTCTCAATATTGTCGGCATGGGCATGATCAACAACGAGGTGGAGCAGAACCCCGCCGACATGGATCCGGAGAAGACGGCCGCCATGGTCCGGCGCCACTCCGACGTCATCGTCGGCATCAAGAGCGCCCACTGGCGGGCGCCGGATTTTACCTCGGTCGAAAGGGCCGTCGAGGCGGGCCGCCTGGCCAACGTCCCGGTGATGGTCGACTTCGGCTACTTTCTGCCCGAGCGCCCTTACCAGAAGATGATTAGCAAGATCCTCCGGCCCGGCGACATCAGCACCCACTTCTATCGCTGGCCCGCCCCGCTGATGGACGAAGACGGAAAGATCCTGCCCTACCTGCCGCTGGCCCGGAAACGCGGCATCGTCTTCGATGTCGGACACGGCGCCGGCAGCTTCCATTTCCGCCAGGCCGAACCGCTCGTCAAGCAGGGCTTCTGGCCGGACTCCATCTCCACCGACCTGCACGCCAAATCGATCAACGGCGCCATGATGGACATGCCCACCGTCATGTCCAAGTTCCTGGTCATGGGCGTGCCCTTGCAAGAAGTGATCCGGCGCTCGACGGCGAATCCGGCCCGCATCATCCACCGTCCGGAGCTGGGCCAGATCTCGCCCGGCGCCGTCGCCGACATCGCCGTCCTGCGTCTGGACCGCGGCCGCTTCGGTTACGTGGACGTCGTGGGCGGGAAGATCGAAGGCGACCGGCGCCTCGGCTGCGAAATGACCATCCGGGCGGGAGACATCGTCTTCGACTACAACGGCCGCGCCGGCGTCCCCTGGCGGGGCGCGGAGCTCGACTACCCGAGACGCTGAGCGGGCCTCCTCACCACGTCCGGTCGATCCCAACCACCTCGAAGCCGCCGCCCCGGTTCCTCAAGTAGACCGTCACCGGCTTGTCGCGGTCCTCGGCGGTGATCACCGCCGCCAGGTACTCCCCGGGGCGGGACTCCGGCACGAGGAAGTCCGCCGCCCCTTCGATCACCGTGCGGGCGCCGGTCTCGTTGTCGAACCGCGTCCACGTGACGCGGTAGTCGCGGGAACCGGCGAAGCCGTGCTTCACCTCGAGATCCTCGAAGACCAGACGCCCCTCGCGCACCTCGAACTTGTCCAGCGGGAGCAGCCTCGCGAAGAAGGCCCGGCCGATCTTGTCCCGCCGCTCGATCAGCGTCCGGGTGATGTAGTTCGCCGCTCTTGGGTCCGAGTATTCCGCCGTCTCGACGATGGCCCGGATCTCCGCGTCGGTGAAGGCCATCACCTGCTTGGCGCCCCAGAACAAATCGTCCGGCAGAGCGTTGAGGAATGCCGGATTCGGATACTCCGGCACCCAGCGCTCGGGATCGAACGTACGCGACTCGAAATGCCCCACCGCGGGGATGCCGGGGTACTTTCTCCTGGCCCACCGGGGGATCCAAAGCCCCAGGCTGAAGAACTGCTTGAGCGCCACGTCCATGTCCCAGAGGTACTCGGCGCCGCCACGGGGTGAATTGGGTCCCGAAGTGGCGCTGCCCAGCGTCGAGCCGAAGTCGATCAGGTAGTGCTTGATGTACTGTAACCCGTCGGGATCCGTCTGCAGCATATCCAGGGTGTTGATCGCCCGGCTGTCGTCGTGGTTCACCCAGGCGCACAGCACCCGGTAACCCCGCAACTCCCGGCGGTGTTCGTGCGGAACCGTGTCGTTCGGATCGTCGGAACGCGTGCCGTCGAACCGGAACGGCCCCAGCGGCTTTCCCGGCAACAGCCGCGAGGCGATCGCCCGCCACCGGCCGTCGCGATCCCGCGGCGCGTCGAGCAGCAGCTCGATCACGTCCTTGCGTCTCATCGGCCGCTCTTGCCCGTAGCGGTCCCGCAACTTCACGTCGTCGCCCAGCTCGAGGTCTTCGGCCCGGAAGTGGATGATGTAGTACTCGGGCACGTGGTAGCCGGCGGCGTAGAGGATGCGCGACGTGATCATGTCGGCGCCCGTGGCCAGTTCTGGATAGTCCAGGGGATCGAACTTGACGAAGTAGGTCTCGCCCGCGGAATCCTTGATGACGAAGCCCGGCGTGACGCCCTCGCTCTTGGCTGCCACGATGGTCCACTTTCCCGGCGCCGGCGGATGCGCATTCCCCGGCCCGGCCTTCAGCTCCTCGATCGTCATCCGCCGGTAATAGTGCCGGCGCTCCCACCACGCCCCTTCCATCGGTTCGCCCAAGGTGTTCACCGCCCGGGCCGGGATCGGCGTCCCGGTCTCCGTCCAGCGCTCGCCGGCTCCGCCGAACAGGTTGCGGAAGAAGTCGTAGTAGTCGCTCAGCTTTCTCGGGCGCGCCTCGGCCACGTGGCGCGGCCGCGGCTCCCGGATCAGCGGGTCGTCCGGATAGAACCTCGGCCCGCCGGCGCCCAGCGGTATCGCCGCCGCACCCAGCAGCGCCGCCAGAGATGCCATCCTGCCGCAAGCGAGCCTCATCTCAGAACACATGCTTCGGCGAGGACCGCCCCACCGGCTTCTTGACGAACAGATCGTTGAACTTCACCCACACCTGCACGCCCTCGTGGCTGAACCCTACGTCGATGCGCAGGAACGTCGAGTCCCGCACGTTGAACCGCAACCCGAACCCCACGTCACTTTCCAGGTTGGCGAAATTGAGCTGCGCCTTGTCGTCGAACACTTTCCCCGTGTCGGCGAACAGCGCCGCGTCCATCCCCGCGAAGACCTCCCACCGGTACTCCAGGTTCATCACCATCGAGTTGTTCCCGTAGAAGCGATACGGCCGGAACCCCCGCAGGTCTTCCGACCCGCCCACCACCGGCTGGAAGTAGAACGGGACCTGCTGCCCCGGGGCGGTCCACGTCAGGTCCGTCCGGGCGCCCACGGCGATGATCCGCCGTTTGTTGAAAAACGGAAAGTACTGCTGGATCTCCATCCGGAACAGGTGGAAGTCGTGCCGCCCCAGTTCCCGGTCGTCATAGTAGTTGTACTCCGCCCCGTAGAGGCCGCCCGCCCGCGGCCCGAACGCGCTGTCGCGCCAGTCGAACAACAGGTAGGCCCCCGTCCGCAGAAAGCGCGTTTGGCCGTCGAGTCCGGGCGCCTGGGCGGCCGTGTAGACCCGGTCCATCGAGGCTACATCGTCGCTTTGCCCGGGGCCGATGTTCACCCAGACCACGCCTGCGCTCGGTCCCACTTCGAGCCCTCCCAGGCGTACCCCGAAGACGCCGTCCACGCTGAAATCCTCGTAACGGTAATTGCTCCGGCCCGTCTTCACCGAACCCGCCCCTGGCCCGTAGTAGTCCACCTGGGTGTAGTTCTTCCGGTACAGTCCGGCCCGCCCCCAGTACCAGTGCCGGGGAGTCCGCGGCAGCTCGAATGCCAACTCGCCCCGGGAACTGCCGCCGAAGGTCACCTGGTAGTTGGCCAGCAGCACCGCCGCGCCATCGAACAGGTCCCGGCGGATCCACTCCGGGCCGATAGCGAAACCCTGGCCCGTCGCCGCCCCGCCCAGCTTCGCCCGGAAACCGTACAGCCCGTATGTGAACCGTTCGATGATCTTCTTCTCTTTGATCGCCCGCAGCCGCGCTTCCCACTCGTCTACGGTCTCCGGCTCGAGGTGGCGGCTCTTCTCCTCGCGCTCGGCCTCGATCTGCGCCGCGCGCGTACCCTGGGCTTCAGGAGCTGCCCACCCCGGGATTAGCAACACTGCCGTACAGCACCACGGCAGAAATCGAAGAAGGCGATTCATCGGACGAACCTGCCGGATATGCGCCGGCCCAGCCCGGCGGGTCTCGGACACCGGCTCTGTTGCCTGCTGGGACAACACCCGTCCGCCGGCCCCGGCGGCGGACGTAGCGCCGGGGCGCGTCCGGGTCGTTTCATAGTATTCGATCCCATTTCAGCGATTCCGTGACAGTGCCGCCGCCGTTGCGCCCGGGAGCCGCCACCGCCGCCCGGCAGATCGTCAGCCTGCTCCCGAAGCCCCTTCCGCACCGTCCGGGCAGCCGCTTGTAGACCGCCGTCGTTTCCTGCTACAAGGGAAGGTTTCAGGGAGGCCGCCATCATCAGAGTTTCCATACTGGCCACGAGCAGCGCCGGCAATTCCGCCTTCATCCGAACCCGGACTACCCGCATCCTCGTCGACGCCGGCCTGAGCCGCAAGTCCACCCTGGAACGGCTGCGCAACATCGGCGAAGATCTCGCCGCGTTGGACGCCATCCTGCTCACCCACGAGCACGCCGACCACATATCCGGCCTCCCCGTCCTGCTCCGGGGCATCAAGAGCCGGACCGTGCCCGTCTACGCCACCCCCTCCACCGCCGAGGCCATCGACTGGAACAACTGTGAACCCGAACTGCGCCCGTTCCAGGCCGGCAGCCGCTTCACCATCGGTGACATCACCGTCCAGAGCTTCACCATTCCCCACGACGCCGCCGACCCGGTCGGCTTCCGCTTCGAGATCGGCGGCTGGAAGGCCGGATTGGTCACCGATCTCGGCTACATCCCCGAGTCGGTGAAGTACCACCTGCGCGATATCCACTTCTTGCTCCTGGAGGCCAATCATGACATCGAGATGCTCAAGGTCGGCCCCTACCCCTGGCAGGTCAAGCAGCGCGTCATGAGCCGGAAAGGCCACCTCTCGAACGATCGGGCCGTGGACTTCATCGCCCACGATCTGGCTGCTACCACTCTCACACTCGTCCTCGGGCATCTCAGCGAACGTAACAACCACCCCGAGATCGTCCGTATGGCCGCCCGCCAGGCCCTCGATCACCGTGGTCTGCCGGCGCGCCTGGTGGTGGCCGAGCCCCGCTGCCAGACTGAACTGTTCGAATTCGACTGACGGAGACGCCCGGACGCCATGATCGAACGTTACACCCGCCCCGAGATGGGCCGCATCTGGAGCCTGGAAAACAAGTATCGCCAGTGGCTCGAGGTGGAACTCGCCGCCGCCGAGACCCTGGCTGAGCTGGGCGAGGTCCCCGAAGAAGCCGCCCGGCTGTTGCGCCGCCACGCCGGCTTCACTGTCGAGCGCATCCTCGAGATCGAAGCCGAGGTCAAGCACGACGTCATCGCATTTACTACAGCAGTGGCGGAAAGGATGGCCGAAGCCGGCGCGGCCGACGCTTCGCGCTGGCTCCATTACGGCCTTACTTCGAATGACGTAGTAGATACGGCGCAGGCCTTACAGCTCAAGCAAGCTTCGGAACTCATCCTCGCCGGTATCGACGAACTCGCCGCCGCCGTGAAACAACGCGCCCTCGAGTTCAAGCACACCCCGCAGGTCGGCCGGACTCACGGGGTCCACGCCGAGCCGATTACTTTCGGCCTCAAGCTCGCCCTGTGGTGGGACGAGCTGATCCGCAACCGCAAGCGCTTCGCCGGCGCCGCCGAGGAGATCCGTGTCGGCAAGATGTCGGGCGCGGTCGGAACCTTCGGCCACATCGGCCCGGAGGCCGAAGAACGGATCTGTGCGAAGCTCGGCCTGAAAGCCGCGCCGATCACCAGCCAGGTGATCTCCCGCGACCGCCACGCCGCCTACCTCTCCGCCTTGGCGCTGATCACTGCCACGCTCGAAAAGATCGCCCTCGAGGTCCGCCACCTGCAACGCACCGAGGTCCGCGAAGCCGAGGAGCCGTTCGGCAAAGGCCAGAAAGGCTCTTCCGCCATGCCGCACAAGCGCAACCCGATCGTCTGCGAGCAGATCTGCGGCCTCGCCCGGGTGGTCCGCGCCAACCTCCAGGCGGCCTTTGAGAACATCGCCCTGTGGCACGAGCGCGACATCTCTCATTCTTCGGTCGAGCGCGTCATCTTGCCCGACTCCACCATCCTGGCGGACTACCTGCTCGCCAAGACCACTTGGCTCGTCAAGGGCATGCGCATCGACGTCGAACGCATGCGAAAGAACCTGGAGCTCACCGGCGGGCTCATCTTCTCCGGCCAGCTCTTGCTCGATCTGGCCGCCGCCGGAATGCTCCGCGAGCAGGCCTACAAGCTGGTCCAGCAGCATGCCATGAAGGCCTGGCTCGAGGGCTCCAACTTCCGGCGCCTCGTTGAGAACGATCCTGAGATCCGGACCCGTCTCAGCCCCGAGAGATTGGCGCACACCTTTTCCGTGGAACGGCAGCTCGCCAACGTGGATCGGATCTTCGAGCGCGTCTTCGGCAACCACGGTTCCGCAACATGATCACTGATCCAGAAATTGAACGTTACATCGCCGCCCTGCAGCCGCCCCGGGACCAGATCCTGGCCGAGATGGAGGAGTATGCCCACCGCCACAACGTGCCCATCGTCGGTCCCGTGGTCGGCCGGGTTCTGGCTCAACTCGTCATGATCTCCGGGGCGCGTCGCATCTTCGAGCTCGGTTCCGCGATCGGTTACTCGACGCTCTGGCTCGCCCGCGCGGCGGGACCCGGCGCTGAGGTCCACTACACCGACCTCGACGTGGACAACGCCGCGCGCGCCCGCGTCTGGTTCGAGCGGGCCGGTGTCGCCGGCCGCGTCCGCCTCCATGTAGGCAACGCTTTGGCCGCGTTGGAAAAGGCGGACGGAACCTTTGACTTCATTTTCAACGATGTGGACAAGGAACAATACCTCGACGTCCTGGCCCGCGCCGTCCCTCGCCTCAGTTCTGGCTCCCTGTTCGTGAGCGACAACGCATTGTGGCATGGCCGCGTGCTCGATCCGCGCGACGAGGCCTCCCGGACAGTCGTCGAATTCAACCACAACCTCTTTCAAAACAAGGAATTCTTCACTACGCTGCTCCCGCTGCGTGACGGCCTCCTGGTCGCCCGGAAGCGCTGAGTGGCGCCAGCCCGCCTCGCCTTCTCAACAACTATTTCTGTAGTAATCAAAAATTGGTGTTTCCAATGTTCCGATACGCCGGTTTCGGGTATATGATGAGAATGTGGGGTGGGCTTTGGTGGGAATCGGGGGGAAACGTTAAAGCCAAGCGCGTCGGCGCAAAAGCAAGGAAAGAAGAAACAACAGAATGGCAACTTGTACGACCGAAACGCCACGGGCCTTTGAAGGACTCGCCCGAATCCTGTTGGTCAACGATGATCCAGCTTCCCGGCTGGCTCTCCAGGCCGTCCTCCGGGCCGGAGGCTACGCGGTGGACGCGGCCGCCTCTGCCGCCGAAGCGATAGCCAAACTCGACCAGGGCGAGTACGAGCTGGTGCTCACCGATCTGAGAATGGAGACCCCGCAAGCGGGCTACCGGGTGCTCGCCCACGCCCGGATCGTCGATTATCGGCCGGCCGCGGCGCTGTTGCAGGCATATCGCGAAGAGAGCCCGATCGAGTTGGACGTGCCGGCCGATGAGCCGATCCTGATCGCCCCTGAAAACCTGCCCGAGTTGCTGGCCAAGGTCGCGGATCTTGTCGCCGCCCGGGCCACGCGCCGGGCGGCCCGGGCCTTGCGGCATTCCGGCTGTTGATCTCACCCTGGCCGGGACCTGCCCGCCCCGCAGCCCGCAGTTTTTCCCTTCGCTTGCCATTGCCGCTCTTTCTCCCCTTCGGGCCCACCCGCCCCTGGGCGCCAATTCAGATCCACCGCGTGGAGGCTGTGCTGCCCATGGGAAACAGCATTTTCCAATCCGAGAATGATCATGAAACCGAGGAGTGATTCCAACACAGGATGATCATGAAATCCTGGGCTGGGAAGGCGGGGCAGAGGTGGTGGTGAAGGGGTTCGAGACAGGGGGCGGGAA
>JALSRK010000033.1 GCA_026984795.1 Solibacteraceae bacterium | reverse complement strand
CGAGACCCTGAAGCACGCGAGGAGCCGATTCGAGATCGATAGCGGCCACCGGGAGCCTCACCCCGCCCTGCGCATCGCAGTAACGCTGAAGGAACTGCTCCCCCTGGACCTCGGTCGTCCAACTCCAGTTGTCCGGCTCCAGGCGGTGGCAGCAACGCGTTTCGAGAAACCTCAGCAGCAACGACTTTCCGTTGCCGCCGTCACCGTGAAAGAAGAAGACCTGGCCCGGCGGCGCACGTGCCCACTGCTCGGGGAGGCGCGGGCGCCGGAAAGCCGTACGCCGTTCCACTCCATCCACCGTCCCCTGCCGAGAGTCCAGGAACAGCAGACCGACCGGTTTCGCGCCATCTTAGCCGGCGCGCCCGGCTCGGCGTTCACAAACCGACTGCCGACAGGAGGCGAGAATTCCCGCAGCGCGCCGGGAGGCGGCGCTCGCGAGTCTTGCTACTGGTGACTGCGTAGCGCGTCACTGGATTGCATGCAACGGACTGCGCCGGATTGGGTGGCCCGCTCTGTCGTTTGACAAACGGGGCCGGCGAGGCGAGTTTGGCTAAACCGTCCGCGTCTGACTGTCACAACACGCGTTCGCCGCCTGGTGCGGCTCCGGGAAAGTGCTGGGACCCTCGTCAACGGCCGGTGGTGAGGCCGCCGCGGGGGCCGCCCCCCGATGTCCCCTTGGACCCGCCGCCGCAGTTCAGAACCACTCCCAGTCCGCGTCCCGCTTCCAGGGCGGCGCTTCTTGCCCTTCTTCGACAGCGCGGTTGGCGCGGCGCCGGTACCGCCGGTTCCTCATCCGGCGGTACCAGGCCGGGCAGTGGCGCCGCCCGGATCGCGCATCCTCACCCGGACGCTTCACCATCGGATACCAGGGCCCCGGCGGCTCCCGGCGGAATGTCTTGCTCATGGCCGCTACATCATATATTTCCTACCACGGCAGGCTCATACGATGCGCTAGGCGGCTGATACCGGCCGAAAACTCCCCAGGTTCCGGTTGAAAAGTCCCCGCCCGCCTCCCAGCGGCAGAC
This sequence comes from Solibacteraceae bacterium, assembly GCA_026984795.1. Lineage (GTDB taxonomy): Bacteria > Acidobacteriota > Terriglobia > Bryobacterales > Bryobacteraceae > JALSRK01. The sequence continues at coordinate 60,407 of JALSRK010000033.1, read as the reverse complement.
GCCGGCCGCTGGCGGGGAATTCGAATCCAGCGTCGTCTTTCGGCTGCGGAAGCCGTAGTGGCGCTGTGTTGCCATCTTCGGCGCTCTTGCCCTTCAGCGTCTCCAGGTTGGGCTGCTGGAGCCCCGCCGGCCCGCGGACGAGCGGCGCGCACCCAAGCGCTAAGCACCGGTAACCCGGCTTTCCGTCGTGTAGAAGAACGGCGGCACGGTCGGCGCCATGATCGACTCGCCGCCGGCGGCTTCCCGGGTCTCGAGCAATCATGCAGCATTTCCCGGGGACTCTGGGGCATCGGGGAGGAAATCGCTAGTCTGCGGACCGGGTGTAATATTGAGTACGCGGCTAGTCCCGAGGCGAACACAAGGCCATCATGCAGCCAGAACTGGCAGAGAAGACACGTGCCCTGCTACGTTTCCTGCAAGCTTCGGCCTCATTGCGCCGAAAAAGGGTGGTTGACTACGACGCCAGCGATAAGATCCTTTGGTTTCACCGCATTCCACAACACCCGGACGAGTGCCGCTCCCCTTTCTTGGACGGCGGTTCGGGAGCGGGCCTCGATCAATGGTTGAAAATTCGGAAACCGCGCCGACCGGCTCGGTCCCCTGCTCCAGACCTGGTGAGAGACTGGGTTCCCGCTGATGCATTGGACGTCGCAGACGAAGAGCCGGAGTTGTTGCCAGAAATCAGGATCCCTCCCCATGACGATCCCGCTGATGGCCCGCTGCGACCCTCAGTTGAATTGCGGCTCGAGGAGCACCCTGAGGTCCAGGATGCCTGGCTCACATACCTGGTCGAGGAGTGGGAACCATGGTCACGCGAAATGCTGGAATACCAGCGGGTCCAGCAGGTTTATGAAACCGTCGATTTCATGAGACGGCGTATCGAAGAGACCGAAGATCTGTATGAACTGGTCCTTGCGGTCGGCCTCGTCCAGTGGAGGGATCCGGACGGACAAACCATCAAGCGTCACTTGCTTACTGCTCCCGCGGAAATCAACCTGGACGCCGCTCGCGGAGTATTGACCGTCACTCCGGCTGCCTCTTTTGAGGGTTTCCGCCCCGAGCTGGACATGCTGGCTGAGCCGCCGAGCCTTCCGGAAGCCGAATTGAATGATGCTCTGGAGGAGTTGGACGTGGAGGCGTGGGACCCGCAGAAGGTCGCCGCTGCGCTCCGGATTATCGCCAACCGAGCGTCGCCGAACGCTCAAGTGCAGGAAGACGCGGTGGAGCCATTGATGCAGGCCGACGATGTCCTCCGCGTTCTCTATGCTCCCGCTCTCGTTCTCCGCCAGCGTCGTTCGAGGGCTTACGACGACATGGTTCGCGGATTCCTGAAGGAGGCGGAGAATCCCGGGGCGTTGCCCGTCACCTTGCCGTGGCGGAAGTTCATTCTCGAGGGCGAGCCGCCGCCCGCTGAACAGGACGGCCTTCCGGTTTGTGAGCCGCGCCCCTTGGCCACTCAGCGGCTCTATTTCCCACTGCCTACGAACGATCAGCAACGACAGATTGCGGAAGCGCTCGAGCGGCGGCCTTATGTGTTGGTCAAAGGCCCGCCCGGAACCGGCAAGAGCCATACGATCGCCAATCTGATCTGTCATCTCCTGGCGGTGGGAGAGCGAGTACTGGTCACGTCGCATGCCCCCAGAGCCTTGGCTGTGTTGCGCGGTCTTCTCCCGAGCGGCATTCCCGACCTCTGTGTCACGGCGATCGGCAGCACTCGCGAAGATCAGCGGCTGCTCGAGGAAAGCATCCAAGGCATTCTGGCGCATCGGGATCTTTGGCCTGGAGCGGAGAAGGCCAAAGTGGAGATCGACGGCCTGGAAGAAAAACGCCGGCGGTTGGAAGCCGAGTGTGCCGAACTCGACCGCCGCTTGCGCTCCTTCCGCGAAGCCGAAACGCATCGGCACAACCTCTTTGGCGTCTACGAGGGAACGGCCGCTCAGATTGCCATGCGGCTTGAGCAGCAGCGGCGCGACTATGACTGGTTCCCCGTAGTTCGCTACGAAGACGGACTCTGTCCGCTGAACTCAGAACAGCTGGCCTATGTCGCCGATTTCCATGCCACGCTCACCGATGAACGGCTCGCCGAGCTCCGCCTCGCCACGGGGGAGCTGCAGCTTCCGGAACCCAGGCGGTTCGAGAGCGCCATCGAGGCGGAGCAGGCCGCCCGCCGGAAGGAATCCCGGCTCGCCGCGCGGGACGTGAAGCCTGAGAAACTGGCGGCTCTCCATGATCTGGGCGACGAAGAGATCGAAGTATTCTCGGATTTCGTTCGCGCCGTGGATAGCGCGGTGGAGCGCCTGCGCCCGGCGCTGGGAGAAACGGTGGACCACGCCGTCCGGGACGTCGTTGCCGGCAGAGCGGGCCGATGGGCGTCCCTCGCCGAGGATCTCCAGGGGTTGGTCGCCCGCATCGAGCAGCCCCTGAAAGAACTGAGTTCTACCGACGTCTCCGTTCCCGAGGGGCATCAGCTCCAGCGACTGCTCGCCGACGCTCGGAGACGTTTCGAGCACCTGGCCGGGGGGCGGTGGAAAGGCTTTTGGATTCTCGCACCCTCCGTCGTCCGTGAAACCCAGTACATCGAGCAAGAGTGCCGGATCGACGGCCGGCCGGTTCGGGACGTTTGGCAACTGGAAACCCTCCTCGTATTTCTCGAGATCAGGCAAGCCCTGGATCAGTGGCTGCGCGCCTGGCCGACCCCGCCGCGGCTCAACCGTGGGGGCCTGAAACAGGTCGCCCGAGAGTGTTTCGATATCACTCGGGATCTCACGAGTCTGCTCGGCCTTTTGAGCAATGCTGCAGACAGCGCTCTCGCCCGGGCGCCCCACTCGGAGAGACTACAGTTTCACGAGCGTCTTCGCCGGCAGCAATGGCTCGACGCCGCGGAAGTCGAGCTCGCCCGGCGCGAAGTTCGAGCTGCCTGTGCTCCTTTCGATCGGTGGCTCAATGAGATCCGCGGTTTGGGGGCCGAAGAGGTGCATCCGTGCTTACAGCAACTGGCCGAGGCGATGGAGCGCCGGGATTCGGCGGCGTGGAGGGAAGGCTGGCAGCGACGGGAGGAGATCCGGGACGAGCAACGTCGTTTGTCCAAGTACGAGAGCTCGATACGCTCTCTCTTGGAAGCCTGCCCGGCCCTCCGAAGCATCCTCGAAGACGCTCGTGGTAAGCCTGATTGGCGGCCGCGCATAGCACAACTTAACCGAGCCTGGGCCTGGTCTGCGGCCCGCTCCTGGCTTCGCGATCGCTCAACCCCCGAGCATATCGAGAAACTGATTTTCGATAGGCGGCGGCGACAGGAAAGCCTGGAGGAGGCGATCCAGGAACTCGTCAGGCAGAGGGCATGGAAAGCTTTCTTCGATCGGCTCGACGATCAAACGGCCCAAAACCTGACCGCCTGGGGCAAGGCGATCCGGCGGGTCGGTACGGGTACCGGCAAGTCCGCTAACAAGAATCGCCGTACCGCCCGTAAATATCTGATGAAATGCATCCCGAAGATACCGGCTTGGATCATGCCTCTGCACCGGCTCTGGGACACAATCCGGCCCGCGTCTGGTTTGTTCGACACCGTTATCGTGGATGAGGCCTCGCAGGCTGGCATCGACTCTGTAATCCTGTTCCTGCTCGCCAAGCGGATCATCGTGGTCGGCGACGACAAGCAGAACAGTCCGGAAAGGGTCGGCGTGCGTGAGGAGGACATCACGCGTCTGACCCGCCAACACCTGCAGTCCTTCCACTTCAGGGACGAATTCCGCCCCGACGCCAGCCTGTACGATCATGCTGAACGGGCTTTCGGCAACGTGATCTCGTTGCGCGAACATTTCCGCTGCGTGCCCGAGATCATCCGATTCAGCAATGATCTGTGCTACCGCAACGCTCCCTTGATCCCCCTGCGTCAGCCTCCTCCGGACCGATTGCCCCCTTTGCGCGCCACGTTCGTCCCCGGAGGAACCGTGCAGGGCGAGGGCTCGCGGATACGAAACGAGGAGGAGGCCCGGGCAATCGCAGACACCATCGAGAAGTGCTGCGCCGAGGAAGCCTATGAAAACAAGACGATGGGCGTCATCGTGCTTCAAGGGCACGCGCAAGTCGAGCTGATCGAGCAGATGCTGGCGGAGAGGCTGGACCCGGGCGAGCGTGAAGAGCGCAAACTACGCTGCGGCGTACCGGCGTCCTTTCAGGGTGACGAGCGGGACGTGATCTTCCTCTCAATGGTTGTGGCGCCGAACCACCTTTTCCGTGCCTTGACGGTCATCGCCGATCAGCGGCGTTTCAACGTCGCCATGAGCCGGGCGCGCGACCAGCTCTGGCTTTTCCACAGCGTCGAGTCACAAGACCTCAACCCCAACGATCTGCGGTGGAAGGTGTTGAATTTTGTAACGGCGCCACAACCCCCGCCGGAATTTTTTGAAGAGCTCGACCGGCTCGAGAAAGCGGCAGCCCGCACCCCGCGCGTTCCGGGCGATCAGCCGGAGCCGTACGAGAGCTGGTTCGAAGTAGATGTCGCGTTGGAGCTTCTTCGCCGCAAATACCGGGTCCGGCCCCAGTATGAAGTGGCAGGGTACCGCATCGATATCGTCGTTGAGGGGCTCCAGAATCGTCTCGCCGTAGAATGCGATGGTGACGCCTGGCACGGCCCCGAGGCTTACGACCGCGATATGGCCCGGCAGCGGCAATTGGAGCGCGTCAATTGGACATTCGTGCGGATCCGCGAGTCGGAATTCTACGCCGACGGAACCCGGGCAATCGAGCGGGTCGTTGAAGAATGTGAGCGTCTCGACATTTTCCCCCTGGGCCAAGAAGGTGAAGTCGAAGAAACCGACGAAGCCGGCGGTGAAGCCGGTGAGGAGTCGGCTGGCGCGCTGCTTGAGGATGGCACTGAGGAGCTCAAGCCCTCTGATGTTCAGTCTGGACCGTTTACCGGCTACTCTTCAGAGTGCCGGTTCCCCGATCCTCGTGTGGCTCCCGCGGCAGGAGTACGCGAGGCCTTGCGGAGAATCATCGAAAAGGATGGCCCCCTCAAAAAAGGCTCCCTTTTTCGCCTCTACGTCGAAGGGTGCCCGAGCATCAGTCGCGCTGGAAAAACCATCAAGACACGACTGAATCAAGAGCTGTACTGGATGGAGCGCAGCGGTGAAATCGTTGTCGAACACGAACTCGGTGGGCGGTCTTTCGAATCTCAGGTGGTCCGCTGCACCGGGACGCCTCGGGTTCGCGAAAGGCCTGCTGGCGCCCGGGATCTCCTGGACATTCCTCCTTCCGAGCTGATGATGCTGCTGGAGCGGCTCGGGGCAGGAATATCCGATGATCTCTTCGAAGACGAGTTCCTATACCGGCAGATCCTCAAATACTACGGCTTCACGCGCCTGACCAGCCCCCGTCGGCGGTATCTGGCGAAGGTATTGATATCCTATCGAACGCAGGCCCGCCAGAACCGTTGAGGCAGCCCTTCCAACCTTCCCGGCTGCGTGTCTGCCGAACCGGGCGAGCAGGTTCGTTGGGATAGCCTATCAGCCGGCCGTCTTCTCGCCTCTCGCCACCCTTTCCGTCGTATAGAACAACGGCGGCGCCGTGGGGACCACGATCGAGTCGCCGCCGGTCGCTTGCCGCGCCATCGGGCGGCGGATCGTGCCGCGGCGGTCCGCCCGGGGCGCTCACTCGGCCCGGAAGATCGTCTTGCCTTCCTTCACTGTTTCCAGCACCCCGATGCCGCGGATCTCATCGACCGGCGCCGTGACCGGATCGCGCGACAGGATCACGAAGTCGGCCAGCAGACCCTCTTTGATCATGCCCTTGCGGTTCTCCTCGAAAAGCTGCCAGGCCGGTCCGCTCGTCAACCCCTGGAGCGCCGTGTACGCATCCACCCGCTGGCCGGCCCCGATCACCCGTCCGCTCCTGGACTCGCGGCTCATGGCGGTCCAGACCACGAACATCGGATCCAGAGGAGTGACGTTGAAGTCGGTGTGGTTCGAATAGACCAGCCCTTTCTCCTTCGCCGCCTTGACCGGACTGATGAACTCCGCCCTTTCCCGGCCGAGGTTCTCGATGTGGACGTCGCCCCAGAAAAAGCAGTGGTTCGTGAAGTAGGACGGCGTCAGACCCAGCCGGACGTAGTCGTCCAGGTGGTCGGGGCGCTGGAACTGCGAGTGAATCACCACCGTCCGCCGGTCGGCGGCCGCAGTGACCCCCGCCCGTTCGACGGCTTCGATGACCTGATCGATCGCCGCGTCGCCGTTGGCGTGGACGAACACCTGCACTCCGGCGTCCAGGGCCTTCTTGACTTGCCGGGCGAACTCTTCCGAAGACTGCGTGGGCTCGCCCCGCCAGTCTTTCTGGCCGGCGGGGCCTCCGGTGAGATATGGAGTCGTCATGAAGGCGGTCTTCCCCTGCGGGGAGCCGTCCTGGACGAACTTGACCCCTTGGAGCTTGAGTCCGTTCCGGTATTCGCCGAACCGGTATTCCGGGTTGCCCATCCATTCGGCGGCCTCGGTGAAGGCGAGCAAGGCCGTCATGTCCAGGAAGATTCTGCCCTCCTCGGCCGCCTTCCTCAAGAAGCGCAAGTCTTTCAGGTGGGTGAAACCTTCGTAGGCATGAGTGTAGCCTTGGCTGGCGTACATCATCTGCGCGGGCTTCATCAGTTCCAGCAACTCGCTCTCGCCGGGCCGCGGCAGTTTCGCCATCACCGGCAGATAGGCCGTCTCCATGAGCAGGCCGGCCGGCTCGTTCGAACCGGGCAAGCGGCTGATGACCCCGCCGGGCGGCGTCTCGGTCGTTTCGTCGATTCCCGCCCACTCGAGGGCGCGCGAATTCAGAACGGCGCCGTGTCCGGAGACGTGGATCAGCATCACCTTGTGGCGGGGAAAGTTCGGATCCAGATCCTTCTTGGTGATGTGGCGGCCCTCCGCCAGTCTTTCCGGATCGTAGCCCCAACCGACGATCCAGCCGCCCTCGGGTACGCCGGCCTTCGCCCGGTATGCTTCGAGGGCCGCCACCGTGGACGGAATATCCACGCAGGGGCCCACCGGTGGGCTGGCGACGTTCACCTGGTTCACCATGTTGAGCGCGAACATGAAATGCCCGTGGGGATCGATAAAGCCCGGCAGCATGGCGGCGCCATCGAGGTCTCTGAGCCGCGTGGCTTCGCCCGTCGCTTGCAAGGCCTCGGCCTCCGCTCCGGCAAAAACGATCTTCCCGTCCTTCACCGCGACCGCTTCGACATAGGCGGGCTCATCGCCGGCCATCGTCAGAATCTTGCCGCCGAAGTAGATTGTGTCGGGGGGCTCCGCCGCCGGGGCGCATCCCAGCGTCGTGACGATCGCCGCGGCGAACACCACCGCGGCTGGAGTTGATTTGTTGATCCGTGCCATGAACGAATTGCTCTTTCCGCCCTTTTCGGGCTGGCGCACAGCGCGCCCTACGGAAACGCCGCGCCCGCCGGCGGATTCCCGCGCCGACCGCAGCCGCAGGAAGCCGTCGCCGCCGAACCTGCGCCCGGCCGCCCCGGCGCGAATGCCCAGTCCTCACCGCCCTGCTTCAAGCCGGGCAACAGGTCCACTGTCAGCTTGGATGCCGGGAAGCGGCGGCGGATGCAGATTCATACCGGAACCGGATGGCCCTCCCCGGGCCAGGGCGGCCGCGCAAAGTCCGGAAAAGAGCGAATACTCCCACTAATGGAAGGCTTCCCGGTCTCAGGATCCGGCGCCGGGGACCGAGGCCGCGCCACCGGTCCGCAGGTACGGGTTGGCGCGTGGTTCCGGCGGAGGCGCCCGAAGGGGCTTAGAACCAGGATCAACCTGCGGTTCGCCCGCCCGTTGCGCCCCGCTCGGTCGTGTAGAAGAACGGCGGCACGGTCGGGGCCATGATCGAGTCGCCGCCGGCCGCCTCCCGCGCCATTGCCAGCGCATCCTCCACCGACGGCGCCCAGCTCACCCCCAGCTTCTTCGCCTGCCGGTCGTCCTTCGGCCCGACCAGGATCACCTTGGAAAGGTACTTCAGCGGATAGGTCGCCCAGTACCAGACGGTGAACGGGTGGAACCCGTGATGCGCATAGCGGTTCCGGTAGCAGTCGATGAAGTAGGGGTCCTCGGCGTAGCGCTGCTGGAAGCGCTCCTTCATTTCGAAGGGATCTTTCGTCGCCGCCAGTACCTCTTCATAGAAGCGCTCGTAAGGGACGTGGTATTCGGGGTGGAAGATTTCGAACGCCGGATTCAGGATGATCACCACGCCGCCGGGCTTGATGTACGGGCGCTCGTAGAACCAGTTGAACAGGTACCCCAAAACGTCGCTCACCACCAGCACCGGGTTGATGCGGGCGTCGATCGCGTAGGGACTCAGGTCCGGCAGCCCGAAAACCATGATGTCGTACTGCCGGCTGACCTCCACGCTCATCTGGCGGCGCATCGCGGCGACGGTCTTCGGGTGCACCTCGCCCACCGAGCCGGCGTGGATCTCGAACGGCGCGTAAGCGGTCCGCATCCCCCGCATGATCCGCCGCCGGATCGGCTCCGGGGTCACCGCCATCGTGTACGGGGTCACCGCCCGGGCCAGCCTCTCGATCGCGTTGCAGCGCTCCGGCGGCTTGCCGATGAAGTCGAAGTACCAGGGATAGGTCGCGTTGTTGATCGACGCCTCCAGCACCATCACCCGGCAGTGCTGCTCCACCACCCGGTTGATCCGCTCGATCGAGGCGTGCATCTGGGAGCCCTCGGGCTGCATCACGTGCGGCGACTCGGCCGTCTTCTCCGGGTTGTGGTGGCAGGCGATCGTCTTGTAGCCCGCCAGACCTACGGCCACCGACTTGTGCCCGCCGTTGAGCGGGATCTGGATGGTGTCCACGTAGATCACCAGGTCCGCCTCCACCGCATCCCGCCAGATGTAGACCGGCTCGCCATGATCGGTCTCGCCGAGATCGGCCATCCTCTCGTGGTCCTCGGCGTCGAAATTCTCGAGCCGATCGGGGTAGAACTCCCGCATGATCTTGCGCCCCAGCATCCACTCGAGCTCCCGCGGCTTCATCTTCCGGTGCAGGGCCACGGCGCAGACCAGGCGGATGTTCTTCTTCTCCACCCCGTAGGAGTAGAGCATCTCCAGCAGCCGCTCGATGGCCAATTGGCGGAAATCGGGCCGCCCGGTCATCGGGAACGGCTGGCAGTTGTCGTCGAAGGCGATGAGCACCCGGGAATCGCCGTTCACAAGTTGTTTGAGCGGCGGCATACCCAGCGGATTCTCGAAGGCCCGCTGCACGGCGTCCGGGATCTCGGCCCGCGACAGCCCGGGGATCGGCGGCGGGGCGTAGAGCACCTCGGCAGTCTCGGGTAACCGCACTCGCATCAAGTGGTTGCCGGAGTATGCCAGGTAGTTCATGGGCCCGAATTCTCGACTGTAGCATTTTCGGCGGCGCCCCACCGGAGCCCCGCGCCCCGCGCGCATCCGGCCGCCGTAGCCGCCGGCGTGGGCTCGGAAACGGGTGAAATCCCGCTTCCGCGCAATTTAGAATGAAGCGATGGCGGAAGACAAGCACCCCGGCAAGAGCTTCGAGGAAAGCCTGAACGAGCTGGAGGCGCTGGTCAAGGAGCTGGAGGGCGGCGACCTGCCGCTCGAGAAGGCCCTGGAGAAGTTCGAGCAGGGCGTCCGATTGAGCGAAGCGTGCCGCAAGAAGCTGGAAGAGGCGGAGCGCAAAGTGGAGATCCTGATCAAGAAGAACGATCGCGTGGAGGCGGAACCATTCGAACCGGACAAGGAGAACTGACGGCGGCGGCCTCGCTCGCCGACTATCTCGAGCAGCAGCGGAAACGCGTGGACGCGGCGCTCGATCGCTGGGTGCCTCCCGAGACCGCTCCGCCGGAGACCATCCACAAGGCGATGCGCTACAGCCTCTTCGCCGGCGGCAAGCGCATCCGGCCGGTGCTGTGCATCGCCGCCGCCGAGACCGTCCGCGGCGGGCCGGTTGCAGGCGTCGAGGACGCCGCTTGCTCGCTCGAGATGGTCCACACCTACTCCTTGATCCACGACGACCTACCGGCGCTCGATAACGACGACCTGCGCCGCGGCCGCCCCACCGCCCACAAGGTCTTCGGCGAAGCCATGGCCATCCTCGCCGGCGACGCCTTGCTCACCCTGGCCTTCGAGGTGCTCGCGCGGCTGGACTCCATAGATTCAAGCCGGAAGATCCGGCTCGTTGAGGAACTGGCCTCCGCCGCCGGCACCGTGGGGGGCATGATCGCCGGGCAGGTGCACGACCTCGAGGGCGAAGGCGCCGAGCCGGACCCGGAGCTGCTCGAGCGCATCCACCGCGCCAAGACCGGAGCCTTGCTCCGCGCCAGCGTCCGCATGGGCGCCATCTACGCGGGCGCATCCGGCGAAGAGCTGCAGGCGCTGTCGGACTACGGCGAGCACGCCGGCCTCGCCTTCCAGATCGTCGATGATCTGCTCGACGTGGAGGCTTCCTCGGACGCCCTCGGCAAAACCGCCGGCAAGGACGCCGCCCAGCAGAAGATCACCTTTCCGGCGGTCTACGGCCTTGCCCGGTCCCACCAGATGGCCGAGCAGGAACTGGAGGCCTGCCGCGCCGCCCTCGCCCCGTTCGGCGAGCGCGCCCAGTGGCTCCGGGAGCTGGCGGACCTGATCGTCCACCGGAAGAATTGAGCGGTCCGTCGCGATGAACCTTCCCGAGAACGGCGAGCGAGGCTCGGCGGACAAGCCCCGCCGCCGTGGGTCCGCCGGGCGCCGGCGCCTGGACCGGCTCCTGGTCGAGCGCGGCCTGGCCGAGTCGCGCGAGCGGGCCAAGGCGCTCATTCTGGCCGGCAAGGTCACCGTGGACGGGCGCAAGGTGGACAAGGCCGGGCAGGCAGTGCCCGCGGACGCCGCCATCGAAGTGGCCGAGCCGCTCCGCTACGTCAGCCGCGGCGGCTACAAGCTCGAGCGGGCCCTCGACCGCTTCCGGATCGACGTCCGCGGCAAGGTCTGCCTGGACATCGGCGCCTCCACCGGCGGCTTCACCGACTGCCTGCTGCAGCGCGGCGCCGCCCGCGTCCATGCCGTCGATACCGGCGCCGGCCAGATCGCTTGGAAGCTGCGCACCGACCCGCGCGTGGCGCTCCACGAGCGGCTCAACGCGCGTTACTTGAAGTTCGACGACATCGGCGAGCGCGTGGATCTGGCGGTGATCGACGTCAGCTTCATTTCGGTCACGTTGATCCTGCCCGCCGTCGCGCCGCTCCTCGCCGAAGGCGGCGAAATGGTTATACTCGTGAAACCGCAGTTCGAGGTCGGCCGCGGCCAGGTCGGCAAGGGCGGCATCGTCCGCGACCCCAAGCTGCACGAGGCCGCGTGCGCCAAGGTGCGGCAGGCGGTGGAGGCCCTGGGGTTCCGGGCCGAAATCATCGAAAGCCCGATCCTGGGCGCGGAAGGAAACCGGGAGTTCCTGCTCTATGCATTCCGTTAAGCGAGTGGCTCTGATCACCAAGCCGGGAGTGGACCGCGCTCGAAAGGTCGTGCCGGAACTCCTCGGCTGGCTCCGGGAACGCGGCATCGAGGTGCGCTTCGACCAGGAGACGGCCTCGTATCTCTCCGGCGCCGAAGGCCTGCCCCGCGACGAGACGCCGGAGGGCACCGACCTGGTGATCCTGCTCGGCGGCGATGGCACGCTGCTTTCGGCGGCTCGGGCCATCGGAGGCCGTGATATTCCGCTGTTCGCCGTCAACATCGGCGGGCTGGGGTTTCTGACGGCTATCACCGCCGATGAGCTTTACCCGGAGCTCGAGCGCGCCCTGCGCGGCGAGCAGCGTATCGGCCGCCGCCGCCTGCTGCACTGCGAGCTCAAGCGCGCCGGCCGGATCGAGGCCGAGTACGAGGCCCTGAACGACGTCGTGGTGGACAAGGTCGATATCGCTCGCATGATCGACGTCGATGCCTGGGTGGGGGACCAGCTCGTCACCTCTTACAAGGCCGACGGGCTGATCGTCGCCACGCCCACCGGCTCCACCGCCTACTCGCTCTCGGCGGGCGGGCCGATCATCTTCCCCACCGTCGAGGCCCTGGTGCTGACGCCGATCTGCCCCCACACGCTGACCAACCGGCCGGTGGTGGTGCCGAGTGACCGCGTCATCCGGCTGCTGGTCCGGGCCAAGGACGACGCCTCGTTCCTCACCATCGACGGCCAGGTCGGCGAACCGCTCAAGCAGGGCGACGAGATCGTCTGCCGTAGCTCGGACCGCGCCATCAAGCTGATCCGCCCGCCGCGGCTGAAGTTCTTCGACGTGCTGCGCCAGAAGCTGAAGTGGGGCGAACGCTGAAACCGGCGCACGGCCGCCTCACTCAGCCAGCTCCGGCAGGTTCCGGTAGTGCTCGAGCGCCTCGGGGTTGAGCAGCGCGTCTTTGTTCTTCACCTGGCGGCCGTGGATCGCCTCCCGCACGGCGATCTCGCTGATCTTGTTGTTCACCGTGCGGGGGATGTCGGCGACGGCGAGGATCTTGGCCGGCACGTGGCGCGGCGAGGTCTCCGAGCGGATGCGACCGCGGATGGCGCGCCGCAGCTCTTCAGTAAGTTCGGCGCCGGAGCGGAGCTTGACGAACAGGATCACCCGGACGTCGCCTTCCCACTCCTGGCCGACGGCGACGCTCTCGGCCACCTCGGGGAACTGCTCGACGATCCGGTAGATCTCGGCGGTGCCGATGCGCACGCCGCCGGGGTTGAGCACCGCGTCCGAGCGGCCATGGATGATGAGGCCGTCGTGGACGGTCAGCTCCGCCCAGTCGCCGTGCCGCCAGACGCCGGGGTAGAAGGCGAAGTAGGCCTGCCGGTACTTCTCGCCGCCGGGGTCGTTCCAGAAGCCGGCCGGCATCGAGGGGAACGGCCGCGTGCAGACCAGCTCGCCCTTGCGCCCGCGCACCGGCCGGCCGTCCTCATCGAAGATCTCGACGGCCATGCCGAGGCCGCGGGTCTGGATCTCACCCCGCCAGACCGGCAGCACCGGCGCGCCCAGGGCGAAGCAGGAGATGATGTCCGTGCCGCCGGAGATCGACGAGAGGCAAACGTCCTCCTTCACCGAGCGGTAGACGTAGTCGAAGCTTTCCGGCATGAGCGGCGAGCCGGTGGAGAGGATCGTTTGTAGCCGGGACAGATCGCAGCTCCGCCGCGGCTCGACGCCGGCCTTCTCCACGGCGGCCAGATAGCGGGCGCTGGTGCCGAAGATCTCGACCCGCTCCTCTTCGGCCAAGCGGAACAGGGCATCCGGCGCGGGGTGGAACGGCGAGCCGTCGTAGAGGATCACGGCGGCTCCGGCGGCCAGCGCCGAGACCAGCCAGTTCCACATCATCCAGCCGCAGGTGGTGAAGTAGACGATGCGCGAGCCGGGTTTGAGATCGGTGTGGAGCACCAGCTCCTTCACGTGCTGCAGCAGCGTGCCGCCGGCCCCGTGGACGATGCACTTGGGCTTGCCCGTGGTGCCGGACGAGTACAGGATGTAGGCCGGGTGGCCGAAGGGGAAGTCCGGGAACCCGGCCAGCGGGCGGCGCGCCGCGGCGAGGGCCTCGTCCCAGAGGACCGCATTCGCCGGGGCCCCGGCGCCCGGGACGTCGAGGTAGGGAACGAGCACGGTGCGCTCGATGGAGGGGATTTGGCCGGCCACGCCCCGGACCCGGTCGAGGTAGTCGTAGCGCCGGCCGTTGTAGTGGTAGCTCGAGGCGGCGAACAGCACCCGCGGCTCGGTCTGGCCGAAGCGGTCGAGCACCGCGGTGAGGCCGAACTCCGGCGAGCAGGAGGTCCACACGGCCCCGATCCAGGTGGCCGCCAGCATGGCGATCACCGTCTCGGGGATGTTCGGCAGGTAGCCGGCCACGCGGTCTCCCGGCGCGACGCCCCAGTCGCGCAGCGCCGCCGCCAGCGCGGCGGCCTGCTCGTAGACCTCGGCGAAGCTCAGCGCCCGCCGCGCGCCGGCCTCGTTGCGGAACACGAGGGCCTCGGCGGCGTCGCGGCGGCGTAGCAGGTTTTCGGCGAAGTTCAGCCGCGCGCCGGGGAACCACTTCGCCCCGGGCATCCGGTCGCCGTCCACCAGCACCGGGCCCGGCGCCCGGAGGCCGCGGACGCCGCAGAAGTCCCAGACCGCCGGCCAGAACTGCTCGGGGTGCTCGACGGACCAGCGGTAGAGCGAGGCGAAGCCGGCCGCCTGAGGGGCCATCGTCTCCCGGATCCGCCGCTCGAAGGCGGTCAGATTCGCCGCCGCGATCCGTTCCGCCGAAGGCTGCCAAAGCGGCCGGTCCATGGGCGTTCTCCTCAGCTCTGCAACCACTGGACGATCTCGTCGATGGCCTCGAGCACGTTCTTGCAGTGCAGCTCGAGGAAGCCTTCGTCAAGCTCGCCGTCCATAGGGCCGGACTCGGCGCTGCTCATGCAGTGGCCGCCGTCGAAATCGACGTAGGCCAGCCGGGCCGTCAACTCCCGGGGCGGCCGGCCGAACTCCTCGCCGGGCAACAGGGCGACGCCGGTGTCCTCGAGCAGCCGCTCGCAGAACTCCCGCGAGGTCCGGATGCCGCGCTCGCGCAGCTTGCGAGCCACGGGGCCGAAGTCCGGGAACAGGTAGAAGGCGCCCTGGGGGGTATGGACGTCCACGCCGGCGGCCTGCAAGTTGCGGGCGCACCGCCGTCCCAGAGCCCGCAGCACGCGGCGGGCGCACCGCAGGTACCGGTCGATCTCGCTGCCGCCGCGGAAGGCGACGACGGCGGCGTGCTGGATCGGGGCGCTGGTCGAGGTGTAGGTCTCGCTGGCCACCGCCGCCATGGCGTCGAGCAGCCAGCGGAGGCTCCGGGGGAAGGTGAAGGTCCCCAGGCGCCAGCCGCCAGCGCCGCACCATTTGCTCAAGCCACCGCTGATGATCGTCCCCTCGGGATAGTAGCGGGCGATGGAGACGTGCTCGCCCCGGTGGTGGAGTTCGCCGTAGATCTCGTCCGAGAGCAGGATCACTTTGTAACGGCGGGCCACGGCGGCGAGGGCTTCGAGTTCGGCTGGATCGTAGGTGAGCCCGGTGGGGTTGTTCGGGTAGTTCAGCACGACGATCCGCGGCCGGTCCGGATCCGGGCGGCACAGCCGGTCGAGCTCTTCCGGCATCAGCCGCCAGCCGCCGCTCTTGCGCGAGGGAATCCAGTTCACCCGCCGCCCGATGATCTGCGCTTGGGGCGCATAGGAGACCCAGGCCGGGGTGGGGATCAGCAGGTCGCCGTAGTAGACGAGCTGCAACAGGAACATCAGCTCCTTCGAGCCCGGCCCCACCAGAACGTCCTCGCCGGTGGCCGGGACGTGGTCGCGGCGGCGATGGTAGTCGGCGACGGCCTCACGCAGCTCCGGCAGCCCCTTCACCGGCAGGTAGTCCTTGCGGAAGGCGTTGGCCTTGAGCGCCTCGACCACCGGCAGCGGCACCGGGAACGGCGACTGCCCGAGGCCCAGCTTGAAGACGCGCCGGCCCTGGCGCCGCAGCTCGTTCGAGCGGTCGTTGATCGCCAGCGTCGCCGACGGGCGCAAGCCGCGCACGTTCAAGTTGAGGTTGACGACGTGGAAGCGCTCGGCAGTAGAAGTCATCCCACTTCTAACTGCTCCTATTAATCCCGCCGGGTTATCCGGTGTCAACAGCCCGGCCGGGGAGCCACGACCGGCCGCCGCTTCACCAGTCCACGACGCTGCCGTCTTCTGGATCGTACGTCTCCGGGTTGCGCCAGTCGTGGCCGATCTTGTCCTCCAGGGCGTCCTCGTCCAGCTCGATGCCGAGGCCCGGGCCGGCGGGCAGATCCAGGTAGCCGTCGCGGACCCGGAACGGCTGCTTCAGGTAGCCCTCACCGAGGGAGACCTGCTCCTGGATCAGGAAGTTCGGGATCGAGGCGGCCAGTTGCACCCCGGCGGCCAGCGAGATCGGCCCCAGCGGGTTGTGCGGGGCTATGGCCGCGTAGTAGGCCTCGGCCATGCCGGCGATCAGGCGGCACTCGGTGATGCCCCCGGCGTGGCAGAGGTCCGGCTGCAGGATCGTCGCCGCGCGCTTCTCCAGCACCTCACGGAAGCCCCACTTGGTGAAGACCCGCTCGCCGGTGGCGATGGGCAGGTGGGTGCCGCGGGCGATCTCGGCCATGATGTCGTGGTTCTGGCAGTTGATCGGCTCCTCGATGAACATCGGGTTGTACGGCTCCAGGGCCTTGATCAGCAGCTTGGCCGTGGCCGGGCTGATGGCCCCGTGGAAGTCGCAGCCGATGTCGATGTCGTCGCCCACCAGCTCGCGCAGCTCGCGGAACTTCTCGGCCGCGTAGGCGATCTGGGCCGGGGTCTCGACGTAGCGGGCCGGCCGCCGCTTCGCCGGTCCGGTCTTGAACGCGGTGAAGCCCTGGGCGAGCTTCTTTTTGATCTGCTCCGGCGTCCGGGCGTGGGCGTAGACCCGCACCCGGTTCCGCGTCGGGCCGCCCAGCAGCTCGTAGACCGGTACGCCGAGCGCCTTGCCCTTGATGTCCCAGAGCGCCTGGTCGATCCCCGAAAGCGCGCTGGTCAGCACCGGGCCGCCCCGGTAGAAGGCGTGGCGGTAGATTGCCTGCCAGTGGTGGACCACCCGCCGGGGATCCTTGCCGATCAGGTACGGCTCGATCTCGGCGACCGCCGCCTGGCAGGTGCGGGCGCGGCCCTCGACGATCGGCTCGCCCAGCCCGACGATGCCGGCGTTGGTATGGACCTTCAGGAACAGCCACCGGGGCTTCACCAGGAAGGTCTCGAGCCTGGTGATCTTCAGATTGTCCTTCGGCGACACCGGCGGGTCCTTGACCTGGGCGGCGGCCTCGGCCCGGCGGAAGACGCCGAGCCCCATGGTGGCGAAGGCCCCGGCGAGGACCGACCGGCGGGAAGCGAACTCGGCCATGCGACACCTCCTTATGGGAGGTACTCTATCAGAGCGCCGCCGCGGCCGAGCCGGAAGCCTCAGATGCCCTGGGCGGGATCGTAGACGCAGCGCGGGTCAGACGCCATGTAGTCGCCCGTCAGGGCGTAGGCCCGGGAGCGGGAGCCACCGCAGAGGTTCTTGTACCAGCAGTCGCCGCACTTGCCCTCGAGGCGGCCGGTGTCGCGCAAGGTGCGGAACAGCGGCGCGTTGCGGTAGACCTCGCCCAGCCTGTCCCGCCGGACGTTGCCCGCCGCCAGCGGGAGGAAGCCCGAAGGGAAGATCTCGCCGGTGTGCGAGATGAAGACGAAGCCCTTGCCGTCGTTGATGCCCGCCTGGCGCTGGATGACGTCGGGCGCGCCGGCGCGCTTGTCCCGGCTCCCGCCCTCGGCCTTGCGCCGCTGGGCGACGTAGCGGCGGTAGTGCTGCGCCTCGGTGGTCTTGATGTCGAACGAGGCCTTCTTCGAAGTCTCGTAGAGGAACTCGAAGACCTGCTCGTACTCCTCGGCGGTCAGGTCGTCCTCCTGCTGCGCCCGGCCGGTGGGCACCAGGAAGAAGACGCTCCAGAGCCGGGCTTGCACTTGTTCGACGATGGCCGCCATCTCGGCCAGGCGGTCCTTGTTGAAGCGGGTGACCGTGGTGTTCACCTGCGTCGGCAGGCCGATCTCCCGGGCGAGATCCAGGGCGGACAGGGTCCGCAGGAACGAGCCCTCGACGCCGCGGAAGCCGTCGTGGCTCGCAGCGTCCGGCCCGTCGAGGCTCAGCGCCATGCGGGCCACGCTGGTCTCCTGGATCCGGCGGACGGCCTCGGCGGTGAGCAGCGGCGTGGCGCTCGGCGTCACCGTGGTCCGCAGGCCCAGCTCGACGCTGCGGCGCAGCAGGTCGAACAGGTCCGGCCGCTTCAGGGGATCGCCGCCGGTGAAGACCATCAGCGGGTCGCCGAAGCCCCGGATCTCCTCGAGCAGCGCGTAGCCCTCCTCGGTGGACAGCTCTTCGGGGTGGCGCTCCGGGATGGCCGAAGCCCGGCAGTGCCGGCACACCAGGTCGCAGGCCTGGGTGACCTCCCAGATGACGAGGAACGGAGCTTCGTCGAAGCTTTTCATGACTTCATAGTAAAGATTTTAGGGCACGCGCCGCAGTGACTCTCATCACGGGCGCTGCCGGCCGGGCCGTCAGCTCCTCGGCGTCGCATAGTAGCCCCGGCGGGCCTGCACCTTCAAGCCCTTGCGGACGGTCTTGATCCGGATGCGCCGGAACGAGCCGTCCCGGACCGAATTCGTCGGCGTGTAGCCGAGCGAGTACTGGCTGCGCATCTCGGCCTGGATCTCGGCGAAGATGCGCTCGAGCGGCCACTTGCGCGAGACGCGGAAGATCCGCCCGCCGGTCTCCTCGGAGATGCGCTTCAAGACGCCGAAGCCGTCGCGCAGGTACTGGTAGCGGGGATCGGCGTAGTAGATGCTGTAGACCATCACGTCGGCCCGCTGGGCGGCCTCGATCGCCTCCGCCTTGCTCATCTCGCTGCCGTAGTCCACCCCGTCGGAGATGACGACGAGCACCTTACGCCCGACCTCGTCCTTGAGCATGTCCTCGGAAGCCAGGAAGATCGCGTCGTAGAGCACCGTGCCCTTGGGCTTGGAAGTGGTCGGTACCGGCGAGGGCAGCACGCCGCCGACCGGGGCGCTGAGCCGCAGGGCGTCCAGGCCGTCCCGGAGCAGGTCGAGAGAACTGGTCAGGTCCTGGAGCAGTTCGGCCTCGACGCCGAAGCTGATGACGAAAGCCAGGTCTTTGGTGGGCCGCAAGACCTCGCTCAGGAAGCGGTGCGCCGCCAGCTTCTCCACATCGAGCAGCCGCTCCTGGCTCTTGCTGACGTCCACCAGCAGGCCGATGGTCAGCGGCAGATCGGTCTCCCGGGCGAAGTACTTGATCTCCTGCTCCTCGTTGTTCTCGAAGAGGCGGAAGTCGTCCTTGTCGAGGTTGGCGATCAGCCGGCCGTGCTTGTCCCGCACCGAGCAGAGGATGTTGACGACTTCGACCTCAACGCGGATTGTCGGCGACTCCCCGGCGGGAACCGTACTAGGGGACGGGGGCGTTTGGGCGGACAGGCCGACCGCCAGTATCGCCGCCAGGGCCGCTATGGAGACGAAACGCATCACCCTACAATGACATACAGGAGCTACACAGTTAGATGCGCCCGCGGGGGCCGCTGTTACGGAGCCGGAATGAGGAAAGCCGTCGCACACCTGAAGAAGGCCGATCCGGTAATGGCCCGGATCATCCGCCAGGTGGGGCCGTACCGCATCGAGTACAGCCCGCCGGACTACTCGACCATCGCCCGCTGCATCGTCTACCAGCAGTTGAGCGGCAAGGCGGCGGCGCGCATCTACCGGCGGCTCGAAGCCGCCCTCCCCGGGCGCCGGGTCACACCGGAAGCGGTGCTCGAAACCAATGACGAAAAGCTTCGCGAACTGGGCCTCTCGCGCCAGAAGATCGCCTACCTGAAGGACTTCGCTCGGGCGGTGGCCGCGGGCGAGATCGACCTGGACGCGCTCCGGCGCGCCCCCGACGAAGAGGTGATGCGGGCGCTCACCTCGCGCAAGGGAATCGGCCCCTGGACCGTCCACATGTACCTGATCTTCGCCCTGCGGCGGCCTGACGTCCTGCCGGTGGGCGACCTGGGAATCCGCGTCGCCGTGCAGCGCGCCTACGGCTTCGACGAGTTGCCGGCGCCCGCCGAAGTGGAGCGCGTCGGGCGGCCCTGGCGCCCCTACGCTTCGGCGGCCTCGTGGTACCTCTGGCGCAGCCTGGGCGACGGGGCCGGCCTGGATCCCGTAGTAGACTGACAGCTTGTGAAGATCGTCGCCATCGGTGAAATCCTCTGGGACGTCTTCCCCGACGGGGAGCGGCTGGGCGGGGCGCCGCTGAACTTCGCCGCCCATGCGGCGCGCCTGGGCCACGAGGTAATCCTGGTGAGCGCCGTCGGCGACGACCCGCGCGGCTACCAGGCGCTGCGCGAGATGAAGCGCCTGGGGCTGACCACGGACTGGATCCGGACCGTCTTCGACATGCCCACCGGGGAAGTGACCGTGCGCCTGGACGAGGCGGGCCAGCCCCACTTTACCATCCACCGGCCGGCGGCCTACGACCGCGTGGCTCTCGACCAGGGCACCCTCGGACGGCTGGCGGCGGCGCGGCCGGACTGGATCGCCTTCGGCACCCTGCACCAGATGGAGGAAACGGTGCGGGCGGCGACCCGGGCCATCTTCGAGGCTTGCGGCTCGGCGCGCCGGTTCTACGACGTGAACCTGCGGCCGGGCTCTTACACGCCGGAGCTGGTCAAAGAGCTGCTCGCCGCCGCCGATGCGGTGAAGCTGAGCGAAGCCGAAGCGGCCGAGGTGGCGGCGATGGCGGGCCTGGAGAGCGGCTCCCCGGAGGCCTTCTGCGCGGCGGGCGCGGAGCGGTTCGGCTGGAAGGCCGCCTGCGTGACGCGGGGCGCGGCGGGCTCGGTGGTCTGGATCGAGGGTCGGGCGGCCGAAGCCCAGGGCTACCGGGTGGAGGTGGCCGACGCGGTGGGGGCGGGCGACGCTTATGCGGCGGCGTTCCTGCACGGACTGGAAGCCGGCTGGCCCGCAGCGCAGGTGGCCGATTTCGCCAACCGCGTGGGGGCGCTGGTGGCCAGCCGCCCGGGTGCGATCCCGAAATGGTCCCTGGAGGAGTTGGAGCAGCTCGGCCGGTGAAGGTGAGCTGACTATTCGGCCGCGCCCTGGCCGGAGCAGTGGACCGGCTTCTCCAACGCCCGCACCTGCTCGACGACGAATACCTCCAGGGGCCGGACTTCGGCGGTAAGCTCGGCGCCCAGCCTTCGCCGCAACTCGCGGGCCAGAGCTTCGAGATCCGCGACAGGGGCGGCCCAGGTCAACTCGAAGTCGTAGCGGCCGCGGGCGGTGGTCTCGTCGATCACGGGGCGGCGGAGGGCCCGTTCCAGAGGCCGGACGAGGTCGCCCACCCGGCAGCCGGTGAAGCTCATCGACCGGCTGCCCGCCGGCGAGACGAAAAGCTGCCGCGTGCGGCAGGCGGCAGCGGCGGAGACGCGCCGTGGCGGCTCGCCGTGCGGGGTCCGGAGCACCAGCGTCTCGACAGGTCTGGTTTCGCGGCGGTAGACGAAGCCGAACTCCTGGCTCAGCAGGCGGCGCAGCAGGAGCCGGTAGTCGCAGTCCGGCCGCTCGGTTTCGAAGTAGACCTCGTAGCGTTTCGCCGCAATCCACCGTGGGGCGTAGATCCGGCCGGCGTCTACGCCGAAGGCGCGCTCGATCAGGCCGACCAACGCGGCCCGCTGATAGTAATAGCGGCGCGATCCCGGCGCTTGCTGGAGTTTCTTCAGATACTCCCGCTCGAGCGGGGTCTTCGGGGGCGCCGTGCGCCGGCGGCCGCCCTCGACGGTGGGCGGCTCGTAAAGCCCGTAAGGTTCGAAGATGTCGGCCAGTTCGGGGACCAGATCCAGAGCGGGCCGCGTTCCGCCGACGACTTCGCCGACAGGGCCCGTCCGCTGGGCCGGAACCGGCCGGATCTCGTACTCCCGAAAGAGCGATGCCGGCGGCGGAGAGCCAGGCGGATCCGCGGCGTGGCCGGCCACCGTCGTCAGAGCGGCCAGGACGGGAATTACGAATGCCCGCGACACGGCTGATTCCATTGTAGGGTGTTCGGCGGGATTTTCTCGGGAATTTGGTCCCTGGTCGGTGGTCGGTGGTCGCTAGTCGGTGGTCGCTGGTCGCTAGTCGGTGGTCGGTGGTCGCTGGTCGGTGGTCGGTGGTCGCTGGTCGGTGGTCGCTAGTCGCTGGTCGGTGGTCGCTGGTCGCTTGTCCCTGGTCCCTGGTCGGTGGTCCCTGGTTCTTGGTCGCTAGTCGGTGGTCATGGGGCGACGGCGGACCGGGGGCCGGGGAGGGCAGGCCGATGGCGACTGAGGCGAGAAAGAGCGCAAACAGCGTGCAAACGGCTAAGTTGTTGTGTTTCGTTGGGGTTGGCGGGGGCGGTGACGCGTCCGGCACGGTCAGCGTCACCTGGGCGCCGCGGCGGGTCCGGCGGTGGAGATAGCCGATGCCGCGAGCTTCCAGCTCCGGCTGCAGCCTTCTGAGGCGCCGGGAGAGAACGGCGGAGGAGCCGGGGCGCACGGCGGCCGGCAGGCGACGGTGAAGCTCGGTGAGCGAACCACTCCAGGAGCCCTGCCGGCGGGCGAATTCGGCTACGGCGTCGGCGAGACCGGCCGGGGCGGGGTGCCCGGCGGGCGCACGCAGGCGCGAAAAGACGGCCGCCGCTTCGGATTGGGCAAGCAGTTCGGAGGCCGCCGCCCAGCGGGCCTGATCGGCCAGGGGGACGGCGGGAGCGGGGGTGTCGGGCAGGCGCTTCAAGGCCCTGGAAGCGGCCTGGAGAAGAGCGCCAAGCAGGGCGGGCTGCTCCCGCTGAAAGGTCTCCCAGAGGGCCGATTCCGGCAGCGGGGCCTGCGACAGGGCGGCGGAGAGGAACAGGGGCGGGAAGCCCGACGCCGGGGGACGTGACAGGGTGACGACGGCGGGCCGGCGGAACTCGGTGGCGAGGCGCGTCAGGGCGGCCGCGCGGGTGGGTGACAGCGACGGGAGCTGGTGGAAGGCCGGCACGCGGTGGGCATCGGCAAGGCGCCGGAGGGCGGCGTCCCGCTGAGGGAAGGGCTGGAAGGGCTCGGCGGCGGGATCGAGAAGGGAGCGCAGCAGGCGGGCGGCGGCGGCCACGGCGGCCGGGTCCGGGCCGTGAAGGACGAGGACGGGATAGGGCCCGGCAGGATGGAACGAGGCGATCAGCCAGGCGAGGATGGCGTGGAGGTCGTTGCCGGAGGCGGGCGCCAGCAGGGAGCGGAGCGGGGCGAGGTTCTCACGCGGAGTCCTGGAGGCCGCGGCGGCCGGCTCCGGCAGAGGCAGCGCCGAGGAGGGCCGGTAGAAGTTGTGGGCCGAGCCGGAGACGAGGAAGACGCCGCCGGGAAGGACTTCGAAGACCTTGCCGTCGGCGCGAACGGGGTCGAGGTAGAGGGCCGTGGGTTCGGGCATGGAGCCGCCGACGATGGCCCCAGAGGCATAGAAGCGCAGGTGAGTGCGGAAGCGGCGCTCGTAGCGAAGCGGGGGCGTGCGGGAGGCGGCGAAACGGGCGGCGGCGCGGAGGTTGTGGTCGCGGGGCTGGCGGCGGCGCTCTTCGTAGTAGCGGCGGGAGAGCCAGAGGCGGAACTCGGGCGAGTCGATGGGGAAGACGGTGCGAGGGGCGTCATCTTCATCCAGGGCGATCCACGGGCGGCCGGCGGGGTCGGGGAAGAGGGTGGCTTGCGAAACGATGCGGCAGAGCAGGTCGAGCTCGGCGGGCGGCACCGGGATGCGGCCCCGGGCGTGGGAAGGATACGGCGCGTCGCGGAGCGGATTGCGCAGAGACATGGGCACAGTCCTCCTGCCTGGGGATTCTCGCGCGGAGCCGGCGAGGAGGAGGCAAGGGGAGCGCCACAAGCGGCGCGTTTCCAACACATTGGCGGGAGGAGTCGAGTTGTGACTGGAAGTTCCTCTTTTCGGGGACAGGCAACGCAATACCCGATTCCTCTTTTCGGGGACAGGCGACGCAATACCCGATTCCGGTCACCAGGTCCCGGCCAGCGAGCACGGCAGAGCTGGGCCTCCGTTCAATCGGACCGGCCCTCACTCGCGAGCTGGAGGCGCCAGCCCCTCAGGGCGGCGGTGGCCGGTCGGACGCAGTGGGGCTTCGGGGCTTCGTTCGCACTTGCCGCCCTGAGAAAGGAGCACCCGCTGCCAGCATTCGCTTGCGCCGCTCACTTCGGGAAGTGTGTGGACCAAACCAGCGGTGCGGCCCACAGGCCGGACTTTCGGTGGTTGTGTAGCCTGTCACCGAAAAAGTTTGGTGGTTGTGTAGCCTGTCACCGAAAAAGTGCAGGAGGTTGGGGGCCAGCGGCCGGCAATAGCAGGACGCCGGCAGAGCGGAGCGCTGACAGCGGATTTGATATGATCCCGGCCGGTGGAGCTATGAGACGGCGGGAGCTTCTGAAAGCGGGAGCGGGGGTGATTCCCTTTGGCTCGGCCGCCGGGTCCCGCAGAAGCCGGGAGCGGCGCGATTACGGCGTGGTAAGGACGGAAGGGAGTCCGCACGCGGCGCTGCGCGGGCTGGATCTCCAGTCCGTGCGGTGGACGGAAGGGTTCTGGGCGGACCGCTACCGCCAGACACGCGAAGTGACGCTGCCCACGCTGTGGGAGCTGCTGGCGGATCCGGAGGCGGGCCACGTGCTGGAGAACTTCCGCATCGCCGCCGGACGCTCGAAGGGCGAGTTCGCCGGCACGCACTGGCAGGACGCCTGGCTCTACAAATGGATCGAGGCGGCTGCGTGCCTGTGGCGGGTCGTGCGCGAGGGGTGGATCGCCGAGCGCATGGACGAGGGGATCGAGCTGATCGCAGCGGCCCAGCAGCCTGACGGCTACATCGCCACGCAGATCACGGCGCGCGGGCGGCGGCGATGGCAGGATCCCCGGGCGCACGAGGCGTACGTGATGGGCCATCTGCTGACGGCGGCCTGCATCCACCGGCGCATGACGGGCAAACGCTCGCTGTTCGATATCGCTTTACGGACGGCCGACTATCTGGCGGCGACGCTCGGCGTGACGGTCGATTCCGGCTTCGCCCACAATCCGACCGCGGTGATGGGGCTGGTCGAACTCTATCGGGAAACGGGGCGGAGGCCGTATCTCGAGGCGGCGCGGCGAATCGTCGAGGACCGCGGGCATCGTCCGAAACGGGGCGGGCTGTTCGACCGGGAGCCGGGTCTGCTCGGCACGGACCAGATCCAGGACCGCGTGCCCGTGCGCCGGTCGCGGGAAGTCGTGGGGCACAACGTTTTCTTCACGTACCTGTACGCAGGCGCCGCCGACGTTTGTCTGGAGACGGGCGACGAGGGGCTGAAAGCGGCGCTCGAACGGCTTTGGGAAGACCTGGCGCGGCGCAAGATGTCGATCAACGGCGGCGTGAGCCCGATGGGAAAAGGCATCTCGATCCACAACGATCCGGTGAGCGAGGCGGTCGGCAAAGCCTACTTCCTTCCCTCGGCCGACGCTTACAACGAGACGTGCGGGCAGATCGGCAACCTGATGTGGAACTACCGGATGCTGATGCTCGATCCGCAGGCCCGGTACGCGGACCTGATGGAGCTGGAGATGTACAACGGGTTCCTGGGCGGCATCGGCCTGGACGGCGAGAGCTGGTTCTACCGCAACCCGCTGCGGAGGTACGAGAGGGACCATGTACCGCAAGGGCTCAACGACCTGCCTGCGCGGGAGAAGCCGGGGCGGCGGCGCATCTGTTGCCCGACGAACCTGCTCCGCACGCTGGCGCAATTACAGAACTACGTCTGCAGCGTGTCCGTCGACGGCCTGTGGGTGCACCACTACGGCGGTTGCACGATCGCGGCGGACCTGCCCGGTAGCGCGCGCATCCGGATGGCGCAGCAGACGGACTATCCGTGGGACGGCAAAGTGGCGCTGGCCGTCGAGGCGGTGGAGGGCGAAGCGGCGTTCGCAATCCATCTGCGCATTCCCGGCTGGGCGGAGGGCGCCACGGTGGCGGTGAACGGCAGGAAGCTGGGCGAGCCGGAGGCGGGACGGTACTCGAGGATTCACCGGAGGTGGAAGGCGGGCGATCGGATAGAGCTGACGTTGCCCATGCCGCCGCGGCTGATCGAGGCGCATCCGAAGGCGGAAGCGCTCCGGAACCAGGTGGCGGTGATGCGCGGGCCGGTGCTCTATTGTCTGGAATCGCCGGACTTGCCGGAGGGGGTGCGGCTGGAAGACGTCTACATCCCCGGCGGGATCACGCTCGAGCCGCGGCCGGCGCGGGACCTGCCGTTCGGGATCGTCGCGCTCGAAGGGGAGGCGCTGCACGTGCCGGGGGCGCGGTGGAGCGGCGAACTCTACCGCCCGTTGAAGAAGGCGGCGCCGCGGCGGATCCGGGTGCGGCTGATTCCGTATTTCGCCTGGAGCAACCGGGGTCCGTCGGCGATGACCGTGTGGCTGCCCCTGGCGGTAAGGAGCTGAAAACGCTGGGGCGGTTGGATGTGGAAACCCCCGGAGATGAGGCGCACAAGGGGGGTGAATTCAGAAGAGGTTGGGGCGCCAGCCGGGCGATCCGGCGTCTCAGTCGAGGCGTGGACGCAAGAAGTGAGGACAGCCACGTGTCTCACGATCCGCCGGAGGAGGCTGAGTGGGCGATGAAGGAGTTCGTTCTGTCGGAGAGGACGCGAAGGAGCTCGACTCGCTCTGGATGACGCCGTCGTAGAAGCGCTGGCCGGGCTGGCGTAGCGGGAGCGAGGGGCCCGGCGCCAACGCAACCGCAAGCGGGTGTCACCGGGACCCCGCTCGGGCCGGCCGCCGGCATGGGACGGCGAGAGATGTTTCGGGAACCGAGGGCTCGGTCGCGGGCGGCATCGCGCTAGAATAGGGCCGTGGCGCAGTTGGACCGGATCACCTTCGACCCTGCTGTCATGGGCGGCAAGCCGTGCATTCGGGGACGCCGCATCACCGTGGGCACGATCGTGGGCTTGCTCGCGGCCGGTCATACCGAAGAAGAGATTCTCAAAGAATACCCGTACCTGGAGCCGGAAGACATTCGCCAGGCGCTGGCGTACTCGGCGTGGCGGGCGACGGAGTCGGAGATCCCCTTAGCGGGCTGATGCGGCTCCTCGTGGACATGAACCTCCCCCCATCGCTGGCCCGGTTTCTGTCGAAAAACGGATTCGAATGTTTCCACTGGAGCGAGATCGGCGCCGGGGATGAGTCCGATGCCGCCGTCTTTTCGTGGGCGGCGTCCCACGAAGCGGCGGTGGTGACGCACGACATGGGATTCTCGGCGATGCTGGCCGCAACCCGAGGCCGAGGGCCCAGCGTCGTGCAGGTACGGGTTCAAGACGTCCTATCTGGGCGGTTTCGGGAGGCGCCGCTCCATGCCCTCCGCTCTTTCGGAGAACAGCTCGAAGCGGGCGCGATTGTGGTGGTGGAGCCCGCCCGCTCTCGCGTTCGCCTCTTACCGCTCACCAGATGAGTCCGCTGAAAAGGCTTCAACCGGCCCGGCCTCCCACCCACAGAGCAGACGGGACTCGGGCGTTCTCGTGTTCGCCGCGGTCTCGGGACGCAGCGAAGGCCGCGCCCCGCCCGCCGGTGACTGTATTACGCTGGGAACAACAGGAACGGACGCTTCACGGTGGTGTGGGGAAGCGCCGCTCGCCTGCGAGGTCAGCCAATGCGGTTACTCGGCGGAGTGTTGATGGTAGCGGCCGCGGTGGCTGCCGCGAAGGCGGGCGAAGGTCCGCGGGTGGAGAAGCATGTAATCGTCTACCGCGAAGCCGGGCGGTTCGCGGGCTGGCCGGCCAATCACGGCGCGTGGTCGTGGGGCGAGGAGATCGTGCTGCGCGACGACGGCGGCAACTGGGACTTGGGCTACACCCGCACCCTCCAGCGGCCGGACGGCAAGCTGGTGACCGTCTACTACTACAACACCGACAAGGACACCGAGCGCTTCATCGCCGCGACCATCTGGGACCCGGGGCGGTAGGCTTCGTTGGGGCGCGAGGGACTGAACCACCGGGACACAGTGGCCCAACAGGTTGGCAGTTGGGCCGGCGGAAGGGATTCAAGTGGCGGGGTGCGGCCGGGACGGCGCACCGTTCCCGGATTGGGCTCCGAGAAAGGTCACGGCTATACTGACATTGGGTCAGGATGACGAAGGAAGCGCTGGTTGGCGAGGTGACCCGGAGGCTGGTGGAGTGGTACCGCCCCGTGCGGGTCTATCTTTTCGGTTCGCAAGCGCGCGGAGACGGAACCGGCGACAGCGATTTCGATTTCCTCGTCGTCGTGCCGGACACGCTGCCGCGGGAGCGGTGGTACAGCCGGGAGATGTTCGCCCGCCTGGCGGACATCGACGTCCCGATCGATGTCGTCGTATGGCCTGAGAGCCGTTTCGAGGAACGGCTGCGACTGAAGATTTCCCTGCCGGCGACGGTGGAGCGGGAGGGACGGCTGCTGTATGCCGCTTGATCCGGTGCTGGCGGACGAAGTCCGCCGTTGGTTGCGCAAAGCAGACACCGACCTGCGCAGCGCTGGCGCGGACCTTGCCGTTGAGCCGCCGATTCCGGATGACGTCCTGTTCCATTCTCAGCAAGCGGTTGAGAAGCCGCTCAAAGCATACTTGACCCTCTTCCAAGTTCCTTTTCGCAAGACACATGACCTGCGAGTCCTGGTGAAAGCCTGCGCGGCGGTTAGACAAGACCCTCGAAGCCGAACTCGCCGACGCGGCGCCGCTCACAGCCTACGCCTGGAGATTCCGATATCCGGGCGTGGAGGACGAAGCCGATCCCGACGAAGCCCGGATGGCGTTGCGCATCGCCCGCGGAGCCGTGGCGGCCATCCGGAAACGCATCCCGCGAGAGGCTGGAGGAACGCAGCCGGCGGAGTGAGTGGGTCGCCGCAAAGTCAGGCTCCGCCCGGCGCCGAGCTTTCAAGAAGCTACACTCCGAAGCCAGAGGCCGGGCCGGAACATCGAGCAGACGCCGCCGGTTGAAGAGCGGGATCGGTATGATCGGAGCAGCCGGCCTATGCGGGTATCACGGCGTACGTTTCTGGGGCTGGGGATCGCTGTCCGGCGGGCGGCTGCGGACGGACCGCGGTTCCGCTTCGAACGGCTCGACGAGCGGCCGGCGCTCGATCTGACGCCGGACCACGTGCGCTCCTGCTCGTGCTACCGGGACCGGGCCGGAGTCTACCATCTGTTCGCCGACTTCATCCGCGCCGAAGACAGGACGCTCGAGAACTGGGGCGCGGAGGTGCGCTACTACCGTAGCCCGGACCTCGAAGCATGGGAGTATGCCGGGACCGCCGTGCCGCGGGGCCGGTGGCGGGGACGGCCGCGGTTCAGCGACCTCGACTGGTACGGGGCGGGCAGCCCGGGAGTCTTCGTGAGCTACGGCCGGGTCTATCTGTTCTACTCGGGGCGCGAGCACGGCGCGGGGCCGGAGGCTCTGCTGCAGACGAGCCGGTTGCGCGGGCGGATCCTGGTGGCGACGGCGCCGGCCAACCGGGACGGGGCGCCGATGCCGCCGTTCCGGAAACAGGGCGTGGCGGTGGAGCGCGGCGGGCCGGAGGCGTGGGATTCGTTGCGCCTCGACCATCCGTGTGCGGTGCGCCGCGGCGACGCGCTCTTCCTTTACTACGACGGGGTGGGAGAAGGCGGCGGCCGCGAGAGCCGGCGCGCCGGGCTGGCGACGGGCGTGGTAGGGTCGCGGCAATTCGTCAGGCGGGTGAATCCGCTCGCCGGGCCGGCGACGGGCTGCGCCATGCCCCGGGTCTTCTTGCGAGGCGGCCGGTGGCACATGTTCCTCGAGCATTTCGATTCCCAGGGGGCGCGGTGGCGGCACTGGGTTTCCGCCGACGGCTTCACCTGGAGCCTGCGGGATGCGGAGCTGTTCGAGGGCGCCGGACCGGAGCCGGGGCGGGGCGCGGCGGCGCTGGCGCTGGTGCGGGGTATCGACGGAGAGTTGGCCGAGCCGATGACAGCGCTGGCGACGGGGTTCGAGGGCGGCGTACTGAAGCTGTGGGCCTACCGGGTGAGAGAGACATCATGAGGCGCGGGGCGCCGAGCCGGGACAGGAGGAACCGGGCGCGCCGGCGACGGTTGTGATACATAATCGGATGCCATGCCACAGGACAAACCGAATCACCCCAGCCGGAGAGAGTGGCTTCGCGCGGGGGCCGGCGCGCTGGCGGCGGGACCGTTGGTGACCCGCGCCCGGGGCTCGAGCCGGCCGAACCTGATCTTCCTGCTCACCGACGACCAGCGCTGGGACACACTCGGCTGCATGGGCAATCGGATCATCCGGACGCCGAATGTAGACGAGCTGGGCCGCGCCGGGGTCGTGTTCACCAACCACTTCGTGACCACTTCGATCTGCATGACGTCCCGGGCGAGCTTCTTCACCGGTCTCTACCTGCGCACGCACAAGATCAACCGCTTCGACACGCCGTTCAGCGAGGAGCAGTACCGCGCCATCTATCCGGTGGTCCTGCGGGAGGCGGGCTACCGGACGGGCTTCATCGGCAAGTGGGGCGTGGGCAAGGAGCTGCCGCGGGACCGCTTCGACTACTTCGCCGGATTCGCCGGCCAGGGCCACTATTTCCCCAAGCGGCCGGACGAGAGCGTCCATTTGACCGAGGTGATGGGCGACCAGGTGGTGGAGTTCTTGCAAGGATGCAGACCGGGGCAGCCGTTCTGCCTCTCGGTGAGCTTCAAAGCGCCCCACGTGCAGGACCAGGATCCGCGGCAGTTCTTGCCCTCGCGGGCGACCGAAGGCCTCTACGACGGCGTGGAGATCCCCGTGCCGAAGACCGCCGATCCGAAGTACATCGAGATGCTGCCGATCGAGGTGCAGCGCTCGGAGGGGCGGCGGCGCTGGGCGGTGCGCTTCAGCACGCCGGAGCTGTACCAGACCTCGGTGAAGAACTACTACCGGCTGATTACCGAAGTGGACACGGTGGTGGGCCGCCTCCGGGAAGAACTCGGGCAGATGAAGGCGGACGATGACACGGTGATCCTGTTCTCGGGCGACAACGGCTTCTACCTGGGCGAGCACGGACTGGCGGGGAAGTGGTTCATGCACGAGGAGTCGATCCGGACGCCGCTGGTCGTCTACGACCCGCGGCTGCCGAAGGAGCAGCGGGGCAAACGGCGGGCCGAGACGGTCTTGAACATCGACCTGGCGCCGACGCTGTTGGGGCTGGCCGGGGTGCGCGGACCGCACATGCAGGGGCGGGACCTGACGCCGCTGGTGCGGGGCGAACAGCCCGAGTGGCGGACCGAGTGGTTCTACGAACATCTGTTCGAGCACGCCTGGATCCCGCGGACCGAGGGCGTGAGGACGGAGGCGTGGAAGTACACGCGGTATCTCGATACGAAGCCGGTGTTCGAGGAACTGTTCGATCTCGGCGCCGACCGGTTCGAAGAGCGGAACCTGGCGCGGGAAGCGGACTATCGGGAACGGCTGGAGGAGATGCGGGAGCGGCGGCGGGCGTGGATCAGCGCGCTCGAGGCCTGGCGGCCGGAGAAGCCCTGGCGGGACCCGGCGTAGCAGGCGGCGGCGCGGGCGGATCGGAGAGGATTCGGGCCGCCGGTGGGGAAGCGATGGCAGCGGTGATGCGCGCTTCCCGCTTCGAGCGGCGGCCCGAAGCTCTTTCAGGGCCGGGCGGCGCTCAGTGCCGGCGCGTCTGGCGGTCGTGCCGCTGTTTGTAGATCTGGCGGCTCAGCCGGTCCTGCTGGTGATGGATCTTCACGCGTTCGCGGCGGGTGAGGCCGCCGCCGTCGCGACGGTCGCGGCGGATCTCACGGTTCAGCCGTCCCCAGGCGTGGCCCAGGCGGTGGGCTTCCCGGGGCGTGAGCGATCCGTCGCGGACTCCCTGGTGGATGCGGGCGCCCTGGCGTTTCTGGCGAGCCTTGATCGAGGCCTGCGTCCCCGGCGCCAGCAGTGCGCCGCTCATCAACGTGATCAGGAACAGTTTCTTCAGCATCGCGTCAACCTCCTGGTGATGGAAACACGCGTGGGGCGGGGGAAGTTGCGGGGGTTGATGGAACCACGAAGAGCAGCAGGAGCACGACGACTCCGGGGCCTTTCCGGCTGACGGCGCCGGAGGGGCGCAGTTCGCGCTGCCGCCGCGTAGGGGCCGGCGACGACAGCGGCGTAGCGCCGCTTCGGAACCAGGCGGCCGCTATTGAGACCGGCGGCGGGCGGCCCGTAGACTGGAAGGAACGGCCCTTCTCCGAGGAAGGCCGGAAAGGACGGAGCATGAAGTTGCGATTGCGGTGCGTGGCGGCGCTGGTGTTGTTGCCGGCGCTGGCGGCCGCGCAATACCTGGAAGAGTTCGAAAAACGGGTCACCGAATTCACCCTGGCCAACGGGATGCATTTCATCGTCGCCGAGCGGCATCAGGCGCCGGTGGTTTCCTTCCACGCCTACGTGAACGCCGGGGCCGTGAACGATCCGAACGGCAAGACGGGCCTGGCGCACATGTTCGAGCACATGATCGGCAAGGGCACCATCGAGGTAGGCACGAGGAACTGGCCGGAAGAGAAGAAGGCGCTCGAACGCGTCGAGGCCATCTACGACGAACTGGAGATGGAGCGGCGCAAGGGCAAGCAAGCCGACGCCGGACGCATCGAGGCGCTGGAGAAAGAGCTGCAAGCGGCGATGAAGAAGGCCAACAGCTACGTCGTGCAGAACGAGTTCCCGCGGGTGGTGGAACAGAACGGCGGCGTGGGGTTCAACGCCGGTACCGGGATGGACTCGACCCAGTACTTCTACAGCCTGCCGGCGAACCGGGTGGAGCTGTGGTTTCTGTTGCAATCCGAGTGGTTTCTGCAGCCGGTCTACCGCGAGTTTTACAAGGAGCGGGACGTAGTGCGGGAGGAGCGCCGGATGCGGATCGAGTCGAGCCCCCAGGGCAAGCTCTACGAGGCGTTCCTGGGGGCGGCCTTCATCGCCCATCCCTACAAGACGGCCATCGGGTGGGCGAGCGACATCGAGCACCTCAGGGCCAAGGACGCGGCCTGGTTCCACAAGACCTACTACGTGCCGTCGAACATCACCATCGCCATCGTCGGCGACGTGGACCCGGGGCGGATGAGGGAGCTGGCGGAGAAGTACTACGGGCGGATCCCGGCCGGCCCGCCGCCGCCCCCGGTGATCACGGTGGAGCCGGAGCAGTACGGCGAGCGGAGGGTGACGGTGGAGTCGCCGGCGCAGCCGATGCTGATGATCGGCTACAAGCGGCCGAACCAAACCGATCCGGACGATCCGGTCTTCGACGTGCTGAGCGGGGTGCTGGCGAGCGGCCGCACGGGGATGATCTACAAGGAGCTGGTGCGGGACAAGAAGATCGCCCTGGCGGCGGGCAGCGCGGCGGCGTTCCCGGCCGGCAAGTATCCGACGCTGTTCCTGCTCTACGCGGTGCCGAACGTGGGGCACACGGTGGAGGAGAACGAGAAGGCGCTTTATGACATCATCGAGCGGCTGAAGAAGGAAAAGGTGGACGAGGAGACGCTGAAGCGGGTGAAGACGAAGGTGCGGGCCGGGGTGATCCGGGGCCTGGACTCCAACCCCGGGCTGGCCAGCCAGTTGGCCTTCTACCACGCGGCGTATGGAGACTGGCGGATGCTGTTCAAGACGATCGACATCATCGACCGGGTGACGGCGGACGACATCCAGCGGGTGGTGCGGAAGTATTTCGTGCCGAAGCACCGGACGGTGGCCTATCACGTGAAGCCGACGGCGGAGGCCGGCGAGGAGGGCGCGAAATGAGACGGGCGGCAATCGGATTCCTGATGGTATCGGCGCTGGCCTGGGGCCAGCAGGCGGCCAAGCTGCCGACGCTCGAGGAGCTGCAGTTTCCGCCGCTCAGGCAGGTGGAGCTTCCCGAGGTGGAGACCTTCACGCTGGCGAACGGGATGAAGGTCTACCTGCTTGAGGACCACGAGCTGCCGCTGGTAGGCGGCTTCGCGCTGGTGCGGACGGGTAATCTGTTCGAGCCGCCGGACAAGGTAGGGCTGGCCTCGATCACCGGCGAGGTGATGCGCACCGGCGGAACGAAGGAGAAGACAGGCGACGAGATCGACGAGGAGCTCGAGAACATCGCCGCCTCGGTGGAATCGTCGATCGGCGAGACGAGCGGCACGGTGGGCTTCAACTGCCTGAAGGAGAACACCGACGAGGTGCTGGCGGTCTTCAAGGCGATCCTGACGGCGCCGGAGTTCCGGCAGGAGAAGATCGACCTGGCGAAGACGCAGTACCGGAGCCTGATCGCGCGGCGCAACGACGAACCGGGCGGGATCGCGCGGCGGGAGTTCTCCGAAATCCTCTACGGGCGGGACACGCCGTACGGCCGCCGGATGGAGTACGAACATCTGGACAACATCGAGCGCGAGGACCTGGTCGCCTTCCACCGGCGCTACTACTTCCCGAAGAACGTGATGCTGGCCATCCAGGGCGATTTCGACGCCGCCGAGATGAAGGCGAAGCTCGAGGAGCTGTTCTCCGACTGGACGGTGGAGCAGCCGCCGGTGCCGGAATTCCCGAAGGTGACGGCCAAGCCCGCCCCCGGCGTCTACCTGGCGGTGAAGGAGGACGTGAACCAGACGTTCCTCAGAATGGGACACCTGGACGGCATGCTGAAGGACCCGGACTATCCGGCCCTGGAAGTGATGGCCGACATCCTCGGCGGAGGCTTCTCGAGCCGGCTGTTCAAGAAGATCCGGACCGAGCTGGGCTACGCCTACGGCATCGGGGCCTTCTGGGGCGCGAACTACAACCACCCGGGAATCTTCGGCATCGGGGGCTCCACGAAGTCCGGCTCGACGGTGGCCACCATCCGGGCGACGCTCGAAGAGGTGAAGAAGATCCGCAGCGAAGAGGTGGCCCCGGAGGAGCTGAAGACGGCCAAGGACAAGGTGCTGAACAGCTTCGTCTTCAACTTCGACAGCCCGGGCAAGACGCTGCGGCGGCTGGTCCGCTACGACTACTACGGCTATCCGAAGGACTTCATCTTCCGCTACCAGAAGGCGGTGGCGGCGGTGACCGTGGCCGACGTGCTGCGGGTGGCGAAGCAGTACATCAAGCCGGAGGAGTTCACCATCGTCACCGTGGGCAACCCGAAGGAGTTCGACGAGCCGCTCGAGTCGCTGGGGCTGCCGGTGAAAGAGATCGACCTGACGATCCCGGAGCCGAAGCGGGAGAAGGCGGAGACGAGTGCGGAGTCGCTGGCCCGGGGCAAGGAGCTGCTCGGGAAGCTGCAGGCCGCCGTGGGCGGAGCCGCGAAGCTGGCGGGGGTGAAAGACGCCACGCGGGTGACCCAGGTGACGATCCAGACGCCCCAGGGCGGCATGCAGGTGAACCAGGTAAACCAGTGGCTGGCGCCGGCCTACTTCCGCCAGGAGCAGGTGCTGCCGTTCGGCAAGATCACCGTCTTCTTCGACGGCAAGGCGGGTTGGCTGGCCGGGCCGCAGGGCACGCAGCCGATGCCGCCGCCGGTGGTGCGGCAGGTCAGGAACGCGCTGCTCAGAAATCCGTTCCGGCTCTGGCTGGCGGACCGGCAGGAGGGCTGGACTGTGAACGCCGTGGACGAGCGCACGCTGGAGGTGAGCGACGAGACCGGCGAGAGCCTGCGGCTGGAGATCGATCCGGAGACAGGGATGCCGGTGAAGCAGACCTACCGTTCGGTGACCATGAGGGGAGCGCCGTCGGAGATGGTGGAGACCTTCTCGGACTGGCGCGAAGTGGACGGCATCCGGCTGCCGTTCCGGGCCGAGACGACGCGGGACGGCAAGCCGTATGCGGAGCTGGTGGTGAAGGAGATCCGGCTGAACACGGGTCTCCAGCCCGAGGAGCTGGCGAAGAAGCCATGAGGGTAGCGTTGCTGGCGCTGGCCGCGGCGGGCATGGCGGCGGCGCAGGTGCAGGTCCCCTCGATCATCACCAAGCAGATGCGCGAGGGGCGCAAGGTGATCGACGGGGCGATCGAGGCCCTGGGCGGGGAGAAGTTCCTGGCCCTCCGGAACAAGGTGGAGGCCGGGCGGATGTTCTCCTTCTATCACCGGCGGCTCTCGGGGCTGGCCAACGCGAGGATCTACACGCGCTACCTGCGGGCGCCGGAGAAGCCGGACCCCGAAAAGCTCTATCTCGAAGAGCGGCAGTCGTTCGGCAAGAAGAAAGAGAAGTGGGCGGTGCTGTTCAACGAGAAGGGGGGCTTCGAGATTACCTACCGGGGGGTGCGGCCGCTCGACGATGAGACGGTGAAGCGGTACCGGGATCGGCGGCGGTGGGACATCATCTACATCCTGCTCAGGCGACGAAACGAAGAGGGGATCGTCTTCGAGCGGATGGGGCGCGAGGTGGTGGACAACTACCCGATGATCCGGGTGGACATCACCGACAGCCGTGCCCAGGTGGTGACGGCGTACTTTCACGAGTCGAGCCTGCTGCCGGCGCGGATCGTCTACCGCTGGCGGGACAAGCACCGGATTCCGCACGAGGACATCGTGATCTACGACAAGTACCGGGACGTGGGCGGCGGCGTGAAGCTGCCGTTCGTACTGCAGCGGCTGCGGGACGGCGAGCGG
The DNA here is from genome assembly GCA_026984795.1 of Solibacteraceae bacterium. Lineage (GTDB taxonomy): Bacteria > Acidobacteriota > Terriglobia > Bryobacterales > Bryobacteraceae > JALSRK01. Next base: position 24,301 of record JALSRK010000033.1, on the reverse strand, counting down.
GCATTCTCGATGTTCGCCAAGAAGGTCGAGATCAACCAGCCGCTGGGCGAGGAGTTGTTCCAGCTTCCCGCGGACGCGAAGATGCTGGAGCCGGTGGACTAGGCGGCGCGGCGGCGCGGGCGCGGGGGTCAGCGGCTCGCCTTGTAGGCCTGGCGGAGCTGGAGGATCTGGCGGGCGTGGGATTCGGCGTGCCCGGTGTAGAGGCGGAGCAGGTCGAGGAGGGTGACGGGGCCGGTCTCCGTGTGCTGGCCGGTGCGGGCGAAGGCTTCGGGGGGCAACGAGCTGAGCAGGGCGTGGTTTTCCAGCCGCAGGCGGCGGAAGAGTTCGATGGCAGGGGAGAACTTGCGGTTCTCGTAGCCGAGGCGGGCGGCCCAGGCGTCCTGGTCGTAGGCCTGCAGGACGGGATTGTCCTCGGCAATCACCTGGCGGAAGCGCATGGCCCCGGCGATCTCGGAGTCGGCCAGGTGCCAGAGGATCTGGCGGATGGTCCACTTCTCCGGCGCCGGCCGGTAGTCGAGCACGGGGCCGGCGGCTCCGGTGGTGGCGGCGGCGACCACTTCCGGGCCGCGGCGGAAGCGCTCCAGGAGCTGTTCGAGTTCGCTCATCGGGACCTCTCCGTCAGTAGTAGTCGGCGCAGCTCATGTAGTAGCCGCACGTCTTGCAGACCAGCTTGCAGCGCGCGCCCTCGAGGCGGCTGTTGCAAACGGGGCAGTAGAGCATGGGTTCGGTGTCCCTGCCGGCGGGCGCACGCGGCGATTCCCCGTCCCGGTGCGGCCGGCCGCTCTCGTCCTGTTGCATCCGCCCCTCCGCGAACCAGTATAGCGAGGGCGGCGGGAAAGGCCGGGGCGGGCGCGGCTGTTAGAATGAAGGCAACCCGATGGGACGACGGATAGGGGCGCTGATTCTCTGCCTGGCGGCGCTCGCCTGGGGGCAGAACAAGAGACGATACGAACCGCTGATCGGGGAGCCTTCGCGCGGGTTGCGCGGGGCGGTGGCCGGGGGCAGCGGATTCGCCACCGAGGCCGGACTGCGCCTGTACCACCAGGGCGGCAACGCGGTGGACGCCGGCGTGGCGGCGGTGTTCGCGGCTTCGGTGAGCGAGTTCTCACACTTCGGCTTCGGGGGCGAGTGCCCGATCCTGATCCGCACCAGGGACGGCAAGGTCCACGCCATCGCCGGCGTGGGGACGATGCCGAAGCTGGCGACGGCGGACTTCTTCCGCCACCGGCGGCTGCAGCCGGGCGAGGTGCGGCGGGTGGCGCCCGGCGGCGAGCGGCACTTCATTCCGGTGGCGGGAATCATGCCGGCGCTGGTGCCGGGGATGGTGGACGCGGCGCTGGTGGCGCTCAAGGAGTTCGGGACGAAGTCGGCGGCCGAGGTGCTCCAGCCGGCCATCGAGCTGGCCGACGGGATGCCGCTCGACGAGATGCGGGCCCGCTCGATCGCCCGCAGCCGGGAGTTCTTCCAGCTCTGGCCGAGCTCCTACCGGGTGTTCCTCGGCGACGGCAAGCTGAAGCGGCCGGGCGACATCTTCCGCCAGCCGGACCTGGCGCGGACCCTGCGGGCCATGGCGGCGGCCGAGCGCCGGGCGCTGGCGGCGGGCAAGAGCCGCGAAGAGGCGATCGACGCGGTGCGGGACTACTTCTATCGCGGCGAGATCGCCCGCAAGATCGACCGCTTCATGCGCGACAACGGCGGCCTGCTGCGCTACGAGGACATGGCGGCGTTTCGCCTCGAGCCGGAAACGCCGGTCTCGACCACCTACCGCGGCTACCGGGTCTTCAAGTGCGGCTTCTGGACCCAGAGCCCGGTGATGCTCCAGATCCTGAACATCCTGGAGGGCTACGACCTCAGGGCGATGGGCCACAATTCGGCCGACTACATCCATCACATCGTGGAGGCGATGAAGCTGGCCTATGCGGACCGGGACACCTACTACGCCGACCCGAAGTTCGTCCACGTGCCGGGGGCGACGCTGCTTTCGAAGGAGTACGCCGCCGAGCGGCGGAAGCTGATCGGGCGCCAGGCGTCGCTCGAGTTCCGTCCGGGGCGTATCGGCGACCCGCCGGGGCGGCATCCGTCCGAGTACGACATCGAGCGGATCCCCATCGACGACGCGCTGATGGCGCACGACACGACGTGTGTAGACGCGATCGACAAGGACGGGCTGATGTTCTCGGCCACGCCTTCGGGGGCGTGGATGCCGTCGGTGATCGCCGGCGACACCGGCATTCCGCTCACCCAGCGGGCCCAGAGCTTCCTGCTCGCCGAGGGGCACCCGAACGAGCTGGCCGGGGGCAAGCGCCCGCGGATCACGTTGAGCCCGACGCTGGTCGTGAGGCCGGACGGGCGGCCGTTCCTGGCGCTTTCGACGCCGGGGGGCGACAACCAGGACCAGGCGCTGCTGCAGTTGATGCTGAACGTGATCGAGTTCCGCATGGGCACCGAACGGGCCGTCGAGGCGCCGCGGTTCCAGAGCCGGCACCTGGTCTCGAGCTTCGACAACCACGCCATGAACCCGGGCGACCTGCGCATCGACGAGCGCATCCCGGAAGAGGTGGTGGAAGAGTTGCGGCGGCGCGGGCACCGGGTGCGGGTCAGGACGCGGTGGTACAGCGGGGCGGCTCCGGTGATGATCCAGATGCTGGAGAACGGGGTGATCGAGGCGGCCGCCGATCCGTACGCGGACCGCGACGCCGTGGCCTGGTAAGGGCCCGGCAGGACCGGGATCCCCGAAGGGTTTTCGGATGGGCAACCTGCCGCTGTTCGGAGAAGCCGAAGAGCAGAAGCCGCCGCTGGCGCGGAAGCTGGCGCCGAAGCTGAAGGAGCTGGCCGCGCGCGGCGTCTATCTCGGCTCGAGCTCCTGGAAGTACGAGGGCTGGCTGGGCCAGATCTACACGCCGGAGCGCTACATGGCGCGGGGGCGCTTCTCGAAGAAGCGGTTCCTGGAGACCTGTCTGGCCGAGTACGCGGAGGTCTTTCCGGCCGTCGGCGCCGATTTCTCCTTCTATCAGTTCCCATCGCCCGAGTATTGGGCGAAGCTGTTCCGGTCGGCGCCCTCCACGCTGCTCTACGCCTTCAAGGTTCCCGAAGACATCACCGTGAAGATCTGGCCGGCGCATGACCGCTACGGCGCCCGCGGCGGCCTGGAAAACGAGAACTTCCTGAACGCCGATCTGCTGAAGGACGCTTTTTTGCGGCTGCTCGAGCCCTACCGGAGCCAGGTGGCGGCGCTGATCTTCGAGTTCGGGACGTTTTCGAAGAAGAGCTATCCGGGCGTAGAGGCGTTCCTCGAAGACCTGGACGCCTTTCTTGGGAAATTGCCGCCGGAGTTCCGCTATTCGGTGGAGATCCGCAACCCGGAGTACCTGGGTCCGGAATATTTCGGGTGCCTGCGGCGGCACGGCGTGGCGCACGTCTTCAACGCCTGGGCGCGGATGCCGGAGCTGGGGGTGCAGATCCGGATCCCGGGGGCGTTCCCGGCGGACTTCACGCTGACCCGGGCGCTGCTCAAGCGCGGGCGGGCGTACGAGAAGGCGGTGAAGCTGTTCGAGCCGTACGACCGGATCCAGGACCCGGACCCGAAGGCGCGCCAGGCGATGCGGGCGCTGATCCGGCGGGCGATCGAGCGGCGGGAGCCGGCCTACATCTTCGTGAACAACCGCCTGGAGGGCAACGCCCCGGCGACCATCGAGGCGGTGGTGTTCGAGGAGTGAGCGAACCGGAGCTGGACGGAGGGAAAGAATCCCGGAGACATCCCGCGCTCAGACGCCATTGACTTCCGGCGCTAAGTCCAACGCGGCGGCCAGGTTCCGCTGCAAGATGTGGAAGGGCAGATGGAGGCGGGCGCCGGACCGTGGAACAGGCGCCGTGGCCAGCCTGTAGCAGAAGGCCGGCGGCAGAGCGGCCGAACTGAACCCGGATACGCCGCGAGAGACGGGAGCGCGGTGCATGGTCTGCTCCGGGAAAGGGTGCGTATCGGGATGGGTTACTCCTTCCGCGGCTGGGAGCGCGGGTTGGTGAGACGGTCGAGTTTGGCGAAGAGAACGAGCAGGGGCGAGCCGGAGCGCTCCAGCGCCCTGAGCGCCCAGTCCACGTCCTGATGCCACTCCTCGCGCTCGCCCGCGGCAGTGAGCTTCGATTCGCTGAGCTTGCCGACGAGAAAGTCGATGTAGGACATCCCCACGCCTCGCAGTCCCGGCCGCCGCAGCAGATTCTGGATGAAGCTGAGATAGCTCTCCAGGAGGCGGTCACGCGCTTCGCCCGGCGGAACGATCTCGACCAGTGCCAAGTACAGGTTCAGCTTCTGTAGCAGGTAATCCCCTCTTTCGGGTTCGTCGTCTCCCTTCCAGGACTCGAGTTGTTCAAGGTATTCGAAGAATCGGGATCGCCATTCGTGACGCTGCCGCTCCTCGACCGAATAGGGCTTCGCTTTCTTCTCTCCCGCCTCCCGGGGTTTGAAACGGAGCCTGCGGTAATCGTCGAGCAGCCGGGAGGCCGTGCCGCCGGTCCAGTACTTTCGGTTGTCGGGCGCCGGGCCGACCCCTTCCGGTTTCGTCTCCTCCTCGGTCAACGGCGGGATCTCTTCGGCCACATAAGGCGGCCGACGCGCGCTCCAGGCGTTAAACTTCTTGTCCACCGCCGGCCAGAGGTGGCGGGCGATCGACTTCGGATACCGCGGCGCCCGGGCCCGCCGCTCGAAACTGTCGGCGCAACGGACCGCCGTCATGTTCCGGACGATATAGCCCCGGAGGCTTCGCACCAGCCGGTCGCAACTGAGGCCCCACGTCCGGCATTTTTCGGCCAGCGGACGCACCGCTTCCATCAAACCCCAACCGTCGCGGAAGGCCCGGGAGTCGGCGGGCATCCGCTCCAGCGAGCCGCAGAAGGCCCCGAGAAGCCGCGCGAACCCGTCCCGGTCCAGCTCGGCCGTCGCCAGCAGCCCCGCGGCCGCCAGCACCTGGGGCGGCGAGGTGAGCGCCTTCAGGTATCGCTCTGCGAAGATGACGTGTTCCTGCTTTACTCGCTCTTCTTCGGAAAACGCCTCGTCCATGAGCCGGCGTAGGGTCTGGAAAAAGATCTCCGGATCATAGACTAGGGTGCTGCGGCAGTCGTGTTTCGGCGGCCTCGGCAGCCCCATCTCCTCGAACCATTCCCGCGCCAGACGCTTGTCGATGGGCAGCAACAGCCGGACTACTCGGCACCGCAAAGATTCCCCGTCCACGTCGAGCCTAAAACGGCGCCACCGCCATCCCTGCCGCGTGTCGAAAGGCGCACCACGGGGGTAGGAATACTTCGCTGGATCGGGGGCTAGGAGGGCCATCTGGAAGGCGTCGCGGAGGAGCTCAAGCTTCTTTTCTCTGCCAGGGATGAGTCCCGCTTTGACGAGCCGCAGCAGCGCGTCAGCGCCGAACTCCGGCGGGACGGTGTAGGCCAGATGGACGACGGCCTCCACTTCGGAGGAGACTTCCTCTCGTTTCAAAGGCGGTGGTGAATCACCCGGTTGCTGCAAATGACCCTGAGCCGAAACAAGCTGAAGCCCGCCGACCGCCAGCGCACCCAAAAGCAGCCGGCGAACGCTCGGACAATCCCTTCTGGGTCTCATCAGTCCCTCACCAACTCTCGTGGCGACGCATGCTTGGCAGCCCGATCCCGAAACCTGAGGCGGACTAAGCAGCGTCCTTGACCGGCGATTGCGGTGCGCCGGATTGCTGTGATGCCGTGTATGCCGGAGCGGAGCCGCACGGGACCGGTGGCGCCGGCAGGCGAGGTGTTGCTTCGCAGAACCAACACGCCGTGACCCTCCTGACATTGACTTACGCACCCCCGTTCGCCCGTTCTTTCGGCTGGGAGCGCGGGTTGGTGAGACGGTCGAGCTTGGCGAAGAGAACGAGCAGGGGAGAGCCGGAGCGCTCCAGCGCCCTGAGCGCCCAGTCCACATCCTCGTATTGCTCCTTGCGCTCGCCGGCGGCGGTGAGGCGGGATCTCTCCAGACGCTGGAGCAAGCTTTCCGCCGATGCAAGGGCGACGGCGCGCAGGTCCGTCCGGCGGTTCAAGAAGTCTCTCAGAAGCGCGATGTAGCTCGCCAGGAGCCGGTCGCGCGGTTCGCCGGGAGGGACCAATTCGGCGAGTCCGGCGTAAAGCATGAGTTTGTGGAGGATGTGGTCCACCTCATCAGGTTCATCTTCGCCGTCCCAGGATTCCAGGCGTCGGAGGAACGCGTGGAACCTCGAAGTCCACTCGTGCCGCTGCCGCTCTTCGGCAGTGTAGCGCTCAGGCCTTTCGCCGAGTGGAGGATTGAGGCGCTTGAACCGTAAACGCCTCACCTCTTCGAGAAGTCGGGACGCCGTGGGACCAGACCAGTACTTCCGGATGTCGGGAGCGGGGCCGATCTTTTCCGGCCTTACTTCTTCCGGCGACAGCGGCGGGATCTCCTCCCTTACGTAGGGCGGTTCCCTTGCGTTCCAGGAGTTGAACTCTTGGTCAAGCGCGGGCCACATGGCCTTTTGGATCGATTTGGGGCGAAAACTCGGGGCCCGCGCCTGCCGCTCCACGCTGTCGGCGCATCGCACCGCGCTCATGTTCCGCCGGATGTGTTCCCGGACCGCGGCGACTAGGCGGTCACAGGCGATTCCCGCCGAGCGGCACCTCTCCGCCAAGGGGCGCATGGCGTCGATGAGCCTCCGTCCGTCCCGGAAGGCCCGGGAGTTGGGCGGCATTCCCTCCACAGCCCCGGAAAACGCCAGCAGGAGCCGCTGGAATTGCGCCCCGGGCAGATCCAGCGTGGCCAGCATTCCAGCCGCGGGGACGACCTGGGCGGGCGACGACAGCGTCTTCAGATACCTTTCTGCGAATTCGACGTGCTCCGCCTTGTTTCGCTCTTCCTCCGAGAAGCCTTCCCGCAGCAGGAGGCCGAGGGTCTGGTAGAAGATTTCCGGATCGTAGACGAGAGTGCTGCGGCAGTCGTGTTCCGGCGGCTTCGGCAGCCCGATTTCCTCGAACCATTGCCTCGCACGCTGTGCGTCCAAACGCAGGACGAGCTGAACCGCCCGGCACCGCAACGACTCACGGTCCACGTCGCAACTGTACCCGAGCCACAACTCGCTCTGGCGCGAGTCCCCACGGAAGCCGCCGGTGAACGCGTATTTCACCGGTTCGGGGGCTCGCAGCGCCATCTGGAACGCGTCGTACAAGAGTTCGAGCTTCTTTTCTTTGCCGGGGATGAGTCCGGCGCGGACGAGCCGCAGCAGCGCATTGGCGCCGAATTCCGGGGGAACGGTGTAGGCCAAGTCGATGACGGTCTGGACTTCCGGGGACGTCTGTACGCGGCGCCCGGGCTTCGTTTTCGCGCTGGCGTCGTTCCCCTCGTGTTGACCGGCGCCGAGGGCAAACGCACCTGAAAACAGAAGAACCACCGGGAGGATTATCTGCCCTAATGGGGGTGAAGCCAAGTAACGTGATGGTGGTGCGAGCATGTCGGCCTCCGTCCGGAGATTCGTCCGCACCAGCTCAGATCTGTTCAGTGTCTCTACTCGCCGCGGCGTCAACAAGAGACGGCACACCGGCCCCAGTCGCCGCATTCATACTTGAAACAGATCTGACTGGCACAGTCGCCATTCTCCCGGCAGTTGCATCCCTCAGCTTCCACCGCAGGCGGCAGCTTGACGAATTGCCACCCAGTGTATCCCAGCCCCAGCAGGGTCAACCTACCAAAAGATCCTTCGCGCGCAATCGGAACGTATCGCGTCCCTCTCCTGCAGTGAGAATACAGTGGCCAAAAGAATAAAGTCAATACCTCGTGGAGCAAAACTCTCGGAAATGGAAAGAAGACGTCCGAAGGTACAGTCGGGCTCCGCCGGTCCCGTGGCGCAGTGCATAGCAAACCCTTTCGTTCAGCGCCGGGCGCCGGGCTGGCGCTCCGAGGACGACCGAAGGGAATGGTTGTCGAAAAGCACAGGCGCAGATTCGAGCGCCATGGTTTGCGCTCGCGAATCAGCGTTGCCGCGGCTGGGAACACGCGTCGGTGAGGCGGTCGAGCTTGGTGAAGAGGACGGGCACGAGGGAGCCCGCCTACGTCTTCGTGAACAACCGCCTGGAGGGCAGCGCCCCGGCGACGATCGGGGCGGTGGTGTTCGGCGAGTGAGGCCGGCTGGCGGACCAACGCGGCGGCCGTGAGAACTCACCGCCGGGTGGCATCTGCCCGGAGGGAGGGTTCAGCGGCAGTTAGGTCCTGGACCCAGAGAATGAGGGGGCCGATGGGCTGCAGACAGGGAACACGCGTGGTTGCCGTTTTGCGTGGGAATTCCTGGGTCCGAATCTCTTGATTCCTGCCCCGGGGGTGCCCTATACTGCGCGGGGGGCGTCCGGCGGCCGTAGCCGGGGCCGGCGGGCGAGAGGAGGCAGCCCCCGGAACAGGAGGAATTATGCGAATTCCGTGCATTGCCGCCGTGATGGCGCTGTTCGGCGTGGCGCCGGCCGCCTGGGGCGGCTGGGTGGTCACCTATCAGGAAGAGGGATCGAACAAGACCTCCCAGGTGCTTGTCCAGGACGGCAAGCTGGCGAGCGAGGAGATGATCGTCACCGGCGACGCCCTGATCCTGCTCGACCGGAAGGCGAAGAAATACTGGCGCGGGACCGCCGAGGAGATCTGCTCGACGATGAAGCAGATGATGGAGGAGATGCAAGCGGCCATGCCGCCGGCGATGAAGCAGAAGATGGCTATGGCCGCGATGCCGCAGGTGACGCGCGAGGAGATCGGTACGGCCGAGATCGCCGGCTACCAGGCCCAGGGCTACCGCTTCCTGATGGGCGGCAAGCCGGCTTCGGAGCTCTGGGTTTCCAAAGATCCGAAACTGGCCGGGCTGCTGGCGGAAGCGAAACGGGCCGAGGGCGTGGCTTCGGAGGTAGGCGCCTGCATGAAGTCGCCCATGATGGCGATGATGGGCGGCGGCGACGTGAGCCAGACGAAGGCGTATGAAGAAGTGATGGAAGGCGCCTGGGTAATGAAAGAGCCCTCGAGCGTCAGCATGCACATGACCACCCGCGGCGGCGGCCAGGGCAGCGTGAAGATCCGCTTCAAGACGGTGGTTTCGATCGAGCAGAAGGACGTGCCGGCGAGCGCCTTCGAGCCGCCCGAAGGCTTCGAGCGGGTGGAGAGCTTCCAGGATCTGACTAAAGAGATGTAGCGGGAGAGGTTTCCTAGAGCCCGCTTCCGGCGTCAAGCTTGCTTCACCTGATCGGCGATGCGCCGGGCGGCGTTGAGGAAGATCGCCGCATCGACGCTGACCGTCAGGTACGTGACTCCCAGTTTTTTCCACTCCAAAGCGGTGCGGACGTCGTCGCAGAAGGTGCCGACGGCGAGGCCGCGGCGGCGGGCCGTCTCGAGGATCTCCATCATTTTTTGCCTGACCAGCGGGCTCTGGACCATGCCGGGGATGCCGAGCGAGTGGGAGAGATCGTAAGGCCCGATGAAGGCGACATCGACGCCCTCGACGGCGGCGATCTCCGGGAAGGCGGCGACGCCCTCGGCGCCCTCGATATGGAGCACGACGGCGGTTTCGCGGTTGGTCTCCTCGAGGAACTCGGCGGTGGGATAGGCCCGGTAGGAAGCGGCGCGGACGAAGGGCTGCAAGCCGCGGTCACCGTAGGGGTGGAACCTGGCTGAGCGGACGGCCAGCGCGGCGGCTTCGGCGGAGGCGATCTGGGGAACGTGGACGCCGGCGGCGCCCATATCGAGGGGCTGGCGGACGAGGACCGGGTCGCACTGGGCGACGCGGACCATAGGAGAGAGGCCGACGGCCGCGGCGGCGCGGATGAGATTCTCGCAGGTCTCGAGATCGATCGTGCCGTGCTCGCGGTCGATGACGACGAAGTCGAAACCGGCCAGGCCGATCAGCTCGACGAGTTGGGGCGAGGGAATTTCGAGGAAGGCGCCGAGGACGAAGCCCTGCTGCTCGTATTTCCCGGACAGCCACCTGCGGGCGAGGCGGGGACGCGGCGAGTCGTTCATGAGTCTGCTCCCGCGCCGCAGTATAACAGAGGGGATGACTGATACCAGGACGTTCACGCGACGGGGCTTCCTGGCCGGGGCGGCGGGGCTGGCCGCCTGCTCTTACCCGGCGGGTGGGAGGAAGCCGAACTTCGTGGTCTTCCTCGCCGACGACATGGGGTACGGCGATTTGCCCTCCTACGGGGCGTCGGACATCCGGGCGCCCCACATCGAGGCGATCGGCGAGGCGGGCTGCCGGTTCACCCAGGCCTACGCGAACGCGCCGCAATGCACGCCGACGCGGGCGGCGCTGCTGAGCGGCCGCTACCAGCAAAGGTTCGGCGGCCTCGAGTGCGCCATCGGCGTGGGCAACGTGGGCCGCTACGACGAGGCGATCTGGCTGCAGCAACGCGACGAACTCGGCCTGCCGGCGGACCCGCCGACGATGGGGCGGATCTTCAAGCGGCACGGCTACGATACGGCCTGCTTCGGCAAGTGGCACCTGGGGTATCTGGAGAAATTCTCTCCCAACCGCCACGGCTTCGACGAATTCTTCGGCATCCTGGGCGGAAACGCCGACTACTTCACGCACCGGGAGTTCGGCGGCTGGCCGGTGCTCTACCACAACGGAGAACAGGTGGAAGAAGAGGGCTACATGACCGAGCTGATCGCCCGGCACGCCGTCGAGTGGCTGGAGGGGCGGCAGGACAAGCCGTTCCTGCTCTACGTACCCTTCACGGCGCCGCACACGCCGGTGCAGGGTCCGGAGGATGCGGCGAAGAAGATCACCGCAGAGAACTGGAACCAGGGCGACCGGGCGACTTACTGCCGGATGGTGGAGGCGATGGACGAGGCGGTGGGGCGGATCCTCGCGAAGGTGCGGGAAGTGAGCGCCGGAGAAGCGACCTACGTCGTCTTCGCCAGCGACAACGGCGGCTACCGTCTGAGCCGGAACGACCCGTTCCGCGGCGGCAAGAGCTACCTGTGGGAGGGCGGCATCCGCGTGCCGCTGTTGATTCAGGGGCCGGGGATTCCGGCGGGTTCGGAAACCGAGCAGGTGGCGCTGACGATGGACCTGCTGCCGACGTTTCTCTCCGCGGCAGGCCTGCCCTCGCCGCCGGCGTCGCGCTTCGACGGCGTGGACCTGACGGGCGTGCTGCAGGGGAAAGAGAATCCCTTCCGGCGGACGGTGTTCTGGCGCTACAAGCGGGCCAAGGACCGGCGCAAGGCCGTCCGGCACGGCAACATGAAGTACCTGTGGGACAACGGGGCGGAGTACCTGTTCGACCTGGCCGAAGACGTAGGCGAAGAGCGGAACCTGATGGGGGACTTCCCGGGCGTAGCGGCGGAACTCAAGGACAAGCTGGCGGCGTGGGAAGAAGAGGTGCGGGCGCCGCGGCTGGCGGGATTCCCGGGCTGATTCAATCGAGTAAGTCTTCGAGGCGCGCGGCGAAGTAGTCCTCGTTCACCAGACCGCTGCGGTGGGTCTGGGGATCGAACCAGCGCCAGACGAGTTTGCCGTCCTCGATACAGCAGAACAACTGGTGCTCCTGGATGCCGAGGGTCTCGAGGGAGTCCTGGTTGAACCAGCGCACAGCGCCTTCCAGAGTGTAGGGAGTGGGATAGTTCTCGGTGGCGGCTACCGGCTCGGTGGCTTCGAAGGCGATCTGGAGGATGCGGCCGGAGACGCTGATCTGGAAAAGGTTGGGGCCGGCGTCGCGGAAGGATTCGGGGGAGAACTCGGGCGGGGCCAGATCGAGCCGGGCGGCGGCGCAGATGGCGTTGAGGTTGCGGACGAGGTTCGAACAGATGACGTAGAGCTCGAAGGCGGCTTCCCGGCGGCGGCGGACGATCTGCTGTTCGCGCTCGATGCGCTCGGCGTCTTTCTTGACGGCGCGGTCGAGGCCACGGGCGAGGCGCTCGAGGCGTTCCTGGTCCATGACGGGCCAGTATCGCACGTTTGCGGCGAGCGGGTGAGGGAAAGGCTCCCTGCCCCGTAGCCCCAGCCGGCCGGCGGAGCTCGCACGGAACAGGCTGGGCCGGCAGCCGGCTCTCACGGATCCCCATACCTGCGCGGCAAGGAACTACGGCTTCGCCACAAAGAACAGGCATTTTACGACCTTTCGGCCGGTTTTACAGTTGTCGCCGGAACAGTCCGGCGAATGCCGGCGCACCGCAGAATGTACGGCCTTCTGGGCCGGCAGAACACAAACCACGGGAATCCAAGAGGGGCGGATTCCCAGACGAGGGGTTCATTCGATGCGAGAAAAAACGAGTAGTCGGATGCGCTTGGGCTTGTTCTTCCTGCTCGCCCTCGCGGGACTGGCGGGGGCAGGTGCAGCGCAAATGGTCTTTGGAAGCATCTTCGGGACGGTGACCGACCAGAGCGGGGCGGCCATCCCCGGGGCCAAGGTGACGATCACCGAAGTCACGAAGAACGTTGTCTTCGAGGCGGTGACCAACGAATCCGGCAACTACACCCGGGGACAGTTGCCGCCGGGGGTGTACCGGGTGGAAGTGGAAGCGCCCGGTTTCCGCCGGGCGGTGAACGCCGAAGTGGTGGTCAACGTGGACGCCGCCTCCCGGCTGGATTTTCAACTGGAAGTGGGCGACGTCACGGAATCGATCGATGTGGTGGCGGAGGCGCCGCTGCTGAAGTCGGACCGGGCCGACGTCTCGACCACCTACGCCGGCGAGGAGCTGGAGCAGCTTCCGAACCTGGGGCGGAACACACAGTCGTTCCTGCTGCTGAATCCGGGCACACAAAAGCTCCAGTGGCAGCATGCTTCGAGCGAAAACCCCCAGGGCAGCGTCCAGATCATGGTAAACGGGCAGCATTTCAGCGGGACGAACTACCTGCTGGACGGCACGGACAACCAGGATCCGATTCTGGGGATCATCGTGATCAATCCGTCCGAGGAATCGATCGCGGAGATGAAGTTCACCTCGCAGAACTACGACGCGGAGTTCGGGCAATCGATCGCGGGCGTGATGACGGTGCAGACCAAGAGCGGCTCGAACGAGTACCACGGATCGCTGTTCGAATACCTGCGGAACAATTCGCCGGGCTTCCAATCGTTTGCCAGGGACCCGTTCAACCCGGCCGAGGACAACGGGACACCGGCGTTCAAGTGGAACCAGTTCGGCGGCTCGATCGGCGGGCCGGTGAAGAAGAACAAGCTGTTCTTCTTCGGCGACATCCAGATCACCCGGCAGCGCGCCGGGGCGTCGGGACTGACCAACGTGCCGACGATGAAGGCCCGGCAAGGGGATTTCAGCGAGTATCTCGAGCCGCTGCCGAACGCTCCGCTGGTGGAAACGACGGCCGGGCGGATGGTGCCTCTGCAGCGGAACATGATCTTCGATCCGCTGACGGGCGATCCGGTAACCGGGGAAGGCCGGAAGGTGTTCGAGACCGACGGGGTCATCAACAAGATCCCCCAGTCCCGGCTGAGCCCGCAGGCGCTGCAACTGCTGCGGTTGCTGCCGCTGCCGAACGCCACCGATCCGGGGGGCTCGCCGTTCCGGAGGAATTTCGCCACCACGGGGACGGAAAAGATCGACGTCGAGCAGTACAACACGCGGTGGGACTACTACATCAACGAGAAGTATTCGCTCTATGGCCGCTACACCATTGCCAACTTCAGCAAGGACTCCCCGACGGTGTTCGGCGACGCCGGCGGCGGCCTCGGCTTGGGCGAGGGTGGGTTCGGCGGCATCTCCGAGGTGCGGAACCAGAGCCTGGCGGTGGGCTTCAACTGGACGGTGAGCCCGACCGTGCTCAACGAAACGCGTTTCGGGTTCCAGCGTTACCGGGTGAACGTGCTGCCGCGGGACTTCGGGAGCACGCCGGCCCTGGACGCGGGGATTCCGGGGCTGAACCTGGGCGACGAGTTCACCTCGGGGCTGCCGGCGCTCTTCATCCGCAACGGCGGCGATGACATTCTCTTCGGCTCGGCGCTGGGGATCAACCGCTGCAACTGCCCTCTGGACGAGCAGGAGAACGTCTTCCAGTGGGTGAACAACACGACGATCATCAAGGGGAACCACCAGATCAAGTTCGGCGGCGATCTGCGGTACGCGACGAACCTGAGGGTGCCCAGCGACCGGCACCGGGCCGGAGAGCTGATCTTCGATCCCGGCTACACGGGCTTCGTGCAGGGGACGAACACGGTGGCCGGCCTGGGCCTGGCGACCTTCCTGCTGGGCCAGGTGACGGACTTCTCGCGTTTCGTCAGCCCGAACACCGACGCCCGGGAACGCCAGAAGCGGTTCTACTGGTACGGGCAGGACACCTGGCGGGTGACGCCTGAGTTCACACTGACGCTGGGCATCCGGTGGGAGCAGGTGTTTCCGGAAACGGTAAACCGTCCCGGCAACGGGGCGAACCTGGACCTGAGGACGGGGGAACTGGCGGTGTTCGGGATCGGGGACGTATCCGATCACGGCATCCAGGACATGAAGTGGACGAACTTCGCACCGCGGATCGGCGTGAGCTACCAGATCACGCCCCACTCGGTGATCCGCGCCGGCTACGGCTGGAGCTACGCGCTGGGCACGTTCGGAACGATCTTCGGCCACAACGTGACGCAGAACCTGCCGGTGCTGGCGATCCAGAGCCTGAACCGGCCGAACGACTTCAGCGGCGTCTTCACGCTGGATGAAGGTCCCGACGCTCCGACGTTCCCCAAGCCCGGACCGAACGGCCGCTTCCCGCTGCCGAACGGAGTTACGGGGAAGGCGCGGCCGGGCAACGTGAGGCTGCCGCGGGTGATGGCCTACAACGTCACCTTCCAGCAGCAGATCACCGACACCCTGGCGGTGGACATCGGCTACGTCGGCAACAGCGGCCGGCACGTCTTCACGGGCGACGGGCCGACCTTCAACGTCAACGAGGCGGCCTTCGTCCCCGGGGTGCAGGACGCCAACATCCGGAAGCCGTTCTTCTCGCGGTTCGGCTGGACCCAACCGATCGACTTCTACTGCAACTGCGCCACGAGCCGTTACGATTCGCTGCAGATCCAGGTGAACAAGCGGATGTCGCACGGGCTGCAGTTGAAAGGCAACTACACCTACGGCCGCGGGCTGCAGGACGCCGGCTCGTTCGAGTTCCTCTACCGGCGGGACCTGGGCCGGAGTTCGGGAGACTTCGACCGGCGCCATCAGGCGGTGATCGCGGCGATCTGGGAGATCCCGTTCGGCCGCGGCAAGCGCTGGGGGAGCTCGGCGAGCAGGTTGGTAGACACGGTCTTCGGCGGCTGGTCCGTGCAATCGATCTCGACGATCTACAGCGGCCGGCCGTTCGAGGTGACCTTCGACAACCCGGACCCGGACCGTTTCATCCGGCCGAACGCCGGGCCGGCAAACCGGCCTGACAGGGGCTCGGGAGATTTCTACCCCGAAGACCAGAGCCGGGACCGGTTCTTCAACGCCAGCCTCGGGGACGTCTTCCTGATCCCGCCGAACAACCAGTTCGGGAACCTGGGCCGGAACCGGCTGCGGGGTCCGAACTTCTACCAGCAGGACCTGGCGGTCTCGAAGATGTTCCAGATCACCGAGAGGGTGAACCTGCGGCTCCGGGTGGAAGCGTTCAACGCGTTCAACCATACGAACCTGGGGCAACCGAACGGCAACATCACGTCCGGGGACGCGGGACGGATCACCAGCCTCGCAGCGGGCTCGCAGATGCGCCGGCTGCAGTTCGGGCTGCGTCTCGGCTTCTAACCAGACACATCCCCGGTACAAGCGCCGCGCCGGAGGGGGCCGCCGGGCCCGCCTCCGGCCGGCGCTGTTTTCGTCGGAGCGTAACCGCCGGGCGGCCGGGGGGCAACACACAGATGAGGGGAAGATCTCAGTGAGGTTCGCTTGGGGACGAGCGGCTTTTCCGCTGGGGACGCTGATCGCTATTCTGGCTCTGCCGGCCGGGGCGGCGGCCCAACCGCCGCTGGGCGTTACTTTCGTAAACGTAGCTCGTGAGGCCGGGCTCCGGACGAAGACCATCTACGGAGGGGAACGAAAGAACACCTATCTGCTCGAGACGACGGGCAGCGGGGTGGCGTTCCTCGACTACGACAACGACGGCTGGGTGGACCTGTTCTTCGTCAATGGCACGCGGCTGCGGGCCGAGGAACTGAAAGGCGAGCGCCCGGTGAGCCGGCTGTACCGCAACAACCGCGACGGCACGTTTACGGACGTAACGGCCCGGGCCGGTTTCACCAAGACAGGATGGGGCCAGGGCGTCTGCGCCGGGGACTACGACAACGACGGCTGGCTCGATCTGTTCGTGACTTACTGGGGCGAGAACTCGCTCTACCACAACAACGGCGACGGAACCTTCACCGACGTGGCGCGGGCGGCCGGGGTGACGACGGGGGGAAGGCCGGTCCCGCGCTGGAACACCGGCTGCGCGTTTCTGGACTACGACAAGGACGGGCATCTGGACCTGTTCATCGCCAACTACATCGACCTCGACCTGAAGACGGCGCCGCTGCCGGAATCCGGGCCCTGCCTCTACAAGGGCATCCTGGTAGCTTGCGGGCCGCCGGGCCTGGAGGGCGGCAAGAACATCCTGTTCCATGCGAACGGAGACGGGACGTTCACCGACGTTTCGGCGGAGGCGGGAATCCTCGAAGCGGCGGGCACCTACGGGCTGGGAGTGCTGGTGGCGGACTTCGACAACGACACATGGCCGGACATCTACGTGGCGAACGACAGCAACCCGGCGGCGCTCTACCGGAACCTGGGGAACGGGCGGTTTGAAGAGATCGGGATCGAGGCCGGAGTGGCCTTCAGCCCCGACGGCAAGTCCCAGGCGGGGATGGGGGTCGATGCGGGGGACTTCGACCGGGACGGCCTGTTCGACATCGTGAAGACGAACTTCGCCGGGGATACTTCGAGCCTGTACCGGAACCTGGGCGACGACTTCTTCGACGATTACACTTTCCAGGCGGGCCTGGGGCGCAACACGCGGTTCCTCGGCTGGGGAACCGGCTTTTTCGACTTCGACAACGACGGCTGGCTGGACGTCCTGACGTGCAACGGGCACGTGTATCCGGAGGTCGGCGAGGGGAAGGACGATTATTCGGGCTACCGGCAGAGGAAGGTTCTCTACCGCAATGTGGAAGGGCGGCGCTTCGAGGACGTTTCGCGGCTGGCCGGGCCGGGCATTCTCGAGAAAGCCCCGGCGCGCGGCTGCGCGTTCGGCGATTTCGACAACGACGGCGACATCGACGTCGCGGTGAACACCGTCAACGACGTCCCGCAGCTGCTGCGGGCGGACTCCTCGCTGGACCGCCGCTGGATAAAGGTGCGCCTCGTGGGCGTGCGCTCGAACCGGGCGGGGATCGGCGCGCGGGTCTATTGCCGCACTCCGGACGGCAAGTCTCAGATGGCGGAGGTCCGCAGCGGCGGCAGCTACGCCTCGCAGAGCGACCTGCGGCTGCATTTCGGAGTGGGCTCGGCGCGGCGGGTGAGGCTCGAAGTGCGATGGCCTTCGGGGCAGGTGGACGTCCTGGACGACGTGCCGGTGAACCGGGTGATCACGGTGACGGAAGGGGCGGCGCGGGTCCCGCGGCGCCTGGTGACCGAGCTGCAGAAGGCGGACGCGGGAGAGTAGAGATGAAGCGTCCGGCCGCAGGACGGGGGCGCAGAAAGGGGCGGGCAGAAGGAGTGGACTTACGGTTCAGGAAGGCGGGGAGCGGCCGGATCGCGGCGCCTGAGGGGCGGGGGCTCGTCGGCTCGGCGGCGCAGCTCGGCGGCGCGTTTCAGCATGGCCCGGCCCTCCCCGGTGCGGCCGGCGCGCATGAGGGTCTGCCCGAGCAAGTAGTGGGCCAGGGCGTTGTTCGGATCCATTTCGATGGCGCGCCGGAGGGATCCTTCGGCGTCGCGGTATTTCCCGCGGAGCAGCCAGGCCTTGCCCAGGAGGATGAACGGGCCGCTGAAGTCCGGATTCAGCCAGGCGGCCTTCTGCAGTTCGGGGACGGCGCGGTCCCAGTCATTACGCCGGGTGTAGGCTTCTCCGAGGCGGTAGTAAGCCATGGCGAAGTTGGGATTCACGGCAATTTCCTGTTCGAACTCCCGGATTCCACCTTTAATGTCTCCTTGGAAGACGGCGGTGATACCGAGCAGGTAGTGGGCCTCTGGAAGGCGAGGGTCGAGAGTGAGGGCGCGCCGGAGGAAGGCGACGGCTTTGGTGTGGAGTTCATGGCGGACAGCCATGCGGCCGGCGAGCAGGAAGGCGGCGGCGGAATCGGGCTCGAAGCCGAAGAGGGCGGCGAAGGCCCCCACGGCCTTCTGGGGGTCGCCGGCGAGCAAGTGCGCGGCGCCGAGCATGTAGGCCACCTCGATGTTTTCCGGCTCGACCCGGCTCGCTTTCTCGAGCCACGGAATGGACTCCTCGAGCCGGCCGGCGAGGTAGAGGCTCTGGCCGAGCATCCAGGGCGCTTCCTTCTGAATGGCGCTGCCCGGAGGAGCGCCGGCCAGGGCGCGTTCCAGAGCGCCGGCGGCTTCGGGGAAGCGGCCCAGTTGGAACAGCGCGGCGCCGCGCAGGTAGCTGCGCTCGCTCTCGGAGCCGCCGGCTACTTCCAGGATGCGCAGCGCTTCTCCGGCCCGCCCGGTGCGGATCATTTCGGCAGCCCGCTCGAGAGGCGTTCCGGCCGGCGCCCAGAACAACAGCAGACACAGGAAGAGCATATAAGCCTAATTCGGAGGTCGGAATGAGGCGGTTACTGACGTACGGACTGCTGTTCGCCGTCGCCGTCTCGGCGCAGACGGCCGAGGAGTGGGTTCGGATCGGACGCCAGCGGAAGGCGCGAGGAGACGCCGAGCAGGCGCTGGAAGCGTTCGAGCGGGCGGCCGAAGTGGGCAAGGAGACGGCGGCCCTCGAAGACGAGATCGGCTTTCTGCTGGCGGTGCTGGGTCGGCGCCCGGAGGCCATCGGCCGGTTCGAAAAGGCGATCCGGCTGGATCCGGAGTACGCTCCGGCCCGGTTCCATCTGGGCGTGGCCGCGTGGCTGGAGAAGGATTACGACCGGGCGATTCCGGCATTGCAGCAAGCGGCGCGCCTGGAGCCGCAGAATCCGGAGTACCGCTACCGGCTGGGAACGGCCCTGTTCCAGGCGGGCCGCTACAAAGACGCCGTGCCGGAACTGGAAGCAGCGGTGGAACTGGCGCCGCGGGATGCCCGGAGCTGGAACCAACTGGGACTCGCGCGGCAGTTTGCGAGGGACCTCGACGGAGCGATGGCGGCTTTTCGCAAGGCGGTGGAGGCGGCCCCGCGGGACAGCGACGCGCGGAACAACCTCGGCCTCCTGCTGGTAGAAGTGGGTGCGGCGGAGGAAGCGATCCAAGAGTTCCAGCGGGTTTTGGAGGATGAACCCGGCAATCTGATGGCTCTGCTGAACACCGGCTATGCGCTGCTCAGCCGAGGCAAGACCGCGGAAGCGATGCAACGGTTCCGGGAGGTCATCTCGCGCGACCTGCGGCTGGCGGTGGCGCACTACGATCTCGGCCTGGCGCTGAAACATGCCGATGAGCTGGAGGCGGCGCGGGCCGAACTCGAACGGGCCATCGAGTTGGAGCCCAGCCTCGCCGAGGCCCACTACACGCTGGGCATTCTGGCCTGGCAATCGGGGCAGTTCGAGGCGACCGTGCACGAGATGCGGGCGGCGATCGCCGCCCGGCCGACTTATGCCGAGGCTTACTACATGCTCGGGACGGCGCTGAGCCAGAAGGGCGACCTTGCGGAGGCGGAGAAGGCGCTGCGGAAAGCGATCGAACTGGATCCGACGACGCCGGGGCCGGTCATGAACCTGGCGAAGGTGCTCAAGAAAATGGGCGAGGCGGAAGGGGCGCGAAAACTGATTCAACGAGCCGAACGGCTGCGGAAGAAACGGGAGGCGCAGCAAGCGGCATGGTTCCACATCAACACGGGTCTTCGCAGACTCGCCGGCGGCGACCGGGATGCAGCGGCAACCCAGTTTCGCCTGGCGATCAAGGCCGACCCGTCGTCCAGGCGCGCCCGGGAACTGCTGGACCGACTGGAAGCGGCCGGCGGACGCTAGGGAGCGACAAGCTCAATCCTTCCATCGCGTTACGGCCGTCCGGCTGGGTTATACTTGAGGACAGAGGCAACAGGAGTGAGCCCCCGGTGACGATCCGCGATTTCCTTCGTCTCAGCGTCCATCTGCAAATGCTGCCGGTGCTCGAGAACGGCGAAGAGGAGACTCTCGTCGGCGGGCAGGCGGTAATGGAAGGGGTCATGATGCGGGCGCCGCACAGTTACTGCGTATCGGTGCGGAAGCCGGACGGCGAGATCGTCAGCGAGCGGAAACCGATCGCCAAGGTGGGCGAAACGAACCGCCTCTTCAAGTACCCGATCCTGCGGGGCTTGGGCGTGCTAGGGCAGGCGATGTACCTCGGGGTGAAGGCGCTGCGTTTTTCGGCGAACGCGGCGCTGGATGAAGGGGACCCGGAGAAGAAGCCGGCGGAGATTTCGTCCTGGGTGATGGGGTTGAACCTGGCGTTCTCATTCGCCTTCTTCATCTTTCTGTACAAGTTCGTGCCGTTGTGGCTGACGACGAAGCTCGAGGACTGGGCCCCGGCAGTGCGAGGACAGATCGCCTTCAATCTGACCGACGGATTGATCCGGCTGGCGATCTTCCTTGGCTTCCTATACTTGATCTCCCGGTGGAAGGAGATCCACCGGGTGTTCGAGTACCACGGAGCGGAGCACCGGGTAGTCTTCAATTTCGAATCGGGGGAACCGGTGACGGTGGCGACGGCGCAGAAGTTCGTCACCTGGCATCCGCGGTGCGGGACCAGCTTCCTGCTGGTGGTGATGATGATCGCCATCGTTGTCTACACGCTGGTGCCGTTCGAGAGTTTCCTGGCGAAGTTCCTGGCGCGGGTGGCGCTACTGCCGGTGATCGCTGGGGTGAGCTACGAGATGATCCGTTATGCGGCGCGGCACCGCCGGGGGTTGATGGCGGCGCTGACGGCGCCGGGATTGTGGCTGCAGCGGATCACGACGCAGCCGCCGGCCGACGACCAGACGGCGGTGGCGATCCACGCCCTGGAGGGCGCGATGGCGCTCGAAAAGGCCCAGGGCGGCAAGCCCGCCATTGCTTGAATTCTCCGGCCGATGAAATACCTGAAGAAACTCGAGGAGATCGAAGCGCGGTTCGACGAGTTGACGCGCGAGATGGCGGATCCGTCGGTGACGAGCGATCCCAAACGGTACCGCAAGACGGCGAAGGCGCACAGCGAGCTGGAGCCCATCGTGCAGAAGTTCCGGCGCTGGAAGAAGCTCAGCGGGGAGCTGGAAGGGGCGCGGGAGATGCTCCGGGAAGAGGACGCCGAGATCCGCGAAATGGCGCGGGAGGACGTGGCGCGGCTGGAGGAGGAGATCGCCAGGACCGAAGACGAGCTGCGGATCCTGCTGCTGCCGAAGGATCCGAACGACGAGAAGAACGTGGTGCTGGAGGTGCGGGCCGGCACGGGCGGGGACGAGGCGACGCTGTTCGCCGCCGAGATCTTCCGCATGTATGCGCGCTATGCGGAGGAGAAAGGCTGGAAGGTGGAGATCACCTCCAAGAGCGAGTCCGAGATCGGGGGCATCAAAGAAGTGATCGCGCTGATCAGCGGTGATCGCGTCTACAGCCGGCTGAAGTACGAGAGCGGCGTGCACCGGGTGCAGCGGGTGCCGCAGACCGAGACGCAGGGAAGGATCCACACCTCGGCGGTGACGGTGGCGGTGCTGCCGGAAGCCGACGACGTGGAGGTCCACCTGGATCCGAAGGACCTGCGCATCGACACGTTCTGCTCGTCGGGGCCGGGCGGGCAGTCAGTGAATACGACGTACTCGGCGGTGCGGATCACCCACCTGCCGACCGGGCTGGTGGTGACCTGCCAGGACGAGAAGTCCCAGATCAAGAACCGAGCCCGGGCCGAGCGGGTGCTGCGGTCGCGGCTCTACGAGCTGGAGCTGAAGAAGCAGCAGGAGGCGATCGGGGCCGAGCGGCGGAGCATGGTGGGCTCCGGCGACCGCAGCGAGAAGATCCGGACCTACAACTTCCCGCAGAACCGCGTAACCGACCACCGCATCGGGTTGACGCTGCACCAGCTCGACCAGATCATGGACGGGCGCCTCGATCCCCTGATCGACGCCCTGACCACCTACTTCCAGACGGAAAAGCTCAAACAGGAAGACGCCGCCTGAAGCGGGCGGGGAGGGGGCGTTGACGGTCCGGAGGGCCTTGCGATCCGCACGGCGCGAACTGGAGAGCGCCCGCGTTCCCTCACCGCAGCTCACCGCCGAGATCCTGCTGTGCCACCTGCTGGGGCGGGAGCGCGCCTGGCTGTTCGCCCATCCCGAAGAGAAGCTTTCCGAGAAACAGGAGCGGGCCTACGCCGAGCGCCTGCGGCGGCGCATGGCGGGCGAGCCGACGCAGTACATCACCGGTGTACAGGAGTTCTACGGGCGGGTGTTCCGGGTGACGCCGGACGTGCTCATCCCGCGGCCGGAGACGGAATTCGTGGTGGAGGCGGCGCTGGAGGCAGGGCCCGCGGAGACGATCATCGACGCCTGCTGCGGCTCGGGGGCGATCGCGGTGACGCTGGCGCTGGAGACCGGAGCGCGGGTGATCGCGACGGACGTCTCCCGGGCGGCGCTGCGGGTAGCGGCGGAGAACGCCCGGCGGCTGGGGGCGCGGGTGGAGTTCGTGGCCTGCGACCTGCTTTCGGCCGTTGCTTCCGGCGTGGCGGACATGGTGGTATCGAATCCGCCGTATGTGCCGGACGGCGACGTGCCGGGGTTGCCGCGGGAGGTGCGGGAGCACGAGCCGGGGGTGGCGCTCCATGGGGGCGCCGAAGGCCTGGACTTCTACCGGCGGCTGATCGTGGAGGCTCCCCGGGCGCTGCGGCCGGGCGGACGGCTCATCCTGGAGCTGGGCATCCGGCAGATGGGGGCGGTGGAGGAGATGGCGCGCCGGCGGTGGGAGACGGTGCGGGAGTGGAACGACCTGGCCGGGCTGCCGCGGGTGCTGGCGCTGCGGCTGCGGTGAGACGGAGGGCGCTCCCCTGCCCCACGGCGCGCCCCCCTCTCGGGTGAATCAAACCGGATTGGGCAGCACGTACGGTTTGCGATACTTGCGGGTCAGGTAGCGGTTGGCCTCCTCGTCGTCGCGGAAGGTCTCGGTGGCGGGGTCGAACTCGAGGGCGCGGCCGAGGCGCAGGGCGATGGTCGCCAGGTGGCAAAGGGTAGTGGACATGTGGCCCTCGAAGATCTCGCAGCGCAGATCCTCACGTTTGCGGGAGCGCACGCAGTCGATGAAGTTCTCGAAGTGGGTCTTCTCCTCGATGTCGAGGTCGGGGATGGGGGGTCCTGGTTCGTAAGAGATATTTGGGAAGCTCAGCCTCACCGTCCGAAGCGAGATGCCGCCCGGCAGGTCCGGCTCGTCCCGGGGGACGAATTTGCCGGTGACGGCTTTCCAGTTGTCCGCCTCGGTGAGGTAGCCCTGCGAAGTGTAGAAAACCACGCCGATGCGCATGCCGCCGAAGGGCGGGCTATACAGGGTGGTCATCTCGAGATCGACCATCGTTCCGTCGGCGTACTGGTAAGAAGCGGTGGCGGTGTTGGGCGTCTCCTGATCGGAATCGTCGAGGAAACGGCCTCCGGAACACCAGACCTTGACCGGGTGGACCTGTTTTCCCAACCCCCATCGGACGACATCGAGGCTGTGCACTCCATTGTTGCCGATCTCGGTGGTGGAGGTGTCCCAGAAATAGTGCCAGCCGTAATGGAAGCGGTTCAAGGTGAAGGGCTTATACGGGGCCGGCCCGAGGTAGAGATCCCAGTGGACGCCCTTGGGAATCGAACTTTCCGGCACGTGGCCGATGCTGAGGCGGCCGCGGTAGATGACCGCCTTGGCGCGGTAGCGTTGGCCGAGCTTCCCCTCCTGCAGGAAGTGGATGGCGGAGCGGGCGCGGCGCTCGCTGCGGGTCTGTAAGCCCGCCTGCACGATGCGGCGGTACTTCCAGGCGGCCTGGACCATGCGGCGGCCTTCGAGGATGGTGTAAGAGACGGGCTTTTCGACGTAGACGTCCTTGCCGGCCTGACAAGCCCAGATGGTCTGCAGCGCGTGCCAGTAGTCGGGAGTGGCGATGGAGACGGCGTCCACGTCGTCGCGTTCGATGAGCTTGCGGAAGTCCACCTCGGTCTTCGGCCGGTGGCCGGTGAGCTTCTCGACCTCAGGCACGCGGACCGGGAAGAGGCGCTCGTCAACGTCGCAGAGATAGGTGATGCGGACGTTGGGG
>JALSRK010000032.1 GCA_026984795.1 Solibacteraceae bacterium | reverse complement strand
AGCGCAACGCGCCCTCGCCCACCAGCATGATGTGGTCGGTGCGCTCCATCACCAGCCGGGCCACGCGGGAAGGCGTCTTGATGCCCCGCAGCGCGCCCACAGCGCCCGCCCGCCGCGTCGGCCCATGCATCACGCAGGCGTCCAGCTCGACGACGCCGTCCTCATTGGGCAGGCCGCCGTAGCCGACCGAGGCATCGTTGGGATCCTCCTCGACGATGTTGACGCCCGCGACCACTGCGTCGAGGGTGTCCCGGCCGGCCTGGAGCATCTCCATCGCCTTCGTGCAGGCGCGGGCGCCGTTGGCGCTCGCGACCACTACGTTCTTTCCGCTTCCCTGGGCGCTCGCCGCTGCAGCCGCCACGCCCGCCGAGGCCAGCATCCAATCACGCCGAGTCAGCATGGATACCTCACTTTCTTTCCGCTAAACTAAATCGCAAGATGAGGAAGGTCCTCGTTTGTCTACTGCTGATGGCAACATTGTTGCCCGCCGCAGGCAGGAAGGGCAAGTCGCACAAGGAGCCGGACCTGACGCTGGTCGATTTCGGCGCCCGGCGTGAAAACGGGCTGATCCTCATCGACGGCGTCGTGCGTGTCAACAAAGTGGTCGAACCGCTCATCGGGATGCGGGCGAAGTTCGAACTCTTCGCTCCCGGCAAGCGGCTGCTCAGCGAGCAGGAGAGCGTGATTTCTCAGGAAGTGCTCGAAGAGGGCGACGAGGTGCCCTTCTACCTGCAGTGCCGGGACCACGTCAAGGCCGTGCACATCTGGGTGAGCTTTCGCAGTAAGAAGCGGATGTACCTGAATTTGGAGAACCCTGGGCCGTACGGCATCGAATGAATGGGTCTCCGGCGGGCGGCTGCTACAATAAGTGACTCGCTATGGACGTGACGATAGGGCCGGCGGGCCCGCTCAAAGGTGAAGTCCGCCTTCCCGGCGACAAATCCATCTCCCACCGCTACGCGATGCTCGCTTCGATCGCCCGGGGCGTGACCACCATCCGGAACTACTCGACCGGCGCCGACTGCGCCTCCACCCTTGGCTGTCTGGAGTCCCTCGGCGTCAAAGTGGAGCGCGAGGGCAATACCGTGCGGCTCGAGGGGCGGGGACGCGAAGGCCTTTCGAAGCCGGCTTCCATGCTCGATGCCGGCAATTCCGGCTCCACCATCCGGATGCTCAGCGGAATCCTGGCGGCCCAGCCGTTTACGTCGGTGATCGGGGGCGACGAGTCGCTCTCGCGCCGGCCCATGCGCCGCATCATGACGCCGCTCGAGCAGATGGGCGCCCGCATCCGCGCCCGCGACGCCCAGTACCCACCGCTCGAGATCGAGGGCCGCCCCTTGCAGCCCATCACCTATGAGCTTCCCGTCGCCAGCGCCCAGGTGAAGACTTGCGTGCTCTTCGCCGGCCTGTTCGCTCCCGGCGAGACCACCCTCATCGAGCCGTTGCGGACCCGCGACCACACCGAGATCGCCTTGCGCGAGTTCGGCGCCGAGGTCGCGGTGCAGGGAAAACGGATCACCGTGATGGGGCGGCCGGAGCTGTCCGGGCTGGATCTCGAAGTCCCGGGCGACCTCTCTTCAGCGGCCTTCTTCCTCGCCGCCGCGCTGCTGGCGCCCGGCTCGCGCATCGTCATCGAACAAGTGGGGCTGAACCCCACGCGGGCCGCCCTGCTCGACTTCCTCCGCCTGATGGGCGCGCCGGTGAGGATCCTCAGCGTCGGCCACCGTCACGGCGAGCTGGTCGGCGACGTGGAAGCCGCTTACGGGCCGCTGCGCGGCGGCGTTGTCGAAGGCCAGTGGACCGCCGCCTTGATCGACGAAATCCCGGTGCTGGCGGTACTCGGCGCGACCAGCGAACAAGGGCTCGAAGTTCGGGACGCGCGGGAGCTGCGCATCAAGGAGACCGACCGGATCGCCGCCGTCGAGGAGAACCTGAAGCGTATGGGCGTGGCGGTGAAGTCCTGGCAGGACGGCTTCTCGGTCCCCGGCCGGCAGCGCCTCCGCGCCGCCGAACTCGACAGCTTCGGCGACCACCGTATCGCCATGGCCTTCACCGTGGCCGCGCTCGCCACGGAAGGCCCGTGTACAATCCGCGGCGCCCAGGCCGCGCGTATCTCTTACCCTGAGTTTTTCGATACACTACGGTCATTGAGCGGGTGAGAAGCCCGCAGGAGGAGGACCGCCATGGCCGTGGAGTCGGCCCAGGATCTAACCCTGGCCGGATTGGCTCATGATTTGAACAATGTCTTCGCCACCATTCTGGAAGCGGCGGAACTGCTCGAAACGGACCCGAAATGGCGCTCCTTGTCCGGGGCGATCTGCCGCAGCGCCCGGCACGGGCAGCGCATTGCCAGCGGCCTGATGGCGTCCGTCCAGGCGGCGCAACCGCTGGAACCGATCCTCAGCGGGACGATGGAGTTCACCCAGGATCTCCTCAAGACCGTCCACGCTGCCCCGGTGGTTTTCGCTCCCCGGATCGAAAAGGGAATCGCTGTTCCCGGTCCGGCCGCCGCGTGGGAGCGGGTGCTGCTGAACCTTTTCTTGAACGCCGCACAGACGACGCCGGACGGCGTGCGCATCGAGGTCTCTGCACGCCGCACCGCCGCAGGCGTGGAGATCTCGGTGGCCGACGACGGTCCCGGCATTCCTCCCGCCATTCTGCCCCGTATTTTCGAGCCGCGTTTTTCGACGAAATCGAGCGGCGGCATGGGGCTCCACATCGTCAGGACCCTGGTGGAAGACTGGGGCGGCTCGGTCTCCGCCGCCAACCGGCCGGGCGGCGGGGCGATCTTCTCAATTCGCCTCATTCGGGTCTGAGACCCGCCCCCGCACGGCCTTCGGTCCAGCCTCCCGGAACGCGCCCCTTCTCAAGCCGTCGCCTGGGCGCTGGCGCGGCGATGCTCGGCCACGGGAAGCTTCCTGCGGGCGGCCGCCAGGTCCTTCCAGTGGAGCCATGCCAGGCTCACGATGCGCGTCACTTCCGCACGGTCGAAAGGCTTCGAAAGGACGTCGTAGGCGCCGAGATTCAGTACTTCGGCCCAAAGCCGGTCGTCGGCGTGGCTGGAGCTCACGACGATCAGCGGAGGGAACGGCAGCAGGGTCACAGATTCCAGCAGATCTTTCCACGTCCCGTCAGGGAGGTCGCGTTCACAAATCAGCACCGCGAGCGGGCTGGTATGAAGCTGGCGGACCGCTTCGTGGCATGAATACGCCGACGAAATGCGCCAGTTGGAGTGGCTGAAAATGGCCCGGAGGCTAGCGTGGTCTTCCTCAAAGGGGCTTACGGCCATGACCGCCACAGTCTTGTCGGCGATCGAAATCTGGGGCAGGTTGGAGGTGGGGCCTGCCATACGTCTACCCTCCTTTCCGGCGAGCAGTCGGCCTGCCTCAATGATGCGCCCATGCGCCTACCGTGTCAAGAAAAACCGACACATTTCCCTCAGGAGATTGACGTCTGCCGGCATCGCGAACAGGCGTCCGGAAACCCAGGAAGCCAGCTATCTCCAGCCGCACGTATGAGATAGCGGGAATCCGATGCTCCGAAGATCTGGCGGAGGAGAGTTCGAGTATTCCCATCGATTTTCGAAGAATATTCTTTTCAGTTACGTTTACTTTTCGCAAGCGGTTGCAACCCGCCTGCTCCGAAGGACCCGGCGCCGCCGGGCTTGGAGACGTCCCATCCCGCATTCCCACCCGAGTACT
This sequence comes from Solibacteraceae bacterium, assembly GCA_026984795.1. Lineage (GTDB taxonomy): Bacteria > Acidobacteriota > Terriglobia > Bryobacterales > Bryobacteraceae > JALSRK01. The sequence continues at coordinate 60,392 of JALSRK010000032.1, read as the reverse complement.
ACCGGTACCAACCCGAAAAGATGGAAGATCCACCCGCGGGACCAGAATGGCCCGGCCCGATGGGACAGACCCCGCAGGCGCAGCTCGGGATTGTAAGCGTTTCCAACAGCCTGTGTGCCCCCCCTTTTCGAACTCCTGACGCACCCGTTGGGTCCACTCATGCCAGCCGGACGGCGTTCTCCACCGCATCGCCCGGCAACGGCAACGCGCAGAGACGTTTGACTTCCACCAGCGGATGCATCCAGCATAGAAGCGTTCGCCAGATTCCGTTAGGGGGAACCGTGATGGCTGTCCGTACGTTGCCGGTCCTGATAATGCTGACGATGTCGTCTGTTTTGTCTCCGTCCGCTGCGGCCGCCGACTTGGGCGAGCTGGCGGCCGCGGAGGCCAGGCGCCTGGAGGAGCTTTACAAGCACCTGCACGCGCACCCCGAGCTCTCCTTTCACGAAACGGCGACGGCCACGCGCATCGCCCAGGAGCTGCGCCGGGCCGGCTACGAAGTCACCACCGGCGTCGGCGGAAACGGCGTCGTGGGCGTGCTGCGCAACGGCGAAGGGAAGACGGTCCTGATTCGGACCGACCTCGACGCCCTGCCCGTCGTCGAGGAGACCGGCAAGCCCTACGCCAGCAAGGTCCGCACCCGGGACGATGCCGGCAACGACGTCGGCGTGATGCACGCCTGTGGCCACGACATCCACATGACGGCGTTCGTCGGCACGGCCCGCCTATTGGCAAAGACGAAGGACCGGTGGAAGGGCACGGTCGTCATGATCGCCCAGCCGGCCGAGGAGCGCGGCGCCGGAGCCAAGGCCATGCTCGCCGACGGCCTCTACCGGCGCTTCCCCACCCCGGACGCCGCCCTGGCCCTGCACGTCAGCGCCGAGCTGCCCGCCGGGACCATCGGCTACCACCACGGCTACGCCATGGCGGCGGTCGATTCGGTGGACATCACCGTCCGCGGCCTCGGTGGCCACGGCGCTTACCCCCACAAGACCAAAGACCCGATCGTCCTGTCCGCTTACATCATCACGGCTTTGCAAACGATCGCCAGCCGGGAGACCGACCCCCAGGACGCCGTCGTCGTCACCGTCGGCTCCATCCACGGCGGGGCGAAACACAACATCATCCCGCCGGAGGTCAAGCTCCAGCTCACCGTCCGCAACTACTCCGACAAGACCCGCAAGGCGGTGCTGGCCGCCATCCGGCGCATCACCACCGAAACCGCCCGCGCCTTCGGCATCCCCGAGGACCGGCTGCCCGTCATCGAGATGCCGAACGAGTACACGCCGGCCACTTACAACGACCCGGATCTCGGCCGCCGCCTGGTCGCCGCCTGGAACAAGGTCCTCGGCGAGGAAAGCGTCGTCGAGGTCCCGGCCGTGATGGCCAGTGAAGACTTCTCCCGTTACGGCCGCACGCCCGAGAAGGTCCCCATCTACCTGTTCTGGCTGGGAACCGTCGAGCGCTCCCGCTGGGAGGCCGCCGAGCGGGGAGAGGTCCGGCTGCCCGCGCTGCACTCCCCCTTGTTCGCCCCAGAGATCCATCCCACCATCGAGACCGGCGTGAAGGCGATGGCCGCGGCGGCCCTGGCGGTGCTCGGCGGGAGCATCTGAAGCCGTTCGCCCCGCGGCCCGCTATCAGGCCGGGAGCGCCCCCGGAGCCCGGCGGCCCTCCCTCGGGTCGCCGAAACCCCGATTCCGCCCCGCTTTGGAACCTCGAAGCGGATGATTACATCAAGATAGGTGGCAATGCCGGTTTTCACTGAACTACGCCCGACAGATCAGCCTGCAACTCCGGTTGGAGGATGGAGGATATCGCCATGACAAACTACCGAACGACTCGTGTCTCCCTGATCGCTGGACTCGTGGTCGTCCTCGCTCTCTTGATGTCACCGCTGGCAGCCCAGGCAGAAGACGTGGGCTACTTCCGGTGCAAGATCGACCCGTGGGACGCGGGTGTGTTCATCAACGGCAAGTATTACGGCACGGCTGCCATGTTCGGCCACAAGAGCAACCCGCTGAAGCTGAAGCCGGGCCGTTACACGGTCGAGTTCGTCGATCCCCGCTACGAGACGCTGCGCGTCGAGATCCAGATCGAGGCGGGCAAGACAACGACGATCCGCAAGAGCATGAAGCCGCTGGCTCGCAAAGTGGAGGGGCCTTTCGGCGAACTCAAGACCGAAGGCTGGCCGAACGCCGCCGTGTATCTCAACGGCAAGTATTACGGCAACACCAAGGAGCTCGGCACGCCAGGCCGCGGCCTGCTGCTCAAACCGGGTACCTATGACCTGAAGATCGTTGATGTCAACGGCAACACGCTCAAGGAAGAGAAGATCACCATCAACGCCGACGAGACGCTGATCATCCACAAGGGCCGGGCGCCCGTCCGCGAGAAATAGCGCCGCCCTTTCTTACGCTCGCGACGCCCCGCCGGTCCGCCGCCGGCGGGGCTTTGGTTTCTCAACCCATCCCCGCCCACCACGCCTCGCGCTTCTCCGCCGCTTACCCGGTGTCGGGCGGCGTCGTGTCCGACGGCGCGGGGATGAGCCCGTCCCAGACCCAGCGGTACTCGAACATCTGCCACCCGCCGAGCGACAGCCCGTCCGCCGAGAATTTCTCCACCGTGGATTCGTCCTTGGTGCGCTGGCGCAGGGTGAAGCGCAACTGGTTGCCGTCAGAGATAAACAGCAGCCAGCGCCGAGGCAGCACCGGTGCGAAGGAGGCGTATGTGAGTTCGCCGCGCCGGGCGTCTTCGGCAATCAGCACCCAGCGGTCCGAAAGGAAGTCGTTCTCCGGCCGGTAACTGTCCAGATCGATGAGGATGCGGCTGCGCTCGTCCCCGCCACTCCAGCGGAAGGTCATCGGCTTCGACGTGTCGATCTCGGTCCCCGGCGGGAAGTCGAACTCCGGGGTCACCGGCGCCGGCAGCTCGATTGTGCTTTCGAACGGACTCACGCCGCCGCCACCAGTGGCCTGTAGCGTGTAACGCCCCGGCTGGAACTCCTCGACGGTCCACTGCCCGCGGTAGCGCGGGCCGTTGGGAGTCTCCTCCCGTTCGAGGTCGGCGGTGCCCAATCCCGGTCCGGTGACGGTCAACGTCCCGGCATCCAGGAGCTGCCTCGCCCTGGGATCGGGGCAAGAGACTGGCGGTTGTCCCTGCTCGATAGCGAGATCGATAGCGATATCGTGGTAATCACCCCATCCACCGCCCACGAACTGACTGAACCATTCGGGATTCTCGAAGCGGGGCTGGAGGTTTCCGACTCCGTGGGGAAATTCTGCGACCACTTCCAGAACCGCACCTCCTCCGCGCGAGAATGTCACATTCCACTTCACGAGTCCGAAGGAAGAGAACTCGTCCCGGCACCGCCCGCCGCCGGCCCGGACGCTCACGTAAACCGTCTGGCTGCCGAAGAGTCTTCCTCCGGGGGCCGTCAACCGCAACGGGACGTAGCAGCCCTCTTCCATGACTGTCGGAAGCTTCAGATTGTACTGGTCCAGACCCACCGTGCCGGGAGCTTTGCCGCTGAACAACCACAGGGGCGCACCCTCTCGCGGCCTCAAGTAGGGCAAGTTGATGTAGCCCTCCCGGCCCACAACCGCCCCGAAGCCGCCCATCAAATAATACCTGTCGGTGGGGATCGGCTCGCCGTCTGGAGGCTGGACAGGGGTGACCCCCATTCCGGTGAGAAATATCGTGAGGGCTCCGCCGGGCTCCGCGCTGTTTTCGGGAGAATTCACGGAGACGCTGCCGTCCGGCGCGACGTTGAGCACCGCCGGCGGGCCGCAGCCGGAAGCGTCCAACGTGAAAATCCCTAGGGCCCACGATGTGATATCGGGGGGCAACGACACCCGTTCGGAGACTCCGGATTCATTCCGCACCTCTAGAAATTCCGGCGAAAACGGCTCCGGGTAGAGTCCCGATGGCACCATGAAGTTGATCTGTCCCGGGGAGACGAAAAACAGCGGGGCTTCCACAACGATCTCGCTTTGGTCCGACGGCAACTGCTTCGGCCCCCCCACCCTCACCTTGACGCCGGCCAGCTCCGTGGGCAAGGGGAACCCCTCGGCCGCCGCCGTCCGCGGGGCCAGGTTCTCCCCGAAGATCGAAGCGATCGATCCCTTGGCGATGGGCCGCCCGTAATGGGCGGCATTCACCACCCCACCCGGATAGATGACCGGCGGCCCCTGCGCCAGGAGCGGCAGTACACACAGAGCCGCCGGCAACCAACGCCTCGTCATCGAGCCGCGTCCCCCTGCAACAGCCCCGCCACGGCCAGACGAAACTCGAACGCGCTCTGGCCTCGCTGCACCGTGAACTCCTCGTTGGGGCCCTTCATGTTCAACGGTGTGCCGTCGTCTTTGCGCAGCGACAGGTGCCGGCTGAACACCCACAGGCGGAACGGCTTCTCGAAGGGAACGGTGAGCGCAAACTTCCACGTCGAGCCATTCTTTTTGACTGCTTCCGGACGGTAAAAGGCGCCCGACGGGGTCGTGACGCCGACGATCAGATTCCGGAAGTCGGCGAGATCCGTTCCCAGCCGGACTAGGTCTTCCGGATCTTCCACCGAGATCTGCACCACCGCGCCGCGTCTCAGAGTGAAAAGCAGGTCCCCGCGCCGCTCGCCTTCAGCGAGAGAAAGGCCAACCCGCGCCGACCACAGGCAGGTATCCAGGAAACCTATCGGGCCGGTGACGCAGACCGAGTAGGTCCCAGGAATGAGTCCGTCTACGTCGAACCGCCCGGCCTCATCCACGGATGCCGTGGCGCTGAACGCCGGCTCGCCGGCGGCCGGACGTACCCGAATCTCCCGGCCCACCACTTCCTGAACCATCTTCGGCATCCTCATATAAACAACGCGGGCGCCCGGCACCGGGTTTCCGCCTTCGTCCACGACGATTCCCGAAAACCCGCCGTGCGGAACGGGCTGCTGTGCCATCACGCTGCCCGCGGGGGCGAATAACAGCGCTCCGCACCACACGGCGATCAATGCGGAAACTTTTGAATTTATCATGATTCCACCTCCCTTTCTCACTGTTCCCGCCTGCGCTCAGTCCTGCTGGCTGGGGTCGTACGGCGGGTTGATCACCGGGTTGTCGAATGGGTAGCAGCTATCGAAAGCGTGATACCAGGGTTGCATCACGATGGTGGTTGTCCCCGCAAGGGTACTGTCGTTGTAGCCGAGGACCTCTCCCTCAGCCGAATTCACCGGAGCGCCTTCGCAGGTCTGGTTTCCGTTGACCGTGTTACTGTGCGTCTCGCCGACGACCACCTGGGCGTTGCAGATGTTCGCGTTGTAGCCGTGCCAACCGCCAGGGCAGTAGGCGTTCTTGTATTGCCTGATCTTCGTAAAGAGTGTTTCCGCCTCCACTTGTGTGTCGGCGCTCGTTTTGTTGGGATCACACGTCCACTTGTCCATCAAGAGGCACGAGTAATCATGGATGTCGATCACGGAGGGCTGCGTGTGATACACGTTGATTGCTGGCATCTCGCCGGTGTTGGTGCCTGTCCGGCACGGCAGGTACATCGCGTTTGAATCATTATCCTTCCAGCTGGCCCCATGCCCCACCAAGCCTCCGTTGATGCCCGCCGTGACCTCGGACAAGCCGATCACGCGAGCCGAGTCTCCGTAGATCGAAAGGCAGTCGGCTCCAGGCGATGATGTGCGACTAGTTTTGGGAGAGTATGTTACCCGATCGGGGGAAAACCCATGGTTGCTCATGAGGGTGCGGACCTTCGTGAGAACGTCGCGATCTCCCGAGTGGGCTATCATGTTGTCATAGATGAACCTGGCCTCGACGGTGAACCAGTGCAGGTTGATCTCGTTCAGCAGGTCGAACTCGTAGACCACCAAGCCTTTCGCTGCGATCTCGGCCAACAGCGCGTCGATCACTTCGTAGATGTTGTCCCAACCCACGAAGATCGGATTGGGGGGCGAGCAGTTATACGACTGGTCCTTACCAGCTGCGAAGGGGCCTTTTCCGGGCTCCCAACCGGACGGGGCGGTGGGCCAGAACGTCAGCTCGACTTTGGTCGGGACGGAGTCGGTGCACCCGCCCACGGTGACATCCACCTGGATATTCTGCTCCCCATCCCCTGATGTCCCGAAGAAAATCGGTGAAGGGGTCACATACGTGTAGCCTGCGTTCTTTATGTCTTGCAGGAAATCTCGCAGATTGGTCAGCCAACTGCTCTTGACTTGGTAGTCGTTCCCGGTCTGGGTTTTTTCCATCGCCCGCCAGACCGAGAACCGGAAGCGGACGCCGGCAGCTTCCTGGGTCTTGAACTTCTGCAGCAGCGACACGTAGCAGTCCCTGATTTTCGGGTAGGATCCGCTGGGGCAGTTGGGAAGCTGCCCGGTGTTGTTCGCGTTGTACTGGTCGATGGAGACTCCGCCCAGGTTCGCGTGCAGGCGGCTGGGAGGGTCGATCGCGGCTTGTGCCGCGCTCGAAGACACCGTCAAGAGACCGGCCACTAAGATGATTCTCCTCTTCACAAGCCGCAACATGGCTTATCTCCCTAATGTGAACGGAAATTGCGGAAAAGATTTCACCGCGCGTGGCCAGGAGCGGCCGACCTGGCTACCCGGCAGCGGACGGCGGCGTCTGCTCTTACGGTCGAAGAATACAAAAAAAAAAAAAACCGCTTGTCAAGAGGAAAAGTTCACAGGCTCTCGTTTTTCCGCTTGATTCAGCACGCCAGAACTGCCGTTCCGATGGGGCCAGGGCGGAGGCCTGCGCTTCCGGCGCCGCGCAGCACTTTCCGTTCAGCCGGCTCCCGGACTAGGACCGTGTTCGTTTTGCGGGCCGCTTCCCGCCCCTGCAGCGATCCGCTAAGATCGAAGTATGGCGAGCGAGATCATTTTCCTCGTCGCGGAATCCCCCGAAGGCGGGTACGCGGCCCGCGCGTTGGGACACCCGATCTTCACCGAAGCCGACGATTTCGAGCAGCTCAAACGGATGGTGTTGGACGCGGTCCGGTGCCACTTCGACGCCTCGGAGCTGCCTTCTGTGATACGGCTCCACGTGACCAGGGACGAGGTGATCGCGGTGTGAGACTGCCGCAATTTTCTCGCGCCGAGATATTTCCCCCGCCAATTGACTGGAAACTCGGCGACAACAGCTCCGCCGCTCACCTCAGAACCTCTCCGGGTCCAGACCGCTGATCTCCAGGCTGGGCGCCCCGTCGAGGATGCACTCGGCGATGAGCTTGCCGGTGACCGGGCTGAGCGTCAGGCCGAGCATGGCGTGGCCGGTGGCGACGTACAGGCCGGGAAAGCGCCGCACCGGCCCTATGGCGGGCAGCCCGTCCGGCAGGCAGGGGCGCAGTCCGCACCATTCCGAAAGCGATTCGTCCTCGCCCATCGCCTCGAAGTACTGCTTCGCGGCGTTGGTGAGCTGCTCGAGCCGCGGGCGCAGGATCCGGTCGTTGACGCCGGAAAACTCGAGTGTCCCGGCGAAGCGGACGAACCCGTCCATCGGCGTGCAGAAGACCGATTTCTCTCCCAGGATGCACGGGTAGCGCAGGTCCGGCGTCTTGCCGGGCGTGGGGCGGCGGTCGCGGTGATAGCCCTTGGCCGGCTGGAGCGGCAGCCGCAGGCCCAGTTTCCGCACCAGCGGGACCGTGTAGGCCCCGGTGGCCAGTACGACGGCGTCGGCTTCGACCGCGCCGCTGTCCGCCAGCGCCAACCCCCGCGCCCGGCCGCCCTCGACCGCCACCGCCGCTACTTCCACTCCGCTCCGAAACTCGACCCCCAGCCGCCTGGCCCGCTCGGCCATCTCCAGGACAAAGCGGTAGGGATTCACCGAAGCGGCCTCCGGGTAGTAGATCGCCCCCAAGATCCTCCGGCTGAACGACGGGTCCCGCTCTCGCAGCTCCTCCCCGGTGAGCGCCTCCGGATGAAACCCGTAGCGCCGCACCAGCTCGGCTTCGTGGCGCCCGGCGGCGAGCCCGGCCTCGGTCGCGTAGACTTCGAAGTAGCCGTTGCGGCGGTAGTCGCAGTCGAGCTTCTCTTCGGCCACCAGCTCGTCGAAGAGCCTGCGGGTGGCGTGGCCCAGGGGGGCGAGCACGCCCATCGAGTACTCCAGATGCTCCCGGGTGCACCTGCGGGCGAACTTCCAGAACCAGGCGAACAGTTCCGGATCAAGGCGCGGCGCCACGTAGAGCGGGCTCAAGGGGTCGAAGAGCGACTTCAGCGCCTGCTTCACCCGGCCGGGCTTGTTGATGGGCGGATGGCCGGGAGAGATCGACCCGGCGTTGCCGTACGAGGCCCCCCTGGCCAGCTCGCCGCGCTCCAGCACGACGACCCGGGCGCCCCGCCGGGCCAGGTAGTAGGCGCAGCAGACGCCGATCACCCCGCCGCCGGCGATCACCACCCGCGGAGCGGCCGAAGCCTTGCTCCCGGCATCAGAAGCGCTTCCCATCGCAGTTCCCTTCTTTCATCATGAGCCGATCCATGCAACTCGAGGAGACAGCCGCGCGCCCGTCGGCTCCCGCCAGGACACCATTATCCGAAACACGGCGCCCGGCGGCTACGGTTGTGCCACGCGGCGGCGCCCGGCGGCGGTCAAACGTCCCGTTTCTTGAACACCAGGACGCCCAGCGGGGGCAGGGTCAGGCAGACGCTGTACGCCCGCCCGTGCCAGGGCGTCTCCTCGCTTACCACGAGGCCCCCGTTGCCCACGTTCGAACCGCCGAAGTACTCCGAATCACTGTTCAGGATCTCTTCATAGAAGCCCGGCTCGGGGACGCCGACGCGGTAGTCCTGCCGCGGCACGGGCGTGAAGTTGCACACGAACAGCAGCCACTCGGCCGGGTCTTCGGCCCGCCGCAGGAAGCTGATGACGCTGCCCTCGACGTCATGGAAGTCGATCCACTCGAAGCCCGAGTGGTGGAAGTCCACCTGATAGAGCGCCGGCTCGGAGCGGTAGAGCCGGTTCAGCTCCTTGACGAAGGCCTGCAGCTTGCGGTGGTAGTCGTAGCTGAGCAGGTCCCACCGCGTACTCACCTCGTAGTTCCACTCCTCGTACTGGCCGATCTCCTGGCCTTGGAAGAGCAGCTTCTTGCCCGGGTGCCCGTACATGTAGGCGAGGAAGGCCCGGACATTGGCGAAGCGCTGCCACTCGTCGCCGGGCATCTTGCTGATGAGCGAGCGCTTGCCGTGGACCACTTCGTCGTGGGAGATGGGCAGCACGAAGTTCTCGCTGAAGGCGTAGAGCAGGCTGAAGGTGATGTTGTTGTGGTGGAACTTGCGGAAGATGGGGTCGCGCGAGAAGTAGTCCAGCATGTCGTGCATCCACCCCATGTTCCACTTCATGGTGAAGCCCAGCCCGCCCAGGTAGACCGGCCGGGTGACGCCGGGAAAGGCGGTGGACTCTTCGGCGACGGTCACCGCCCCGGGGACCTTGTGGGCCAGCTCGTTGAAGCGCTTCAGAAAGTCGATGGCCTCCAGGTTCTCGTTGCCGCCGTGGATGTTCGGTACCCACTCGCCGTCCTGGCGCGAGTAGTCCAGGTAGAGCATCGAGGCCACGGCGTCCACCCGCAGCCCGTCGATGTGATAGTGCTTCAGCCAGAACAGGGCGTTCGAGAGCAGGAAGTTGCGGACCTCGTTGCGCCCGTAGTTGAAGATCAGCGTGCCCCAGTCGCGGTGCTCGCCCTTGCGCGGGTCTTCGTGCTCGTAGAGGGCGGTGCCGTCGAACCAGGCCAGCCCGTGGGCGTCCTTGGGGAAGTGGCCCGGCACCCAATCGACGATCACCCCGATGCCCGCCTGGTGGCACCGGTCGATGAAGTACATGAAGTCGTCCGGGGTGCCGAAGCGGGCGGTGGGGGCGAAGTAGCCGATCACCTGGTAGCCCCAGCTCCCGCTGAAGGGGTGCTCCATGACAGGCAGCAGCTCGATGTGGGTGTAGCCCATCTTGGTGACGTAGGCCACCAGCGAATCAGCCAGTTCCCGGTAGTTGAGCCACCGGTTGTTCGGCCCGCGCATCCAGGAGCCAAGATGCACCTCGTAGACCGAAACCGGCTCCCTCAGCCAGTCCCTCTCCGCCCGGCGGGCCAGCCAATCGGCGTCATTCCACTGATGTTTGTCGATATCCCAGACCACCGAGGCCGATTTCGGCGGCATCTCAGCGGCGAAGGCGTACGGGTCGGCCTTCATCTGCTCGTAGCCCCGGAACCGCGAGCGGACGTGGTACTTGTACGGCATCCCCTCGCCGATCTCCGGGATGAAGATCTCCCAGACGCCGCCGTTGCGCTGGCGCATCGGGTGGCGCCGGGCGTCCCAGTGATTGAAGTCGCCGACCACGCTCACCGTGGCTGCGTTCGGCGCCCAGACGCCGAAGCGGACGCCCCGGACGCCCTCGACCTCCACGAGGTGCGCCCCGAGGGTCTTGTAGGCCTCGTACAGCGTGCCTTCCCCATGAAGGTGAAGCTCGAAATCCGTGAGCAGCGGCCCGAAGCGGTAAGGGTCTTCCTGCTCGACGGCCGTTCCTTCGTGGCCTGTGACGCGCAGCCGGTAAGCGCCCGGGTGGCGGTCGAGGCGGGCGGTGAAGACGCCCTGCGGGTGACGCCGCTTCATGGGGAAGCGGCCCCAAGAGGTGACGACTTCCACCGCAGCAGCCTGGGGCAGGAAGGCCCGCACCTCCCACCGGGAGTCCTCCCGGCCGCCGTTTACTGCGTGCGGGCCGAGAATGCGGAACGGATCGCCGTGGTAGCCGCCGACGAGGGCCTCGATCTCCTGGCTGGTCATCGCATCGCGTCTTCGCAGCCGGCGGCGCGCGCCGGATGCAAACCGCTATTATCGCAGGGATGGAGCGCTTGATCGCGGAACTTCCCAAGGCGGAGCTTCACTTGCACCTGGAAGGGTCGCTCGAGCCGCAGACCCTCTGCGAACTCGACCCGGCTCTCACCGTGGAAGAAATCCGCGAGCGCTACCGCCACGTCCACAGCTTTCCGGCGTTCATCGAAGTCTTCCGCTGGATCCTCGAACGGCTCCGCGGCCCGGCCGAATACGCCCTGGCGCTGCGGCGGCTGCTGGAACGGCTCGAAACCGAAAACGTCGCCTATGCCGAGATCACCGTCTCGGCGGGCACGATCCTGTGGCAGGACAAGCCGTTCGCTTCGGTCTTCGAAGCCTTGACTCGCGAGGCCGCCCGCTCCCGCATCGAGGTCCGCTGGATCCTCGACGCGGTGCGGCACTTCGGTCCGGAGCACGTCCGGCGGGTGGCCGAGCTGGCCGTCGAGCGGGCCGGCGACGGCGTCGTCGCTTTCGGCATCGGGGGCGACGAAAGCCGCGGACCGGCCCGCAGGTTCTATGACACGTTCCGGTTCGTTCGCGAACGCGGTCTGCATCTCACCATCCATGCCGGCGAGACGGCGGGACCCGAATCGGTCCGCCAGGCGCTCGAAGCCGGCGCCGGACGCATCGGCCACGGCGTGGCCGCCGCCCGCGATCCGGAGCTACTAGAGGAGCTGGCCCGCCGCCGCGTCGCCCTCGAAGTTTGCCTCACGAGCAACGCGGCCATCGGCGTCGTGCCGCGGCTCGAAGACCACCCCCTGCCCCGCTTTCTCGCCGCCGGCGTCCCGGTGACGCTCAACACCGACGATCCGGCAATTTTCTCCACCACGCTCAACCGCGAATACGAAAAGGCCGCGGTGGCCTTCCGGCTCTCCGCGGCCCAACTGAGACAGATCGCCGCCGCCGGCTTCGTCCACCGTTTCCACGCCGGGGCGCGTTGAGGCCCGCTTCAGACGCCCCGCCGCGGGCGGTTCCGCCGGACGTAGAGCATGTCCTGGGTCGGCTCGGCGTCGCATTCGAAGTCGAGCGTGGTGACCGGGTCGTCCGGGGCCGCCGGCGGCAGCCCGAAGCAGCGTACTCGGAACTCGTCCTGTTCGAACTTCACCGGCTGGCCCGTGGCGTGCATCTTCACCGAAAGCACTTTGCACCGGAGGCCCGCTATCGCAAGCGTCTCGCCCGGCCAGAAGTGCGACTGCACATAAAGCGTCTTGCCCTTGCGCGTAAAGCTGCAACACTTCGCCTGCCACACCTGGCACGGATCGGCCCCGTAGATCGTGTCGCCGTTCCGCGCCATCCAGCGCCCCACCGATCCCAGGATCTTCACCGATTCCTCGGGCACCGAGCCGTCGGCCCGGGGGCCGATGTTCAGCAGGTAGTTGCCGCCCTGGCGGGCGCAGGTGATCAGGTTCCGCACGATCGTCTTCGGCGACTTCCAAGCGTCGTCGGCGGCGTGGTATCCCCAACTGTCGTTCATCGTCATGCACGCCTCCCAGGCCTTGCCCTTGGCGGCCTGGATGCGCTGCTCGGGGGTGGAGAAATCCCCCTCCAGCCGGTTGCGGTTGTTGACGATGATGTCCGGTTGCAACTCGAAGACCATTTTGTTCATCCGCTCGGACTCCCAGCCTTTGGCGTCCAGCGGCCAGGCGACGTCGTACCAGAGGATGTCGATCTTGCCGTAGTTGGTCATCAGCTCGCGGATCTGCCCGTGGATGTAGGCGACGAAGCGCTTGCGGGCCGCCTCGTCCTCGGCGCAGCGCGCCCCGTCGGGGTGGTGCCAGTCCATCAGCGAGTAGTAGAAGCCCACCCGCAGGCCCTCGGCCCGCGCCGCCTCGACGTACTCCTTCACCAGGTCGCGGCCGCAGGCGCGCTTCGGCGCGCAGTAGTCGGTGTACTGGGAGTGGAACAGGCAGAAGCCCTCGTGGTGCTTGGTGGTCATCACCATGTATTTCTGGCCCGCCTGCCTGGCCAGCTTCGCCCAGTAGCGGGCGGCGTTGGGTTTGGGATTGAACTGGTCGGCCAGCTTCTCGTACTCGGCCACGGGGATACCTTCGATCTCCATCACCCACTCGTGCCGGCCGAGCACGCTGTAGAGGCCCCAATGGATGAACATGCCGAACTTGGCCTGGTGCCACCATCGCATGCGGCGTTCGCGGTCAGCCGCCCCTCCGGCGGCCGTGGCCGGGCCGGCAGCCATGAATCCGGGCGCAGCAGCCATCAACCCGAGGTAGTCTCTGCGGGACAAATGAAGTGCCATAATCCAGTCCTCCTAGCCTCCTGCGTAATCTCGGGGCAAGTCTAGCACGCCTCGCCGGACCGGGGGTGACTTTTCTGTTACTTAATCGATAAATCCATCCCGGCGGGTCTGCCGCCGCAGCGGTGTTACAATCGGCGCAGGCCCTGCGATGACCGGACGCCACCGGACCTCTTTCCTCGCGTTCGTCGCCGCCGAGATGCTTGCGGTGGCCACGGCGGCGTGTTCCACCGAACCGGGAACGTTGCCGGCCTACGCCCGCTGGTCGAAGATAGAACTCACTTTCCACGGCCCCCTGATGCACGGCCTGGGGAATCCCAATCCGTTTGCTGTCGCCTTCGATGTGATGTTCACCGCCCCCGACGGCCGGGCGTTCCTTGTCCCCGGCTTCTATGACGGCGATGGGCGGGGCGGCATGGACGGTGACGTCTGGAAAGTCCGCTTCTCGGCCGACCAGAACGGCACCTGGTCCTGGTACACCCAGAGTCCGGAGCCGAAGCTGAACGGATTGGGCGGCAAGATCCTGGTCGTGGATCCGCCCGTGGACGCTCCGGATCTGTACCGGTTAGGGCGCCTCGAGTATGTTGGGGAGCGGTACCTGAAGTTCCGTGAGGGCGGCTACTGGATCAAAGCCGGGGCGGATGAACCCGAGAACTGGCTCGGAGACGCTTTCGGCCGCGACAACTGGGAAGCCAAGAAGCGGCAGATCGACTACCTGGCTTCGGTAGGCGTGAACTCCGTTTACGTGATGACGCACAACCTCGGTGGGGACGGAAACGACGTCTGGCCATGGGTGGGCGCCACCGCCGAGGAGGCCAAGCGCGGGGCGGACCGTTTCGACATCGTCAGGCTGGCGAAGTGGCGTGACTTCTTCGAGTACATCGAGCAAAAGGGATTGGTCATCCACCTGGTGCTCGAAGACGATTCCGCTTGGACCGGCTACGATCATGCGCGTTACTATCGGGAAATCATCGCCCGCTTCGGCGACCTCCCGGCTGTCTATTTCAACTTCTGCGAAGAATACAACGAGTCGTATACGCTGCCCGAGGCTTTGGCCTACCTGGACCTGCTGGGCAGTCTCGACCCCTACGGCCACCCCCGGGCGATTCACAACGTGAACACGCCGTGGCCCGAGTACGTGGACGCCCAATCCGTCCAGATGAGCAGTATCCAGACCTTGCCGCTCAAGCCGGTGACGTTGAACCGGTTGGCCGAGTTCTGGGTGGCGGCGCCCTTGACGCGCAGCCGTCATCCCCTGGTCGTCAGTTTCGACGAGGCCCGGCCGCCCGGCAGCCGCCGGAGCTGGTGGGCGGTGTTCCTCGGCGGCGGCATTTGGGAAAGCATCTTGCCGGTGCGCGGCGGCTACAGCGAATACGGCCCCCAGTGGCGCCAACTGGCCCTGGCGCGGCAGTTCATGGAGTCGATCCCCGCCCACCGCATGTTCCCGGCCAACCATCTGGTGGTTAAAGGCGAAGCCTTTTGCCTGGCGCGGCCCGGGGAGTTCTACGCCCTGTATTTGCCGGACGGGGGTGAGATCGAGCTGAACCTGCCTGCTGGCAATCGCTACCGGCTCGAGTGGTTCGACCCGCGCGCCGTCGCTGTGCCGCCATGGACCGAGGCGGTGGAGATCGGCGGAGGGCTCCGCCGGCTGGCGGCGCCTGGACCCGGCGATTGGGCCGCACGGATCGAAAAGATCACGGGCGAGGCCGCCGCCCCGCCTTTGGCTCTCGACGCCGTCACCTTCGCTTCCGGCGGAGAACCGGTGACGGTCCATTTGCCGCTTGCGCCTCCGGAGGCCGTCGCGGGCGCCGAGTACGCTGTGCTTACCGCCCCGCGCTACGGGCGCCTCTCCGGCAACCCCCCTGAGGTGACCTACACCCCCCGGCCGGGATTCAGCGGGCGGGACCGGTTCACCTGGCGGGCCCGTACGCCGACCGGTGAGTCCAACACCGCCGAAGTGACTGTCTTCTGCAACCCCTCCGGAACGAATCGTCCGCCCCGAGCCTACGATCAAACCGTGCGGGTGCGCCGCGGCGGGATCGTCCGGTTCACGCTTCGCTATGCCGACCGCGACGGGCCGGGGCCTTACGGGGTGGCGATCGCCAAACCACCCGAGCATGGCGCCGTGGAGACGCTGGACAACGAGGCCCGCTACACTCCACAGCAAGGGTTCACCGGAGCGGACTCCTTCGAGTGGCGTATCAGCGACGGCGTGAGCCGCTCAGGGCCCGCGCGGGTGCGGATCCGCGTCTACTGAGCCTCCGATGAACACCACCCTTCCCTCGGAACACGGCGGCGCTTCGGCGAGGAATGCCAAAGTCGTGCTCAGGGGCAGCTTTCCCGGGCTCTTGCGACAAATGTTGGCCTCTGTCGCCCCGGTGGCCGCGGCGATGTGCCTGTTCC
Organism: Solibacteraceae bacterium; assembly: GCA_026984795.1. Taxonomy (GTDB): domain Bacteria; phylum Acidobacteriota; class Terriglobia; order Bryobacterales; family Bryobacteraceae; genus JALSRK01. The sequence goes on along the minus strand of JALSRK010000032.1, from coordinate 44,943 downwards.
TGTTCGGCGTACCTGGCTGGAGGATCTTCGCCGCCTCCGTTGTATTCGCTCCGGTGATCGTCGCCATAGCCTGGTTGGTGGCGCGGCTCGACCGGCTCGAATTCGACGACCAGCGCCAGGCTATCCAGCGCCCCCTCCGGCGAGCCCTCGCCTACGAAGATGTGAAGGCCCTGCTGGCGGTGGAGACCCTGGGCTGCTTCCAGTTGGTGGCCCGCACCCACCGGGCGGGAACCCAGATTCTGCTCATCGCCTTTCCCGAAGAAGAGCGTGACCGGCTCGAACGAATCGTCGGCGGGCGTCTACCGCAGGCCGGATGGCGCTGGAGCCGTTACCGGAGCTGGCGACTCGTCGCGCTGCTCGTTACGCTCCTGGGAGCGCTTTACGCCGGGGGAGCCTGGTATTTCTTGAGAAAGACACCTGCCGCCCGCGTCATTTGCGAGCCGGTCGCGCCGGCCGCCGGCCGAACCGCCTCCTTCCGCTACCAAGCGAAGGGACTGATCTTGACGCTGCCTGAGGAGCTCGAAGGAGTACGGCTCACGGTGATCCCCACCGGCGGCTTCCGGAGCGTCGGGCAGACCGGCCGCACGTTTCTGTGGCTGGCGGGAATCCACACGGAACACGACCTCTTCCGCTACGCCACCTGTTCCCGGTTTGGTTTCGTACCCCTGCTCTTTCGGGCCGTCCTGCTCGACCGGTGGGAATCGGCGCGCATCTTGGCCTCCGACCGCCCGCCCCACCGGGCGCTGGCGATTCGGGGCAAACGGGAAGGCCCCGGCGAGATCCGCTTGCTGGTGCAGAATGCCGAAGAGGGTGTCGAGGCCGTGGTTGCCTTCCCCGAGCCGGAGGGCTTCGACAGCGAAGCGCTGCGCCGGCTCGTCACTACGGCGTCGGTCCACAAGGGCGGCGAAAGGAATTCGGGATCCCCGGGAACTCGCCGCCGCCCGCCTCCGTATCCATAATCAAGTGAGAGGGAGCAGGCCAATGTATTGCGACAAGTGTGGCAAGCAAGTTTCCGAGACCGACAGCTTCTGCCCCGCCTGTGGACACGCGCTGCGGCCCGGAACAACCGCGGCCCCCGGCAGTTCGTGCTGCTCGCCGCGCCCGGTGGCCTCGCACGTGAAGATCCTCGCCATACTCTGGATCGTGTGGGCCGTCCTGCACGTGCTCCCGATGGGCGGGATGCTGTTCACCGGAACCTGGCTGGCGCGCCACGGCGACTGGCTCGGCTGGCACCACATGGACTTCCCCGGCTTCATCGCCGCCCCGTTCATGATGGCCTTCGCCGGACTCGCCCTGCTCGGGGCGCTGGCGGGCGTCATCGGCGGCATCGGCCTGCTGAGCTACGCCTCCTGGGCCCGCATGATCCTCATCATCATGGGGATCATCAGTCTGCTGAGCTTCCCCTTCGGCACCCTGCTGGGGGCTTACACGCTTTGGGTGCTGCTGCCGGAGCGGAACAGGATGGAGTACGAGCGCCTGGCCGGCCGCGGCTGACCCTGTCCGGCAGCGGCCCGGCTCGAAGACCGTTTGGACCAGCGTCCCGTGGCCGAAGCCCCGGTCAGCCGTTCCCCCGCCCCGCTTCGCGTACAATAACCATGGGCGGCGGGCGCGATGATCATCACCCTTACCGGCGGCACGGGCTTCATCGGACGAAAGCTCCTTGACCACCTGCGCGCCGCCGGACACGAAGTGCGCGTCCTGTGCCGGTCACCGAAGACGGGCATTCCCCCGGAAGTGGCGCTGTTCCTTTGGGACGCGATGGAGGCCGATCCCCCGCTCGAAAGCCTCGAGGGCGCCGGCGCCGTCGTCCATCTGGCCGGCGAGAGCGTGGCCCAGCGCTGGTCGCCGGAGATCAAGAGGCGCATCCGGACCAGCCGGGTGGAGGGCACGCGGCGCCTGGTAAAGGCGCTGACAGGCCTGGATAGCAAGCCGGCCGTCCTCGTGTCGGCCTCCGCCACCGGCTACTATGGCGACCGCGGCGACGAAGAACTCACCGAGGACGCCGCTCCCGGCTCGGGCTTCCTTGCCGATGTCTGCCGCGAGTGGGAAGCGGAAGCCCGGAAAGCGGCGGAACTGGGCATCCGCGTCGTCACGCCGCGCATCGGGATGGTTCTGGGGCCGGATGGCGGCGCCCTGGCGCAGATGGTCCCCCCGTTCAAGATGTTCCTCGGCGGCCAGCTCGGCAGCGGCCGGCAGTGGATGTCCTGGATCCACATCGAAGATATGGTCCGGGCGCTCGCCTTCGCTATCGAGAACACCGCGCTCGAAGGCCCGGTCAACGCCGTCGCGCCGAACCCGGTGCGCAACTCGCAGTTCACCCGCACGCTGGCCCGCACCTTGCGCCGGCCGGCGCTGTTCACCGTTCCCGAGCGCGCCCTGCGCCTGCTCTACGGCGAAATGGCCGGCATCCTGCTGGCCAGCCAGCGCGCCCTGCCGCGGGCCCTGGAGAAGGCCGGCTTCACCTTCCGCTTCCCGGAGCTCGGCCCTGCCCTGAAGCACCTGCTCGGCTAGCGCCGCGCTTGACCTTGCCCGCCGAACGCGGGTAGCATTCCAGTCACCATGACCGATTCCAACCGGCGCGAATGGCTCCAGGGCGCAGCCGCCGCTTTACTGCTCTCACCAAGCGGCGCCTTCGCGACGCCCTCCTCCGGCGGCGAATACACGCTGTTTTGGGGAGACCTGCACAATCACAATGCAGTGGGCTATGCCCTGGGATCGCTCGAGAGGACCTACGATGTGGCCCGGGAGCACCTCGATTTCCTCGCCTTCACCCCTCATGCCCAGTGGCACGACATGCCCAAGATGCCCAACAACGCCCACATGAAGTGGGTGAACGGCTTCCGCGTTACCCGCGAGCGCTGGCCCGACGTCCAGAAGATGGCCGCGGCGAACAACAAGCCGGGCGAGTTCGTCTCCTTCCTGGCCTACGAGTGGCATTCGAGCGAGTTCGGCGACTATTGCGTCTACTACGCCGGAGACGGCAAGCCCCTGAAGTACTTCGATCACGTGCGCGAACTGCAGGACTACGCCCGGCGGACCGGGACCCTCATCATCCCGCACCACCTCGCCTACAAACAGGGCTGGCGCGGCGCCAACTGGAAATACCTGGACCCGAAGCTCAGCCCGGTGCTGGAGATCTACTCCGAGCACGGCCTCTCGGAATGGGATCGCGGACCGCACGACTACATCCGCCACAGCATCGGCGGCCGCTGGACCCGCAATACATTGCGCGAGGCCCTGCGGCGCGGCTTCCGGACCGGCGTGATCGCCAGCTCCGACGACCACCTCGGCTACCCCGGGGCTTACGGTGAAGGTCTCGTAGGGGTCTACGCCAAAGACCTCAGCCGCGAGGCGATCCTCGAAGCGATCCGCGCCCGCCGCACCATCGCCGTCACGGGGGACCGCATCCAGCTCCGCGCTACGCTGAACGGAAAGCCGATGGGCTCGGAGCTCCCCTACGCCCGCGAACGGGAGATCGAGGTCGCCGTCCAGGGCGCCGATGAGATCGAGCGCATCGACGTCGTCAAGAACGGCCGCGTCATCGCCCGCCACTTCCCGGAAGACCACCTGCCCGAGAACGCCGAATGGCCTGGGGAGTTCCTCTGCCGCCTCGAGTTCGGCTGGGGGCCGTGGGCGGCGCTCAACATGGAACGCGTCGCCGACTGGGACGCCACCGCCACCATCGACGGCGGCAGGCTCCTCGGCCTGCTCCCCTGCTTCCAGTCCGGCCCCTACGACGAGAACCGCCGCAACCGCGTGCTCACCCGCTCGAAGAGCTCCTGCCGCTTCCAGCTCTACACATCCCGCAAGCAGGCCTTCGAGGAGCGCGCCACCAACTCGGTGATCCTGCACCTGGCCGGCGGGCCGGACGCCGCGCTCGAGGTCAAGCTCGCCAAGCCGGCCCGGCTGACCCTCCGCAAGAGCTTGCTGGACCTGGCCGAGTACAACGAGATCGAGTTCACCGGCCCCTTCACCAGCGAGTCCTTCGTCGTCCACCGCCTGGTGCCGCCGCAACTGTTCCGGGCCTCGTTCAAAGCTACGGACCGCGGCGAGCGCGGGCACACGGATTGGTATTACGTCCGCGTCGTCCAGACCAACGGCCACCAGGCCTGGTCTTCGCCGTTCTGGGTGCAAGGCTGAAGGGCCCGGCCGCCCTCAGGCCAGCTCGTTCACGGCCTGAATCACCGCCTTGATGTAGCCGTAGCAGAAGGCGAAGGCCTGGTAGTGTCCGGGATCGTCCGGGTGGTGCGGCACGTGGTCCGGCATCAGCATGTACGGGTAGCCGACCTCCTTGTAGACCACCGCCGCCCGGATCATGTCCACGTCGCCGTTGTCCGGGAAGGTCTCGACGAAGTCGTCACGGCGGCCCCGGATGTTGCGGAAGTGCACGTTGAAGATCTTGCCGCGGCTGCCGAAGTAGCGGATGACGTCGTAGATCTGCTCGCCGGGCCGCTCCAGCATCTCGGCCACCGTGCCCTGGCAGAAGTTCAGCCCGTGGTAAGGGCTTTCCTGGATCGAGACGAACTTCTTCAGCCCCTCGACGGTGCCCAGCACCCGGACCACTCCTTGATAGCCCTCCGGCGGCACGCCCGGATCGTGGGGGTGGCAGGCCATGCGGACCTTGTACTCCTCGGCCACCGGGATCACCCGCTCCAGGAAGTACTCGATCCGCTCCCAGAAAATGTCCGCCGTCACCTCCCCGGCGCGGGTCTTCGGCTTGGGCGGTTTGGCCTCGGCCAGTCTCCAGGTGGAGAGACTGATGCCGCCGCGGCCCTTCGTCCGCCCGGTCCGCAGCACCCCGAGGATACTCATGTTGTACTTCATGGCCGGCACGCCCGCCTTGGCGCAGGCTTCGATCGACTTCTGGATGTCCTCGATGTCGCGGTCGCGTTCCGGGCTTTCGCCCAGCATGATCGCCGGCCGCTTCTCCCGGTCGATATGGCTCGAGCTCAGGAACGGCGCGCCCACCATGTCGAGGCTCACCCCGTGCTTCTCGCATCGCTCCCGAAGCTTCTCGAGATCTTCCACCGTGTAGCGCTTCAGGTTCCGCCAGTTGTCGGGCCAACCGCAGATGTGCTCGACACCGTGGCGCTTGAAGAACGCCAGGCGGCGGTCGTCCGTGGGCGCGCTCTGGCAGCCGAGGACGAACTTCACCGGCGCGCCGCGCCCGCCGCTTCTTGGCTCCGTCTCCGCGCCGGGCCGCGCGCAGGCCGCGCCGGCGCCGGCCGTCAACGAAAGAAATGTCCGCCGTCTCATGCCGGCCGAGTCTACCATAGCGCCCCGGCCGCGGCGTATAATCGTGCGTGCAACCAGGAGGTCATTCATGAAAGTAACCCGCCGGAAATTCTTGCAAGCTACCGCAATCGCGGGCGCCGCCCGGGCCGGCGCCGCCTACGCTGCGAACGATCAGATCCAGATCGGCGTCATCGGCGCCGGGGCCCGCTCTCAAGAGTTGATGCAGGCGCTGCTGGCGCTGCCGGGCAACAAGATCGTCGGCGTGGTGGATGCCTACAAGGGACGCATCACCCGGACCAAGGAACGGGTCGGCAGTCATGTCCGCGTTTACCCGTCTTACAAGGAACTCCTGGCGGACTCCTCCATCGATGCCGTGCTCGTGGCCACGCCAGACCACTGGCACGCCCCGATCGTGCTCGACGCCATCGCCGCCGGCAAGGACGTCTACTGCGAGAAGCCCCTTACCTACCGCTCCTCCGAGGGCGTCAAGATCGCCCGGGCGGCTGAGAAAGCCGGGCGCATCGTCCAGGTCGGCAGCCAGGGAATGAGCGGGCCGATACAGCGCAAGGCCAAGGCGATGATCAAGGAAGGCAAGCTTGGCCAGGTGACCATGGTCCGCGCCGCCTACAACCGGAACACCGCCTCCGGCGCCTGGATCTATCCCATTCCGCCCGACGCCTCGCCGGACACCGTCGATTGGGAGATGTTCCTCGGCCCGGCGCCCAAGCGTCCGTTCGACCTGGAGCGCTTCTTCCGCTGGCGCTGTTACTGGGACTACTCCGGGGGCATCGCCACCGACCTGTTCGTCCACCTGTGCACGACGATCCACTTCCTGCTCGACGCCAAGGCCCCGGCCAAAGTGGTCGCCATGGGGGAACTGTACCGCTGGAAGTCGAGCCGCGAAGTGCCGGATACGCTGAACGCCATCCTCGAGTACCCGGATGGGTTCGTGGTCAATTTGAGCGCCACGTTCAACAACCAGGTCACTTCCGAAGGCAGCTTCCAGTTCCTCGGCACGGAAGGGACTATCAACCTGGCGCGGGAAATGACTTTCACGCCCGAGCACCCCATCGAGGACAATCGCTGGATCGTCGAAAGCTGGCCGAAGGCGCTGGAAGAAGCTTATTACAAGGACCCGAGGACCCTCAAGGCCGAGGTGCCTTCCACCTGGCCGGCGAAAGCGATCGACGGCGCGCAGCAGTTCCATCACCAAGGCCGGAACACCACCGTCCTCCACCTGGGCCACTTCCTCGACTCGATCCGGACGCGTAAACCTTACTGGGAGGATGCCCTGGCCGGACATCGGGCCGCCGCTTGCGCTCACATGATCAACCTCTCCGCCAAGGAACACCGCGTGGTCGAGTGGGATTTCCACAAGGACGACATCAAGGCCTGAGGACCTGACCCGCGTGCCGGAATGCCGGCCGAACACTCCTCCTCACCCAGCGGCCTCCTCTCCTCGAGGAGGCCGCTTCTCTAGGTGGGCCTCTCTCCGGTGAAGGATCTTCACTGCGCGCCGGCGCGCGTGTTTCAATGAAGAACGTGGCGAAACGACCTTCCACCCGCATCGCCCGCATCGCCGGCCGCCTTACCGTCCACCGCGACGGCTACGGTTTCGTCATCCCGGACCGTGAACTGCCCGGCGTCGCCGGTGATATCTTCATCCCCCCGGACGCCATGGCCAACGCCATGCACGGCGACCGGGTCATGGTGAAGCTGGCAAACCTCACCCGCGACGGCCGCGCCGAGGGCGCTATCGTCAAGGTCACCGAGCGCGCCCATCAGACCGTCGTCGGCGCCTTCCGCAAGATGCGCCGCCATAACTACGTCGAGCCCCACGACAGCCGGATCCAGCACTGGATCGAGATACCGCCGGGGATGGAGAAGCCGCCGTCGAACCTCGAAGAGGACCGCGTCGGCCCGGCCCCCATCGCCGTCGCCGGGCCGGATGAGCTCGACGGCATGATCGTCAACGCCGAGATCATCGAGTTCCCCAAGCGCGACGAGAACCCCGTCGGCCGCGTCATCGAGATCCTGGGCCGGCCCGGCGACTTCGGCGTGGACGTCGAGATCATCATCCGCAAGCACCACATTCCCCACCGCTTCCCGCCCGAAGTGCTCGAACAGGCCCAGAACATCCCCTCGGTGATCCGCCAGGAGGACCTGAAAGGCCGCCGCGACTTCCGCAGCTTCGACGTCGTGACCATCGACGGCGAGACGGCCCGCGACTTCGACGACGCCGTCTGGGTGGACCGCCTCGACAACGGCCGCTTCGCCCTCCACGTTCACATCGCCGACGTCAGCCACTACGTCGAGCCGAACACCCCCATCGACCGCGAAGCCGCCCTCCGCGGCAACAGCGTCTACTTCCCGGACCGGGCCATCCCGATGCTGCCGCTCGAGCTCTCCACCGACATCTGCTCGCTCAACCCCAAGGTGGACCGGCTCACCATGTCCGTGTTGCTCGAGATCGACCGCCAGGGCCGGGTGGTCAAACAGGAATTCTGCCGCGGCGTCATCCGCAGCGCCGAGCGGATGACCTACACGAGCGTCCACCTGCTGCTCGAGGGCGACGCCGGGCTGCGCGAGCGTTACGCTCCGCTGGTGGAGCGCTTCGAGCTGATGCGCGAGCTGGCCATCATCCTGAACCGCAAGCGCACCCGCCGCGGCGCCATCGACTTCGACCTGCCCGAGCCGCTCATCGAGTTCGACGAGTTCGGCGAGATGGTGGGCATCGGCCGCAGCCCCCGCAACATCGCCCACCGCATCATCGAGGAGTTTATGCTGGCGGCCAACGAGGCCGTCGCCTCACACCTGGAGGAGGCCGGCCGGGAGCTGCTCTACCGCATCCACGAGCCGCCGGACCCGCAGAAGGTGATCGAGTTCGAGCAGATCGCCCGGCACTTCGGCGTCTCGCTCGGTATCCGCGGACTGGACTGGAAACGATTTCCCCAGGTGCACCGCCGCCGCGGCGGCCCCAAGGTCCGCAAGGACGTCCTCGTTCCCGCCGCCGACTTCAAGATCGCCCCGAAACACTACCAGCGGCTCATCAAGAAGATCGAAGGCAAGCCCGAAGAGCGCATCCTCACCTACCTCATGCTCCGTTCTCTGAAACAGGCTCGCTATTCGGAGGCCAACCACGGCCACTTCGCCCTGGCCTCTCCCGTCTACACCCACTTCACCTCGCCCATCCGGCGCTATCCGGACCTCATCGTCCACCGCGCCCTGGGCGCCCTGCTCGACGGCCGCCCCTCGGAGTTCGTCCCGGCCAAACTGCAGAAGCTCGCCGTCCACTGCTCGGACACCGAGCGCCGCGCCGACGAGGCCGAACGCGAACTGGTGGAGTGGAAGAAGCTCGACTTCATGACGGACCGCCTTGGCGACCACTTCCCCGCCCTGATCACCAACACCTCGCCCCACGGCTTCTTCGTCGAGCTCGAAGATCTCTTCGTGGAAGGGATGGTGCCGCTGGACGTGCTGCCCGGCGAGCGGTGGGGCTACAACGAATCCACCCGCCAGATCGTCGGCTCTCGCACCGGAAAGAAGTACTCGATCGGCGACCGGCTCACCGTCCAGCTCATCCGGATCGACGCCCGGGAGCGCCGGCTCTACTTCTCGGTCGTAGAACCCGAGTCCCGGTCCCGGCGGCGCAGGCGGCGGTCTTAGGCAGAGCGGCAGGACTCAGCGCCGGCGCCGCCGGTAGAAGACTTCGGGGTCCTTCACCCAGGTCTTCAGCAGAATCAGGAACAGCGCCAGCAGGCTCGTCAGCGTGGCGGCGGTGCCGATCACCAGGTAGTCGAGGGCGCCGTGCGGCCCCGGCAGCGCCTTGTAGAGAATCAGAACCACCGCCGCGAACACACTCGCGATGCCGGCTGCGAGCGTAAGGACACGGGTGGGGTTCCACATCTCTATCCCTAACTATCGGCGGCCGCCGGGAGGGCCGTTAGGCGTCAGTCGTACTTCTCGTAGACGATCTGCTTCTTGTCGAAGCCGTGATCGAGCAGTAGCCGCCGCACCGCGTTCACCATTTCTTTCAGCCCGCACACGTAGACGTCGATCTCCCGCCGGCCGCCCACCGCCTCCAGCACGTGGTCTTGAACGTACCCGGTGCGGCCCTTCCAGGCGGCGTCCGGGCGGCTCACCACCGGCCAGAAGCGGAAGTTCGGGTGTTCCTTCTCCAGAGCCTCGAACTCTTCCCGGTATAGGATGCCGTCCGCGTACCGCACGCCCAGGATCAGCGTGTAGTCCTTGCCCGCCTCCCAGAGCCGCTCGTCGAGAAGCATCGAGCGGAACGGCGCCACCCCGGTACCCGTGGCCACGAAGACCGCGTCGCGGACCGGCTCCCGCAGCGTGAAGCTGCCGTACGGCCCCTTCATCGGCACCGTCCCGCCTGGCCTCAGAGAAAATAGGTGCGGCGAGAAGGCCCCCAGCTTCACCCGGTTCAGGCACAGCTCGAAGCGGTTCCCGTTCGGCGGCGAGGCCAGCGAGTAGGCGCGGGTCACCTTCCGCCCGCCGATTTCATCGGTCAGCGAGACGAACTGCCCCGGACGGAAATCGAACTCGCCGGCGCCCTCCACTTCGAAGACGAAGTGCCGGACTTCCGGTGCAATGTCTTTGAAATTCAGAAGCTTAGCTTGCAGTGCCACGTTCTTCGGAAAGCCCCTCGTCGAGTGAGCGCGCGCAGTCGAGGAGCGCCTCGACCAGCGCCGGGTGCCCCTCCAGCCCCGGCGCGATCTCCACCCGTACACCCTTATGGATGCGCGAGGCCTCGGCGGCGATGCGCGGCAGATCCTCGGCCGCGTGCCGGCCGAGCGTAAGGAAATAAGGAAGCACGACGATCCGCTCCGCGCCCCGCTCGGCCAGCTTGCCCACCGCCTCCATCAGGTCCGGCGGCGTGCAATCGAGAAACGCCGTCTCTACCAGATCGAAGCCCCCGGCCCGGGACAGCTCCGCCGCCACCTGCCGCACGGCCTCGTTCGCCTCTTCCAAGCGTGAGCCATGGGCGAAGACGATATAGCCGGTCCTCACAGACCCCATTCCTCCGAGCCCCGCCCCTCAGGGCCGGATGATCGTCGGGCGCGTGGCCCGGGTCTCGGACTGCGGCGCCCGGCCGAAAGCCCCGCGCAGCTTCGCCAGGAAGGCCCGGCCCCGTTTCCGCCCGTTCTGGTACAGGTCGCCCAGGCGCCGGAGGAAGATGAGCGCCCCCATGACGTCCCGGTCGCGGAAGCTGTGCATCCCCGTCTCTTCGAACCACTTCTTCCGGAACTCTTCGATGCCGGCCCGCACCCTCTCGTAGACGTTCGCCGCGTAGGGGTTCGCCGGCCTCGTCTCGTAGATCACGCCCGATTCGAGCGTCTTCAGGGTGCGGATCATGGCGTCGAGCGCTTCCAGGACGTCCTTGTCCGCCGTCCCCGGCATGCCGAGGCCGGCCTCCGCCACCAGGCGGCCCGCCTCGCTCACCAACGGTCCGTTTTGCGCCAGAAACTCCTCGGTGATCTCGACGTCCCGGTACGGCAACTGCTCCGGATCCAGCTCGTTCGGCTTCTCGCGCGCGTGCGCTTCCCGCAAGTATTGGCATTCCAGCGGGCAGTCGATCGTCTGCTCCCGCTCCTCGCCGCAACAGAGTGGGCAAATCTCCGCCCGCAGGGCCAAGCAATAGCGCTTGGGGCGCCGCTTCTCACAGATTTCACAACCAGCCATGCTCGCTCATCCATCCCAGGCGTCCGCCTTGCGGTAGGCCCGGAAGCATTTCTCCAACCTCTTCATGCCCGGCTCCGAGTAGCCGTGCTCCATGCCGACCACGCCCCGGCGCCCCTTGGCGTGGATGGCCCGGCCAGCCGGCCCGCAGGGCCCAGCGGAGGTGACAGGCACGGTAATCGGGGGGACCGCCAACGGCATCGACGCCGAAACCTCAGCTCCCAGAAACGATCGCCGGTCCATCGAAGTTCCTATCGTATCATTTACGTTAGATGGCCCAGACCGACCTGTATTTCAAAGTGGAAGTCGAACACGGCGAGGACGAACGGCTCGAGCGGATCGTCGCCGAGATCGAGCGGCAGATCCGCAAGGTATACATCGTGCGTTCCGTCGAGTTCTCGCACGCCATCAGCCGCCAGGAGAAGTGAATCCTCAACCGAAGACCGTTCTGTATGTCCGTTTGAAGAACGGGTCCGTCATCCCGGCGATGTAGTCGCAGGCCACCCGCTGCGGCGGCTGGCGGGCGGCCTGGCTGCGGTACGGCTCGGGCAAACGGTTCGTGTCGTGCAAGTAATAGTCGAACAGGCGGCGGATCATCTGCTGGGAGCGCTGCCGTTCGGCGATCAGCTCGGGCGAATCGTAGACCCGCTCCTTGAGGAAGGCTTTCAGGGCCCGGATGGCCTCCCGGCCTTCCTCAGTGAAGCTTGCCAGCCGGCGCGGGTGCCGCCGCACCTCTTCGTGGTCTGCCGCACCCGCCTCCTCGGCTCGCGCCCGCGTCCCCTCGATCAGGCTCGAAACCAGCCAATCGAACAGGGCCCGCAGCGCTTCATGGAAGACGACACGCTCGTCCGCCTCCGGGTAGCGCGCGCGAGCCGGCCTCAAGAAGCGGGCGAAGCAATCCACGGCGCCGGCGATCTCGCCGGTTTCGATGAGGCCCGCGCCGCAGGCATCGTCGAGGTCGGCGGTGTTGTAGGCGATCTCGTCGGCCGGGTCGATGAGCTGCGCCTCCAGCGGCGGTCTCAACCCAGGCAGATACTCCGCCAACTCTGCGGCGCCGCCCGGCTCCAGGTCCCGGGAGTGCTTCACGATGCCTTCCCGCACTTCGAAGGTCAAGTTCAGCCCCGGAAAGGCCGCGTAGCGGCGCTCGAAACTCTCGACGATCCGCAGCGCGTGGAGATTGTGGTCGAACCGCTCGCCGAAGCTCCGCATGCAACGGTCCAGCGCCTCCTCGCCGGCGTGCGCGAACGGGGGGTGGCCGATGTCGTGGGCCAAGGCCAACGACTCGGTGAGATCTTCGTCGAGCCCGAGCACGCCGGCCACAGTGCGCGCGATCTGGGCCACTTCGATGGTGTGCGTCAGCCGGTTCCGGAAATGGTCCGAGAGACCCGGCGTGAAGACCTGGGTCTTGTTCTCCAGCCGCCGGAAGGCCCGCGTATGGATGATCCGGTCGCGGTCTCGCTGGAAGGCGTTGCGGTAGGGGTGGTCCGGCTCAGGATATCGGCGGCCGCGGGATGCGGAAAGAGGAAATCGCAGATGCCGGAGGTCGGCGGCCATCTGACAGCCGAAGGTCAGCTCATGGGGTCGCACCCTGCTGGAGCTCGCCCAGCGCGGTGAGAGCGGCCCGGCTTACAGGCCCGCGCCCGGCCCGCAGAGGCTCCAGCAACTTCCGTGCTTCTTCCGGGTTCTGCTTGCCGATGCTCCGGGCCAGGGCGATCGTCGCCTGCTCCTTGGAAACCAGGACCGTGGGGTGCTTCATCAAATCCCGGTAGATCTTCTGCGCCTGCTCGGTCTTGCCCTGGCGGTCATAGAGTTGGGCCAGCGAATACGCCGCCTGGGAACTGTACGGCTGACGGTCTGCTTCGGCCGCTTCCCGAAAGCGCTTCTCGGCTTCGGCCGTGTCGCCCCGGTTCAAGGCCTCCACGCCCAAGTAATAAGTCGCAATCACCGCCTCGTCACTGCCCGGGTATCTCTCGATGATTTCCGTGAATGCTTTCTGGACCGCCCGGCGCTTCTCTTCCTCGGTCTTGAAACTGGGCAGGTAGGGGTTCGGCACGTCGCCCACGGTAGCCTGAAAAACGGTAAGCGCCTCGCGCAGCGCCGCTTGCCGGATGGAATGCTGCCGCTTCGTGTAGTAGTAGCCCCCCACCGCGGCCACCAGCAGCGCTACAATCGCGATGCCGGCGATCGTCGCTTGCCGGCGGTGCTCTTCGAGAAAGTCGAGCACCTCGCCGACTTCGGCGGCGAACTTGTCGGTTTTCAGTTCCTTGCGAGTCAGCCTGTCCACGGAAAACCTCGGGAATCCACCGGCGCCCGCACCCGCGCCCTTCCGGTCAAAGGCGCACCAGGACGGGGTCCTTGTCTTGTTTCATGCTACCACACGGGACCGCCCGCGCCCCCTCAGATCGCCGCGATCAGCTTCCGCCGGATCGCGTACTTCACCAGTCCCGCCACGTCGTGGATGTCCAGCTTGCGCATGAGGCTGGCCCGGTAAGTATCCACCGTCTTGGGACTCAGCTCCAGCCGGGCGGCGATCTCCTTGGCCCGCACCCCCTCGATCAGCAGCGTGAAGACTTGGTACTCTCTCGCCGACAGCGCCTCCAGAGGATCCCTGTCTTCCTTGTCGTGCGAGGCCAGGAACACCTGCTCGAGATCCACCAACGGCGATACGTAAACACCCCCTTTGAGGATCTCTTCGAAGGCCTCCAGCAAGTGGCGGCCGGGGCCGTTTTTCAGCACGTAGCCGCTCGCTCCGCTCCGGAGCACTTCGACGGTGGTCTTGCGGTCCGTGCGGGTCCCGACTACCACGCTCCGGGTGGGCAGATTCTTCAGCCGCACCTTCCGCACCACCTCCAGCACGAACAGGCGCGGGATCTCGAAATCGAGCACAGCCAGGTCCGGCCGCGACTCCTCGATCGCCGCCAGGGCCGCCTCGCCATCCTCGTGGTGGCTGACGACGCTGTACTCGCCGGTGCTTTCGCACAGCGCGGAAATGCCCTCCCGGACGAGGGCGAGCGGCTCCGCCACGACGACCGTGGGCAGCCTTCCGGCACGTTCTTGTCCTGGATCTTGCATGCCCGGCACTCACCGCCTGCCCGAGCCGGCCGGACCTGGCAGCCCCCACGCTTCACGGGTGCGCCCGGCCGCTCATCCGATGATCCGGCTGCCCCGGCAGGCTCCGCCGCCGTGCGAATCAGCCGAAGCTGCGCACCGCCGCCGACTCGTCGTCGTAGACCTCGAACACGGTGTACAGCTTCGTGATTTGCAGCAGATCCTGGATCCGCTTGGTGAGGTTCAGCAGTTTCAACTGCCCGCCCTGGTTGGTCACCGTAGTGAAGGCGGAAACGAGCTCACCGATTCCGGAGCTGTCGATGTAGGTCACATTTCCAAGGTTCAGCACAAGCTTCTTCTCACCCTTCGAGACGAGGTCCCGGATCGTATCCCGGAACGAACTGGCGCCTTCCCCGAGGGTGATCCTGCCCACAGCATCGATCACGGTTACATCACCGACTTTTCGGACATTCAGTTTTACACTCACAGGTCTTCTCCTTGCTTGTTCGCACCTCGCCGGGAACCGCAGCGCCGGCGAAGCAGCTCAGGCCTTCCGGTTCAAGTACTTCACCAAGACGAACTCAGTGCCAGTGGGCTCCACCGGACGGACATCGAACTCGTCCATGAAAGTTTTCATGAGAAAGATCCCCCGTCCAGATTGGTTCAACAGATTCTCCTGGGCCAGCGGGTCTGGAATCGAATCGAGGTTGAAGCCTTGTCCCTCGTCCGCGACCAGAATGGTCAGCCGGTCGGGTTCCTTGATCACCGAGAGCCGCACCTTCTTGCGCTCACTATACCGGTTGCCATGGACCACTGCATTGACGACGGACTCCCGAACCGCCATTCCGATCTGATACCGGGAATCTTCATCGAACCCCATCTCTTCAGCGGCCTTCAGCACAATCTCCTCAGCGGCATCAACGCTTTCGAGGGTGGAGTCGAGCATCGTCACCACGCTGGTGGTCCCGCCGCTTGCATTCTCAGGCATATCCAGTCTGCGGCCGCCGCGTGGCCAATCCGAACCGTTACCTTAAAATACCCGAAGAACCAAAGTCAACTTAGCCGGCCCGGGTGTCATAGCAACAGGAGAAGCGCCCGTATGGGCAAGGGAGAAAGTTCCTGTTGACAGCCGCCAGGCTGCGAAAATGAAACGAGTAGCGGTGAGCCGACAGGAAAGGGGCCGCGCTGGCCTGAAGCCGCTGTGCGCAGGGGTGATGACGCAGCGGGAAGCGGCCGAGGGGATGGGGGGTGAGAGGGAACGCCGGGTCTGGAAGCTGGGGCGGCGGTACCGGGAGCACGGCGGCGAGGTGAAGCCCGGGTTGCGGGCGCGGTCCGCACCGCATCACTGCGGTCTGCCACGGCCCTCACACCGCCCTGGCCGGAACGGACGGTTTCGAGTTTGCCGGAAACCGGGAGTTTCTACTCTCTTGCCTCGACACCGCTCGTATCCACCACTATTCGTTCCCCGACGGATCATCCGGCGGATCGGCGGAGGCGGGCGCCGAAGAACTCAGCGCCGTCTGGGTCTCTGCCTCCCATTACACCTGCAATGGTGCATGGCCTGCCCGGCTAACGCTCCATTTGCTTTTCCGCCATGGCCTTGAGCTGGACGTAATCGGGCTTGCCGGTGGCGAGCAGCGGCAGGCGGTCGAGGTGGACGATGCGCCGGGGCAGGGCCAGCTCCGGCAGCCCGAGACGCTTGGCCGCGCCGGCGAGCACGGAACGGTCCACCTCAGGGTCGCAGGTGAACAGCACGATCACGTCACCCCGGCCGGGCCGGGCCACCGCCGTCGCCGCCGACCGATACCGGGGCGAGACCTCCGCGGCGATTCGCTCCGTCACCTCGAGCGGGATCATCTCACCGGCCACCTTGGCGAAGCGCCGTAACCGGTCCCGAATGAACAGGTAGCCGTCCTCGTCCACGGTGACGACGTCGCCCGTCGCATACCAGCCGGGACCGAGGCTCGAAGACGGCGGCTCCAGCTTCCGCGGGGCCGTGTGCCGCCAGTAGCCGAGCATCACGTTGTCGCCGCGGACGTGCAACTCCCCGCCCTCTTCGATGCCGGGCGCCGGAACAACCTTCCACTCGATGCCGGGCAGGAACTTGCCCACCGAGCCCGGCCGGTGCGCGAACGGCGTGTTCACGCTGATTACCGGCGAGCACTCGGTGGCGCCGTAGCCTTCCAGGATCCGGATGCCGAACTTGTCCTGCCACAGCCGCCGGGTCTCTTCACTGAGCTTCTCCGCTCCGCCCACTACGTAGCGCACCTTGTAGAAGTCGTAGGGATGGGCCGCGCGGCCGTAGCGGTCCAGAAACGTCGGCGTGCCGAGCAGGGCCGTGCAGTTGCGGTCGTAGACCAGCTCCGGGATGATCCGGAAGTGCAGGGGCGAGGGATACAGGAACACCCGGGCGCCGCTCAGCAGCGGCAGCAGGACGCCCGCCGTCAGCCCGAAGGAGTGGAACACCGGCAGGGCGTTCATCATCTTGTCGCGGTTGGTGAAGTCGATCACCGCCTTGATCTGAGCCAGATTGGCCAGGATCGAGTCGTGGCTGAGCACCACCCCCTTGGGCAGGCCCTCGGAACCCGAGGTGAACAGCACCACCGCCGGATCCTCCGGCCGCAGCCGCCGGACCGCCCGCTTCAGCCATCCCTTGCCCCGGAAGACGAGCCACAACCGGTCCGCCAGGCCGAACGACGCGCGCAGATCCTCCAGATAGACCAACCGCACCCCGGTGAGCTGCTCCGCCAGGCCGGCCAGGCGCGGGTGCTCGAGGAACGCCCGGGAGCTGATGACGGTCTTCACCTCCGCCGCCGTGCACGCCGCCCGCAGCCCCTCGGCGCCCACCGAGTAGTTCAGCATGGCCGGAACGCGCCGGGCCGCCATCAGCCCCAGAAGCAGCGCCACCGTAGGGCCGGAGTTGGGCAGCAGCACGCCCACCACCTCGCCCTCGGGCGCCAGCCGCGCCGTGAGCCGCCCCAGCGCCATCATGCCCTTCAGCAGCCGCCCGTAGGTCTGGCCCTCCTGCCTCAGATCGTCGACCACGGCGCTTCCTTTGCCGTAGATACGCACGGCTTCGAGCAAGGCTTCCGGAATCGTCCGCCGCACCCGCGAGCGGTAGAGCGCCTCTTCCATCATCCGCCGCATCCGGTCGCCGGCCCGCCGCCGGCGTTCCCGCCCGGAACGGCCCGCCGGCATCTCCAACTTCTCCAGCGGCCTCATCGTGATGCGGATCCGTGGAAACCAGCGCCGGGGGAACGGCGGCTGCATCCGGCCCACCGGCGTATGCAGGGCGCCGTCGATCACCACCGGCAGGATCGACGCTCCCGTTCGCGCCGCCAGGAAAGCCGGCCCGTCATAGATCTTCATCAAGCCGCCGGTGACCGTGATCCGCCCCTCGGGAAAGACGACCACCGCCCGGCCCTGCTCGATTTCCCGCATCAGGCCCCGGATGCCCCGGGCGCGCCCGGCATCCACCACCACGTGGCGGGTCAGGTCGACGAACCAGCGGAAGTACCAGCGGTCGTAGATCTGCTGATGGACCACCCAGGTGACATCCGGCGAGACGAAGGCCCCGATCAGGATGGGATCGAGAAACGACTGGTGGTTGGAGATGATGAGCAGGCGCTCTGGGACCGGTTCGGGAAAGCGCCCCTCGACGCGTATCCGGAACAGAACTCGGAGGACAAAGCGGACAAGAGCACGGATCATAACGGCGGCCGGACCTATTCCAGCCTACCGGAACCTCGTCGCCGCCGGCAGCGCCGCCGGCCTCAGCCTTTGGAGGATCCGGCCACCGGCTCCGGCTCCTCGATCGTCCGCTTGTAGCCGCAGTCCTTGTTCGGGCACTGCAACTGCGGCCCGGACTTCAGCCATTTCTCCACCAGGTAAGAAGACCCGCACTCGGGGCACGTTTCGGCCACCGGCTTCGACCAGGTGACGAAGTCGCAGTCCGGATAGCGGTTGCAGCCGTAGAAGGTCCGCCCTCGTTTGGATCGCCGTTCGATCAGCTCGCCCTCTGAGCAAGCCGGGCACGGGACCCCGGTCGTCTTCTGCTTCACGTAACGGCACTTTGGATAATTCGAGCAGGCAGTGAATTCGCCGAAGCGGCCCTGCTTGATCACCAGCGTGGCCCCGCATTGCGGGCATTTCTCATCGAGCGGCACATCCGGCTTCCGCTGCTGCTTGCCCAGCGGCTTCGTGGTCTTGCACTCGGGATATCCGGTGCAGGCGTAGAACTGCCCGAACCGGCCCTTTTTGAGCACCATCGGCCGGCCGCAATTCACGCAGTATTCTTCGCTCTGGTCGCCGAGCGCCTCCTTCTCTTCCTCGGCGAGTTCCGTCTTGATCTCCCGGGTGTTGGTGCATTCCGGATAGCCCGAACACGCCAGGAAGCGCCCGTGCCGCCCCCAGCGGATCACCATCGGCCGCCCGCACTTTTCGCATTTCTCGTCGGTGGGCTCCTCCATGCGCTTGATGTTCGTCATCTCGGTCTCGGCGCGCATGAGATCCACCTGGAACTTGTCGTAGAACTCGGCCAGCGCGCTGCGCCAGTCGCGCTTGCCCTCCTCGATCTCGTCGAGCTCTTCCTCCATCCGGGCGGTGTACTTGATGTCGAAGATGTCGTCGAAACTCTGCACCAGAAGGTCCGTGACCACCTCTCCGAGCTCCGTCGGGTAGAACTTGCCGCCCTTCTTGACCACGTACTCCCGGTCCTGGATGGTGGAGAGGATCGAAGCGTAGGTCGAGGGCCGGCCGACGCCATCCGCCTCCAACTCTTTCACCAGAGTCGCCTCGGTGTAGCGCGGCGGGGGTTCGGTGAAGTGCTGCTCGGGGTGAATCGACCGGAACTTCAGCACTTCCCCCTGCTCCACCGGAGGGATCTTGTGCTTGAGCTCCTCGTCGTCCTCGTCCTTCTTGTCCTTGCCCTCCTGATAGACCTTCAGGAAGCCGTCGAACTTCGGCACCGACCCGGTGACGCGGAACAGGTAAGCAGCCCCGTCCTTCCCCCGGGCGCTGATCTCGACGGTGGTCTGGTCGAAGAGGGCCGGCGCCATCTGGGAAGCGACGAACCGTTGCCAGATGAGCCGGTAGAGCTTGTATTCGTCCTCGGCCAGGTAAGGCTTCACGTCCTCGGGCGTGCGCGCCACTGAAGTGGGCCGGATCGCCTCGTGGGCGTCCTGGGCCCCTTTCTTGCTCCGGTACTGGTTCGGCTTCTCCGGCAGGTACTCGGGGCCGAAGCGCTTACCGATGAAGCCGCGGACCTCTCCGATGGCGTCCTCAGCGACGCGCGTCGAGTCGGTGCGCATGTAGGTGATCAGGCCGACGGAACCCTCCTTGCCAAGCTCGACGCCTTCGTAAAGGCGCTGGGCCAGGGCCATCGTGCGCTTGACGCTGAAGCGCAGTTTGCGCGAGGCCTCCTGCTGCAAGGTCGAAGTGATGAACGGGGGCACCGGCCGGCGCCGCTTCTCCCGCTGGGTGACCGACTTCACGGCATACGTCGCGCCCTCCAGCGCGGAAACAATGCCCTGGGCGGTCTTCTCGTCGGGAATCTCCACCGCCTCGTCGTCCCGCTTGACAAGCCGGGCGGCGAAGACCGGGGGCTTGTGAGCCCGCAGCCTGACGTCGATCGTCCAGTATTCGCGCGGCTTGAAAGCCCGGATCTCGCGCTCGCGATCCACGATCAGCCGCAGCGCCACCGTCTGCACCCGCCCTGCCGAGAGCCCACGGCGCACCTTGTCCCAAAGCAGTGGCGAAATCTTGTAGCCGACGAGCCGGTCCAGCACCCGGCGGGCCTGCTGGGCGTCCACCAGGTTCGTGTTCACCAGGCCAGGCTTCCGAAACGCCTCCCGGATCGCCCGGGCGGTGATCTCGTTGAAGGTCACCCGGTAGATTCGGGTCCCGGCCTTCTTCTTGCGCTTGTTGTCTTGAAGTTCCTCCGCGAGGTGATAGCAGATGGCTTCACCCTCACGATCGGGATCGGCGGCGAGGTAGATCGCGTCGGCCTTGCCAGCCGCTTTCTTGAGCTCCTGGAGCAGCTTCTTCTTGCCCTCGATGACCTCGTAGTGAGGCTCGAAGCCGCGCTCGACGTCGACGGCGAGATCGCGCTTCGGCAGATCCTTGATATGGCCGAGCGAAGCTTTGACCGTATAGTCCTTGCCGAGGTACCTGCCGATGGTTTTCGCCTTCGCCGGCGACTCGACGATGACGAGAGATTTTGCCATAACCGATAACCAAATCTTCCTGAATCCGGCGTCGGGCCGGCGACGGCCGGACCGCTGCCACTACTAGTTCGACGCAAGGGTTGGGTTGGGCGTCTCCCGCAATCCTCGCGCGGGGAACAAAGGACCCACCCGCTGGGCGGGCCGGCGCGGCACTTCCCAGCAGCGCCGCATCAGGTGGATCAGGCGGCCTCAACCGGGTAATCGGCCGGAGGTCGGGCCCCTCACCACACTTTAACAAAGTTCCGGCCCGGCAGTTGGCGGATCAGCCCGGCCACTTCCAGTTCCATCAAGGCAGCCAGCGTCTCCGACGACGAGTAATTCTCCATCTTTTCGAGGATCTCGTCAACGTGCAGCGCGTGGTCTGGCCTCAACAGCTTGAGCAGGTGTTCCTGGATTTCAGCCGCCGGGCCGAGGGGAAGAGAGCCCTGATTCCCGCCGCCCTCCTCCATGCCGGCCGCCTCGCCCGCCCGGCGCCGTTCCGCCAGCCGCCGCCGCGTCTCCTTGGGCAGGCCCTCGATGACGTCGGCGGCCTCCTGAACCAGAGTAGCGCCCTGCTTGATCAACAGGTTCGGCCCCCAACTCATTTTCGAGGTCACGTTGCCGGGCACGGCGAAGACTTCCCGCTGCTGTTCCAGCCCCATCTTCGCGGTGATCGCCGAGCCGCTGTACTGGGCGCCTTCCACCACCAGCACGCCCTCGCTCAGCCCGCTGATAATCCGGTTGCGGATCGGGAAGTTCTGCGGGTGGGCCGGGGTACCCATCGGAAACTCGGAAACGAGCAGCCCTTGGGCGGCAATCTGGTCGGCGAGCTTGCGGTTCTCGGCTGGGTAAATATGGTCGAGCCCGGCTCCGAACACAGCGACGGTCGTTCCCCCGGCCTTCAGGGCCCCCTGATGTGCACAAGTGTCCACGCCGCGGGCCATGCCGCTGACGATCGTGAGTCCAGCTCGGGCGAGGTCGAACGCGAAGCGCTCGGCGACGTTGCGGCCGTACGGGGTCGGCCGCCGGGTACCGACGATCGCCAGCATCGGCGAATTCAGCGTCTCCAGACGGCCCTTGGCGAACAACAGGACCGGAGGATCGGCGATCGCCCGCAACAGTTCGGGGTAGGCGGGATCCCGCAATCCGATCAGCGCTACTCCTTCGGCCTTCACCCGCTCATGCTGCCAAAGGGCGTCCTCGAAAGTGCAGCCGCCGGCGATGCTTCGCGCGGGCCCCGGCGGCACTCCGGCGGCCTCGAGCTCCGACGGCGAGGCGCGGAACACCGCCTCGGGCGCCCCGTACGACTTCAAGAGCGCGCGGATCCGCTGGGGTCCGAGCCCGGGCACCAGGCATAAGGCAAGCCAATGCAAAGCCCGTTCGGGACCCATGACGCCGGCAACGGACGAGGTGACACTCATATCTAAATAAGGTGGCCCTGCCCGGCGGATTCTCACGGCTAACCGCCGCTGCCCGCTGCGTCACTCCCCCGGCCGCGGCACGACGAGATCAGAGCTGAGGGTGAATACCATCAGGCTGGACGGCGGCACCGGAGGTGCGCTGGCGGCTGGAACCCCCTGCGCCTCGCTTCCGGCCCCCCCACCCCCGGTCTCGGCCAGGCGAGCGATCTTGTCTTCCAGCCCGGACAGAGCGTTGATGTTGGCGCTGACGGCAGCCGGGCCGCGGGCGAACCGCGTAACCGGGTCGGTGTGAAGCTCCAGGGAACGGTTCTCATCCAGGTAGAGGCGCACGAGGCGTAGGGTCAGCCCACGCCTTCCGTCCTCGCCGGCCGGAGTGGCTTCGACGATCCCGTCCACACGCGCTCCAGCGGGTACGAAGATCACCGCCCCTTGCTCCAGCGGCGCATCCAGGGTTGCCGAAAAGCCACTGCCCGCGGGATGGGAGTCCGGACTCAATGCTTCCGTGATCCGCACCGACAGAGTCGCTCCCCGGGGAATCCGCAAGGCGCCGGCGTCGGGGACCGGAGCCCGGCCGCACGAAATCGCGGCCAAAGCCGCCGCTACACCCCAGGCAGCGAGACGGCTCCACCACGGCCTTGGTTTGCCTCCACCCATTCGCCTTGTCATTATAGGCAAGCCTGCCGGCCGGGCTCGGCTTCGCAGGCCGTACGCTCCCTATGATGGAACTGACACTCATGCCGCCTTTCAGACCGCGCCCGCCCCGCCGCGGAAGATCGTGTTGCGCCGGGGTCTCGCTTCTTCTCCTGCTCTCGCCCGCCCTCCGAGCCCACATGGTGAGCATCAGCGCCGGATTGCTGGAAGTGGAAGGCAACCGGATCCGCTACGAGCTCCGGATGCCACTCTATGAAGTGGAAGCGCTCGAGGATCCGGCGGCCACTCTGGCGCGCAACTTCCACCTTTCGGCCGACGGCGCCCCGGTCCAGGGCTCCGGTTTCACCTGCCGGGAAGATCCGGGCCAGGGGTGGCTCGTGTGCACGGCGGACTATACCGCTCCAGCCCCGCCGAAAACCCTCACCGTCGCCTGCACCTACTACGCCGTCACCATCCCGAATCACGTCCACGTGCTGCGGGCCCGCCGGGGGGACGTCGAGGTCCAGCGGGTGTTCGACTTCGCCGCCCGCGAGGAGGAGATCCGCTTCGTCCCGCCCACCGGGTGGGAACTCTTCGCGGAGCAGGCGGCCGGAGGGGCGAAACGGGTGCTTGGCGGGCTCGCCCCGCTACTCTTCCTGATAGCCCTGATCCTCGCCGCGCGCACCCGGCGGGAGATGTGGATCCTGGCCGGAGCGTTCGCCGGCGGCCAGGCGGTCGCGGCCCTGGGACTGCCGGCCACCGGCTGGAGCCCGCCGCCCCGGTTCGTCGAAGCGGCGGCCGCGCTCACTATTGGTTACCTGGCCGCCGAGATCCTGTTGCTGCCCCACGCCGGACGCCGGGATGCGGTGGTCGGCGTCCTCGGACTCTTCCACGGGCTCGCCCTGGGGCTCTTTGTCGAGAGTACGGCTTTCTCGAGCTGGCGCGTCCTGGGAGGCGCCCTGGCCGCCGACTTCGGCCTGATCGCCCTGCTCGGAACCGCCTGGTGGCGCGCCCCCGCCAGCCTGCGCTCCCGCCCCGTCGTCGCTACCCTCGCCGCCGCCATGCTGGCCTTCGGCATCGGCTGGTTCGCCTGGCGGCTCAGGTGAACCGGCCAGGCCTGCCGCAGGCGCCCCTTACGTACAATTGAGTTGTTATGGAACTCGATGGGAAACGTGTCGCCGTTCTCGTGGACAGGCTTTACCAGGAACTCGAAGTCTGGTACCCGTACTACCGCTTCAAAGAAGCCGGGGCCGAGGTGCATCTCGTAGGTCCGAAGGCCGGCGAGACCTGCAACAGCAAGCTGGGCTATCCGGCCAAGGCGGACAAGGGCTACGACGACGTCCGGGCCGACGATTACGACGGCGTGGTGATCCCCGGCGGCTACGCGCCGGATTACATGCGGCGCCACCCGGCCCCGGCGCGGTTCGTCGCCGACTTGGACGCCCAGGGCAAGCTCGTCGCCGCCATCTGCCACGGCGGCTGGCTGCTGTGCTCGGCCCACGGCATGCTGAAGGGCCGCAAGACCACATCGTTCTTCGCCATCAAGGACGACATGGCCAACGCCGGCGCCGAGTGGGTGGACGAAGAGGTCGTGGTGGACGGCAATCTCGTCACCTCCCGCAAGCCCGACGACCTGCCGGCCTTCCTCAAGGCCGCCATGAGCGTCCTGGCGAAGTGAACCCGCCGGAAGGTCGACACTGGGGCGCCGCACGCCTAGAAGTCGATCGAAGCCAGCAGTTCCGAGGGGCGGATGCCGAAGGCGCGGCTGATGGCGAGCAACGACTCCATGCTCGGCAGGTGCGCGCCCCGCTCGATCGAAGAGATCTGCGAGACCGACAGGCCGGTCCGGCCGGCGACGTCTTTCAATGACCAGCCCCGCTCGGCCCGGAGCAGCCGGATCCGGTGGCCCAGGCTCTCCCGCAGGCGGTCCTGGTCCGTCCGGCCCAGGCCGTAGGCGTCGATCGCATTCTTGAGCGTCGTGCGAAGCTGCGCCAAAGAGAACGGTTTGGCCAGGTAGTCGAAGACCCGCATCTTGAAAGTGGTCCGCATGTCCTCGAGAGACGGATAGCCGGTGACCACGACGACGCACAGCGACGGCCACTCGGCGAGCAACTGCTCGAGCACCCTGTCGCCGCGGTACTCGCCCATCTTCATGTCGAGCAGGACGATGTCCGGCAGCCGCTCGCGGCAGCCCTCGAACAGTTCCTGAGGGGTCGAGAAGCCGCGGACCGTGTAGCGGCCTTCCTCATTCAAGAAGTCTTCTATGTAGTGGCGGAAATCCTCGTCGTCGTCCAGCAAGACCACGTCGATTCGGCTGACGGGTTTCGTCTCCTGTATCGCACTCATTGCCGGCGGACCTGTTTCCTTTCCCCTTCCGCACTCCCCGAAGCCCCGTCCCCGATGCCGGGTTCTCCCTCCGCCCCCCTCGCCGCCGGCAGCCGCACCTCCAGACAGGCGCCGCCTTGCGGCCGGTTCGAGGCGACGATGATGCCCCCGTGCTGATGGGCGATCCCCTCGGCCACGGTCAGCCCCAGTCCGGTTCCCTTCGAGTCGAGACGCGTGGTGACGAACGCCTCGAAGATGCTCGGCAGCACGTCGGCCGGGATGCCCGGGCCGTCGTCTTCGATCCGCACCGCCACCATCGGCTTCTCGCCGGCCTGGATCCTCCGGGCGCGAACCCAGACGTGGCCCCCGGGCGGGGCGGCGTTCAACGCATTCCGTAACACGTTGACAAATAGCTGGCTGATGCGGTCCGGATTGCCCGATATCGTCAAATCGGCCGGCACGTCCATCTCGAAGCTCACCCGGCCGGCGCGCTCGTCGATCGCCACCAGTTCCCAGGCTTCCCGGACCACCTCGGCGACGCCCACCCGCTCCACGTCTTCGCCCCGAAGCCGCACAAACCCGAGCATCGTCTCGCTCATCCTCTGCAGCCGCCCGGTCACTCTGAGCATGCGCTCCAGCCGGCGCCGGACCGCTTCCCCACGCGCCCCTTCGAGCATCTGCTCGATCGAACCCCGCAGCACCGCCAGCGGGGTGTTGATCTCATGCGCGAGACTGGCCGCCAGCAGGCCCAGGCTCGCCAGCCGGTCCTGCTCGGCGATGCTCTGCTTGGCTGTCTCGAGCATATAGTTCTTACGCCTCAAATCGGCCAGCGCCTCCTCTAATCGGGCCAGGGTGCGCTCGAGCTCCTCCTCATGCCGCCTGAGCTTCTCCAGCGTCGCATTGCGGGAACGCATCAGCCGCCCCAGCTCGTCGTCGGTGATCCAGGCCTCCTCTACCAGTTCGTGATCCCGGTCGCCGCGCCGCGAGGCCTCGTCGGCCTGGAGCAGCACCCGCAGCGGCCGGTAAATGTAAAAGGGCATGACGAAGCCCTCCAGGATGAGGACCGCCAGCCAATACGTGACGCCCAGCACCACTAGGATCGTCACCTTGGCCCGGTAGACCACCCACTCGTAGAAGTCCGCTTCCGGCTCCGGCAGGGGGTGCCCCGTGGCCACGCTGAGCTGCTGCCGCAGTGCCGCCTCCCGCGCGCGGGCCTCCCCGGCCCATTCCTCGATGGCCGGTACCAGGGAGAAGTATACGCCGCACGACAACACCAGATAGAACAAGTTGTGAAGAAGCATCAACTTGTAGCGGACCTTCAGATTTCCGAAGGCCCGGGCGAGTTTTGTTGCGACTTGGATCACGGGCGGCGCATCTGGAACTATGATCGCGCAGTGGTTACTGTTTGGCAAGAATATTTGCTCCAAGACTGGAACACGCGCCCCTTCTTGTGTATCATGGATAGTTCAGATCGCCTCCCTGCGAGAACCATCGCCGGACGCCGGCGGGCTGGGTCCCCGCCGCCCGCGCACCGCAGGAAGCGACCTGGTTGAGGGGCTGAACGACGGGAGATCCGATGCCTGCGCCATTCTCCAAGTCTGCTGACCGCCGTCTCCGTATCGTGGCCCTTGCTGTGGGAACCGGCGGCCTCGCCGCTTTGGCCTTGGCAACCTATCTCGGCAGTCCCGAGGTCCGCGAAACGGGCTACGCGCCGCGCCAGCCGGTCGAGTACAGTCACAAGCTTCACGCCGGGGATCTGGGGATCGACTGCCGCTACTGCCACTACACGGTGGAGAAGTCGGCCTTCGCTGCCCTCCCACCCACCGAAGTCTGCATGAACTGCCACGTGCGGGTGAAGAAGGACAGCCCGCTGCTCGAACCGGTTCGTGAAAGCCACGCCAGCGGCCGGCCCATTCCGTGGGTGCGGGTCCACCGCCTGCCGGACTACGTCTACTTCAATCACCGGGCCCACGTCACCGCCGGAGTGAGCTGCGTGAGCTGCCACGGCCGGGTGGACCAGATGATCGTCGTCCGCCAGGTGAAACCCCTGAGCATGACGTGGTGCCTGGACTGCCACCGGAATCCGGCGCCGAACCTCCGGCCCGTCGAGGAAGTTACCAATCTAGGGTGGCAGCCGGACCGGGATCCGGCCGAGATCGGCCGGGAGATCCTCGAGGCCAACCAGATCCAGCCGCCGACGAACTGCTCTGGGTGTCACCGCTAAGGGGGGAATCGTCTGACGATGGCTAACGAGTTGACAGGAAAGCATTACTGGCGAAGCCTCGACGAGCTGACCGGGACGCCCGAGTTTCGCGAATGGCTCCACCGGGAGTTCCCCGAAGGAGCCTCGGAGCTCACCAGCCCCCATTCGCGGCGCCGCCTGCTGAAGCTCATGGCCGCTTCCTTCGGCCTGGCGGGCCTCATTTCCTGCCGGCGCCCCGAAGAACGGATCTTGCCGCTGGCCGAGCGCCCGGAGGACTACATCCCCGGCAACCCTCTCTATTACGCCACGGCTATGACCGTGGGCGGCCTCGCCACCGGCCTTATCGTCGAAGCCCACGACGGCCACCCCACCAAGATCGAGGGCAACCCGAAGCACCCGGCCAGCCTCGGGGCGGCGTCGGCCTTGGCCCAGGCTTCGATCCTCAATCTGTACGATCCGGACCGTTCCCAGCGGGTGCTCGAGAATGGCCGGCCGTCAAGTTGGGAGCGGTTTTCCCAAGCCGTCCCGAACCTCTTCCCTGCCCCCGGCGAGGGGGTGTGGGTGCTGAGCGAGCCCGCCTCGTCCCCCTCCCTCGGGGCCGTCCGCAGACACTTCCTCGACAGGTTCCCGCGTGCCCAGTGGGTGGATTACGACCCGCTCAGCCGTTCCGCCGAGCTCCAGGGCGCCCGCATCGCCTTCGGCCGCCGCTTGCAGCCGCAATACGACTTCAGCAAGGCCGAGGTGATCTTCGCCCTGGATTGCGACTTCCTGGGCGTGGACGTCCCCTCGCTCCGCGCCGTCAAGCAGTTCGCCAAGGGCCGCCACGTAGAGAACGAGCACGATTCGATGAACCGGCTCTACGTGGCCGAGAGCGCTTTCTCGATCACCGGCGCGATGGCCGACCACCGCTTCCGCATCAAGCCGAGCGGGGCGGCGGCCCTGGCGCTCGCGCTGGCCGGCAAGGGCAACGGCGCCCCGTATTGGCTGGACATTCTCCGGCGCGACCTCGAGGCCCACCGCGGCCGCTCGCTCGTCGTCGCCGGACCCCGCCAGCCCGCCGCCGTGCACGCCCTGGTCTGGCTGATCAACGCCGAACTCGGCAACCTCGGCGAGACCGTCTGGTTCACCGAGCCGCCGCTGCCGCCTTCGCCGCAGTCCGTGGGAGACCTGGCCGCGGCGCTCGAGGCGGGGGAGGTCAAAACGCTGCTGATCCTCGGGGGCAATCCCGCCTTCGACGCCCCGGCCGACGCCGAACTGGCCGCCCGCTTGGAGAAAGCCGGCACGGTGATCCACCTGGGCGCCGAAGTGAACGAAACCGCCCGCGCCGCCCATTGGCATCTGCCCGAGGCCCACTACCTGGAGGCCTGGGGCGACGCCCGCGCCCTGGACGGCACGGCGAGCGTCCAGCAGCCGCTGATCCGGCCCCTCTACGAGGGCAAGACCGCCGCCGAGACGCTGGCTCTGGTCTCCGGCTACCCCCAGCAGCGCGGCTACGACATCGTCCGCACCTACTGGATGGAGCGCTTCTCCGGCGACAAGGAACGGGCCTGGCGCCGGGCGCTGCACGACGGCGTCATCGAGGGCACGGCCTTCGCCCCGGTCGAGGTGGCCCTGCGCCGCGACGCTGTCGATGCTGAGGCGGCGAAGCTGGCGGCCTCGCTCGAAGGCCAATCCGGCCTGGAGGTCGCCTTCTACCCGAGCGCCTCGGTCTGGGACGGGCGCTTCGCCAACAACGGCTGGCTCCAGGAGATGCCCGATCCGATGACGAAGCTCGTCTGGGACAACGCCGCCCTGCTGAGCCCGGCGACGGCCCGCGAGCTCGGCGTCGAGACCGGCGACGTACTCCGGCTCGAGCGCGAAGGCCGCTCGATCGAGGTTCCGGTCTACGTGATGCCCGGCCAGGCCGACGGCGCGATCGCCCTCGAGGTCGGCTACGGCCGCCGGAACGTGGGCCGGGTCGGAAACGGTGTGGGTCACGACGTCTACCCGCTCCGCACCGCCGCCACTATGGGCTATGCCGCCGGCGTCTCCGCCTCGCCGGCCGGCCGGCGCTACAAACTGGTCACCACCCAGGAGCACCACGTCATGGAAGGCCGGCCCCTGGTGCTGGAGGCCACCATCGAGCACTACCGCACCGAGCCCGATTTCGTCGACCAGGCCGTCCACGTCCCCGAACCCGAGTCCCTTTACGAGCACCCCGATCTCACCGGCGAATACCAGTGGGGCATGGCGATCGACCTGAACGCCTGCACCGGCTGCAACGCCTGCCTGGTGGCCTGCCAGGTCGAGAACAACATCGCCATCGTCGGCAAGAAGGAAGTAGCCCGGGGCCGCGAGATGCACTGGATCCGGCTGGACCGTTACTTCACCGGGGATATCGCGGATCCTCGGGCCGTCTTCCAACCGGTCGCCTGCCAGCAGTGCGAGCATGCCCCGTGCGAGAACGTCTGCCCGGTAGCGGCTACCTCCCACAGCCCCGAAGGGCTCAATGACATGGTCTACAACCGCTGTGTCGGCACGCGGTATTGCTCGAACAACTGCCCCTACAAAGTCCGGCGCTTCAACTTCCTCGACTGGCACGGCGACGTGCCCGGCGTCAAGAAGCTGGTCTTCAACCCCGACGTGACCGTGCGCATGCGCGGCGTCATGGAGAAGTGCACCTACTGCGTGCAACGCATCCAGGAGAAGAAGATCCAGGCCAAGACCGAGGGCCGCCGGCAGATCGAAGACGGCGAGATCGTCACCGCCTGCCAGCAGACCTGCCCCGCGGACGCCATCGTCTTCGGCAACATCGCCGATCCGAACAGCCGTGTCTCGCAGGTCAAGAAACGCAACCGGGACTACGTCATGCTGGCCGAACTGAACGTGAAGCCCCGCACCAGCTACCTGGCGAAACTGCGCAACCCGAATCCGGAGCTCGCCCTGGCCGAAACCAACGGCGGCGGCCATGCCTCCATGCACGGCCCCGCGCCGCCCGGCGCTTCGCCGTTCCGAATCCTGAACTCAGCGGAGGGGGTCTGAGCCATGGCGGATGTCGTGATGGACCGGCCGCTGCCACTGGATCCACCACTGGTGGAGGGCAACCCGACCTACTCGCAGATCACCGACGACGTCGCCGGCATCGTCGAGCGCAAGCCGCCGCGGGAATGGTACGCCGCTATC
Source organism: Solibacteraceae bacterium (assembly GCA_026984795.1). Taxonomy (GTDB): domain Bacteria; phylum Acidobacteriota; class Terriglobia; order Bryobacterales; family Bryobacteraceae; genus JALSRK01. Next base: position 15,019 of record JALSRK010000032.1, on the reverse strand, counting down.
AGTGTCACCGGACTGCTCACCCTGGCGCTCGGCATCTCCATCGCCTGGCTGCTCTACAAGGGCGTCGGCATCTGGGGCAACAACCAGCCGGTCGCCTGGGCCTGGCCGATCACCGACTTCGTCTTCTGGATCGGCATCGGCCACGCCGGCACCCTGATCTCGGCCATCCTCTATCTGTTCCGCCAGAGGTGGCGCACCTCGATCAACCGCGCCGCCGAGGCGATGACCATCTTCGCCGTGATGACCGCCGGCCTCTTCCCGCTCTTCCACACCGGCCGTCCCTGGCGCGCCTACTGGCTGTTCCCGATCCCCAACCTCGACCTGAGCCTCTGGCAGAACTTCCGCAGCCCGCTCATGTGGGACGTCTTCGCCGTCTCCACCTACGCCACCGTCTCCATCCTGTTCTGGTACGTCGGCATGATCCCGGACCTCGGCACCCTCCGGGACCGCGCCGCCGGCCTGCGCCAGAAGATCTACGGCTTCTTCGCCCTGGGCTGGCGCGGCTCGGCCTGGCACTGGAACCACTACGAGAAGGCATACCTGATCCTGGCCGGCCTTTCGACGCCGCTGGTGCTTTCGGTCCACTCCATCGTCAGCCTCGATTTCGCCGTCTCCATCGTTCCCGGCTGGCACACGACGATCTTCCCGCCCTACTTCGTCGCCGGGGCGATCTTTTCCGGCTTCGCCATGGTGATCACCCTGATGGTGCTCGCCCGCAAGGCCTACCGGCTGGAGCACCTGATCACCATCAACCATCTGGAGAACATGAACAAGATCCTGCTGGCCACCGGCTCCATCGTCGGTTACAGCTACGCGGTCGAGTTCTTCACCGCCGCCTTCAGCGGCAATCCCTACGAGCAGTTCGTCTTCATGAACCGCGTCGTCGGCCCCTACGCCTGGGCGGTCTGGACCATGTTCTTCTGCAACGTCTTCGCGCCGCAACTGTTCTGGTTCCGCAAGGTGAGGCGCAGCATCCCGGCGATGTTCGTCGTCTCCATCATCGTCAACGTCGGGATGTGGTTCGAGCGGTTCAACATCATCGTCACGTCACTGCATCGCGACTACCTGCCGTCGAGCTGGGGCATGTTCACCCCGACGGTGTTCGACTTTCTCACCTTCTTCGGGAGCCTGGGCTTCTTCCTGACCATGTTTCTGCTGTTCCTGCGGTTCTTGCCGGCCATCGCCCTCTCGGAAGTCAAAGCGGTGATTCCGGCGCCGCAGCCCGAAAAGGAGGGCGAGTAATGGCGCAAAAGAAACTCTATGGTGCGGTAGCCGAGTTCCCCAGTCCGGCCGCCCTGCTCGAAGCCGCCCGCCGGATGCGCGAGCACGGCTACACCCGCATGGACGCCTGCACGCCGTTCCCGGTGCACGGCCTCGACCAGGTCCTCGGCATCCCTCACTCCCCGCTCGGCTACATCGCCTTCCTCGGCGGCGCCGCCGGCTTCGTGGCCGCGATCCTGCTGCAGTGGTGGACCGGGGCCGTCGATTATCCGCTCATCATCGGCGCGAAGCCCCTGTTCGCCTTCGAGCCGTCGATCCCGATCATCTTCGAGCTCACGGTGCTCTTCTCGGCTTTTGCCACCGTAGGCGGCATGCTGACCCTGAACCGCCTGCCGCGCCTGCACCACCCACTCTTCGAGCTGGATGCCTTCCGGCGGGTCACCAACGACCGCTTCTTCCTCGCGGTCGAAGCTGAAGACCCCAAGTTCCGGTCCGACGAGACCAAGGCCCTGCTCGAAAGCCTCGGCGCCAAGGGCGCCGCCCTGGTGGAGGAAGAAGGCTGATGCGGAAAGCGGCGCTGATCCTGTTGGGTTCCGTGCTGGCGGCCGGCTGCGCCCGCCTCAGTACAGAGAACCCGCCCATCGAGATCTTCCCCGACATGAAGCGGCAGCCCAAGTTCAAACCCCAGAGCGCCAACGAGTGGCTGGCCGAGCGGGGCATCACCTTGCGGCCTGTGCCCGGCACCGTCGCCGTGGGGCATCTCGACCAAGACGAGGCCTTCTACACCGGCGCCAAGAATGGCCTCTACGTGGGGCGCAACCCGCTGCCGATCGACATGGAGACCCTGAAGCGCGGCCAGGAGCGCTTCAACATCTATTGCGCGCCCTGCCACGACCGCACCGGCTCCGGCCGCGGCATCGTCGGCTCGCGCAGCATGTGGCTCGCCAACAACCTTCATGATCAACGGATCAAAGACATGGTCGACGGCGAGATCTTCCAGGTGATCACTTACGGCCGCCGCACCATGCCCAGCTACCGCTTCCAGATACCGCCCCGCGACCGCTGGGCCATCGTCGCCTACGTCCGCGCTCTGCAGCGCACCACCAGCGGGACCATCGAGGACGTGCCGGCCGACCTGAGAAGGGAGTTGCGGTGATGGAAACCAGCCTCCAACAGAACCGGGAATCCTATTACCTCGACGAAGCGCTGTGGAACAAGATCCGGAATGTGCTGCTCCTGGTGGCCGTCGTCGGCTGGGCCGCCTCCGCCTACGGGTGGGCCGCCGACGGCTACAACTTCTACGGCTCCTACCTGGTGAACTTCATGTTCTGGCTCACCATCGGCTGGGGCGCCGCCTTCTTCGTCGCCGTGCAGCACATCACCACCGCCGCCTGGAGCGTCACCGTGCGCCGGATCATGGAGAACGTCATGATCACCCTGCCGGTGATGGCCTTCCTCTTCATCCCGGTGGCCGTCGGCATCCCGACGCTCTATGAGTGGGCGCAGCCCGGCTATTTCGATATCGAGCACAACCCCAACTTGCAGTTCAAAGCGCTCTTCTTCAGCGCTCCGCTCTACGTCGCCCGGGTGGTGACTTACTTCTTCGTCTGGAGCGCCCTGGCCGTCGTGCTCTATCAGAACTCCGTCGCCCAGGACCAGGGGCCCAGCGAGGAGGCCCGCCGCAACCTGCGGTGGTGGAGCGCTCCCGGCGTCCTCGTGCTCACCGCGACGGTCACCATGGCTTCGGTGGACTGGATCATGTCGCTCGATCCGCATTGGTACTCGACGATCTTCGGCATCTACGTATTCTCCGGCGGCGCGCTGGCCTTCATCGCCCTGGTGACCCTCGTCGCCCTCGCCTTACGCAAGGCGGGCTACCTGCGCGAGACCATCACCATCGAGCACTACCACGACCTCGGCAAGTGGATGTTCGCCCTCACCGTCTGGTGGGCCTACATCGCCTTCTCCCAATACTTGCTCATCTGGTACGCCGACCTGCCCGAGGAGACCGTCTTCTTCAAGCACCGCATGGAAGGCACCTGGATCTACCTGAGCGCCCTGCTCCTGGTGGGCCATTTCATCGTCCCCTTCCTGGCGCTGCTGTCGCGTGCAGCGAAGCGGAACTTGGCGGTGCTCGGCCTGACGGCCTTCTGGATCCTCGTCATTCACGGCATGGATCTGCACTGGCTGATCCTGCCGTCGGTGCACCCTCATAACTTCCACATCCAGTGGCTCGACGTGACGACGTTCCTGGCCACCGGCGGGGTCTTCGGCCTGGCCTTCTGGCGCCGGTTCCGCCGCCGGGCGATGGTGCCCGCCGGAGATGTGCGCCTGCCGGAGTCGCTCGCGCATCACAACATCTAGAGGAGGGGACACGCAAGTCGAATGATGACGGAACACGCCCAACCCGCTGCGGCGCCGGAACCGAAACCGGGCTATGAGCGCTCGGACATCAACCCCCGGCTGATCGGCGCCTTGTTCGCCATCATCGTGGTGGCCATCGTGGTGGCCGTGCTCGCCGTAGAGCGCTACTTCGCCGTCGTCTACGAACAGCAGTTGTACATCAAGGTGCTCTCGCCGGTGGCGAGCGACCTCAAGCAGTTGCGCGCCCGCGAGGACGCCCGGCTCCACTCCTACGCCTATATCGACCGCAAGAAGGGCCTGGTTCGCTTGCCCATCGAACGGGCCATGGAGCTGCTGGCCGCTGAGTACGCCGCCGGCAACCTGAAGTATCCGGCCAAGCCCTACCCCGTCAAGCCCGTCGAGCCGGCGGGGCAGGCCCCGGCCGAGGAGGGTGCCAATGCAGCGCAATAGAAAGAGGTCCTGGCCGGTTGCGGTCCGTTTGATTGCGGCCTGCGCCTCCCTGTGGCTGGCGGCGGCTTCGGCTGCGCCCCCCGCTTCCACAGAAGTCCCTGAAGGTCTCCAGGGCGTGGGCGTCGAAGAAAAACTCGGCGCGAAGATCGATCTGGACCTCACCTTCATCGCCGAGAATGGCTACCCCGTTTCCCTGCGGGAATACTTCGGCAAGGGCCGCCCGGTGATCCTCAACCTCGTCTATTACAACTGCCCGATGCTCTGTAATCTGATCCTCAACGGGCAGACGAAGACGCTCCGCAACATCCCCTGGACACCGGGCAAGGAGTACGAGGTCGTCACCATCTCCATCGATCCCACCGAGACCTTCGCCCTGGCCCGGAAGAAGAAAGCCGTCTACCTGGCCGGCTACGGCCGCCCGGCCCCCGGCTGGCACTTCCTGGTCGATCACCAGGGCAACGTCAAGAAGCTCGCCGAGCAGGTCGGCTTTCGCTACAAATACGACGAGGACCGCGGCCAATACGCCCACACCGCCGTCATCATGGTGCTCACCGAGGACGGCGTCATCTCGCGGTATCTCTATGGAATTCGGTTCAAGACCCGCGACGTGCGGCTCGCCCTTACCGAAGCCTCCAACGGCAAGATCGGAACCATCTCGGATCGGGTGCTGCTCTACTGCTTTCATTACGACCCCGAAGCCAAGGGTTACGTCCCGTTCGCCATCAACCTGATGCGGGCCGGCGGCGTGGCCGTGATGCTCGTCCTCGGCGGCGTGCTGGCCGTCTTCTGGAGGCGGGAGAGGCGCCGGGCCGCCCGCCGCAACTGGGTGGTGACGCAATGAACTGGCTGAAATCGATCCTGTTGCCGGCCCAAGGAACGGCTTACGCGGCCGAGCATGACACCTTCTTCATGTTCATCGTGGCGCTCACGGCCTTCTTCTTTCTGTTGATTACGGCCCTGGTCGTCTTCTTCGTCTGGCGTTACCGCCGCCGGGGAGACAGCCCCGCCGAGTCCCAGGTGACTCACAACACCAGGCTCGAGATCGTCTGGAGCGTCATCCCCCTCATTCTTGTCATGATCATCTTCGCCTGGGGCTTCCATGACTACATGAACGCCTATACCGCCCCGGGAGACGCTCTGGAGATTCAGGTAACGGCGAAGCAGTGGATTTGGCAGTTCGAATACCCGGACGGCATGCGGACCGTCAACGAGATCCACGTGCCCATCGGCCGTCCCGTGCGGCTTGTCATGTCCTCGGAGGACGTCATCCACAGCTTCTTCGTCCCCAGCTTCCGGATCAAGAAGGACGTCGTACCCGGCATGTACACCGACCTCTGGTTCTTGCCCGAGGCCGAGGGCGAGCACACCCTGTTCTGCGCCGAGTACTGCGGCCGGGGCCATTCCGACATGCTGGGCAAGATCTACGTGGACAGCGAGGAGAAGTTCCGCGAGTGGCAGGAGCTCGGCGACGAGCGCACCCGCACGATGCCGCTGGCCGAGCTCGGCGCCCTGCTCTACGAGAGCCGCGGCTGTTCCACTTGCCACTCGCTCGACGGCTCCCGCCGCGACGGCCCGAGCTTCAAGGGCGTCTTCGGCCACGAGGTGAAGCTCTCCGACGGCACTACCGTGCTCGCCGACGAGAACTATATCCGCGAGTCCATCCTCGAGCCGCAGGCCAAGATCGTCTCCAGTTTCGAAGGCATCATGCCCACCTTCCAGGGCCTGCTCCGGGAGCGTGAGGTCAAGGCCCTGATCGAGTTCGTCAAGGAGCAACAGTAGCCGCGTAGAGGGAAACCCATGGCAGACGTCGCATCCACTTCTCATCCGATGGCCGCCGGCGAGCCCGCGGCCACCAACTACCTGAAAGCGGAGCGGGGCTTCAAGAGCTGGATCTTCACGCTGGACCACAAACGGATCGGCGTGATGTACCTCTGGAGCGTCCTGCTCATGTTCCTGCTCGGCGGCATCTTCGCCATGCTCGTCCGCCTGGAGCTGCTTACCCCGGGCAAGACCATCATGGAGGCGGACACCTACAACCGGATGTTCACCCTCCACGGGGCGGTGATGATCTTCCTGTTCATCATCCCGGCCATCCCCGCCTCGCTCGGCAACTTCGTCTTACCGCTGATGCTCGGCGCCAAGGATGTCGCCTTCCCCCGGCTGAACCTCGCCAGCTACTGGATCTATGTCATCGGCGCAGTCTTCGGCGTAGTCGCCATGGTCACCGGCGGGGTGGACACCGGCTGGACCTTCTACACGCCGTACTCGACGACGAGCAGTACGTCGGTGACGACGATGACCTTCGCCGCCTTCGTCCTCGGCTTTTCCTCCATCTTCACCGGCGTGAACTTCATCGCCACCATCCACCGGCTCCGCGCGCCCGGCATGACCTGGTTCAAGACCCCCCTGTTCGTCTGGGGTATCTACGCCACCGCCATCATCCAGGTGCTGGCCACGCCGATCCTCGGCATCACCCTCGTGCTGCTGATGATGGAGCGTGTTTTCTCGGTCGGCATCTTCGATCCGCGCCTCGGCGGCGATCCCGTCCTCTTCCAGCACTTCTTCTGGTTCTATTCTCACCCGGCCGTCTACATCATGATCCTGCCGGGCATGGCCATCATTTCCGAGATCATCCCCACCTTCTCGCGGAAAAACATCTTCGGCTACCGGGCCATTGCGTACTCGAGTGTGGCCATCGCCTTCATCAGCTTCCTGGTCTGGGGCCACCACATGTTCGTCAGCGGGCAGAGTGAACTGGCCTCGGCCGTCTTCTCCTTTCTGACCTTCCTGGTAGCGATTCCCTCCGGCGTGAAAGTTTTCAACTGGCTGGCGACGATGTACAAGGGCTCCATCGACCTCAAGGCCCCGATGCTCTACGCCATCATGTTCCTGATGCTGTTCGCCATCGGCGGCCTCACGGGACTCTTCCTCGGCGCCCTGGCCACCGACATCCACCTGCACGACACCTACTTCGTCGTCGCCCACTTCCACTTCGTCATGGTGGGCGGCACCGTGATCGCCTTCATCGGCGGCTTGCACTACTGGTGGCCGAAGATGTTCGGCCGGATGTATTCCGAGAAGTGGGCGCGCATCGCCGCCGTGCTCATCTTCATCGGTTTCAACGTCACCTTCCTTCCCCAGTTCGTTCTCGGCACCCGCGGCATGCCGCGCCGCTACTACAACTACCTGGACCAGTTCCAGCCCTTGCACGCCTTCTCCACTGTCGGGAGCTGGATCCTCGGCCTGGGCCTGTTCATCGTCCTCGGCTACCTGCTGGCGTCGCTGCGCAAGCGCTACGACGCTCCGCCGAACCCCTGGGGAGGCACTACGCTCGAGTGGACCACCTCCTCGCCCCCCATCGCCCACAACTTCGAACACGTCCCGGTGGTAACCCGCGAGCCGTATGATCATTCCCCCGCGCCGGCCCCGGCGCCGGCCGGAGACTGACCGGAGTGCATTCTGAGGAGACCATGAGCGACAGCGCAATCTCGACTACGGAACACGCGCCCGAACACCCGCCCGGCCTGCAGCACCATTTCGCCGAAATGGAACAGCAGGCCGATTCGGCCAAGATCGGCATGTGGGCGTTCCTGGTGACCGAGGTGCTCCTGTTCGGGGGCCTCTTCGTCGGCTACGGCATCATGCACGCCCGCTTTACGGAAGCCTTCGCCTCGGCCCATCACCACCTCGACCGTGTCATGGGCACGCTGAACACCGTAATCCTGCTCACCAGCAGTTGGACCATGGTGATGGCCGTCTCCAGCGCCAGGGCGGGCAAGCAGAAGAACCTCGTCCGTTACCTGACCGTCACTCTTCTGCTGGCCGGGGCCTTTCTGGTCGTCAAATACCTCGAGTACTCCCACAAGTTCCACGAAGGCCTTCTGCCGGGCAGGTTCTATACCTACGCCGGGCCGCATTTGCCCGAGGAATTTCTCTTCTTCAGTTTCTATTTCATGATGACCGGCTTGCATGGGCTGCACGTTCTGGCCGGCATGATCGTCATTAGCTGGCTGCTCCGCCGGGCCATCCGCGGCGACTTCTCGCCGAGCTACTACAACCCCGTGGACATGGGCGGCCTCTACTGGCACCTGGTGGACATCATCTGGATCTACCTGTTCCCGCTCATATACCTGATCTCCTGACCGGAGGACCGAACATGGCCGCACACAGCTACGCCGAAGAAAAGAAGATCAACACCGCCGTGCTGGGCTCCTTGCTGGCGCTTACCGCCCTCACCGTCGCCGCCGCCGGCATCCACTTCGAGTCTCCCGCCGTCAATACCATCGTCGCTCTCGCCATCGCCTCGATGAAGGCGTCGCTCGTGGCGCTGTTTTTCATGCATCTCAGGTATGAAAAGCCGATCAACGCCATCATTTTCTTGACCGGCATCGCCATGCTGGCCGTCTTTCTCGGCCTGACGCTGCTCGACGTCGATTACCGCGCCACTCCCCGCCCGGCCAACCTGAAGCCCCCGCCCGGCGGCTTCACCGCCGGCGTCGAACCGGCCAAACCCGGAGGAACGGCGCCACCCGCCGCAGGCGAGGCCGCGCAGCCGGCCGAACAAGCCCCTCCTGCGCGGTAGTCCTCGCGCACAGAGCCACCGCCCGAGCCCCGCTCCTGCCCCTGAGCGCACGGGTTTTCGGCGCTCACAACCTCTTGTGGGACGGCGCAGCCCATTCCGTACCGTCGTTTCCAGATTCGATTTCCTTCCAGTTCAGCAACTTCTGGCAGATACATATTTTTTCTCTTGACTTTTCCTTGGGGGGCGTAATGTGCTGGTGTGAGCACCCGGAACAGCGCAGCCAGTCCGGCGCTGCGCATCTAATTCCGGTATTGCGTCGCCCTTGAGGCTTCTCAGGTCGGAAGCGGTGCCAGTAGTTTGCGAACAGCGCAGCTCGACTCCCCGGAGAAATGATTCAAGCTCGGCCAACGCTTCGCCCCCGATCACTTCGCCCGGGCCGCAAGCTACTCTTTTAATAGCTGACCGGAGGTAAATCCTGGAGGAACTCTCATGGGTATAAAGAATGTCATCTGTGTCGCGGGGCTCATCGGTGTCGCAGCGAACTTCGTTTCACACACTGCATTTGCTTCTCCGAAGTCCTACTCACCTCAGGAGCGGCTGGTGCGCCTCGCCTACGCCAAGCTCAGCTTCTATCAGAAGCTATATCTGTTCAAGAAATGGGCTCTTAAGGAGTTTCGCAGCCGCGATCTCCCGATCCAAGTCAACCTTGCCGAGCGATACGAAGGTGAGCGCGTCCGGGTGCAGATATCGGACGTACGCGTTGGGGACATCCAGGAGGTCCTGGAAACCCCGATGATCGATCTCGTCACCCCGGTGTCGAACTGGGAGCTGGATGCGGACGTAGTTGAATCGAAAGGTGTTGACGACAACCGTAATCCAGCAACCGCGTTCTTAATCGACTCGCGGTGGTCTTTCCGCCCGAATCCGCCGCCACCGTGGCCGCGCTCTCTCACCCTGCGTGACGTCCTGGCCGCTAAAGGGAAACTGGATAAGTGCCTGCGGTACGCCCGCTACCGGGTGGACGTGCGCTTCCAAGGCAAGCACCGCAATTACAAGGCACTTTTCCTCTTCATGAAACCCGGTACGATGCCCGGATTCGACGGCAGGATCTGGATCATCGACAACGTCATCAACATGATGGGTTTGCTTGAGTCCCTTCACACGACGCAGTGGCCGCGCTCACTGTGGAACCGGTGGTATCTGAACACCCCTACCGGCCGGGCGTTTCGGGAGGCAGAGATGTCCTCCCCGATCAAGGAAGAGAACTGTGACCCGGAGCTCCTGACCGACGGTATCTGCTGCGACCTGGAGCTGCTGGATTGCAAATTGGTCCTGCCGCCTCCCGCGAACGCTTTTCGGCCACGTGACTGATGGGACCAAGATCCGCGGGTCGCTGCCTAGGATGCTTCTGCCGGCAGCGGATTCACCCACTTCACCGGAAACCGGCTGAAATCGTGGTCGGTGGAGGCAACCGTGGCTCCGTTCTCCGAAGCCAATGCCGCCAGCACGGCGTGGGTTACCAGCGGGCCCGTAGCCTGGCGCCCGGTGGCCAGTCGGCGCAGGCGCTCCACGTGGCGCGGCCCGGGGCCGACCCACGCGACGTTGCCGCCCTTCAGCCATTCTTGGACGCATGAGCGTACACGAGTATGTTGGCGCCCAAGAGGATCATCGATGGCTCGGTCCCTCAGCGTACTCGAGAAGCTCCTCGATGTTGTCGTAACTCAGACCCAGATCCTTCACCTTCACCACGAAGCGTGTCCGGCGCTTCGGTTTTCCGGCAGCGGCAAATCCTCTCCGAACCATCTCGTTCAGCGTCTGCCGGAAGGGAACCCCTCGACGCCGGCTCTCCTCCTTGAGGCGCTCGTAGACGTCTTCGTCGAGCGTCACGGTGGTTCTGATGCTCATGATGCTTCGATCTTAGTATCACTGGCATCCACTCGCCGCCCGGCGGATGAACCAGAAACGGGAAGCAGGACGCCGGTCGGGGTTGGCGCCGCCGGCTGACAAGCCCATCCCCTGAAGGCGAAACTGGTGAGAGCTATGGCCGCCGAAACGCTGGACACCGCCGAGGCCGCGTTCCTCGAAGCCTGGCCGGATTACGGATCCACCCGGACGCTCGACGAGTTGCGCGCCGCCGAGTACGCGCGGCTGGACCGCCTCGGCCACGTCTACCTCGACTACACCGGCGGCGGGCTCTACGCCTCGAGCCAGATCCGCCGCCACGCCGAGCTGCTCGAGAACCACGTCTTCGGCAACCCGCACTCGCGCAACCCGACCTCGCTGGCCATGACCGAGCTGGTCGAGCGCGGCCGCCGCAAGGTCCTCGAGTTCTTCAACGCCCCGCCCGAGGAATACGTCGCCATCTTCACCGCCAACGCTTCGACGGCCCTCAAGCTCGTCGGCGAGGCCTACCCCTTCGGGCGCGGCGACCACTACCTGCTCACCTTCGACAACCACAACTCGGTGAACGGCATCCGCGAGTTCGCCCGCGCCCGGGGCGCCGAAATCACCTACGTCCCCATGGAGCTGCCCTCGCTGCGCGTCGATCCCGAGCGGCTCGAAGACTACCTCGATCTCGCCCGCCCCGGCGGCCACAATCTGTTCGCCTATCCCGCCCAGTCGAACTTCTCCGGCGTCCAGCACTCGCTCGAATGGATCGCCCGGGCCCAGCAGAAAGGCTGGGACGTACTGCTCGACGCCGCCGCCTTCGTCCCCACCAACCGCCTAGACCTGGCCCGCTGGAAGCCGGACTTCGTCCCGCTCTCCTTCTATAAGATGTTCGGCTACCCCACCGGCGTCGGCTGCCTCATCGCCCGCCGGCGGGCCCTGGAGAAGCTCCACCGGCCGTGGTTCAGCGGCGGCACCATCACCGTGGCCTCGGTTCAGGGCGACCGCTACTACCTGGCCGAAGGCTCCTCCGCTTTCGAGGACGGCACCGTCAACTACCTGAACATTCCCGGCGTCGAAATCGGCCTCGAGCACCTCGAGCGCATCGGCCTCGGGACGATCCACCACCGCTGCCGCTGCCTCGCCGGCTGGCTCCTCGAGCAGCTCCACGCCCTCCACCACGCCAACGGCCGCCCGGCGGTGCGCATCTACGGGCCGCTGGATACCGAAATGCGCGGCGGGACCATCACGATGAACTTCTACGGGCCAGAGGGTACGGTCATCGACCACCACGTCGTCGAAGAGCGCGCCGCGGCGGCCCGCATCTCGCTGCGCACGGGCTGCTTCTGCAACCCCGGCGGCGGCGAACTCGCCCTGGGCCTCTCGAAGACCGAACTCGTCGGCTGCTTCACCCAGCCCGGAGCGCCCACGCGCTTCACCCCCGACGATTTCCGCATGTGCATCGACGGCAAGAGCACCGGAGCGGTGCGCATCAGCTTCGGCCTGGCCAGCAATTTCGCCGACGCCTGGAAGTTTCTCGAGTTCGCCAGGAGTTTCTGTCGCTGAGCGCAGCTAGCGGGGAGTTTTCGCTACCGAATACCGGAAACTCACCCATTCCGGACCCGCCGAGTCCCGTGGTTCCGCCGCCAGTACCCGCCCGCCGCTCCCCTCGATCCACGCCTTGACCGTCTTCGGCCTGACCCCGTACATCGGCACCACCGGCCGCCCGGGATGCGCCGCCGCCCACGCCAGCCGCGCCAGCCGCGGATAGAGGTTCCCCGGCAGCCAGCGGGCGACGGCGGGGCGACGGCGGTGGCTCGGCAGATGGAACATGAGCAGCCCGTCCGGCGCCAGCAGCCGCAGGAACTCGGCCAGATACGAGCGCGTCAGCCGCGGCGGCACGTGCTGCAGGGTGATGTTCGAGTAGATGAAGTCGAACGAGGCGTTCGGAAACTGCCGCAGGTCCGCCGTTTCCACCAGCACGTAGCGGCACCGTCCCCCGTGCCGGTTGTGCCGCCGCGCCAGCTCGAGCATCGCCGGCGAGACGTCCACCCCGGTGACCACGTCGAAGTATTCGGCCAGCGCCTGGGTGAGCCGGCCCGCTCCGCAGCCGAAATCGAGCGCCGCCCGCCGCCTCGCCGGCAATCCCAGTTCCCCGGCCCGCTCCATCGCCTCCTTGATCTCCCACATGCCGGAAGCGAACAGCTCGCCGGCATCCGTCGGCCCGGTCTCACCGGGACGCCCGAGAATCGCCCGCCACGGATCGGCCGCCGATAGTGCGTCCCAGGTCTTGCGCAGGCGGGCCGGATTCATCGTTCGCTCCTCCCTCAGCTTACATCCCGCGCGCCTTCCGGCCACCGCCGGGGAAGGGCGAACCAGTCGTCGAATAGCCGGTGTCTCGGCTTGCTATACAATGCTTTACATGCGCTTTGCCGAGGGGGAAAGACCCCGGTCCTTGCCCGGAGATCCCCGCCGAGCGTGCCGGACGTCCAGCATAGGGAACCCTGACAGGAACGCGAGATGCAGCTAACGGCTCTCGATTGGACCATCGTAGTCGGGTATCTGGCGCTGGCGCTCATCGTGGCGGGGTTCTTCGTGCGGCGGGCCAGCCGCGGCGCCGACGAGTTTTTTGCCTCGGGCCGGTCGATGCCCTGGTGGCTGCTGGGTACCTCGATGGTGGCCACCACCTTCAGCACCGACACGCCGAACCTGGTCACTAACATCGTCCGGACCAACGGCGTGGCCGGCAACTGGGTCTGGTGGGCGTTTCTGATCACCGGGATGATGACCGTGTTCTTTTACGCCCGCCTGTGGCGGCGCTCCGGCACCCTTACCGATCTGGAGTTCTACGAGATACGCTACTCCGGGCGGCCGGCGGCCGTGGTGCGCGGGTTCCGCGCCATCTACCTTGGACTCTTCTTCAATTGCGTGATCATGGCGACGGTGTCGCTGGCGGCGGTGAAGATTTCGAGCGTCCTGTTCGGGCTCGAACGGACGCCGACGTTGATTGCCTGTACGATCCTGGCCATTGCGTTCTCGGTCCTCTCCGGTTTGTGGGGCGTCGTGGTCACCGACTTGATGCTGTTCGCTTTCGCCATGGTCGGCTCGATCGCCGCCGCGGTGGCCGCTCTGAACCATCCGGCCGTCGGCGGGCTTTCGGGCATGGTGTCGAAGATCGATCCCGAAAAGCTCAGCATTTTGCCGGACTTCAACAACTGGGAGTTGACCCTCTCGGTTCTCATCATCCCGATTGCGGTGCAATGGTGGTCCGTCTGGTACCCGGGGGCCGAGCCCGGCGGCGGCAGCTATATCGCCCAGCGGATCCTCGCCGCCAAGGACGAACGTCATGCTTTCGGCGCGGTCTTCTGGTTCAACCTGGCCCACTACGCTTTACGGCCATGGCCCTGGCTGATCGTCGCGCTCTGTTCGTTGATCGTCTACCCGAATCTCAGCGACATCCGCAGCGCCTTTCCCGGCATCCAGCCCGAGCTGATCGGCCACGACATCGCGTACCCGGCCATGCTCAAGTTCCTGCCCCCGGGACTGATGGGCGTAATGGTGGGCTCTCTGGCCGCCGCTTACATGTCCACTATGGACACTCACCTGAACTGGGGAGCCTCCTATCTGGTGCATGACTTCTATCGCCGGTTCATCCGGCCGGATGCGAGCGAGCGGCACTACGTCTTCGCCGGGCGCATCGCTACGGTCGGCCTCATGCTGCTCGCCACCGCCACCGTCTACGTGCTCGAGACGGCAAAGGACAGCTTCGACTTGCTGCTCTCCATTGGAGCCGGAACGGGATTGATCTACATCCTCCGCTGGTTCTGGTGGCGCATCAACGCCTGGAGCGAAATCGCCGCCATGATCAGCTCCTGGGTGATTTCGGTGACCATCTTTTCCCTCAACCGCTGGGTCTTACCGCACAAGCTGCCGGCCCATTTGACGCTGGTGGCGAGCGTAGGCTTCACCACGTTCGTCTGGGTCACCGTCACCTTCCTGACCCGGCCGGCCGACGAACGGACGCTGGTGCGTTTCTATGAGTTGGTGCGCCCGTTTGGCCCGGGCTGGAAGCGCGTGCGCGAACACTCCGCGCTGCCCCCGTCGCCCGATAGCCCGGCCCATGCGTTCCTGGGATGGGCACTCGGCTGCATGCTCGTCTACTCGGCGCTGGCCGGCACCGGCGACGTGCTCTACGGCAGAACGGGGCTCGCGGTCGCTTGCCTGGTTCCTTTCCTGGCGAGCGTCGCAGGCCTCATCTGGCTGGTGCCGAAGTTGCTGCAGCGGCCGATGGCTGAGCGCTAAAAAGGCAAAGGCGCGGCGGGCTAGCTCAGCCCACTGCCGGAACCACAGGGACCATCAGAGATGCAAACCGGAGCGGAAACAAGGTATCCCGGAACACTGACCGACCGGCGGCAACTGGAGGCGTGGCTGCGGGACCAGGGAGCGGCCGGCGCTTTTGCGGAAGCCAAAGCCGCTTTGCTCGCCCAGTGCGCGGCGATTCTGCCGGGCGCGGGACAGCCCGCCGCTTACTACGTCCCCGGCCGCATCGAGGTGCTCGGCAAGCACACCGACTAC
>JALSRK010000031.1 GCA_026984795.1 Solibacteraceae bacterium | reverse complement strand
TTGACAAGCCCATCGCCAAACTCCAAGCAATCCGGCACCCACTCGGTGAAACCTCCCCTCCCCTTCCCAGCCCCGCCATCCCTTGCCCCCAACGCATCTTCCCCTCCCCTAAGGGCGGATTACGGGCCGGACGGGGCGCTTTTTCGGGCCTGACGGTTGTATCTGATACCTTGATATGTTTCGGACGAAGCGGAGCGAAGATGATTATCGCCGACCTGAAAGAGATTCCCGGTCGCACTTACCCGGCCCGGCGGCGGACGCAGAACCTGGTGGGGGGCGCCTCGCCGATCCAGTGCAAGAACTTCTGCATGGGCTACGTCACGCTGGAGCCGAAGGGCGGGCAGGTGCCCTGGCACAACCAGGAGCAGGAAGAGGTCTACTTCGTGCTCGAGGGCGCCGGCGAGATGTGCCTGGGCGAAGAGCGCCGGACGGTGACCGCCGGGCAGGCCGTCTACATTCCGCCGGGCGTCTATCATCAGCTCACCAACACCGGCGACACGCCGATGCGGATGATTTACTGCTACGGGCCCGCGGGCGACGTCGCCCACTGGAAGCAGGAACTCAGCGGAACGCTGCCGCGGGCCGGCGTCGAAGCGCCGCCGCTGCCCGAAGGGGCCTGGCCGCAGTGCACGGAAAAGCCGAAAGCCCAGGGGTGAGCAGCCTCGGCTCCCACGGCGGACTGGGGGGCGCGACCGCCGGTCGCGAGGAGAACTGTTTATGAGCGTGACCACTCATCGTGTAGGCATCATCATGAACGGCGTCACCGGGCGCATGGGGACCAACCAGCACCTGATGCGCTCGATCGTGGCGATCATCAAGCAGGGCGGCGTCCAGCTCAGCCCGAGCGAAGTCATCATGCCGGACCCGGTGCTGGTGGGCCGGAACCCGGCCAAGCTCGAGAAGTTGGCCGAGCTCGCCGGCGTCAGCAAGGTGACCACGGACCTCGATGCGGCGCTGGCGGATCCCGACAACACGGTCTATTTCGACGCCCAGACGACCCTGCGGCGCTACGAGGCGGTGAAGAAGGCCATCGAGGCCGGCAAGCATATCTATTGCGAGAAGCCCAGCTCGCATTCCGCCGAGACGGCCTACGAGCTTTACCAGTTGGCCAAGAAGGCGGGGGTGAAGCACGGGGTGGTTCAGGACAAGCTTTGGCTGCCGGGGCTGATGAAGCTCCAGACGCTGCGGGAGACGGGCTTCTTCGGCGAGATCCTTTCGGTGCGGGGCGAGTTCGGCTACTGGGTGTTCGCGGGCGACCCGGTGGCGCCGCAGCGGCCCTCGTGGAACTACCGGAAAGAGGACGGCGGCGGCATCATCATCGACATGCTGTGCCACTGGCGCTACGTGCTGGACAATCTGTTCGGCGAGGTGAAAGCGCTCACCTGCCTGGGGGCCACCCACATCAAGCGCCGCCGGGACGAGCAGGGCCGGTGGTTCGACTGCACGGCCGACGATGCGGCCTACGCGACGTTCCAGCTCGAGGGCGGCATCGTCGCCCACATGAACTCCTCCTGGTGCGTGCGGGTGCGCCGCGACGACCTGCTGGTGCTGCAGGTGGACGGCGCCCGGGGCACGGCGGTGGCCGGGCTGCGGGACTGCTGGATCCAACCCTACGGGGCCACGCCGCGGCCGGTGTGGAATCCCGACATCGAGAGCCCGATCAACTACTTCGACGACTGGCAGAAGCTGCCCAACCAGCAGAGCTACGACAATGCGTTCAAGGCGGAATGGGAGCTGTTCCTGCGCCACGTCGTGAAGGACGAGCCGTTCCGCTGGAACCTGCTCGAGGGCGCCAAGGGCGTGCAGATGGCCGAGCTGGGCATGAAGAGCTGGCGCGAGCGGCGCTGGGTGGAGGTGCCGCCGCTGGAGCCGTGAGGGGCATGGGCGGCGGCCCGGCCGGGGAGACTGTGAGATCCGGTAGCGCGCAGGAGTGATCGAGGAGGAAGGAGACCGAGATGAAGAGACGAAACTTTCTCGCCGGTACGGCGGCTGCAGGCTTCGCCGCCGCAGCGCCCGCCGTCGAGGGCGGCAACCAGTTCTACGAGTTGCGGTTCTACAAGGTCCGCAACGACCAGACGAAACAGCGCGAGCGGCTGATCGAGTTCCTCAAGAACGAGCACCTGCCGATGACCCGGCGCCTGGGCGTCGGCCCGGTGGGCTATTTCCAGGTACATCTGGGCCCGGACATGCCGCGCATCGTCACCCTGACGGCCTACGGCTCGGACGCCGAGATCGGGGCCAAGCAGAGGGCGATGATGGAGGACGAGAAGTGGATGAAGGCGCTCGAGGAGGCCGGCCGCGGGGCGCCGCTGTTCGACCGCGTCCAGGCGTGGCTGCTGCGGGCCTTCGACGGCATGAAGAAGCTCGAGGTTCCGCCGGAGAAGAAGGGCGGCGGGGCGCATTTCTTCGACCTGAGGATCTACGAATCGGCCAGCTTCGACCGCCACTACCGCAAGGTGGAGATGTTCAACGACGGTGGCGAGATCGCCATCTTCCGGCGCTGCGGGTTGAACCCGGTCTTCTTCGGCCAGACGCTGTTCGGGGCGAAAATGCCGAACCTGGTCTACATGCTCTGGTACGACGACTGGAACGCCCGGGAGGCCGCTTGGGGGAAGTTCCGGAACGATCCGGATTGGGAGCGCATCCGCCGGGACCCGAAGTACGCCAACACGGTCTCGAACATCACCAACACGTTCCTGCAGCCGCTCGAGTTCTCTCCGATCCGATGAGCGGTACGGCGCCGGGGCCGCCTTACCAGCGGTAGTGGACCTGGGGCTTGATGAGCCGGTCGTAGATCTCCCGGGTCTTGGCCATCACCTCTTCGGAGAGGGGCGGGAAGTCCGCCGCGGCGGCGTTCTCCTCCACCTGGGCGGGGCGCTTGGCTCCGGGGATAGCGCAGGTGACGCCGTCGAACATCAGGATCCAGCGCAGGGCGAACTGGGTCATCGTCATGCCCGGGGGAACGAGGGCCTTCAGCTCCTCGACGGCCTGGAGGCCGGTCTCCAGATCCACCCCGGCGAAGGTTTCGCCGCGGTCGAAGACCTTGCCTTCGATATTGAAGCGGCGGTGGTCGTTCTCCGGGAATGTCGTGTCGCGGGTGATCTTGCCCGTGAGCAGCCCGCTGGCCAACGGCACCCGGGCCAGCACCCCGACCTTGCGCCGGGCGGCCTCTTTCAGGAAGAGCTCGGCGGGCCGCTGGCGGAAGATGTTGAAGATGATCTGGATCGTCTGGACGTTGGGGTAGTCCATCGCCTTCAGGCCCTCTTCCGGCGGCTTGACGCTGAGGCCGTAGTAGCGGACCTTGCCTTCCTGAACCAGCTTGTCGAGGGCCTCGAAGACCTCGGGCCGGTAGTAGACCTCAGTCGGCGGGCAGTGCAGTTGCAGCAGGTCCAGGCAATCGGTCTCGAGGTTCTTCAGGCTCCGCTCGACGAAGCGGGAAAGGTTCTCGTAGTTGTAACCGTCCGCAGTGTGGGGCTGGAGGCGCCGGCCGGCCTTGGTGGCCACATAGATCGTCTCGGAGCGCTCCTTGCGCAGTTGGGCGATCAAGCTCTCGCTACGGCCGTCGCCGTAGACGTCGGCGGTGTCGAAGAAGTTGATTCCGAGATCGGCGGCGCGGTGCAGGGCGGCCAGGGATTCCTTGTCGTCCACCGGTCCCCAGGCGCTGCCGATGGCCCAGGCGCCGAAGCTGACTTCGGAGACCTTCCACCCTGTCCGGCCGAGTTCGCGGTATTTCATGACTTCTGGCTCCTCTTCAATAATGCCGATTCTCTCGGGGCCGCGAGCGGTGCGATTAGTGCGGTTGCTCGCTGACCACCCGGCCGTCAATAACGACGCCGGTGCAATGGGTCGTGTACTCGAACGGGTCACCGTCGAAGAGGGCGAGGTCGGCATCCTTGCCGGGCTCGAGCGATCCGATGCGGTCCGCCACACCGAGGATGCGGGCGGCGTCGATGGTAATGGCCGCCAGGGCGTCCTCGAAGCCGAGGCCGTTGGCGGCGGCGACGGCGGCCTCGAAGAGCACGACCCGAGTCTTGGGCACGTAGCTCTCGTAGCCGCTCTGGAGAGCGAAGGGGATGCCGGCGTCCCGCAGTTTGGCGGCCGTTTCGAAGCTGAGGTTTTCGTACTCGCCGCCGGCGCGGTGCATGGTGGGGTGCAGGATCACCGGGTAGCCGGCGGCCTTCACCCGGTCCAGCTCGAGGTAGATCTCCGCCGCGCTGTCGAGCACGAGCTTCAGATGGAACTCCCGGCCTATGCGGATGGCGGTGAGGATGTCCTGGATCCGGTTCACCGTGACCAGCAGCGGGAGCTCACCCTTCAGGACGCGGGCCAGCACCTCGAGCCGCAGGTCGCGCTCAGGTCTCTCGTCTTCGCCGGCGCTCTCTCGTTTGCGGAGATAATCCTGGGCCTTGATCAGCTCGCCCCGGAGCATAGCCGCGGCCTTGGCCCGCGTGCCGGGCGACTTGCCGTTGCGCCCCCGGGCGCCCGGGCCCAGGGTGGCCGCCACCATGGCTTCGGGGACGATGACGTCTTCCTCGGCGCTGCGACCCGTAGTCTTGACGATCATCGTCTGGCCGCTGATCAAGGCGCCGGGGCCATGGCCCGTGTGGATGGTGGTGATGCCGAGGTTGCGCAGCCATTCGACGAGCCGTTCCCGGGCATCGTAGGCGTCGATGGCCCGGAGCTCCGGCTGCATGGCGGTGGAGAGTTCGAGCTGGTCCTGGTCCTGTTTCTGGTTCAGGTAGCCGGCCAATCCGACGACCGTGTGGGCGTCGATGAGGCCGGGAGTGACGACCTTCGCCCTGAGGGTCTTGTAACCGGCGGGGACGGCGACTTGGGAAGCCGGCCCGACGCGCTCGATCTTTCCGTCGCGGACGAGGACGACGGCGTCACGAACGGGTTCGCCGGCCATCGTATAGACGGTCCCGGCGCGCACGGCGAGCTGAGCGGCAAGCGGCGTGGCCCCAGCGGACGCCGCAAGCCATCCCAGAGTCAGCAGGCTATAGAAACGACAATTCATCGCCAGCATTCCTCCATCACGATACGGCTGCCTTGGTCGTGGCTGGCGCCGTAGCCGCCGACGGCGTACAGGTGGTCTTTCGGGTCGGAACGGTCGAAGACCTTCTTGCCTTCCACCCAGGTCTCCAGCACGTGGGTGTATACGCTGAGCGGATCCCCGGAGAGCAGGATGAAGTCGGCGTCCTTGCCGGGCTCGAGGGTCCCGACGCGCTCCTCCAGGTCCAGCATTTTCGCGTTGGCGATCGTCAAGCCCTCGAGGGCGGCCTTGCGCGACATCCCGGCGCGGACGGCGAAGGCGGCCGAGCGCAGGAAGAGGCGGGAGTCGGTGATGCCGTCGTCGGTGTGGAAGCCGACCAGCGCCCCGGCCTTCTCGAGGGCGGCGCCGTTCTCCCAGCGGATGTCCTTGGCCTCGAGTTTGCCGCCGGGGCTGTCGAGGACGATGATCGACGAGCCGACCCCTGCTTTGGCGATCTGATCGGCGACCATCCAGGCGTCGCTGACGTGGTGAAGCACGACGCGGAAGCCGAACTCTTTCTGGAGGCGCAAGACCGTGAGGATGTCGTCGTGGCGATGCGTGTGGTGGTGGACGATGCGCTTGCCGTCCAGCACTTCCAGAAGGGCTTCCATCTTGAGGTCGCGGGGTGGTTTCTTGTCGGGATCGTCGCCGGCCCGTTCCAGCTTGCGCTTGTATTCCAACGCCTTGATGAACTCTTCGCGGACCAGGGCGGCGGACTTGGCCCGGGTGCCGGGGAAGGGCGGCTTCTTCCGGGAGTTGGTCCCGTTGGCCATTTTCATGCCGCCGGCGATGGAGCCGTCGGGGTTGTGGATCAGCAGATCGTCGATCGTCGTGCCGTCGCGGAGCTTGAGATAGAGCGTCTGCCCGCTGAGCAGGTGGCCGGAGCCGGGCATCACGTTGACGGTGGTGATGCCGCCGGCCTGGGCCTTCTGGATGCGGGCGTCGCGGACGTTGATGGAGTCGAGGATCCGGACGTCGGGCTGGATGGGGGCCGACTGGTCGGCGCCGTCGATGCCGCCGATGTGGCTGTGGCTGTCCACCAGGCCGGGCATGATCACCTTGCCCGAGGCGTCGATGCGCCGGGCATCGGCGGGAATCCGGACGCTCGAGGCGGGACCCACGGCCCGGATCTTGCCTTGGTGCACCACCAGGACGCCGTTGGGAATCTCCTCGCCGGCGATCGGAATGATGCGGGCGCCCGCGAACGCCAATGGCTTGTCCTGGGAGAAGCCCGGCGGGGTCCAGCCCACGACCGTGAGGAGAGCGACTAAGAGCAACGGTCTGTATGAAGTCATGGACACAATTCTTAAACGTAACAGATCGCGGAAACGGGGTGTCCTGAGGAGGGGGCGGCGGTGGGCGAGGGGGCGGTAAGCTGTATCGTATGCGCGTCACGAAGCTGTTTCTGGCTGGGTTTCTTGCGGCGGCAAGCCTGAGCGCTCAGGAAGGTTTCAGCACCGCCTGGATCGATTCGAGCGTGGATCCGTGCGTCGATTTCTACCAGTACGCTTGCGGCGAGTGGGTGAAGAAGAACCCAATTCCGCCCGACCAGGCCCGCTGGGGGCGCTTCCAGGAGCTGGCCGAGCGCAACCGGAAGATTCTCCGCGAGATCCTGGAGAAGGCTGCGGCCGGCGGAGCCGACCGGTCGCGGATCGAACAGCAGATCGGCGACTACTACGCCGCCTGCATGGACGAAGAGGGAATCGAGCAGAAAGGGATCGCTCCGCTCGAGCCGGAGCTCGAGCGCATCCGCACGGTGTCCTCGAAGGCCGAGCTACCGAAGTTGATCGCCCATCTCCATCGGCTCGGCGTGAACGCCTTCTTCCGCTTTGGTCCCATGCCGAGTTTCGAAGACTCCGAGTGGCACATAGCGGACGGGGACCAGGGCGGGCTGGGGCTTCCCGAGCGCGACTACTACTTCCGCGAGGACGCGAAGTCGAAGGAGCAGCGGGAAGCCTACGTGAAACACGTGACCCGGATGTTCGAGCTACTCGGGGAGCCGGCGCCGGCCGCCGCGGCGAAGGCCGACACGGTGATGCGCATCGAGACGGCGCTGGCGAAGGGTTCGCTGGAGGTGACGAAGCGCCGGGACCCGAAAAACGTGTGGCACAAAAAGAAGGTGGCTGAGCTCGGCAAGCTGGCCCCCGCGTTCGCTTGGAAGACCTACTTCCGCGCCGTGGGCGCTCCGGCGTTCGAGGAGGTCAACGTCGACACGCCTGGGTTCCTCGAGGCGATGGACCGGGTGCTGGAGAGGGAAAGCCTCGCCGACATCCAAACCTATCTCACGTGGTCGCTGTTGAGGCGGGCCGCGCCGCTGCTGCCGAAAGCTTTCGTCGAGGAGAATTTCAATTTCTATCGCAAGACGCTGGCCGGGGCCAAGCAAATGCGGCCGCGCTGGAAGCGGTGCGTGTCGATGGTGGACCGGGACCTGGGCGAGGCGCTGGGGCAAGCGTACGTGGCCAAGGCCTTTCCGCCGGAGAGCAAGCAGCGCATGCTGAAACTGGTGGCGGCGCTCGAAAAAGCCCTCGAGCAGGACATCAAGAGCGTCCCGTGGATGACGGAAGCGACCAAGAAGAAGGCCCTCGAGAAGCTGCATGCGATTCGCAACAAGATCGGTTATCCCGAGAAGTGGCGGGATTACAGCAAGCTACGGATCGTTGCCGGTGACGCTCTGGGGAACTTCTTCCGCGCCCAGGTGCACGAGTTCGAGTACCAGCTCGCCAAGATTGGCAAACGCGTGGACCCGAACGAGTGGCAGATGACGCCGCCGACAGTGAATGCCTACTACCATCCCTTGGAGAACAACATCAATTTTCCGGCGGGCATCCTGCAGCCGCCCTTCTTCGACCCGAAGCTGGACGACGCGCCGAACTACGGGGCGATCGGCGGCGTGATCGGGCACGAGCTGACCCACGGTTTCGATGACATGGGGAGGAAGTTCGCCGCCAACGGGAATCTGGAGGACTGGTGGACGCCCGAGGACGCCGCCGCTTTCGAGAAAAGGGCCCAATGCTTCGTCGAGCAGTACTCAGCCTATACGGCCGTGGACGGCGTCAAGCTGAACGGCAAGTTGACGTTGGGCGAGAACGTGGCCGACAACGGGGGGCTCCGGCTGGCATTGATGGCGCTGCGGGACGTGCTTGCAGAAGGAAACGGGCAGAAGAGGATTGGCGGGTTCACGCCTGAGCAGCGGCTGTTCCTGGGCTGGGCGCAGGTCTGGTGCTCGAACGCGACCGACGAGTCGAAGCGGCTGCAGGCGCAGACCGACCCGCACTCGCTCGGACGGTACCGGGTGAACGGCGTGGTGTCGAATATGCCGGAGTTCCAGCAAGCCTTCCAGTGCAAGCCCGGCCAGCCGATGGCGCCGGAGAAGCGGTGCCGGGTGTGGTGAGGGCGGCGGGCGCGCCGCGGACTAGTCCGACGAACGGCGCTGTTTCCGCCGCTTCTGAAGCGCCGCCACGTATTTCGGGTAGCTCCGATAGACCATGATGTGGAAGGTGGGTTGCTGAAACTCTTCGACGGCGTAGAGGTATCCCTGTCGTTTCAGCGAGTGCAGCACGCGGCGCATCCAGGCAACCTCCCTGGGCCCCATGCCTTTCTTGGAAATGTCCAGCGTGGCGCCGGTCAGGTGCGAGGAGCGGCGTGGGCCGTAAGGGGAAGCCGCGTTCTTGTTGCGCCGGCGGATGGCATTCTGCAGGGCCACCGTCCGTACAAGACTGGTAATCCGGAGCTTCTTGCGGAACCGCGAGTAATACTGCCGGCTGAGGCGGT
Organism: Solibacteraceae bacterium; assembly: GCA_026984795.1. Taxonomy (GTDB): domain Bacteria; phylum Acidobacteriota; class Terriglobia; order Bryobacterales; family Bryobacteraceae; genus JALSRK01. The sequence continues at coordinate 193,652 of JALSRK010000031.1, read as the reverse complement.
CCAGGAAGAGCTTGCTCCAGGGGCGGAGATAGCGGTACTTGGCCGGGATGTAGCGGGTGTAGTAGTACTTCGTCCGATGGGGTACCGGCACCAAGAGGCCTGCCCGGGCGAAGCGGCGGACCATGGCCACGTTCTTCATCCGCGAAAGGTTGTCGGCGTCGGCGCGGCGGTTTTGGACGATCTGGGAATCCCACCGGGCGCGCAGGAGGCGCTCGCTGGCTCCAGCCCGGGAAGGCTGGCCGGCCAGCCCTGCCACGAAGATCGCGAGAACAACGTGGAAGGGTCGCATCGTCAACAGGTTACCAGATGAAAGTTCAATCGTGAAGTCAAATTTTCACTGCGTGCTTCCCCGGGTTGTTGCGGGTTGACGGCCAGCGGGTTCCCGCCGCCGCGTTTGTAGCCGGCCGAGGCGCGTAGTATAGTGTTTCGGAGCAGTGTACCAGGACTGAAGCCGGAGTAATCCATGAGTATGATCCGACGTTTTCCGATGATGGCGGCCATGGCGGCGCTCGCGTTGCTGCTGGCCGGTTGCGCCGAGGAGCCGAAGCCGGCCGAGAAGCCCGCCGGGGAGGAAGCGGCCAAACCGCCCGAGAAACCGCCGGCGGAGGCGGAAGAAGCGAAGCCGGTCGAGGAGAAGGCCGAGGCGCCGAAGCCGAAGCCGCCTGCGAAACCGCCGACGAAGAAGGCGTTGCTGAATCCATCGGCTCTTCGGGAAAGGGCCCCCGACGTGTACAAGGTGAAGTTCGAGACCAGCAAGGGCGACATCATCATCGAAGTCAACCGCTCCTGGGCCCCGCGGGGGGCGGACCGTTTCTACAACCTGGTTAAGAACGGCTTCTACGACGGTTGCAAGTTCTTCCGTGTCATCAACAACTTCATCGTCCAGTTTGGGCTGAATCCTGACCCGGCCGTCTCGCGCGCCTGGCAGAACGCGACGATCCGCGACGATCCGGTCACCAAGACGAACCGCCGCGGCACGCTCTCGTTCGCCACGGCAGGCCCCAATACCCGGACGACCCAGGTCTTCATCAACACGAAGCAAGGTGGGAACGCCTTCCTGGACAGCCAGGGCTTCGCCCCGTTCGGCCGGGTGATCCAAGGCATGGACGTCGTGGACAGCCTGTATGCGGGCTACGGGGAGGCCCCTGACCAGGGCATGATCCGGACGAAAGGCAACGCGTATCTCGAAGAGCGGTTTCCGAAGCTCGATTACATCAGGAAGGCCACGATCATCGAGGAGTGAATCCCTCGGGCTGAGGCCCGCCGGCGTCCGGGCTCATGGTCATGCCCCGCCGGCCCAGGTGATGTAGCCGGGCAAGAACGGCGCGGAAAGATCCCGGTGGTAGGGCAAGATGCGGGCGGTGAAGCCAAGCTGGCCGCTCATCGAGCAGGGTCCGAATTCCGTCTGGAACACATGCCGGCCGTCGGCGTGCCCCTTGTAGTCCATTTTGAGAGAGATGGGATCCTGGAAGTTCCCCGCGGCATCGAGGCGCCCACAATAGAGTTCCACGGCCACTTCCTCGGGCGAGAGTTCCCCGAGGTGGACCTCAGCGCGGAACTGAACGCGCTGGCCGACTTCCACTTCGCGGCCGGCGCTCGAGGTGACTGAGATCACCGAAACGCCGGGCCAGTGGGCGTGGATCCGTTCGCGCCAGGCCGCCAGAGCCCGGGCGCGGGCGGCTCCATTTTCCGCCAACTGCCGGGTCTTGGCGTGAGCCATGAGGTAGAACTGCTCGGTGTACTGGCGGACCATACGATGGGAGTTGTAGGCGTGGCACAGGCTGCTGATGGCCGACTGCATCCGCTCGACCCAGCGGCGCGGCAGACCGTCGGCCCGGCGGTCGTAAAACGTGGGCACGACGTCCCGCTCCAACAGCTCATATAGAGCTTCGGCCTCGACCTGGTCCTGCAGTTCGCGGTCATCGAGAACCTGGCCGCGACCGATGGCCCAGCCGATGAAGGAGCCGTTCCGCGCCGCTTCTTCCCACGCCTCGGCCCACCAGCCGTCCAAGGTGGAGAGATTGAGCACGCCGTTGGCGGCGGCTTTCATACCGCTGGTTCCGCAGGCCTCATTGGGACGCAAAGGGGTGTTGAGCCACACGTCGGCGCCCTGGACGAGGTAGCGGGCGACGGTCATGTCGTAATCCTCGATGAAGACCATGCGCCGGCGGAACTCCTCCCGGCGGATCAGAGCGGCGATCTCGTGGATCAGGCGTTTGCCCTCCTCGTCCCGGGGATGGGCCTTGCCGGCGAAGATGATCTGGACGGGGTGTTCCGGGTCGTTCAACAGGCGAGCCAGGCGCTCTTTGTCCCGTAGGAAGAGGGTGGCGCGCTTGTAGGTGGCGAAGCGGCGGGCGAAGCCGATGGTAAGCGTCCGGGCGTCGAGCACCTCGGCGGCAGCATTGATTTCGGCCTCCGGGGCTCCGCGGCGGCGTAACTGATCCTGGAGGCGCCGGCGGGCGAAGGCCACCAGGCGCTCGCGGCGGCGCTCATGGGTGCCCCAGAGTTCATCCATCGGGATCGACTCGACTTTTTCCCAAAGCTTCTGATCCGCCGGGGTATCCCGCCACCGGGGGCTGAGGTAACGGTCGTAGAGCTCGTCGACGTCGTGGGAGATCCAACTTTGGAAATGGACGCCGTTGGTGACATGGCCGATGGGAACCTCACCCTCCGGTACGCCGGGCCACAGAGAGCGCCACATCCGGCGTGAGACTTCGCCGTGCAGTTTGCTCACGCCGTTGGAGGCGAACGAGAGGTTCAGCGCCAGGGCCGTCATGCAGAAGTCTTCGTGGACGTGGGCGGGCTTGCTGTGCCCGAGGCGGAGAAACTCGCTCCACGGGATGCCGAGCGACCGAGCGTAGTCGAAGAAGTAGGTGCGCATCAATTCCGGGGAGAAGTAATCGTGCCCCGCCGGAACCGGGGTATGAGTGGTGAAGACGCAGCTTGCTACGGCCAATTCGCGGGCCTCGTAGAAGTTGAGTCCCATCTCGCGCATCAGCCAGCGGACGTGCTCGAGGGCGAGGAAGGCCGAGTGTCCCTCGTTCATGTGATAGACGGTAGGTTCCAGGCCCACCTCCCGCAGCGCCCGGTAGCCGCCGATGCCGAGCAGGATCTCCTGCTTGATGCGCATCTCGATGTCGCCGCCGTAGAGCTGGTCGGTGATGTCGCGGTCGGCGGGGTCCGGGTTGGCGTCGAAGTTGGTGTCCAGCAGATAGAGGGAGAGGCGCCCGACCTTCACGCGCCAGATCTGGGCGTGAACGGCGCGGCCCGGCAGATCGACGGAGACCGTCAACGGAGAGCCGTCGGGGCGGCGCTGGAGCTCCAGGGGGAGGGTATGGAAGTCGTTGTCCTCGTACAGCTCTTCCTGCCAGCCGGCGGCGTTCAGTTGTTGCCGGAAGTAGCCTTGCTGATACAGCAGGCCGACGCCTACCAGGGGGATGCCGAGGTCGCTCGACGACTTCAGGTGGTCGCCGGCCAGGATACCCAAGCCGCCGGCGAAGATGGAGAGCGATTCGGTGAGGCCGAACTCGGCTGAGAAATAGGCGATCAATGGCGATCCGGCTTCGGGGTAGGTGCGCCGGAACCAGGTGGACTCGTTGCCGAGGTACGCTTCCAGCTCGGCGGCCGCCCGGTCGAGGTGGGCGAGAAACGCCTCGTCTTCGGCCAGCGACTCGAGGCGTTCCTGGTCGATCAGGCCCAGCATTCGGACCGGGTTGTGGCCGGTAGATTCCCACAGATCGCTGTCGATGCGCCGGAACAGGTGGATGGTGTCGTGCTTCCAGGTCCACCGGACGTTGTAGGCCAGCGTGCGCAATGCCTTGAGACGTTCTGGGAGCTTGGGGACAACAGTGAACCGCCCGACAGGTCGCATAGGATCCAGTTTCCCTTCTGCTGTGCTTTTACCACATCGGGGGACGGAAGTCACAGACAAGCGCGGGGCATCCTGGCATGATGAAAACAGATTATGAGCGCTTACACCTTTATTGCCGATCTGGGCGAGGAAATCGCGATCCCCGAAAACGGGATTTTGAGCCGCACACTCCAGAACGATGACCGCAGCAAGGTTGTTGCGTTCGGGTTCGCCCCCGGGCAGGAGCTGTCGGCCCACACGGCCCCGATGCCCGCGGTATTGTATTTCGTTCGGGGGGAGGCGGAGCTGCGGCTGGGCGAGGACCAGCTCGAGGCGAAGGCCGGGACGGTGGTCCACATGCCGCCCCAGCTCGAGCACGGCATCCGGGCGAAATCGCCGCTCGTCATGCTGCTGGTGCTGATCAAATAAGTCCCCCGCCGCCGGTTTGGGGCGCCCCGCGATTCCTACAATGGAAGTGTGGGGTTCCGGCTAGAGGTCGATTACACGCCCCGGGGGGACCAGCAGCAGGCGATCGACCAGCTCGTCCGCGGGGTGCTGGACGGCGAGAAGCACCAGGTGCTGCTCGGGGTGACCGGCTCGGGCAAGACCTTCACCATGGCCAAGGTGATCGAGAAGGTCGGCCGGCCGGCGCTGATCCTGGCCCACAACAAGACGCTGGCGGCGCAGCTCTACCACGAGTTCAAGTCGTTCTTTCCCCACAACGCCGTCGAGTATTTCGTCAGCTACTACGACTACTACCAGCCCGAGGCCTACATCCCGGCCAGCGACGTCTACATCGAGAAGGAGGCGACGATCAACGAAGAGCTGGACAAGCTGCGGATGTCGGCGACCAGGTCGCTGTTCGAGCGCCGCGATTGCATCATCGTCGCCAGCGTGAGCTGCATCTACGGGCTGGGTTCGCCGGACGCCTACTACGGCATGCTGCTCATGCTGGAGAAGGGCAAACATTTCGCCCGCGAGCAGATCATCCAGCGGCTGGTCGAGATCCTCTACGAGCGCAACGAGGGAGAGCTGACGCGGGGGACGTTCCGGGTGCGGGGCGACGTGATCGAGGTCTTCCCGCCCTACGACGACTACGCCTACCGGATCGAGCTTTGGGGCGACGAGATCGACACGCTGGCGCAGATCGACCCGCTCACCGGCCAGGGGCGCCAGACCTATCTCCGGCTGCCGATCTACCCCAAGAGCCACTACGTGATGAGCCAGAAGACGCGCGAGGAGGCGATCGAGTCGATCCGGCGCGAACTCGAGTGGTGGCGCGAAGAACTGGAGAAGCAGGGCAAGCTGGTGGAGGCCCAGCGGGTCTGGCAGCGGACGATGTTCGACCTGGAGATGATCCAGGAGATCGGCTACTGCCACGGCATCGAGAACTATTCCAGGCATTTTTCCGGCCGCCTGCCGGGCGAAGCGCCGCCGACGCTGCTCGACTATCTGCCGCACGACGCGCTGATCTTCATCGACGAGTCCCACCAGACCATTCCCCAGTTGCAGGGCATGTACCACGGCGACCGCTCGCGGAAGGAGACGCTGGTGGCCCACGGCTTCCGCCTGCCGAGCGCGCTGGACAACCGGCCCCTGACCTTCGAGGAGTTCGAGAACCGGGTGACGCAGGTGATCTACGTCTCGGCGACGCCGGGCCCCTACGAGCTGACCAAGAGCGGCGGCGTGGTGGTGGAGCAGATCATCCGGCCGACGGGCCTGGTGGACCCGAAGGTGGAGGTGCGGCCGGTGAAGGGGCAGGTGGACGATCTGCTGAACGAGATCCGCCTGCGCGCCGAGCGTAACGAGCGGGTGCTGGTGACGACGCTGACCAAGCGCATGGCCGAGGATCTGGCGGAATACTTCAGCGAGGCCGGGATCCGGTGCCGGTATCTGCATTCGGAGATCGACACGCTGGAGCGGGTGAAGATCCTCCGGGATCTGCGCCGGGGCGAGTTCGACGCGCTGATCGGAGTGAACCTGCTGCGGGAGGGGCTGGACCTGCCGGAGGTCTCGCTGGTGGCGATCCTGGACGCGGACAAGGAGGGGTTCCTGCGCTCGACGGGATCATTGATCCAGACGATCGGCCGGGCCGCGCGCAACCTTCACGGCACGGCGATCCTCTATGCCGATACCATCACGGAGAGCATGAAGGCGGCCATCGACGAGACCGAGCGGCGCCGGCGGATCCAGATGGCCTACAACGAGGAACACGGCATCACGCCGCAGACGATCATCAAGCCGATCGATATGAGCCTGGTGGCGGTGGCCGAGGGCGATTACGTGACGGTGCCCGTGGAGGAGGAGGAAGAGGTGGAGGCGCTGTCGCCGGAGCAGCTGCGGCGTTACATCGGAGAACTGGAAGAGAAGATGCGGGAGGCGGCCCGGAAGTTCGAGTTCGAGAAGGCGGCCGAGTACCGGGACCGCATCAAGAAGCTACGGCAGCGGGAGGTTTTCGATGAAGTCGCGCCGGTTGGCGCTGGTGATCACGGCGAAAGCGAGTGACTGTCTGCTGAGCAGGTTGCCGAACCTGCGGAACCGGCTGACGGCGGTGGCGGCGCCGACGCGGCGGCAGGCGAGTCGAGTCGTGAATACGTTCCGGGCGGGAACGCCTGCGTCCGGGCGGGAGTGGCTTTCAGGTGCGGACATTGTTTGGATCGCCGCCCGGAGCGGAGATCCTTTCTTGAGCGTACTGTTGGAGGCCGGGCCCGCCTGGGAGAACAAGCTGGTGATCTGGCAGGCGAGCGGGGAGCCGCCCCCGGAAGGGTTCGTGCGGCTGGGTGCGGGAGTCGTGTCGCTGATCCCGATCGAGGATCCGGACGAAGTCCGGTGTTTTGCCATCGGCGGCCGGCGGCCGGTGCGGGACACCCGGCGGCTGATCGAAGGGGCGGGCGGCAGAGTGATAGAACTCCCTTCGGGGGCCGAGACGGCGGCGGCGGCGGCGATCGCTGCCGGGACGTGGCTGCTGATTCCCCACCTGGAGACGGTGCAACTATGCTTGCGGGCGGCGGGCTTGACGCCAAGCGGCGCGGCGCCGGTGATCGAGCACCTGGTGGAGCGCTCGCTGCGGGCGTTCCTGAAAGCGGGGCGGCGGTCGTGGCACAGCCCGGAGAAGCCCGAACAGCAGGAGGCTTTCCGGTCTTTGTTGCAACGGCTCGAGCCGCTCCACCCGGCCCTGCATGACCGGATCCGCGAAGGCGCCCGGCTGGTGCTGGCGGAAATGGGGCGTTCTTCGGAGTGGCTCGAAGGCGCGCCGAGGGTGCGCCACACCGCGGCGGCTCCGTGACCTGACTATGAAACAGCGGGCGGCAGCCGCTTTGTTGGCAGCGGCCCTTTCTTCCGGGGCCCAGCCGGTTTCCGAGACCGGCTTGAAACCCGAAGTGTTGCTGCTGGCGCGGGTCAAGCTGAAGATGGAGGAGACACTGCGCCGGCAGCCCGACTACACCTGTATGGAGACGATCCAGCGTTCCGTGCGGCGGGCGCCGGCGCGGCGTTACCGGCTGATCGACACGCTCCGGCTGGAGGTGGCCATCGTCGAGGGTAAGGAGATGTTCTCCTGGCCCGGAGCGCGCGAGTTCCGCACTACGGACCCCCGGGAGATGGTGCCGTCGGGGACGATCGGCACCGGGTACTTCGCCCTGCACGCCCGGGCGGTGTTCGTCTCCAACGTGGCCCGGTTCACCTACGTGGGCCGGGAGGAGATCGGCGGGCGGTTGTGCGAGCGATTCGACTACAGCGTGCCGCTGATGTGGAGCGGCTACCGGCTGCGGGTGGGCGACAGAAGCGCCATCGTGGCCTATTCCGGATCGTTTTGGGCCGACGCGAAGACCTACGATCTCGTCCGCCTCGACATTCATGCCGAACAGATCCCCGCATCGCTCGGACTCGAGGCGGTGCACACGATTCTCGAGTATGGCCGCGTACCGATCGGCGGCCACGACTTCTTGTTGCCCCGGCGGGCGGTCACGACGCTGACCCAGACAAACGGCGACGAGAACCGTAACGAGACGCTGTTCGCCGACTGCCGGCAGTACACCGGTGAATCGTTCTTGTCGTTTGCTCCGCCTCCGAAAGACCTTCCAGCTCCCGCGCCGCCGCCCGAGACGGTGGAGTTGCCGGTCGGGCTCCGGTTCGAGATCGCCCTGGAGACCGGAATTGAAGAGACGACGCCGGTGGGCACGATCCTTCAGGCCCGGCTAACCCGCGACGCCAAGCGGAAGAGGCGTGTGATTCTGCCGAAGGGGGCGCGCGTCACGGGCCGGCTGTTGCACTTGGAGCAGATCGGAGGCGGCTCGGGGTACTTCGTCGTAGCCGTCGGTCTGGAGAGCGTCGAGTTCGGGCGCAAACGGGCGGAGTTGAGGGCGCGGCTGATCCGGTTCCCTTCTTACGTCGGGGGCGGGCAGCGGCCCCTGGTGGCTTCGGGGACCCTGCAACGCATGGGGAACTGGGAACTGGTCCGCCTGCCGCAGCTCGAGACGCTTCCCGGCGCGGGCGTCTTTTATGTTAAAGGTGGAAAGTTACACATTCCCGCGGGGTCGCGGATGGTTTGGCAAGTCGCCGCGGGGGCTGATGACGGGGACACACGGTGATTCAGTTCGAGCTGGTCAGTGCAGATCGCAGACTTTTCGAGAGCGCGCTGGAGTTCGCCCAGAAGCAGGTGCGGTCGTTGATGGAGATCCACCCCGGCTACTACCCGCTGTACACCCAGAACGGGAAATGGAAACACGAGGGGCAGGCCTGGACTCACTGGTGCGACGGCTTCCTGCCGGGGATGATGTGGATTTTCCACCGTTACCTGCCCGACGATCATCCGGAGAAGAAGTTCTGGTTCCAGAGCGCGGTGCGATATACGGAGCCTCTGGAGCCCCGGAAACTGGACCGGGAGGTTCACGATCTCGGTTTCATCTTCCTCTCCAGTTACTACCGCTGGTACCGGCTCACCAAGGAGCCGAAACTGAAGGACGTGCTGATCCAGGCAGGCCGGACGCTGGCGCTTCGTTACCAGGAAAAAGGGCAGTACCTGAGCTCCTTCATCGCCGCGAACTCCCTGTTCATCGACATCATGATGAACGTCGGCATCATTTTCTACGCGGCGCACGAAACCAAGGATAAGCGCCTGCGGGAGATCGCATTGCGCCATTGCTACACCACCCGCAGGGTGCTCGTGCGGGGCGATGGCTCGACGGCGCATGAGGGCATTTTCGATCTGGAGACCGGCGAGTTTCTCAAACAGACGACGCACCAGGGCTACCGAGGGGACTCGTGCTGGTCGCGGGGACTGACCTGGGCGCTCTATGGGTTCGGGGCCTCCTACGAGTGGAGTCTGGATCCGCGCCTGCTCGAGACGGCCGAGGCCTGCGCCGACTACTACATCACCCACGCGCCGAGCGACGGCGTGCCGCCCTGGGACTTCAAGGCCCCGCCGGAGCAGCAGAAACAGCTCGACACTTCCGCCGCCGCCATTGCCGCCGCCGGGTTCTTGCGCCTGTGCCGCCTGCTGGCGGACCCGGTGAAGGGACACTTCTACTGGTCCACTGGGATCCGGATCCTGCAGGCTTTGTGCGAGAAGCATCTGGCCCAGGACGATCCCTCTTGGGAGGGGATCTTGAAAGGCGGGGTCTACCACATCCACAAAGGGCTGGGCGTCAACGAGAGCGTGATGTGGGGGGAATATTTCTTCGTCGAGGCGCTGGAACTGGCCTTGCGGAGAATCTGATCCCGCGTCGCCTTCAACGGCCCGCGTCGGGCGTGAAGAAGTTCCGCTCTCCGCACACCGGACACCGGTAGGACGGCGGCCAGCCCCGCTCTTTTTGCAGCGCCGCGGCGGGGTGGCCGGAGCCGCAGCGTATGCAGACATTGGTCCACGGGGGTTCGCGGCGGCGGGGAGCGAGAGCCCCGAAGTGGAAGGACCAGCCGTAGACGCTCAGGCGGGTGCCGATCCCACGGTCGATCAGCCGGAACAGCCACGTGGCCCACCGCAGCGTGCGAACGCCCGCTCCCAGCAGCAGCCACAAGCGCCGGTTCCGCCGCCGGCCCCGGTTGTCCGGGTGCAGGAAAGACAGCGAGGTATGAAGAGTCTGCCGGGCCCGGCACGGGAGGCCGGCCAGGCGGGCGAAGAGCTCTTCGACTTCGCCGGGCGAGCGGAAGCGGTTCACGTGGCCGCCGCCCCGGGCCAGGAAGCGGTAGAGCCGGTCGGTGAGGGTACGCGCGTCCGGCACGGCGACGAACAGACCCCCGCCTTGGCGCAGAACGCGTCCCAGTTCTCCGACCGCCATCTGGAGCCGCACGAAATGTTCCAGGCCGTGGTTGCAGATCACCGCGTGGAAGGTTCGGTCAGGGAAGGGCAAGGCGGCGGCATCCGCCCTCACACGGGCGGCGTGGGCAGTGGAGGCCGCAGGTTCCAGGTCCACGCTGACGATCCGCAGTTGAGGGTAGCGGCGGGCGTCGAAGCTGCCCTTTCCGGCGGCGACGTCGAGAACGAGGGTGCCCGGCGGAAGTCGGCGCAGCAGAGCGTCCATCGGTCAGTCCGCAGCGGGTGCCTTCCGGGCGCCGATCGACATGAGCGCCCCCAAATACATGATGCCTCCAAACAGCAGCGTTTCCCGCAATCCGACGTGGAGGGCCAGGAAGACAGCCACGACAGAACCCAGGACGCTCGCCGCCACGTTCACCGCCCACGCCCAGCGTACGGTCGAGGGGTTGATCTGATTCAGCCGCGCCATTCCGGAGGGGAATGCCATCCCCATCACAAAACCGGCGGGAGCGATCAAGGAGACCGACAGCAGCACTTTCACCGGCATCGGCCAGCCCGCCGCCGTCCGGGTCAGAGGCGGGATCAGCACGGCCATCAGAGCGATGAGTAAAGCTACGGTGGCGAGAGCCCCCAGGAGCCCCTCTTCGGAGGAACCGATCACGCGGCGGCTGAAGAAGCTGCCCGCACCGCTCGAAACAAGCATGGAGAAGATGATCACGGTGAGGGCGTAAGTGGGATTGCCGAGGAAGAGGACGAACTTCTGAATCAGCGACACCTGCACCAGCAGGAAGCCGGCGCCGATGAACACGAAGTACCAGAGCCAGCGCATGGTTCCGCGCCGGCGGGGCCACTGGCCCAGAAACAGCGGCGGGAGCAGGAGGAGGATCGCGGTGGCCAGCAGGCCGATGCCGATCAAGCGGATGAGCAGCCAAAGAGGGGAGCTCGGACGGACGGAGCTGCGCGCAGCGGGGTCGTCGGCCAACCAGGCAAGGACGGCGGCGGGACGCTCGGTGTAATAGAAGAACGGGCGATTGTCGTCCACCGGCGAGATGTCCTGGGGGTACCGTGCCAGGAAATCTTCGAAAGCCGACGGGTGGAGCAGGCGCGAGAAAGCGTTGCCGGAGTTGTCGCCCGGCAGGTACAGCGTTTGGAGGGCTCCCTCCCGGACGAGGGCTTTCACCCGCCGGACGTCCTCGGGGCGGAAGCCGGAGCGGGCCACCAGGACGGCATCGGTGGTGTGGCGGGCCCGTGTCTGCCGGACGACGATCAAGTGGCGTTGAAACTCCTGCTCTCCGCGTTCCCGCAGCGCTGCGACCGCGGTGGCAGCGATCCGCAGGGAGACTACCGGCGGATCGGAGGCCCAATGGATGACGCTCAGTATGCCGGTGGGCATCAGGCGGGAAAGGAGGTCGGCAAACGCCTCCCGGGTCAGGAGGGCCGTCTCGGTGAAGGCATGGGCGCCGGCCGAGGCCGGCGCCCGGGTCTCCGGGACCGAGAGCTGGACGACGTCGTACTGCTGGTGAGTGCGGCGCAGGAAGCTGCGTCCATCGCCGACGATGACGCGAACCTCCGGGCGGGCAAAGAGGGCGCTGCTCAGCTCGGCAAAGCGCTCCTGCATGATAGCCCGGGCGATGATCGGGTTCGTCTCGATCGCGACGATCTCCCGGCTGCCGGAAATCAGCGCCAGCAGCACCGGTTGGCCCCCGCCGGCGCCCAGAATGAGAGTCCTGGCGGCGGGCCGCAGCAAATGCGCGAGGCCGGCGCTGGTCGCCAGCAGTTGGTCCCGCTGGTGCGGCGAAAGGGTGTCGGGCTTCTGTACGGCGATCGGTATGCTGGCATCGGCATCCAACTGGATCCGGGGGACGCCGCTGGAGTCCTCGACCAACGCCACCCGGGAGAACGCGTTCCACTTGACGAACAGCTCGTGGGCGAGCCGCTCACCCTTGGCGTAACGCACGTCAACCAAAGGCTTCTTCGTGTTGAGAACGATGAGGCCGACCAGGCCGAGGGCCAGGGCGACGGCCAGTGTGCGTCCCCGCCAGGAGGCCCCGAGAGTGAACCAGATGGCGGCGGCGGCGGCGAACATCACGGCAGCGCCGATGACGGTGTTCGGACCTCCGGTGATGTCCAGCAGCGGCACCAGCAGCAAGCAGCCGGCCGCGGCTCCGACGAGGTCGAAAAAATAGACCCGCTCCACCCGGACCACTGTCTCGGCGATCGCCGTGGCGACGACGGTCCCGGCCAGCAGAAACGGCAGCGCGCTCGCGAGGTAGACCAGGGCCAGGGTTCCCCCGCCTACGCCGCCGCGCTGAGCGAGGATGTAGCCCAGGGCGGCGAGCACGGAGGCGGCCGCGGCTACCGAAAGGACGCCCAGCTTCCGGAATACAGTGGGATGGCCTCGGGCGACGGCATAGGAGAACAAGCCTCCGGCGCCGAGGCCGAACAAAGCGATGGAGATCGCGAGAAAGGCGAAATGATAGTAGAAAACGACGGAGAATATCCGCGTCAGCGAGAGCTCGAGAAGGATCGTAGCGAGCGTCGTGAACGCCACGCCCAGATACAGAAGCGGCCAGCTCACACCTCCGCTCGTTCCGGACGACGAAATGGACGACAAGATACTATCCTACGCCACCGCCCTTGTGGCCGGGAGCGGTGGGTTGCCCTCGGTTTAGACGGCCGGCGGCCGCCGCCTGTTACCGGATTCGGCGCCCGGGGCCGCCGTTCAGCCGGGAAACAGCAGAACCCGACCGTGAACGAGTTCCTGGTAACGGACGTCCGGGGCCCCCACTTTGAGAGCCGCCTCGAACTGCTTCGGGTCGGCGGCGTTGTCGGGGAACATGTCGTAGTGGCAGGGGATCGCCGCTTTGGGCCGGATCTTGGCCGCCAGGGCGGCGGCCTCGAAATGGGAGAGGTTGTTGAAGCCGCCGTTGATACAGGTGATCATCACGTCGGGTTTGCGGCGGCCGGCCGAGGCGAGCAGGTCGTGGTAGTCCGTGTCGCCGGTGATGTAGATGCGCGGGCCGCGGTGGAACTCGAGCACGAAGCCCATGTGGTTCAGGTCGGTGTCGTCGGTAGGCAGAGCGAAAGCGCCCCGGATGGTGACGCCCTCCTGCTCGATCTCACAATCCGGCCAGGAAGGCTGGATGCGGCCGCTCTCGATCCCTTTGGCCCGGAAGACGCGGCAAGAGGGATGCGGACCGATGAAGAGGGCCGTGTCCTTGTTCCGCAGCCGGCCGATGGTTTCCGGGTCCGTATGGTCCTGGTGATTGTGGGTGCAAAGGAACAGATCGACGTCGAGTTCCTCGGGCGGGATCAGGACGGGCACGCGGCGGGCGAGGTTCAAGCCTGGGTAGAGCCCGTTACAACTGTCGGTGAGATAGAGGTCGACGCCGGTGAGCGTGCCGCCGGGGCTCTTGAAGATGTAGCTGTTTTGTCCCAGCCACCACATGGCGACTGAGCCCGTGTCTACGGGGAAGTTTCGAATTTCCTGCATCAACGACATAGGAGCCTTCCTCTCGCCTTGATCCGGCCGCTGGCGCGCACCGCCACGGCTTTCCCGCTTACATCATCGCCGACGGAGGGGCCGGTTCGTCCGGGCGGCCGGCGCTGGCCAGCGGATTCCGGATCATCAGGAAAGCCAGAGCCGCCAGCACGATCAGGCCGGCCGAATAAGACGGGTGCTGCGTCCACGCCGGTATCGGCCATTCGAAGAAGTTGAAGGCGGCCTCGACCAGCCCCATCAAAGCTTCTCCAGCGATGAGGCCCGAGGCCGTGAGGACCCCGACGTTCACCACCCGGGCCATTTGGGCTTCATTCAAATTCCGGCCCCGGGCGAGTACGTCTCCCACCCAGCGCAGCAGTCCGCCGACGAAGATGGCGAAGGTCGTGCCCAGGGGCAGATACATCCCCACGGCGACGAGCATCGGGCTGCGCACCTGGAGCAGGATCATCGCCAGGCCCATCATGATGCCGACCACCACCAGGGGCCAGGCCATCTCGCCGCCGACGATCCCGTCCGCCAGGGAGGCCATGAGGCCGGCCTGGGGAGCAGGGAGCCGGCGGTCGCCGAAGCCGATGCCGCCCGCATTGATGTTGCCCTGGTGGAGGATCAGCAGCGGAAAATACATCACCAGGCTCGCGCAGAGCACGGCGATCAGTTCAACGATCTGGATGTTCCGCGGGGTGCCCCCGAGGATGTATCCGACTTTGAAATCCTGAAGCAGCTCGCCGGCCACCGCCGAGGAGACGCAGACGACCGCGGCGACTCCCAGCACCGTCGCCACCCCGCTGAGGCCCGAGACGCCGAAAGTGACCATCAGCAGGGCCGCGATGATCAGGGTGGAGAGCGTCAATCCGGAGATCGGGTTGTTGGAGGAGCCGATCAGGCCGACCAGACTGCCCGAGACGACGGCGAAGAAGAAGCCCGCCACCAGCATCACCCCCGCAGCGATGAAGCCGGCGACGACGTCGCCGGAGAAATAGACGTAGATGGCGAGCATGGCGAGAAAGGTGAGGCCGATGAGAGAGACGACGGTCTTGGAGGCCATGTAGCGCTCGGTGCGGCTGAGCTGTTCCGGGTGGGCTTCGCCCTGGCGGATGTCCTTGAAGGTCCGGCTCAAGCCGCTCCAGATGCTGTCCCGCATCTTGAACAGCGTGTAAGCGGCGCCCACCAGCATGCCGCCGACGGCGATGGGCCGCACAATGTTCAGCCAGACCTTATAGGCCATGTCGGTCCAGCTCTCGGCGTTGGCCGCTTCGGGAACGTAGGCCGCCAGGTCCGGCCCCAGAAAGAAGATGATGAGCGGAATGAGGAGTCCCCAGGCGATCATTCCTCCAGAGAAGTTCAGGGCCGCCAGGCCCGGCCCGATGATGTAACCGACGCCGAGATAGGCGGGACTGATCGAGGGCCCGGAGGCCATGGTAATGCCGCCGGTCTTGACGATCTCCTTGCTGCCGGTGCCGCCCACGCGGACAAAGCTCTTGCCGAGGTCCCCGATCCGGAACAGGATGTCCTTGTCCATGGAGAAGAACCGGAACATGGAGCCGAGATAGACCAGGGCGCCGACGCCCATGTTCAGGAACAGGTGCTTGGCGGCGCTGGCGCCGATCTGGCCGGCTTTGTGGATCTCGGCGGCGGCGACCGATTCCGGGAAGGGGAGTTCGGGATCCTCCACCATGCCCCGCCGCACCAGCGAGATGAAGAGCACGCCGAGCACCGACCCGGTCACCATCAGGGCGGTGGACTTCCAGTAAGCGTCGGCGAAATTGAAGCTGGGCCACGCTTTGGCGATGACGAAGGCAGGCAGGGTAAAGATGGCCCCCGCGGCTACCGACTCGCCGATCGTTCCGGCTGTCCGGGTGATGTTCTCTTCCAGGATGCTGCCGCGGAAGAGTCTCAGGGCGGCCATGCCGATGACAGCCGCGGGATAGGTGGCGGCGACGGTCATGCCGGCGCGCAAGCCAAGATAGGCGTTGGCGGCGCCGAGGACGATCGTCATCACCAGACCGATGAGAACCGCCCGCAGAGTCAGTTCCGTCATCTGGACGTCTTCGGGGACATAGGGGCGGTGAGAGTGTTCGCTCATGGGTTGCTCCTCGGTATCCCCGCCCTGAGCGGCCCCCGGCGGATCTGTCCGGGGGGAGCGGAAGCTCCGAACCGCCCCAGGCCGGGATTGGCAAAAAACTCATCATAACAGCCGGCCCGCGGGATGCGAACCGGTGGCCCGGCGGCGCTGCCCTGGGAAGACAATCCCGGCTTGCCGGAGTTTCGGACGGTGTGGTACATATATAGCAGTACCCGGATACTTCACCCATCTGTGGATCGGCCTCAGCAATCCGTGCCCGAGGTCCGAGGTCGCTTACTTCTCAAGAGAATCGAGGTGGCAGAGTGGAGGCCGCAAACCGAAAGCTCATCCGTCCGTCATTGGCTCAGATAAGGGAACAAATGAACGCTCGCCGGAACCAGAATAACCATAAGAAGCCGGTGCCCCCGGAACACACGAACGCCGAAAACTTCTATTACGTCAAGCAGATGCAGGCCAAGACGCCGATGGTGATCGTCCTCAAGGACGGTGAGGAGCTCCACGGTGTCATCGAATGGTACGACAAGTCCTGCTTGAAGCTGTCGCGCCAGGATCAGCCGAACCTGTTGATCTACAAGCCCAATATCAAGTACATGTACAAGGCCTAGGTCTGTTTCAACCGGGCTTTCTCTTTCATCTCGAGGCGGTAGGTGCGCCGGCGTCCGGCTTCTTCGTAGCGGCGCTTCTGTTCCGGTGTTTCCGGGATGACGGGAGGAACCGGCGCCGGCTTTCCCTCGTCGTCCAACGCCACGAACGTCAAGTAGGCCGATGATGTGTGGCGGATTTCGCCGGTGGTCAGGTCTTCGACTTCAACCCGCACCCCCACTTCCATCGAAGTCCGGAAGGCCCGGTTTACCGACGACCGCAGTACGAGAAGTTGTCCGATCCTTACGGGATGCAGGAACGTCATGTGGTCCACTGCGGCGGTGACCACCGGCCGGCGGGCGTGCCGCATCGCGGCCAGCGCCCCGGCCATGTCCACGAGGTGCATCACGTGCCCGCCCAGCAAGTCGCCGAGAGGGTTGGCGTCGTTCGGCAGCGCCATCTCGGAGTATTCCGACATTGATTCGCTGACCGGACGGCCTTGGAGCGGTTCGTTCACGGATTCCAGGATAACGCGGACCGGCCCGCGCCGGCGGGCATCCACTACAATGAAGGTCGATGCCTGCGAATCGCCTCGAGATCTTGACGGATCTCGTCAATCAGAATCCCGGCGACAGCCGGACCCGGTATATGCTGGCGATGGAGCTGGCTAACACCGGGAACCTGGAACGGGCCGTCGCCGAGTACCGCGCCATCATCGAGGCTGATGCCGGCTACATCCCGGCCTACTTTCATTGCGGCCAGGCGCTGGCCAGGCTGGGGCGTACCGACGAGGCGAGGGAAGTCTACCGAAGAGGCATCGAGGCCTGTGAACGTGCGGGCGACAGCCACACCCGGGAAGAGATCGAAGAGGCGCTCGCCGCCCTGGACTGAGTGGGCCGCGCCCGCTTCCGGCGGCCCTCAGAAGGGGACGTCGTCGTCGGTGATTCCCTGGTCGAGAGCCGGGCCGCTGCTTTCCGGTTCCCGGCCGGTCTGCTGGCGCTGGGCGTTCCGGGGCATGGAGACCGGCTGGCCGGCGGACTCGTCCGGAGGGAAGTCGCCGCGGCCGCCGAGCAGGATCACCTGGTCGGCGACGATTTCGGTCATGTAGCGCTTGTTGCCGTCCTGGTCGTCCCAGGACCGCGTCTGCAAACGCCCTTCCACATAGACTTGCCGGCCTTTCGTCAAGTAGTTGGCGACGTTTTCCTGGCGCCACAGTACGACGTTGTGCCATTCGGTCTCTTCCCGCCACTCGCCGGTCTGCTGGTCCTTCCAGCGCCGGCTGGTGGCCACGGGGAAAGTCGTGCGGGCGACTCCGGTGGGCGTGAAGCGAGTCTCGGCGTCCTTGCCCAGGTTCCCCACCAGGATCACTTTGTTTACGCTGCGCGATGCCATGTTTACCTGCACTGTATCATAATCGTTGGAGTGGCGGACCGCCGATATGGCGGGTAGAGTACACTAGACAGAGTCGCCAGCCAGGTGGATTCGCGATGACCAGTAGCGGCCCACCAACCCGGGATCGGACGGGGATCGCCGCCGTGGCGTTGTTGATGCTGTGTCCCGGCCCGCTTGCGGCCCAGATCGTGCTCCCCGGCTCCGGTCCCGACAGCCGCGTGCGGATCCACACCAGCGACATGGCGATTTTCGTCGCCCACCAGCAGCGCCGGGATCTGCCGTGCTCGGTGAGTCCAAACAAGCCCATGCTGGGTTTCGACCTGAAGTTCCACGCCAGCTACGAGGTGGCGATCCCATTGAAACAGTTGGCCGGCGGGGCGAATATGCTCAATGTATTGTTCCGGGTGATCCCGAAAGATCCCCCGGGCGAACCGGTCTATTTCCGCCAGCGGATCCGGGTGCCCGAAATCGAGCCGGAGGCGCGGGGGGATTCCTACCTGCATGGCGTTTTTGATGTGGGCGAGGGGACTTACCAGGTGGACTGGCTGATGCGCGATCACGCCGGCCGCGTTTGTTCCGCGTTCTGGGAAGTGGATGTGCACCTGAAGGGCAGGGACGCCGACATCAGCTTGATGATCCGGCCGGGCGTGGTCACGGCGGCGGAATTCCAGCAGTTCAAAGAAGAACCGCCGGTGCTGAGGACGGGCGGGGAGCACGGCCTGCGGATCAAGGTTCTCGTCAATTTCGCGCCCCAGAACCAGCACGCGGCAACCCTCCAGCCGATCGATACGTCTGCTCTAGTGGCGATACTCAGAACGATCTCGCGGGAGCCGCGCATCTCCAAGTTCTCGGTGGTTGCGTTCAACTTGCACGAGCGGCGGGTGCTGTTCCGGCAGGACGACGCCGACCAGATCGATTTTCCGGCGTTGGGCGCCTCGCTGGACAAGATCGAGCTCGGGACGATCGATCTGGCCCGGCTTGGCGACAAGCAGGGTGAGACGCGGTTCCTGACCGAACTGATTCAGCGGGAACTCAGCACCGGCGAACCGCCGGATGCGTTGGTGTTTGCGGGTCCCAAGGCGATGCTGGACCACAAAGTCCCGGCGGCGGAACTCAAAGTGCTCGGCGAGTTGCCGTTCCCGGTCTTCTATATGAACTACAACCTGTATCCGTATCAGATCCCCTGGCGGGATACGATCGGGCTGGCGGTGAAATCGCTGGCGGGCCGGGAGTTCACCATCACCAGGCCGCGGGATCTGTATCACGCCGTCAGCGACATGATCACGGAGGTGGTCAACTGGAAGCGCCGGCGTGGCGTCACAACGGCTTCTTCGGAGTGAGCCATGAGACGCGTAGCGTTTGTGGGTCTGGTTCTCATACTAGGTTCGGCGGCGCTCCGGCCTGTCTGGGGCCAGTCCAAAGACTACTCCAAGAGCCTCGCCCCGTACGTCCCCTCGCCGCAGGAGATCGTCGAGAAGATGCTTGAGGCAGCGGAGGTCAAGCCCGGAGAACTGGTCTATGATCTCGGTTCCGGCGACGGCCGGGTGATCATCACGGCGGCGAAGAAGTTCAAGGCGCGGTCGGTGGGGGTCGAGATCTCGCCTCGGCTCGTCAAGGAAGCCCGTGAGCGCATCAAGAGGGAAGGACTGGAAGACAGATGCCGGGTGATCCAGGGGGATCTTCGGGAAGTGGATTTGAGCGACGCCGACGTGGTCGTCCTGTACCTGCTGACGAGTTCCAACGAGCTGTTGCGGCCGCGCCTCGAGCGGTCGCTCAAGCCCGGCGCCAGGGTGGTCTCCCACGATTTCGAGATCCGCGAGTGGAACCCGGTTCGAGTGGTGCAGGCCGAGGCTCACGGCCGGATCCACAGCATCTACGTCTACGAGTGGCCGGCGTCCAAGTGAAGAGGGAGGCGACCCGGCGCTAGATGCCCGAATTCGACATTGTCGGCGTCGGCCTGAACGCCACCGACACACTCCTGTTGCTTCCCAAGTTTCCTGCCTATGGGGGCAAGGTCGCCTTCGAGGAAGAGATCCTGAGTCCCGGCGGACAGGTCGCCAGCGCGATGGTTACCTGCGCCCGGCTCGGGCTCCGGGCCAAGTATATCGGTACGATCGGCGACGACTACCGGGGGCGGGTTCAGATGGAGAGCCTGAAGAGTTCCGGCGTCAACCTGGATCACGTCCAGGTGCGTTCCAATTGCCCGAACCAGTCCGCCTACATTCTCGTGGACAAGACGACCGGGGAGCGGACCGTGCTCTGGAGCCGGCCGGAGTGCCTGCGGATCACCCCCGAGGAGATCAGTCCGGAACAGATCACCTGCGCCCGCATGCTCCACATCGACGGACACGACACGCCGGCCGTGGAACGCGCGGCGCGGATTGCGCGCGAGCACGGCATGCCGGTCGCCGTGGACGTGGACACGATCTATGCCGGGTTCGAAGACGTGTTGCCGCTGGTCGATTACCTGATCGCCAGCGCCGAATTCCCGTCGAACTGGACTCACGTGCAGGATCCTTTCCGCGCTTTGGAGATCATCCAGAAGGAGCACGGCATGAAGGTGGCGGCCATGACGCTCGGCGCCGAGGGGGCCTTGGCGAGAGCGGACGGGCGATACGTTTACTCGCCGGGTTTCGTGGTGGACTGCATCGACACCACCGGAGCCGGAGACGTCTTCCACGGGGCCTTTTGCTATGCTGTGCTCCAAGGCATGGGACTCGGGGAAGCGCTCAAGTTTTCCAACGCCATGGCGGCTCTCAACTGCACCGCCCTCGGCGCCCGGGGAGGGATCGCTACGCTGAGCGAGGCGCAACGGCTGATGGCGGAGGGGGAACGCCGGGGGAACCGCCGCTATTCCCGGCGGGCGGAGACGGTGTAAGCCGATGATCCCTTTGCGCGATTCTCAACCCAGCCGGTCCACGCCCGTCGTTACCTTCGCCCTCATCGCCGTGAACGTGCTCGTCTTCCTCTACGAGGTTTCTCTCGACCCGTTCTCCGCCAATCACCTCATCGCCGCCTACGGCATCGTGCCCTCGCGGCTGGACCCGCTCACGCTCGTCACGTCGATGTTTCTGCACGGCGGCTGGCTGCACCTGATCGGCAATGTCTGGTTCTTGTGGATCTTCGGCGACAATGTCGAGGACATCCTCGGCCATGGCAAGTACTTGCTCTTTTACCTGCTATGCGGGGTTCTCGCCGCGCTCCTCCACGTGCTGCTGAACCCGGAGGCGCGCGTTCCTACGATCGGCGCCAGCGGCGCCATCGCGGGAGTGATGGGGGCTTACCTGGTGAAGTTCCCGCGGGCGCGGATCGTGACGCTGATTTTCATTTTCGTTTTCATCACCACCATCGAGCTGCCGGCGGCGGTGATTCTCGGCTACTGGTTCGTGATCCAACTGTTCAGCGGGGTCGGCTCGATCGGCTACTCATCGGCCACGACCGGCGGCATCGCCTGGTTCGCCCACGTGGGAGGTTTTGTCGCCGGGGCGGCGCTGATCCACCTGTTCCGCACCCGGGCGCCCTACCGCACCCGGCGGGAGCTGTACTGGTGAGGTCCTCATGATCCGGAACCCATATACGGACGCGGAGGAAGTTCCCGAACTCGATGTTCTGGCCGTCGCCGCCCACCCGGACGACGTGGAACAGACCTGCGGCGGCACGCTGATCCGCATGGCCGAGCAGGGTTACCGCACCGGCGTACTCGACTTGACGGCTGGCGACATGGGGAGCCGCGGCGCGCCGGAGATCCGGTTGCAGGAGGCCGAGGCGGCCGCCAGGGTGCTCCGGCTGCGGTGGCGCGGCAATATGCGGTTTCCCGACGCCCGGCTCGAGAACAACATCGCCGCCCGGATGAGCCTGGCCGGCGAGATCCGCCGTTTGCGCCCGCGCACGTTGATCCTGCCGTATTGGGAGGCGCGCCATCCGGACCACTACCGCGCCTGCGAACTCGGCTACGAGGCGGCTTTTCTGGCCGGTTTGCGCAAGCTCGACGAGGCGACGCCGCCTCATCGCCCGTACAAGGTGATCTACTCGTCGCTTTACGCCGACGTACGGCCGTCGTTCATCGTCGATATCTCACGGCAATTCGACCGGCGCATGGAGGCGTTGCTCTGCTACCGCTCCCAGTACGGGACCCAGGGGGGAGCGGCCGATCTGTTTCCGTCGGAGCAAGAGGTCCGGGAGCGGCTCGCCGCTGTCGCGCGGTTCTACGGGCAGCAGATCGGCGTGCGCTACGGCGAGCCGTTCGTGGTGAAGGAGGTCCTGTGCGTGGACGACATCGTAGCCATGGGGGTGAGAAGCTTTTGAAGCGCATGATTCAGGTAGTGGCAATCAGTGGGCTGCTGGCGGCGGCGTTCGTTGCGCTGCAGGCGCCTGGGGGTGCGGGGCTGGCCTGGCTGTCGGTCACCGGCGGCAGTCCTTACTGCCCGTGGGGCAATGCCCTGGGAGCCGCCGTCCATGCCCACATGCTGGAGGAGGCCAAGGACCGGATCGTAGCCGGGATGCGCCGGACGGGGAAGGACACAGAGGGCTCCGAACTCTGGTCTACCCCTGACGGACTGGTCTGGCTTCCCACTGGAAACGAGTTCCTGATCGCGTTCAATCTTGCTGAACAGGAGCTGGACATCTACGAGGTGGGCGCGGTCCGCGTCCGCCCGGGAGATGTTGTTCTCGACTGCGGCGCGAACGTGGGCCTGTTTACTCGCAAAGCGCTGGCCCGCGGGGCCCGGCTGGTGGTGGCGATCGAACCGGCGCCGCAAAATCTGCGTTGCCTGCGGCGGAACCTCGCCCGGGAGATCGAACAAGGCCGGGTGATCGTCTACCCGAAGGGCGTGTGGGACCGCGAGGACATGCTTACGCTGCGTATCAATCCCGCCAACACTGCCGCCGCGTCCTTCGTAATGGGCGCGAACGGTTGGGAGAGTATCACCCGTGTGCCGCTCACCACGATCGACCGGTTGGTGGAGGAACTGAACCTGCCCCGCGTGGATTACATCAAAATGGACATCGAGGGCGCTGAGACGCGGGCCTTGCATGGAGCGGCCGGGACTCTGAAACGTTGGCGGCCCCGTCTCGCCATCTCGGCCTATCACTTGCCTGACGATCCCCGCACCATCCCCGCCGCCGTCCACTCCGCTCAACCCGATTACCGGATGCGCTGCGGAGCTTGCGAGCATGTGGATTCACTGATCCGCCCCAAGGTATTGCTGTTCTGGTGATCCCCTCAAAGAGTTCGCCGGCGAGCACCTGGAGGAGTTTGGGCGCTCACCGGCGCGCACGAGTTGCTCGAGTTGAGCCCTGTGCCGGCTCCGAAGCATCCACCGGAGCCTGGTAATTAGACTCACCATACCACAGGTCTGCACATTTTGCGCGACGATCTTCGAGAGCGGCTCCAGTTCAGTACTTTGGGCTCTAAGGTACTAGTTGCCTGAGGGTGAGCATGGCATAATAGGCCATCAGGCAGATCGTGATCGTGCAAGCGGCCCACAGCGCCACGGTGATCCACCTTCGGGGTATGACCTCCCTGGGGAGCCGCTTGTAGCGCAGGTAAAGGACCGCGACCGAAATCACGGGCAACATCAAAGCCTGAGCCACTCCCCCGACCTTCACCATCGTCACCGGGGATTGGAAGATGATGAACAGCAGGGCGCCGATGCCGGGCAGGATGCAAATGAAGAGGTTGCGCCACCACAGGCGGGTCTGGTAGTCGCCGGCCCGGAATCCCCCTGCCAGTCTGACGAGATCGGAGGCGATGCGGCTCTCGGCGGCGGTGGCGGCGAAAATGGTTCCGTACAGGGTGATCAAAGCTCCGGGGTAGAACAGGTACACGGACCAAGGGCCGAGGGTCTGGGTGTACATTTGCGAGAGCCGGGGGATCATCTCGGTGGCGTTCGGCACCAGGCCGCGGCTGTGAAGGATGCCTGCACCCAGCAGATAGAAGGCGATTGTCGCCACGGTGTAGATGATCATGGAGGCCAGGATGTCCACGTGCATCACCTTGGTCCAGCCGAGGGCGCGCCAACGCCACGCCGGGGACGAATCCCGTTTCCCGGAGAAGCGGGCATAGCCTTTCTCCACGCACCAGTACGGGTACATGAACAGTTCCGAGGCGCCGACGCCGGTTATGCCGAAGACCGCCACGGCGCTCGCCAGCCCGCCGGCGGGAAGCTGGAACTTGAGGCCGTCGAGCACCCGCCCCCAGGAGAAGTCCTGGGGATGCCGGGTAAGCAGGAGGGCGGCCATGAAGGTAAGTAAGGTGAAGAACGCGACCTTCAGCGTGGCCAGCTTCTCGATCCGCTCGTAAGCCCCGCCGAGCAATAGCGCCAGGGTCAAACCGTACAGCAACAGGACCCAAACGTTGACGGTGATGGACGGAAACGCCATGTTGAGCGCTTGGGCGACGCCGCCGAACATGGCGCCGATCTGGAATCGCGTCATCAGGATCATCAGGGCCCAGCCCCAGACGATCCAGTTGACTTTGAGCCGGGGGCCCGGGAAATGGTTGAAGCCCGCCAGTCCGGTTTCGCCGGTGGCGATGCTGTAACGGCCCAGTTCAGCCTGGATGGCGGGTTTCAACGCGCAGGAGAGGAGGATCACCCATAGGGCGACATAGCCGACTTCGGCCCCGAGCGTCGTGGTGGCGATCAGCTCGCCGGAGCCGACGATCGAGGCGGCCAGGATCATGCCCGGGCCGATCTTGCGCAGGATCTGGACGAACGTGCGGGGCGGATCGGCGACTTCCGCGGCGTCGTACGCGTAAAGATCTTTTAGCGCTTCCGGGCTCTTGTTTTCGCCTCGAGACACCCTGCCACTGTACCTGTTCCAGAGACGGTGTTCAACACGTGATCCCGATCACTGCCTCAGCGGCCGGGCGCCCGTAAAATGAAGAAGCACGGTGCGAATCCGGAAACGGCTGTGGCTGCCTAAGGAGCATGGCGCCTGGGCGATGTTCGCCGTGCCCCTGGGCCTGGGGGCTCTGAGCGCCGGCGGTGGGGGCTGGCGGGTGCTGTGGCTGGCATTGGCGGCCTTGTTCTTCTTCACCGCCCGGGAGCCGCTCTTGGCGTGGTGGCGGGGGCGGCTCCGGGGCCGTCCCGTCGGCGGGGCGTTCACCGCCCTGGAGATCTACCTGGCGCTCGCGGCTCTCAGCGGCCTGCCTCTGCTGGTCGTCCACCGTCTGTGGGGAATGGTTCCCATCGGGCTGGCGGCGGCCGGATTGCTGATCTGGAACGCCCGTCAGGCGGCGCGGCGTGAGGAGCGGACATTGGCGACGGAGATGATCGGCGTTGCCGGTCTTACGCTGGCCGGGCCGGCGGCGCATTACGCGGCGGCGGGCCGTTGGACCGTGGAAGCCTGGGCCGTCTGGGCCGTCTCGGCCTCTTACTTTCTCGGCCGTGTCTTTTACGTGCGCTTGCGGGTGCTCGACGCGCGCGGCAAACGGCGGCCCCAGAAGCAGACGGTGCGCCGCCGCTGCGCCGCTTACCATGCCGCTCTGGCCGTGGCGCTGGGGGCCTGCGCCGTTTCTTCCCCGGGAGGGTTCTGGTTCCTGCTCGGCTATATTCCCGCTCTCTGGAGAGCGGGCTGGCACGTGGTCCGCCCGGCCCGGGAACTCGCGCTGGTGCGGGTCGGCGTCCAGGAAGTGGCTTATTCGCTGTGGTTCCTCGTGTTCGCCGTAGCGGGTTTCGCCGCCACCGCTGCGGCGCGGCCGTAAGGCTCGTGGCGGCGGAGCCTCCCCGGTTTCAGGGCGTATCGACGCTGCGCGACCGGGGCGACCATGGCTCCAGGCCGGCGGGCGTCAGCTTGCCGCTTTGGCGGTCTTTCTCGCGGCCTTCGTGCGCGTGCGGCGGGCGCGGGTCTTCTTCTCCGGCGGCTTGCGGTCGAGCCGTTTCAGATTGGGAATCACGATCGAAGAGATAAACTTCTTCTCGCCGTAATCGTCGAAGTTGATGACTGTGTAATGATCGTCGCAAGCAAGTACCGTGCCAGGTCCGAACTTGGGATGTTCGATTTGGGCGTTTTGGGCGAAAGCGGGCTTAGGTGCCATGGAGTTAAAATGCCTCTTGTTTACAGGTTAGCAAAACAGCCATCGGGCTGTCGAGCGAAGCGGGCTCGTAACCTCTTGTAACTGCGAGAGATTGCGCCGCGTCGCTGATTCAGAAAGGATGAACCGATGTTCCGTTGTCTCATTGCGGTCCTGTTGCTGGCCGCTTCCACTGTCCGGGCGGAGAGCCGATTCGACCGTTGGGCCCTGGTGCTCGAAGATCCTCCCGCCGCCCAGAAAGCGGCCAAGGCGGCCGGATTCGAGAAACGGGCGGCTGTCGCCGGCGAGATCGCCCGGATCCGGGCCGAGCAGCAGCGCCTGCGCGAAACGCTGCGCGAGCGGGATGTGGCCGTCCTCGGCGCCAACCAATGGATCCTGAACGCCGTCTACGTCCGAGCCGGCCGCGAGGAGGCTGAGGCTCTCGCCCGGCTGCCCGGCGTGGCCCGGGTCGTCCGGATGATGCCCGTGAAACTGGCCATGGACCGGGCGGTGGAGATCATCCGGGCCCAGCAGGCGTGGAATGAGGTCGGCGGCTTCGACAATGCCGGCGCGGGCGTCAAGATCGGCATCCTCGACACGGGCATCGACCATACGCATCCCGCCTTTCAAGATTCCTCGCTCCAGCCGCCCCCCGGCTTCCCCAAAGGCGAGACGGATTACACGAACAACAAGATCATCGTGGCCCGCAGCTACGTAGACATGCTGGTCTGGGCGGACCGGCCGGACCTGTCCCGTCCCGACGATACGAGCCCCAGAGATCGCGTCGGGCACGGCACGGCCGTGGCCATGGTGGCGGCCGGCGTGAGGACCACCGGACCGGCGGCCACCGTCTCCGGCGTGGCCCCGAAAGCTTTCCTGGGCAACTACAAAATCTTCGGCTCGCCGGGCGTCAACGATGTGACGTTCGACGACGTCATCGCTCAGGCGCTGGAAGACGCGGTGCTCGACGGCATGGACATCGTCGTCCTGCCGGTCGGGCGAGGAGCCGAGTGGGCGCCGGGCGACCGCGGCGGCGTTTGCAACAAGCCCGGCCAGGAAGCTTGCGACCTGCGCACGGAAGCGGTCGAGAACGCCATCGCTTCGGGAGTGGCTGTCGTCGTCCCGGCGGGCAACGACGGGAATATGAGCGGAGCCGGGGCGAAGTTCCCGGCGCTCAATTCGATCAACACGCCTGGCACGGCGCCGTCAGCCATCACCGTCGGCGCCACGACGAATTCTCACATCTTCTTCAATTCCGTAAGAGTCACGGGTGGGGGCGTGCCGGCGAATCTGCAGTCGATTCCCGCTTTGTTCGGCGACGGCGCCCGGCCGCCGGGCCCGGTGACAGCCCCGCTCAAGGATGTCGCCCAGACCGAGCCGCCGGTGAACGCCAAGGCCTGCAGTCCGGTGGGAGCCGGCACCCTCACCGGGGCCATCGCCATCGTGGACCGCGGCGACTGCGCCTTCGCCACCAAAGTGAACAATATCCAGAAGGGCGGCGCCGTCGGGGTGATCGTCGTCCGCACCGACTCCGACGTCATCTTTCCCATGACCGGGTTGACCGACACCGGCATCCCGGCGGTGATGATCGGCAAGACCGACGGAGCGAACCTCCGCAACTTCCTCGCCGGACATCCGGGCCGGCAGGCCGCCCTCGATCCTGCGCTCGAGCCCCGCGACGCTTTCGCCGATGACATGGCCTATTTCAGCTCGCGGGGCCCGTCGATCGGCGGCAGCCTGGTGAAGCCGGAGGTGGTCGCCGTGGGGACGGATCTCTACATGGCGACCCAAGATTACGATCCCAACAGCGATATGTGGGACCCGAGCCGCTACACGGCCGCCCAGGGCACCAGTTTCTCGACTCCGATGGTCGCCGGGACGGCGGCGCTGGTCTTGCAGCAGCACCCGGACTTCACACCGGGGCAGTTGAAGTCCGCGGTGGTGAACACGGCCACGCCACGCTCGCAACTGGCTGACTTCGACGAGAACGGGACCCAGGTGCCGGTAAGCGTGACCGCCGCCGGCGCCGGACGCCTGAACGCCGAGAACGCGGCGAAGACCGCCGTCACCGTGACGCCGGCGACCATCTCGCTCGGCGTCGTCACGGACAGCCTGCCGGTCCAGGCCCTGACGATCACGAATCATGGGAACGACCCGGTGGCCTTGACCCTCACTGTTGAGCCGGCGGATCCCCGGCTGGCGCTGAGTCAAACGGCGTTCAACCTCGCCCCGGGCGCCTCCGCGCAGGTTAACGTGACTTTGACCGAGGTTCCTCCGCCAGGCCGTTATGAGGGCGACGTGGTGGTCACCGGCGGGCCCGTGCCGCTGCGCGTGCCGTTCCTCTACCTGAAAAGCGACGGCGTGCCGCACAACCTGATCCCGCTGAGCGGGGTGGACTTCGTGGGCAACGTGAACGAATGGGTCGATGGCCGCAGCTTCAACCTGAACCTGAAGATCGTGGACCGCTTCGGCGCGCCGGTGCCGGACGTACCGGTGCTGTTCCGGGCTACCATCGGGGGCGGAGCGATCGAAGAAGCGACGGGTAACACGGACGCCCTGGGCATCGCCGCGGCCACGGCAACCATCGGCCCGACACCGGGCGAGCAGGAGTTCACCGCTGAAATCGATGGCCAGCCCGAAACACGCATCTTTTTCCGGGGCCGCGCCAAACTGCGCCCGGCGATCAATACGAACGGCATCGTGAACGCCGCCGACGGCAGCATCGGCAACGGCCTGGCGCCGGGCTCCTACGTCTCGATCTTCGGCGCCAACCTCAGCGACGCGCTCCGGGTATTCAGTACCCCGTACCTGCCGCTGTCGCTGGCGGGGGTGAGCGTCAGCTTCGACCGGGTGGACGGCCAGGGCAGTTACCCGGGCCGCCTGCACTTCGTCAGCGACAATCAGATCAATGTCCAGATTCCGTGGGAGGTGCAGGGGCGCACTTCGGTGCTGGTGAAGGTGAGCACCGGGCCTCTTACCGAGAGCGCCCTCTACACGCTGCCTCTGAACAACTACTCCCCGGCCTTCTTCGAGATCCCCGATCTGGGCGGCACCGGCCGGCAGGTGGTGGCCGCGCTCGACGAGAGCTTCAAGATCGTCAGCTCCACGAACCCGGTGCAGCGCGGGCACGTCGTTCAGTTGTTCGCCAACGGCCTCGGGCCGGTAACGAACACGCCGCCGAGCGGTGAGATCAGCCCGGCAAGCCCGTTGTCGGAGACGACGGAGATGCCAACGGTGACGATCGGCGGATGGGACGCGGCGGTGCAGTTCAGCGGGCTCGCTCCGGGCAACGTGGGCCTCTATCAGGTGAACGTCGTGGTTCCGGAGGGACTCAGCCCGGACCTCTACGAGGTCGTCCTGACGATCGGCGGCATCGAGACGAAACCGGTTCTGCTGTACGTCGGGGAGTGACGACCGCGGCGCGGCGCAGGCGCAGTCCACTATAATAGCGGACTGAGGGACGCCTCTGGGCCCGCATGCAAGATCTGCTCAAGAAACTGAAGGACGAGATCGCCGCGCTCGAATACGAGCTGCGCACCGAGCTGCCGCGCGAGATCCGGCGGGCCCGCGCCCACGGGGACTTGAGCGAGAATGCGGAGTATCACGCCGCCAAGGAGCGCCAGCGGCTGGTGGAGGCGCGGCTCGCCCAACTGAACAAGCGGCTTCGGGATCTTTCCATGGTCGATCTTTCCCGGATCCCTGCTGACCGTGTCGGTCTGGGGTCCAGGGTTGTCGTCCTCGATATGGACCGGGACGAGGAGATCACCTACGAGCTCGTCACCAGCGAAGAAGCCGACGTGGCCAACGGCAAGATCTCCACGACATCCCCGATCGGCCGGGCGCTTCTGGGAAAGGAAGTGGGCGACGTAGTGAAAGTCCGGAGCCCGGGCGGATTGCGGGAAATGGAGATCATCGAGTTGACCACGATCCACGAACGGGGCTAGGTTGAAAGGCTGGAAACGAGTGGCATAGCCTTCGTCAGCCGCGTCACGGGCAGAGGCGGTAGCGGTCCGCCCGCCGGGACGCCAGGATTCGAGGACAATTCCGATGAGCTTCACCCATGCGATCGGCGCGGCGGCGGACAAGATCGTCGTAATCATCGTCCGCGCCCTGGCGGTCGCGCGCATCAATCCGAATACGCTCACCTTCATCGGCGTCCTCATCAATGTGGCCGCCGCGGCCATCCTGGCCACGGGGAACTTCCGCGTCGCCGGAGTGGTGATCGTCTGCGCGGCGGTTTTCGATCTGGTGGATGGACGCGTCGCACGCACCACGGGCCGCGTCACCCGCTTCGGCGGCTTCTTCGACTCGGTGATGGACCGCTATTCCGACCTGTTCCTGCTGATCGGGCTCCTCGTCTATTACGCTTCGATCAACCGGTTCTTCTACATCGTGCTGACGGCGATGGCGATGGTCGCCACGGTGATGATCAGCTACTCGCGCGCCCGGGCCGAGAACGTGATCCCCAAGTGCAAGGTGGGTTTCATGGAGCGGCCGGAGCGGATCGTGCTGTTGATCATCGGTGCGCTCTTCGACCGCATGGCTCCCGTGCTGTGGGTGATCGCCGTACTCGGCAACCTGACGGTGATTCACCGGATGATCTACACGTGGCAGGAGACGCGCCGGCTGGAGGCGGAGGAGTCTCTCCAGCCGGCGGCGGCGGCAGATCCGCCGGCGCCCGGGCGCACCGGGAATGAAAAGGCGGCCCGCCGGCAGGAATCGCCCGCAACTTGAGGCCGGTCAGTCCCCCGCGACAGGGCCCCGTAGCTCGCCCCATTGCGCCGCCATCCGTTTGCCTTTTTCTTCGAGGCGCGTGAGCTCTTCGGGGGAGAACGGCCGGTAGCGTTTCACCGTCTCCACGGCCTGCCGCAACTCGGCGGCGCTCTTGACCCCCATGATCGCCACCGAGAGGCCCGGAATGCTCAGGGCGTAGCGCACCGCATCTTCGTAATGTTCCGGCGCCGACAGCCGGGCGCCGCCACCCCGGCGGCCGCCGAGGATCTTCATCGCCACGATGCCCAGACCGCGTTTGCGGGCCTCTTCGAAAACCGTCCCCTCGAAGTTGTAGGTATGGCGGTCCACGAAGTTCGCCGCGCACATGACGACCTCGATCTCCCCGGTGGCGATCACCGGATAGGCCCGGCGGGGCCTGAGGTGCGTCGTCATGCCGATGTGCCGCACGACGCCCTTTTCCCTGAGCTTGATGAGCGCCGACAAGGCGCCGCTGGGCCCCAGCAGGGAATCGATGCTGGGATACCGGTCAGTGAGGCCGACGTTGTGGATGTGAACCACGTCCAGGTAGTCGGTCTTGAGCTTCATGAGGCTTTCGCGGACGTACCAGTTCGCGTCTCGCGCCGAAGTCGCCTCGCTCTTGGTGACGAGAACGAACTTCTCCCGCCGCCCCTGCAGCGCCTCGCCCAGGCGGCGTTCCGCCATCCCGTAAATGGGCGCGGTGTCGATGTAGTCGATCCCGGCCTCGAGGGCCGTATCGAGCACGCGGGCCACCTCTTCTTCCGAAACTCCGGGCCGGCCAAGCGAGCCGGTGCCGATACCCAGGATGCTCACCTCGAGTCCGGTCCTTCCCAATTTCCGGCGAGGCAGCGGTTTCGAAGCCGCCGCCAGCGCGCTTCCGGCCAGGGCGGAGAGTCCCAGTCCCCGGCGTGTGATTCCCGTCATGACGGCCTCCTCTGAGAGGGGTGTACGTTACGTCTTGATCGTACACGAAGCGGGGCCTCAGTTCTCGAGGATTACGTGGGCCAGGGCCGTCTCTCTTGTGTGGGTAATGGAGAGGGCGACGTTGCGCACGCCGAGCCTGGCGGCGAATTCGGCGGCCTTGCCGTGGAAGACGAGCGTCGGCTTGCCCGTGGGCAGATTCACTACCTCGAAGTCTTTCCAACGGACGCCCTTCCGCCAGCCGGTGCCGATGGCCTTCATCGCGGCCTCCTTGGCGGCGAAGCGGGCGGCGTAGCGTTCGAACTTCGACGCCTTCCGCTCGGCGTAGGCGATCTCCTGCGGAGTGAAAATGCGCTCGAGGAACCGCCGTCCGAACCGCGCCGCCACCCTCCGGATGCGTTCCACTTCGCAGAGATCGACGCCGGAGCCGACGATCACAGTTCCGTACCTGTAGCGGTAAGAGTGAGCCGGCCGTGCTTGACGCCCTTGGTGCTGATGAGGGCGTCGGCGATGCCTCTCACCTGCGAGGCTTTCCCCTTGACCACCAGCACTTCGAGACAGTGATTCTGGTCGAGATGAACATGCAGGGTCGAGAGAATCCGGCGGTGGTGCTGGTGCTGCAGATCGATCAGTTTGTCACTGAGCTGGCGGACGTGGTGGTCGTAGACGAGCGTGACCGTCCCCACCACCTGGCGGTCGCTCGATGCCCAGGCCTGCTCGACCAGTTCGTGGCGGATGAGGTCGCGGAAAGCCTCCGATCGCGTTGGGTAGCCCCTCTTTTGGATCAAGGCGTCAAACTTCTCCAACAGGTCGGAGTCGATGGCGACGCCAATGCGGCTCAACTGTCCCATTTGATTGCAGGCTACCGGAGCCGGGACGCTCGGGGCAAGCAGCCCCGGTACAGTCGGTCCTGGTGGCACGAATCCCGAATTCCGTGCTACGGTGTAACCGAATCTCATGCATATCCCGGACGGCTTCCTCACGACGCCGCTGTGGCTGTCACTCGATGTCGTGTCCGTACCGGTGGTGGGCTGGTGCGGCCGGCGGGCGCAAGCCGGGACCGACGAATCCAAAGCGCCTCTGCTCGGGCTGATGGGCGCGTTCGTCTTTGCCGCCCAGATGATCAACTTCCCGGTGGCGCCCGGCACAAGCAGCCATTTGTTGGGGGCGGCATTGCTAGCCTTCACCGTTGGGCCGGCGGCCGCGGTGGTGGTGATGACGGCCGTGCTGTCGCTGCAAGCGCTGGTGTTTCAAGACGGGGGCCTGCTTGCCCTCGGAGCCAACGTTTTCAACATGGCGGTGTGCGGCGTGCTTGCCGGCTACCTGCCTTACCGGTACTGGGGCGCCGGCAGGCTCCGGCGGGCGGCGGTTTTTCTGGGCGGGGCCTTGTCGGTCTTCGTCGCCGCAACCTTGGCGATCACGGAGCTGTTGCTGTCCGGAATCCGGATTCCCGGGGCGGCGTTGGGTGCGTCCTTGCTGGTGTTCGCCGTGTCGGCCCTCATAGAGGGTACGATCACCGTCGCCGTGCTCGAAGCGCTGGAGAGGATCAATCCGTCTTGGGTCGAGACACGCCCCGGGCAGGCCCGCCCGGCCATGGGACTGCTGGCGCTGGCTTCGGTGGTCCTGGTAACGGTGGGCGTGCTGTTCGCCTCCGCCGCTCCGGACGGGCTGGAGAAACTGGCCGTGAGAGCCGGAATCAACGAGCGGGCGCGGGCGCTGATGGAAACGCCGTTGGCCGGTTACGAGGTGGCGTTCTTTTCGGGGTCCTGGGCGGCGAAGGCCGGGGCGGGGCTGGTAGGGCTGGCGCTGGCCGGGGCCCTCGGCTGGGCGCTCGCGCGGGTGATTGGCCGCCGCAGGAGGGTTTAGTGCACCACGTCGTTCTGGATGAATGGAGCCGACGAACGAGCCCGGTTCACCGGGCCGAGCCGAGAGGGAAACTCCTGGGCGCCCTGGCGTTCCTGGTCTGCGTGGCCACGGCTCCCCGGATCGAAGTCCCGCAGTTTGGCGGCTATCTCTTGCTGGTGCTTGCCGGCATCAGCCTGGCGAAGCTGCCCGTGGTCCCCGTGATAGCGCGGGCAGCCGTAGTACTGCCGTTTTCCGGGGTGTTCGCGGTGATGAGCGCCGTGGCCGGCGATACCGACCGGGCAATGGCGGTGGTGGTCAAGAGCTATGTTTCGGCCCTGGCGGTGCTGCTGCTGGTGGCGACGACCCCGCTCCCCCGATTGCTTCGGGCGGCGGAGCGGCTGGGGGCGCCCCGGATGGTCATCGTCGTGGTCCAGTTCCTCTACCGGTATCTTTTTGTGATTTCGGAGCAAGCCCAGCACATGCGGCAAGCCGCCCGGTGCCGCGGGGAATTGGCGCGCCGGCGCTCTGCGGGATGGCGGGCCCGGTTTCGGGCCGCTGCCGGAGCCCTGGCCGTCTTGTTCGGCCGGTCGTATGAGCGGGCCGCGGCGATCCATCAGGCGATGCTGGCGCGGGGTTTCGACGGCCGCATTCGTTCTCTGGCGCCGCCGGCGGGGAGTGCGACGGGATGGTGGTTGCCCGCAGCGGCGGCTTTGGTGGCGGTGGCGATCCGCCTGGCCCACCGGATGGAGTTCCCATGGCCGCTCTGATCGAAGTCCACAACCTGCGGTTCCGTTATCCCGACGGTACCGAAGCGCTCCGGGGGGTCGACTTCCGCTTGGAAGGGCGGGAGACCGTGGCGCTGTTCGGGCCCAACGGCTCCGGCAAGACGACGTTCGTTCTGCACCTGGTCGGGCTGTTGCGGGGAGAGGGCGAGATCCGCATCTGTGGACTTCCAGTGGAGAAAGAGCATTTGAAGACGATCCGGTCCCGCGTCGGCATCGTGTTCCAGGATGCGGACGTGCAGCTCTTCATGCCGTCGGTGCTCGAGGACGCCGCTTTCGGCCCCCTGAATCTGGGGCTTCCGGAGGCCGAGGCGAAACGGCGGGCCAGGCGGGCGCTGGAGCAAGTGGGGATGGCCGGGGCGGCGGAGAAAGCTCCTTATCACCTGAGCGCCGGGGAGAAGCGCCGGGTGGCCCTGGCCGGCGTCCTGGCGATGGAGCCCGAGATCCTGATTCTGGACGAGCCCACGACGTTTCTCGACCCGCCGGGACGGGAGGCGCTGCTGTCACTGCTCCAGGGGTTGCCGCAGGCGAAGTTCCTGGTCACTCACGACGTGGAGTTCGCCCTGGCGCTCGCC
This sequence comes from Solibacteraceae bacterium, assembly GCA_026984795.1. GTDB lineage: Bacteria > Acidobacteriota > Terriglobia > Bryobacterales > Bryobacteraceae > JALSRK01. Next base: position 159,101 of record JALSRK010000031.1, on the reverse strand, counting down.
GGGCGGGCTGTCTTTTTCGAAGAAGGCCGGATCGTCGGCGAGGGTCCCGTGGCCGAAGTCGCCCGGAAACACCAGTGGACGGTGAACCAGCGTCGCTTTTTCTCCGGAGCCCAGACAGGCTGAGGTGTCAGCAGGCCTCCAGCGCGTGGGGCGCCGCGGAGCGGGTAACGAATCCGGCCATGGTGGCAGAGAAGCGGCTGTTTTACCTCTCCGGGCGGCGGACCCGGGCCTTTCGTCCGCCAAGGGAAGTTAGGATTTCTCGCCGCCCCGTTCCTTCGCCGCTTTCTTGTGGTACTCCGCCCAACGTTTCCTTTGGGCTTCGGAAATACGCTTGCGGGCTTCGGGACTGAGAGTCCTCTTGCGGCGGGCCCGTTTGGCGGCGGCTCTGGCGGGCCGCCGGGCGGACGCGCCGCCCAGCCGTTGCCGGATCTCCTGGATCTGGTCCTCGAGGCGTTGTCGCTGGAGTTCGAGGCCTTCCAGAGCAGCCTTGAGTAAGGTTTCTTCGTCGAGACTCAGCTTTCTTGGTCTGGGCATGGTAGCTTCTCCTGAAGTAAGACCTAAGTGTATCAGAACCTGAACATGAATACAAAACTTACCCGGCGGCCGCTGCCGGCTCCGAACCCGTCCCGGACCTCAGAAGCCTTTTTTCGAGTCCAGCAGGATGGTTACCGGTCCGTCGTTGACTAGCTCCAGCTCCATGTAGGCCTGGAAGACGCCCGTGGGAACTCGGAAGCCGCGCCGCCGCACGCTCTCCACGAAGTAGTCATAGAGCCGGCGGGCATGCTCCGGAGGGGCGGCCCGGTCGAAACTGGGCCGGCGTCCCCGCCGGCAGTCTCCGCAGATCGTAAACTGGGAGACTACAAGAAGGTCGCCGCCGATATCCGTCACCGAAAGGTTCATCTTACCTTCCACGTCAGGAAAAATGCGGAGGCCGAGAATCTTCTCGGCGAGGTAGTCGGCGTCAGCCGTTTCGTCGCCGCGCTCGACGCCGAGGAGGACGACCAGGCCGCGCCCGATAGCCCCGGTGGGATGGCCCTGCACTCGGACCTCCGCTCTGCTGACGCGCTGAATTACCGCTCGCATATGCTATAAGAAGTGGATCACGGGAACACGAAATGATCGAGACCTACGCATACGCCCGCGCCGGGCTGCTCGGCAATCCGAGCGACGGCTTCTACGGCAAGACTATCGCCCTGATCGTCCGGAACTTCAGGGCGAGAGTCTTACTCTACCCTAGTGCGCGCCTCGAGATCAAACCTTCGAAGGCCGACATGCCGGTCTTTGAGAGCCTCGACGACCTGTACGCGACCACCCGCTGGCGCGGTTACTACGGCGGCATCCGGATCATTCAGGCTCTTATCGTCCGCTTCATCGATTACTGCCGCGAGCGGGGCGTCGCACTGGAGAACCGGAACTTCACGATAGAGTACGAGTCCACTATCCCGCTGCGTTTAGGGCTCGGCGGGTCGAGTTCGATTATCACTGCCGCCCTCCGCGCTTTGTGCCGGTATTATGGCGTCGAGATTCCGCTGCCTGTTCAGGCGAATCTCGTGCTCGAGACGGAAACCAAGGAGCTGAATGTTCCGGCCGGTCCCCAGGACCGGGTCATCCAGGTCTACGAAGGACTCGTTTACATGGACTTTGCGAGGGAACTGATGGAATCCCGGGGCTACGGCGAATACGAACGCCTGGACCCCGGGCTGCTTCCCCAACTCTATCTCGCTTACCGCACCAGTTTGAGCGAGGGTACCGAAGTCTTCCACAACAACATACGACAGCGGTGGAACGCCGGGGATCCGGAGGTGATCGAGGCGATGAAGACCTGGGCCTCCTACGCCGAACAGGGGCGCAACGCTCTGCTTGCCCGGGACTACGAGACCCTGGGCCGGCTCATCGACGCCAACTTCGACCTGCGCCGCAAACTCTACCGGATCAGCCGCGAGAACCTGGAGATGATCGAAACGGCTCGCCGCCACGGCGCTACCGCCACCTTCACCGGATCGGGCGGCGCGATTGTCGGCACCTACCGGGACGAGCAGATGTATCGGGATCTGGAACGGTCCTTCCGGGCCATCGGCGTGGGCATCGTCAAGCCGCGGGTAACACCTTAGTGCTCCGGCCGGTCCTAAGGTCGATTGCCGATGGGAACTAGGGTGATCGGGCGATTTGCCCGGCCGCCGCTGCAGCCGATAATACTCCACGGGATGATTTATCGCAGGCGGCGCCGGGGCAGTGTTATCCGCCCCGGATTCTATCGCTTTGAAAGCCAGCAACGGCGCCATATGTTCGGCTACGGCGATGGGGATTTCGTGCGTCTCCGCGACGAGTTCGGCAACATCTGGCAGGGGATTGCCGAAGAGAGCGACGACAACACCGTGCGCTTCATTTTTCGCGATCCCGAAGGGCGCCGGATCTCCGGCGTGTCCGATTCCTACGGGGTCACGCTCCGGGATGAATTCGGCAACACCTGGCGCGGTTTCCTGGACTGAAATCCTCCAATCCTGCCGTGTTTTCCTACGCTTGCGGGTCGCAGTATCATAGTGTCTGCACCTCATGGCACGCAAGCGCTCGTACCGTTACAAAGACGCCGGGGTCGATATCGATGCCGCCAATAAGGCCCTGGACAAAGTCAAGGAACTGGCCCGTAAGACTTTCACCCGGGATGTGGTGACCTCGATTGGGAGTTTCGGCGCCGGTTACCGGCTGCGCGGCTGGAGCAATCCGGTGCTGGTGAGTTCGGCTGACGGCGTCGGAACCAAGCTCAAGGTCGCTTTCCTCGCCGGGCGGCATGACACGATCGGCGAGGATCTGGTGAACCACTGCGTCAACGATATCCTCGTCCAAGGGGCGATCCCCTTGTTTTTCCTCGACTACTTGTCGATGGGCAAGATGAACCCTGACGTCGTGGCGCAGATCGTCGAGGGCTTGGCGAGAGGCTGCGCGGCGAACAGTTGCGCGCTGATCGGGGGCGAGACCGCCGAGATGCCCGGCCTTTACTCCCCCGGCGAATATGACCTCGCCGGCTTCATCGTCGGCGTCGTGGAACGCAACCGGTTGGTGACGGGGGCGCGGGTGGTAGAGGGGGACGTCCTTTTGGGACTCCCGTCGAGCGGGCTCCACACCAACGGCTACTCGCTGGCCCGGACGTTGCTTTTCGATGTGGCCGGTTACACGGTGGACTCCTACGTCGAAGAACTGGGGTGCACCGTAGGCGAAGAGCTTCTCAAGGTGCACCGCAGTTACGCGAAGGCGATGGCCGGACTGCTCGAGTCACGCCTGGTCAAGAGCGCGGCGCACATCACCGGCGGCGGCGTTACGGACAACTTGCCCCGGGTGCTGCCGGAAGGACTGGGAGCCCGGATCCGCACGTCGGCCTGGCCGGTCCCGCCGATCTTTCCCTTCCTCAGGAAGCTCGGCCGGATCCCGCTGGACGATTATCGCCGGACCTTCAACCTGGGCATCGGCATGATCCTCGTCGTCTCGCCACGACTGCAAAAAGCGGCCCAGTTGGTGCTGGATCGCGCCGGCGAGAGCTACTATCAGATCGGCGAGGTGATCCGGTTGCCGGAGAAGGCGAAAGAGAGGGTGATCTACGAATGAAGAAACTCGGAATCCTGCTCTCGGGAAGGGGATCGAACTTCGAGGCCATCGCCGACAACGTCGCCGCCGGCAGGATCCCGGCGGAGATCGCGGTCGTGATTTCCAACCGGCCCTCGGCCAGGGGGCTCGAGGTCGCCCGCCAGCGGGGATTGAACGCCGTCTGCATCCCCTCAAAGGGCATGGAGCGCGAGGCCTATGACCGCCTGGTGGTGGCCGAACTGCGCAAGCGCGAGGTGGACCTGGTCTGTCTGGCCGGCTTTATGCGGCTGCTGTCGCCCTACTTCATCCGGGAGTTCCCGCTGAAGATCCTCAACATCCACCCCTCGCTGCTGCCGGCGTTTCCCGGCCTCGACGCCCAGCACCAGGCCTGGGAGCATGGGGTGAAGATCAGCGGCTGCACGGTGCACTTCGTAGACGAGCATCTCGACGCCGGCCCCATCATCGTCCAGGCCGCCGTCCCCGTGCTGAACGACGACACCCCGGAGACGCTGGCGGCGAGGATCCTGAAAGAAGAGCACCGGATCTATTCCGAAGCCATCAATATCGTACTTTCCGGCAAATTCCATCTCGAGGGCCGTAGAGTGGTGTTCGACGACTGAGAGGAGGATCCCTGATGAAGCGGCGATCGTTTCTTGCTATGACGGCGGCTTCGGCCGCCCGTGTTTCCGGAGCCAATGAGCGCCTCCGCGGCGCGGTGATCGGCAGCGGCGGCCGCGGGCGGTTCCTGACAACCCAGTTCAAGGAACTCGGGGCCGAGATGGCCGCCGTCTGCGATATCTACGAGCCCAACCTCCAGGCCGGGCTCGAGCAGGCCTCTCCCGGGGCCAAGGGCTACCACGACTACCGGGAGATGCTACAGGACGACAGCCTCGATTTCGTCATCGTCGCTACGCCGGACCATTGGCACGCCCGCATGACTATCGACGCCGTCGAGGCGGGCAAGGACGTCTACCTGGAGAAGCCCATGGCCCACACCATCGCCGAGGGCTTCGACATCGTCAAGGCGACCCGGCGCACGCGGCGCGTCGTGCAGATCGGCACCCAGCGGCGCAGCTCGTCCTTGTTCCAGGCGGCCCAGCGCCTGATGCCCGAGACCGGCGAGGTCCGCCTGGTCACCTCCCACTGGCTCAACTACCAGGCTTCGCTGCGGCAGCGCGAGTTGAAAGGCAAGCTCGACTGGAAACGCTGGCTCGGGCCGGCCCCGAAGCGGCCCCTCGATCCCGTGCGCTTCTTCAACTGGTACTATTTCTGGGACTACTCCGGAGGCCTGATGGTGGGCCAGGCCGCCCACATCGTGGACGCTATCAACTGGTTCATGGACGCCTCGTTCCCGGCGGCCGTGACCTGCGCGGCGGCTCCGCCGCAGCTCGAAGGCGCCGAGGTTCCGGAAACGACCTCGATGGCCATCGAGTACCCGGAAGGGTTTCTGGCGATCTTCACCTGCGGCTACCGGGCGATGAAGTACAATCCGTTCCACGACCAGTTGAAGCAGTTCCACGGCAACCGGGCCCGCCTGGACGTGGGCCGCGAATGGTACAAGCTCTATCCCCAGTCGCGGGAGCTCGAGCTGAAGCCCAGCGTGGACGTGGAACGCCCGGGCAGTTTCGGCGGGGCCACCATCGACCACATCCGGAACTTCCTGGCCTGCGTCAAGTCGCGCGAGGATCCCAACGCGACGGTCGAGATGGGCCTGTGGACCACGGTGACGCTGTGCATGGCGATGGAGGCGCTGCGCAAGGGCCGCCGGGTCACTTACGACCCGCGCAAGAAGCAGATGGTCGTCTGAGTTTCACCGCCCGGGCAGCTCGCCCAGAGCCGTCTCGAGCCGCTCCAGGTCTGCTTCGTTGTTGTAGAAGTGGACCGAGACGCGCAAGAAACCGTGCCTCGCCGAAACGAGGATGCGGCGCGCGTAGAGTTCCCGGACGAGCCGGGCCGGATCCCGGCCGGGGAAGCGGGCGGCGATCACCGGAGAGTCGTAATGCGGGGCCTCGTCGCTCAGCAGCCGCCCGCCGGCCCTCCGCAGCACGGCGCGGGCGGCTTCGGCGAGTTCCCTCACCCGCTGCTCGATTCGCTCCGGCCCCAGCTCGAGCATCAGGTCAACCGACGCCTCCAGCCCGTATAGAGGAGCGAAGGGCAGCATCCCGCCCTCGAACCGCTCGGCGGCGCCGGAGAAGTCCGGGGCTCCGTGGTGGAGGTTGTCCACCTGCCGCCAGCGGCGGTCGCTGCGCCAGCCGATGACCGCCGGCTGCAGGCGCGTCCGCAGCTCCGGGTCGACGTAGAGGAAGCCCGAGCCGGTCGGCCCCAGCAGCCACTTGTAGGCATCCACGAAGAGCGCCGCCGGGCGGATGCGGGCGGCGTCGAAGCGGAGAGCGCCCACGCTTTGAGTGCCGTCCAAGTACAGCAGGGCGCCGTATCGCCGGCAGAGCGCGGCGGCCTCTTCCAGGGGCAGGCGGAAGCCGGTGACGTAGTTCACCGTGCTGAGCAGCACGAGCCGGGCGCCGTGGCGCAGCACGGTCTCGAGAGAATCCCAGTCCGTCTGCACGGCTTCGACGCCCCGGGTGGCGAGGACCTCGGCGACGTAGATGTTGTTGGGGAATTCCCCCTCAAAGGTGACGATACGGTCGCCCGGCTTCCACTCGAGCCCGCCGATCAGGCTCGCCAAGGCCGTCGAGGCGTTGGGGACGAAGGTGATGTCCTCGGCAGAGGCGTGGATCAGCCGGGCCAGCTTGCCGCGGATGCGGTCGGCATCGGCGAACCACTCCAGGAAGTCGCGGCAGGCCTCGCGGTCCCGCCGGGCGAAGTGGCGCGCCACCGCTTCGACGGCCCGCCTGGGAAGCTGCCCGAAGGTGGCGGTGTTGAGGAACGTCCACCGCTCGAGCGGCGGGAACTGGGCGCGGACGCTTTCCCAATCGAGGTTCACTGTTTCGCTTGACGGATCTTCTCGGCCAGGTAGTCCACGGCCTCGCTCAGAGCCACGTCTTCAGACTGCCGCGTGCGGCGCTCGACGATCTCCACCTTGCCGCCGGCCAGCTTCTTGCCGACGGTGATGCGGTAGGGGATGCCGATCAGGTCGGCGTCCTTGAACTTGACGCCGGCGCGCTCGTCGCGGTCGTCGTAGAGGGCGTCGAGACCCGCCGCCTTGCACCTGGCGTAGAGCTGCTCGGCGGCACTGCGCTGGTCGTCGTTGGACTTGTTCACCGGAGTGATTACGACCTCGAAGGGGGCGATCGCCGCCGGCAGCGCCATGCCGTCCTCGTCGTGGTAGAGCTCGACGGCGGCGCTCAGGATCCGCTCCACGCCGATGCCATAGGAGCCCATGATGACGGGGATCTCCTTGCCGTCTTCGGTGAGCACCTTCAGGCCCATCGACTCCGAGTACTTGTAGCCGAGCTTGAAGATGTGGCCGACCTCGACGGTTTTGATCACCCCGAGCCTGGCCCCGCAGGAGGCGCAAGTGTCGCCGTCGGCGACCTCGCGGAGATCATGGTATTCGGCTTGGAAGTCCTCGTCCGGCGTCACGTGACGAAGGTGGTAGCCGTCTTCGTTGGCTCCACAGATCATGTTCCGCCGGCCCTTCAGGGCCTCGTCGGCCAGGACGGGCATGTTGGTGACGCCTACCGGACCCAGGGAACCGGCGTCGGCGCCGAACCACTCCCGGATTTCGTCCGGGTGCGCGGGACGGATTTCAGTAGCGCCCGTTACCGCTTGAAGTTTGGTTTCACTCAAAGCGTGGTCCCCCCGCAGCAAGACCAGCACTGGTTTTCCGTCGGCCACCATGACGAGGCTCTTGATCTGGGAGCTTTCCGGCAACCCGGTGAAGTCGGCGATCTCGGCGATCGTCTTCCGCCCCGGGGTAGGGAACTTCTCCGGTTCGAGATCGCCCTCCGGGTCCGGGCCCCGCGGCGGGACCGGCTTCGAGGCCGCCTTCTCGAGGTTCGCCGCGTAGTCGCAGCCGGTGCACTGGACCACGTAGTCCTCGCCGGCGTCGGCCTTGACCATGAACTCGTGGGACTGGCTGCCGCCCATCGCCCCGGAGTGGGCCTCGACGACGATGTACTCCAGACCGCAGCGGTCGAAGATCCGGCAGTAGGCTTGGTAGTGCTTCTCGTAAGCTGCATCGAGGCCTTCCGGGCCGAGATCGAACGAATAGGAGTCTTTCATCAGGAACTGCCGCACCCGCAGCAATCCCGATTTCGGCCGCGGCTCGTCGCGGAACTTCGTCTGGATCTGGTACCAGATCTGCGGCAACTGCTTGTAGCTGCGGAGCTCGCCCCGGGCGATGTGGGTCATCACCTCTTCGTGCGTCATTCCAAGGCAAAGCTCCCGCTCGAAGCGGTCCTTGAGCCGGAACATGTTGTCGCCCATCACGTCCCAGCGCCCGGACTCGCGCCACAGGTCCGCCGGGTGCAGGGCCGGCAGGAACATCTCCTGGGCGCCGATGCCGTCCATTTCTTCGCGGATGATGCGCATGATCTTCAGCAGGGAACGCTGGGCGAGGAACAGGTAGCTGTAGATGCCGGCCGCGAGCTGGCGGATGTAGCCGCCGCGCAGCAGCAGGGCATGGCTGACGACTTCGGCTTCGGCCGGCGTCTCGCGCAGCGTGGGTATGAATAACTTACTCCAGTACATAGACTTCCTCGCCGGGAAGGAACAGGCAAGAGGACAATTCTAGCATGTTAAGATGAGGGGTTATCCTCCGCATGAAGATCGCTATTGGCTCCGACCATGCTGGCTTCCGGCTCAAAGAAGAGCTGCGCCGGCGCCTCACGGGCCTCGGTCATGAAGTTGTAGACTTGGGCACCGACAGTCCTCAATCCACCGACTATCCCGACTACGCCGCCGCCGTGGCGTGCGCGGTATCGAAAGGCAGGGCCGAGCGCGGGATCCTCGTCTGTTCCACCGGCGTGGGCATGTCGATCGCGGCCAACAAGATCCCGGGGATCCGCGCCGCCCTGGGAGTGAATGAAGACGAAGTCATCCTGAGCCGGGCTCACAACAACGCCAACATTCTCACCCTCGGGGCCAAGTACACGGATCCGGAGACCGCGGCCGGGCTCATCGATCTGTTCTTGAAGACGCCGTTCGACGGCGGTCGGCACGCGCGGCGCGTCGGCAAGATCGCCGAAATGGAGCGAAAGGCGGGCTCGGCTTGCACGAACGAGAAGGGGAAGAAATGACGGAGCAGGAAAGGCTTGCGCGGCCGCTGGCCGAGGTCGATCCGGAGGTCTACTCGGCCATCCAGGCGGAAATCGAGCGCCAGCACTCGGGGCTGGAGTTGATCGCCAGCGAGAACTTCACCACCGAGGCGATACTCGAGGCCACGGCCAGCGTCTTCACCAACAAGTACGCCGAAGGCTACCCCGGCCGGCGCTACTACGGCGGTTGCGAGAACGTGGACGTCGTCGAGTCCCTGGCCCGGGAGCGGGCGAAGAAGCTCTTCGGGGCCGAGCACGCCAACGTGCAGCCGCATTCCGGCTCGCAGGCCAACGAGGCCGCCTACGCCGCCGTGGCCAAGCCCGGCGACACCATTCTGGGCATGAATCTGGCCCACGGCGGCCACCTCACCCACGGTCACCACTTGAATTTCTCCGGCAAGCTCTACAACGTCGTTCCTTACGGCGTGCGCAAGGACGACGAGGTAATCGACTACGACGAGCTGGCCCGCCTCGCCGAGGAGCACAAGCCTCGGCTGATCATCGCCGGCGGCAGCGCCTATCCCCGCGTGATCGACTTCCAGAGGTTCCGCGAGATCGCCGACTCGGTGGGCGCTGTGTTCGTCGTCGACATGGCCCACTTCGCCGGGCTGGTCGCTGCCGGGGTGCATCCGAATCCCTGCAAGTACGCCGATATCGTTACGAGCACCACGCACAAGACTCTACGCGGACCACGGGCGGGTCTGATTCTCTGCAAGGAAGAGTTTGCCAAGGCAGTGGACCGCAGCGTGTTCCCCGGCACCCAGGGCGGTCCGCTCTGCCATGTCATCGCCGCCAAGGCGGTCTGCTTCAAGGAGGCGATGACGCCGGAGTTCGCCGCCTATTCGCGGCAGGTGGTGGCGAATGCACAGGCTCTCGCCGGAACGTTGGCGGAGGCCGGCTGGCGCATCGTTTCCGGCGGCACCGACACGCATCTGGCCCTGGTGGATCTGTTCTGCCGCGGCGTGAGGGGCCGGGATGCCGAGAACGCCCTCGACCGTGCCCGCATCACCGTCAACAAGAACACTATCCCGTTCGACGTCAACCCTCCTCTGAATCCCAGCGGCATCCGTATCGGCTCGCCCGCGGTGACCACCCGGGGGTTCCGCGAGCCGGAAATGAAACAGGTGGGCGCCTGGATCGCCGAGATACTGGACCGGCTGGCGGCAGGCGACGAAAAGGGCCTGGGGCGGAGCATCGAGTCGGTACGGGAGCGCGTTGCCGCTTTGGTGGAGAAGTTCCCGCTCTACGGCTGGAAACTCAGCCGCAGCACCGCCTGAAATGGCCCTGCGAATCCTGATCGACGGCCGGCACCTCAAGGATTTCGGCGTCGGCACTTATATCCGGAACCTCACCCGGGCGCTGGCGGAGATAGACCGGGAAGATCATTTCATCGTCTTCCTGCGGCCCGAGGACGCGACGGAGCTCAGCGGGCTGCCCTCGAACTTCGTGATCGTCACTTGCGTCATACCCGAGTCTTTGGTGCGGGAAAGCCTCCGGTTTCCGCTGTTCGCCCGGCGTCACTCGCCGGATGTCTGCCACATCCCTCTGAACCGCGTGCCGTTTCTCACCCCCAGACCGTACGTCGTTACAGTGCACGACCTCGCCGAGTTCCTCTTCCCGCGCCGGAGTGGCTGGCGCCAGAAGCTCCTCGAGTACCAGATCCGCCACGGGCTTCTGCGGGCCGCCAAAGTGATTGCCGTTTCATCGGCGACGCGCCGGGACGTCATGCGCGTGATCGGGGTGCCACCGGAGCGTATCCGCCTGATTTACAACGCTCCCGACCCACGCTTCTTGAAACCGCCCAATTCCGACGGCCACGCCGGCCAGGCGGGCGCCGCCGAACGGTTCCGCCGCCGCATTCTCGAGCGGTACCAGATCTCCTATCCTTTCGTGCTATACGTCGGCAACATCCGGCCTCAGAAGAACGTGCCGCGGCTCATCGAAGCCTTCGCCGTGCTGCGCTCGAAGCTCACGGACCATCCCAGGTACAAGGACTTGCGGCTGATTGTCATCGGCGATGAAATCGGCCGCTACCCGGCCGTGCGGCAGGCCGTAGTGCGCAGCCGCGTCGAGGACGCCGTCCGCTTCCTCGGTTTCGTCCCGATCGACACACTCCGAGTGTTCTACGAGGCGGCCAGCGTCTTCGCCTTTCCGAGCTTATATGAGGGTTTCGGACTGCCACCGCTCGAAGCCATGGCCGCGGGCACCCCGGTGGTGACCTCCAATGTCAGCGCGCTGCCCGAGGTGGTCGGTGACGCGGCGGTAATCGTCAATCCGGAGAACGTCTTCGACATCGAGCGCGGCCTGCGCGACGCCCTGCTCGACGAAGAGCTGCGGAACGAACTCATCGAGAAAAGCCGCGCGCAACTGCGGCGTTTCAATTGGCGGAAGACGGCCCGGGAAGTCATCGAAACCTATCATGAAGTCGCCCGTGGCGGTTCCGGGCGGTGATTGCCGTCGGCTGCCGCCCCGGCCGACTTTTCCTCCTCGGTAAACAAGTCGAGCGCTGACAGATCCAACTCTTCCAGGATCTGGTCCGCCACGCGCGGGGTCATGGCGCGCGCGCCGGCGAGCACGTTGTGCAGGTGAGGCTGCGAGAGTCCGACGCGCCGGGCGAAGCCTCTTTCCGTGAGCTCACCGTTCCGCATCATCGCGCGCAGCCGGGCGGTCAGGCGGTCGAGAAGCTGTTCGAATGTCATCCCGCGTTCCATTATATTTCTTTTTGAAATACGTGTAAATATTTCCCATCAAATCTCCGATATATTCCACCCCGCGCCGGCGGGGCGGCGCTTTCGAGTCCTTCCATAACCTGTTGCTCTACAATAATTTGTAGCTGTTCTGGCGCGCTGCGCCCGGGCTTGGATGAGCCTCCGTTCTCCTTTGGTATTGACCTGAATGATCATTTATTTATCATGATTTCAGGCTTAGGGGCAGCCTGGTTGTTCCGCCGGGCTGCTGGAGAGAAACCCACTTGAAGAAAGGCAAAACAGATGAAGGAATGGACCCGATCAGACACACTGGCGCTTGCCTCGAACCGGTGCACCTCCTGTCACGGCCTGGGCCTGGTTTTCGGCAAACGGGGCAAGTCGAATCCTTGCAACTGCGTGCTGCGCGCCATCTTTCGAGCCTGTTACGCTCGCTTCCGCTACTGCGTCGAGAAAGAAAAGTACATGTCCAAGGTGTCGCTGCAGTTCACCCGCGGCACCGACCGCCGGCTCACCTGGGGGCGCAAGGACGAAGAGTACATCGCCGATTTCATCCTCGTCAGCCGCCGCTCGCTGACCCCGACGGAATATAAGGTTTTCAAGTATCACTTCCTTCTCGGGGCGGACTGGAAGCTGTGCTCCCGGAAGTTCGGCCTGAGCCGGGGCAACTTTTTCCACATGGTCTACCGGATCATGCACAAGCTGGGGCGGGTGTTCCACGAACTGGAGCCCTACAGCCTCTATCCGTTGAGGGAGTACTTCTCCACCACGGTGCGCGGCGTGAAACCTGTCTCCAGGCCCTTGCCACCTCAAACACCGGACCGTGTCCCGGTGCGGCCGTGGCGGCGGGCGGCGTGAGAACGCATGGGTGCGGCGCGAGGCGGCGGCCCGACGGGTCCGCCGCCTTCGCTGTTTTCTGCCTGAAACGTTAACGAACCGGCCTTCCAGCGATAGACTAGTAGCGACATGCGCACGATGGACCGCCGCTCCTTCCTCCACGCCGCCGGCGCCGGCCTGGCCGCCACGTTCGTCTCCACGGCCGCGGATCCCCGGGCGTTGCCGCCCCCGAGCGGCCCCGACCGCACCCGCGAGAAGACCCTCGAATGGTTCACCAAGGCCCGCTTCGGCCTCTTCATGCACTACGGCGTCTACTCGATCCTCGGCCGCGGCGAGTGGGTGCAGCTCCGCGAGAAGATCCCGGTGGCCGAGTACGCCAAACTGAAAGACCAGTTCACGGCCAGGAATTTCGACGCCGACTTCATCACCGATCTCGCCCTCGAGGCCGAGATGAAGTACGTCAACCTCACCTCCCGGCACCACGACAGCTTTTGCCTGTTCGAGACGAAGCAGACCGATTTCAAGAGCGTGAACTCGCCGGCCCGCCGGGACCTGATCGGCGAGCTCACCGAGGCCTGCCAGAAGAAGGGCCTCGGCATCTTCTACTACTATTCCTACGCGCTCGACTGGCGGCATCCTTACTTTTATTCGCGCCAAGCCGGTCTGCCGCGTTGGGGCGCCGCCCGGCCCGACTACCCCGAGCCGCAGCCGGAATACAAGTGGCGCAAGGACGAGGACTTCAAGCACTACATCGACTTCGTCCATGCCCAGATGAAGGAGTTGCTCACCCAGTACGGCCCGATCCAGGGCCTGTGGCTCGACCCGATCATGGGCTACTACGCCCGGCCGGACCTCTTCCCCATCGAGCAGACCTACGCGCTGATCCGCTCCACCCAGCCGGGCTGCCTGATCTGCTTCAAACAGGGGGCCAACGGCGACGAGGACTTCGTGGCGCCGGAACGCACCATGCGGGCCCACCGCCGGGGCGGGGAGGTTGGCCGCCGCGCCTGGGAGCTGAACAAGGGCAAGCCGGGCGAGATCTGCGACACGCTGCAGGAGCGCAGTTGGGGCTACCGGAAAGACAACGACCGCAAGCACCGCGACGCCGACTGGGTGATGCGGGCGCTCGAAGAGGCCGGGAAGCTCAACGCGAACCTGCTGCTCAACACCGGCCCGCTCCCGGACGGCTCCATCCACCCCGAGGACGTCAAGACCCTCCGCGAGGTCGGCAAGCGGCTGCGCCGGAAAGGATGAGCTGATGCGCGCAAGCATTCTGCGGGCGGGGGGCTGCCTCGCCGTTCTCGTGTTCGCCGGGGCCGCCGCTGCCCAGTTGCCCGATCAGTCCGCCGGCGGGGCCGAGGCGCTGGCCGCCGGGGCGAAACGCGACATCGCCTACACCAAGTCCCGCACCACCGAACCCGGGGGCACTCCGGAAAGCAAGCTCTGGCAGGCGCTCGTCCTGTTCGGCGCCGGCGACCGCCAGCCCTCGCGGTGGAAAGGACGTGTCCGCGTCGCCGCCGGCGATCTCCACGCTCTCGACGGCTACCGCTTCGAGCTTCCCGATGACCGGATCCTGCCCCAGGGCGGCTGGCGGCTCGCCCCGAAGGTGGAGAACGTCCTGTTCCACAAGCAGATCTTCGGCGTGATGAAGCCGCTGCTGCTGCCCAAGGGCCTGCTGCTCAGGGGAGCGGGCTCTCCGGCCACGCGGGTGACGGTGGAGACGAACCACGGCCGCTTCGCTTTCGAGCCGATGGGCCTGGCGGTGGGCGAGCGGCGGCGGTTTCTGAACGGGCGGGTGGAGGTCACGCGCCTGGTCTCGGCGACCGATCTTTCCGGCACGCGGCTGCGCCACCATGACTTCCCTTCGATCGCCGGCGCCCCCGACGGCACGCTCTGGATCACCTGGATGAGCTACCACGACCGCCGCGAAGAACTCAATCTGCGCCGCTACAAGGACGAAGAGTGGACGCGGCTGATCCCGGTTTCCCGAGCCAAGGAAGACTTATGGCGGCCGCACGTGGCCGTGGACGCTGCGGGCAAGCCGTGGCTGATCTGGTCCCAGCAGGCGGACGGCAACTGGGACCTCTACGCCATGCCCTGGGAGGACAACGAGTGGGGCGAGCTGCACCGGCTCACCCGGGACCCCCTGCCCGATATCGAACCGGCCGTCGCCCGGGCCCCGGACGGCACGATCTACGTCGCCTGGCAGGCCCTGCGCGGCCGCTGGTCGCAGATCCGGCTGAAGTACCTGCGGGACGGCGAGTGGTCCGACACCATCGCCGTCACCGAGACCGAGCGCAACGAGTGGGAGCCGTCCATCGCCGCCGGCCCCCACGGCACGGCCTGGATCGCCTGGGACCGGTACACGGCGAGCTACGACGTCCTCTGCCGCTCGTTTTCCCCCGAGCGCGGCCTCGGTGAGATCCACACCGTGGTGGCCACCCCTCGTTTCGAGGCCCATGCGAGCGTGACGGTGGACCGCCAGGGCCGCCCGTGGGTGGCCTGGGAGCGCGGCGACGTGAACTGGGGCAAGGACCTGGGCTGGTTCCTGGGGCAGAAGTCCCCCGGCACGCCCCTCGGCCGCGGCCGCCGCATCGAGATCGCCGTCCTCGACGGAGGCCGCTGGAAGACCCCGCCGAAGCTCGACTTCGATGACACGCTGGCCCTCGGCGTCTCCGAGACCGGCGTGCCGCACCTGTTCACCGATCCCGACGGCAATATCTGGCTCGCCTTCGTGCGTCGCTACGCCCGAAGAGGGTGGCGGGCGATGGCCCACTGGGAGAGCTTCCTTACGCGGCTTGCCGGGGACCGTTGGACGGACCCGATCCTGCTGCCCTACAGCCTCACGCGGCGCAGCATCCGCCACGGCATCACGGCCGCGGACGGGCGGCTCTGGATCTTCTGGCCGAGCGAGAACCGCCGCTGGGACTTCACCAGCCGGCCGTTCGAGAACCGCGTCATCGCCGGCTCGCTCGAGCTGCCCGGCCCGGGTCCGGCGCCCCGGCTGGCCGAGTTCCGCCCGGAGCCGGTGGAGCCTCCCGTGGTCCATCCCCGCGAAGCCGAGGACGTAGCCGCCGCCCGGGCCCACCGCATCAAGTACGGCAACCGCACGTTGCGCATCCTGCGCGGCGACCTGCACCGCCATACCGAGCTCTCACCGGACTCGAACATCGACGACGGCACCATCATCGAGTTCTACCGCTACATGATCGACGCCGCCGACATGGACTTCGGCGCTTCCACCGACCACCAGGCCGGCGGCCACGACTACTGGCTGACGATGACCCAGAAGCTAGCCGACATGTACTACTTCCCGCGGCGCTTCACCCCGCTCTACGGCTACGAGCGCAACCCCGGCAACCCTCACGGCCACCGCAACATCCTCCACCTCACGCGCGACTACGCCGTCGTCCCCTTCTTCCAGCGCATCGACAAGCGGTTCATGCTGCCGGACTCGCCCGACGGCGAGCTGCTCACCTTCAACTCGATGAGCTTCGGCTCGACGATCCGCAACGACACGCGGCTGTTGATGGAGTCACTGCGCTCGAGCGGCGGCATCGCCATCCCCCACACCACGGCGACGAACTCGATGGGCACCGACTGGCACTACAGCGACCCCGAGGTAGACAGGGTCGTCGAGATCTACCAGGGCGACCGCCAGAACTACGAGCACAAGAACGCTCCCCGGGGCATCCGCGACGGCGAGGAGAAGAAGGCCCCCGGCGGCTTCCAGGAAGCGGGCCTGGTGTGGAACGCCTGGAAGAAGGGCTACCGCCTGGGCGTGATCGCCAGCTCGGACCATTATTCGACTCACATCTCCTACGCCATGGTCTACGCGCCGGGAACCTTGCGCGAGCAGATCTTCGAGGCGATCAAAGCGCGCCACACCTACGGGGCCACCGACAACATCGTCCTCGAGTTCTGGCTGGGCGACCGGATGATGGGCGACAAGTTCCGCGCCCGGGAGAAGCAGAAGATCCGGGTGCGGGCCCTCGGCACGGGTGAGATCGCCGCCGTCCGCCTGATCCGTGACGGCTCCTTCATCTACGAAGCCCGCCCCGGCAGCCGCGAGGTCGATCTCGAGTACTTCGACGCCGAGGCCGGCCCCGGCGACCACTGGTACTACGTCCGCCTCGAGCAAGCCGACGGCGAACTGGCCTGGTCCAGCCCGATCTGGGTGACCTACGAGTAATCTGGTTTCGGCGGCGCGCCCGCTCGTTGACGCCGCCCGGATGGCGCCGGCCGCGGCCGCCGCACCGGCTCCCTGCTACTATGTGGACTCATGAGGGGGCTGTGCGCGCTCGCGGCGCTCTTCGCGCTCGTTTTCCCACCCGCTGTGAAGGCCGAAGCGCCGCCGGTGGAGTTCGGCCTGAACGAGCTGCGCGCCGCCCTGAGAGAACGCGGCATCAAGATCCGCATCCGCACCGAGATTACCTCGGCCGCCCCGGAGAGCTACCGCATCTCCTCCTACCGCGTCTCCGGGGGCGATCTGCGGGGGCTGATGTACGGGCTGGTGGCGGCGGCGGACCAGATCCGGCGCCGCGGGCGTCTCTATCCGGAATCCGGCAAGCCGGCCGTCAAGCTGCGCGGCATCCGCCGGTTCCTGCACAACCGCGATCTGGAGCAGGACTGGTTCTATTCGCGGGACTACTGGACCGCCTACATTCAGATGCTGGCGCGCAACCGGTTCAACCGCCTGAACCTGGTCTTCGCCCACCAGACGAACTATCTGGCCCCGCCCTACCCCTACTGGGTCGAGGTCGAGGACTTTCCCGAGGTCCGCGTCCCCGGCCTTTCCCCCGAGCAGCGCAAACGCAACCTCGAGATGCTCTGCTTCATCGCCCAGACGGCCGCCGACCACGCCATCGACTTCACCCTGGGCATTTGGCAGCACGACATCCAGCACGGCCGCCAGCAGCCCACCGTTCAGGGGCTCACTGAGGAGAACCTCGGCCCGTACACTTACCAGGCTTTGAAGAAGGTCCTGGCCGCCTGCCCGGCGATCCGCAGCGTCCAGGTGCGCACGAACTGGGAGTCGGGCATCCCGCCGGAGCGCCAGGTCTCTTTCTTCCGGGACTACGTCTACAAGGCCCTGCGCGAGGCGGGCCGCCTGGTCACCCTCGACCTGCGCGGCTGGCTCATGAGCAAAGGGATGCTCGAAGCGGCGATCTCTGCCGGCGTCCCGCTGCGCCTCTCGGCGAAGTATTGGGCCGAGCACCTCGGCCGCCCGTATCAGCCGGCGGAGACCTACCCGAACTACAGTTACATCGACTTCCTGCGGCGCTGGCCGGGGCTGCCCGGCGGGCGTCCGCGTCCTTATGACTTCTTCTGGGAGATCTGGGCGCTGGGTTCGCACCGGCTGTTGCTGTGGGGCGATCCGGATTACGTCCGCCGCGCCGCCCGCACGCTCACCCTCTCGGACTCCATCGGCTTCGAGATCGACGAGCCGCTGGCCCAAAAGGGCTTCGGCAACCAGCCGGGCAAGTGGGGGATCTTCGCGCCGGGCAGCGAGCGCCGGCGGTTCTGGCGCTGGGAGTTCGAGCGCTACTGGATGTTCTACCGCCTCTGGGGCCGCATCACTTATGACCCCAAAGTTCCCGACCGCGTCTGGATGGACGAGCTGAAGCGCCGCTTCGGCGACGCCGCCGGCGACGCCGCCGAGGCGTACCGGCAGGCCAGCCACGTGCTCAACGAACTCGTCGCGGTGCACCTGCCGGATCCGAATATGTACCTCTGGCCGGAGATCAACCCCGGCGGACTGCTCGATTACTACGCCGCCGCGCCCGCCGGGAGCCGCCGCTTCGTGGCCTCGATCCGGCAGGCGGTTCAGTTCCGGCTCGACGGGCTCGCTTCAGCCAAACAGACGCCGGAAGAGACGGCGCGGAAGTTCACCGAGATGGCCGATGGGATCGAGGCCGCCCTCGCGGCGGTTTCCGAAAAGCTCGAGCCGGGCCACCGGGAATGGGCCGGCACGGAGCCCGATTTCCGCGTCCTCGCCTATCTGGCCCGCTTCCACGCCCACCGGCAGATGGCCGCGCTCCATCTCGTCCACTTCTACCGGACCGGCGCCCGCGAGGCCATCGAGCAGGCGAGGAAAGAGGCCGAAGCGGCACTGGCCGTCTGGCGCCAACTGGCCGCCTTCACCGATGGCCTCTATCCGCCCCACATGGTCTTCGGCCCCGAAGACGCCGGTCACTGGAAGGACAAGCTGCCGTACCTGGAGCACGACCTGGTGACGCTGCGCGAGCGCGAGTGGCTGCTCGAGCGCTTCGGCCGCTTCTACCGGGGCTTCGACTTCGGGGCGGCGGGCCGGGGACGGCGGTTGCGCATCCGGACGAGCGTCGAGCCGGGCTTCGCTCCGGTGGATCCGGCCACCGAATATGCCGAAGAGCGCGGCTACGGCTGGGCGACCTCCGGTGAGCGGAGGGCCCACGCACTCGCCGACGCTCCCCGGCGCGTGATCCGCGCCACGCTGCTCCATCCGACGCGGCGCGACCTGCCGGAGAATGCCCTGTTCGGCGACTGGATCACCGGCCGCGGGGCCCAGGTCTTCCGCGTCCGCGTGGGCGGCGAGGCGTACGCCGCCTACTTCCTGCTGCCGGAGGGGAATCGGGTCGCCGCCCCGTTCGAAGTGCACGACGGCGTCGTGGATGTCCGCTTTCCCGAAAACGAATGGAGGGTCTCCGGGCTCATCCTCTACACCGAGGGCGGCGAGCCGGCGCCGGCCGAGTGGCGCGAGGCCGAAAAGCCCGACCCGCCGGTCTTCCGCCACTACGTTCCGCGGCGCGTACACGCCGGCCGTCCTCTGAGGCTCTCGTTGATCGTCGTGCCGCACACGCGGGCCAAGACCGTCCGGCTGCACTACCGTCCGCTGAACGCCCTCGAGAAGTTCCGTACCCTCGAAGCGCCCGCCTCGCGGGCCCGGTTCACGATCCCCGCCGAGGAGCTGACGCCGAAGTGGGACCTGCTCTACTACTTCGAAATCCTCGGCGAATCCGGCGCCGGCTGGTTTTACCCCGATCCGGAAAAGACGACGCCCTACTACGTGGTCCGCGTGCGATGAACGGAAAGGCCTGGTGGATCGCCGCCGCCCTGCTGCTCGCCGCCATGGGCGTGGCGATGGTGACCGCGGCCCTGGGCGAGAACCAGACTTGGGACGAGGGCGTGCACCTGGTCTCCGGCTATACGGACCTTGTCCTGGGCGCCCACCGCCTGAACCGCGAGCACCCCCCGCTGGCGAAATATCTTGCGGCCCTGCCGCTGCTGGCGCTCGACCTGCGGCTCCCCCTGGAGCATGAGAGCTGGCGGAAGGGCGACGCGGTGCTCTTCGGCGCGGTGTTTCTCTACCGCAACGAAGCGCCGCCGGACACGATGCTCCTGCTGGCGCGGCTGCCGATGATCGGGCTGGCGCTGCTGCTGGGCGCCGTGCTGGCGCTGTGGGCGAAGCGGCGCTTCGGACCCGTGGCCGGGCTCGCGGCGCTCTTCTTTTACACCACGGATCCGAACTTCATCGCCCACGGCCACTATGTGGCGAGCGACGTCGCCGCGGCCTTCACCGTCTTCCTGGCGGTAGCCGCCTGGGAGCGGTGGCTCGAGCGCCGCGGCCGGGGCGCGTTGGCGCTGGCCGGTCTGGCGGTGGGCCTGGCGCTCACGGCGAAGTTCTCGACGCTCTTTCTCCTCGGCCTGCTGCCCGCGCTCTCGCTCGCCTACTGGAAGAGACGCCCGGAGCGCTTTAGCTGGCGGAGTTTCGCCGGAACCCACCTCGCTGCCGCGGCGCTGGCGCTGGTTACGCTGGCCGCCGCCTACGGCCCGGCCACCTGGCGCACCATCGTCCGGGGCGAGGCGGCCCCCTTGGCGGTCTACGCCCGCCAGCAGAACCTCGTGAGCCGCACGCTGCGCTGGGCCGGCGAGACGATGCACCTGCCGGCGCACCCTTACCTGCTGGGGCTGAACATCGTCGCCGCGCACATCGAGCGGGGCCATCCGGCCTACCTGCTGGGCGAGGTCAGCAAAGAAGGCCGCTGGCTGTACTTCCCCGTCGCCTTCGCCGTCAAGACTCCCACCGCGCTTCTGCTGCTTCTCGGAGCGGGCGTGTGGCTGGGACTCTCGTGGTTGCGGGCGCGCCGCCGCGACGCCGTCCCGTTCGCCTGGTTCGCCCTGCTCATCCCGCCGCTGGCGTACTTCGCCCTGGCCATGGCCGGCAATTTGAACCTCGGCCTGCGGCACATCCTGCCCGTCTACCCGTTCCTGTATGCGGCCGCGGGCGCCGCTTTCGCGAAGCTGGCGCGGGGACGGGCCTGGGTGCTGGCCGCCCTCTTGCTCGGGCTTCAGGTCGCCGAGACTACCCGCATCCACCCGCACCACCTGGCGTTCTTCAACACCGTCTCCGGCGGACCGGCGGCGGGACCACGATACCTGGCTGATTCGAACATCGACTGGGGCCAGGCCGTGAAGCATCTCGCCGCCTGGAAGCGCGCCCGGGGCCTCGACGACCTCGTCGTCAGCTACTTCGGCGTCACGGACCTCAACTACTACCTGGGCAAGCACCGGGTGCTCGAGGAAGTCTGCGCAGATTGCCGCATCGGCGAGATCGACTCCGTGGTGGCCGTCAGCGTCACCAACCTGCTGGGCGTCTATCGGGACTCGCCGGCGCTCGCCTGGCTGCGCAAGCGCCGGCCCGATGCCCGCATCGATTGGGCCATCTATGTGTATGATCTCAGGAAGGACCGAGGCGGGGAATGAAGCTCATCGACCTGACCCATCCGCTCACCGACGGCCAGCCCGCTTTTCCCGGCGACCCGGTCCCCCGCATCCGGCCCTTCGCCACCCTGGCCGAGAACGGCTACAACCTCACCCGCTTCGCCATGGGCTCCCACCAGGGTACCCACCTGGACGCCCCGTTCCACTTCCTCCGCGACGGCGGCACGGTGGACCGCATCCCCCTCGAGCGCCTCTACGGTCCGGCCACGCTGGTCGATCTCGCTCCGGGCGGCGCCCTCGGCAAAGGGGCGGTCATCACCCCTGGGATGCTCCAACTCCACGCTTCGGCCTTCGAGCCGGGCGCCCGCGTGCTGCTGCGCACCGGCTGGCACGAGCAGTTCGGCTCGCCGGCCTTCTTCGACGGCTACCCGTCGCTCACCATCGAAGCCGCCCGCTGGATCGCCGCCAGAAAGATCGGCCTGCTGGGCATGGACATGCCCTCGCCGGCGGCCGACCCCGCCGAGGCGCACCAGGCGCTGCTCGGCGCCGATGTCCTGCTGCTCGAAGCGGTGGCGAACCTGGCCGCGCTGCCCCGGCGTTTCACCCTCGCCGCCTTTCCGCTGAAGCTCGAGGGCCGGGACGGGCCTCCGGTCCGGGCGGTGGCCATCCTCGACGAGCCCTCCTGAGCCGCTGACCCACTCTCCGGCGCGCTCATTCTTCCTTGCCCGCCGCACCGGCTTCGCCCGGACCGCCTTCCGCCGTCCGGCGTCCGCCCCTGCGCCTCTCCCGCAGCGCCCTGCGCAGGAGGAACTCGATCTGGCCGTTGAGGCTGCGCAGCTCGTCGTCGGCCCACTTCTTGAGCTCCTCGAGCACCTCCTCGTCGATCCGCAGCAGGAATGGCTTGCGCTTGCCCATCGCCGAGCTCCCGGTCGTTTCGCACCAGAACGCGCCCCGCTGCCGCGGCGGTGCCGGTCCCTATTGATAAATGGTCCCGGTGTTCACCACCGGCTGGGTCGCCCGCTCGCCGCAGAGCACCACTAGCAAGTTGCTGACCATCGCCGCCCGCTGCTCGGGGTCCAGCTCCACCACGCTGCTCTGCTTCAGCTTCTCGAGCGCCATCTCCACCATGCCCACGGCCCCTTCGACGATCTTCTGCCGGGCCGCGATGATGGCCGCCGCCTGTTGCCGCTGCAGCATCGCCGCGGCGATCTCCGGGGCGTAGGCCAGGTGGCTGATCCGCGCCTCGATCACCTCGACGCCGGCAACCATCAGCCGGTCCTGGACCTCCTTCTGCAGATGCTCGGCGATCTGCTGCGTGCTGCCCCGCAGCGAGAGCTGGTGCTCTTCGTGAGTGTCGTAGGGATAGGCCGTGGCCATGTTCCGCACCGCGGCCTCGCTCTGCACCTGGACGTAGTTCTCGTAGTCGTCTACCTGGAAGGCGGCCTCGGCTGTGTCCACCACCTTCCAGACCACCACCGCGGCGATCTCGATCGGGTTGCCATCGCGGTCGTTCACCTTCATCTTGCTGGTCTCGAAGTTCCGGACCCGCAGCGAGATCCTCTGCTTCGAGTAGAAGGGATTGGCCCATCGCAGACCGGTCCGGCGCACCGTGCCTACGTACTTTCCGAACAGCGTCAACACCACGCCCTGGTTCGGCTGGACGGTGAACAGGCCGGCCAGCATGATGATGGCCGCCACCAGGAGCACGATCCGGGCGATGATCGCGATCGCCAGGCCCTCGGGCTGAATGCGGATCATGTTGACGAAGCTCACGATGTCCAACACCATGAAGGCGAGCAACAGCAAGAGGACCGGGATGCCGGGAATCGCTGAGCGCTGCTTTTCTTTGATCATGAGAACCTCCTTGCCCTTCTTCGATATCTAGATGATATCACTTCGATATAACAGGCGCAACTCTTTCTCCCTCTCAGGCCATCCTGCAAGGGGTGTCGCGCCCCGTGGATTCTTACGGCGCTCCGCGGCCTTCCTTGCCGGAATCCCGCGGCTTTCGCCGCGCCCCCGCCCGGGAGCGGGAAACGGCCCGCTGAAGCGGATTTGCTACACTGAAATTGCCCCATGAAGTTCGGTGTCGTCGTCTTCCCCGGGAGCAACTGCGATCACGACGCCTGGTACTCCGTCACCGCCAACCTGGGGGAGCAAGCCGTGTTTCTCTGGCACGACGATCCCCATCTCGGCGACGTCGATGCGGTGATCTTGCCCGGCGGCTTCTCCTACGGCGACTATCTCCGCTGCGGGGCGATCGCCAAGTTCTCCCCGGTGATGTCCGCGGTGAAGAAGTTCGCCGCCGAGGGCGGCCTCGTGCTCGGCATCTGCAACGGGTTCCAGATCCTGGTGGAATCCGGCCTGCTGCCCGGGGCCTTGGTACGCAACCGCAATCTGAAGTTCATCTGCCGGCACGTTCCGCTCCGGGTGGAGACCACGAACTCGCCGTTCACCTCCGCCGCCGAGAAAGGCCAGGTGCTGCGGCTGCCCATCGCCCACGGGGAGGGCTGCTATGTCGCCGACGAGCGCACTCTGGACGAGCTCGAGGCCGAGGACCGCGTGGCCTTCCGTTACCTGGAGAATGTCAATGGCTCGCAGCGCTCGATCGCCGGCATCCTGAACCGCGGGCGCAACGTGTTGGGCATGATGCCGCACCCGGAGCGGGCGACGGATCCCTTGATGGGCTCGACCGACGGTCTGGCCATCTTCCGGTCCATGGTCGCCGCCATGGCCACGCAACCATGAGCGAAATCACCCCGGAGATCATCGAGGCGCACCAGCTCACGCCCGAAGAGTACGAGCGCATCGTCGCCCTGTTGGGCCGCGAGCCCACGCTTACCGAGCTGGGCATCTTCAGCGTGATGTGGAGCGAGCACTGCTCCTACAAGAGCTCGCGCCTGCATCTGAAGAAGCTGCCTACCAGCGGGCCGCGCGTCTTGCAGGGCCCGGGCGAGAACGCCGGGGTGATCGACATCGGCGGCGGCTGGGCCGTCGCCTTCAAGATCGAGTCCCACAACCACCCCAGCTTCATCGAGCCGTTCCAAGGGGCGGCCACCGGCGTCGGCGGCATCCTGCGGGACATCTTCACCATGGGCGCCCGGCCCATCGCGGTGATGGACGCCCTGCGGTTCGGCCCGCTGGACGATCCCGAAGCCGGCCCGCGGAACCGCCGCATCCTCGAGGGCGTGGTCGGCGGCATCGCCCACTACGGCAACTGCTTCGGCGTGCCCACCGTCGGCGGCGAGACGGTCTTCGACGAGTGCTACAACGGCAACCCGCTGGTGAACGTCTTCGCCCTGGGCGTCTTCAAGCAGGACGAGATCTTCCTGGCGCGGGCCTGCGGCCTGGGAAACCCGGTGATCTACGTCGGGGCGAAGACGGGCCGCGACGGCATCCACGGCGCTTCGATGGCCTCGGCCGAGTTCACCGAGGACTCCAAACAGAAGCGGCCGAACGTTCAGGTGGGCGACCCGTTCCTCGAAAAGCTGCTGCTCGAGGCCTGCCTGGAGGCGATGAAGACCGGCGCCATCGTCGGCATCCAGGACATGGGCGCGGCTGGGCTCACGTGTTCCACCTGCGAGATGGGCAGCCGCGGCGGCACCGGCGTGGAGATAGACCTCCAGTATGTGCCGCAGCGCGAGACGGGCATGACGCCCTACGAGATCATGCTCTCCGAGTCCCAGGAACGCATGCTGCTGGTGGTCGAGAAGGGCCGGGAGCAGGAGGTCTTCGACGTCTTCAAGAAGTGGGGCCTCGACGCCGTCGCCATCGGCCATGTCACCGGCGACGGCATGTTGCGGGTGAAGGACCACGGCAAGGTGGTGGCCGAGATTCCCAGCCGCGCGCTGGCCGACGAAGCCCCCCTCTACGACCGCCCCCACGATGTGCCGCCCTACCGCACCGCGCCCATGGAGGCGCCGGAGTTCTCGAGCCAGGATCTAGACGCCGACCTCGTCACGCTGGCCACCTCGGGCGACCTCTGCTCGAAGCGGTGGATCTGGGAGCAGTACGACTACATGGTCCGCACCAACACCGTGCGCGGCCCGGGCGGCGACGCGGCGGTGATCCGGATCAAGGAGGCCGGCGTCTCCATCGCCATGTCCCTCGACGGCAACGAGCGCTACTGCTACCTTGATCCGCGGGAAGGAGCGAAGCTGATCGTCGCCGAGTGCTGCCGCAATCTCGCCACCGTGGGGGCGCTGCCGGTGGCGGCCACCAACAACCTGAACTTCGGCAACCCGGAGCGGCCGGAGATCATGGCCCAGTTGGTCGAGTCCATCGAGGGGCTCGGCGAGGCCTGCCGCTTCTTCGAGACGCCGATCACCGGCGGCAATGTGAGCCTCTACAACGAGACTTTGGGTGAGCCGATCCGCCCGTCGCCGGTGGTGGGCATCGTCGGGCTCATGGAGACGGGGCTGCCGGTGGCTACCGAGTTTCCCGAGGCGGGCCTCAGCGTGGTGCTCGTCGGCGGCCTCGGCGAAGCCGACGAGACGCGGTTCGGCGGCACCCAGTACGCCAAGGCGGTGCTGAAGAAGCTCTGGGGCCTGCCGCCGGCGCTCAACATGGAGTTCGAGAGGCGCGTCCAGGCGGCGGTGCGGGAGATCGTCCGCACGGGCCTGGCGGAGTCGGCCCACGATTTGAGCGGCGGCGGTCTGGCGATGGCGCTGGCCGAGTGCTCCTTCGGGCCGTCGGCCGCCGGCGCCGAGATCCGGTTGGATTCGCCGCTGCGGCCGGAGCTGCTGCTGTTCCACGAGGGGCCCTCGCGCGTCCTCGTTTCCACGGCTCAGGTGGACGAAGTGCGCCGGATTGCCGAAAAGCATGGTGTGCCGGCGCCGGTGATCGGCGCGACGGTCGCGGGGCGGCTCACCATCGAGAACCGCGGCGTCCGGCTCATCGACCAGGACGTCCGGCGTTTGCGGGAGCAGTGGGAAGAGGCGCTGCCTTCGAAGTTGGGCGCCCATGTGGCCGTGTAACGGAGGTTGGAGAACGGGCCTTGCCAGCGAGAGCCGGTTTTTTCGACGCCCTTTCGGGGGCGGGAGACGTCAAATCTAAGTGGCAGGGGGCGTGGAGGAGCCATGTTCGACGGGTTTCGTGAAGAATGCGGCGTCGTCGCCATTCACGGCCATCCTGAGGCGGCCAACCTCGCCTACCTGAGCCTGCACGCGCTCCAGCACCGGGGCCAGGAGAGCGCCGGCATCGCCACCTCCGACGGCCGGGAGATCCGCTGCCACAAGGCCATGGGGCTGGTGGCGGACATCTTCACGCCGGAAGTCGTCGGCCGGCTGCCCGGGCACATGGCCATCGGGCACACCCGCTATTCCACCGCCGGCGACACGGTGCTCGGCAACGCCCAGCCCTTCTACGTGATGTGCAACAAGGGCCCCATCGCCGTGGCCCACAACGGCAACATCACGAACGCTTCCGAGGTGCGGCGGGAACTGGAGCAGGACGGCTCTATCTTCCAGGCCTCGAGCGACACCGAGGTGATCCTCCACCTGATCGCCCACTCCCGGGAGCGCAACATCGCCGGAGCTTTGCGCGAGGCGCTGTTGCAGTTGGACGGCGCCTTCTCGCTGGTCTTGCTGGCGCGGGACCGCATCATCGTCGCCCGCGACCCCTACGGCTTCCGGCCGATGTCGATGGGGCTGATGGAGCTTTCCGGCGGCAAGATGTGCTACTGCTTCGCCTCGGAGACCTGCGCCTTCGACCTGATCGGCGCCGTCTACATGAACGAAGTGGAGCCCGGCGAGATGGTGATCGTCGGCCCCGAGGGCATGGTCCGGCAGCGCTACACGGTGCCCAAGCCGCGAGCCCACTGCGTCTTCGAGCACGTCTACTTCTCGCGGCCGGATTCCATCGTCTTCGGCAAGTCCGTCCAGCTCTCGCGCGAGCTGATGGGCCGGCTGCTGGCGCTCGAGCACCCGGTGGACGCCGACATCGTGGTCCCGGTGCCGGATTCCGGTGTGCCGGCGGCGCTGGGTTACGCCGACGAGTCCGGCATCCCCTTCCGCCAGGCGCTGATCCGCAACCACTACGTGGGCCGGACCTTCATCGAGCCGTCCCAGGCGATCCGCGACTTCGGCGTGCGCCTGAAGCTGAACCCGGTGCGGGAGCTGCTGGCCGGCAAGCGCGTGGTCCTGGTGGACGACTCCATCGTCCGGGGCACCACCAGCCGCAAGATCGTCCGCATGGTGCGCGGGGCCGGCGCTAAGGAGGTTCACCTGCGCATCTCCTGCCCGCCTACGGTTTCGCCCTGCTACTACGGCGTCGATACCCCGCGCAAGCGCGAGCTGATCGCCGCCAACAACTCCGTTGAGGACATCTGCCGCTACGTCGAGGCCGACAGCCTGGGCTACCTCTCGCTCTCGGCCCTGCGCAAAGCGGTGGACGACGACGAAAAGCAGGAACACTGCTACGCCTGCTACACCGGCAACTACCCTACGGAATTGGTCAACATCGACGAACTCTCCGAGCCCAAGCTCCGGCGCATTTAGTCCCGTGCCTGCCCGAGTCTCTCCGTCGGCCGCCGCCGTGCCCCGCTCCCGCATCCGCGAGCTGGCCGACATCGCCATGAGTATGGACGGGGTGTTGCGCCTCTATTTCGGGGAATCGAACGTCCCGACGCCGGAGTTCATCAAGCGGGCGGCCATCCAGGCGATGCGAGACGGTTTCACCTTCTACACCGAGAACGCCGGGCTGCCTTCGACGCGCCGGGCGATCGCCTCCCACTGCCGCCGGCTTCATGGGGTGGAGCTCGATCCGGAGACCGAGATCGTCGTCACCGCCTCCGGCGTCCAGGCGCTGCATCTGGCCATCCGCTGCACCCTCGACCCGGGCGACGAAGCGATCCTGCTCACCCCGGCCTGGCCCAACGCCTCGGCCATCGTGCGGCTGGCGAACGCCACGCCGGTGGAGATCCCTCACCCGCTCTCCGGCGGCCGCTACGTGGTGGATTTCGACGCCCTGGAGGCCGCCGTCACGCCCCGGACCCGGCTGCTCGTCTACACCTCGCCGTCGAACCCCCTCGGGTGGGTGGCCACCGAAGAGGAACAGGCGGGTCTGCTCGATTTCGCCCGCCGCCACGGGCTATGGCTGCTGGCCGACGAGGTCTACGAGCGGATCTACTACCGGAGTCCGGACCCTGGCGGCCCGGCCCCGTCGATCCTGCGCCAGGCTGCCCGTGGGGACGCCGTCATCGTCGTCCAGTCGTTCTCGAAGAGCTACTGCATGACCGGCTGGCGGCTCGGCTGGATCGCCGCCCGCCGGGACCTGGCCGAGAGGGCGGCGCAGCTCAACGAGTTCGTCGTCTCCCATGCGCCGAGTTTCACTCAGAAGGCCGGCGAGACCGCCCTGCGCGACGGCGAGCCGTTCGTCCGCGAAATGGTGGCCCGGCTGCGCGAGAACCGTGACTTCTGCGTGGACCGGTTCAACCGGATGCCCGGCGTCCAGGTGCCCCAGCCCGACGGGGCCTTCTACCTGTTCCTGAAGATCGAAGGGTGCGCGGACTCCTTCGCCCTGGCCAAGAGAATCCTGCTCGAAACGAAGGTGGGTCTGGCCCCCGGAGTGGCCTTCGGCGCCGGGGGCGAGGGTTCGCTGCGGATCTGCTACGCCTCGGAACGCTCCATCCTCGAAGAGGCCGTCGAGCGCCTGGGGAACTTCTTCGCCGGCGGGTGAGTCACTTCTTGCGCTCGTCTTCCGGCGCTTCGCCCTCCCGCTTCTCCGGCGTCCAGTGGCACGAGCCGCCCGGCTCACGGCCGGGCCAGGCCGGCCCTCAACCATAGCCGAAGCGGGTGAGCAGAAGCCAGACGGCGGCGATCAGGATGATCCAGACAATCTCCACAGAGGTTCCCCCTTCATGATAGATGCAGGCCCGGCCGCTTCGTGACGCGGCGCCCCCGGAAGGGACTCACCGGCCCTCCCCCTCCCGTTCGATGCCGGGGATGATGCGCAGGGCGTTCTCGTAGTAGACCTTCTTGAGTACCTCGTCGGGCAGGTCCATGCCGTAGAGCCGCCAGAGCCCGTGGTGCTTTCGGTCGTGGGGGAAGTACTCGTCGGCGGTCTCGAGCACCCGGAAGTAGGTGGCGTACTCTTCCGGGCGCCAGGTGTCCTTGCCGAAGAGGATGCGGTCCTGGTAGCGGATGAAGAACTGCCGGGCGAAGCGCGGTTGCCGCCCCAGCTCCTCGATCACCGCGCCGAACTCGGTGTAGACGTTCGGCAGCCGGTCGAGGAGCTTGCCCAGCCGGGCCAGGTCGCCGCCGAGCCAGCCCAAGTGGGCGTTGATGAAGATCGTCTTGGGGTGCCGGGCGAAGAGCCGGTGCTGCTCGGCGATCAGGGTCTCCCACGGCGGGTACCGGTCCGGCGGGCGGGCGCGGTGCGGGTACCATTTCAGCTCGAGCCAGCGTTCGTTGTACTTGTCCATCGGCTCGAACAGGGGCTTCGGCTCGGCGGTGTGGATCAGCACCGGGACGCCCAGCCGGGCGCAGGTCTCGAACAGCTTGTCGAAGCGCGGGTCGTCCACCGGCACGCGCCGCCCCCGGCTGTCCTTCACCGTCATGCCGAAGTTCTTGAACAGCTTCAGGCCCCGGGCCCCGTTGCGGACGTCGGCCTCGAACCGGCGGGCGATGCGCTCGCCGTATCCCGGCTCGTCGATGCCCTGGAAGCTGATGTTGGCGAAGGTCACGATGCGCCTGCCGTAGTAGGGACCCAGCAGCGCGATGCCCTGTTTCAGCCGCTCGCCGGAGCCGCCGCTCAGGTTCACCATCGCCCGCATGTTGATCCCATCCATGGCGCGGATCAGCCGCTCGACGTCCTCCCGCGTGCCGAGGCGCCGCTGGTGGTTGTGCACGTCGATGAACGGGTAGCGGGCGCGCTTGACGATGTGCTGCGGCACCACCAGGGTCGATCGCGGCTCGTACTCTTCGATCGACATCGTCTGGGCCGCCGCCGCGGACACGCAGAGCAGCGCTGCTATGGCAACCTTCATCGGAAATCTCCAGGACCGCCGCCGCCGGTGCTCCCCTGCCGGCCGGCGCCCCCTGAGTGTTCTCAGATTATGCCGCCTCCGGGGCCGGCTCCGCAATCAACGCCGCCACCGCCGCCTCCATCCTGCGCGTCAGGGGCTCGGCGTCGGCCTTCGTCATTCCCTGTGTCTCGATCGGCTCCCCCATCCGGACGCGTATATGGCCCGGGCGCACGTGGCAGGAGCCCTTGGGCAGCACGGGAGCCGATCCGGTGATGCCCACCGGGACCACCGGCACGCCGGCCCGCAGAGCCAGTCGCGCAGCCCCCTGTTTGAAGCTGCGTAGCCGGCCGGCCGACCGCCCGCCCTCGGCGAAGACCACCACCGATACCCCTTCTTTCAGCCGCTCGAGCGCCGCCGAGAAGGTCTTCACCGCCCCGGCCTTCGTCGCCCGGTGAACCAGCACGTGCCCGCCCAGCACCAGGTGCCAGCCGATGAACGGCATCCAGACGAGCGAGCGCTTGGCCAGGTAGCGGTGCGAGACCGGAAGCGCGCTCATGAGTACCGGGATGTCGATCATGCTCCGGTGATTCGCCGCAAAGACTACCGGCCGTCGCCGGGGAACCTTTTCCGCGCCGGAGATCTCCAGTTCCACCCCGGCCACCCGCAGCAGCGCCCGGGACCAGAAGGCCGCCACCCAGTGTCCCCAGTGCCCCCGTCGGTCGAGCAGGTCCGCCACGCCGCTGGTGATCCCCATCAGCGGCACCAGGACCGCCGCCACCGGATCCGTGATGAGCGCAATGCGCAGGAACCGCCTGACCATCAGCCCGATTCTACCCGACGAGGCGCTTGCGGACTTCCCCCACCAGCAGCAGCGAGCCGGTGACGAACACCACGTCTTCGGGCGCCGCTTCGAGGACGATCTCCAGCCCATCCTCGATGTCCTCGGCCATTTCCACCGCCCCGTGGTCGAACAATTTCTTCAGCACCACCGGCCGCAGCGCCCGGTCCGAGTCGATCTGGGTAAGGACGATGTGGTCGGCGACGGGGGCCAGGATACCGGCGATCTCATCGAGCGACTTGTCCCGCATGGAACCGTACAGCAGCCAAACTTTCCGGCCGCCGTAGAACCGCCGGATGTGAGCCGCCAGCTCCCGCATGGCGCCCGGGTTGTGCGCCCCGTCGAGGATCACCTCCGGCTCCTCGCGCACCCGCTCCAGCCGGCCCGGCCACCGCGTCCGCGCGATCCCCCGGCGGATCTCTTCGGCCCTGAGGCCCAGCTCCTTCAGGGCCGTAACCGCCGTCAGCGCGTTCTCGATCTGGTGGGCGCCGGCCAGCGGGCAGACGATGGGAATCTCCTCGCCGTTGCGGCGCAGCACGAACCGGCTGCCGTCCGGGCGTAATTCCAAGTCGTGAATCGTCCAGGACGCGGCTTCCACCGGGTGGATTCCCAATTCCGCCGCCCGCTGCCGCAAGATCCCCAGCGCCTCGGGCCGCTGTGGGCCGAAGACCGCCGGCGTTCCGGATTTCAGGATGCCGCCTTTCTCCCAGGCGATCGCTTCGATGCTGTTGCCCAGCCAGGCCTCGTGATCGTAATCGATCCGGGTGACGATGGCCAGCTCCGGCTCGATCACGTTGGTCGCATCCAGGCGGCCGCCGAGCCCTGTCTCGACGACGGCGATCTCTACGCCGAGTTCCCGGAAGGCGTGGAACCCCATCGCCGTCACCGTCTCGAAATACGTGGGGTGGAACTCCAGGTCGCCCAGGCGCTGCATCCGCAACGCCGCGTGATGCACGGCGTCGAAGGTGCGGGCGAAGTGCTCCTCGGAGATCCGGTTCCCATCGACGCGGATCCTCTCGGTCGGCTCGACCAGGTGCGGCGAGGTGTAGAGTCCCGTCCGGTGGCCGGCGGCCCGCAGAGCCGATGCGACCATGGCCGCCACCGAGCCTTTCCCGTTCGTTCCCGCGATGTGGACGGTCCGGAAGCTTCGTTGCGGATTCCCGAGAGTCGCCAGCAAATCCCGGATCCGCTCCAAACCCAGCTTCACTGTGCGGATCTCATTGCCGAGCGAATAGAGAAAATGGACCGATTCCGGGTAGCTGGTCATGAAAGTGGTGGGCGAGTCCCGTGCGCCACCCTCCATTCTATCCCCCCGGCTCTCCAGCGCCGCCGCACTGGGAACCGCCCGATTCCTCTTGGCGGGGCTGCTTTCTTCCCGTACACTTGGGCTGGAGGGGCCCCAGCCCCGCGAGGAGGGCGCCATGGCGATTCTTCCCCGTTTGAGAGAGCTGCTGGAGGTGGAGGGCGCCGCCTACACGCACCATGAACATCCAGCCGCCTACACGGCGCGTGAGGTGGCTTCCATCGAACACGTGCCCGAGCGCCGGGTGGCCAAGACGGTCGTCTACTCGGGTGACGAGGGCTATGGGATGGCGGTCTTGCCGGCGGACTACGTGATCGACCTGCAAGAACTTCGGGCCGCTCTCGGCCTCCGCCGGGTCCGCCTGGCCACCGAGAAAGAGCTGGCCGATCTCTTCGAGGACTGTGAACTCGGGGCGATGCCGCCCTTCGGCAACCTGTACGGCATGCCCACGTTCCTCGACTCGAGCCTCGCCGGCGAGCGCCGGATCGCCTTCAACGCCGGGACGCACCGCGACGTCGTCTACCTCGACATGGCCGACTACCGGCGCCTGGCCCGGCCCACGGTGGTCCGCTTCGCCCGGATGGCGGCGGCTTAGGCGGGCTTGCGCCCCGTGGCGCCGGCTTGCGAACATGTGCCGAGGGGCGCCGGACGCTTCGTCTTTTTGCCGTCTGGCCGCGTCATCTCATTGGAACGGAGCCTGAGCTTTGATCTTCCGGGAGGTTGAGGACCGTGACCTGGTGCTCCAGGCGCGGACCGGCGACGTCGAGGCCTACAACCGCCTCGTCTCCCGTTGGGAGAAGCGGGTCTACAACTACCTGCTCAAGCTGGTGGCCGACCCCGATGACGCCCTCGACCTCAGCCAGGACGTCTTCTTGAAGGCTTACCAGAGCCTCCGGAGGCTCGAAGATCCGGCCCGCTTCTCTGCCTGGCTCTTCCGCATCGCGCACAACGAGGCCTACTCGCTGCTGCGCCGGAAGAAGCCGGAAACGGAGGTGGAAGATTCGCCGCCGCCTGCCAGGCCGGCCTCGGACATGCTCCCGGTGGAGACTTCGATCGCCGTGGCGAGCGCCCTCCGGCGCCTGTCGCCGGACCAGCGCGAGGCGGTGGTGCTGAAAATCTACCACGGATTCAAGTTCGACGAGATCGCCGAGATCCTGGACTGCCCGGCATCGACGGTCAAGTCGCGGGTCTACACGGCGCTCGATGCGCTGAAGCAGACCCTGGCTCCCATCCAGCGGACCGGCGGGACGGCGCGGAAGAATCTTCATTGAGGTCTTCCGCGGTGGTGCGCCGCAGACTGGATCATGGGGTGACGCATGAGTTGCTCGAATATCGATCTGAAGGGTTACTTCCTCGCAGAGATTCCGCCCGCCGAGCGCCGGGCGGTGGAACGCCACCTCGCCGCCTGCGAAGCGTGCCGCCAGGAGCTGGAACGGCTGGAGCTGACCAGGACGGCCCTGCTCAGCGTGCGCGAGGAGCCGGTCCCGCAGCGGATCGCCTTCGTCTCCGACAAGGTGCTGGAACCTTCCTGGTGGCAGCGCTTCTGGCAGTCGGCGCCCCGGCTGGGTTTCGCCTCCGCGGCGATGCTCTCGGTGGCCATCCTGGTCCACGCCTTCACCCGGCCGGCCCCGGTCCCTCCTCCGGCGCTGGACCGCGCCGAGATCCGGCAAGTCGTGGACCAGCAGGTGGCCGCCCGCCTCGACGCGGCGGTTTCCCAGGCCCTGGCCGCCGCCGAGCAGCGCCACCGCGAAGAGACCGCGCGGCTGCTGGCCGCCGCCGAGCAGCGCTTCGAGCTCCAGCGGCGCGCCGACATGGTCACCATCCAGGAAAACTTCGAATATCTTCTGAAGCGGGTGAACGTCCTGCAGGTCGCCAGCGTCTACCGGGAGGGTGAGCCGTGAAGCCGGTCCGCGTCCTGTTGCTGCCCTTGGCTCTGGGTGTCGTGGCCGCGGCCGCCACGCCTCACCCGCGCGTCAGCCGCGAGAGTCTCGCCGCCCTGGAGCGCAAGTTCGACCGGCGCATCCAGAGCTACGACATCAACGATCCGTTTCACCTGCTCGGCAACACCCGCGGCGTCTATCTGGCCGACTACGGCGTCGTCTTCACCGCCGAGATCAACCTGGTGGCCGCCGCCGTCGTCACCCCCTTCCGCCCGCCTTTCACCCGGGAGCAGATCGAACAGCTCCGGCTGAAGAAACTCCGGCGCCTGGAAGATCTCAAGCGCATGATGCGCGACATGATGATCGAATGCGCCGTGGCCTTGCAGGGTGTTTCCCCCGGGCAGAAGATCGCCGTCGGCGTCTCCCTGTTCCGCTTCTCCTGGGAGGACTCCCGGGGCCTGCCGCGGCAGATTCTGATGGAGGCCAGCCGGCGGGCTTTGCTCGACTTCAAAGCCGGCAAGCTTCAACCGGACGAACTGCTCGCCCGAATCCGCTACACCGAGTACTGAGCCATGCGACTCGGCGAGATCCTCATCGAGCGTCGGTTGCTCACCCCCGAAGACCTCGAGAAAGCTCTCGAGATCCAGAAGGAGCGCAACGAGAAGATCGGCAGGATCCTCATCGATCTCGGCTTCGTCGCCCAGCGCGACGTCATGGCCGCTCTCTCGGACCAGCTCGAGATTCCCTTGGCCAAATTGGACAGCCCTCCGCCGGTCACCCCGGAGACCGAAGGGCTTACCGCGAAGTTTCTCCGCCAGTTCAAGTGCTTCCCGGTGGCGGTGAGCGACTCCACGCTCAGCCTGGCGATGGCCGACCCGCTGGACTTCGAGACTATCGCCGTGGTCAAGAACGTCACCGGAATGAAGGTGAAGACCGAGCTGGCGGCCGAAAGCGAGATCCTCGAGGCCATCGACAAGTACTACGGGGAGGCCGAGCAGCCGGAGACGGTGGCCGTCGAGGAAGCCGGCGGAGCTTCCACCGAAGATCTGGAGCACCTCCGCGACATGGCCAGCGAGGCTCCGGTGATCCGCCTGGTGAACGCCATGATCGCCCAGGCGGTGGAGAAACGGGCCAGCGACATCCACCTGGAGCCGTTCGAGAAGGAGTTCCGCGTCCGCTTCCGCATCGACGGCGTGCTCTATCCCCAGGAGCCGCCGCCGAAGGACTTGCGCGCCGCCGTCATCTCCCGCGTCAAGCTCATGGCCAGGCTCAACATCGCCGAGCGCCGCCTGCCCCAGGACGGCCGCATCAAGGTGAAGACCCTCGGCCGCGAGGTGGACCTCCGCGTCTCGACGCTCCCGACGCTTTACGGGGAAAGCGTCGTCATGCGCCTGCTGGACCGCTCCCAGAGCGAGTTCTTCGACCTGCAGAGCCTGGGCTTCGACGAGCAGATGCTTACCCGCATGGAGCACTTCACCCAGCTTCCCCACGGCATCTTCCTCGTCACCGGTCCCACCGGCTCCGGCAAATCCACGACGCTTTACTCGGCTCTCAAACGCGTCAACAAGACGGACCGGAAGATCATCACCATCGAGGATCCCGTCGAGTATCAGATGGACGGGATCAACCAGATCCACGTCAACACCCAGATCGGGCTCACCTTCGCCGCCGGCCTGCGCCACATCGTCCGCCAGGACCCGGACGTCATCATGGTGGGCGAGATCCGCGACCGCGAGACGGCCGACATCGCCATCCGCGCCGCCCTCACCGGCCACTTCGTCTACTCGACGCTGCATACCAACGACGCCCCCAGCGCCATCACCCGCCTCACCGACATGGGCGTGGAGAACTATTTGATCACCTCCTCCGTCGTGGCGGTGATGGCCCAGCGCTTGGTGCGCGTCATCTGCCCGTTCTGCAAGCGCCCCGCGGGCACGCGGCTCACCCCGGAGGGCGAGGAGATCGAAGTCTACGCCGGGGCCGGCTGCGACCGCTGCTTCGGCTCCGGCTACACCGGCCGCATCGGCATTTTCGAGTTGATGGAGCTCAACGACGAGATCCGCAAGCTGATCATGGCCAACGCCGACGCCTCCGAGCTGGCCAAGGCCGCCATCCGCAACGGCATGCGTACGCTTAGAGAAGATGGTTGGATGAAGGTGCGCCAGGGCATCACCACCGCCGACGAGGTGCTCCGGGTGACCCAGGAGTTCTGAGCCGCCATGGCGAGCTTCTACTTCAAAGCGGTGGCCTCCGACGGCAAGCTCCGGACCGGCACCTTGGCCGGGCCCGACGAGAAGGCCGTGGCCTCCGAGCTGCGCCGCCAGGGCCTCACGCCGGTCTATGTCGGGCAGCCCCGCTCCGCCAGGCTCTCCCTAAAGATGCCCTCTTTCGGCGGGGGCAGGCGCAAGGACGTGCTCCTGTTCACCCGCGAGCTCTCGACGCTGCTCAGCGCCGGCGTTCCCGTGGACCGCGCCCTCACCATCGCCAGAGACCTCACCGAGCGGGACGTCTTCCGCGGCGTCCTGCATGAGGTAATCCGGACCCTCAAGGGCGGCAAATCGCTGGCCGACAGCCTCGCCGGACATCCCGAGTACTTCTCGCAGCTCTATGTCAACATGGTGCGCGCTGGCGAGGCCAGCGGATCGCTGGCGGCGGTGTTCGAGCGTTTGGCGGAGTTCGAGGAGACCCGCGACGATTTGCGCAACTACATCGTCTCGTCGATGGTCTATCCAGCCCTGCTGACCCTCGTCGGCCTCGCTTCCATCCTCGTGCTGATGTACTTCGTCGTGCCGCGCTTCGCCGCCGTCTTCGAGCAGTCCCGCATGGAGATGCCGCTGCCCACGAAGATGCTGCTCGAGGCCAGCGCCTTCCTCCGTGCCTACGGCTGGATCGGAATCGCCGCCCTGCTGGCCGGCGTGGCCGGGATGCGGAGCTACATTCAGACCGAGAGAGGACGCCTCTGGTGGGACGGCTTCCGCCTCCGGATTCCCCTGCTCGGTGACGCGCTGCTCAAGGCCGAGACCGCCCGGTTCGCCGGCGCCATGTCCACCCTGGTGGCCAACAGCGTGCCCCTGGTTCAGTCGATCGCCATTGCCGGGGCCATCCTGAACAACCGCAAGATCGCTTCGTGTCTCGATTCCGTCGCCCAGGGGGTGAAGCGCGGCGAAGGCATCTCCGGGCCGTTGAAACGCACCGGCGAGTTTCCTCCGCTGGCCGGCCACCTGCTCACCGTGGGCGAGGAAACCGGGCGGCTGGACGAAATGTTCGCTCAAATGGCGAAAATCTATGAGAAAGACACCCGTGCGGCCATCAAGAGGTTTACCTCTCTGTTCGAGCCCTTGGTGATCCTCGTGATGGGCGTGCTGGTAGGAATCCTTGTCCTGAGCATGCTGCTGGCGATTACCAGCATCAATGACGTAGCGGTGTAACGGTGTAACTATGCGACAACCCAACCGACGAAAGAAACGGCGGCAAGCCGGCGTCACGCTGATCGAGATGCTGGTCGTGGTGACCATCATCGCCCTCTTCGCCGCGCTGGTGGCCCCGCGAATGCTGCAAAAAAGCGACACGGCGCGGATTACCGCCGCCCGTGCTCAGATCAACTCGTTCATGACCGCTCTGGGCGCCTACAAGCTCGATACCGGAGTCTATCCGACCACCGAACAAGGGCTCCAGGCGCTCCGCACTCCGCCCCAGGGGGTCAACAACTGGCAGGGCCCGTACCTGCCCCAGGAGATCCCCGACGACCCGTGGGGCAATCCGTACGTCTACCGGTATCCGCCGGAAAACGGCGGCCTGGAGCCGGAGATCATCAGCTACGGCGCCGACGGCCAGCCCGGAGGCGACGGCATCTTCGCCGATATCGTGAGCTGGAAGAGCAAGTAGCGGTCCGCTGCGGGCTGCACGCGGGAGGCGGCGGATGGGATTCGCGTCGAAAAGAGCCGAGCAGGGCGTCACCCTCATCGAGATGCTCATCGTGGTCTCGTTGATCGCCCTCTTGGTCGGCATCACGTTTCCCTCGATCTCCTCCGGCATCGACTCGATCCGGCTGGCTTCGGCCGGCGATTCCGTGGCCGCTTTCCTCAACGGCGGTCTGAGCCGGGCCGAGCGCCTGCAGGAGGTGGTCGAGATCGAGATCCTGCCCGGCGAGGCCCGGCTTACCATGCGGTCTTCCCGGCCGGGTTTCCGGAAGACGCTCGAGTTGCCCGCCGGCGTGAAGGTCCGCCGCGTGCTGCCGGAGATCCTTGGGCAGCCGGGGGCGGCCCGCCGGTTCCTGTTGTTCCCCGGTGCAACAATCCCCCGGATCAGCGTCGAACTTGTCAATGCCCGCGGCGGGTTGCGCACCGTGCGCATCGATCCCATCACCGGAGTGCCCGAGATCCAGCGGGGGGCGGCCCAATGAAATCCGAACGCGGCTACACTCTGCTGGAGGTCCTGGTCGCCACCGTGATCATGGCCGTGGCGGTCGTCGGCCTGCTGTCGAACCTCTCGACTTCGCTTTCGAACGCTTCCCGCCTCACCGACTACGGCCGGGCCCGGCTGCTTGCCAAGCGAACCATGGACGAGCTGCTCACTCAGCCCTCGCTGCCGAAGGGCGCCGACATCCAGGGCGCCTGGAATCCTGAGACCACCGGCCTCGAAGGCGGCTGGCGGGCTCGGGTAGTCCCCTTCCAGCGCGCTCCCCACGCCGCCCCGGGGCAGATCGCCCTGGACCGCATCGAGGTCGAAGTTTGGTGGATGGCGGCGGGACGGCGCCGGACGCTGCGGTTGGCGGCCTACCGTTCCGCGGTGCTGCGCCCGGAGGATCTGTCCATGCCGCCGATGGTCCCATGACCCGGAAACGCAATCTCCGCGCCGGTGTCACGCTCCTCGAGCTGCTGATCGCCATCTCCCTGGTCAGCTTGCTCTCCACCGCCGTGCTCGTGGCGCTCCACGTTGGGCTCAACGCGATGGAGAAGACCAACAGCCGGGTCATCAAGAACCGCCGGGTCTTCGGCGCCCAGCGGATCCTCGAGCAACAGATCGCCGGGATGATCGTCACCGTGGCCGAGTGTGGCATCCAGGCGGGCGGACCGGTCCACCCCTTGCCGTTCTTTCAGGGGCTCCCCCAGACGATGCGGTTTGTCTCCAGCTACTCGCTCGAAGAAGGGCATCGGGGGTATCCGCGGATCCTCGAGTATCAGGTGATCCCCCGCGACGACGGCCGCGGCGTCCGGCTCATCGTCAATGAGCATTATTACACCGGTCCGGCCTCGACCGGCCGCTTGTGCCTCGGACCCGGCCCCCCGAACCAGGGCACGCTTTTCGTTCCGGTGGAGGCCGGCCCGCGCTCCTTCGTCCTGGCGGACCGGCTGGCCTACTGCCGCTTTTCCTACCAGAAGCCCGCCCCCGCGCCCGTCTTCCGCGAGTGGGCGCCGGTCTGGTCGGAACGGGAGTTCCCATTGGCGATCCGCATTGACATGGCTCAGCTCGAGCCCGATGCTACCGGCATTCCCATTCTGCCGATCACCGTCCCGGTCCGGGTGAATCGCATCCCAGGGTTTCAGTATGTGGACTGACGCTTCCTGTCGCCGGCAACGGGGCGCCGCTTTGCTGGTGGTTCTCTGGCTGACCGCCGCGCTTTCGGTGATTGCCTTTTCCGTAGCGATGACCGTGCGCGGGGAGACCGAGCGAACCGCTACCGACGTCGAGGGGCTGCAGAGCTACTACCTCGCCGCCGGCGCCGTGGACCGCACCGTCTGCTATATGCTCTGGGGCCCCCAGGCGAAAAACCCCGACGGTACCAGCCGGTACTGGGCGCAAGGCATACCGCGCCTTTATCACCGCTTCCCCGAAGGCGACGCCGTTGTCGAGATCATTCCCGCGAGCGCGAAGCTCAACATCAACCTCGCCTCCGAGGAAGAGATCGTTCGTCTGCTGGTGGCTCTCGGAGCCGAGCCGGCGCGGGCGCAGCTCATCGCCGCCGCGGTGCTCGACTGGCGGCGTCCCATCCCCGGCCCCGGCCTCAGCTCTTTCGACCAGCGATACCTGGCCCGCACTCCGTCTTTTCGCGCCCGCCATGCGTCTTTCCAACAGGTCGAAGAGCTTCTGCTGGTCGAGGGCATGACACCGGAACTCTTTTACGGTACCTACGTCCGGGACGCCGAGGGCCGGCTCGTCCGGCGCAGCGGGTTGCGGGACTGCGTCTCTGTCTTCGGCAACAACGCCGCCTTCGATATCAATACGGCGGACCCCGCCCTGCTTCGCGCCTTGGGGGTGCCGGCGCCCGCGGTCGAAGAGATCGTCACGCTGCGGCGGCTCCGGCCGCTGACGGTGGAGGACCTGAACCAGTTCCGCCGGTATGCGGGGCCGGCGGCATCCAGGCTCGCCGTGGGCGGCAACTCGATCTTTACGATCCGCGCCACCGCCCGGCTGCGCCGCCAGGACGGGTCGCTTTCCGATCTCCGCCGTTCCGTGGCCGCCTTGGTGAAGCTCTTCGGCTCCGGCTTCCAGCCGCCGTACCAGGTGTTGCGGTGGCATGACTACGCCGTCGCCGGAGACTGGAATTGGCCATGATTACGGGTGATCTGCGCAAGTGGCTCTCTTTCGGCACCGGTATCGGGGTCGAAATCCGCGGCGACGATCTCGTCGTCACCGCCGTTCGGGTGCGCCCCAGCGAAGTGCGCATCCTGGGCGGCGCCGTTGTCGCGGGCTTCCGCCGCCGGCCTGCCGCCGACTGGGGGGCTGAATATCAGCAGTTCTTGCGCCGGCATGGATGCGCGCACCTCTCGGCTGCCGTCTTGCTGCCGCGCGAACAGATCATCGTCCGCCAGCTTTCGCTGCCCGGCGTCTCCGACAAGGATTTGGAATCCGCTGTGGGCTACCAGGTGGACTCGCTGCACCCCTACCCGGAGGATGACGTCGTCTTCACTTGGGCCCGCGTCCCCGGCACTTCCGTCGTCCTGGTGGCGATTGCTCTCCGGGAAGCCATCGAGCACTACGCCGCCTCCTTCGCCGAGGCCGGCCTGCGCGCGGCCGCTTTCACTTTTTCCGCCGCTGCCTGCTACGCGGCTTTCCGAATGCTCCGTACGCCGCCGGCCGGCGGATTCCTTGTGCTGGAGCCGCACGGCGAGGGATGGGAAGCTTATGGGGAGAGCCCGTCCCGGCCCCTGTTCTCGGCTACTTTCGACTTGCCGCGGGAACGCGCCGTGGCTCTGGCTGCGGCCGAGCTCCGGCTGCCGCCGGACACCCAACCGTTTCGCCTTGTGGAACTGCTTCCGGAGCCCGTTGCCGCGCCGGAAGGGTGGAATCTGAGCGATGCCGTCGCTTCTTACGCCACAGCGCTGGCCGGGGCTTGTCCCTGGCTGGCGCTGTCGGCCAATTTGCTCGCTCCCGAGCACCGCCGCCGCAGTTCGCGGGCTGTCTACATCCCAACGGTTGTCCTGGCCTCTATCCTGCTCGTCTTGCTCGGCGCTCTCGGCGTCGTCAGCGGGATGGCCGAACGCGACTACCAGGCCGCGCTCCAGCAAGAGATCAACCGCTACACGGCCCAGGCGGCGCGCGTGCGCGGGTTGGAGGCGGAGATCCAAAGACTCCAGGC
Organism: Solibacteraceae bacterium; assembly: GCA_026984795.1. Lineage (GTDB taxonomy): Bacteria > Acidobacteriota > Terriglobia > Bryobacterales > Bryobacteraceae > JALSRK01. The sequence goes on along the minus strand of JALSRK010000031.1, from coordinate 117,499 downwards.
CCGGCGCGAGCTTCTCCGCCGCTTCTACGCCCAGACCCGGGACGATTTGGACGTCTTGCGCGACTTGACGAACCTGCTGGCCCCGCCGGCGTGGCTGCGAAATCTTCAGATCGCGCGTTCGGAGGTCCGCTTCTCCGGCGAGGCGGCCGAAGCCGGCAAACTGCTGGAGATCATCGACTCCTCCCCCCGGCTGCGCAATTCCGAGTACACCGCTCCGATCTCGGCAAGCGGGGAACTCGAACGTTTCAGCATCCGCGCGCTGCGGGAGCAGGCGGCGACGGAGAAGGCGAAATGACCCTCACCGCCCGGGACAAGCGAGCCCTGGCTGCCCTCGGCGTCGCCCTTGTCGTGTCGCTTGCCGTGTACTTCTGGCCGCAAAATGAGCCGGCTCCGGCCGTCGTCGAGCCGGCCGCATCCGTCAAAGCCTCCGAGAAGCGCCTGGAGCGGGTCCGCCGGCTCGCCGCCCAACTGCCGGCCCGCGAACGCCAACTGAAAGCCATGCAGCAGGAACTCGCCCGCTGGGAAGCCGGCCTGATCCGCGCCGAGACCGGGCAGCAGGCACAGGCGGACGTCGTCCAGATCCTGCGCGAGATCGCTTCCCGGCAGACGCCCCCCCTGGAGTTCGCTTCGGTGGACATCGGACGGATCCGGCCGTTCGGCAAGGGCGGACACTACGGCGAAGCCCTGGTGTCGGTCACGTTCGATTGCGCCATCGAGCAGTTGGTGAACCTGTTTGCCGATCTCGCCGCGCGCCCGGAGGCCGTCGTCACCGACGAGATCCGCATCACCGCCACCAGGCGCAAGGACAAGCTGCTGCGCGTGCAACTCCGCGTGGCCGGGCTGGTCCCCGGCTCCCTGGTTCCGCAGCGGAAAGGAGGGGCCGCGTTTTGAGCCGGAAACTCCTGGCCCTCAACCTCGCCCTGGCTCTTCTCTCCGCCGTGACGGCCTGGCGGATCTGGGACACCCTGCGGCGGGCCGAGGAGCGCAAGAACGCCGTCGTCGGCCGGCCCTTGCCCCCGGCCGATGTGAAGGTATCCCCGGGGCAGGGACCGCCGAAGCCGTTTGTGGCCGCCGATTACCTGCCGGTGGCCCAGAAGTTCCTCTTTGCGCCGGACCGCAACCCCGACGTCGTCCTCGACGCGGTGGCGCCGAAGCCGATGCCTCCCCTTCCCGTGGCCCACGGCGTCCTCGATCTCGGCGCCGGGCCGACGGTGATCCTTTCGGAACGCCCCGATAGCCCCCAGCGGGGTTACCGCGTGGGCGAACAGTTCGGAGAATTCGTGATCGCCGAGATCGCTCCCGATTACATCGTCTTCGAGTGGGAAGGCCGCGAGGTCCGGCGGAGCCTCGAGCAACTGAAGCCCAAGGAGAAACCGGAACAGCCGCCCCAGGTGGCGGCGGCCAAACCTGACAAGCCCCCGGAGTCGAAGTCTGCCGTGCTCAGCGACACGGAAAAGCCTGGTCCGAGCGATATCGACATGGGCGGAGGGATTCGCGCCTGTAAGCCCGGCGATCCGTCGCCCCCGGGCACCGTCGTCGGCGGTTACAAGAAGGTCGTAACGCAGACGCCGTTCGGAAAGGTCTGCCGGTGGGAACCCGTGGGGTAGCCCGCCGTGCCTGGCGAACTATGGAGGATGCAGAAGATGAAATTGGCCCGTTGGATGATCTACCTCGCTCCTTTGGCCTTACTCGCCGGGATGCCGGAGCAGAAGAGCCAGGAGCCGCAGCGCTCCACGGGGACCGCCCGGCGCGGGCGCCTCACCTTGCCCAAAGAGGCGGTCAAGATCGAGCCTTTTACCTACCGGTACAAGGATCCCCAGGGCAAGATCTGGATCTACCGGCAGACGCCCTTTGGGCTCGTGCGTTACGAGGAGCCGAAACAGGGATCCCGGGACACCGGCGCTTCGGCTCGGAAGTCTGAGGCGCCTCCACCGGGGCTGAAGGCGTTCGACGAAGGTGACTCCATCCGCTTCGAGCGCAAAGGTCCCTTCGGCAAGTACACCTGGAGGCGTAAGAAAGGCAACCTTACGCGAGAGGAGCGCCTTGCCTGGGAGGCGTCGCGGAAATCCGGAACCGGGCCCGGCAGTGACTCACGGCCTGCGTCAGCAGAGAAATCGAGGAAAAAAAAGGAGTAGTGCTGCATGCCGCGTGTTTGGATTCTGGCCACCATCGTCTTTTTCGCCGGCGCGTCCGCCGCCCCGGCGCAGGTGCCGCCGCCGGGTTTTGGACGCGTGATTCGTCAGTCGAAACCTCGCGAGAAACCCAAGAAGCAGCGCCCTGTGGAGCCGGCCAAGCCCCAGCCCGCCGCCCCGGCGGCTGGCCCTCAGGCCAAGCCGGCCGGCCGGACGCCGGCCGCTGGACCCTCTCCGGCCAGGCCGCAGGAGTCCCCGACGGGAGCGCCGAAGAAGGGGGCTCCGGCCGTTGAAGGTGGCGCCGAGGGCGCCCGGGCTGCGTCTCAACAAACTTCTGCTGCACCGGCCCCGAGGCGGCCTCGCACGCCCACGGGCTCGCTCAACTTACAGAACGCGGCCCTTACCGAGGTGATCGACGCGCTCTGCCGGCAGCTCAAGATCAACTACATCCTCGATCCGCGCGTCAAAGGCGGCGTGATCCTGAATACTTACGGCGACACCAGCAAGATCGACACCCGCCAACTGCTCGACATGATCCTTCGCATCAACGGCGCGGCGATGGTCAAGGTCGGCGAGATCTACCGGATCGTCCCCATCGAGGACGCGCCCCGCCTTCCGATCCCGCCCCAGGTGAACCCGAAAGAGATCCCCTTGGACGAGCAGATCATGCTGAATCTGATCTTCCTCAAGTACGTCACCGTGGAGGAGATCGCCAAGGTCATCGAGCCGTTCGTGGGCGAGGGCGCCAGCACCTGGGCCTACCCGCCGGCGAACCTGCTCATGATCCTCGACAACCGCCGCAACATGCATCGCACCATGGAGCTGATCAACCTCTTCGACAGCGACGTCCTGGCCCGACGGCGGGTGCGGGTCTTCGAGACCGAGCACCGCCGCCCATCGGAGCTCGCCGACGAGTTGGAGACCGTTCTGAAGTCTATCTCGCTGAGCCAGGAAGCGACGCCCATCCGGTTTCTCCCGATCGACCGGCTCAACCTGATCGTCGCCGTCGCGCCAAACCCTGGAGCCTTCGAAACCGTCGAAGAGTGGCTCAAGAAACTGGACCAGCCCGTCAAGGTGACCGCCGGCACGGTGGACAACTATGTCTACCGCGTCAAATACCGAAGGGCTGAGATCCTCGCCATGGCGATCATGCAGCTTTACGGAGGCTACGGCGGCGGCTTTGGATTCGGGGGCTTCGGGATGACTGGGCTCGGCGGCCTCTTCAGCGGGGCCGCGGCAGGCTTCGGGAACCGCTTCACCTCGCTGGGCGGATTGGGGGTGCTGGGGCTTGCCCCCGGCGGTTACGGCGGCTACGGAGGTTACGGGGGCTACGGCGGCTTTGGAGCGTACGGCGGCTACGGGGGTTATGGAGGTTACGGTGGCTATGGTGCGCCGGGCCCCGGCGGGTTCCGGCCTTACGGCTACGGGTCCAACGCTTTCGTGGCCCCGAACGTGGCCAGCCGGATGGCCGGGCAAGGGCGAAAGAAGGAAGGCGGGGTCGTGCAGGGCCCCCCGTCCTTTTCCGCGCCGTCGGATCAGACCGGCATGTACCTGGGCGCCGGAGCCGGGATGGGTTACGGCGGCTGGGCCGGGTATCCCAGGGTGATCCCCAACCCCCTCGACAACACCTTGCTGATCCAGGCGACGCCGCAGCAGTACCGCCAGATCATTGATCTGCTCGACAAGATCGATATCCCGCCCCGCCAGGTCCTCATCGACGCGAAAATCTACGAAGTCAGCCTCACCGGCGCCTTTGCGGCGGGTGTTTCGGCGTTCCTTCAAAAGCGCGGCCAGGAGGGCGGGGCGAGCGTGCCCACATTGAAGCCGCTCGGCAGCATTACCAGCGCCGGGCTGAATTTTTCCGTGGGCGCTCTCGTCGATCAGAGCCGGGAGCTCCTGGCGTTCCTCCAGGCCCAGGAGAATACCAGCCGGGCCAAGGTGATCGCCGCGCCCAGCATCATCGCCACCGACAGCGTGCCCGCCTCGATCAACGTCGGGACCGAGGTTCCCGTGCTGACCGCGCAAGCGGTGTCGCCGGTGCAGAGCGGCGGAACCTCGCTGTTCACCAACGCCATCGCCAACCGCGACAGCGGCGTCACTCTCAAAGTGCTGGCCCGGGTGAATCCCAGCGGGATCGTCACCCTCATCATCGACCAGGAGGTGAGCGCGCCCCAGCCCCCTCCGGTGGGCGGCATTCAATCGCCTTCTTTCACGAAACGGACGGTGCAGACCCAGGTCACCGTCCGCGACGGCGATACGATCGCCATCGGCGGCATCATCAACGAGACCGAGACCATTTCGAGCGCCGGTCTGCCCTTCCTGCACCGGCTTCCCATCATCGGTTACGCCTTCGGAGGAAAATCCAAGAACAAGCAGCGCACCGAGTTGGTGATCTTCATGACTCCCCGGGTCGTCTACGACACCAACCAGCTCACCGAGGCCACCGAGGAGCTGAAGTCGCGGTTCCGCCGGATCGCCCGGGATCTCGACGAGATGCAGTAGCCCTGCCGTCCGCTCCCGGGTCGGTTGCCTCAGTCGGCGCGGTACGGTGGCCGTGAGCGGGGCTAGAGCACCGTTCAGCCCCGGATTTTCCCCGTTCAAGTTCCGCCCCGGACCGGCCGATAGAAACACGAGGCGTCTGATGCCAAAGGCTTGACTCCGGCCCGCCGGCCGTGGTTAAATCGCAGGCTGGTGGGTGTCGTTGGCGGTAGCAGCACTGCTCGAGGAAACCCCTTGACTTGACGTTGCTTTAGTGTTAAGAATAATTTGACTGCGTCCAACGACTGTAGCGGCATTCATTTCTCGAAGGATGGATCCCGCGAGCACAACAGGATAGAAAGAGAACGACACAGAAGAGGTCGAACTCAATTTGAGCTGTCAGAAACGGACGAAGACCCGTGGCGCGGCATTTACCGGCAGCGCACACGTGGAACGATATTGAGGCTCAGGTTGAAAGAGAACTTCCATCGATTCACAATTTCAGATTCCACAAGGAGAAGGAAATGGTAACTTTTCGCAAGAGTCCACTGCTGCTGCTGGCTATGACTGCGATGATGGCCGCAGGGATGATGGCCGCAGTAGCGAACGCGCAAGTCGGTCCGCCGCCGGCGTTCCAGTGCGTTGCGAATGCCGGTGTGCCTCCGCTCGTACGGTCCGAAGGGCTCGCGGAGTTGGTCGGCGACATCGTGCTCAATTGTACCGGCGGCACCCCCACTGCCAATGGCGTGCAGGTGCCGAAGGTCAACTTCCGCGTCTTCCTCAACACCACGGTGACCAGCCGTCTGCTGGATTCCCCGTGGAACGAGGCCCTGCTCATGATCGACGAGCCGGATCCGGCCAACCAGCGGTTGTGCCAGATGGACGACGGCTGCACCCTCTGGGGTGTCGGCGCCGAGCCGGGCGTCGATTACATCAACGGTGATTTCAACAACGACGAACCGCCGAACGTCTGGCAGGGCCGGGCGGTTTTCGGTAACACCCCGGGCGCTGGCAACACCATCGAATGGCTGGGCGTGCCGGTGGATCCTCCCGGGACCCAGGCGGTGCGCATCATCCGGATCACCAACATCCGGGCGAACGCCGCTGAGAAGGGCGTCGGCGGTGGCTTGATTCCGAGCCAGTTGATCGCCTTCATCTCCGCGACGGGCACCACCTCGATCCCGATCAACAACCCGCAGCAGATCGTCGCTTTCGTCCAGGACGGTCTGGACTTCAGCGGCGGTTTCGCCAGCTTCCTGCAGTGCGAGGACCCGGACAACCCAACCTCGGGATCCAATCCGATCGGCGTCACATTCAGCGAACGGTTTGCGACGGCGTTCCTGGTCCGGAACCAGGCCACGACTTCAGCCACTCCGAACGCAACACCTCAAGACCAGAATGTCCCCGGTGCCATCTACAATACGGAAACCGGGTTCTATTCCGGGTTCTCGGGGTGGACGATCGTTGGTTCACAAACTCACAACGCCGATCCCGCGGGGTTGGCCAGCCAGGGTACTCGCTTGGTGGCGCATTTCTCGAACATCCCGGCCGGTGTTGATCTCTATGTCAGCGGCACCAATAACTTGTTCGCCGCCGGGCACGCTGCCTGCATCGTGCCTGGGGCTGACTCCAACGGCTGGGGCGGTACGCCCGATTGCGCTGCCGGTGAGACCCAGGTCGTACTGAGTGGCGGCGCCGGGACCGCGACTTGGGAGGTCGTGGACGCCAATCCGGTGGCCGTCGAGGACTTCGGGTTCTCGGTTCGGGTGGATTACACCGCGAATACCCAGGCCGGAATTCCGGCCCTCGGTACGGGCTCGGTGGGCGGCTCCTACGGTCCGATCAGTGACCTGACCGCCGCGACGTCCGCTGATATCCAGCCGCGCTTCATCGACGACTCGACCGCTGAAGACCTGCTGACCATCAATAGCTGCGCGACCAACCTGCTGTGGCCGTTCGTGACCAACCAGGCTGGCTTCGATACCGGCTTGGTGATCTCGAACACGTCCATGGATCCGTTCGGCACCGCCACGCAGGAGGGTCCGTGCGAGATCTACTACTTCGGCAACTCCAACGGCGGCGATCCGCCGGCGATGGACACCACGCCGACCATCTCTGGCGGTGGCTACGCTATCTGGACGCTGTCCAGTGGCGGCGGCGTGAAGCAGTGGGGTCAAGGCCTCACCGGTTCCATCGCGGCTGCGCCGGGCTTCGAAGGTTACGTGATCGCTCACTGCCTGTTCCAGTACGCACATGGCTACGGGTTCATCAGCGATCTCGGCGCCTCGAGGCTGTCGCAGGGCTACCTCGCCCTCATCCTGGATCAGCCGATCTGGGGTGGCGGCAACGGTGGCTCCCGCACCAACTCCAAGAGTGAGCCGCTGAACCAGTAGTTAGGACGCAACTCACCCACCGAAAGGGGAGGGCTCCGGCCCTCCCCTTTCTTTTTGTTTTTTCGAGGAGCGGGGGTTAGCCCGGCAGCTCTAGAGAGCCTGTGAGTTCGGTTACGCTACGGCAATCCGTCTCGCGCAGAAATCTGCCCAGTTCGCTGGCGATCCGCGCCGCCGCCGCCGGGTCCCAGAACGCCGCCGTGCCTACTTGCACGGCTGTCGCCCCCGCAATGAGGAACTCGGCGGCGTCTTCTCCGGTGGCAATACCCCCCATTCCGACTACAGGAATCCGAACCGCCTGCGCCGCCTCGTAGACCATGCGCAGTGCGATCGGCTTGATCGCCGGGCCGGACAAGCCTCCAAAGCCGGCTCCCAGCCTCGGCCGCCGGGTCCTGGGGTCGATGGCCAGCGCCCGAAATGTGTTTACCAGCGAGACCGCCGCCGCCCCGGACTCTTCGGCCGCCCGCGCCAGCTCGGCGATAGCGCCGGCGTTGGGCGACAGCTTGACGATTACCGGGCGGGTGGCGGTCTTCACCGCCGACCCCACCACCCCGGCGAGCAGCGCCGGATCGCTGGAGAAGTAGATGCCACCGTGGCGCGTGTTCGGGCAGGAGACGTTCAACTCGTAGCCGGCGATGCCCTCGGCCTCCTCGAGCGCCCGGATCACCTCGACGTAGTCTTCTTCCGTATAACCGAAGACGTTGGCGAACACCTGTGTGTCCAAGCGCCGAACGGCCGGCAGCTTTTCCCGGACGAAGGCCCTCACGCCGATGTTCTGCAACCCGACGCTGTTGAGCATCCCGCCCTCGGTCTCCCACAGCCGCGGCGGCGGATTGCCGGCGATCGGCTCTCGGGAGAGCCCTTTTACCACCAGCCCGCCCACCGTGCTCCAGTCGACAAGCCTCTCAAACTCGACGCCGTAGCCGCAGGTGCCGGAAGCGGCGATCACCGGGTTGCGAAGAGGAATGCCACAAAGGGTTACCGCAAGCGGATTGTCCGGCATGAGGAATCGAGCTCCAGCGGCGGGACGCCGTGTGCCCGAGTGGCCTGCGCCCGCCTGCTGTCACCGAGTCTACCAAGCCGGTTCCCTCGGCGCCAGACCGCCGGGCTGGCGGTGGATCGCAGCCTTGCGGCCTGGAGAGGCGGTCCCCGCTCGGGGCGCCGCTCCCCTGAAGCAGCATCCCAGCGCCTTGCGCCGCCGCTCCCCGCGCCAGGGGCCTCAAGCTCGTGGCGCCATGTGATAGCATGGAAACTCACCGGCGTCTCCCAATGTTGTGCCTTCAGCGCTCCGGTGTGCGGAACCTGTTTCTTGCCGGAAGCTCGCCGCGCCGGCCGGACTCCCCAGGGGCCCCCGGCAGCCGCGGCCGCAAGACCGATTGACGGCTGGTTTCCGCGCCGCCCGACGCCCGTTTCCGCACCGCTTCCCGCCCGGCGGATGGAAGCTCGCCGGGCGGCGGCGTGAAGGCGCTGGCTCCATTGCTGCTTTGCGAGAGGTGAAACCAATCAAGACCGTCAAGGGGACGCGGGACCTCCTCCCGCCGGCCACCGCTCTGTGGAATCACGTCGAGGCCGTCGCCCGTGACGTCTTCCGGCGCTACAACTACCACGAGATCCGCACCCCGCTCTTCGAGTTCACCGAGCTGTTCACCCGCGGTGTGGGTGAGGAGACCGACATCGTTACCAAGGAGATGTACACCTTCACCGATCGTGACGGCGCCTCGCTCACCCTGAGGCCGGAAGCCACCGCTTCGGTGATCCGCGCGTACATCGAGCACCGGCTCGATCAGCGGCCCGGCCTGCAGAAGCTCTACTACCTGGGCCCCATGTTCCGCCGTGAACGGCCGCAGAAGGGGCGCTTCCGCCAGTTCTACCAGATCGGCGCCGAGTGCATCGGTTCGGACTCCCCCTACATCGACGCTGAAGTGATCGAGATGGTCCTCGAGATCCTTCGGGCCCTCGAGCTCGACAACCTCGAACTGCTCTTGAACTCCGTCGGGTGCCCGGAGTGCCGTCCGCGCTACGTCGAGCTTCTGCGCCAGGCGCTCCAGGCAGTAGCTCCGCGCATGTGCGAGAGCTGCCGCCGGCGGGCCGTCACCAACCCGCTGCGGGTTCTGGACTGCAAGGTTCCGGCCGATCAGCCGATCATCGAGCGGCTGCCCGTCCTGCTCGATCATCTGTGCCCTGCCTGCCGGGGACATTTCTCCACCGTGCGCGCCTGTCTCGATGACCGCGCTGTCTCCTACACGATCGCCCCGCGGCTGGTCCGCGGCCTGGACTACTATACGAGAACGACTTTCGAAATCCTGCACGGCGCCCTTGGGGCGCAGAACTCCGTCTTGGGCGGAGGGCGTTACGACGGCCTGGCCGAGCAGCTCGGCTCGAAAGTGCCCGCCCCGGGGATCGGCTTTTCGATCGGCGAAGACCGCCTCGTAATGGTCCTCGAAGAGGCCGGCCGCACCCGGGTGCAGGTTTCCCCCGACCTCTTCATCGCTCCGGTGGGCGAAGCGGCTGTCAGAGTCGCCGGGATCTTGGCCGCCGAGCTGCGCCGGTCCGGGGCATCGGTCGAAGTCGGCGTGGGCGGTCGGCTCAAGAAGCTCCTGGATCTGGCCAACAAGTCCGGGGCCCGCTTCGCCCTCATCGTCGGTGAACACGAGATCGCCTCCGGCCGTTACATACTCAAGGAAATGGAGTCCGGCGCCCAGACGGAACTCACCAGGGAGCAGCTCATTGAACGGTTTTCCAGCCATGCCTGAACAGGAATCTTCTGTAAACTTGGACTTTCTCGGCGATTTGCGCCGGACACACAACTGCGGAGAACTCCGTCGCTCTGACGCCGGCAACCGCGCCGTCCTCATGGGATGGGTCCACCGCCGGCGGGACCTTGGCGGGGTGATTTTCATCCACCTGCGGGACCGCGAAGGTGAGACCCAGGTGGTCTTCCGGGCCGATCTGGACGCCGAGGTCCACCGCAAAGCCGAGCTTTTGCGGCCTGAGTACGTCATCGCCGTCGAGGGCGTCGTCCGCGAGCGCAGCGAGGACACAGTCAACCCGAAGATGCCCACCGGCGAGATCGAGGTCTACGCCGATCGCCTCTGGATTCTCAACGACTCCCGGACTCCGCCGTTCCCTATGGAGGACAGCGTAGAGGTCAGCGAGGACGTCCGGCTCAAATACCGCTTCATCGACCTCCGCCGGCCCCGGATGCAGCGCAACGTCATCCTGCGTTCCAGGATCTCTTTCGCCATCCGGCAGAACATGTACGCCCAGGGATTCCACGAGATCGAGACTCCGTTCCTGACGCGTTCCACCCCGGAAGGCGCCCGCGACTACCTCGTCCCCAGCCGCTTGCAGCCCGGCCACTTCTACGCCCTGCCGCAGTCGCCGCAGTTGTTCAAGCAGTTGCTCATGATCGCCGGCTACGAACGCTACTTCCAGCTCGTCCGTTGCTTCCGCGACGAGGATCTCCGCGCCGACCGGCAGCCCGAGTTCACCCAGCTCGACGTCGAGATGTCCTTCGTCCAGCCGGACCGGATCTTCGAGGTCATCGAGCCGGTGATGAAGGCCGCCTGCGAGGTGGCCGGCTTCGAGGTCCAGACCCCTTTCCGCCGTATGAGCTACGCCGAGGCGATGCGCAACTACGGCACCGACAAGCCCGACCTGCGTTTCCCTCCCTTCTACGATGTCACCGATCTGATGAAGCCTACCGGCTTGACCCGCGACGGGCTGCCCATGGTCGCCGTCAAGATCCCCGCCGTCGGCCAGCTTACTGGCAAGCAGCGGGGCGACCTGCGCGCCTTCGGCGAGAGCCTGGGCCTCAAGGTGTTCGACAACGTCCGCAAGCTGGGCGAGAAGAACCCGGCGGAGATCGGCGCCGTCCGCGAGCGCTGCGAAGCCGGCCCGGACGATGCGCTTCTGCTCGCCACCTGGGCCGGCAAGCCGAGGAGGTGGCGCCCCGAGCAGGCCGTCTACGAGGCGTGCGGAACCCTGCGCGTCCATGCCGCGCAGACCTATAACGAGCGGCACAAGCTGCTCGATCCCGCCCGCTTCGAACTGCTGTGGGTGGTCGATTTCCCCATGTTCGAGTGGGACGAGGACGAGGAGCGCTGGGTGGCCGCCCATCACCCCTTCACCTCGGTCCACGACGACGACTTGGACAAGCTCGTCACCGACCCGGCCGCCTGCCGGGCGAAGTCCTACGACTTGGTGATGAACGGGGTCGAACTCGGCTCCGGCTCCATCCGTATCCACCGCCGCGACGTCCAGTCGAAAGTCTTCGCCGCCCTGGGCTTCACCCCCGAGGAGGCGCAGCGCCGCTTCGGCTTCCTGCTGCGGGCTCTCGAGTACGGCGCCCCGCCTCACGGCGGCATCGCCTTGGGTTTGGACCGGCTGGTGATGCTCCTCGCGGGGGAGAACTCGATCCGGGAGGTCATCCCATTCCCCAAGACCGCCAAGGCCACCGATTTGATGTGCGAGGCCCCGAGCGAGGTTTCCGAGCGGCAGCTTCGGGAGCTGGGACTCATGCTCCGCCGCTAGCCAAAATCCCGGGGCGCCGCCCGCCGGCGGCCGGCGTCACGCCTCGGCTCCGGTTTTCGGTACCGTCTGGATCACTTTCATCGCCGCCGCGATGAAGCCGCCCGGGTCGCTGAGCGTCGCCGGGATGATCAGCGTGTTCGCCTCCCGGGCCAGGTTGCCGAACTGTTTGATGTACTGTTCGGCCACCCGCAGGTTTACGGCTTCCAGTCCGCCGGGCGCGCGGATCGCCTCGCCCACGCGCCGGATTCCCTCGGCCGTGGCGCTGGCGATGGTCAGGATCGCCTGTCCCTGCCCCTCGGCCTCGTTGATCTGCTGCATCTTCTTGGCCTCGGACTCTTTGATCACCCGCTGCTTCTCGCCCTCGGCCTGGTTGATCGCCGCGTCGCGCTCGCCCTCGGACATCAGGATCGCGGCCCGCTTCTCGCGCTCGGCGCGCATCTGCTTCTCCATTGCGTTCAGCACGTCCTGCGGCGGGGTGATGTTCTTGATCTCATAGCGCAGCACTTTCACGCCCCAAGGCTCCGAGGCCTTGTCCAGCTCGCTCACCACCGCGATGTTGATGTTCGTGCGCTCCTCGAAGGTCTTGTCCAGGTCGATCTTGCCGATCTCGCTGCGCAAGGTCGTCTGGGCAAGCTGGCTGATGGCGAACCGGTAGTCGGCGATACCATATGCGGCCCGCTCCGGGTTGACTACCTTCAGATACAGCACCCCGTCCACCGCCACCTGGACGTTGTCGCGGGTGATGCAGATCTGTTCGGGCACGTCGATCGCCTGCTCCTTCAGCGACAGCCGGTAGCGGATTGCATCCACAAACGGCATCAGAACGTGGAAGCCCGCGTTGAGCGTACCGTAATATTTGCCGAGCCGCTCGACAATGTAGGCGTTCTGTTGCGGCACCACCACCGCCGTCTTGGCCAGCACGATGACCGCGAACAGGATCAGGGCAAAGAGAACAACAAGACTTCCCGTAATCTCCATTTCTTTTCCTCCTTCTGCGTATTGCTCGGAAAAGCCGGTGGGACGCGATTACGCGCGGACGTCCAGAGTCAAGCCGTGGATCGCGACGATCCGGCAGCGCCCGGACTTGCCGATGGGAGTGTCACCCACGTTGCACGCCTGCCATACCGATCCCCGAAACTCCACCTGGCCCGCACTTCCGGCGGCGATCTCCCCCAGGGCTATCGCAGTTTCTCCTATCAACTGGTCCACGGGCTCCTCGGGACCGCCCGCAAACCGCATCCGCAGCGGCTTGCGCAGGAGCGCCAGGCTGCCGATCGAAAGAACCAGGAACAGGCCGAGTTGGAGGGGCAACCTGAGCTCGAGGCCGAGCGCGCCCAGCACTCCTACAGCTATCGCCCCCAGTCCGAAGAAGAACTGGTAGAAAGCGCCCGGCGTCAAGAACTCGGCCAGCAGCAGCAGAATCCCTCCGAGCGTCCAGATCCACCACGCAACCGCAATACCCTCCATCGTTCCTCCTTCGCCGAACGAGACTACCACATCCGGCGGTCCCGGCAGCGCCATGGCCGCTTTTCCGGGCGTAAGTCCAATAAGCAATACGCGTTGGGAGGGCGTTTCTTGCCGCGATCTCAGCCGGCAGCCTCGGCCGCGCCGGAGGAGGTGAGTTTCCGGTGCTCCTTGAGAATGCAGCGGTCCTGGATGACGAACAGGCCGGCCTCTTCGGCTCTCCGCGCCGCCTCGGGATGGAAGACGCCCTCCTGCATCCAGACCGCCCGCGCCCCGATCCGGATCGCCGCCTCCACGATTTCCGGCACGTGCTCGGACCGCCGGAAGATGTTCACGATATCCACCTTCTCGGGGATCGATTCGAGATCGGGATAAGCCTTCTCGCCGAGCACCTCGCTCTCGCCTGGGTTCACCGGGATGATCCGGTACCCTTGGCGCTGCATGTATTCGGTAACCCCGTAGCTGGGGCGGTGCCGCTTACTCGAGAGGCCGACGACGGCGATCGTCTTGCTCGTCCGCAGAAGCTCGGCGATTTCAGGGCTCATCTCGGCTGGCGTACTTCATTGTACTGAAACGCGAACTCCACCCGGGGATCACCGCCTGGCGCGGACCGCCCGAGACCTCCTCGTCCCGGCTCCGCCCGACATGTCTTTCTTGCGCAACAGCCTGCGCAACCGTTCCACTTCGCGGGGCGTCAGCGTGCGGAACTCACCGGGCTTCAGCTTCCCCAACGTCAGGAAACCCAGGCGCACCCGCTTGATCTTCTCCACCAGCCGCCCGAAGTGTTGGAACATGAGCCGGATCTGCCGCGTCCGCCCTTCGGTGAGCGTCACCTCGTACCAGGGGTTGGCGCCGCGCTTGAGCAGGCGCAGTCCCGCCGGGGCCGTCCTGCGGCCGTGGATGGGGACGCCGGAGCGGAACTTCTCTTCCTGCTCGGGTGTCAGATAGCCGTTCACCTTCACGTGGTAGGCCTTCTCGACATGGCTCTTGGGCGCCGTCAGGTGCGCCGCGAGTTGGCCGTCGTTGGTGAGCAGCAGCAGGCCTTCGCTGTGGTAGTCGAGCCGGCCCACCGGGTAGACCCGCTGTCTGACCTTCTTGCCCAGCAGATCGATCACGGTGGGACGGCCCTGAGGGTCCGAGACCGTCGTCATCACCCCCTTCGGCTTGTAGAGCAGGATGTAGACGAGCTCGGTCCCGGACCGGATCAGCTTGCCGTCTACTTTGATGTGGTCGCGCTCCGGGTCGGCTTTCGTCCCCAGCTCAGTAACCACCTTGCCGTTCACTGTCACCCGGCCCTCGAGAATCATCTCTTCGGCCTTCCGGCGGCTGGCCAGTCCGGCCCGCGCGATGATCTTCTGGAGGCGTTCTTCGGCCATTCACTCTTCGGCGGCGGCCCGGGGTGTGGAGGGATCTTCGGGGGGGTCCCCGGTATCCGATTGGGGGCCCTTGAGCTCCGGTCCGGGATTCTCAGGTTTGCTGTCCACCCCGTCCGCGGTCTCTTCGGCGGGCCCTTCCGCCGCGGCCTGACTCTCCTTTGCTGGCGCCTCTTGCCGGCGCCTCGCCGCTTCCTCTGCCGAGGCAGGGCCTTCCGGTTCTTCCTCCTCCGCCAGGGCCACCCGCGCCAGCTCCTCGAACTCTTTGAGCGTCGGGAGCTCCTTGAGGCTCTTCAGCCCGAACTGCACCAGGAACTCCTTGGTCGTCTTGTACAGGATCGGCCTCCCGACCACGTTCTTCCGGCCCGCCGTGGTGATCAGCTTGCGCTCGAGCAGCGTCTTGAGCACGCCGGCCCCCTGCACGCCGCGGATCTCCATGATCTCCGGCGCCGTGATCGGCTGCTTGTAGGCGATCACCGCCAGCGTCTCGAGTGCGGCCATCGAGAGCTTCAGCGGTTTCTGCAAGTGTTTTACGAAAGCCCGGATCGCTTCGTGATGCTCGGGCTTGGTCGCCATCTTGTAACCTTCGGCGACTTCCCGGATGGCGATGCCGTGGTCGGCGCGCGAGTATTCCTCCACCAGCTCCGCGAGCGCCTTCTGGACCTCCGGCAGCGGCGCTTCGAGCGCGTCGGCGATCTGCCGGGCCGTCAACGGCTCCTCGGTCACGTAGACCGCCGCCTCCACCAGGGCCCGCAGCCGCGCGGCCTCCGCCTCCGCATCCCCGGCGCGCACCTCCAGCGCGAGCTGCTCAGGCGCCAACCCGTCGCCCCGGCCGGCGGGGGTCTCAGCCGGTCCGGTCTCGAGACCCTCGGATGTTCCCGTTTCTACCCGGCCGGCGGTTCGCTCTCCTGCTGGAGCCGGCGCAGCTTCTCGATGGCTGTCGTTGTCCGGCTGAACTTCAGCCGGGGGCGTGGTTTCCTCGCTCGCCATGCGCGTTACTGGTAATCCTCCTGGATCGCCGACAGGAACTGTTCAGAGGCCGCCGTTTCGTCGAACCGTCTTCCTCTGCGAACTACGATTTCGCCGAAGGCTTCTTCCTGCACCACCGCCACGGTCTGCAGCTTCACCAGTTCCAGGATCGCCAGGAACAGGCAAATCATGGCCCGCCGGCTCTTTTGCTGCTCGAACAGCCGGACCACCGGGATCGTTTCGTTCCGCGGCTTGGCCCGCAATACCGCGTGCAAGTACATCATCATGTCCGGCACGCTGACGTCGTCCGGCTTCACTTCGTACATCGGCCGGTTCTTGGCGCGGTCGAGCACCGCCTGGAGCGTTCTCACCAGGTCGAAGAGGCTCACCGCCAGGCCCGGCCCGTCATCGTCCGCCAGGAACTCCTCGAGCGCCGGATTCGACCAGGACGCTTCTTCGAGCAGCCGCTTCTGCTTCAGCATCTCGGCCGCGTTCCGGAACTTCTCATGCTCCAGGAGCCGGTTGACGAGCTCGGTCCGCGGGTCCTCTTCCTCGCCGTCCATCTCCGCCAGCGCCGGATCCCGGGGCAGAAGCATGCGCGACTTGATGTGGATCAGCGTGGCCGCCATGTAGATGAACTCGGCCCCCAGATCGATGTTGAGTTCCGCCGCCCGCTCCATGTACTCAAGGTACTGGGCCGTGATCTTGGCGATCGGGATGTCGTGAATGTCGATCTGCTGTTTGCGGATCAGGTCGAGCAACAGATCGAGCGGCCCGTCGTACTGCTCGAGGTGAACGTTCAGCGGGGACGACACTTCTCTACAGATTATCACGCGCCGTCGCCGCCGCCGCGGCGAACATAGCTAAGGCACGAATTTACAGCAAGTTGTCACCCCAAGACCGCGGCGGCGCCGTGGTTGCGCGCCGGCAGCGCGCGCCCGCGGGGTACAATGCCGGCAGGGGACCCTGTAGGAAAGGCTTATGGCGCCTTTGGTCCGGAATCTCTTGCCCGAGAGGCCGCCCGTCGGCGCCGGAAGGTTCCCCCTGGGCGGTCGTTGGCGGCGGGTGGGCTTTCCGCTTGTCTTGCTCGCCTGGCTGGCCCTTCCCGCCGCGGCGGCGGAGTGGGTGCGGGTCGATACGGCCCACTTCGAGATCTACACCGACGGCGGCCGACAAGCCGGCTTCAGCGCCGCGCGGCAGCTCGAACAGCTCCGCCAGGTGTTTGCCGGCATCGGTTCCGGAGCGCAACCGGCCACGCCACCCGTCAAGGTCTTCCTGTTCCGCTCCAGTAAACAGTTTGCCGTGTATCGGCCTACGCGCCGTACCCGGGGCTTCTTCCAAGGTGCGCCCGAGGCCGACTACATCGTCGTCGACGCCTCTTCCCCCGAACGCCGGCGAATCCTGGCGCATGAGTACGTGCACGTGGTTCTGAACCACACTTCGGTCCGCTTGCCTCAGTGGCTCGAGGAGGGACTGGCTGAGTTCTATTCGACGGTCGTTCTGGAAAAAGACCGCATCATCGCCGGCCGTGTGATTCCGAACCACCTGCGCGTCCTGCGTACCCAGCGGTGGCTCGATAGCCGGACGCTCGAAGCTGTCGGCCACGACTCGCCCGTCTATTCCGATGACGACCGCACGGGCGTCTTCTACGCTCAGAGCTGGGCCCTCGTCCACATGCTCCTGGCCATGCCGCCTTACCGGGAACGTACGCCCCATTGGTTTGAGATGCTCACCGAAGGCGTCGCCCCGGCCGAGGCCTTTCGCCGCGCGTATCAACAAGACTTGTCGCAGGCGTTGGCCGCCTTGGCGCAGTATGTGCGGCGGGGAGCGTGGCCAACGGTGGAGTACGCGTGGGATCCCCCGGCCCCCGCCGACGTTCACGTTGAGAAGTTGAGCGAGGATCAGGCTCGGCTCGCGTTGCTCGGCCTGGAACTCGCCCTCGGCGCTTGGGAGGTCACCGAGCGCGAACTGGCCCGTCTGGCCCACCGCCGCCGGGACTCCCCTAGGGTGGAGACGGCCCGCGCGCTGCTCGCTCTCAGCCGCAAGCAGTACGGCGCCGCCAAGGCGCACTTCGACCGGGCCATCCGGCTTGGTTCCCAAGACGCCCGTGTGTGGCTCGAGTACGCCATGTTATTGAAGGAGACAGGAGCTCCGCGGGAACAGGTGCAGCAGCGGTTGGAGAAAGCTGTCCAATTGAACCCCCGTTATGCCGAAGCGTGGTTCCTGCTGGGGCTGGAGGCCGTCGCCGAAGGGCGCCACGCCGATGCGGCCAGGGCCTTCGAGCAGGCGGTGCGGGTGCTGCCCCGGCAGTCGAGCTTCTGGCACGCCTTGGCGCTGGCTTATCACCGCTCGGGACGTGCGGAGGAAGCCCGCCGGGCGGCCCGGCACGCGCTGCGGGCGGCGCGAACGCCCCAAGAACGGCAGATGGCGGAGGCGGCGATCCGGCTGGTCGAAAAGCCTTCGGATTGGGTGCCGCTCGGCGCGCGTCCCGAGGTCGAGACGCCGGCAGCCTGGTTTCCGCCCCGCGGCGACCGGACCGCCACGGGCAGGCTCGTCCGCATCGATTGCCTGGGCAAACAGGCGAGATTGATCCTCGAGACCCCGGGTGGACGGCTCCCGCTGCTGGTCGCCGATCCCCGGAAAGTCGAGTTGCGCCACGCCGGCGCCGTGTCGTTCCCATTCGCTTGCGGACCCTCGAGCCGGGAGGTGAGGGTGGAATACGCCGAACACACCGACCCAGCCACTGCAACCCGGGGCGTCGTCACCGCCATCGAGTTCCGTCCGCCGCTTGCGCCTCAACCTTAGCCGGCCTCGTCGCGCGCCGGCGGTCGTTGCCCCGAGGCGCAGCCGGAGGATCTGGAAAAGTCCTTTACTATCAACTACAAAAGATGGTACGCTGTCATTTGTCCCATGCGTATAGTCGACTTGATCCAGCGTAAGCGGGATGGGGAGGAACTTGCCCCGGAGGAGCTGACCGCGCTCCTCGAAGCCTACTCCCGCAATGAGGTGCCGGACTACCAGATGGCCGCCTTTTTGATGGCCGTCTATTTCTCCGGCATGTCCGACGCCGAAGTGACGGCGCTGACGAACCACTTGCTGCAAACTGCCGTCCCTCTCGACCTGTCCGCGGTACCCGGCGTCAAAGTCGATATGTACTCTACCGGCGGCGTCGGGGACAAAACGGCGATGATCGCCGCACCCCTGGCCGCCTCGGCGGGCGTCGTGGTGCCGATGCTCGCTGAGCGGGCTCTTGGAGCGGTCGGCGGCACCCTCGACAAGCTGGAATCGATCCCCGGTTTCCGGACCGACCTCAGCACGGACGAACTCCGTACGCAGTTGAACCAGGTGGGCCTGGCTTACTCGGCCGGCAGCCCCGATATGGTTCCTGCCGACGCCCGGCTGCGGGTGCTGCGCGAGAACACCGCCACTGTGGAGTCCGTACCGCTCATGGCCGCCTCCGTAATGGCGAAGAAGCTCGCCACCGCTCTCGACGCCAGCGTGGTCGATATCAAGGTCGGCTCCGGCGGGGGGCTGCGGCGCCAGGTGAAAGCCCGCCGTCTCGCACAGATGATGGTGGCCATCGCCCGCCGCTCGGACAAGCGCGTCCAGGCGCTGATCACCGATATGAACCAGCCTCTCGGCTACGCCATCGGCAACGCGCTGGAGGTCATGGAAGCGTCTCAAACGCTGCAGAACGTCGGTCCGACCGACTTGACGGCCCTGTCACTCGAGCTGGCCGCCCGGATGATCTTCCTCGGCGAGGTCACGGCCACCATCGGTGAGGCGCGCGAGATGGCCCAGGCGAAACTGCTGGACGGCTCGGGTTACCAGAAGTTCAAAGAGGTCATCGAAGCCCAGGGCGGCAACCCCCAGGTGCTGGATCGCTTCGACCTGCTGCCCAACGCCATGGGCGCCCGCGAAATCCTGAGCCCCCGGACGGGTTTCGTCACCGGCATCGACGCCCACGACATCGGCGTGGCCGCCGGCATGATCGGAGCCAGCCGCGAGTCCCGCGACGAGACGATCGATCCGGCCGTCGGCGTCATCCTCGAAGTGAAGGTCGGTCAGAAAGTCGACGAAGGCGCCGTGCTGTGCCGGCTCTATTACACCAGCGAGGAGCGGCTCGACGAGGCGGCCGAGCAGGTCGAAGACGCTTTCCGGATCTCGAATCAGCCGCCGGATGAGACCAACTTGATTCTCGAGGTGGTGGGATAGCCGAACTAGCAGACCGCATCGAGCGCGCTGCGCTCTTTCTTCGAGCCCAGGGCGTCCCGCGCCCCGATTTCGGCGTCTTGTTCGGCAGCGGCCTCAGCGGGGCCGCACGGTTCCTGGAGGTGGATGCCAGCATCCCGTTTTCCCGGATCTCCGGCTGGCCCCGGTCGGCCGCCGCGGGACATCCGGGCCGCTTGATCGCCGGCCGCGTCCGGGGCAGGCGTGTTCTCGCCCTCTGCGGCCGCGTTCACCTGTACGAGGGCTTCAGCGCCGCCGATGCCGCCTTCGCCGTGCGGGTTCTGGGCAAACTGGGCGCCGGCATGCTCGTAGTGACCAACGCCGCCGGGGCGGTGAATCCCGCGCTGGCGCCCGGCTCACTCGTTCTCATCCGCGACCACCTGAACCTGCAAGCCGCCAGTCCCCTCGCCGGAGCCGGGGCCGAAGCGTTCGGGACGCGCTTCGTGGACATGTCCGAGGCCTATTCGCCTCGGCTGCGGTCGCTCGCCCGCGAGGCGGCGGCCCGGTGCGGGATGGAGCTTGCAGAGGGCGTCTATGCCGCCGTTTTGGGCCCGAACTTCGAGACGCCGGCAGAGATCCGCTTCCTGCGCACGATCGGAGCCGACCTCGTGGGCATGTCCACCGTCCAGGAGGTGATCGCCGCCCGCCAGATGGGCATCGAGATCCTGGGCATCTCCTGCGTGACGAACCTGGCCGCCGGACTCTCCCCTGAGCCGCTTTCCCACACCGAGGTCCTCGAGGCCGGCCGGCGGGTGGAAGACGCTCTCGCACGCCTGCTCGCCGAGTTTGCCGGGCTTCTATAGCCGGCGGCCGCTCTGCGAAGATAGGGGAGATGAGCGCTCGAGCCGCATTGCCGTTCCGCGTCGGACTCATTCAGATGGCCTGTTCCGCCGACCCCGCCGAGAACACCGAGAAGGCCGCCTGGCGCATCCGCGAAGCCGCCGGACACGGCGCCCAGATCGTCTGCCTCCAGGAGCTGTTCCACACCGAGTACTTTTGCCGGGTCGAGGACGCGTCGCTTTTCAATCTGGCCGAGCCGGTGCCCGGACCTACCACCGAGCGGCTTTCGCGCCTGGCCGCCGAGCTCGGCGTGGTCATCGTCGGCTCCCTCTTCGAGCGCCGCTCGCCCGGCCTCTACCACAACACGGCCGTCGTCATCGACGCCGGCGGCGAGCTGCTCGGCCTCTACCGCAAGTCGCACATCCCCCACGATCCGCTCTACTACGAGAAGTTCTACTTCACCCCCGGCGACACCGGCTACCGCACCTTCGCCACGCGCTACGCCCGCATCGGCGTGCTGGTCTGCTGGGACCAGTGGTATCCCGAGGCCGCCCGCCTCACCGCGCTGCAGGGGGCGCAGATCCTCTTCTACCCCACGGCCATCGGCTGGCACCCGTCCGAGAAAGAGGAGTCCGGCGCCGGCCAGCGCGAGGCCTGGCAGATCATCCAGCGGGCGCACGCCATCGCCAACGGCGTCTACGTGGCGGCGGTGAACCGCACCGGCGTCGAGGGTTCCGGCGGCGAGCAGTTGGAGTTCTGGGGTTCTTCCTTCCTGGCCGGCCCCTTCGGCGAAATCGTCGCCGAAGCCCCGGTGGACCGCGAGGAAACCCTCATCGCCGAGTGCGACCCGGCCCGCATCGAGGAGGTCCGGCGCAACTGGCCGTTCCTGCGCGACCGCCGCGTGGACGCTTACGGGGGCCTCACGGCGAGGTGGCTGGATTCATGAGATCTTCCCGACCCGGGGCGCTCCGGATGCCGGCCGAGTGGGAGCCCCACGAAGCTACTTGGATCGGTTGGCCCCATGAACGGACCGACTGGCCGGGCAAGTTCGCTCCCATCCGTTGGGTCTACGCCGAGATCGTTCGGCGCCTGGCCCCGTACGAGAAGGTCCGCATCCTGGTCCAGGACCGCGATCACGCCGAGAAGGCCAGGCGAACCCTCCGCGCCGCCGGCGCCCTGGCCCCCTCGGTCGAGTTCTACTTTTGCCCGACCAACCGCGGCTGGCTGCGCGATTCCGGGCCGATCTTCGTCACGGACCGCGCCGGCCGCGTCTCGATCACCAACTGGAAATTCAACGCCTGGGCCAAGTACTCGGACTGGCAGCTCGACGACCGCGTCCCCGGCTTCGTCTCCCGCAAGCTGGGCATCCCGCAGGTAGAGACCGGGATCGTCTTCGAAGGAGGGGCCATCGACGTCGATGGCCGCGGCACGGCGCTGGTCACCGAGGAGTGCCTGCTTAGCCCGGTGCAGGCCCGCAATCCGGGCTTCTCGAAGGCCGATTGGGAAGCGGCTTTCCGGCAATTCCTTGGCGTCCAGCGCACCGTCTGGCTCGGCCGCGGCATCGCCGGCGACGACACCCACGGCCACATCGACGACATCGCCCGCTTTACTTCGCCGGGTACCGTCGTCGCCGCGGTGGAGCGGGACCGCAGCGATCCGAACTACGAGCCGCTGCGGGA
This sequence comes from Solibacteraceae bacterium, assembly GCA_026984795.1. Taxonomy (GTDB): domain Bacteria; phylum Acidobacteriota; class Terriglobia; order Bryobacterales; family Bryobacteraceae; genus JALSRK01. Next base: position 95,471 of record JALSRK010000031.1, on the reverse strand, counting down.
GAACTTCAAAAGGCTGAAGCGGGCCTCCACCGCCGCCGGCCGCCCCTTGCGCGTCATCCCACTGCCCATGCCCGAACCGGTCTACTTCAAGGGTCAGCGCCTGCCCGCCAGCTACGCGAACTTCTATATCGCCAACTCGGTGGTGCTGGTTCCCGTTTTCAGCGATCCGAACGACTGCCGGGCGTTGAACGTACTGGCGCGGTGCTTCCCGGGCCGGCAGGTGGTCGGCATCTACAGCCGCGACCTCGTCCTCGGCCTCGGCACGATCCACTGCCTCACCCAGCAGCAACCCGCTGGCAAACCCGTTTTGCGGTAGCGCCCCGCCACCCGCCGCCTAGCCGCCCGGCGGAACCAGCAGCACCTTCAGCGCCCCCGGCCGCGCCGCGTGGGCGAAGGCCGCCGGGGCCTCGGCCAGCGGATATCGCGCCGTGATCATCTCGTCGAGCCGCAGCACGCCGCCCCGGATTAGCTTCAGCGCCGGGGGGAACGGACCGCAGCGGGAGCCGACGAGGGTGAGCTCGTCCACCACGACGCGCGCCGTATCGCAGCGCGGCAGGCCGTGGACAGTGGATTTCAGGATCACCGTGCCCCGCGGCCGCGCCATCCGGATCGCCGCCTCCAGTCCGTGCTCGGACCCCGTGGCCTCCACCACCCAGTCCCAGGTCCTCTCCGGCAGCCGCTTGCCCGCCCGCTCGGTCTCGATGCCCGCCCGTTCGGCGATCGCCATCTTCTTACTGTGCTTGCCGTAGACCCGCACGCGCGCTCCGCGGGCCGCCAGCACCTGGGCGATCAGCAGGCCGAGCTTTCCGTCTCCCAGCACGGCCACGCCCGCCCCCTTCCGGATGCGCACCTGCTCGAGAATCTCGCACGCCGCCGCCACCGGCTCGGTGAAGACCGCGTGCTCGTCCGGCACGCCGCGCGGCACGCGGTGCAAGTTGGCTTCGGGCAGCGTCAGGTACTCGGCGAAGGCCCCGGGATGCTTCACGATGCCGAGGACGGTGCGTTTCGGGCAGTGCCGTCCCAGCCCCCGGCGGCACCACTCGCACTTCCCGCAGGCCAGATTGATCTCCCCTACTACCCGCTTGCCCACCCAGTGCGGAGAATCCGCCGCCGCCACCTCACCGGCGAACTCGTGCCCGGGCCGTCCCCGGAAGCCGTAGTAGCCGCGCTGGAGCTCGAGGTCCGTGTTGCAGATGCCGGCTACCCGGACCCGGATCAGGGCGAACCCAGGCCGCCGCCTCGGCAGGGGAACCTCGCGCACCGAGACCGTTCCGTTCTCGAGATGAACCGCCAGCATCGTCCGCTTCATTCTTTCAGCCGCCACTCCCCTATAATCGTAGGTTTCATGCCCGCCCATCTTGTCTGTTTCGAGAAGGCCTGCCGGAAGCGGTATCCGGTGACCGAGGTGATCTACAACTGCCCGTCCTGCGGCGGCCTGCTCGAGGTGGCTTATTCGGAGTGGACGCTCGATCCGGAGCGCCTGAAACGCGTCTTCCGGGAACGCCGCATGAGCAATGCGCCGCTGGAGCAGAGCGGCGTCTGGCGCTACCGGGAGCTGATCCCCTTCCTCGACGACTTCGGCAACGTCGTGACTTTGCGCGAGGGCAACACGCCGCTGCTCGAATCCCCGAAGGCGGCCGCCTACGGCGGGCTGAAGAACATCGCCTTCAAGCACCAGGGCTTCAACCCCACCGGTTCGTTCAAGGACAACGGCATGACCTGCGGGGCCTCCCAGGCCATTCGCCTCGGCATGCGCCGGGTGGCCTGCGTCTCCACCGGCAATACGTCGGCATCCATGTCCGCCTATGCTTCGGCGGCCGGCCTGCAGCCCATCGTCTTCGTGCCCCACGGCAACATCGCTTTGGGCAAGCTCGCCCAGGCGCTCGAGTACGGCGCCCTGACGCTTCAAGTCGAGGCGAACTTCGACCAGATCCTGGCCCTGGTCCGCACCCTCGCCGAGCGCTTGGGCATCTATTTGCTGAACTCGATCAACCCGTTCCGGATCGAAGGCCAGAAGTCGATCGCCATCGAGATGATGGACCAGCGCGACTGGCGCCCGCCGGACTGGGTGGTGCTGCCCGGCGGCAACCTGGGCAACGTCTCCGCCCTGGGCAAGGCGTTCCGCGAGCTGCGCGACCTCGGCTTCATTCCGCGCCTGCCCCGTCTGGCCGTGATCCAGGCCGAGGGCGCCGCGCCCTTCTACCGCTTCATGAAGGCCCCACGGCCCGGCGGCTTCGAACCGGAGCGGCGCCCGGAGACGCTGGCCACCGCCATCCGCATCGGCGCGCCGGTTTCCTGGCCGAAGGCCTGGCACGAGATCGAACAGTCGAACGGCGTCGTCGAGCAGGTTTCCGAGGAGGAGATCGCGGACGCCAAGGCCCAGATCGGCCGGGCCGGGATCGGCTGCGAGCCGGCCTCGGCGGCGACCCTGGCGGGCATCCGCAAGCTCACCGCGGCCGGCGTAATCGACCAGGAGGCCGACGTCGTGGCCGTCCTGACCGGCAACCTGCTCAAGGATCCCGACTACGTCCACCGCTACCATACCGGCCAGTTGAAAGCGGCCGACGGGCGGCCTGTGCGCGGCCGGTTCGCCAACAAGCCCGTCGTCGTAGCCAACGATCCGGACCGGATTGTCGAGTTGCTTTCCGAGTAGCAGGACTTGACGGTCGGGCGGCCCCGGCGCTTCAGGATTTTCCGCTCCGCTGCCGATATTGTTGAGCGGAGCCTGGTAAATAATAGGAGAGTGTCCGGCCACGGCGCCTACCGATTCTCTATCAGGCGGAGCACGATGCGAGAGCCCGCGGGGTAACATGGCCGCCGACTCTGGAAAACCCGCCACCGGCCCGGATCTTCGCTGGGTGAAGCTTGCCGCGGCTGCTGGGATCATAGTCGCCGCTGGATCGCTGGCGGCCGGCATCACCAGGCATCCGCAACTGGTTCGTTTCTTTTGGACTCCGGTCCCCGTCGCTCCCGAAATAGCGGGGGGGCTGCTGCTTGCGGCGGTCGGTTTGCTGTTGGCCGTACGTGGGTGGAGCCGAGCGACATTGGCGGTCGGGCTCGCGGTAGCCCTGTCCGCCGGCTTTGCGGCGGCACACGGGGAAAGCAAGGGGTTGCAGCTCCTCTCGCAGCTTTTCACGCGCCTGCCGTCCGAGAACGGCCCGCCTGCGGTGGCCGTGGGACTGGAATCCGCAATCTGTCTTCTGATCGTCGGCCTTGTCTTCTTGCTTTCTCCTTACTGGGACAAGGCCTGGGCCTCGGTTGCCGGCATTCTGTTGTCTCTTGTGGTTGCCGCCACCGGGCTGGTGGCGATCACGCTCGGTGCGACAGGTAGCACCTGGCTGCCCCGGCACGGTCCCGTAACTCCGATCAACGTGCACGTGGGCGGCGGGTTCGTGATTCTCGGGCTGGCCCTGACGGCGGTGATCAGCGCCGCGCGACACCGCCGGGAGCCCGTCCGCTTCCCTTGGGCGCCGCTGGGGATCGGCGCGACCAGCCTCATGGTGGTGATCAGCCTCTGTCAGGTGGTGGCTTACGAACGCCACGCCTGGACCGATGAGCAGCTCGACCACGAAGCGGACCGCTTCACCAGTATTCTGCACGCCCGGGTGATTGGAGCGGTCTCTTCCTTGTCGGTGGAGTTGCCGGCGGCTCCGCTCGGCGCCGGCGAGCCCGCCGGCTCGTTTGCCGAGTGGGCGGAAGATTTCTTGGCCCGCCATCCCGGTTTCGTGGAGGTCACCCGGCGCTCGGCGCAGTGCCGTCTACTCTGGAAGAAGACCCTGCCCGCTTACGAAGGCCGGTTCCCGCCCCGGGACGAGCGCGGCGGCGTGAACTGCGACAGTGTGCACCGCGAAGCGCAGGAGCTCGGCTTCGCCATCATGCACCGTGACATGAGTTCCGGAAGCCACGGAATGGAGGTCTACGTTCCGTTCCCCTCCGCGCGGCGGCCTCGAGGCTATGTCAGCGCCGTGATCGACACCGCGGCACTGATCGACGAGATCCTTGCCGACGAGCCCGGCAGCCGCCTCTTCTCCATGGCGATCTACGACGAGAACGACCTCGTCTACCGGCGGGATCGCGAGCCGGAGCGCGGCCACTATTTGAGAAGCGTGTGGCTGCGGGAGCGAACCACCCGGATCTTCGACGCCACGCCCCGCCTCGAGGTCTGGCCTACCACCCAGTGGCTCGAGTCGTTCGAATCGCCGCTTCCCGAGACGATCTTCGTCTTCGGTTTTGTCGTCACGGCCATGCTCGGCGGCATGGTTCACTTGACCCAGAAAAGCCGCGAGCGCGCCCGGCAGATCGCTGAACTCGCCGCCGAGCGCCGGCGCGCCGAGGAAGAGAGGGAACGGCTCTTCAACCTTTCCCTTGACCTGCTGTGCGTCGTGGGTCCCGAGGGTTTCCTCGTGGAGATGAATCCGGCCTGGCGGCGCACCTTGGGTTATTCGACCGAGGAGCTGAAACGCCTCAGCCTCTACGAGCTCGTGCATCCCGACGATGCCGACAAGACGAAGGAGGCCCTCAAGCGTGCGCTCTCGGGAACCGCCATCGACGGGTTCGAGGCTCGTTTTCGAGCCAAGGACGGCTCCTACCGCTGGTTGCTTTGGGCGGCGCGCTCGTCTCCGGAGACCCGCCTCCTCTACGCCGTGGCCAAAGACATCACCGAGCGCCGGGCTGCCGAGGAGGAGCTCGAAGCCAAGGCCGAGGAGATCAGGCGGCGGAACGACGAACTGGCGCTCGCCCTGGCGGCCGCGCGCGAGGCCACCGAAACGAAGAGCCGGTTCGTCGCCGCCATCAGCCACGAACTGCGTACCCCGATGACGGGCATCATCGGTATGAGCGAGCTGCTGCTTTGCACGAACTTGAGTGACGAGCAGCGCCACTGGGCGCTCACGGTAAAGAGCTCCGCGGAGTCGCTGCTGCGGATCGTCAACGACATTCTCGACATCTCCAAGCTGGAGGCCGGACGTCTCGAGATTATCCGCGCTCCCTTCGATGTACGTCTCTGTCTGCGCGGCGTCGTGACCTTGCTCATCGCCCATGCCCGCGAGAAAGGGCTTCGCCTGGCCACTTCGGTGGACGCCGCAGTGCCGCCCCGGGTGGTCGGCGACGAGGGCCGTGTCCGCCAGGTGCTCGTAAACCTGGTCGGCAACGCCATCAAGTTCACCGAAGAGGGCGGGGTCTCGGTCACGGTTACCGTGGAGCCGGCGCCGGCATCCGCCGAAGACCGGAAGCTCCGCTTCACCGTCAGTGACACGGGTATCGGCATCCCCCCGGACCGCGTGAGCCAGATATTCGAAGAGTTCGTCCAGGCCGATACGTCGCCGGCGCGCCGGTTCAGCGGCACCGGCCTGGGGCTGGCGATCTCCAAGCGCCTGGTGGAGATGATGGGAGGAGAGATCGGCTGCGACAGCCAGCCCGGCCGGGGCAGCACTTTCTGGTTTACGCTCCCGTTGCTCGAAGCCGCCGAACAGACCCACGCTCCGGACAAGGCCACAGCCAGGCCGGCCGAATCGCTACAGTATCGGCGAAGAGTGCTCGTGGTCGAGGACAACCGCGTGAATCGGCTGGTAGCCGAAAAGATGCTTACTCGACTCGGTTGCGAGGTCGAATGCGTGGACTCCGGCGAAAAGGCGATTCGCCGTCTGGCGGAGAACCACTATGACCTCGTGCTGATGGACGTCAACATGCCCGGTATGGATGGGCTGGAAACCACCCGGCGGATCCGGGAACAGGAGAACGGCCGTCGCCACACCGTGATCATCGCCATGACCGCCCGGGCAATGGACGGTGACCGGGAGCTCTGTCTCAAAGCCGGCATGGACGATTACATCAGCAAGCCGGTGACCGCAGCATCGCTCCGGCATGTCCTCGAACGGTGGCTTCCCGCAAAGGCGGGCCAGCCCTCTAGCGAGGTGTGATCAAGCCGCCGAGCTTGTCTTGCTCTCCCCCTTGCGGGCGCGGGAATCGCGTGCCGTAGGCTTCGGGATACTTCAGCCCGCTGCCGGTGATGAAGATCACGATCCGCTCGCCGGGCTTGAGGAAACCCTTGGCCAGCAGTTTCCCGAGCGCCGCCACGCAGGCCGCTCCCTCGGGCGCTGCGTAAATTCCCTCTTCCGAGGCCAGCTCCACTCCGGCATCCATCAGTTCGGCGTCGCTTACCGCCACGGCGCAGCCGCCGCTGTCGCGCAAGGCGCGCAGGATCAAGGCGTCGCCCAGGGGCTTCGGTACGCGCAGGCCGGCGGCTACCGTGGACGCCGCTTCCCATGGGCGGCAACGCTCGCTCCCCTCTTCGAAGGCCCGGACCACCGGGGCGCAGCCCTCGGCCTGCACGGCGATCATCTTCGGGCGCTTGACCCCGATCCAGCCCAAAGCTTCCAGCTCCTCGAAGGCCTTCCACATACCGATCAGCCCAACGCCGCCGCCGGTGGGGTAGAAGATGGCGTCCGGCGGCTCCCAGTGGAACTGCTCGGCCACCTCGTAGCCCATGGTCTTCTTGCCTTCGATTCGATAGGGCTCTTTGAGCGTGCTGACGTCGTACCAGCCCTCTTCGTCCCGGCGTTCGGCGACGATGCGGCCGCAGTCGCTGATCAGCCCGTCCACCAGGGTCACGTGCGCCCCGTAGGCCCGGCACTCGAGGTAGTTGGCCTGAGGAACGTCCCGTGGCATGAAGATATGGGCCTCCAGGCCGGCCGCCGCGGCGTAGGCGGCCAGGGCGCTCGCGGCATTGCCCGCCGAGGGGGCCGCCAGCTTCCTGGCCCCCAGCTCGACCGCCATCGACACCGCGCAGGCCATGCCCCGCGCTTTGAAGGATCCGGTCGGGTTCAGGCCCTCGTCCTTGAACCAAAGGTTCTCGCAGCCGAGGCGCCGGTGGATCCGGCGCGAGCGGAGCAGTGGAGTAAAGCCCTCGCCCAGGGAGACGATCGAGCTCCGGCGCGGCGGCAGCACCGGCTGGTAGCGCCACATCGACGAAGGGCCGTTGGCCACCCAGGCCCGGTTCCAGCTCCGCCGGGCCTTCTCCAGGTCGTAGCGCACGAGCAGCGGTTCGCCGCACTCGCAGAGCCCCCAGACGCGGCCGGCCTCGTAACGCCGCCGGCAGCCGGAGCATTCCAGATGCGTGATCGTGGTCATGGCGTCTCTACAGATGGTCGCAGGAGCGGCGCCTCCGCGGCCACTCTGCAGCGCGCCGGCGGGCTGCTCCCGGTTCAGGAAGCGGTGGCCCCGCCACAGGAGGAGCCGGCCCCGGCCGTACAGCCGTAGCAGTGCTGGCCGGTCACGATCCGCCGGGCTTTCAGCGCCTCGTAGTCGAAGTCCCGCAGGTGGCTCGGAGCGCCGTGATCGACCGGCAGCCCGATCATCTGGTTGAAATCGCAGTCATACAGCCTGCCGTCCCAGCCGACCGAGAGCGTGTACCGGCACATCACCGCCGCGGCGGCCTGCGGGTTGTACGCGCGGACCAGCTTCTGCATGTAGTGGCCGTAGTTGCCGCTCCGGATCAGGAAGTCGAGGAACCGGCTGATCGGCATGTTGGTCATCGTGAACAGGTGGTGGAAGACCACGCCGTGCCGGCGCTCGAGTTCCCGGCGGAAGTCGGCTTCGATGGCCTGCTGCTCGGGCGGCAGGAAGGCCCCGACCGGGTTATAGACCAGGTTGAGCTTCAGTTTCGAGTCCGGCTGGCCGTAGCCGAGGCCGTTCAGCAGTCTCAGCGCTTCGATCGACTTGTCGAAGACCTTCTCGCCGCGCTGGGCGTCGGTGCGCTCGGCCGTGTAGTAAGGCAGGCTGGCCACGATCTCGACCTCGTGCCGGGCAAGGAACTCGGCCAGATCCCGCTGCGAGGGCAGCAGCAGCACGGTGAGGTTGCACCGGTCCATCACGTGGCGCCCCAGCCGCCGCGCTTCCGTGACCAGGAACCGGAAGTTCGGGTTCAGCTCGGGCGCTCCGCCGGTGATGGCCAGGATCGGAATGTCGGTGGAGGCCAGCTTCTCGATCACCAGCTCGGCGGTTTCCCGGGACATGGTCTCTTTGCGGTCCGGTCCGGCATCCACGTGGCAATGCTTGCAAGCTTGATTGCACAGCTTGCCGACGTTCACCTGGAAGATCTGGATGCCGGTCGCAGTAAGCGGGTAGAGACCCGAAGCGGCAAGGGCCTCACGGAACGGCTTCAGCCCCTCCGGCTGGTTCAGAATACGCAACTGTTCCGCCGGGGAGGCCAGCGGATGCTGACGGCTGATCAGCGTGGACAACTACCACCCCTCCTTTACACTCTATATTCCTTCGTCCGTTTCACATGCTAAGTTTCTGCGCCATATTGCGCATCTGCACCCCGTGGACCAGGCTCGCCCCGCCGCGGATGGCCGCCGCCACGTGCACCGCCTCGGTCATCTGGGTCACGTCGGCGCCCTTTTCCAGGCAGTCTTCCGTGTAGGCGTGTATACAGTAGGGGCACTGGACGGCGTGGGCCACGGCCAATGCGATGAGGCTCTTTTCCCGGGCCGTCAAGGCGCCTTCGGTGAAAACCGCCGAATACCACTGCTGGAACTTCTGCCACAGTTCCGGGGCCGCCGCGCCGATCTCGGCGAACCGGGCCAGGTCGTCCTCATGGTAGTAGCTCGACATAAAGTTGAAGTCCTCCCGTGAATCGAAGATTCGGGCGCCGCGGCGCCACAGTTACGGGTGCAGGCGGTCCGGCCAGGGCAGCATGGCGCGAAGCCGGCTACCGGCGCACCGCCCGTTCATAATGGATGATCGTATCGACGATGCCGATCTCGACGCGCCGGTTCTTGGCCCGGGCTTCTTTCGTCTTCGCCTTGACGAGCGGCTGGGTCTTGCCGAAACCCCGCACTTCGATCAATTCCGGCGGGATACCTGCCTTCACCAGGTAGTCGCGCACCGCCTTGGCCCGTCTTTCCGAAAGCTTCTGATTATACTCCGCCGTGCCGATGTCGTCGGTGTGGCCGTCGATGAAGAGCCGATAACCCTCGCTGGCCAGCAGTACCCCAGCGATTCGGGCCAGCTTCTCGCGATTCTCCGGCCGCAGCTTGGCGCTGTCGAAGTCGAAGCGGAACTGGGAATCGGCCAACGTGAGGACCATGCCGGAGGGTGTGCGGCGGGTGGGGGCGATCTTGTTGAGAGCCTGTTGCATCCGGTCCAGTTCGGCCTCCCGGCGCCGCCGGATCTCTTCGACTTGCCGCCTGGCCCGAAGGGCTTCGGCCTGGGCGGCCATCGCTTCCTGTTTGGCCCGGTTCCGTTGCCGCGCCGCCGACTCGGCCTGCTGCTCGGTCTTCCGCAGCGCCTCTTCCGTTTCTTGCGCCCGCTTCTCCGCTACTTCCGCCCGGGTCCGGGCCTCGCGAGCCCGCTCGATCACCCCTTCGAGTTCCGCCGAGTACTCCCTCAGACGCTCGTTCATCTCCGCGGCGCGGCGTTCGGAAGCCGCCAACTGGCGATTGAGTTCCTTGATGCGGCCCACCGTGTACCAGACAACGCCGGCCACGCCGGCCAGGACCGCCACCAGGACGATGGTCCGTGTGAGCGCGGAGCCTCGCCGTGTCTCCGCTGCCCTGCCACCTGATTCCCGCATACCGGACTCCTATTTCCATTGTGGCAAAACCGCCGTCACCCCTTCTGCAACCCGGATGGCGGGCAGCCTCAGCGCCTCCCGGGCAGGTCGAAGACCAATGAGGCCCACCAGCTTTCCCAATCGGCCTGGCGGCCCGGCGGGGTCCGCTCCACGTGGACTACGGCCAGCAGCCACGGACCCGCTGCTGGAAGCCGGATGACGGCGCGGCCATGGGCGTCGGTTCGCGCCTGCCGCCTGGCCTCGGGCCGGCCTTTGGCCTCCGCCTCGATCAGGGCCCCCGCCAGAGGCCGGCCGCGGAACAGCAGCCTGATAGGAAGCTCATCGCCCGGCTGGAGAGCGTAGGGGTTCTTCTCCGGAATCAACTCGAGTTCAAAGCCGAGGACCCGCTCGTAACCGTCCCGGCCGCCGCCCACTTCTACCAGGAGCTTGGCGCAGCGGGAATACCACTCCCGGCCGGGCATGTCGGCCTCGCCCGATTGGCGGCGCCTCTCAATGATCTCCCCCATGCCCTCTTCCTCGAGATACTCCTGGAAGTGCTTCGGCTCGATCTCGATGAACTTCCGGTTCGACCGGTAGCCCACCACGTAGACGCCCGGAGCTCCGGCTCGGAACCAGCCCGCCGGTTCGGCGCCGTCTTCGCCGGCGACCGGCGATTCGCTTCGGGCCCCGGCGACCACGAACTGGCGCGTCAATTCCGCGTTCCGGGCTACCGGTTCGCCCTCGAACTGCATGCCCACCCTGAGGTGAAGCGCCACCAGGGCGCTTTCCTGGACGTGATAGCAGGAGGGTTCGATCCAGAAATCGTGCCCAGGCGCCGCCGCGGCGAGGAGCACCACAGCGCACAGCGATCTGGTCAGGGCAGCCATCCTCCGGCGATTGTATCCCACCGGCCGGGGCGAAGCGCCGTTTCCTGCGAGTTCACGGCGGTTCTTTGCCAAGCTAGTTTGAAATAGATGGACGGGGCTGCGCCGGTGAGGGACAAACTCCAGGCCGTCGTGTTTACCGCGGGGGTCGCCGTGTACCTTTGGGTCCGCGACCGGGCGTGGTCGCCGGTGCTGGCTGGAATTCTGCTATTGGCCGTGATCGCGGTTTTTCGGGTGCGGCGCGAGACGCCGGCGTCGCTCGGCCTGGCGCCCCGGACGTTCGCCGAAGCCTGCCGCCGCTGGCGATGGGGCCTGATCGGGGCCGCGGCAGCGCTCGTTTGGGCGGCGGGGGCCCGGTCGCTGAGCGTAGCGTCGTGGTGGAGCGGGTTTCTGTATTTCTGGTGGGCGGCCGTCCAGCAGTTGCTTTACCAGAACGTCGTGGCCAAGCCGCTATGCCGGGCGGCGGCTTCCGACCGCTCTGCGTGTCTGGCGGCGGGTGTCTTGTTCGCCCTCGTCCACTTGCCAAATCCGGTTCTTGCGCCGGCGACGCTGCTTTGGGGCGCCATCTCATGCCGGCTGTTCCGGCGCGTGCCCAGCGTCTTCGGCCTGGCCTTGCTCCAGACGCTGCTTTCCTCAGCCCTCTACTGGCTCGCGCCGGCGGCCTGGCACCACGGATTCCGCGTCGGGGCCGGCTACTTCGCCGCCGGTGGAGCTTGAGGGACAAAGGTCCCCCTCTTCACCGGTTGTGCCCGCTGAAGCGGCGCTGACAACCGAGCTACTTGCGCCTGGCTGCCTTCTTCGCCGCCCGGCGCGGGGCCGTTACCTTCTTGATGATCGCCGAAGCTTTGCGGGCGTCAGGGTCGCTCTCGAAACCGACCACGGCCGAGTACCGCCGGCCAACCACCTGGGCGATGAAAAAGGCGATGTTGATGCCCGCCGCCGCGATCGCTTGGGCGACGGTATGCCCCAGGCCGGGCTTGTTGTCACCCTCGACAAGCAAGGTCGGGATCGCCGATTCGGCCAGACCCGCCTTTCCCGCGGCGTCCTTGGATTTCTTGCCGGAAACCGGGAAGACCTCGATCGCCGCCTTGTTCTCGGTTCCTGGGATCCGGTAACCCATAACGATTTGGAGATCCGCTCCGGCGCCCGCCAGCGGCTCCAGCGCCGCCGCCAGCACGCCCGGCTTATTCTCCACTTCAACTCGCCAGAGCTTGATCTTCTTTACGGCTACTGCCATGGTGTGCTCCCTCCTCGAGTTCAGTGTGGGTGCTCAGTCACCAAGAAATTTAGACGCAACGGAATGGAAAATCAAGACGGAATCGGCGGAATGGCGCCCCCGATGCCGTTTTCCCTCACCGGGCGCGAACTGCGGTGGGCCGCTCTCACCCGCCGATCGAGCCGCCGGTCACGGGCGCCCGGACGGCCCGGGCGGCGTGGACCACGTGGTCGGCCGCCGCCCGAGCATCCGGCAGGAGTGACGCCATGATCAGCGCCGTGAGCAGTTCCCGGACGCCGCCGCCTGCGCTAGCGGCCAGTCGCACGGAAATCATCGAAGTGGGTGACGCTGTCCGCCTTTGTCCACAGTCCCACTTTGCCGGCTTCCGAGAAGGTATGGTCCTCGACCTCGAACATCTTCTTGCCGTCGTAGTAAACCGTGAACAGCGGGCCCTGGAACGTCACGCGCAGGGTGTGCCAGTCGCCGAGAGTCACCTTGTGGTTCACGCCGTAGGTCCGCGGCGGCGTACCCTTCGGAGCGATCGAGCTCCGGCGGCCGTTTTCGACCTTATAGAGGACGGTGTTGTCCTCGAGGGCGTTGGAGCGGACGATGTAATAATTGTTCGGATCTTTGTACCGCCAGACCAGGCCGCCGGAAGCGTCGATCTTGCCGGAGATCGGCTTGAACTTGACGCTCAAGTCGCCGTCCTTCAGCTCCAGCTTCTGGTAGATCGCCAGCGGAAAGCGGCCGTGGGTCCGGTCATTGGAGAGCTGCGCCAGGACGTTGGGCCGGCTCGGGGCCGTCTCGTCCCGGACCACCTCCCAACGGGGGGCTCCGCCTTTATGGGTCATTGCCGAGATCCATCCGGGAGGCAACCGGTTCACCGGGTCCGAATCGAAATTGGCTTCCACTTTCTTTTGCGCTGGGGCAGCCACTGCCAGCAGAGCGGCGGCCGCTACGGCCCACAGCAGATTCCTGACATGCACGTTCGTGACCTCCTGGCCCGATTGTGGCCCGGCAACCTGAAAATCGGCTGAAGGCCTCCGGCGGATTGTTTTCAGACGGCTTTCAGACGCGGCGGGTAACATAAGATCAGGAGCCGGGCGGCGGAGCGCAGACGGCGGTCATGTGGATCCTGGTGGTCGAGGACGAACGGCGGATGGCCGAACTCCTCCGCAAGGGACTGGAGGAGGAAGGCCACAGCGTGATGGTAGCCTACGACGGCCGGGTCGGCCTGGAGGCGGCGCGGATGCGCGCCTTCGACGCGATCATCCTCGACCTGATGCTGCCCGGCCTCGACGGCTTCGAGGTGCTGCGGCGGCTTCGGGAGCTGGGCAACACGACGCCGATCCTGGTGTTGACGGCCCGCGACGCCGTTCCGGACATCGTCCACGGGCTCGATCTGGGGGCCGACGACTACTTGACGAAGCCCTTCGCTTTCAGTGAGCTGCTGGCGCGGCTGCGGACGATCGCCCGCCGGACCTCTCCGGCCCGCCCGACCAGGCTCCGCGCCGGCGATCTGGTACTGGACCCGGCCTCCCGTGAGGTCCGCCGGGACGGGCGCCGGATCAACCTGACCCCGACCGAGTACCGTCTGCTCGAGTTCCTCATGCGGCGCGCCGGCCGGGTGGCTCCGCGGGACGAGATCATCGAAGCCGTGTGGGGCTCGGAGCGTGAGGTGGAAAGCAACACGCTGGACGCCTTCATCCGGCTGCTGCGGACCAAGGTAGACAACGGCCACGAGGTGAAGCTGATCCACACCGTGCGCGGATTCGGCTACTCGATCCGGGAGCCTCAATCGGAATGAAGGCCCGGTCCATCCGGTTCCGGCTCACGGCATGGTACTTCTCCGTGCTGGCCGTCAGCCTGTGTCTGTTCGGCGCGGCGATGCTGGTGGCGATGCGCCAGAGCATCCTGCATGCCGCTGATGAGGAACTCGAGGCCCGGCTGGGGGCGGTGCACCGCTTCCTCGAGCGGAAGGTCCCGCGGCTCGACGAGGAAGATCTCGAAGACGAGTTCCGGGAACACTCCGGCCTGGAGCCTGGCCGGGATCTGCTCGAGGTCCGGGAGCCGGCCACCGGCTGGAGCTACCATTCCCGAGGCATGGAGCGCTACAACCTGGCGCCGCCCGCCAAGGTTGCTCTCGGCGGGGAGCCCCGCTTCTATACGGCTCAGCCGAAGGGAAGCCGGTTGCGGGTTCTCGAAGCCTCGGTCACCGTGGGCGAGCGGGAGTTCCTGGTCCAGATCGCCACGCCGGTCGAGGAGGCGTTTCACGCGCTGGAGACCTTCGCCTGGCTGCTCGTCGGCTTCCTGCCTGTAGTGCTGGCCGCCGCGTCGCTGGGCGGCTACTGGATGAGCCGGCGGGCGCTGGCCCCGGTGGACGCCATCACCCGGACGGCGCGGCGGATCAGCGCCGAGAACCTCTCGCTGCGGCTCGAGGTGCCCGAGACCGGCGACGAGCTGGCGCGGCTCTCGGAGACCCTCAACGACATGATGCGTCGGATCGAGGCCGCTTTCCGGCGCATGACCCGTTTCACCGCCGACGCCTCGCACGAGCTGCGCACTCCGGTATCGATCATGCGGACCACGGCGGAGCTGGCCCTGCGCCGGGACCGCTCGCCCGAGGAGTACCGCGAGGCGCTCGAGCAGATCCTGAGCGAGCTGGAACGCACGTCGCGGCTCATCGAGGATTTGCTGACGCTGGCCCGGGCCGATTCCGGGATCGTCGATCTCGATCTGCAGGCGATGGACCTGGCGGGCACTGTGCGGGACGCTTGCAGCCAGGGCGAGAAGCTGGCCAAGGGCAAGGGCGTCGAGTTCCAGGCCGTGGTACCCAAGGGCCGGTTCCCGATCCGCGGCGATCCCACGGCGCTGCGGCGGCTGTTCCTGATCCTTATCGACAATGCCGTAAAGTACACGCCCCGGGCCGGCCGGGTCGAGGTGCGGCTCGAGTCCCGGGACGGCTACGCGGTGGGCGAGGTGCGCGACACCGGGATCGGCATCGCGCCCGAGGATCTGCCACACATCTTCGAGCGGTTCTGGCGGGCCGACAAGGTGCGCTCGAGGGAGATGGGGGGCGCCGGGCTGGGGCTCTCGATCGCCCGCTGGATCGCCGAGGTGCACCGGGGCTCGATCGAGGTCGAAAGCGAGCCGGGCAAGGGCTCGGCCTTCCGCGTGCGGCTGCCGCGGGAGCCGGGCGACGGGGGCGGGCGCGCCTGATGTGGGCGTCCGGGGGCCGGACTCCGCGCTGCGCGTGGCGTGACGCGTGGCGAAAAAGGCGCGCAAAACGTTGAAAAGGAGAAATCGTTTCATTTCTATGAGTTGGCGCGAGGTGTGACGCGTCGGCAGGGCGCGGCGCCGCCCGGCGCGGGCAGCAAGATACGCGACGAAACAGCGAAAACCGGCCGGCCCCCGGCGCTCCTGCGGGAGGGATTCGGTAACTGGACACACTTCGAGCGTTCCTCCTCTCCGGGTTTCGAACCTCGCCGGCGGGTGAGGTGCCCCGCCGCTTCGTGTTGTAGCACGCCGAGCGCCGTGGGGCGGACTCTCGGAGTGAACAAGTCCTGTAGAGCGACGGGGATGGAGGGGACTGAAAGCTGGTGAATGAACTCCGGGGAGCCGGCTGGAACGGCGGGTGGAAGTGTGGAGGGGCACGCCGGCGGCGTCGAGCGCCGGGATGGCGGGGCGGGTCGCGCCAGCTCCACATCGAGGCAAGGGCGCGGGCCCCGGGGCCGGAGACGCATCACTCGGTCACGTACCGGATCAGGTTGAAGAGAATCTTGTCGGCCACCGGATCTTTGCCCAGATTCTCCAGCAGCCGCAACTGCGACACAATGATCGCACCTTTCCCGTGGCGCAGGCGGATGACGTCGGTTCCGCGCCAGCGGCGCGTGTCGAGTTCGGCGGTGAGGAGTTGACGAATTCGCTCGGGCATCTCCACAGGGAGCGGGCGCTCGAAGACCGGACCGCCGCGCTGGGGTGAGATTCGGACTTCCATGACGCCTTCCACCGGCTCCAGGTCGCTCACTGCGGTGATCTCGAGCGTTGCGCCCCGCCCGGCGTAAACGTTCCGCGGCACGACGCGGATGGAGAGGATGCGCGGCCGGTTGGCTTCCCTGGTCGCCTCGTAGGCGCAGCCTTTCGGGTTCCGGAACAGGTCGAGCACTCCGGCGCCGATAATCCGGTCGCCCGCGGTGAGGGCGTGGACGCAATAGCCGATCACGTTGGGGTTGGTCCGCACGGCCTCGATCATCCGTTCGTTCGCCCGGCCGTGGATCCGCTGCTCGTCGAGACAGAAGCGTTCGAGTTCCGGGTAGATGCGGTGGAAGCCGCTCTCCCAAGCGCGTGCTCGCGCTGGCGGGCGAGCCGGCGGTGGTACAGGGCGGGCGGAACGATCGGGTTGCGCTCTTCGATGAACCGTTCATTGATAGCGGGCAGATTCGGGAGGCTTCCGTAGCCCAGCTCGGAGACGTAGACAGGCAAGCCCGGGACCACGTTCCGTCCGGGCAACCGGCCCCGGATGCCGGCGGCCCGTTGCCCGTCTTCCGGCTGGCCGATCATGCGCAGCTTCCGGTAGACCTGGTCGTTGATCTGGGGTCCGGGATAGTAGTGGATATCGTTGTACTTCTGGGCCGAAGCGGGTAATCTGGGGAACCGCCAGCCACTGGCGCGCTCGTGATGAGAAGCGGCGTCGCGGCGCCGCGTAATCGGTGGCAGTCCCAGCACTTTGGAGCCACTTCTCCCGGGCGTTCCAGGCCCATACGGGGCGCACGCCGGCGGCGTTCCCGCGGGGGGTGACCCGACGAGAGAACGAGGCCCGATGATTCATTGCCACATCCATCGACCGGTGCAGGGGGGGTGGTAGTATGTGGCTAGACGAGATCGAAAGCGTGGGGGCCGGTGCAGACCTCCTCTACGGGGGGCTGCGGGCGATCGCCGGCCGTCGCCGAAGCCGCAGGTTCTCAAAATATCGACGAGTCCGGCGAGCACAGCTCTGCTTTAGAATTACGCCCTCCCTTCGCGGGCGGCGCGCCTGATCGTCCGGACCGGCTCTGGCGGTGTTCTCCCTGGTGGCGCGCTGGTGGCCGCGGGCTGGAGGTGTGGCGGCGCCGGGGGCTTCCCGGCGCCCGCGGGTTCGAGCTTTGTCCTCACTGAATCTCGACCCACACGGCGTTGGCGCTTTCCTCTTCCACCTCCAGGACGACCTTCACGAGACCGGCGCCGGCGAGGCTGCGGGCGAGGCGGGCGTTGACCTGGTCCATGCCGGGAAAACCGCCCTGGTCTCCGGCATAGAGAACCTCGGCGGGGGCGCCGGCGATCGTGACGCGGACCGAATTCTGGTCCTTGCGGCCGCGGATCCCCACGCCGAACAGTTCCAGGAATACCTGTTCATCGGCGGGGCCGAGATCGATGGGCGCCGGGACCACGCTCTGAGAGTCGGGGTCGAAGCGCGCCACGGGCTCGACGAGCTGTTCGCCGGACGGCCGGACGCGAAGTACGAGTGCGGCGGCGAGGCGATCGGCGTTGACGAAGAACAGCGCCGGAGCGATCCGCCGCACCTGGATGACGGCTCTCTTCTCGGGCGCCCCGGGCCGCCGGAAGAGCACGCTGGCCGGCCCGAGGGCGGCGCCCGCGGGGAGGACGTAGTTGACTTGCCCGGGGGAAACGAAATAGATGCCGGCGTTGCGGGTGACGCCGAGATAGTCGCGCACGGCGATGGTGAGGTCTCCGAGGTTTTCCGGAAGCGGAAGGCCGGCAGCGGCGGCGGTGGCGGCGGCGAGGTCCGTGCCGGCGGCGGTGACGATCGAGCCGGGAGCCAGGGGGCCGCGTTCGAAGCTGGCAGCGGAGACGTTCACGAAGTCGCCCGGCGCCGGAGAGAAGTTGGTAAGGACGGTGACGCCGCCCGGGCCCGTAGCCGGCGCATTCAGGGCGGCGAGATCCGGCCGTCCGTCGCCGTCCAGGTCCGCCGGGACGAAGGCCGCCGTGTCGTTGCCGGCGACGAATGGAGTTTCCTCGGTGAATGTGCCGTCCCCGTTGCCGGCGCGCACGGCCGGGGCAACTTCGCCGCAACAATGGGCGATGACCATGTCCAGGCGGGCATCTCCGTTGAAATCGGCCAGGACGATGTCGACCGGGCCGAATTCGGTACGGAGGGAAACAGGAGTTGGAAAACCGCCGCCGGGTTGGCCGAAGAACAGCAGGATCCGGTTCCTGAAATCCTCGGTCGCGGTGGTGACCGCGAGATCGGGGAAGCCGTCGGCATTCAGGTCGCCCGCGGCGATGGCGATCGGGTTCCCCAGGCCCGTAAGCAGCAGCGGAGTCTGGAAACCGCCGTCACCGTCACCGTGGAGGATGCGTACGGCGCCGGGGTTTTCGCCGCGGACCCCGGATTCGACCACGGCAAGATCCGGGGCGCCATCCCGGTTCCAATCGCCGCTGACGATCTTCGTAGGACGGCTGCCCAGGGAGACGGTGGTCCCGGCGGCAAACGCGCCGCCGCCGGTTCCCAGCAGGATGGCGAGATCCCCGTGGCCGCGAAACGGCCCTTCGGCGACGGCGGCGATGTCGGGAACCCCGTCACCGTTGAAGTCGGCGGCGGTGAGCGAGGTCGATCCGGGGCCAAGCGGAAGGCGCACCGAGGGGGCGAAAGATCCGTTGCCGCTGCCGGGGAGAAAGAGAAGTCCGGCGCCGGAGGCATCGGCCAAGACGAGGTCCGGGAGGGCGTCCTGGTTGAAATCCGCGAGAAGAAGATCCGCCGGCCGGGCGCTCACCGGGTTCCGGCTGACGTCGAATGCCCCACGGCCGTCGTTCAGCAGCACGGAGAAGCTGCCGCCGGAGGTGGAGACGATATCGGCCCGGCCATCTGCGTTGAGATCCGCCACGGCGGCGGCCGTTGGGTTCCGATCGACGGGGAAGCTGCGAGCGCCCAAGAACGAGCCGTCGCCGCGGCCGAGCAGCACGGCGACATAGCCACCGATCTCTCCGGCGGTGAGGATGTCGGGGGCGCCCCCGCCGGCGACCAGGTCCAGTGCGCCGTCGGCGTTGAAATCGGTGACGACCAGCTCGAGGGGAGCGGTGCCGATCGCGTAGATGTGCGGGGGGCCGAAGCGGCCGGCGGGCGCGCCGAGCAGGATCGAGGCCGTGCCGGCGATGCGGCTGGCGACGGCGAGGTCGGGCCGTCCGTCCTGGTTGAAGTCCGCGACTGCGATGTAGCTGGGCGAAGGACCGGCGGCGTAGCTGGTGGGCGCCCCGAAGGCGGCTCCGGCGGCGGGGAAGAGGGAAACGCCTGCGGGGTCCGCCACCAGAAGGTCGAGCCGTCCGTCGCCGTCGATGTCGGAGAGGGTGACGGCGAGCGGGGGGTTCCCGGTCTCGACGCTGCCGGCGGCGGTGAAGCGGCCGTCGCCCTGGCCGGTAAGGATCTCTACCCGTGGAGCTCGCGAGAGGGCGATGACGAGGTCGAGGAGCCCATCGCCGTTGAGGTCGGATTGGGCGAACGCGATGGGCCCATCGGGGATTTGTGTCTGGAGGGCGGCCGAGAACGTTCCGTCTCCGGCGCCCCGTAAGACGGCGACCCCGCCGGGAGCGCCACCCGTCCCGCCCGAATAGACGGCGAGGAGATCGTTGTGGCCGTCGCGGTCATAGTCGCCGCCGGCGACCGCCTGCGGGTTCTCGCCCACGAAATACTCCCGGCGGGCTCCGAGAAGACGCAGGCCGCTTTCCACGAAGACGGTGACCGAGTCCCGCGAGTAGTGGGGCCACGCTCCGAGACCCCGGCCCCGGCCGAGGAAGTTGCGGTCGGCGAATACCGGCGAAGCTCCGGCCCCGAGAGGCTTCCGCGCCAGGGCCGCCGGCGGCCGGGCCGGCGGGATCGCCGGAAGGCAATCCGTGAACCGGCGATTGAACGAAGGGGTCGAGGAAAAGCGGGTGTAGGGCGGCACCGGCAGATACAGGACTCCGGAGTATGAGCCGTTGGGTTCGCGGAAGAGAAGGTATGTGTCGCGCCAGCCGGAGACGTCCAACTGTCGCGCGGTGAGAAAGTCCACGTCAGGACAAGCGGCAGGCTCCTCCGGATCGACTTGCAACGAAACAAGCGCCGCGAGCGGGACGAGAGCGGCCAACAGGGCAAACCGTTTCATCGGATGCCTCCCAGAGTAGAGTTGGGTACCTGGACAGGCCGCGGTAACAGATCGTCCCCTCGAGATCCCCAGTTAGCCGCAATCATATCATAGTGTTCTCCGCGACGACCCGGGCGCGGCAGAAAGAAACAGATGGGCGCCGGCGGCTCCCGGACGCTCTGAGAGATGCCGGCGGACTGCTGTTCTGCTGGCCCCCGGGGCTTGACATCTGCTATGTTCGTAATTTCATAGTCGATTCCCGGACGGGGGATGCCGGGCGCCGCTGCCGCCGGCGAGGGGCGCCGATGGGACGCAGCGGGACGCCTGAACACAAGCTGCTGGGACCGCCGGGACGCGCGCCCGGACGAGCGGCGCGGGCCGGTGGAAGCGCATCAAGGACCGCGAAAGAGGGACGGAAATGAGCGACGTTGCGGTAGCACCATCCGGTAGGGAAGACCAAGGGGCGGCGAACGGGGGCAAGCTGATCGTTCTGACGGCCCCGTTCACGGAAACGGTGGATCACGCCGGTTACTTCATCCAGATGGCGCTGGCCTCGCTGCCGAAGCGCCTGGAATCGATCATCAACTCGAAGTATCCGGACTGGCGGGAGGTGGAGCGCGAGCCGGACGGCTCGGCGCGGTGGATGCCGGCGGGGGTGCGGTCGCTCGAGATCGCGCTGCTCAGGGAGTACTCGCCGGAGGACATCGTCTGCTGCTATCCGGACGATCTGGACAAGTTCATCGGCCCGAACACGCGGGTGGTGGCCGTCTCGACGCACAACCCGTTGGGGGTGACCTTCGCGGCGGGCGTCTACGCTTCGATCTTCGGCTCGTCGAAGGAGCCGATCAACTCCCATTACGCCCGCCAGTTGTTCGAGAAGCTGAAGGCGAGCCCGCACCGGGCCCGCTTCAAAGTGATCGTCGGCGGGTCGGGCGGCTGGCAGATCACCCAGACGAAGTCCTATGAAGATCTGGGGGTCGATTGCGTGGTGGAGGGCCGCAGCGAGTCCGAGGACACGATGCGGCTGTTCCGGATGGCGATCGAGGGTCAGGAGCTGCCGCGGCAGATCGACGTCTCGCACCCGAAGGACCGCGACGGCATCCTGATTCCGGAGAAGCGCACCACCTTCGGCGTGGTGGAGATGACCACCGGCTGCGGGCGCCGCTGCCAGTTTTGCGTGCCGGATCTGAACCCGCAACTCGACGTCCCGAAAGAGAAGATCATGCGGGCGGTCCGGGCCAACGCCCGGCAGGGCAACAAGCAGATCTCGCTGGCCACCGAGGACATGTTCATCTGGGGCCAGGTGAAGACCGGGACGCCGTTCTACTTTCCCAATCGCGAGGCGCTGCTCGATCTCTACAGCGAGATCGTCAATACGCCGGGCATCGAGCAGCACGTGCTGAGCCACGCGACGATGGCGCCGGCGGTGGTGGACCCGGTGCTGATCGAAAAGCTCTCGGAGATCCTGCTCGACAAGAGTCCGCTGCACCTGCCGATGTACAGTACGCATCCGAAGAAGAAGATCTTGAGTCCGCTGATCGGGCTCGAGACCGGTTCGGTGCGGATGGCCAAGACGATGATGCCGGCCAAGGCCTCGCCGTTCCCGATCGAGGAGTGGCCGAGCGTCATCATCCAGGGGCTGACGATCCTCAACCGGAACAACTGGTTCCCGGTGATGACGCTGATGATCGGCAACCCGGGCGAGACCGACGAGGACGTCAAGGCCACCCTGGATCTGGTCTACGAGATGGAGCGCCGGCGGCTGTTCGCCTTCCTGGTACCGTCGATCTTCACGCCGCTGCACGACACGCGGATGGAGAACAAAAAGGGCGTCACCGAGACGCGGGAGCTCTCGCCGCTGCAGTGGCAGTTGATGATGAAGTGCTGGAAGATGAATCTGCGGCCGGGCCAGTACAGCTGGTGGGGCCCGACGGCCTGGCGGCTGGGGGCGATCTTCTACTGGCTCTACAAGCTGCGGAAGGTGAACGGACCGAACTTCACCTGGCCGATCCTGATGTTCGCCAGCGCGCTGCCCGAGCGGGTGATGGAGAAGATGGGCAAGATTTACCGGGGCAAGCCGCTGAAGATCAAGAGCCGCAAGGAGCTGCTGGCGACCATCAAGAAGAAGCACTGGAAGCACCTCCGCCCGGACGCCGGCGACTTGCCGGACGGCTGGCACGAGGTGGTCGAGAAGGAGCCGGACTTCCAGATCATCGGCAGCGCGGGGGACTGAGCCGAATCAGCCACCGTCAAACCGGGATGAAGCCGCCAGCCGCCGGGGCGTCATCGACCGGCAAGATCCTCACCGCCGCCCGGCATTCTTGTCGGTCCGGCGGCGCGGGCGAAGACGAACGGCGCTCCGGCGGGTGTGATCCGTCCCCCGAGTTCGCGCCACCATAACCCCTGCCGGTTCTGATTCGAACCATCTTCTGCGGCAGGCTGCGGGAGGGGAGCTGACGGCAATCGGATAGTGGGCGACTCACTCTGCGGTCCAATCTTTGGGACTGCGGGAGCGGACTGGCCCGCGACGCCGCGAGTGATGGGCCCTTGGCGGTGGCCAACGAAGCGCTCGATTATGACCTGGCTGCTGGGGTTGACCGTCTTCTGGCTAGCGTGGGCCAACGGCGCCAACGACAACTTCAAGGGAGTGGCCACGCTGTACGGGAGCGGCGCGTTAGGGTACCGGGCGGCGTTATGGCTGGCCACGGGAATGACGCTTGCGGGCAGTCTGGTTTCCATTGCCCTGGCCCGCGGGTTGACCCAGACTTTTTCCGGCAAAGGGCTGGCGCCGGACGACCTGCTGCGGGATCCTTCGCTGCTCTTCGCGGTAGGGGCGGGGGCGGCCGTCACCATCCTGTTGGCCACGCGGCTGGGGATGCCGGCCTCGACGACCCATGCCCTCGTCGGGGCGCTGGCCGGCGTCGCCCTGGTGGCCGGACACGGACACGCCGATTTTGGCAAGCTTTGGGATTCGTTCTTCAAGCCGCTGATCCTCAGCCCGGTTCTCTCGATGGGAGGGGCGGCGGTCCTCTACCGTGTGTTTCGTGGCGCCCGCTTGGCGATGAGGGTCGGAGGAGAGACGTGCGTGTGTGTGGGCAGTGACGCCGTGGCGGCTGCGCCGTACTGCTCTCCCTCTCAGTCCGTTGCGTCGGCCGGCTTACGCGGGGCGCCCAGCATGATGGTCGGGGAGCGGCGAGAGTGCGTGGCGCGGTTCGGGGGCCGGGCGGAGGGGCTTTCGGTCCAGTCGATCGTCAAGGGCGCTCATCTTCTGAGTGGAGGCGCTGTATGCTTCGCCCGCGCGGTCAACGATACGCCGAAGATCGCGGCGCTGCTGCTCGCCACCGGCGCACCGGCCATCGGTTGGAAGCTGGCGCCGGTGGCGTTGGCTATGAGCGTAGGCGGGCTGCTTCAGGCAAGACGGGTGGCGGAGACCATGAGCCGGCGGATCACCGAGCTCAACCCGGGTCAGGGGCTGACGGCCAATCTCGTAACCGCTCTCTTGGTGCTCGGCGCCTCGCGTCTCGGCGTGCCGGTCTCGACGACCCATGTATCCTGTGGGGCCATCTTTGGCATCGGGGCGGCACGGCGGTCTCTGCGCTGGATGGCTCTGCTCCAAATTGGCATCACCTGGTTGACGACGCTCCCCATGGGCGCGGCCGTGGCGGCGGGGCTCTATTGGGGTCTAGCTGGATAGGCGCGGGACTCCCTGAGGGTGAACCGACAAAGGGGGCCCGACGGAGAACAGTCGCAGCGTGACGGGCGGGACGCTTTCCCGTCTTGCCGGCCAGGTTTCTCAATTGCAGATGGCGTGTGAGGCTGCGCCGTTTACGCGTTGCGGAAGCGCATCGAGAGCTGTTTGCCGACGGCCATCAAAATGAGGACGAGGCCGAAGGTGCAGACAATGGTCCCACCCGTGGGGAAATCGAGCGACAGGGAGAGCAGAACTCCCAAGGTGGAAACGAGGGCGCCCATGGTCCAGCCGATCAACAGCCGGCGTCCGATCGTGCGGGCAAAGAGCATGGCGCCGACCGAAGGAACGATCAGATAGCAGAAAACCAGCAGGACGCCGGCGATGGACACCGAGGAAGTGACGACGAAGCCGAACGAGGCGTAGAAGAGCAGGTCCCACACCCGAACGGAGAGGCCGCCATAGCGTTCCAAGCCCGGATTCAACGAGACCGCCAGGAAGGCCCGGCGGAAGACATAATGGAACGCCCCGATGGCGCCGTAGAGAGCCGCCGTCTTGCCCACCTCGGCCCAAGAGACGAACAGGATGTTGCCCACCAGCATATGTTCGAGATGCTCGGTTTCGCCGACGGCTTTGCTCATTACGAGCACAGTGGCCGCCGAGGAGACCGCGTAGGCGATGCCGATGATCGCCTCCAGGGGGATGTTGGATTCCCGGCCGCGTACGCCGGCGAAAACAGCGGCTCCGAGGAAAGTAAAGGCCAGGCTGAAGAGGTAGGCTTCGGTCGAATGGGGCTCGATCCCATACCAAACTGCCACGGCCCAGCCGAGGGCGGCGATTTGGGCCAAGGCGAGATCGACGAAGATGACGCCGCGCTCAACCACGTGAAGTCCGAGATAGGTATGGATGCCGGCGAGGACGAGACTGGCGACGAACGGAGCGGCGAGGAACTGGAGCTGATCCATATCAATACCGATGCTATCAAGCTAGTCCATCTTGCGGCGTGAACGGGACCGCCTCAGCTCCGATTCCGATCCAGACGGTCGAAGGCGGAAGTGACCAGGTTGATATCGTAATCGAAAAGCTTGAAGTAGTCCGTAACTTCCTTCCGTCCGCCCACCGACGGCAGCATAACGATCGCCTCGCCGCCCACCGCGTTGGCGATCGCCTTGGGTGTCTTGGAGTCGAAGTACGGTTCGTACCAGATCATCTTGATCTTGTGGGCCCGCATTTGTTGGATCAGGGCCATCGTGTGCTTGGGCGTCGGAGGGATGCCGGGCAAAGGCTCGATATACCCGACCACTTCGATGCCGAAATGTTTAGCGAAATTCGGCCACGACTGGTGGTAGGTGACCACCTGGCGTCCGTGGTAGGGCGCCATCTTCCGAACCCATTGGGCGTCCGCCTTCGTAAGCCGGGCGTCGAAATCCTCGAACCTCCGGCGGAAGTAGTCTGCCAAATCGGGCAAGTTCTCGGAAAGCTTGTCGCGGATCGCCGCCGCCATTCGGCGGCCGTTGTTTGGATCGAGCCAATAGTGAGGGTTGCCCAGCGGGTGGACGTCTCCCATCGCCCGGCTGATGGCCCCCACCGGGCGCTGTAAGATCTCGACGAAGCGGGAAGTGTCGAGGTAGCCGCGGGGGCTATGGATCTTCGGGTTGCGGCTCTGGTTCATCAGGGGCGGCAGCCACGCGATTTCCAGTTGGAGGCCGACGAGGATGAGCAGGTCGGCCCGGTGGAGCTTCATGATGAAGCTGGGCTTTGGCTCCACAAAATGGGGATCCTGGTAACCCCGCGCGATCGCTTCCACTGAGACGTGCTCGCCGCCGACCTCGCGGGTCAGAGCCGCGAGGTCTTCCGTAGTGGTTACGACCCGGAGCTTGCTTTTCGCTCGAGCGACAGCGCCTTGTCCGAGCGCCAACAGGGGGAGGCCGGTGATGATCCGCCGCCGTGTCAAGTCCATGAACTACTATTCTCCCAGGATCGGTCAGAAGGGGTGAGCCCCGTGAGCGCCGACGCTGAACTGGAACTGGAAGAGCAGCTCATTGCTGTGGAGCCCTTCGAAGTAATCAGTGAAGCGGTACTGCGCCCGGATCTGGCTGAATTCGCTGGGCCAGTAAGTGAGGATCGCCGAGACCCCGGAGTCGCGAAGATTGCCCGCCTGGGGACGTTCGGAGTTGTCAAAGCGGAATCCGGCGAACCATCTCTTGGCGAACTGATACTCGGCCGAAGCGAAGAATCCAAAGGCGTTCCGGAGGCCGCCGGCTTCCCGGCGTTGACTCCAGATGAATTCCGAGCGGCCCACCACGGAACGGTAGACGGCCCGCCGCAGCGGCTTCCAACGGTAGGTGGCGTCGATGCCATACAAATTTGTGACGAACGTTCGGGCGGCGCCGTTTCCCGCGATGGGGAGGCCGTTGTGCCCGCGGGCGTAGGAGAGGCCGAGCTCGAAGTTCGAATTCTCGGTGAGGTCGCCATAGCCTTTCAAGTGAGCCACCACCGAAACATCGCTGCGCCGGGCCGCTTCGAAGACCCCTTCGGAATCGCCGCGGAAGACTCCCCCGGTGGCCTCGAGGAACAGGCCCCCCGGAGCGGGAAGCAGGTGGCTGACCAAGAATCCGGCATCGCTGATGCCCTCCTCGCCGCCTACCAGATGGTGGGTCACCAGCGGACGGTCCACCCACGGAAGCACATGGCGGTGGAAAGTATTCACTTTACCGAAGGGCGTCCGCATCTTGCCGCCTTTGACGAGGAACCCGGCGGGCAGGCTATGGAACGTGAGGTATCCTTCCTCGAGGTCCACCCCCTGTTGGCCGAAGGACAGGAAGAAGTCGGCCCGGGCGTAGGGATCGACTGCGGCGCTGAAGCCGACCTCGCTCTCGGCCATCTCGAGTGACGGAACAGGTTCGAGAGGCGTTGCGGCGACCGTAGGGGGCGAGCCGAGAGCAGGGTTGTTGCCCAGCGCGCCGATCAGATTGCCGATGACGCTGATGGCGGGGTTCATCAATCGGGCAGTCGCCGTCGGGTCGGTGGAGACGGGGGGCTGCGCCACAGTGGGTGCGCCGGGAGAGGCCGCGGAAGGGAGCGGGGCCGGCGCCTGGGGCGGCGGCGCGACCGGCTGCACAGGGGCGGGAGGCTGGGCGCTCGGGCTCGGCGCCGCGGCCAGCGCCGCCTTCAGCATGGCGACTTCTTCTTCCAGGGATTCGATCCGCTTCTCCATCTTCTCCATCCGCGCCAGCAGCTCTCGTTGGTCCTGGGCCCGGCACCGGGCGCCGCTCAGAAGAACGCTCCATACGATCAGCCACCAGAATCTCATTCGTTCTATCCTTTCCCGCCCACCATTGTTGCAAAGCTCAATCTATTGAACGGAACAGCTCTCGGAACTGTCTCCCGAACATGCAGGAAGCAGGAGCGTCAGCCGCGACAGGCGCCTGGCGTTTCCCGGCACGGGCGGCGGCAGGGTCCTCGAGGAGCGGCGCTTGTTACGAAATGCGTGAAGATAACCAGCCTGATAGGGGGAGCCGTACGCGGCAAACGTGCGCTCGAGCAGCAGGGGCAAAGTCCGACTCGTCCCAGTGGAACGCCGCGATTCGCTCCACCAGGGCGCTGGAGGGATCCTGTGTCCAGCCGGGCCGGCACGCTGAAACCGCAACGAAAGAGCGCAAGAGAATTGGACCAGTGTCAGGACACCTGCTGAGCTGCACGAACAAGAGTTCACGCCGAAGCTTTGCCTATCACCGCTGAGGCGGCGCTCCGGGGCTCATTCGAGATGGCCTGACCGGACGACCGGAGTCGTGCCTACTGCCCTTCGGCCACCGTGTATCGCGCTCCTACCCGGACGTCAACCCCGACTTGCACTTCCTTACCGCTTTCGTCAATCGCCCTGACGCTGGCCCGCTGCCGCGCCGGCGTCCGCACTTCGATGCCGACTACCTTGCGGCTGCCGCTCTCCAGCATGTTGCTGCGAACGTAGTCCGGGATCTGGATCTCCTGGTCGCCGGCAAAGGCGCACGAGAACGCGGTGCCGAACCTCTTCCCCTCGCCGTCTACCTGTGTGATCGATCCGAACACGAAAACGAGATCGTCCGGGTTCAGACCTTCTATGCGCATCCCGTTGATCATCCGCAGCCGTTCGCGGTAGTCAGGCGCTTCGGCCGCGACGGCTTTCAATCGGGGGCCTGCCGCTTCCAGCACGGTGGCCACGAACTCGGTATCGTCGCCCAAGCCGTCCATGATCCCCGCTTCCCGGGCGGTGTCAACGGTAGAGCAAAGGCACTCGTCGGTTTTTCCGTCCCAGATCGTCAAACCGACCTGTTGATTCTGTGGGTCCGAGGGATCCACATCGTACCGTCTTACGTACGTCCTGGGAACATGGCCTTCCACCTCGACCAGGGGACCGAAGCTGCCGCCCACTGCGGTGTCCGGCGTGGTCTCGCCTGGCAAGTCGAGCAGGGGATCGTCGACCATCCACGCCGGCGGTACGCCGGACAGCGGCGACTTCAGGGCCTTTTCACAATAGTTGACGAAGTCAGCCAAATCATAAAACTGATTCACCGCGCAGCCAAGGTCGTTGAACGCGGCTGAAAACAGCACGTCATCCACGAAACGCTCGAACGGGACGCCCGCCAGCATGATTGCGCAGAGCCGCAACTTCGCCAGAGACTCCGGCCGGTTCCGGCCTCCAATCCGGAGGCCGATTCCGACAGACCTTCGGGACTCGGCGCCCGTTTCCAACCTTCTCGAGTTCCCGGCCGATTGGGCCGCCTCGCCGGCGGACCCACCGGATGCGCCTTGCCGGGGCTCGACCGCCAGAACGATGTCCAACCTGCCGAACGGCACCGTGGCCCCCTGGCGGATGGCCTCCATGTCTTGTTTACTCAGCATTCCGGGCACTTCGCACGTTTCGCCGTCCGAGGAGACCGAAATCGTGGGCGTATTCGACGGCTTTCCGTCGGCCGTCATGACTACCGGGACGAAGCAGTGATCAGCGGTTTCCTCCGGGATCCGGACGATCACCTGGTCCAAGCCGGCACAGCAGCCCGACGGGCCGGCGTAGATCACCTCAGCCGGACGATCGCCGATGTAGACCCGGAAGTCCATCCGGTCCCGGAGATCCTCCACCTGTGCGATGTCATCATGGCTGCGCGCACCCAGCCCGGTCGCCCAGAACGAAACCACTTTGCCCGGCGCGAACGATGTGTACATCGTGTTGACCGCATAATCGGCGTCCGTCACCACGGCCGCGCCCATGCCGGTCTGGGTGAGCGTGAAGAAGCCCGGAGCGCGTTGCACGACTCGCACCCGTCCGGCGTTGCTCACCCCGCCGTTATAGCGCACGAAAACGTCCGCCTCGCCCAGCGGAGTGTTGGAGGGCATGATCGCCGCCGCCTGGCCTGCCGACGTATAGATGACCGGGCAGTCGACCGTTACACCGCCGGCGACCACCTGTACCTGCGTTCCGGCAAGCTCGGTAGGAACCGGGAACTCGTTGACGACCACCAGCTTCGCTGGCCCCAGATCCTGCCCGAAGATTACGAAGATCGACCCCTGAGCGATACCACCCTGGGGGTGCCAATCCGGCAAGTACCGCGCCGCTCCCACAACCCCTCCAGGGTTGATCGCGGGAGCCGCCGCTCCAGGGAACGTCCATACCAAGTGGAGAGAAACGACAGAGATGAAAAGTAACCGGCGCCGCACTCAGCCTCCTCATATTCCGGGGACTCCGGAATCGTCGTCCTTTCGCCCACGCCCAGCACGCTCGTGGCTCAAGGAAGACTCAGCCAGGGAAACCACTTGGGGAAGCGAGAACCGGCCCAGCGAAGAGAACAGCATCCCAGCCGCCCCGGGGGCTTCACGCTGCTCTTACTAATGTGCATGAACCGCAGCCTGTTGTCCAGTCAAATCCGCGGCTTGCGCTCTCAAGTCATCAGAACCGCGGCGCTTTCCCCTACGAATGCTACCGCCAAACCAGGGCGCCGGCGCTTTTGACCGGGAGCCGCCGCGAACCGCTACGATCGTGTCCTGCTCCAGCGGGCGGGCACACAGAGTTTCTGACACCTCCCGGCCGGCCGGCTGCGGCCGGATTCCCCCCTCGTTGCGCCGGCTGTTGATGGAGGGGTACTGCTGGCCGGTGGGCAGCAGCGAGCGGGTCTGGGGGGCGTAGACGACGATGCACCAGAAGTCCTTGGCCGGGACGTTGGGCGGGATCCTCAGCCGGTAGGTCTTCGAGCCGTCGAAGTAGCGGCCGTCTTCGTCCCGGCGGCAGAAGGCGTACTGGGAGCCGAGGCCCACCATCTTCATGATGGGCCATGGCCGCCGATCCGGAGATGGCTCCGAGACCTGCGCCGGGCGCCGGGACGGGAAGTCTTCGTGCGGTAGCCTGATGCAGGGCAGGCCCGATTGGGTTCGGGAAATCCCCGGCATTACCGGGGAACCGCACTTTTCGAAGCGGTGGTGTGATTCAATACCGGCATGGCGACAGTCAGCCAGCGGCGGTTCCAGAAGACCGGGACGTGATCCCGGCGGAGGCTGGTCAGCCGGCGCTCGCTTCGGCCGGGTTCACCAGCTCCAGGAAGGCGCGGGCAGCGTGGCTCAGCTCCCGCCGCGCCGGATAGACGAGCCGGATCGGCCGCTCGACGGAAAGCTCTTCGACCTTCACTTCTTTCAAGGTCCCCTGGGCGATCTCGCTCTCCACGCACATGCGCGGCAGGAAGGCCACTCCCTCGTTGCGCTGCACCATCTTCTTGATGGTTTCCACCGTGGGCATCTCGAGATCCATGTTCAGCGTCACCCGGTGGCGGCGGAACTCGCGGAGCACGATCTCCCGGTACGGGCTGACGACGTTGTGGGCGACGAAAGTCTCCATGCCCAGCTCGGTGATCGAGACGCTCTTGCGGGGGGCGAAACGGTGCCCGGGCGAGACGACAAAGGCGAGGTGGTCGGTGTAGATGATCAGCGCGACCAGGTTGGCGTTCTGGGGGTCGTAGCTGATGACGCCCAGCTCGAGGTCGCCGTCGAGCAACTGCGCCGGAATGCGGCTCGACAGGCAGCGGCGCACCTGGATCTTCACTTTGGGGTAAAGCCGCCGGTAGCGCTCGATGTGGGGCAGCAGATAGAGGGAGGTGGATTCGTTGGCGCCGATGATGAGGCGCCCGGCGGCGTTGTCGCGCAGCTCGGCCAGGGCGGTGCGGAGGTCGCGCATCAGGTTCTCGGTGCGGCGGGCGTATTCGAGGACGATGCGGCCGGCGTCGGTGAGCAGCAGCTCCTTGGCGGAGCGGTCGATCAGCTTTTCGCCCAGCTCGGCTTCCAGGCGCTGGATGGCCAGCGAGACGGCCGGCTGGCTGCGGTCCAGTTTGTCGGCGGCGCGGGAGAAGCTGCGCTCGGCGGCCACCGTCTGAAAGACCTTGAGCAGGAAGAATTCCATCGCGCGGCGCCTATACCACTTCTTAGAATACAAGCCGCTCCAATCAAAGCGCGCCCCCGCCGCGGATCCCTCGTCCGAAGGCGCAGCGCGGCCGGCCGCACTCACGCCGTAGCGAACTGGAAGGTGCCGCCCTCGTGGGGTCCGGGTTCGGTGTGCTCGGCGGCGATGATTTCCTCGGCCCGCTTGACGAGCTGGGGCTTGTCGCGGGCCAGGTCGCGCGTCTCGCCGATGTCCTCGGCGAGGCTGTAGAGCTCGAGCGGGGCCGTGGGCGACGGCCGGACGGCCTTCCACTCGCCCATGCGGACGGCCTGCCAGCGGGAATCGAGGTTCAGCCGCCGAAGTTTCCGGCTGTAGGTGTAGTGCTCCCAATAGAGATGCTCATGGACGGGCCGGGAGGAGCCGATGATCAGCGGCAGCACGGACTTTCCGTCGATGCCGGGCGGCGTGCGGGCCCCGGCCATCTCGGCCGCGGTGGGCAGGAAGTCGCAGAAGTACCAGGGGACGTCCGAGACGCGGCCGGCGTCGGTCTTGCCGGCCCAGTGCACGATCATCGGCACGCGGATGCCGCCTTCGTAGAGCTGCCCCTTGGCGCCGCGGAACGGCTTGTTGCTGTGGAAGAACTCGTTCTGCTGGCGAGTGCCGCCGTTGTCGCTGGTGACGAACAGCACGGTGTCTTCCTCGATGCCCAGGTCGCGGATGAGTTGCCAGAGACGGCCGATCTGCCGGTCGGCCAGGGTGACCATGGCGGCGTAGTTCTTGGCCGGCCGGGGCCAGTCGCGGTCCGTGTAAGGGGCGTCGGACGGGATCTCGTAGCGGCCGTGGGGCAGGGTATAGGCGGCGTAGAGGAAAAAGGGCCGGTCCTTGTGGTTCCGGATGAAATCGAGGGAAGCCTCGAAAATGATTTCGGCGCTGTACTGAGTGCGCTTGCCGCCGGCGTTTCCGGGCAAGGGATATTTCTTGCCGTTTTTCCAGAGAAATTCCGGGTAATAAGAGTGGGCGTGGATCTGGTGGAGGTAGCCGAAGGACTCGTCGAAGCCCTGCAGGCGCGGCTCGCCGGGGGTGTGGGCGTCGCCGAGGCCCCACTTGCCGAAGACGCCGGTGACGTAGCCGGCTTGCTGCAGGACCTCGCCGGCGGTCAGGTCTTCCGGGCGGATGGGGGCGGTGCCGGCGTTGGCGCGGATCGTCGTATGGCCGGTGTGCAGGCCGGTCATCAGGGAGCAGCGGGCCGGGGCGCAGACGGCGCCGCCGGCGTAGACGTCAGTGAAGCGGAGGGCCGAGGCGGCCAGACGGTCCACGTTCGGCGTCTCGATCATCTCGGAGCCGTAACAGCCGAAATCGGCGTAGCCCAGGTCGTCGAGCATGACGAAGACGATGTTCGGCGGCCGCGCCGTGCCGCCGGCGGGCGGCTTGCGGGCGCAGGCCGCCGCCAGGGGCGCGGCCAGGAAGGAGCGGCGGGAGAGGCGCGCGCCGCGGCGGGCCTCCGGCGGTGAGGGTTGTTGCAGTGAGCCGGCCATAACGGAGTCCGTTATACCACCGGCGGAGGGCGTCAGGCCGGATCCCAGGCGCTCTCCAGGATGCGCCGGAAGTCGTCGAGACTGAGCTGCTTCAGCGAGCCATGCATGCCGCTCGAGTAGGCGTTCTCGGCGATGGCGCCGATCTCGGACTCGGCCACGCCCAACTGTTTGAGGGACGTCGGGGCGCCCCACTCGGCGAGCTTGGCGCGGAAGGCGGCGACGGCGTCTTCGACGGAGTCCCTGCCCCAGACGTTGCGGGCCCAGCGAGCGAAGGTCTCCGGGTTGGCGTCCTGGCAGTAGAGGATCCAGGCCGGGAAGAGGATGCCCAGGCCCGTGCCGTGGGCGATCTCCGGATGCACGCCGCTCAGGCCGTGCTCCAGGGCGTGGGTAGCCCAGTCGCCGTCGCCGACGCCGGCGCCGGCCGCTCCGTTCAGGGCCATGGTGGAAGCCCAGGCGAGGCTGGCGCGGGCGGCGTAGTCGCCGGGCTCTTCGCGCAGCCGGTCGGTGACGCGGACGACGGTGCGCAGGAGGCTCTCGTCGAGGGCGAGGGTGACTTCGGCGTCCCGGCCGGGGAAGTAGAGCTCCTGGATGTGGGAGATGGTGTCGACGGCGCCGTTGACCGTCTGCTCCCAGGGCAGCGTGCTTTGCACCGACGGATCGACGATGGAGACCTGAGGGAAGAGCGCCGGCCCGCCGATGGGCCACTTCTTCTTTTCGTCTTCCTTGGTGATGACCGCGTAGCCGTTCATCTCCGACCCCGTCGCCGACAGCGTCAGGACGCTGTAGATGGGCAAGGCTCGGGCGACCGGCTCTTTCTTTTCGAAGAGGCCCCAGACGTCGTCCACATAGTAGCCGGCGGCGACCGCCTTGGCCGAGTCCAGCACGCTGCCGCCGCCGACCCCGAGCACGGCATCGACGCCGGCCTTCTTGGCCACGGCGGCCATCTCTTCGACCTTGCTCAAGACCGGGTTCGGCTGCACGCCCCAGCACTCGTCCCAGCGGATACCGGCGCGGTTCAGCGAGCGGACCACGGCGTCATAGACGCCGTTGCGCCTGATGCTGCCGCCGCCGGCGATCATGAGGACGTAGTGGTGCCCGCGGCGGCGGATCTCTTCGCCGATCTGCCGGATGGTGTCCTTGCCGAAGACGAGCTTCGTGGGGTTGTGGAATTCGAAGTTCCGCATACACGAACAGGGTATCTCACGCGGCGGGCGCGGACGCCGGAGCGCGGCGGGCGAGGCTCAGCGCAAGGGTCCGAGGACGTTGTTGCGGTAGATGGCCAGGACCAGCTCGGTAGCCAGGCGGCCGGATTCCGGAGGCACGGCGGGCTGGCGGCCGGTGCGCACGGCCTCGATGAAGTCCTCGAGAATCGCCTCGTGGCCGGCGGTATCCGAAACGGTGGCGCTGGCGGCGCCGTCGTGAACTTCGAAGCTGCGGTCGGCGGGATTTTCGATCCCCTCGACGGCCCAGTGGACGATCTGGTCGTTCTCCATGACGAAGGAGCCCTTTTCGGCGTAGAGCTCGAAGCGGGTCGGATAGCCCGGCTTGCAGACGGTCGAGGCGGTGAAGGTGACGATCAGGCCGTTGGGGTAGCGCAGCAGGGCGACGCCGTGGTCTTCGGTTTCGATCTGATGGGCGAAGCGGTCACACATGCTGACGACCTTTTCCGGCATGCCGAAGAACCAGCAGAGCAGGTCGGCGTTGTGGGCGGCCTGCTGGATGAAGGGGCCGCCGCCGTCGATCTGCCAGCCGCCGCGGTAGGCGCCGGAGTCGTAGTAGGCCTGGTCCCGGTAGAACTTGACGTCCATCTGGGCGGCGTAGAGCTTGCCGAAGGCGCCGCGGTCGAGGAGTTTCTTGACGGTGATGTTGTCGGGGCTCATGCGGCGCTGGTAGGTGACGGCCAGCACGACGCCGGCCTGGCGGCAGGCCTCGGTCATGCGGTCCATGTTCTCGATGGAGATGTCGAGCACTTTCTCGACGAGGACGTGCTTGCCGAGGGAGGCCGCTTCGACGGCTCCCTGATGGTGGAGGCCGTTGGGCGTGGCGAGCACGACGGCGTCGAACGGCACGTCCACCTCCCGGAGGGAGCGGTAGACGGGCACGCTTTCGGGAAGCGTCTCGGGGCAATGGCCGCGGCGGGAGACCAGGGCGGCGAGCTCGGCGTCCTCGAGATTGCCGATGGCTTGGATGTAGGCCTTGCTGATGCCGCCGGAGCCGACGATGACGAAGCGGAACGGGTCTCGCATAGACGTACAGATTCTCACGCTGGTTCCGCATCGTGCAACGGCGCGTCTCAATCGTTCTACACTTTGTGAAAGTGTATGGTTCCCAAGAAGTGGATCGGGCGGGGGAAGGTTTCTCCGATCTGGTTGAAAACATGAGATAATTTCATGACAGACCCAGGGGTCGGGACGGTGGCATCCGAATTGCACTGACACCCGCGCAAGAGTGTACGCGGAGGCTGGCTTCGTCTGAGAAGGATTCGGACGCGGCGGTGCGGTGAAGGATCAGGAGGCCCGACGCAGGCGGGATGAAGGAACTGAAGGCACAACTAGCCGGGGCGCTGCTGGTGATTCTCAGCGCGGCGGCGGTGGTGTGCGCCTTCATCAACTTCCAGCAGCAGAGCAAGTTCCGCCTGCCGGTGGACGGCGCGATCTGGGTGGACCGGAGCGAGCCGGACGGCGGCAACCGCGTCGTGGCGCTGCACATCGACTCTGACAGCCCGGCGGCGCGGGCGGGCCTGCACGAAGGCGACATTCTGTTGCAGATCCAGGGAACGCCGATCCCGTCGGCGATCGCCGTGCCGAAGGCCCTGGTGGCGATCGGCGCGTGGAAGAAGGCCAAGTACACGTTCGAGCGCAACGGCGTGCAAGCCGAAGCCGATGTTTACATCGGCGAACGGTCGCCTGAGGGAGCGCTCTATTACCAGTACGTGGTCGGGCTGGCGTTCTTGGCGATCGGGGTTTTCGTTTACTTCCGCCGCGCCAGCGCGCACAAGGCCCGCCACTTCTACCTGCTTTGCCTGGCCTCCTTCGTGCTGTTTTCGTTCCACTACACGGGGAAGTTGAACAACTTCGACAAGGTGATCTACTGGGGCAACGTGGCCGCGGGTGTCCTGGCGCCCACCTTGTTCCTGCACTTTGCGCTCACTTTCCCCCGGCCCCGGAAATGGTTCCGGGGGCCGCTCGCCGGAGCGTTGCTCTACCTGCCGGCGCTGACGATTCTGGCTGTCTATCTCGGTCTGGCTTCCGGCGTATTGCGCGTGCGGGCGATGTCGCTGGTGGAGTTGAACTGGACGATGGACCGGATCTGGACCGGCTTCCTCGCCGCGACTTACCTGATCGGGGCGGCGGCGGTAAGTTTCGCCCATCGGCGCGAGGAAGACGCGGTGGTCCGGCAGCAGTTGAAGTGGCTGCGGAACGGCGCCGTATACGGCGTGGTTCCGTTTTCGTTGATCTACGTGGCGCCGTATGTGCTGGGAGTAGTCCCCGGACCCTACATGAAGCTGGCCGTCTTCTCTCTGCCGCTGATGCCGCTCACCTGGGCTTACGCGGTGCTGCGCTACCGGCTGATGGACGTGGACGTGATCTTCCAGCAAGGTTACGCCTACACGCTGGCGACGCTGGCGGTGCTGGGTGTGGCTTACGGGCTGATTCTGTCGCTCGGCCGGTTCGAAGACCTCAGTCCGACGGCGGTGGTGCTGCTCATCGTCATCGCGACCTTCGTCTTCCAGCCGATCCGCAACTGGATCCAGGAGCAGCTTGACCGGTATTACTTCTACAAGGACCGCTATGACTACCGCCGCACGCTGATCGAGTTCGCCCGGGAGCTGGGTTCGGAAACGGACTTGAACTCGATGCTCGAGTCGGTGGCGGAGCGTCTGATCCACACGCTTTCCATCCAGCATGTAGGCTTTTTCTTGCTGGACGACGCCGAGCGGCGGTTCTATCTGTACAAGACCGTGGGGCGGGAGCGGCAGCCGGAAGGGGAACTGGACTTGAGTTTCCTGCCGGCCAAGCCGGAGCGCCCGTACATCTTTTTCGAGCGCACGCGCTTTCCTCTGGATGTGGTTTCGCACCGGTTACCGGCTCGCGTGCGGCGGACGATCGCAGCGCTCGATCTCACGTATTACGTTCCGTGCAGCGTGCGGGGGAAGACGATCGCCTACATCGGGGCGAGCCGCACGGCGAAGGGGGATTTCCTCACCAGCGACGATCTCGAGCTGGTGATCACGCTTTCCGGCTACGTCGGCATCGCCATCGAAAACGCGCGGCTCTACCGTTCGCTTCAGTCGAAGGTCGAGCAGTACGAGCGGCTGAAAGAGTTCAGCGAGAACATCGTCGAATCGATCAACGTGGGCATCCTGGCGGCTGATCTGGACGACCGCGTCGAGAGCTGGAACACGCAGATCGAGCGGTTTACAGGGATCCCGCGGCGGGTGGCGTTGGGCCGGCGGCTGGCGGAGCTATTGCCGGCGGATCTGATGGAGCAGTTCGACCGGGTGCGGGGCGAGAGCGGCATCCACCACATTTATAAGTACAAGCTGGCTCTCGAAGCGATTCCCGCGGAGTTGCGGGAGGCGGCGCCCGGGCCGGGTCCGGCTGGAGGGAACGGCGCGGGAACGGAGGCTGGCGAGCGCCGCGAGGCCATCCTGAACATTGCCGTAGCGCCATTGGTGTCGAAGGATCAGGACCAGATCGGCCGCCTGATCATCTTCGACGACATTACCGACCGGGCCGAGCTGGAGCAGCAGCTTCTCCAGGCCGAGAAGCTGAGCTCCATCGGGCTACTGGCTGCGGGCGTGGCCCACGAGGTGAACACTCCCCTGGCGGTGATTTCCACCTACGCGCAGATGCTCGCCCGCCAGATCTCCGGGGACGAAACGAAGGCGCGGATGCTGGAGAAGATCGCCAAGCAGACGTTTCGGGCGAGCGAGATCGTGAACTCGCTGCTGAACTTCTCGCGGACCTCGCCCACTGAATTCGGCGACGTGGATCTGAACCGCACGGTCCAGGACACGGTGAACCTGATCGAGCCGCAACTGCGCAAGGCAGGGGTCGGCCTGGAGCTGTCGCTGGCGCCGCAACTGCCGCCGATCAAGGGCAATGCCGGGCGGTTGCAGCAGGTGTTCCTGAATCTCTTCCTGAACGCCCGGGATGCAATGGAAGGCGGGGGGACGCTGCGGGTGCGGACGTCGGTCTCAGAAGGCTCGGTGCAGGTCGATGTCGCCGACACGGGCAAGGGAATCCCCCCCGAGATCCTGTCCCGGATCTATGATCCCTTCTTCACCACCAAGCCGGCCAAGCGCGGCACGGGGCTCGGGCTGTCGGTGACCTACGGCATTGTGCGGGAGCATGGCGGTACGATAGAAGTGGAAAGCCTGCCAGGAGCCGGCACGTGCTTCCACCTCGATTTCCCGGCGGCCGGCAAGCCGGTGAAGGTCTGAGCAGGCGGCCATGGAGGCTGCGATTCCCGCGATCAGAGGCAAGATCCTCGTCATCGACGACGAAGCCGACATCCGCGAGAGCCTGGACATTCTGCTCTCGACCGAGGGCTATCACGTGGAAACGGCGGAGAACGGCCGTGAAGGCCTGGCGCTGCTCGAGTCGGACTCCTACGACCTGGTGCTTCTCGATCTCATGATGCCGGACATCTCGGGTATGGAGGTCCTCACCGAGGTTCGGCGGCGGGACCGTGAGACGCCGATCTTCATGATCACCGCTTACGGGTCGGTCGAGAACGCCGTCCAGGCGCTGAAGAACGGCGCCAACGATTACTTCACCAAGCCCTGGGACAACGAGAAGCTGCTGATCGAGATCGACCGGGCGATCCGGAGCGCCCGGCTCGAGCGCGAGAACGTTCATTTGAAGCGGGCGCTGAAGCAGCGCTACAGCTTCCCGAACATCGTCGGCAAGAGCGAGCGGATGCAGGCGATCCTGGACCTCGTGGCGCAGGTAGCCCCGTCGCGTTCGACCATCATGATCACCGGCGAGACGGGCACGGGCAAAGAGCTCATCGCCAAAGCGATCCACGCCGCATCGCCCCGGGCCGGTCATGTCTTCATTGCGGTGAACAGCGGATCGCTGCCGCCGGACCTGCTCGAATCCACGCTGTTCGGCCATGTCAAGGGCGCGTTCACCGGGGCGGTCAACTCCCGGAAGGGCTACTTCGAGATCGCCGACAAGGGCACGATCTTCTTCGACGAGGTGGGCAACATCAGCCTGGACACCCAAGCGAAGCTGTTGCGGGTGATCCAGGAACGCGAGTTCATGCCGCTGGGCTCGTCGGAGACGGTACGGGTGGACGTCCGCATCCTGGCGGCGACGAACTGCGACCTGCGGCGGCTGGTGGAAGAGGGGAGGTTCCGGGAAGATCTTTACTACCGCCTGAATGTGATCAACATCGTCCTGCCGCCCTTGCGCGAGCGCAAAGAGGACATACCGCTGCTGGTGGAGCATTTCTTCGACAAGTATTGCCGGGAGAACGAGAAGTTCGTGGGGCCGGACGGGCGCAGCCAGTTGCGGTTCAGTCCGGAAGCCATGCAAGTGCTGATGGACCACAACTGGCCGGGAAACGTCCGTGAGCTGGAGAACGCGGTGGAACGGGCGGTGGTGCTGGCGACCGGGCCGGTTGTGCCGCTGGAAGTGCTGCCGGAGACGGTGCTGCACGCTTCCGGGATCCGGATCCGGCGGGACGCGACGGGTTCACTGGCGCCCGACGCTTCGCTGTTCGAAATCGTCGCCGATTTCGAGCGGCGGAAGATCATCGAGGCGCTGGAAGCGCACAACTACAGCCAGACGGAGGCGGCCGAGGCGCTGCGCATTCCGCTTTCGACGTTGAACCAGAAGATCAAGCGGCTGGAGATTCCGGTGAAGAAGCGGGCCGAGCGCCGGGAACGGGAAAAGCAGCCCGCCCGATAGCCGCCGGCGCGGCGGCGGTTGCCGAAGACAGTCTGCCGGAACGGCCACATAACCGCAACCAATGCCCCGCGGCGGGGTTAGATGTGGAAGGAGACATGGTTCGCCGAGGGAGCAGCTCATGGGGCATGTGCCTGGCCGCGGCGGCAGCGGGCTTCCTGCTCGCTGCGGCGCCGGTGGGCGGCGCCGACTGCTCCGGGACGTCCACCGGGCTGATCCCCCTCACCGAGTTGGGTCCCGGCTCTTATCACGGTTTCCCCGGCGGACTCTATGGGGACGGATCCAACGGCCGGCCGCCGGAGCACGAGGAGGCAGGCCGGCGGCTGGCCGCCG
This sequence comes from Solibacteraceae bacterium, assembly GCA_026984795.1. Taxonomy (GTDB): domain Bacteria; phylum Acidobacteriota; class Terriglobia; order Bryobacterales; family Bryobacteraceae; genus JALSRK01. The sequence continues at coordinate 55,832 of JALSRK010000031.1, read as the reverse complement.
AGGTGGTTCCGCGGGACGCTTTCGGGGCGCCTTCGCCGGCGGGGCGCATCGTGCTGCTGTCGATCGGCATGTCGAACACCACGCAGGAGTTCCAGGCGTTTCTCGAGCTGGCGGCCGCGGACCCGGATCTGAACCCGGCGCTGACGATCGTGGACGGGGCCAAGGGCGGCCAGTCGGCCGACCGGATCCTGAGGGACCCGGACCCGTACTGGGAGCACGTCGCCTCCCGTTTGGCGGAAGCCGGTGTGACCTCCCGCCAGGTGCAGGTGGTCTGGATGAAGCAGGCCCATCCGCGGCCCAGCGATCCCTTCCCCGAGCACGCCCGGCGTCTGGAGAGGGACCTGGCCGAGCTGGCGCGGGTCTTGAAGAGCCGCTTTCCCGAGCTGCGGCTGCTGTATCTGTCGAGCCGCACCTATGGCGGCTACGCCTCCACGGCCCTGAACCCGGAGCCCTACGCTTACGAGTCCGGCTTCTCGGTCAAGTGGGTGATCGACGCCCAGATCAGCGGCGATGCGGAGCTGAATTACGATCCCGGGGCGGGGCCGGTGAAGGCCCCGTGGCTGTCCTGGGGACCTTATCTATGGGCCGACGGAGAGAAGGCCCGCTCCGACGGGCTCACCTGGAGCTGTTCGGACTTCGGGCGCGACGGTACGCATCCCTCAGCGTCGGGCCGGGAGAAGGTGGCCCGCATGCTGCTCGATTTTTTCAAGAGCGACCCGACGGCGCGGCCGTGGTTTCTGGGTCCGGGAGCGGGCAGCGAGCCGGAAGCGGCCGCGGTAGTGAACGCCGCGGACGGCACAAGGAACCTGGCGCGGGGCGCGATCGTGTCGCTGTACGGGAAGGACCTGGCCCGTGGGACGGCGGCGGCCGGGGGTTTGCCTTTGCCCCGGTCGCTGGCCGGGACGACGGTGCTCGTGAACGGTGAAGCCGCCCCGCTGTATTTCGCCTCGCCGGGGCAGGTGAATCTCGTACTGCCACCCTTGGCCAGGACGGGGACGCTGGAGATCCGGCGCGACCGGAACGCCGCTACGACCATGCCGATCGAGCTGGCCCCTCGGGCCCCGGCGCTGTTCGCCCTGTGGGGGAGCGACCCGCCGCGCGCGGCGGCTCTGCACGCCGATGGGTCGTTGGTCGGCCCGGACTCGCCGGCCCGGCGCGGGGAGACGATCATGCTGTTCGGAACGGGCATCGTTGTGCCGTATGACCCGATACTGGGGCCGCTCGTGATGCCCTCGATTCTCATCGGCGGCGTGGAAGCCCCGGTACGATGGCTCGGTCCGGCGCCGGGTTTTCCCGGACTCGATCAGATGAACGTCGAGATCCCGGCCGAAGCGCCCGCTGGGGCGGCGGTGCCGGTGACCTTTCACGGCGTCGAGAACCCGCACCCCCCGACGTTGGCGATCGCCGGCTGACCGAATTCCTGAACTCACCTGCCGCCGAAACGCAGTTTCACGCCGCCGGAAAACGAATTGATCGGTCCGCCGTAATACGCCGCCGCCCTGGCCGCCAGCCTCGAGTAGCTGCAGACGATCAGCCAGCCGGGGGTGAGACTCCAGCCGGCCATGCCGGAGACCTGCCACCCCAGATGTCGCAGCCCCATTCCCGGGCCCTGCCAGATCGAGCGCACTCCGGTGGTGAAGCTCCACCTTCGGGGAGCCGGCCACTCGGCAGCCACGCCGAGGGTCTGCATGTCGCTCCAGGGAACGGGATCGGGCAGTCCGAACCGGTCGTGTCCGGCAGGGTAGAGGTCGTCGAACCGCTCCACGGCGCCGGTACGGGGGTCGTCGCCGGTTGCGAGATTGTACTCCAGGCTCAGGTGGGGGAGTTCAGCGGGCGCCAGCAGCGAGAGGCCGGCCTCACAGTGGCCGGCCCAGGCTCGAACGGGGCGTCCCGCCTCGGTCCCCCATTGGCCGGCCAATTCCGCTACCGTCTCCCAGCGGTGCGCGATCCGGTGGACGTGGCGGAAACCGGCGGTGAAACGGTGGCCGGGCAGGCCGCCGGAGCGCCATGCTTTCCAGAAGAGGTAAGCGTCGGTCCCGGTGCGGCTGCCGCTCCCCGCCCAGCTCACGTGCAGGCCATGAAACGAGACCCCCGAGGTGGGGCGGTCCCAGCCGCGCCGCCGCACGGCGACCGGCGAGGAGGCGAAGGCATCGAAGCGCAAGCGGGGACGCTGCCAGCGCAACCGGATCGCATCGAAGCGCTGGCCGATCTGGCACCATTCCGTGTCGCCGCCGACGAGCCTCTCGTCTCCGAAGGACAGCTCCTGCCGGCCGCCCCGCAACGTCCAGTTCCGGCCCAAACGCAGATCAGCCTCGACGAGGCTCAGTTCGCCGACGTTGGAGCGCGGGGCTGGTCCAGCGGAAACGAACCCGCGGGCGTCTTCGCCGCGCAGGTGCAGGGAGAGGCGAGACAGAGGCTGGAGGAAGAGGTCCACCCGCGTCCGGTGGATGATGTGCGTTCGGGGATGCCGGTTCGGCAAGGCGAAACCGAAGGCGCGGACCCGGGTGAAAAGCTCGACCCGGACAGCAATGCGGCGGCCGGTGCGGGCGGTCTCGGGTGCTGCGGGGCCGGCCGCGTCCCCCGGCGCGGTCCCAGGGACGGCCGCTCCTGCAGCGGCGGCCAGAAAGCACGCCGCGAGGCCGGGCCGGGCCCAGTGGCGGAATTCTCGAGGACCTGTCAAGAGAAGATACAGGACGCGCTGGCATTTCCACATGGCACGCGTTCGACGGTCGGGCCGGCCGTGGCGGCGGCCGCCCGGCCCTTAGTTGCAACCATGTTGCAATCAAAGCCATTGTACGACTGCTCCAGGTTCCTGTCAATAGGCTGCTTATATCTTATTCTTGACTGTGGTTGGATGAGCAGGGCTCCCGGCCGGCGGCAGCCAAGTGCAACTGGGTAGCGAACGGGAGCTCTGTTCCCGCGAGGAGAGGACGGGAGTCCGCCGGGGGGCCTAGGCAGGGGTCAGGCCGAGGCCGGGAGCGTCCGGAAGCACGAGTTTGCCTTCTTTGACCTGCACGCCGCGGTAGGGATCGTTGGCGATGAGCAAGTTGCCGTCGAGATCGGCGTAGTCCACCAGGGGGGACAGGTGGGCGGCGGCGGTAACGGAGACCGAGCTGGAGATCATGCAGCCGAGCATCGTCTTCATCCCCAGGGCTTTGGCGATCTGGATCATGCGCCAGGCCTCGAGGATGCCGCCGGCCTTGTCGAGCTTGATGTTTACTCCGTCGTAGGCTTCGGCGAGTCTGGGGATGTCGCCGGGGTGGAGGACGGCCTCGTCGGCGATGATGGGGATGGCGAAGCGCTCCCGCAGCCAGCGGACGTCTTCGATCTGGGCGGCGGGCATGGGCTGCTCGACGAACTCGACGCCCTGGCCGATGAGCCATTCGATCTTTCGGGCGGCGGTGTCGCGATCTTTCCAACCCTCGTTGGCGTCCACGCGTATGGGCTTGTCGGTGACGCTGCGGACGGCGCGGATGGTGGCCTCGTCTACATCGAGTCCGACCTTGACCTTGAGGATCGGGTAGGGCGCGGCCTCGCGGACTTTCTGGCGGATGACCTCGGGTTTGTCGATGCCGATCGAAAAGCTGGTGAGGGGCGCGTCGGCGGGATCCAGGCCGAAGTAGGTGTAGAGGGGGACGCCGAGCTTCTGCCCGACCCAGTCCATCAGGGCGATATCGACGGCGGCGCGGGCGGCGTAGTTGTCCTCGATCGTGGCGAAGGTGGTGCGAAGCAGTTTGTCGAACTCAAACGGGTTGCCGGCCGTAATTTGTGGAGCCATGGCTTCGACGGCGCGTTTGGCGCCCTCGGGCGTCTCCCGGTAACGGGGAATGGGGGCTCCTTCGCCGCGGCCGGTGATGCCGTCGCGGGTGTAGGCGGTATGGACCGTGTCGCGGAAGTCGCTCGAGGACATGGTGGTGGTCCAGGTGTGGCGCAGGCGCAAGCGCACCAGGCGGGCTTCGAGCCGCGCGGGCTCTCTCGAGGAAGCCCGGGGCGCCAGGAGTCCGGCGCTGGCCGTTCCCAACAGCCACTGCCTGCGATTCATTGCGTTTCTCCTTTCGGGCGTCGGCAGGCGACGAGCAGCCGGGACCAGTGGGGATCGTCGAGGCGGCTGATCTGCACGGCGGGCCGGCGGTAGGCCGTGGCGTGGATGAATTTGCCGCCGCCGATGTACATGCCGGTGTGGGTGATCTTGTCTTCGGACTCTCCGAAATAGAGCAGGTCGCCGGCTTCGAGATCCGCCCGGCGGATCGCCTGCATGCCCTCCCACTGGGCCTGGGGGCCGGCGTCCCGGGGCAGGTAGATTCCCCGGCGGCGGCAGAGCATCTGGGTGAAGCCCGAGCAGTCGAAGCCGAAGCTGGAGACCCCGCCCCACAGGTACGGCAGGCCGATGAAGCGGCGCGCCAAGGCGAGTGTTTCGCCGATGCTCAGGGCCTGGTCGTCGAAGCGTAGATCGCCCCGCTGGATCCAGGCGTGGCGGCCGTCCGGCAGCTCGACGCGGATCCAGCGCTGGTCTTCGTTCTCCGGCTTCTCGGCGAGTTCCAACTTGGCGTCGTAAGGGGCGGTGAGCAGCGGGCGGCGGGCGGTGACGTCCGGCTCATAATAAATGTTGGCGAAGAGGCTGTCGATCCAGGCGGGCGACGCTTGGGCGTACGGCTCCCCCCGGTGGGCCAGTCCTGAAATGAGCACCCAGCCCCGGTAGCCGTCCGGCGTCTGGACCCGCATCCACTCGCCGCGTTTTTCGATGGGCCGGACGGTGACGCCCAGAATCGCCTGGGAGACCATATCGGCTTCCGGCGAAGGCTCTGAAAGCATGTCGGCGACGGGAACGTTTACCACCCAGAAGACAGCCATGGCGAAAAAGCCCGCAGCCACCATCACTTACAGTATTGCCCAACTGCATGCCGGGCGGCTCGATCAGGGGCGGGGGCGGCGCTCGCAGAGTTCTTGGCAGGTGGATTGGTTTCGCACTTTGGAACTTTGGGCTGCTTGGCGCCACGCAGCTTGGAAGCCGGATGAGGCCGGGACGAAAGCGCTCCTTTGCGGAGGGCTCGAGAATCGGGCGACGAAAACTCTACCGATACGATCGGGTGGCGTCGCCTCCGCCGGCCTGAAGCATCCCCCGGCGCAGGCGATCACTCGACGGTAACTTTGACCGGTTGTTCGAGCAGCCTGGGGTCGTCGCCGGTCGTCAGGACCATGAGGTTGAACCGCCCGGGCTTCGCGTTCTTTGGGATCTTGAACTTGATCGCCTTGGAGGTTTGTTCGACGATCTCGGTCTTCCAGTCGGTCTGCCCATCGGTAAGGTAGAGGGCCTTCACGTTGGACTTGTCGAGATTCTCGCCCTCGACCGTCAACAAGTCGCCGATTTTTCCAGTATCCGGAGTCACGGAGATGAGACGGGGGAACTTGACCTGGGCGTGGACAGCCGGCGGTATGAGGGTGGCGAGCAGAACCAGCGCGAGCAGGACCCCGATATGAGAGCTTCTCATCTTCTACCACCTCCCACTGAAATGCTATTCCTAATCCTTGCTGAACGCAAGTTTTCGCGGGGGATCGACCCCGGGCGCCGGGGGGCGCGCTCTCGATGGCCCCGGCCGGCTCTTCCGCCCGCCCTGGTTTGGGTCCAGGAGCGGGGCCGCCGAGCTAAGCGGCGAAGCCGGGGGAGGGCCGCCGGTGAGACTTTCCAGGGGCCGAATGCACTTTGTTACCGGCAGTTGGCATGTCCGCGCGGGGCCCTTCGCAAGCTGAAGAGTTGGCTCGCAGGATTGCCGCGTTCATTGACGGAGCGCACTCTCCGGTCTTGATCGAACCCGGCGAGGAACCGATCGCGCTCGGCGAAGGCGCCTACACGATCGAGGTTCGCCGGACCGGCGTGTGGATCGAGGCATGGGAGAACGGCCGGAACCTTGTCCGGCGCGCGGTGGGTTTGAGGAACGCCGTTCCGGGAATGCTCGAGTTGGAAGTGGAGAAGTTCGGTAAGCGCCGGGGGCGTCTGACTCTTGCTGACCAGGACCGCCCGCGCGGAGCGGCGGCGGGACAGCGGGCGCACCGGCAAATATTCCGGGAGCAGCTCCGGCACATGGTTCAGCGGCGATTTCCCGGGTGGGTGTTGGAGGAGCTGACCACCGGGGCGGACCTCGCACACAGCCTATCGCCGGCTTACCCGCGAGGACTGGTCCGGCGCGGGCGGACAGCGTGGGCCGTGATCGGCGCCCCTCCCGGGGCGGCCGCGGGCGGGGCGCTGAGCTTCGGCATCCTTTGGCTGGACTATCTGCGGGGCCGGCGGGGACGGCAGGTCGAAGGTCTCGCCTTGTTCGTGCCCGAGGGCCAGTATGTGGTGGTGGCGCAGCGGATGGGGTTCCTCGCTTCGGCTGCCGGCGGCTGGAAACTCTTCGTCTATGCCGGCGGCGGCTCGGAGCGTGCGGTGGACCCTGCGGATCTGGGGAACCTGGAGACGAGGCTGGAACCTCCGCGGGGGCGTCCGGTCTTCGGGATCGAATGGCTCGAGAGAGAGCTGATGGCGATCGAAGGGACCGAGGTCATCGACCTGGCCGGCGGGGGACGGAGCTACCGCGTGCGGGGTCTGGAATTCGGCCGGATTGTGGAAGGCTCCCTGTGGGCGGGCATCGACGTCAAGCGGAGGATCGGCGCCTCGAGCGCGAGCCGGCTGGTTTCCCTGGCACGGGAGCTGAGCCGGGTGCGCCGTCCGGACTCGTCCGATCCGTCGCATCCCTACTACCGCCGCTGTCCCGAGGCCTGGCTGGAAAGCCGAATCCGGCGCCGGGTGGATGACCTGGATCCATCGCTTCACCGGAACCCGGTCTACGGCCAGATTCCGGCGTTCGAGGCTGGGGACCGGGACGTGCTCGACCTGTTGGCGGCGGACCACAGCGGGCGCCTGGCGGTGATCGAGGTGAAAGCGTCCGCCGACCTCCATTTGCCGCTGCAAGCCCTGGACTACTGGATGCGGGTCCGCCATCACGCTCTCGAAGGCGGGTTCCGGTCGCTTGGCTACTTTTCCGGCTTGCCGGTCCGGGACGTCGTGCCGCGTTTGCTGCTGGTGGCGCCGGCGCTCGAGTTCCACCCGGCCGTGGAGACGATTCTGCGCTACCTGTCGCCCGAGGTGCCGGTGGAATGCGTCTGGCTGTCCGGGGACTGGCGCCGCCGGATTCGGGTCGTCCGGCGGCGCGGCGGCCTGGCGGCTTTTCCGGCTTGACTCACTCCGACCGACCGACTTGATTTATACTGCAAGGCTAGGAGAAACGTAGACATGCCCAATTTTCGCAGCGCGTTGTGCTTGTCCACTATTGCCTTTCTTGTGGTTTCGCTTGCTGGATGCGGCGGCGGGGAGTTTCGCCGGACGGAGCACTACTATCTGGTAGCCGTCAACACGGACATCCCGTACTGGCATGCGGCCAAGGCCGGATTGATGCAGGCGGCCGCCGAGATCGGCGTGGCCGCTGAAGTGGTGGGGCCGGAAGAGTACGATCCGGCGGCCGAGAAGCAGGCCATAGAGGATCTGATCAACGTTCCGGAAGACAAGCTGCCGGCGGGAATCCTGGTTTCGCCGGCCGATCCGGAACTGATGACGCCGGTGATCGACAGCGCGGTGGCTAAGGGAGTGAACGTCATCTGCATCGACTCCGACGCTCCGAAGAGCGATCGGCTCACGTTTGTGGGAACCGACAATTACAGCGTCGGCGTGCGGTCCGCCGAGATGACCGCTGAGCAGTTGCAGAACGCCGGCAACGTGATCGTCTTCACAATCGCCGGCCAGGCGAACCTGCAGGACCGGCTGCGGGGCTACCGGGACATCTTCGCCCAGTTCCCGGCGATTCGCATCGTGGACGTCGTGGACATCAAAGGGGATGGGGCGGTGGCGTTCGATTTGACCAAGGAGATCATCGCCAAGCGGCGGCGGACCGTGGACGCCTTTGTGTGTCTGGAATCGATCGCCTGCCCCGAGGTGGCCGAAGTCTTGAGCCGCAACGCGGTGCGCGACAAGATCGTCATCGCCATGGATACGCCGGTGCGGACGCTCGAATGGATCCAGCACGGTCTGATCCAGGCGACGGTGGCGCAGCGGCCTTACACCATGGCCTACGTTGGTCTCCGCATGCTGGCCGACTATCACAAGTACAAGCCCGAGCGAGTCGAAAAGGAGCGGGTGATCGCGACCGTACCGAAATTTGTGGATACGGGCGCCATGGTGGTCACCAAGAAGAACGTCGACCGGTTCCTGAAGGACCAGGCCAGTTTCGAGCCGGAAGAGGCCCAGGCGGCGGCGACTGAGTAGCGGCCCGGCGGCGGGACGTCGCCAGGGACGGTGTAATGTCTACTCGTATTCTCCAGCAGGTTCGCGAGGCGATCCGGAATCTGAACCCCGGGGAGGTCCGCAACGCCGCCGAGCGGCGGCTGGCGATCCGGCTGGTGGCTGCCTCCGAGGAGGGCTACGCGGCTATGGAGGAGTTCCTGGCGCCGGCCGGGTGCTCGCCGGCGAGGCGGACCGAAGCGCGCGGGATGCTGTTCCGGGCTGGCGACGCCGGCGCCCCGGGCCGTTTTGATCTCGAGATCTGGGAGGCCGGGCTGGAGGCGCCCAGGGAGGCCTTCCTTTTCCACCCGGGCAAGCCGGAGCGCACGGTGGCCGAGATCCTGGTCCGCAAGGAAGAACTCGGGCTCGCCTTGGCCCGGGTGCTGGCGCCATTCCGCAGGCCCGTGGTCGAGAAGGTCATCGCCTCGATCTCCAAGGAGAACGCGCTGTTCGCGCTGATCACCGCGCTGCCGAACATCGCTCCCGGCTTGTGGGAACTTCCCTGGGGCGCCGCCGAGGCCGGTTCGGACACCGCTTTTATCACCGTCAACCAGATCCGGATGCTGTTTCTGTTGGCGGCGGCCAACGACCGGCCGGTAGGTTATCGCGAGCAGCGGGCCGAAATCGCATCGGTGATCGCCGGGGCCTTCGGCTGGCGGGCCCTGGCGCGGGAACTGGTGGGTAAGATCCCATTCGGCGGGGGGCTGATCCCGAAAGCGGCGGTGGCTTACGCCGGGACGTTCGTGGTGGGCAAATCGGCCGAACGGCTGTACCGGATCGGCTACGGCTACACTCGGGAAGAGCGCCGGCTCGCTTACCAGGAAGCTTACGAGCGCGGCAAGCACGTGGCACGATCGCTGCTCGAAGAACGCCGCCGGCAAAAAAGAGCCGCAACCGGGTAACAGACGCCCCTCCGGCGGCGTCGGTAGAGGGGAGGGGGCTGTATGCAATGGACGGCGCTCCTGGCGGCCGCAGCGCTGTTGCCCGCCTGTTTCGCAGATCGCATCGTGCTGAAGAGCGGGGAGACGTTCGAAGGGGATTTTTTCGGGGCCAGCTCTCAGGAGATCCGCTTCGTCGTCAAGGGCAAGCTCGTCTTCTTCAATGCGGCGGAAGTGGCGCGGATTGAGTTCGCCGGCGGCGGGGATGTGATTGCCTCGGAGGCGGCCCGTGCCCCCGAGATGCAATGTCCCCCGTGCCCGGATGCCTGTCCGGAATCCGGAACCGCCGCGGGGCAGACGGGGCAACCGGCCCGTGGGACCCCGGTTTCTCCTACTCTCCGGCGCCCGCCCCCAGCGGAAACGGGTCAGGCTGCTGCGTCTGAGGCCGGAAGCCGTGAAGCGGTGGCCGGCGCCCCCGCCGCCGCTGGTTCCGAGGTGGTTCTTCCCCCCGGAACTGTGTTGACGGTCAACCTCATTGACCCGGTCGATCTCAAGCAGGATGAGGTCGGATCCACTTACCGTGGCGTGCTTGCGGGCGACGTGCGCAGCCCCGGGCGGAAGAGCCCGGTTCTGGAGACGGGAGCTGAGATCATGCTTCGCCTCGTCGACAAGCGTGTGGAGGACGACGTCGGCAAGGGCAGCGTCGCAATCGGCTTGGTGGCGTTCCAGATCCGCAGCCGCGGGCGTGAGCTCGAGCTGCTCACCGGGCGTGCGGAGCGGCGGGGCCGCGACACGAAGGACCGGGTGAAGGAAGGACTAGGCAAAGCCGCTTCCACGCTCGGGAGAGTCTTCGGCGGTGTAGTGGGCCAGCAGGCCGGCGGGACTGTCGAGGAGACGATCGACGACGCCTGGAAGAAGGCCTCGCGGCTGGAAGCCGGCACGCAGCTCCTCTTCACGCTCAGCGAAGCGGTTGCGGTACCATGGATGGCTTCACCGAGCGCCGGCGCCTCAGAGCAACCGGGGAGCCGGCCCTCCGCCGGACATGAGTGAGCAACCTGTTGCGATCGTCACCGGAGCCAGCCGCGGCATCGGGCGGGGCATCGCTATCGAGCTGGCCCGGGATCACCGGGTCGTGGCCACCTATCGCGGCCGGCTCGACGCCGCCGAATCCCTGAAGGCGCAGACCGGCTGCGAGATCTTCCGCTGCGACATCGCGAGCGCCGAGGACCGCCGGGCGCTCATCGGGTTCACCCGGGAGAAGTTCGGCCGGCTCGACCTGCTGGTGAACAACGCCGGCATCGCCCCCCGGGAGCGCCGCGACGTCCTCGAAGCCACTGAAGAGAGCTTCGACGAGCTCCTGCGAACGAACCTCGAGGGGCCGCACTTCCTCACCCAACTGGCCGCCAACTGGATGCGGGAGCGGGGCTCCGGCCGGATCGTCTTCGTCACTTCGATTTCCGCCTACACTTCGTCGGTCAACCGCGCCGAATACTGTATATCCAAAGCCGGCCTCAGCATGTCCGCCCAGGTGTATGCGGACCGCCTGGCTCCGGAGGGGATTCTGGTCTTCGAGATCCGGCCGGGCATCATCGCCACCGACATGATCGAGAAGGTGCGGGCGAAGTACGAGGAGAAGATCGCCGGGGGACTGCTGCCGCAGCGCCGCATGGGAACTCCGGAAGACGTCGCCAGGGCGGTGCGGGCCATCGCCGGCGGCTTGCTGGACTACTGCGCGGGCCAGGTGCTCGACGTGGACGGCGGCTTCCATCTGCGGAGCTTGTAGGCCGCCGGCAGTTTCTTCATGGAGTTGAGTTTTCCGCAGTAGAATGCCGGGCCCGGCTCCTCCGGCTACACCGGGGCCTGAGCCCGGCCGATAAATGCTCTGGAGGGACTAAAGGGATGGCGGAACCGACCATTTCACTTCGTTATGCGATACGCACGCGCGCCGGCCGCTGGGTTGCGGCGCTGGCTGCTGCGGCGCCCGTCCTGTTGCTGTCGAGCGAAGTCGGCTTGCAGACGCCGCCCCGATCGACGGGAGGCAACTTCGCCGGGGAAGGCTCCTGCGCCGATGCCGGCTGTCACACGGGGGCGGTGAATCCCGGACGCGGTTCGATTTCGGTGACCATCGGCGGCAAGCCGTTGAGCCAATACCGCTATACGCCGGGAGAAGCCGTCACGGTGAAAGTGCGTGTGGCCGAGGCGGGCAAGAAGAAATTCGGGTTCCAGATCACGGCCCGCGACGAGACCGGTTGCGTCCAGGCGGGGGTCTTCACCGGACGGGAGAACGAAGTCTGGGTGCAACGCAGCTCGGCGACCCCGGAGGGATGCGCCGGTTCGACCGTCGAATTTCCGACCCACTGGGAAGCGGTGGCGGCCGACGGTGAGGCGGTTTTCGAATTCGAGTGGACCGCCCCGCCGCAAGCGCAAGGCCCCATCCGCTGGGCGGCCGCCGGGGTGGCCGGCGACGGAGACGGTACGCCGGCCGGCGACAGCGTCTACACGGTGGAGGCGGCCGCCGAGGCGGCGTCGAACGTTTCCGTGCAGCCGGCAATCAACGAAGGGGGCGTGGTGCTGGCCACCGGGACGCCGGTGGTGAACCGTCTGGTTCCGAACGCCATCGCCACGGTTTACGGCAAGGACTTCGTGCCGGAGGGCACGTCGATCCTTCAGCCGGAGTTGGATGAAAACAACCGCGTGCAGGACAAGGTCTTCAATACGTGCGTCACCGTGAACGGGAAATGGTCGCCGCTGTACGCGATCCTGCCGGGGCAGATCAACTTCCAGGTGCCGCACGACACCGGGCTGGGCACGGCCGAAGTCCGGGTGATCCGCGGCTGCAATACCGAGCAGGAGCAGGCGAGTAATCCGGTCGACGTCACGGTGGTCGATGCCGCGCCGGCCTTTTTCAACTTCGCGAACTCTTTGGACGGTAACAACCCGATCGCGGCCCTGCGCCAGATCGGGAGCCAGTACTCGATCCTGGCTCCGGAGGGGATGTTCGCCGGCGGCGGGCCGGCGGCTCCCGGCGACATTGCGCACCTCTACGCCACCGGACTCGGCCAGACGAATCCGCCGCTCGAGACCGGCGCCATTCCGCAAAACGAAGTTCCCAACGGGCAGGCGGAAGTGGTGAACCGCGACGGCGTCCGCATCCGGGTGGGCGGCGTGGACGTGCCCGCCTCCGACATTTACTACGTGGGTGCGGCGCCCTGCTGCGCGGGGCTCTACCAGGTGAGCTTCAAAGTGCCGGAGACGCTGCCGGACGGCAACCACAAGGTGGTGCTTACGGTCAACGGCGTGAGTTCTCCCGAAGGGCCGTATATCGCCGTCAAGCGGCGCTGAGCAGCGCCGGGCGGCGATCCGCCGGAACGGTCCGGGCGCCTGTGATATAAGTATGGGTTATTCGCGCAAGGAGCGCCGACCCACATGGAGAACAAGTTCTACGGCAACCGGATCGTCACCGCTTGTTTCATCACCTTCGGCATCGAGATCGCGTTTTTTTATTACGCGACGCCCTTCTTCTACGACTACTACCGCGAGGCGATAACCGGGGCTACGCGGGCGGACATCATTCTAGGTTTTCCGCTGGGCGCTCTGCTGACCTTGTGGGTGGGGCCGGTACTGGTACACCGCTTCAGTCCGCGGTGGATGATTCTGATTGGGACCGGCCTGATAGCCGCCTGTTACGTGCTGTTTGGAACCGTGGCCCGGAACCTGTCGATTTACTACGCCATCTGGTTCTTCTTTGTGGCGGGCTACCTGTTCTCCGGGCCGATTCCACACCAGGTAATCATCTCCCAATGGTTCCGCAAGAAACGCGGCACGGCGATGGGCATCACGTACGTCGGCGTGGGCGTCTTTGGGGCGCTGGTGGTGCCGTATGTCGCGAAGCCGCTGACGGAGTCGTTGGGGTTTCCGGCCGTGCTGCTGGCGATGGGGCCCATGGTGCTGGTCACCTGGCCGTTGGTGCTGTTCGTAATGCGCGACCGGCCCGCCGACGTGGGCCAGTACCCGGACGGGGATCCCAACAACGTGGCGATCACCAAGATCGAGCCGGAGCCGTTCCGGGCGATGCTGAGCAAGCCGGCGTTCTGGCTGCTGGCGATCGGCTCGTTCGCCTCTCTGGGGGCCATCGGCTCGATTTTCGCGAACATGAAGTTCATCCTCGAGGACCAGGGCTTCATCGACCAGGCCATGCGTGATGCGGCGCACGCGGAGATGAGCAAAGTGATCCTGTTTTCGAGCATCGCCGGCCGCATCGGCATGGGCTGGCTCGCCGACCGCTTCCCGAAGAAGTACGTGATGACCGCAACCTATTTCATCGTCGCGCTGTCCATCCCGCTGCTGCTTCGGGTGACGCCGGAAAGCTCCCACACGCTGTATGTCTTCTCTATCCTGTTCGGTTTCGCCATGGGCGCCGACTACATGCTGATTCCGCTGATGGCCGCCGAGCAGTTCGGCGTCAACAGTCTGGCGCGGGCGATGTCGGTGATCTTGCCGACCGACACGATCGGCCAGACGTGGTTCCCGTATCTGGTGGCGCTCATCGCCGAGACGAAAGGCACGACGGAGAATCCGGATTATGTGACTGCATTGCTGGTGACCTTCGCCGTGGCCATGCTCGGCGCGGTGGCCATCCTGCTGTTGCCGAAGCGCGGGCGGGAGGACGAGGCGCTGGAAGCCGGCCGCAAGGCCTGACGTTCGATTCCTGCCAATGAGACAGCGGCGCAAGATCGAGGGTGTGGGGAACTGGAAACGTGGGAGAATAAGGGCAGGAGACGCATGCGAGCATGGGCCGGTGGCCGGTAATCCTGGCGGTGGCGGGGATGCTCTGCGGAGCAGGGCCGGTAGTGGCTGCGGCCGCCCTCGGCTTCCCGCCGCCTGCGGCCGGGACGGAGGGGGCCGCCGCCGGCACGAACGCTGAGCAGGCCCCGGCAGCGGGCCGCGGGGAGAAAGGGGGCGTCCCCGAGGGCATCGCCAAGTTTCTGGCCGAGTTCACCGCACCGCGCACCGCGCTGCGTGCCTATCTGAGGGGCCGGCGCCGGGCCGTACGGGGGCGGCTGCCGAGGGCGCGCCGCTTGTTTGAGAAGGCCGTCACCTACTATCCGGGCTATGCCAGCGCCTGGGCGGACCTGGGGCGCGTCTATCAGGCGATCGGCGATGTGCGCCGGGCATCGGAAGCTTACCGAAAGGCGTTGAAACTGGATCCGGAGGCGTGGCGGGCCTATGCCGGACTGGCGGAGCTGGCGGCCGAGCGGGGCGACTGGGAAGAAGCAGCGCGGGCTTCCGGCCGCGCTCTGGAGATCATGCCGTCCGGCCAGGCGCATCTTCTGGTGATCCACGCCATGGCGCGATATGCCCTCGGTGACCTCGCCGCCGCCCGCCGGAGCGCAGAGAAGGCGATCGAGGACGCCTGGGTCGAAACCGACGCCGGGGCCTATCTCGTCCTCGGCCTCGTCGCTGCCAGGCAGGGGCGCTACCGGGAGGCGGCCGCCAACTTGAAGCTTTACCTGGCGCTGGAGCCCGGCGGTGACAACGCGCACGAGGCGCGCGAACAGCTCGCTTGGGCTGAGGCGCAGATTCGGAAAGAGACGGGCGAAGAGCCTGAATTCATCCTCCACCCCAGCGGCATGCTGGTCAAGAACGCCGCGCACCCGGGTTCGAAGTAGTCCGAGCGCCAGGTCGGGAATTCCTTTGTTTACAGTAGGTGTAAATCGGTAATTCCAAGATCGCCGCTCTCCTGGTACGCTCTTATGAGGTGAATGAAATTCCGCTTTCGGGACAAGGCTCTCGGGCGGCTGTACACGGATCCCGGCTTTCGCGGTGAGTTCCCGGAGGAGGTTGTCAGACGCTTCCGCAAGCGGATGATGTTGATCTGCAGCGCCGCCGACGAGCGGGATTCCTACCAGTTGAAGTCGCTGCGCTTCGAGAAGCTCAAAGGCCGGAGGAAACACCAGCGAGCCATGCGTCTGAACGGTCAGTGGAGGTTGATCGTCGAGTTCGAAGGCTCCGGCGAGGAGAAGGAACTGATCGTCGTCGCCATAGAGGACTATCACTGAGGAAGCCGTCCTCGGGCGGCTCTGGGAGGTGGCCCTCTGGACGTGGCTGAGGTGGATGGAGATGAGAGAGACGATGACTGGGCCCGAACGTGCTCCGGCGGAAGTATTACGCCCCGGCGAGTTCATCGGAGAGGAGCTGGAGGCTCGAGGTTGGAGCCAGCGCGACCTCGCCGAGATCATGGGCTGTTCGCCGCGCCTCGTAAACGAGATCATCCGCGGCAAGAGGGCGATCACCCCGGAAACAGCCCGGCGGTTGGGGGCGGCCTTCGGCACCAGCGCCGCGTTGTGGCTGAATCTGGAGAACGCCTGGCGTTTGCGCCGCCTCGAATCGAACGACGAGCCGGTGCGCCGGCGGGCGCGGCTCTACGGGTTGGCCCCCGTGAAGGAATTGATCCGCCGCGGCTGGATCCGTGCGGCGCGGGACATTGACGAGCTCGAGAGCGAGATTTGCCGCTTTTACGCCATCGACCGGATCGATGAGGAGCCTGCTTTCTTGCCGCACGCGGCGAGCAAGTCCGCCGGGCTGGCTTCTCTCACCGCAGCGCAGCGGGCCTGGCTGTTCCGGGTGAAGCAGTTGGGCGCCATCGTTCCCGCCGGGGAGTTCAGCGCTGAAGCCCTTCAGAACGCCTTGGACGAGATCCGGTCTCTGTTGTCCGATCCCGAGGCTCCGGCCCGGGTGAGCGACATCCTTGCGAGGGCCGGAGTTCGATTCCTGATCGTGGAGCATCTGGCCGGCACGCGGATCGACGGCGCCTGCCTGTGGCTGGACGAGCGGCGGCCGGTGGTGGCCCTCAGCTTGCGCTATGGCCGGGTCGATTGGTTCTGGCACACCTTGTTGCACGAGCTTGCCCATGTAAAATTCCGCGACGGTGTGCAGCGGAGTTTGCTCCCCGACGTGGACCTGGTCGGCCTCGGCGCGGAGCCCGGGGAGGTGAGGGCGGGCGTCGAAAGGAGAGCGGACCGCTTCGCGTCGGAATTCTTGCTCCCACGCCGCGCCGTGAAGCGCTTCATCGAAAAGACCGCGCCCTACTTCTCGAAGGAGAAGATCTGTGAGTTCGCCGGGCGCATGGGGGTTCACCCAGGTATCGTCGTGGGCCGCCTGCAGTACCTGGAGGCGATTCCTTACCGCCAGCGCCGGAAGATGCTGGTTCCGGTTCGGGACAAAGTGCTGGCGACGGCTTTGACGGACGGTTGGGGCCGCACGGTCGGGCCGGTGGGCTCAGACGAGGACACTCGGGCCGCGCCGGTCCGCCGCTGAATCCCGCCGCTAGCGCGGCAGATCGCCGCCGGCTTGCTCACGCCAGGAGCTTGCGCACCGACTTCACCGCCTGGACGGCGCGGTCGATGTGTTCCATCGTGTTGTAGATGTGCGGGCACAGGCGCAGGCCGCCGGTGGGGGCGGCGGCGATGCCCCGGTCCTGGTACAGAATATCGACCGCTTTCCGCCGGTTCTCCGCCGGGGCCTCGACGATGCAAACGCCCCCGCTCAGCTCCGGGTTCCGCGGCGTCACGAGTTTCACGCCCAGGTCCGCCAGGCGGTCTTTCAAGACTCGCGCCAGCTCGAGCACCCGCTCCTCTACGCGCCTCTGGCCGACGGCGTCCAGGAAGCCGGCGGCCGTGTCCAGGGCTGCCAGGCGGGCGTTGTCGCGCTGGCCCATCGACTCGAACTTCCGCACCCCTGTGACCGCCGGACTCACTTCCCGGCCCCAGTCGGCCCCCACCGTGCCCGGCCAGATACGCGGGATGTGCTCGGCGCGCACATAGAGGATGCCGGCCTCCCGCGGGCCGACGAACCACTTCTGGGCGCTGGCGCTGAAGGAGTCGCAGCCCATCTCGCGCAGGTTCAGATCGAACGCGCCCCACGTCTGGGCCCCGTCCACGTGTACGTAGACGCCCCGTTTGCGGGCCGCCTCGGCGATTTCGCGCACCGGCAGCCGCACGCCGGTGACGTTGGAGAGGTGGGTGAGCGACACGACGCGGGTGCGCGGCGACAGCGCCCGGAGGAAGACCTCGGCCAGCTCTTCCGGGCCGGCAGGCCGCGGCGGGGTCGAGACGCGCCGGACCTTGAAGCCGAACCGCGCCGCCCGCACGTCCCAGGCGACGTTGTTCGTCGGGTGGTTCTGGTCCCAGAGCAGGACCTCGTCGCCCGGCTCGAGCGGCAGACCGTTGCAGATGATGTTGTTCGCCTCGGTGGTGTTGCGGACGAGAGCGAGCTCGTCGGGGCTCACCCCGAGCTGCCGGGCGATGTGGGCGCGGCTCTGCTCGAGCAGCTTCTTGAACTTGGCGCGGTTGTTGAAGGAGCAATCGGCGTCGGTGTCGCGGGTCAGTTCGACGAGGCGTTCCGTCACCGCCCGCGGCGGCGGGCACATGTTGGCGGCGTTCATCGGGACCTTTTTCTCACTGAAGGGAAACTGCCGGCGCACCATCCGCCAATAGGCTTCGCCGGCCGACGCGGCGGCGGGAAGAGCAGCGGCGGCGGTCGTGAAACCTGCCAGAAAGCTGCGGCGGGACGGATATTGCATCTTGACGGACACCTCCTCGCTGGAGATCTTCTCCAAAGTTACTCCTTTTTCCCCCTGACCATCGGCACGAAGACCACGGGGAGTATGCTCTTGCGGCGCAGCTTCCCGTTGGGCCGTTTCTCGATGAGCACAAGTTCTTGCGACCAGGGCGAGGGGCCCACAGGAGCCAGGAGCTTGCCCCCCGGCTTGAGCTGGTCGATGAGCGCCTGGGGGATCTCCGGGGGAGCGGCGGTGACGATAATGCGGTCGAAGGGGGCCTGCTCGGGCCAGCCCTCGTAGCCGTCGCCGTGGCGCACCGTGACGTTGGGATACTTCGCCAGCCGCTTCTTGGCCTGCTCGGCGAGCTGGGGGACGATCTCGATCGTGTAGACGTGCTTGACGAGCTGGGCCAGGATGGCCGCCTGATAACCCGATCCCGTGCCGATCTCGAGCACCCGGTGGCTTTTGTTCACGTCGAGCTTGGCGGTCATCAGGGCGACGATGTAGGGCTGGGAGATCGTCTGGCCGTAGCCGATGGGTAAGGGGTGATCTTCATAAGCTTGCTCGCGCAATGCCGGCGGGACGAACTCGTGCCGGGGAATCTCTCGCATCACCCGGAGGACATCCGGATTCCGGATGCCGCGGGCCATGATCTGGTCGCGCACCATCGCCTCGCGCCGGGCCTGGTACGGGTCTCGAGCGCCCGTCAGGCAGGCGGCGACCAGCAAGGCCGCGACGCAAGCGCGTCTCATACCCGCATCATAGGGCCTGGGGGCCGCCCTGTCCACGATTTCCGGACCGCCGCCGGCGCGATCTCCGCCGCCCGGAGGGCCCGGCGCCGGGGACTCACGTACAATGACGGGGATGGGAAGCCCGAAGTCCGCGTCCGCCACCGGCGTCACGGCGGCCGGCTTGTTGCGGCAGCTCGGCGTCATCAGCGCCACGGCGCTGGTGGTGTCGAACATGATCGGCACGGGGATCTTCACCACCACCGGCTTCCTCGCCGGCGATCTCGGCGATGCGTCGCTGATTCTGATCATCTGGGTGGTGGGAGCCGCCTGCGCGCTGGCGGGGGCCTTCTGCTATTCCGAACTGGGCATCAACTTTCCGAGCTCGGGCGGAGAGTACGTCTACCTCACCCGGGCCTACGGCCCGACGTGGGGTTTCATGACGGGATGGGTCTCGTTCTTCGCCGGCTTCTCGGCGCCGATCGCGGCGGCGGCGCTGGCCTTCGCGGACTATGTCGGTTATTTCTTCCCCGCCTCGAAACAGCAGAATGCGCTGCTGGCCTTCGGCTCGGGAGCGTTTCAGATCAAACTCGGCGGCGCCCAGGTCACAGCCTGCGGGCTGATCGCGCTGTTCACCGTCATCAACTTTTTCGGCATCCAGCGGGTGGCCCGCCTGCAGAACGTGCTCACCGCCACCAAGGTGGTCGTGCTGGTGGCCTTCGTGATCCTCGGGCTGACCTCCGGCGCCGGTGACTGGGGGCACTTCTCCCAGCCGGCTGAGCGTACCTCCACCAGCCCGATCGCAGCCCAGTTCGCCATTAGCTTGTTCTTCATCTATTTCGCCTACAGCGGCTGGAACGCCGCCACCTACGTCGCCGAGGAGCTCCGGCATCCGGCCCGGACGCTGCCCGCGGCGCTGGCCATCGGCACGGTGCTGGTGGCGGTGCTCTATGTCGCCCTGAACGTCACCTTCATCTATGCCGCCCCGCTGGAGCGTATGAAGGGTGAAATCGCGATCGGGTCGCTGGCGGCGCAGTACCTGTTCGGCCCCGGGGGCGCGGGAATCTTCAGCGCCTTGATGGCGCTGTCGCTGGTTTCGACGGTGAATGCCATGGTGACGATCGGTCCGCGGGTCTACTATGCGATGGCTCAGAACGGCGCATTCCTGCGGCCGGCGGCGAAGGTGAGTCCGCGGTGGCGCACGCCGGTGTTTGCGATCGCCTGCCAAGGCGTGGTGGCAATGCTGATTACCGCCACCCCTTTCCCGGACTTGCTGCTTTATATCGGCTTCACATTGAACTTTTTCGCCGTCGCCAGCGTGGCCTCGCTGTTCTTGTTTCGCCGCCGGAGCGGCTGGCGGAAGCTGCCGGTCGTCAGCTTCGCCTGGCCGCTCGTGCCGGTCATGTTTATCGTCGTCGGCGTTTGGATGACCATCTTCGGGATGACGCTGAAGCCGCTGGTCTCCTTGGCGGCGGTGATCACGATCGGCACCGGGGCGCTGGTTTACCATTTCCACCTGCGCGAGAAGGCCCCGCGCCACTGATTGCCCGATAATAGGAAGGCGATGGCCAGGCTGCTGAGCGGAATACGGGTTCGTGATGAAATCTTCGCCGAATCGAGGCCGCGCGTCGAGCGCCTCCGGGAGCGGAAACGCCCGCCGGGTTTGGCGGTGATCCTGGTAGGCGACGATCCGGCGTCGAAGATTTACGTCCGGAACAAGGTGAAGGCGTGCGAGAAGCTGGGGATTCACAGCGAAAGGTACACGCCTCCGGCGACGGCCGCTACCGAAGAGATCGTCGAGCTGGTGCAGCGGCTGAACGAGCGGGAAGAGATCGACGGCATCCTGGTGCAGATGCCGCTGCCGAAGCAGATCGATTCCCACAAGGTGCTGTTGGCTGTCGACCCGGCCAAGGACGTCGACGGCTTCCACCCGTTGAACATGGGTTACCTGCTCACCGGCCGCCCGGGGCCCCGGGCCTGCACGCCGGCGGGAGTGATGGAGCTGCTGCACCGTTACCAGATCCCGATCCTTGGCCGGCGCGCCGTGGTGGTGGGCCGCAGCGACATCGTCGGCAAGCCGATGGCGATGCTGCTGATGCACGAGCACGCCACCGTCACCATCTGCCATTCGCGAACCCGCGACCTGCCCGCGGTGGCGCGCGAAGCCGACATTCTGGTGGCCGCCATCGGCCGCCCGGCGTTTGTTACCGCCGACTTCATCAAGGAGGGCGCGGTGGTGATCGATGTGGGCATCAACCGGATCACCGACCGGGCCAGGGCCGAGGCGCTCTTCGGGCACGATCCCGACAAGATGGCCGCGTTCGAAAAGAAGGGCAGCGTGCTGGTGGGCGACGTCCATCCCCGGGACGTGGCCGGGAAAGCCGGCGCCTACACCCCCGTGCCAGGCGGCGTGGGGCCTCTGACGATCGCCATGCTAATGGTGAACACGATCAACGCGGCGGAGCGCCGCCTGGGGGTATGAACCTTTGCTGCGCGTCGGGCTGACCGGCGGGCTCGCCACCGGCAAGAGTTTCGTCGGACGAACGTTGGCCGATCTGGGCTGTTATTGGATCAGCGCCGACGAACTGGGCCACCGGGTGCTTGCGCCGGGCGGCGCCGCCTACGAGGCCGTGGTGGCGGAATTCGGCCGCGCTATCCTGGATGAAGAAGACCGGATCGACCGCCGCAAACTCGCTGGAGAGGTGTTCGGCAACCCGGAGAAGCTGGCGAAGCTGAACCGGATTGTCCATCCGCTGGTCATTCAGCTTGAAGAGAAGCTGCTGGGCGAGTACAGCGCACGCCACCCGGAGGGCATAGCGGTGGTGGAGGCGGCGATTCTCATCGAGACCGGCAGCTACAAACGTTTTGACCGTTTGATCGTCACGGTCTGTGACACCGAACAGCAGATTGAACGGGCCATGCGACGGACTGGGCTGAGCCGCGAGGAGGTGCTGGCCCGCATCCGCCGGCAGTTGCCGCCCGAAGAGAAGATCAAGCTGGCGGACTATGTGATCGACACTTCCGGAGCGAAGGAAGAGACGGTCCGGCAAGTAAGGAAAGTCTACGAAGAACTACGGAGCATTGCCCGATGAGAGCGCGCACGTTACTGATCGCGGCGTTGTTGGCCAGCGCCGGTTTTTATCTGATCTCCGAGTGGAGCCCGCTGCGGCGGGGTTCCGGAGAACCCGCCGCCGAACCTGCGGCGCCGCCGCTCTGGAGAGCGCCGGATGTGGCCTACTCGGCCGGTCTCAGCCCCGACGAGCAGAACAACATCGAGATCTACAAGATGGCCCGGGACGCGACCGTGAACATCACCAGCACGGTCTACCGGCTCGGGTTCTTCTACGAGATCTACCCGAGCCGCAACACGGGGTCGGGGTTCTTCGTGCGCGACAACGGTGAGATCCTCACCAACAACCATGTGATCTCCGGCCGGGCTCCGCAGATCACGGTGACGCTGTCGGACCACAGCCGTTACCGGGCCAAGGTGCTGGTCCGCGACCGGTACAACGATCTGGCGCTGATCAAAATCGAGCTGGATCGCAAGGTCCCGTATCTGCGGCTGGGCGACTCGGACGCCGTCCAGGTGGGGCAGAAGGTGCTGGCCATCGGGAATCCGTTCGGTCTGGAGGGGACCTTGACCACCGGGATCGTCAGCTCGCTGGGCCGGACGATCCGGGACGAGAACGGCAACGACCTCGAGGACATGATCCAGACCGACGCGGCCATCAACCCCGGCAACTCCGGCGGTCCGCTGCTTGACTCCCAGGGCAACGTGATCGGCGTGAATACGGCGATCTACGGCCCCGGCGGCAACATCGGCATCGGCTTCGCCATGCCGATCAACCGCGCCAGGCGGATGATCGAGGAGTACCGCACCGGGCGCACTTACGGCCCGCCGATTCTGGGGATCAACGGCGTCACGATCCGCGGCGACCTGGCCGAGGCGATCGACCTGCCCCGGGAGGGCGGCTTTCTCATTTACAAAGTGTTCCCCGGCACCCCGGCCGAAGCCGCGGGGTTGCGCGGCGCCCGCCGCTGGGTGATCGTCGGGAACTTCGAGCTGGGTATCGGCGGCGACCTGATCATGGAGATCGACGGGCGGCCGATGAACACCCGCGACGCCTTGCGCCGCTACCTGCGGCGCAAGCGCCCCGGCGACACGATCCACCTGAAAATCTTCCGGAACGGCCGCGTCATCGAGGTCAACGTCACGCTCGGGGGCGCCCGGGGCGAACGCCTGTGACGCCGTAGCGCTGAGCCTCCGGCGTCCGGCCGGCGTGGATTTCTGTTGATCTGTGAGCGCTCGGGCTGCGATGATGAAGGTGGGCGGCGGGGGCGCCGGTCATGCCAGGTTTCCCGTTCACGACCGTCTTTACGTGGTTGGCCCTGGCGGGTCTTTTGGCGGCGCCGGCTTCGGCCCAGCCCCCGGAAACCGCTCCCGCCGGTTCCGACCTGGGAAACTCCTCGATCAGTGGCCGGGGCGCCGGCGCGCCCGCCCGGGGCAACGTCTACCGCCACTCGGTTTTCATCAAAGGCAAAGCGGTGCTCGAAGACGGCCGTCCGGCGCCGCCGGACGCCACTGTGTTGGTCCGTTGCACGGGCCAGCCGGAATGGGAAGTGGGCGTCGAGCCCGGCGGCCTGATCAGCGTGCATTTCACCGCCATCAGCCCGGAGACGATGACCGGCCCCCGGCGTTATGGCATCGAGTTCGGCGTCTCCATTGATTGCCGTCTCCAGGTGCTGCTCAACGGGTATTATGCCGAGCCGGTCATCGTCTCCGGCAACGATTCGATGGGTAACTTCGACGCCGGCACGATTCGCCTGGTCCGGAAGAGAGCCGGTAGAGGCATGACGGTGAGCGCTTCCAGTGTCGAGGCCCCGCCGGCGGCAAGGAAAGCGCTGGAGAAGGCGCGCGCCGCTGCTCGGAAGAAGAAGTGGAAGGCCGCCCGCCGCCGTCTGGACGAGGCGATCCGCATCTATCCCGAGTACGCCGCCGCCTGGTATGAATCCGGCCGTGTGTACGAAGCCACACGCCAGCCGGAGAAGGCCCGGCAGGCTTACGAAAAAGCGGCCGCCTTCGACGGCGGTTATCTGCCGCCGGTCTTGCGCCTCGCGTACCTGGATGCTTCTCATGGCGACTGGCGCCGGGTCGAGGAGCGCACCCAATACGTGCTGGACCGCAATCCTTACGAATTCCCGGAGGCTTGGTTTTACCAGGCGGCGGCACGCCTGCAACTGCGTGACTTCGCCGGAGCTGAGGCGAGCGCCCGTGAAGCCATCCGCTTGAAAGCCTACCGGAAATACCCTCAGGTTCTCCATATCCTCGGCATGGTTCTGGCCCAGCAAGGACGGATCGATGAGGCCAAAGCACAGTTGCGCCGGTTCCTGGAAATCGCTCCGCGGGCCCCGGAGCGGGCGATTGTCGAGCAGCAATTGGCTTTCCTGGAAGGCCGCAAGTAACCCCCCGCCCGCCGGCCATGCCCCTTGATCCAGTTGGTTAGAATGGAGTGGAATGCGAATGGCCCAGAACCGGACCGCCGTCCTTGCCCTCCTGGCAGGCGCGCTGCTCGGCCTATCTTGCAAACGAGAGCCCCCGAAGAACGTAGCCGCTGCGGTCAACGGCCGCTACATCACTTTTGAGCAGCTCGAAAAGCAGTATCGGGTGCTGTTCCCCTCGCAGGAGCCCGACGCCAGCGACGATCAGGTGATCATCCAGAAGCTCGAGATCCTGCGCGGCTTGATCGATAACGAAATCATGCTTCAGCGGGCCGAGAAGCTCGGCCTGATGGCCGTGGACGCCGACGTTGACGCCAAGCTGGCGGAGCTCAAGGCTCCCTACACTCAGGAAGAGTTCCAGAAACAACTGAAGGCCCGCGGGTTGACCGAGGACGACCTCCGGGCCCAGCTTCGCCGCGACCTGAGTATCGAGAAGCTGTTCAACAAGGAAATCATCTCCCGGATCACCATCACCGACGCCGACGTCAAGGCTTTCTACGAAGCCAACAAGGCCAGCTTCAACCTGGTGGAGCCGCAGATCCACCTGGCGCAGATCCTGGTCACTCCGTATCCCGACCCCAACGTGCGCAACTTGCGGAGCGACAAGGCGCAGAACCTCGAGCAGGCGAAGGCGAAGATCGCCGCCATCGAAGCGCGCCTGAAGCAGGGCGAGGACTTCGCCATGCTGGCTCAGGCTTATTCGGAGGATCCGAACACTGCCGCCAACGGCGGCGATCTGGGGTTCATTCCGGAGTCGCAACTCCAGCAAGCGAGTGTGGAGATCCGCCGGGCGATCATGTCGCTGAAGCCGGGCGAGATCTCGGGCGTCATCCAGTCTCCGGAAGGGTTCCGCATCTTGAAGCTGATTTCCCGTGAGCCGGCCGGGCAGCGGAAGCTCGAGGATCCGCGGGTGCAGCAGACGATCCGGGAAACGTTGCGGAACCGCAAGGAGCAGCTTCTTCGGGCGGCTTATTACGAGGTTGCCCGTAATGAAGCCCGGGTGACGAACTATTACGCCATCGAGATCGCCAAGAGCCGTGGGGTGACGTTGGAATAGCGTGCCCGCCTGCAGCGGACCGCCCAGAGATTTCTCGCCAACTTCCTAGAACGTTTGCCCTTCGGATGCGTCTATCTAAGCAGAGGTATTGATGTTCGATCCGACACCAGATCGGTTGCTGATGTTGGCGGAACTGCTCGAGATGGAGGAGCAGGGCCGGCTTCCCAGCGAGATGGACCGCGGGGAGTGGGAACTGCTGTTCTCCAGCGCGGTCCGCGATACCGACGCCGTGCCGCGTGCTTTCCAGCCGTTCGTACCTGGGGAACGTCCTGGGAGCCTGCCTCCCGTGGTCGCGGACTTCTGGCGTGAGATCGTCGAGATCGGTCCCGAGCTGCTGGACTCGGAAACGGCCGAGCAGTCCGACGTTTTCGCGGTCGTTGCGGCGGCATATCGCCGCTGGCGGGAGAGGGAGGAAGACCCCGAACCGGATGACTTAGTGTGAAATAGCCGGGCGCCGGGGCCCGGTGCTACCCTGGGATTTGACACGCGTGGTGGACAATTCAGAGGGGCGCCGGAGAGGTCCTGTACGCGTCGCCGCCGTTCGTTACCTCAATACGTCGCCCCTGGTGTGGGGGATGCTCCACGGGCCTCAGAAAGGTCTGTGCGAGCTTCTCTTCGTGACGCCTGCTCAATGCGCCGATCTCGTGGGCGCGGGCCGGGCGGACGTAGGGATCATGCCGGTGGTCGAGATCCAGCGGCTCGGCGCCAAGGCCCTCCCCGGTGTGTGCATCGCTTCGCGCGGCCCGGTGCGCAGCATTCTGCTCGTGAGCAAAGCTCCCCTCTCCCGGATCCGGACTCTGGCGGCAGACGAAGGATCGCGGACCTCC
This sequence comes from Solibacteraceae bacterium, assembly GCA_026984795.1. Taxonomy (GTDB): domain Bacteria; phylum Acidobacteriota; class Terriglobia; order Bryobacterales; family Bryobacteraceae; genus JALSRK01. The sequence continues at coordinate 29,972 of JALSRK010000031.1, read as the reverse complement.
ACCCTTCTGGCGCGCCTCATTCTCGCCGAGAGATTCGGAGCCGAACCCGAAGTGATCCCGATGGCCCCGGAGCTGCCGGCGATGCTCGGCCGCGCCGACGCCGCGCTTCTGATCGGCGATGCCGCCCTGCGCTTCGACCCGTCCGGGTTCCCCGGTGAGGTGTTGGACCTGGGCGCCGAGTGGACCCGGTGGACAGGCAAGCCTATGGTCTTCGCCGTTTGGGCCGCCCGGCCGGAGCTGGATCTCCCAGGCCTCAGTGAAATGTTGCAGGCTTCGGTGGAGTTCGGCAGGGGCAGGATCGAGGAGATCGTCCGTGCCGAGGCCCCGCGGCGAAAGATCCCCGAAGGGCTGGCCCGGACCTACCTGAACGACCACATTCGGTTCACTCTTGGCGAGGAAGAACGTGAGGGGATGGCGCTGTTCCTGGATCTGGTCCGGAGGGCGGTGGCGGTATGATCACCCGCAAGCAGGCGCTAGAGCTGCTGGCCGATCCCGACCTGATCGGGGTGGGGATGGAAGCCGACGCCCTGCGGCGCAGTCTCCACCCGGAGGGCGTGGTCACTTACATCATTGACCGCAACATCAACTATACGAATGTCTGCACCGAGTACTGCAGCTTCTGCGCCTTCTACCGGCCTCACGGCCACCCTGAGAGCTATGTCCTGCCGCTCGAGACCATCTTCGAGAAGATCCAGGAAACCGTCGAGTTGGGCGGCACGGGCATCCTGATGCAAGGTGGGCTGCACCCGGAACTGGAGATCGGCTGGTACGAGGAGCTGCTCCGCGGCATCAAGAAACGGTTCCCCCAGGTCTGGCTGCACTGCTTTTCCGCCCCGGAGATCCTGAACATCGCCGAGGTCAGCGGGCTGAGCCTCAGGGATACGATCGCCCGGCTGCGCGATGCCGGTCTCGATTCGATCCCCGGCGGCGGGGCCGAGATCCTCGACGACGAGGTTCGCCGCCGCATCTCCCGCCTCAAGTGCACCACGGGGGAATGGCTCCAAGTGCATCGCACCGCCCACAAGCTGGGGATGCGGACGACGGCGACCATGATGTTCGGCTGCGGCGAGACGCTGGAGCAGCGCGTGAATCACCTGGAGCGGGTGCGCAACCTGCAGGAGGAGACCGGTGGGTTCACCGCCTTCATCCCTTGGACGTTCCAGCCGGAGAATACGTCGCTGGGCAGGACCATCAAGGAGGAGGCTTCCGCCGTCGAGTACCTGAAGACGCTGGCCGTCAGCCGTCTGTTCCTTTCCAGCATCTCCAACGTGCAGTCCTCCTGGGTCACGCAGGGGCTGAAGACCTGCCAGGTGGGCCTGCGTTTCGGCGCCAACGACGTCGGCAGCGTGATGATCGAGGAAAACGTGGTCGCCGCCGCCGGGGCGCGCAACCGGGCCACCGAAGAAGAACTGCGGCGGATCATCCGCGACGCCGGCTTCGTCCCCCGCCAGCGGGACACGCTCTACCGGACGTTCTTCCTTCACTGAAACGATTGGGACAGGCCGAACTGCGGGCGGGTCTCAATTCTTGCCGCCGAAGGTGGTGGGAACCTTCCGCGCCGTGCGGAGAATGCGCCCGGCGGTGACCACCGACTTCGCGGCGATCTTCGACCAGCCGCTGAAGCCGTTCGTCGGTTTCGCCTTGACGCGGCCCGAGACCACCGCGATCGCCGGCCTCAGCTTGCCTTCGAAGAGTTTCCGCGCGTCGCGGTAATCGACCTGGACGACCACGTCCACATTGGCGTTCTCGGGATCGACGCTGAAGTCGATTTCCTTCACCGTGCCCCTCTCGACACGGACCTGGAAGGCGAGAGTCCGTCCGCCCCCACACCGCTTCCTGAGAGCCGCCGGGATGTTCTTGACCAGATAAAGGGTGCTGAGACTGAACCCGGAGACCAGATCCCGGAAGTACGGGTCGTCAGCCTTGGCGGACTCCACGCGGGTAACTACTTCCTGGACCCACTCAGGGGAAAGGAACTCGAAACTCTGATTCATGCCGAGATTCCCCGTCCGAAATCGGTTTGCCGGCCGGCACGGGCCACGCGTGCCGGCGGAGCGCGGGCAGAACCGGTAACCAAAACATTATGATAACGAAAAGTACGGAGCCGCACAAGGGTTTTCGGATCTCTAGCTCCTGGCGCGCTGAAGAGAAGCCGCAAGCGGCGCAGTTGGCGCTTGACGTTCCGGATTTGCAGGTCTCATCATAGATAGTACGTTGGCTTGTGCTTTCCCGGTCCGCTGATCCAGCCATGAGCGAGCTCCTCGATACCGCGCCCGGAAGCCTCGGCAAGGCTGCTCCCGGCTCAGCAAAATGGCTGACCACCGGCGAGGCCGCCGACCTTTGCGGCGTGGCGCCGGACACGGTTCTGCGCTGGATCAAGAAAGGCAAGCTGCCGGCCGAGCGCACCCCGGGGGGCCATCACCGCATACCCATCGAAGCCGTCGAACGGCTCGCAATCCCATCGGCGAAGGCGCCATCCGAGGAAGCGCTTCCCCGTACCCGTTTGTATTGTTGGCAATACTTCGCCCGCAACGGCGAGCCGTGCGAGGAGTGCCGGCGGTGCATCGTTCACCGTTCGCGGGCAGAGTGGTGCTTCCGGCTGGTGGACAATCCCACCTGCGGCCACTCCCGGCGCTACTTGCGGGGGAGTTGCCAGGAATGCGCCTACTACCGGCGCGTTCACCGGCTTCCCGCCGACGTCCTGGTGATCACGACGGACGCCTCATTCATCGAAGAACTGAAGAGCGGCGGCGCCGGCGGCGTCCGGTGCCACTTTGCGGTGAACGCTTACGAGGCCTCGGCCGCCGTGGAGGCGTTCCACCCGGAGTTCGCAATCATCGATTGGTCGCTTCCGAACGGCGAGCGCGAAGAGCTTCTCCGCTGCCTCGCTCATGACAGCCGAATCCCTGGATTGCGGGTAATCCTGGCCGTGCGGAGCCTGGTGACACTCACTCGCCCACCCGTTCGCGAAGACGGTCTCGTGGCCGGCGTGCTCCGGAAGCCGTTCGGGGCGGATGCCGTTCAGGCCGTCATTGACCGCATCCCGGTGCCGCAGCCGCCGCCCAAGGACGAGGCGGCTCCAGCGTGCCCCGGCTGAGGGCAAGCGACTGGGTAGAACCTGGCTGGTTCCGGCCGCGTCCAGCAGAATAGAGACGGGCGACACCCTGGGAGGATACTCTCGCGATGCGCCAGTGGTGGCCAGCGGTCCTGCTGATTGGGGTGGCCGGAGCCCTGCACGCGCAGCGTTTCGAGGTTGCGCCGTTCGCCGGCTACAAGTTCGGCGGCGACGTCCCGGTGGAATCCGACAAGCCCGTCGTGCGTGACGTCGAATGGGTGAAGTTCAGTCCCAGCCTGTCCTACGGTGTCACTGCCGCCTACAACTTGAACGAGCACTTCGCCCTGGAGTTCCTCTGGAGCCGCCAGCCGACGAGGGCGAAGGCGTGGCTCCGCGGCGGCTATCAGGTGCTCGAGAATGTCGATGTTCATCTGGACCAGTACATGGGCAGCGTCGTCTACAACTTCCGGGATCCGTTCGCCCGGGTCCGCCCGTTTCTCTCCTTCGGAGTCGGGGCGCTCCGGGGCTCCGGGAACCACACTTCACAGACGAAGCCCTCCTACCACGTCGGCGGCGGCCTGAAGCTGTTCGTCAACGACCACATGGGCTTCCGGTTCCAGGCCCGGTGGACGCCGACCTATTTGTTCTCGACGCCCGGCGGCGTCTGGTGCGACTGGTGGGGCTACTGCTGGGAGATTCCCAACGACCACTACATGAACCAGGGCGAAGCGAGCGTCGGCTGGGTCTTCCGGTTCTGAGGGGCGCCGGCGAAGCGCCGCCCGGACCTGGTCGTGGGGTTACTCCGACAGGAGAGAGCCGCCCCGATCCTCCGCGTAGAAGACCGCCAGGTGCTGGCCCCGGGGCAGGCTGACGACGAAGCCCTCTTCGGTTTCCAGCCCCTTCACCGGCTCCTCGAAGCCGTCGAGCGCCAGACGAGCCGGCCGCCGCTCCAGCACGGCGTAGGCCCGGGCCGAGGCCTCGTAGGCGATCTCGACGCTTTCGCCGCTGGCTTCGGCGGAAACCAGATCGGCGTTCAGTCGCAGGATCCGCAGCGGCGGCTCCTCGGCGGCCGGCTCCACGGTGTGCGTGCCCGGCGGCAGGCAGACGACGCCCTCTCCGATGACGGGCCAGAGCTTCCCGTTCACCCGGGCCGGACCGCGCCACCGCACGCCGGCTCCCCAGCGGCTCGTCACCGTCAAGGCCCGGCCGTGCCGGACCGCGCGCTCGACGGCGGCCGCGGCGGCGGGCAGCAGGGCGAGGTCGGGCTTCAAGAGCGAGTGCTCGGCGTAGAGCGCCACCCGCGGGAACGCCAGCGACGCCAGGTGTACCTGGCGCAGCATTTCGCCGCCGGTCTGCTGCTTGGTGGGGTAGACGTCCTGGTAGCGCTCCACCACGTTGATGTCGATGGCCAGGCGGCCGTGCCGGCTGGTGAGCGGCCGGTAGCGCCGGGCGATCTCCGGGTAGCGCTCCGGACCATGGCTCCAGACGGTGGCCGGGTCCTCGACGAGGAACACGAAGTCGTGCTTGTCGAGCAGCGCCAGGGCGCGGGCGCTGTCGGCGCCGATCAGGTCACGCATCCCAGCGTCATAGCGGTCATCCACCTGGGTGAGGACGAGCCCCAGGTGGGGCCGCTTGTTCCGCAGCCGTTCGATCCGGGCGATCCACTCTTCCTGGAGCCGCGCCGCCAGGTCGGCGCGGTAGTCCAGGAACAGGCGCAGCTTCGCTGGGGCCGGCTTCACGCCGGGTTGGAACAGGCCGGCCGGATCGAAGCCGTGCAGCCGCTGGAACTCGGCCCGCACGTCAGCGTTCATCGGAGTGAAGCGCGCCGGATCGGCCGCCCCTTCCAGGGACTCGAAGTAGAGCTCGGCCAGGTTCACCCCGTCCCAGTCGAAGTTCAGGATGAGGCGCTCGATGCCCGCCGCCACCGCCCGGGCGCAGTCCGGGTTCAGCAGGTTCATGAGCTTGCGCCAGTCCAGGTGGGCGTCCTGGCCGGCGGCCGTCTTCTCGCGCCATTCCGGGTGCTCCTGCCAGAAGCGCTCGCTGACGTGGGGCAGCTCGAGCCAGGCGTAGACCTGGATCCCCTGGCGGTGGCAGGCGCGGATCAGCCGCTGCAGCCAGGCGTCGCGCTGCTCGTCGCCCTCGAAGTAGTGCCAGGCGGCGGCCTGGACGGCGCTGATTCCCGCCCGGCGCCACCTCCGGGCGAAATAGTCCAGATCGACGCGCAGCCGGTAGGCTCCGTCGAGGAACGCCCAGAGGCGCTGGGAGCGGAAAGGCGCCTCCAGGCCCAGATCGGCCAGGGCCTGAAGCAAGTAGGGAAACCGCTCGTAGCCGCCCTTGCCCGGCGAGACCGCCGTCCAGAGTACCGCCCCGGCTCCGAGGCGAAGCCCGGCCGCCAACGGCGCTCCGGTCCAACGGTCCCGGGCGAAGACCCGCGCCCCGTCGGGGAGTCTGTAGACCGGCACCTCCTGCTCATGCTCCCAGACGATACGCAATTCCGGGGCCCGCTCGTCCCGGAGGCTCTGGACCGTGATGCGCTTCTCCGTTGGAACGAATCCGAAGCCGCGGGCGGCCGGGGAACCGGCTTCGACTACCGCCAAGAGCCCGGACCGGACGCGGGTCTCGAGATCCGGCGGCGGCTCCCCCGAGCCGGTGATCAGGATATCGGCCTCTTCCAGCGGGACCTCCTGCAGCCCGAGCGCGGAGAGCAGGTCCGACCAGGAGCCCGCAGCGGAACCATCTGCGTGGTAGGTGAGCGCCGGCGCCCTGGGTCCGGCGGGCCCGCCGGTACGGGCCGGGGCGGCGGCCAGCGCGGAGGCAGCCAGCAGCAGGGCGGCGATTCTACCGGGTGAAGGCATACCACACTCCGACGCGCAGATCGGTGTAGCGGGACCCATAGGGGCTGTTCGCCAGCAGGTAGACGCCCCGCAGCAGATCCACCGAGATCACCATCGACTTCGGCATCCACGACCAGCGGAACCGGAGCGCCGGGCCGTACTCGGCGAAGTTCGCCCACGGCTGGCGTTTGGCCTCGACGGTCAGGTTGCCGTTCCAGCCGGCTTGCAACTGGAAGCTGCCGAGCGCAGGCAGCGTGTAGCCGGCGCGGTTCTGGAAGTAGCCGAGGAAGGTGTGATCGAAGCGGCTCATGTAGAGGCCGTCCACGTAGGTTTCGAAGAACCAGCCGGGCGCTTCGCCGCCGAGCAGCGCTCCGAAGCCCTTCGAGAAGGAGACGCCGCCGCGGTAGTCTGGCGCCATGCGCCCGGGGCGGTCGTGGCGGTCCAGGTAACTGATGTCGGAGCCCGCTTCGGCCCACCCCGTCAGCCCGTTCCAGGTCACGGTACGGATGCCCACCCCGGCGACGAAGGAGCTTTCCGAGAGGTACCGAGGCAGGACGGAGCCGATGGTGCGGCGGGCGTCGCCGGCGAAGCGGACGGAAATGTAGGGCCGGAGCGGCAGGCGCTTCAGCTTGGCTTCGAGCTTGTACTGGGCATAACCGAAGGCGTCCTTCCACCGGGAGGAATAGAAGGGCAAGATCCAAAACGTGTGCCGGAAGCGTTTGTAGGCCGGGCGCAGGTTGCGCCAGGCGCGCCGGGCCTCGGCGGCGATCTTCGGGTCGGGACTGCGCCGGGCCAGGTCGAACCAGCGGATCGCCTCGTCGTCCCGCTTGAGGATGTTCCAGGCGCGGCCGAGGTCGAGCATGACCTCGAAGTCCAGCGGGTCGGCCTCGTGGGCGAGCTGGAGGTACTTGACGGCGTCCTTCAGATAGCCGAGCTCGAGGCTTTTTCGGCCCATGGCCTTGGCGTCGGACGCCGGCGGCGGAGACGCCGGGGGCGGCTGAGCGGGGCGCCGTGGCGCGGGCAGGTTCAGCGTCTTGCGCACCCGTTCCGCCAGTTCGGGGTCTCCGCCGTCCAGCACCCGTTTGAGCAGCGGCATGGCTTGCTCATGCTCGCCGCGGTCCAGCAAGAGGAACCCGAGTTGCGCGGTGGCGAGCAGATCGTCCGGCGCATCGGCGACGATGCGGGCGAACTGGCGTTCCGCGTCGGCCGTGCGGTGCATTTCGAGCAGGAGGTAGGCGTATTCGCGGCGCAGCTTGACGTTGGCCGGGTCGAGGTTGAGGGCGGCTTCGAACTCATAGGCGTAGGGGTAGCGGTCCGGCAGCAGTTCGCGGGCGCGGTCGGCGGCGCGGGGCTCGCTGCCGCGGGAGGCCGCCAGCAGCGCGGCCATCGCTTCGTTTTCGCGGCCGAGGTCCCGGGCCAGGCGGGCGATGTCGAGCAGCAGTTCACGTTCCTCCGGCCGCAGCTGCCAGGCCGCGCGGTAGTGCTCGAGGGCGAGGGCCTTCTCGTCACGATGGTCGGCCAGGCGCGCCAGCTCCCGGTGGGCGCTGAAGTTGCCGGGATCCGCCTGCACCACCCGGCGCCAGCGCTCGATGCCGGCCGCCAGGGCCGCATCGATACGCTGGAAGGCGCGCTCGGCGGTCTGGCGCGACTGCGGATCGCCTTCTCGCCGGACCCGGTCGAAGACCCGCCGCGCCTCGGCCTCGCGGCCGGTCTCGTAGCACAAAAAGGCATACTCCAGGGCGACATGGAAGTCCTGGGGGTCCAGGCGCATCGCCTGCTCGAACTGGTCGCGGGCCGCCTCGTTCTCGCCGACCTTCAGATAGGTGTACGCCAGATCCTTGTAGACGGCGGGCCGCCGCGCCCCGGCGTCCAGGGCCCGGCGGAAGGCGGCGATGGCGGCGTCATAGTCCTTCGACCGCAGGGCAGCGTAGGCGCGTTCGAGGTGAGGATAGGCGGGATCGGGCGCCTGGCCCCACGACGGGACAGCTAGCATCGCCAGACAGATCAGAACGGCCTTGCTCATGGCTACCCCCGTGCCTATGCCCGGCATACTCGCAAGTGATAGTGGTTCCGCCGGAGCAAGAATCTCACTTTGACCCAGCCGGAGCGGCGGGATCGTCGCGATGCTCCCGGAGCAGGCGCCCCGCCCGCCCCGCTGATGCCCCTCTGCGCGCTAGGCGACAATGGAACTGCTATGCCACCTTTCCGAGGCGTCGACTACATGCACATCGATTCGCTCTTCACCGAGGAGGAGCTGCTGGTGCGGCAGACCGCGCGGGAGTTCGTCGAGGAGCACGTCAAGCCGGTGATCCGCGAATGCTGGAACGAGGGCCGCTTCCCCGACGAGATCATCCCGCTGATGGGCGAGATGGGCTTCTTCGGGGCCAACCTGGAGGGCTACGGCTGCGCCGGCATGAGCAATGTCGACTACGGGCTGATCATGCAGGAGATCGAGCGGGGCGACTCCGGCGTCAGGAGCTTCATCTCGGTGCAGAGCGCGCTGGTGATGTTCCCCATCCACGCCTACGGCTCCGAGGAGCAGAAGCAGAAGTGGCTGCCGAAGCTGGCCACCGGGGAGGCGATCGGCTGCTTCGGGCTCACCGAGCCGGATTTCGGCTCGAACCCCGGGGGCATGCGGGCCACGGCGCGCCTGGAGGGCGACGAGTGGGTGCTCAACGGCGAAAAGACCTGGATCACCAACGGCTCCATCGCCGACGTGGCCGTCGTCTGGGCGCGGGGCGAGGGCCGCGTGCGAGGGTTCTTGGTGGAGAAGGGAACGCCCGGCTACACGACCTCGGACATCCACGGTAAGCTCTCGATGCGGGCTTCGGTCACCTCGAGCCTGTCACTGAATGAGTGCCGGATTCCGGTTGCGAACGCGCTGCCGGGGGCGGTGGGCCTGAAGACGGCGCTGAGCTGTCTCACCCAGGCGCGGTACGGCATCGGCTGGGGGGTGATCGGCGCGGCCATGGAGTGCTACGAGACCGCCCGGCAGTACAGCCTGGACCGCAAGCAGTTCGACGACAAGCCGATCGCCTCGCACCAGCTTGTCCAGGAGAAGCTCGCCTGGATGATTACCGAGATCACCAAGGCGCAGTTGCTGGCCCTGCACGTGGGGCGGCTCAAGGACCAGGGCAAGGCCGACCCGGCCCACGTCTCGATGCTCAAGCGCAACAACGTAGCCATCGCGCTCGAGTGCGCCCGCATCAGCCGTGACCTGCTGGGGGCCAACGGCATCATGGACGAGTACCCGCTGATGCGGCACATGGCGAATCTCGAAACCGTGAAGACCTACGAGGGGACTGACCACATCCACGCGCTGATCATCGGCGAGCGCGTCACGGGGATTCCGGCGTACCGCTGAGGCCTGAGGCCCGGGGGCTCTCAGAGGAGGTCCGGCGGTATCGCTGCACCCGGCGGCGGCCTATAATCGGAGCAGCCATGCGGAGCACAAGGTACGTCAAATGTATCGCCGTGGTAGTATTGCCGTTGCTCGCGGCTTGCGGCGGGCCGCCGAAGGAAGCGGCGCCGGAGGCCGGGGCGGCGGGGCTCACCGAGTACGGGGATTGGCGGCCGTGGGCGCCGCGGCCGGAGAACGCCGCCCTGCTCACCGTGGAGCGCGAGGGGGCCCGGACGCCCGAGGGCGCGCTGGTGGTGAGGGGCAACGGCAACCGGGCGGTCCTCGGTGGCTGGGAGCGCACCGTCGAAGGCATCGAGCCGGGCCATTGGTACCGGCTGAGCCTGCTCTACCGTTACGAGGGATTGACGCTTCACACCCGCCAGGTGGTCTGCCGCCTGGACTGGGCCAAGGGCGACGGCAAGCGCGCCGGCCAGCCCGAATACGCCTGGCGCGAAGAGCCCGAGGGCGAATGGACGCGGCTGACAGCGGAGGCCCCGGCGCCGGAGGACGCCGCGGCGGTCCGCATTCAGCTCCTGCTGTGGGACGCGCCGGACGGCAGGGTCTGGTTCGACGATGTGAAGCTCGAGCCGATTCCCGCGCCCGAGCCGCGGCCCGTGCGCGTCGTTTCGGTGAACTACCGTCCGCAGGAGACCGGCTCGGCGGAAGAGTCCGTGCGGCGGTTCATCGAGCTGGTGGACCGTGAGGTTCGGGACAAGGTGGACATCATCCTGCTGCCCGAGGGTATCACGGTGGTCGGGACGGGCAAGAAGTACGCCGACGTCGCCGAGCGGGTGCCGGGGCCGACGACGGAGCGGCTGGGCGAGCTGGCGCGGCGGCACAACGCTTACGTCGCCGCCGGCATCTACGAGCGGGACGGTCCGGCGCTGTACAACACCGCCGTGTTGATCGGCCGGGACGGCAAGCTCGCGGGCAAGTATCACAAGGTTTACATCCCCCGGGAGGAGACCGAGGGCGGCATCAGCCCGGGCTCCGCCTATCCGGTCTTCGAGACCGACTTCGGCAAGGTCGGCATGATGATCTGCTGGGACGCACAATACGCCGACCCGGCCCGGGGGCTGGCGCTCGGCGGAGCCGAACTGATCCTGGTGCCGATCTGGGGCGGCAACGAGACGCTGATGAAAGCCCGGGCCATCGAGAACCAGGTCTACCTGGTGACTTCCGGCTACGACTTCCCCACCCGGGTCTATACGCCTGACGGCAACATCGTGGCCGAGGCGGCCAAGGACGGAGAGGTCATCCGGGCGACGGTCGATCTGAACCGCCGGTGGGTGGATCCGTGGCTCGGCGACATGCGGGGGCGCTTCCATCGCGAGTTGCGGTTAGACGTGCCGGTAATGCCGCGATAGGCGCCGATGCGCGCGGGCGGAAGCGAGATCCGGTGGGCGGCGGTAGAGGCGGGCGGCCTGAGGATCTATCTCGCGGCGACGGCGCGGGGCGTCTGCCGGGTGGCGTTGCGGAGCCGGCGGGAGGCGTTTCTCGAGGAGTTGCGGCGGATGTTTCCCGGTTCGCGGCTCGTGCGCGCCCAGGCCGACCCGATTCTGGTACAGGCGGCCGACGAGCTGCGCGAGTACTTCGCCGGCCGCCGCATGCGGTTTACCGTGCCGCTGGATCTGCACGGCACGGAGTTTCAACGCCGCGTCTGGACGGTGCTACTAGAAATCCCCTATGGGGAAACCCGCAGTTATAAAGAAGTTGCGGTGGCGATCGGTGCGCCGAGAGCGGTACGGGCCGTCGGCGCGGCCAACGGCCGGAACCCCGTGCCGGTTCTGGTGCCGTGCCACCGGGTGATTGGGGCTTCCGGCGGCTTGCACGGCTTCTCGGCCGGGCTCGATCTGAAAGCCAAGCTGCTGGCGATCGAGGGGGCCGGGGCGCGCCGGGGGTCCGGCGGCCGCCACCGGCGTCGCGTCAGCGCTTCGTGAGGTCGCGTATATAGATGTCCTTGAAGCGCATGTTGCCCTCGCCGCCGGAATGGAGCTGGAGGGCGATGTAGCCGTCGAAGGACTTCGGCTGCGGATCGGTGAAGTCGATCATCTCTACGCCATTGAGCCGCGCCACGTAGCGGTTGCCCTCGACGCGCACCTGCAGGTCGTTCCAGTCGTGCTGGCGGACGACGGTCTCGTTCTCCGGGGCCGGCCAGACGACCCACCGGCGTCCGTCGCCGTAGATGCCGGCGGTATGGTGGTTGATCCGGCAGTCGATCTCGAACTGAAGCCCCTGGGTCACCCGCGGAGTGCCTGGCTCGAAATCAACGTGGAAGAAGAGGCCGCTGTTGCCGTCGCCCTCGCACTTGAAGCGGAGGCCGAGCTGGAAGTCCTTGTACTTCTTCTCGGTCCGGAGGTAGCCGTAAGCTTTCGTCACAGCTAGGCCGTGGATGGCGCCGTCCTCGACGAGCCATCGCTCGTGGCCCACCTCGACCCAGCCGGTGAGGTCCTTCCCATTGAACAGCGGGACCCAGTCTTCGCCGGGCAGCTTGCCCTGTTGCGCGAAGCCGATCGAGGTCCCTAGAGCCATCAGCAGAATTACGGTTCCTGTACGCATCACGTAGCCATGATAATACCCGGGCAAACGGCTGCGGCCGCAGGTTCGATAGTGTGAGGCGGGGAGTTTTGCGATAGTTGTTTGAAGGCCGGCCCGGCCCCGCCGGCCGCGACGGACTATGGAACGATTCGCAATGCGACGACTACTGCTCATTGGATTCCTGTTCGCCGGCGTTTCTCTTCCCGCTGCCGTAGTGCGCTACCCCGCGCCGCCCGGTGCTCCCCGCTCGCCGGACTATCGCGTCTTCGTAGACGGCGAGGAGATCTTCACGTATCAGGCGCCCGTGGCTTCGTTCGCCGCCTTCGATTTCGAAGGGGAGGTGGCGATCGAGATCCGGCCGGCGCGGGACGTCAAGTGGGTGGACGTGCGGCCGCGCAGCCGGGGCGTCCGGCCGCGGATCGAGCAGGGCGTGATCCGCTTCTCCCTCGACCGGCCGGCGAACCTGAGCATCGAAGTGAACGGAGAGCTCGCTCGCCCGCTGTTCCTGTTCGCCAACCCGATCGAACGCGATGCGCCCAAGCCCGGCGACGAGGGTGTCCATTACTTCGCCGGGGGCAAGATCTATGACGTCGGCATCCTCGAGGTCGGCTCGGACGAGACCGTCTACATCGCCGGCGGGGCCATCGTTCGCGGCGCCATCGTCGCCGACCGGGCCGAAAGGGTGACGATCCGCGGTCGGGGGATCCTGGACGGCACGTCCACGCGGGGCCGGAAGCATCCGCGCCTGCGCCGGACGCGGCTGATCAACTTCCTCGAGTGCCGGGACGTTTCCGTGAGCGGCATCATTCTCTACAACTCGGACACCTGGCAAATCGTGCCGATCCTCTCCGAGCAGGTGCGCATCTCGAACGTCAAGATCCTCAGCGGCAACAACAGCGACGACGGCATCGACATCGTCCGCTCGAGCGACGTCCTCGTCGACGGGGTCTTCGTCCGGACCAAGGACGACTGCGTGGCCATCAAGTCGTTTCTCGGCTCCGGCGCCGGCGGCGACCGCGGCACCTACCGGGTGACGGTACAGAACTCGGTGTTCTGGAACGCCGAGTGGGGCAACGCCATGGAGATCGGCTTCGAATTGAAGACCCCGCGCGTCGACGATATCGTCTTCCGCAACATCGACGTCATTCACGTCGAGGACGGGGCCGTCTTCTCCATCCACAATGGCGACCGCGCCACCGTAAGCAACGTGCTGGTGGAGGACGTCCGGATCGAGGACGCCCGGCAGAAGCTGTTCGACATCGCCATCTTCCGGTCGCAATACAGCGACGACAAGCCGAAAACCGAAGAGGAACGGCGACGGCTCTATCTGCACGGAGCCTGGGACGGCGTCATCCGCGTGCCGGAGGACAAACGCGACTACCACGCCCGGTTCCGCGGCCACATCAAAGGGGTGAGGTTGCGCAACATCCGCATCGTGGACGGCCTGTTTCCGTTTTCGATCTTCTGCGGCTTCGACCGCGAGCACCGGGTCGAGAACGTCACGATCGACGGGCTTTGGGTGCATGGGCGGCGGATCCGGCGCCTCGAGGACCTCCGATGCTTCGTTCACCAGGCCCGTATCATCTTGAATTGATTCGCTCCCGGCGGCCAAGGTGATCCGAAAGCCATTGCATCTGGCCCGCCTGTGACCCTAACCTGGCCGGCGCCCTGTCCACCGCCAAGGCTCCGCTGGGTAAAGGCCGACCCGGTCTCGGCGCCTCAGGCTACGTGTAAGGAAACTAAACTCATCGCGCTGTGAGCTTTCCGGCTCTTTGTTTATGTATCCAGTGATCATTTACACGGTTCACATTGCCGCGCCGCCGACAACGTTTACTTGACAAACAAAGCCAGCCTCACGACTATCGGAAGCGGGGGGGAGAATATTCGAGGATTTAGCGGGAGGGTTAGAGCAATGAGGGGGTTTACACTTTCCTCTATTATTTCCAACCTGTGCCTGGCGTTGGCCTTTCTTGTGGCGACAACGCAAGGGCCTGGACTAAGGGCGCAGGTTCTTTACGGAACGATCGTGGGATCTGTCCAGGATCCCGCCGGAGCGGTCGTGCCGGGGGCAAGCGTGTCGATTACCGCCCAGCGCACGGGACAAGTACGCGAGACCGGCTCGGACGACACGGGACGGTACATTTTCGTGAACGTACTGCCGGGCACTTACACTCTGACCGCGAGTGCTCCGGGGTTTCGCACGTACCGCGAAACCGACGTGTTCGTAACGGTAAACACCGTGACACGCGTGCCCGTCTCTCTGGAACTCGGCGAGGTAACGGAGACGATCGACGTGGAGGCGGCGGCCACCGTGCTGCAGACCGATCAGTCGGACGTGCATGCCGAGTTGACATCCAAGCCGATCGTGGACTTGCCGCTGTCGAACTACCGGAACTTCCAGACGCTGATCAACCTGGTCCCGGGCGCCACCCCGGCGCGCTTTCAAAACGCCATCACGGATACGCCGGACAGAGCGCTCACCACGCATGTCAACGGGACTGTGCGCAACAACAACCGCACACGGGTGGACGGCGCGGTGAACATCTTTCCGTACTTGGTTCACCATACGCTGTACGTTCCGCCGGTGGAGTCGATCGAGACGGTGAACATATCTACGAACAACTTCGACGCTGAGCAAGGTCTGACGACGGGAGCGGCCATCACGGTAATTACAAAGTCCGGAACGAACGAGTACCACGGTTCAGCATTCGCCCTGTTTACGGGGAACAAGTTGAAGGCAAAGAACTTCTTCTTCACCGACGTCGGCAAGCCGCACAGTAACTTCAACATCGACGGCGGCACCTTTGGAGGGCCCATCGCGAAGAACAAGCTCTTCTTCTTCGGCAGTTGGGAGGGGACGCGGCAACGGCAGGGCTTTTCGCGGCTGGCGACGGTGGCTACGGCGGCGCAACGGGAAGGGGATTTCAGCAGTTTCGGCACGACCATCTTCGATCCACTCACTGGGAATGAGGACGGGACGGGCCGGCAACCCTTTCCGGGCAACAAGATCCCGAGCAACCGGCAAAGCGCGATCACCCGGAAGATGCAGGCGCTGGTGCCGCTGCCGAATCGGCCGGGAACCAGCTCGAACTTCGCCAACTCCGGTACGTCGTCGCTCAATCGCGACAACTTCGATGTAAAGGTGAACTGGAATCCATCGTCGAACTACACGATGTTCGGCAAATACACGCTGGTTGACGCCCAGGTCGAGTGCGCCCCGGTGCTCGGGGAAGCGGGCGGGCGGGGCCTCTGCAACGGGGGGATCGGCCTGAGCGACACGCTGGTGAACGCCGCCGCCGTCGGCAGCACTTGGATCATCACCCCGAACTTCTTGATTGACGGCACCGTGGGTTACGGCAGGATGGGCCAGAACGTGAAAGGTCCCGACTTCGGAGAAAACTTCGGCTTGGACGTGCTTGGCATTCCCGGTACGAACGGGCCGGATATCCGCCAGAGCGGCAAGCCGATCTTTGCGATCTCGGGCTTCGAGAGGCTGGGGAACCCGAACAATTGGAGTCCACTGTTCCGCAACGACGAAAGCTACACTGGATCGGTCAACGCCAGCTGGACGCGCGGCGCCCACAACATCCGGTTTGGATTCGACTTGCTGCGGCTCCACATCAACCACTGGCAGCCTGAAGCGGGCGGGGCCGGTCCTCGAGGCCGGTTCAACTTCCGCGGCGGCGTGACCGGCCTCAGCGGCGGCTCCTCGCCGAACCGGTTCAATGCCTACGCCAGCTTCCTGCTGGGACTGCCCCAGTCAGTGGGTAAGAGCCTCCAGTTCTTCTCGCCCATGAGCACCAGGGAATGGCAGTTGGGTTGGTACGTGCGGGACCGCTGGCAGTTGAGCCCGAAGTTGACGGTGACGTTGGGGCTGCGCTACGAATACTACCCGTTGCTCACGCGCGCCGCCGGGGGAATCGAGCGCTATGATCCGGAGACCAACAAGGTGCTCATCGGGCGCCGCGGGGGCGTTCCGGACGGCGCCGGAACCACCGTGAGCAAGCGGCTGTTCGCGCCCCGGGTGGGGTTCGCCTATCGGCTCGGGTCGAAAACGGTGATTCGGAGCGGTTATGGGATCACGTATGACGCTGATGCCATCGGCCGCCTCATCCGCTCTCCGTTTCCGGTGGTCATCGCCCAGGATTTCCTCGGCCGGAACTCTTTCCAGCCCTTCAACACCATTGAGGAGGGCATTCCGGAATTCACCGGACCCGATATCAGCAGCGGCGTCGTGGACATCCCCGGTACGGCCCAGACGAACTTCCTCCCTCAGGGGAGATTCCACCGGGGTTACGTGCAGTCGTGGAATTTCATCATCGACCGGGAACTGCCGTTGGATTTCGTTGCCTCGGTCGGCTACGTCGGGACGCGGACGATTCGGCAGCTCGCTGACGTTGATCTGAACGCGGCGCCTCCGGGCGGCGGAACCGCGGGGCGGCCGTTCGCCCAGCGCTTCGGCCGGACGGTGGAGACGAACCTGCTGGACGGTTTCCTGACCGGCCAGTACCATTCCCTGCAAGCCACGGTCAACCGGCGATTCACGAATGGCCTCTTCGTGAAGGGCGCCTACACCTTTTCACAAACCATCAACGAGAACGACGAGAACGGGGCCGACGACGGCAGCACGACGCTGTTCTTCAACTATCCCTCCGAGCGGAAGCGCAATCGAGGGCTGGCCGGCTTCGACCGGACCCATGTTCTCCAGCTCGCCGCGATCTACGAGCTGCCCTTCGGACCGGGCAAGCGCTTCGCCGGCGGACGGAATGCCCTGTCTTACGTGGTGCGGGACTGGCAGATCAACGCTCTGTTCAGCGCCTACAGCGGCACGCCGTTTACCGTGGAGGCCGACGACGCCTCGCTGAACGCACCGGGTAACGGCCAGACGGCCGATCAGGTCAAGAAACGGGTGCGGAAGTTCGGCGGCAAGGGGTTGGGACACCCGTATTTCGATCCCACGGCCTTCGCCCCGGTCACGGAGACGCGGTTTGGAAACACCGGCCGGAACATCTTACGGGGTCCGGGGGTGGTGAATCTCGATCTGGGCGTGTTCCGTGATTTCCCGATTACCGAGCGGTTCCGCCTGCAGTTCCGGGCCGAGTCCTTCAACGTGAGCAACACGCCCCATTTCAACAACCCGAATGCCAATGTTTCAGAAGACGATTTCGCCACGATCACGAGCGCCAAGCAGGATGAGCGAAGCTTCCGCTTCGGCTTGCGGTTGTTCTTCTGAGCCGGGCGAGCGAATCCGGACCTGCGGCCCCCGAGCCCCCGCCTGGGCGTACAGGGCAGCCGGGGCGGTCCGGATTCGCTCCCCCTTTCTCACTGCGCCGGGCCTTGTTCCCGATACATTCCGATTCCTGCGGACGTTGTCTGACGCGCCTCGGCGCCAAGCAACTAGGAAGGCCGCGAATGACCCAAAGCCTGCCGAGTGACCAGCTTCGCGCGCAAAGCTGCGGGCCGGCCTGGCCAGCGCTGGTTGCCCTCGTCCTGGCTCTCAGCGCCTGCGGTTCCCATCCCCAGGGCCATGGCGAACCGCCGCCGGAGATTGCGCGGCCGCCCACGGAGGGACTATTGCCGGCCGTCCGTGGGGCGGTCGAGAAGGCCTACAGCGCGGTGGAAGCCCGGCCAGCGAGCGCGGCGGCGGCCGGGGAACTGGGCATGCTGCTTCATGCGCATCAACAGTACGCCGCTGCCGAAGCCGCCTACCGGCGGGCGGCGGCCCTCTCCCCACGGGAGTTCAAATGGCTCTACTACCTCGGCCAGGTCCGAGCTTCCCAGGGCAAGTACGATGAAGCGCTGGCCAGCCTGGACGCCGCATTGCAAATCCGGCCCGATTACCGGCCGTGCCTGCTGAAGGCCGGTGACGTGCTGATGCAGCTCGGGCGCCCCGAGGACGCCGCCTCCTACTATCGGCGCGCCGTTGACGCCGACGCCGGGTCGGCGGCGGCTTGGTTCGGCCTCGGCCGCGTCCACTCGGCGAAAGGAGATGTTGCCGGCGCCGCCAGAGCCTTTGAGAGGGCCTGCTCACTGTACCCGGAATATGGCGCCGCTCATTACGGGCTTGCCGTTGCCTACCGGCGGTTGGGGCGGCTCGAGGAGGCGAGACCTCACTTCCGGCTTTCCCGGAGGTACCAGCAGAAGATCCCACCGGCGAACGATGAGCTGATGGCTGAGATCCGGCGCCACTACCAGGGAGCGGTGAAGCTGATCGAGTTGGCCATCGCCTTAGAACGGGAAGGCAAACTGACGCAGGCGCTCCGGCTCCATCTAAGAGCGCTCGAGATCGATCCCGGCCTGGCGCAGGCTCACGTCAACCTGATCTCGCTCTATGGGCGTCTCGGGGAGCGCGAGAAAGCCGAGGAGCACTATCGGTTGGCGATGAAGCTGAATCCGGATATGGCCGACTGCCACTACAACCACGGCGTGCTGTTGTTTGAGGAGGAACGGTTCGACGAGGCGGAGGCCGCATTTCGAAAAGCGATCGAGATCAATCCCTTCTATGCCGGCGCCCATCATAACCTGGGGGTCCTCCTCGAAAGCCGCGGCGACGTGAAAGAGGCCGAAGCTCATTACCGGCTGGCAGTGGAAAACCGGCCGGGCTTCGCGCTGGCTCATTTCCATCTCGGCCGCCTTCTGGTCATCCAGGGGCGGTATGGCGAGGGCATCCGCCAGCTGACCGCTGCGGTAGAGAACGAGAAGGCGCCCGGGGCGCTCTATTGCTATACGTTGGGCGCGGCGTACGCCCGTGCCGGGGACCAGCCCCAGGCGGAGCGGTATCTGCGCCTGGCGCTCCAGAGGGCGCGGGCGGGTGTGGACCGAAACCTGCTCTCCAGCATCGAACGTGATCTGGAACGCTTGGGGCGCCGCCGCCCTGGAGGCTGAACCTGCAGGGACGCCCGCTCTTCTCACCGGCCGGCCGCTAGTCCGCCCGGCGAAGGGCTCGGCGCGATCTCGACCGCGAGCGGGTAGTGGTCCGAGGCGTCGATGCCGGCGCAGACTCTTCCCCCGGTGCACTCCAGGGGGCCTCGGACGAAGATCCAGTCGAGTTTTCGCCCGGAGCGGTGCGTGGGCCGGGGGCTCCCGGGAAGCGCGTCGCGAAACCCGCTCTCGAGCAAGAATGAGATGACGGGCGAGGGGAACGACTTCGTGTTGAGGTCGCCGGCAATGATCACTGGGCGCTTCGGGCCATACCGGAGCGCGTCGGCCACTACCTCCCGGATCTGGGCGAGGCGGAGCTCCCGCGATCCCTGGCTCTCCAGGTGCACGTTGTAGATGGCGACGCTGGTGTTTCCGAGGTGGATTTCGGTGACCAGGGCGATCCGGCCCCCGAGCCGGCGCTGGAAGAAGGGCCAGTTGGGCAGGTACCAGCGGGGAAGCCAGCGGGAGGACTGCCTGGAGAAGCGCAGCAGCCGTGGCGACCGGATCGGCAGGGCCGTCAGAGTGGCCTGGCCATGGTAGGCAGGGGATTCACGGGTGCCCTGGCTCAGTTCCTGGAACTCCCGCGCGAAGACGTAATTCAGGCCGAAACGCCGGGCGAGCAGAGCGGCGATGTCGCGGTGTCCGGTCCGGGCGTCATTGCAATCGACTTCCTGGAAAACACAAACTTCGGGTTTCTCACGGCTGATCGCCGAGACGACCGCCCGGAGCCGGGCGCCGCGCTCGATGTTCCAGCTCATGAGCCTGATCGAGGCGGCCGGGGGCGTCTCCGCGGCAAAACCGCCGCAAACAAGGACGTCAAGGGGCGCCGGTTTGGAGTCGGCCGGGGAGAGAAGAGCGGCGGTCGCCACTGCCAGGCCGGCCACAGCAGTGGTGCGGACGACGCTCTCTTTCGGAGGCAGACGCATTTGGCGGAGCACCGGCTAGGAGGCAACCTCCGACGCTGCGTGATACCCATCCGGCGCTTCCCGGCTTCCCTTGTGAGCGCCTACGAGGGCGGGATACACAGCGCGTTCGGCGTAGGCGACATCTCTCGCGTCGTCCACTTCCGCCCAGGGAAGAGCTCCGGTTTCCGTGTAACCCACCTCTGTACCCTTGGCGGCCAGGCGCAAGATCGCGTCGTTGAAAAAGCAGTTCACCATCCCGGCGCGGACCATCGCCTCGATCGTGCGGAACAGGAGGGTCGACCCCCGAGCAGAAAACGCCGCCATGTTGGCGAAAGTGCCGCTGGCTTCCGCGCGGGTGATCTTCTTGCCGAGGGCCACTATGCGGCCTTCCCGGATAATGACCTTGGCCGTCTCTTCCCGGAACTCCGGGTCCACCGCCAACGTGACGGCGTGGGACGCGCGGAGCAGCGGGCGCAGAATCCAGGGATGGAAGAGGACGTCTGCGTTGAGGCACAAGAAGCGGCGACCGGAAGCCCAATTCCGGGCGCGGCCCAGAGAATAGATGTTGTTGGTCGTTCGGTAGAGCCGATTGTGGAGGAACTGGATCCGGGCGGCGCTGTCCAGATGCTCGTGAGCGACGTGCTCGACGATCTGCTCCTTTTCATAGCCCACGACGATGGCGATCTCGTCGATGCCGGCTCCCAGGAGGTTCTGGATCTGGTAATCGAGGATTGTCCGTTTCCCGAACTCGAGAAGGCACTTAGGGCGCCCCCGGCTCACGTCCGCCATCCGGGTTCCACGGCCGGCGGCGAGTATCACTGCACGCATGGTCAAGCTCCTTTCCTGTTCCATCTGCTCTCTCATGCCGCTCCGGGCGCGGGTCTCGAGAGCAGACGGCTGGTCACTAACCCGAGCACCCAAGTGATGTTGCTGCCTACGGCCGCCATGGCAAAGAAGACCGGCAACAAGCCCAGGGCCGAAAAGCCGAGAACGATATGACAAAAGGCGCCTTTCTTCAAAATGAAATGAGTCCGCCGCACGAAACGGGAGATCAGGCTGCCCGAGTCGCCGTCCAGGCGGGCATAGTACTCCGGGACGTAGAGATCGGCGCGGACGAGGCGGCAGGCGAGACGGCGGTGATAGACGGCGACGGCGGCGGTCATCACCACTCCCACGGCCAGCAGGCCGGCAAGGGTGAGCCAAACGGCTCCGTATTGCCGGTAAAGACCGATCGCCATCCCCCCGAAGAGAGGGATGTAGGTGGCGTAATCCACAAACGCTTCCAGCCAGCAGCCGAACGCCGACTCGCGGTACGTCACCCGGGCGAGCATGCCGTCGATCTCATCGAGCAGCACCGTCAGGAAGTAAAACAGCGCCCCCAGCACGTCGGCGGCCCAGGAGCCCTGGGCGAACCAGTACCCGGCGAGGACAGCCGCCGGCAGGCCCGCGAAAGTGACCGCGTTCGGCGTCACCGGAGTCTTCGAGAGCCAGCGGACGGCCGGACGGCAGAGGCGGCGGTTGAACCGCGAGAACACGCCGTCCCACTCCTTGCCGGAGTGCCGCACGAGGTCGTTTTCGACGATGCGCCTGTCGGCTTTCGTCAAGACGCTCCTCCCAGGCGCGCCGGCCGGCGCGGCTTCCGGCAAACCGTTGCGAAGCAGCTCCGCCCGGCGCGCCGTTCCCGGGGTGCGGACGGAAGCCTTGGCCTCCGGGCGCCGTATCCATTCCCGAAGGCGGACCTTGTCAACGACGAAATTCCAGGGGAGCCACAGAAGACTCTCCTCCAGGTGGGGCGCGATTTGCCGCCAGTTCGACGGCCGGCGTGGGTCAAGGGATGCGGCAGCCGGCGCTGTTTCGACGCGGGCGCCTCGGGTTCGCCGCAGGTCGAGAGCGGCGAGGACCGTGCGGCGGGGAACGCTCGGAGGGTGGACGATCAGAATGCGGTCGCATCCAACCCGCGCCGCCGTAGCGACAGTGCGGGCCAGGAGCCCGAGGCCACAGACGGGCTCGGCCAATCGGCTGAACGGCCGCGCCTCCGTACCGAGTTCAGAGGCGGGAGGTAACAGGATCAGCGCTTGCATGGAGATTTCCTTTCCGCTTTTCACTCGACGGGCGATACGAAAGCCACATCATGCCCGCACTACAGCGGGCCAACGCCTGAAAACGGCGCCCGAGAGCGAGGCTGAGACCCAATGCCGGATTGAAGCCGAACAGCAGAAAAGCGCCCGCCGCCCCGGCTTCGTCGGCGCCGATGCGGCCGGGCACGAAGAAGCTCGCCGTCTTGACGATCCGGATGGCCGATTCGATCCCGAGCACGGCCAGAGGATCAAACCCCGCCCCGCCGGCCCAGAGGATTGCCGCCACCTCGCCGGCCCGGGCGGCCTGGCAGAGAAGGTCCCGGGCGAAGATCTCCACGCTACGGGCCGGGTGGCGCCGGCGGAAAGAGCGAACCCTGCGCTCCACTTCGGCCGCCCGCAGCAGGCCCGAGGCCCAGCGCGAATCTCGCCCGAGCCGGCCTTCGAGGCGGTGGCGCAGCAGCGGGAGCAACGGCCGGTGGGGCAGCACCAGACCCGCCGCGGCCGCCGAGACCGCGCCGGCCACGAGGGCCATTGCCGCCGCGGAACGTCCGTCTCCCGCGTGGAGGAGGCCGCCCAACGCCCCCGCCAGGATCAGCGCGGTGGACGACACCCAATAGAAGGCCGTGTCCACAACGGTGGCGGTGACGGTCTGTCGGGCGGAGCCGGGGCGCCCGAGCAGGAGGGGCTTCAGGGGTTCGGCGACCAGCGGTCCCGCCACGGAGAGGTATCCGGCCGCTTCGGACGCCAACCGTGCTCCGAGGACCGTGCCAGCCGTCGCCGGTACATTCTCGGCGCGGAGCGCGGCCCTCAGGTTCCAAGTCCGCCAGGCCAGGCGGAGGGCGAGCGATGCCGCCAGCGCCGGCGCCACTGGACCCAGCGCGGAAAGCTGCGACAAGGAGGCGGCGCCGAGGCGTCCGATCAGCAATCCGAGCAGCGCCACGCCGCCAGCGGCGACGATCAGCCGGGTGCGCGTCATCCGCCCTTCTCCCTGCCCGGTTTAGCCTCTCTGGCGCTTTCCCCGGGGTTCAGCTCGTAATCGAAATAGTCGATCTTGACGACGGTGGAGCCGAAAATCCGGACTTCGGTTTTCGTATAGATGGAGGCGGAAAGCCAGTACGGCCCGATCTTGCGGTATTCGTGGACGACTTTGATATCGTGCGTCCAGAAGGACGGGTTTTTCGCCGGAGTCCCTTCGATCCTGGTAATGGCGTAGTCCTGGGCGTCCACCCAGATCCGGCCCCGGACGAGGTATTTCTCAGGCCTTTTGGGCGTAATCGTGAGGATGAAACAATCCCGGCCGTTGTGTCTGCCCCGGCCGAGAAGCTCCAGGTGGTAGTTGGCCCGGTTGATGCGGGTCTGCCGCCGGTACTCGGCGCTGTAAGCTTCCACTTCCGACTCCAGCAGGCGCTTCAGCACGTTCTGGCGGACCCAGGTGGACCCGGAGGCTTCCAGTACCCGGAAATGCTTGTTGCCGGGATAGGTGTAGGTCACTTCGACGGTCATCTGCGCGCGCTTGTGGAAGCGGGTGTTCTCCAGCTCGTAGTGGCGGAGGACGGTGTAGGCTCTCAGGGCCGAGTTGCGCCACGTATCCATCTGTTCCATGCGGGCGGCGATCTCCGCGGCGGTGGGCATCCGCTCCGAATCACCGGAGAAGGCCAGAGACCCGGCCGCCGCGAGGACCAGCGCCATCCCGATTCGCCGTCTCATCCTCCCTCCCTAAAACTCGAGAATGAACTTCCCCCGAAACTCGCGGTCCTTGGCGTTGAGAAACGTGCCGAAGCGGGCGCTGGCCAGATTGTTCTGGAGTTCCCGGGGGTTGAAGCTGTTGAAGAAGTTGAAGATTCGGACCCCGATGCGGGCGCCGTACTTGCGGCCCACGAAAGGCAGCTTGATGCGCTTCAGGATCTGGAGGTCGAATGAGGCGAACCGCGGGAAACGGCCGGCGCGGTTCCGCGGGCCGATGAAATCTCTTTGCTCGTTGACGATGGAATATGGGAAACCGGTATGGACATCGAGCACCGGCGAGACGGTGATGTCGGCCGGCGCGCTGAGGTCGGCCCAAAACAAGAACCGGTTCGGGGCATCGAACGCGAGCCGCGAACGCTCGTTCGGCCGGATGACGGCGTCGGCGGCATTGCCGAGGAACTGGTTGACGTCGTTCAGATCGCCAAGCGCCGAGGATCGCACGTAGGAGGCCGTCAACTGGCCGCGCTTGCCCATGCGGTAGAGGGCGGTCAGCTCGAACTCGCGGTAGCGGTCGCGCCCGGAGTTTGCCAGGGTCAGATAAGAGCCTGCCGGGGTGATCTCCGGGTTCAGGACGAAGTTGCGGACGGTGTTGCGCTGCTGGTAGCCGGCCCGCACGAAGAGGCCCTCGGCCAGTTCCCGGTCGAGCTGCAAGCTCCAGGAGAAGGAGCGGGGATTCCTGAGCCGGCCGCCGAAGCGGTGGCGGTAGGCGACCGCCTGGGTGATCTCGCCGCCCGGTCCGAAGCGGATTTCGGTTCGCGGGGGAAGTGCGGGGAACGTCGGTACGTTGAGGTTCACCCGGTCGTAGAAGAGGCCGGCGCCGCCGCGGAGGACGGTGCGGTTGTCGCTCGTCAGCACATAGGCGAAACCGGCGCGCGGGGCCGGGTTGTCTTCGCCGGTGATCGAGTCGTGATCGAACCGCAGGCCAAGGTCCAAGCTCAGCCCGGGCGCCACGCTCCACTTGTTCTGAGCGAAAGCGGTGTACTCGTTCTGGCGCGACGCAACGTTTGCCGGCGGGCCGAAAACAACCCGTTGTACCAGCCGGCCCGCGCGTCCGAGGATATCGACGTCATCGAACCGCTGGCGGCCGTCGTAGCGGTTGCGGACGAAGCTGAATCCAAACTTGAGCAGGTGCCCGCCGGCGGCCTGCACCGGGTGCAGATGGAAGGTTTCCCGGGCTTCGTAGCGGAACGTGTCCCGCGCCTGTCTATTGAAGAAGCCGCCGTGGGCCGTCTCGAGGCCCACGCGGTAGAAGTCCGAGCTGTTCGGGAAGACGTCGGCATCGAAGGTCTTGAAGTTCATCTGGGACTCGAGCAAGGAGCCGGTTTGCAAAGCGTAGGTATCGCGGAGCGAGAGGAGATAGCCGCGCTGGTGGATATTCGGCGTGGCTTCCTGCGGACGGAAGGCGCCGAGGCCGAAGAAGTCCTGCTTCTGGGGATAGAGTGAGAGGCTCAGCCCGGCGGTGTGCCGGGCGCCGAGCTGGAAGTCGAACTGGGTGAACGAGTCGAAGCTCTCGAGCTTCGTATCCCGTTCGAGCACCGGCAGCCCCGCCTGCTCCACTTCGGTCCGCACGAAGCGGTATTCCAGCGACTGGGTGAGCGCGACTTTGCCCGGAACCACCGGGCCGGTGAAGGTGAGGCGGGGGGTCGCCGACTCCACACCGACGATGGAGTCGTCGCGGTAGCGGAGGCGCGGCATGAAGTTCTGGAGCTGGAAGTGGATCTGGTCGAACTGGGAAACCTGGGTCTGGACTTCCGAGACCGCGCCGGCGAATTTTCCGTACTCGGCGTCATAGGGATTGGAAAGCACCTTGACCTCGCTGACGACATCCACCGGAAGATTGATGGCGGAAGAGCCGGTGACCGGGTCGGTGACATTGGCGCTGTTGACCAACGAACCGCTCTGGGTGGTCCGGGCTCCTTTCAGGTTGATCAGCCCGTCCGGACCGCGAACCACACCGGGCAGCAGCGGGAGCGTATCCTCGAAGCGCTCGTTGATCATCGGGGCATCCCGCAAGGTCGATTCCTCGACGGTGGCGGTGGCGGAGGATTCGATGGTGTCGAGCCCTTCGACCGTCGCCGTGACGTCGACCGACTGGTGGACCTCGGCCAAGGTCATCTCCAGGTCCAACTCCACTTCTCCGCCCGGGGCGAGCAGGCAGACCCGACGTGCCCGGCCCGCCAGTCCGGCCGAGGAGGCGGTGACCAGATAACAAGCCGGCGGCACCCCGGTGAACTCAAACCGACCCTCGGCGTCGGTGGAACCACGGCGTGGCTCAGCGCCCGCCGCGGGCGCGGAATCCGCTTCGGTGGGACTGGGCGCCAGCGCAACATCGGCCCCGGGTATCGCGTACTGCTCGCCATTGGGCGCAACACTGAAGACGCGGCCGTGAATGGTCCCGGCCGGTTCCTGCCCCGGCAAGACTGGCACGAGGCTTGCCAAGGCGCCGAGCAGAGCGAAAACCAGGGCGGCGAAGCCACGCGCCCGAGAGGCGGCACGGGCCGGGAGCAACGCCCCGCGGCTCCCGAACCACCGGCTGCGTAATGGCTTCTGACTTGTCATTCACCGTTTCCGTCTTTCCGGCTGCGATCCGAGAGAACTCACTAATGATTTCGGAGTCGTAACACCGGACGGTGACAGGGAAACGGTGAATGGTTACAACTTACAATTGTCATAAGGGGGGAACCGGTTTGCGGCGCGCCTGGTGGGGTCGACGCGGCCCGAAGGTCCAACATGATTCGTGACACCGGGCGCCTCGGGGCGCCAGATCGTGCGCACCGGCGCGGCCTGTCACCGGTGTTGAGACAAATGCATCATCCGAGGCAGGGCCTATTGCCGCCTCAAAGGGCCGGGTAATGTCGCGACCGACGGGTAACTTCCGGCCGTATCGAGCGAATCTCATATCGAGGTTTGACAATGGCGTGCTGGACTAGCTCTATCGTTTCCGGAGCCTGCTCCAGACGCATGGGCCCAGCAGGGGAGTACGCCCTTTCGCAACCTGAAGCGACCCGATTGTCCGGCCGGAGGCCGCCGACGGCAGCCGGTGACATGTCCAGCGGCGGGATCAGGCCGCGGTTCCTGAGGAGCGGCGCCGAACCGCGTGACACGAACGTTGCCCGGATTCCCCGGCAGCGGCGCCGACGCGGCACTCAACGGTTGAGGTGCGCCCGACCACCCTTTTCGTCCCATCTGATTGGCAGGGTGGATCCTCGACAGCGATGATTCAAGATGACATTGACTTGGAGGTTCCAATGGAGACGATAGAGCGAGACGAGCAAGCTTCGGAAGGTCTGACGACATTCCGTTTGGATGTTCAGCTTCATGAGTTATTGCGGAAACCGGCCGTCGAACGCCCGGTTTCGCCTCCAGCTCCGCGGCGGCTGGAGAAACTGCCGGACCCGGTTTTCCCCCAGCACCCTGAACTGCTCGGAGAGGACGACGAGGCGGAGATAGCCGAAAGGCAGCGGCTCGCCAGGGAGGGACGCCGGCGCTGGACTCCGCCCCAGGTGGTGCGGGCCATGCGGGGTTTCCTGTTTCCCTATATAAAGTCCAGGGTGCTCCCCGGTGAATTCCACCCGATCATTGCATATCTGTTCACCGAGTGGAAATGCAATCTGGACTGCCATTACTGTTGGGCCTTCGACAACCGCGTCAAGGGCATGACGGAAGAGACGGCGAAGCGGGCGATTGACTGGCTGCACACCACCACGTGCCGCTTCTTCGCCCTGATGGGCGGCGAGCCTTTACTGCGGCCGCAATTCGTGCACAAGGTCATCTACTACGGCGCCAAGAAGGGATTCTTCGTCTACTTGCCTACGAACGGCAGGCTGATGCGGCCGGAGGTGATCGACAGGATCGCCGATGCAGGGGTGGCCACCGTCAATCTGGCGGTTGACGCCGTTGACGTGAAGCCCGGCCTGCCGAAAGCCCTGAAGCCGATCCGCTCGTATTTCGAGTACCTGGTGAGGAAGCAGTACCGCTACGGCTACACGGTGTTCTTCAACATGAACATCTGCCGGACGAACCTGGACGACATCCGAGAGCTGACCGAGATCGCCCACGATCATGGGATCGCCACGGACTATCACATCAACGAATCGCCGATGCTCGAGCAGCCTCATTTCAAGCATCTCGACGACAACGACACCTTTATCCGGCCCGAAGACTGGCCGAAGGTGGACGAGTTGCTGGACTGGCTGATCGAGAAGAACCGCTCCGGGTACAAGATGGTGAATTCCGTCAAGCGCCTGAACGACATGAAAGCCTTCATGCGGGGGACGGTGGAGCCCTGGAACTGCCGGGCTGGCCAGAACTCGTTGATCATCCGGGTGGACGGCACGCTGGCGCCGTGCTTCCCCCTGTACTCGGCCACCTATGACTGGGGGACGATCGAGAACCACAAGTTCGACGTCCGGCAGCTCAGCGAGATGAAAAAGTCTTGCGAGAAGCACTGCTTCTCGACGCTCAACCACAACCTCGGCTACTGTTACAACGACGCGCGGGTGATCCGCTGGGTCGCCAAACAGGCTCAGCGCCGCTTCCAAGGGGTGACCGGCAGCTTCGACTGATCCCGAGCGGGACCTCGTCAGATTCGCGAGCATATCGCCGCCCCGCGGGGTTCCTCCTGGAGCACTCGCCCTTGGAGTGAGGTGACGGGCGCCGGTTTCCGGCGGCGAAAAGGAGTGAAACGCAGAAGTTCTTTTGTTTGTGTGGATTGACGGGACGTGTGACGGCTCGGACCGTTGAGCCGCCACGGGCTCCGAGCAAGAAGTTGCGGCGAAGAGAGGCTGAAGAAGCGGCGCCGCGGGCTGAGGGAGGCGGAGCCGGAGAGGGGGCGGGACCGGTTCGGACACACGCCGGGCGTCGAGTATCTGCGATTGTCAAAGACCGCCGGCGGCCCGGGAGCCGCCTGCCCGGGTTGTATCACGAGCCCGGCGGCGAGGCGCGAAACCCAGCCGGGAAACGGACTGGATTTCCATGAGATGGGGGAGGCATTTTCATGTGTGACCGGCTCTCCCGGAGAAGGCCGGGGCGAGAGCCTGGGTACTCGGGGCGGTGGGGGGCTGCCGCGATCGAGGGCGCGGCGCGAAGGTTGCAAGGGGCGCAACGGCTCAGCGGCGCTGGAGCTTAGAGAGGGTCTCCAGGGCGCGGCGGATGGAGGGGTCGCCGGGAAGGAGTTTCTGGGCCAGGCGGAGCTCCTTCTCGGCGGCGGTGTAGTCGCCGGAGCGAGCGAGGATGAGTCCGAGGTTGCGGCGGAGGATGCCCTCGGCGGCGCAGGATCCGCAGAATGCGATGGCCTTGCGGAGTTCGACGATCGCTTCTGGATATTTGCCCTGTTTAGCCAGGACCAAGGCGGCGTCGCCCATGGTGCCGGCGCGATCAGCCACCTGGCGGCTGCGCTTCAGCGCTGAAAACCGCTCAGCGTATTCGCGGGCTCTCTTTGGATCCCTGGCGCGCAGGGCCCGGGAGAGGCGGTAGAGGGCCTGCAGGTGCCGAGGGTTCAATTCAACGGCCCGTTGCCAGTGCTCGATCGCGTCGTCTTCGCGGGAAAGAGCGGCGAGATCCTGGGCGAGCTGGTAATGGAGGTCGGCGTCGTCCGGGCGCAGGCGAACGGTCTCCTCCAGGAGTTCCGCGGCACGCTCGAGGTGATTCGCCCGGCGTTCCAGGTCGGCGAGAGCCAGCCGGGCCAGAGCGTGGCCAGAGTCCAAGGAGATGGCCAGCTCCAGATGCGAGCGCGCCTCCGCAGGCCGGCCGGCATCGGCGAGGGCGCGGCCGAGGTTGTACTGGGCGGTGGCGGAGCGGGGGGCGAGCTCGACGGCTCGCTGGAACTGCTCCAGCGCTTCCGGGAGGCGGCCGCTATCGGCGAGGGCGATCCCGAGATTCACACGCGCCGAAGCCGAACGCGGCTGCTGGTCCACGACTTGCTGGAACAAAGCCACCGCTTCGCCGGCGCGCCCGGTTCGAGAGAGGACCTGGCCCAGCAAAGTCAAGGCCTCCGGGTGGTGTGGGGCGCGTTGGAGAAAGTTCCGAAGAAGCGTTTCGGCCTTCCGGAAATCCCCTGTCCGGGCCGACTCTGCAGCGGCCCTCAAATCAGAGGCGGCGGATCCCTGGGAGGATGTTTGGCTGGAAGCGGCCGGCGACGGGCGCGGAATGCCCAGGCCGCCATGTAGCGGCGCGAGGGCCGGGGAGAGCACGCAGTAGGAGAGCAGGAGCCAACCAGGGCCAGAAGCATAACGGGAAGCTCGGCGTTTCATCCGACGCTGCCACCATACCACCGGCAAACAAGGGAAAAAAGACCGGGCCTTTCCGGCGAGCAGCGTCGCGGAGGCGGCCCGGTCTGCCAAGGGGGTTAACAGTACCGTCTCACACCCTCAAAAGATCACCTTGAGGCCGAGCTGGAGTTGTCGTTCCTGGAGGGCGCTGGTGACCTTGCCGAAGCGCGAGGAGCTGAAGTTGCTGGTCGGCGGGGCGAAGTCGGCGTGGTTGAAGGCGTTGAAG
>JALSRK010000030.1 GCA_026984795.1 Solibacteraceae bacterium | reverse complement strand
GTTCATCTCCTTCGAGAATGCCCCTTGCAGCCCGGCTCCTCAGCCCCGCCTTCCCCACCCCCCGTTCATGATCACCTCGCATTGGAATCCAGCCCCGTTTCATGATCATCTTGTATTGGACAAGACTGCGAAGCGGGCGGCCAGGGCGGGTTTGCTATACTAACTATTTCGGGGCGAACCCACGGATGAGTCGTGCGCCGGCTTGGAGCCTTCGGCCTGAGCGGTGCGGAGTGGAAATATGCCAAAGCGGACCTTTCAACCGAACAATCGCAGAAGGGCGAAGACGCATGGGTTTCGGGCGCGCATGAGGACAAAGGCCGGTCGGGCGATCCTGGCCCGAAGGCGGGCGAAGGGCCGCCGGAAGCTCAGCGTGAGTGACGAAAGAGCGGTTCGTTACGCGAAATTGTAAGCCGAACGCTGGAAAGGCCGACTACTCCTTCCCCAAACAGTTCCGTCTCCTGCGGTCCGGCGACTATCGCAGGGTTTACCGGGACGGGATGCGGGTGTCCGGACCGTTCTTTCTGGCGTTCTGCTGCCGCCGGCCCGAAGCCGGAGTCCCGCGGGCGGGGATCACCGTCCCTCGCTCCCTGGGGAAAGCGGTCGTACGGAACCGGATCAAGCGGCGCATGCGCGACGCGATCAGGCACGAGATCCGGACCCTGGCTCCCGGCTGGGATGTGGTTTTCAACCCTCGGCCGGCGGTGCTGACCGCACCCTTCGAGCAGTTGCGGCGCGAAGTGCAAAGAGTTTTTGAGCGATGCAACGCATCCTCATCGCGATCCTGAAGGCCTACAAGAGGTGGGTTTCACCTTGGCTGCCCTCCGCCTGCCGTTTCCACCCGACTTGCTCCGTTTACGCCAGGGAAGCCATCGAGATCCACGGCGTGCGTCGGGGCGTCTGGCTCGCTGTGAAACGCCTCGCCCGGTGCCATCCGTTTCATCCGGGCGGTTTTGATCCTGTTCCCCCGGTCGGGCACGGTCCCCCGTCCCCCGAGGTGGATCCCCATGGGTTCCGGGCTTCCCGGGCTACCGGGGTTCACTGAGCAACAGAGCATATGGCAGAGCAATCGAAAGGCAACGGCGGCCCGAACCAGGAAATCTCGATGGAAAAGCGGCTGTTGCTGGCTTTTCTCTTGATGGGCGCCGTCCTTTTCCTGACGCCGTATTTCTACCACCCCCCACCCCCCTCGCCCGAAACAGAGACGGCTGAGGCCCCGGCCGCCGAACCGGCCGCCCCGTCGGAAGCGCCTCCCGCCGTCGAGGAAACAAGGGCGCCAGCAGAAGCGTCGCCGCCGGCCGGCGCCGTCGCCGCGGAAGCCGAAGAGACCTTCACCCTCGAGACCGACGTGTACCGGGTCACGTTCTCCAACCGCGGGGCGGTCGTCACGAGCTGGATCCTCAAGAACTACACGGACGGTTCCGGAGCACCCCTGGAGTTGGTGAACCAGCGGGCGGCCCCGGAAGTGGGCTATCCGTTCCAGATCGATTTCCTTGGCCCTGCTCCTGCCTTGGACCCGAACAGCGGCCTCTTCGCCGTCACCCGGAGCGACGGCGGCTTGGGTGTCGAGTTCGAACTCTCCGACGGCGTTACCTTCTACCGCAAAGTGTTTCGCTTCACCCAGGACGGGTACGTCTGCGACGTGGAGAGCGAGGTCCGCCACCAGGGCAACCCGGTGCCCCATCTGCTGGTCTGGCGAGGCGGTTTCGGCGACCTCACCGTACCTGTCGCGCCCAAGCAGCAGCACACCCTCTACTACAGCCTTTCCGATGACAAGCTGATCGTCAACAAACCCGACGAGGCCGAAGACGGCCCCATCACCCTGCAAGGCAAGTTTTCTTTCGCCGGCATCGAGGATGCCTATTTCGCTGCTGTCGCCCTTCCTCGCGACTCTGCGGCCTTCACCATCCGGACCTACACCGACAAGCTGGCCTACGTGGAAGCGGAACAGGAGAAACAGATGCCCCATGCCGGTGCGGGCATCGGCGGCGCCGGCCTCAACCACTTCCCGCTCTTCGTCGGCCCCAAGGACCTCGATCTGCTCAAACAGATCGACCCCCGCCTGCAGCAGATCGTCGATTTCGGCTGGTTCTCGTTCCTCGCCAAGCCGCTCTTCCTGGTTCTGAAGTGGGTCCACAACAACTGGATTCCGAACTACGGCTGGGCCATCGTTGTCGTCACCGTCGGCATCAACATCATCATGTTCCCGCTCAAGCTCACCAGCTTGAAGAGCATGAAGAAGATGCAGGCGCTGCAGCCGGAGGTCAAGCGGATCCAGGAGAAGTACAAGGGGATCAGCATGCGCGATCCCCGCAAGCAGAAGCAGAACGAAGAACTCATGGAGCTCTACCAGAAGCACGGCGTCAACCCGATGGGCGGCTGCCTGCCGATGGTGCTCCAGATTCCGTTCTTCATAGCCTTCTATAAAGTGCTCAGAGTCGCTATCGAACTCCGGGGCGCCGAGTGGCTGTGGGTGACCGACCTCTCCCAACCCGAACACCTGCCCATCCGCATCCTGCCGGTCACCATGGTCATGTCCCAGTTCCTCATGCAGAAAATGACTCCCACGACCGCCGTGGGCTCCTCCGGCCAGCAGCGCATCATGTACATGATGCCTCTCATGATGGGCTTCCTTTTTTACGGGGTTTCGAGCGGCCTGGTGTTATACTGGTTGACCAGCAACATCGTCGGCGTCGCCCAGCAGTTGATCATCAACAGAATGGGCGAGAAGGTCCAAATGCCCGCCGAGAAGAAACCGGAACCAAAGCCTAGACGGAAAGGTCGCAGAAGGTAGATTGGGGCAGCAGAAGAAGTTCACCGCCGAATCTGTCGGCCCGAAGATCAAGCGGTTCCTCAAGCCCATCCTCAGGCGGGCGCGTCTGCGCGTTAGCCCGCACATCACCGAACCCGAGGCTCGCTTCAAGGATTTCGAAAACCCCGAGCTCGTGGTGAATTTCACCGGCCCGGACGTCGATCTACTGCTGGAGAACCGCGCCGAGCTGTTGCTGGCGCTCGAACACCTCACCATGGAGATGCTCCGCATGGCCCCCGAGGAGCATGCCCTGCTGGTTTTTGACGCCAATGACTACCGTATGCTGCGCATCGAGGAGCTGCGCCTGAGCGCCTTGGCCGCCGCCGAGAAGGTAAAGGCCTCCGGTCAGCCTTTCCGGTTCAGTCCGATGACCAGCCGCGAACGCCGTATCCTCCACCTCGCCGTTCGGGACGTTCCCGAAGTCCGCAGCGAAAGCGCCGGTGTCGGCCCTCATCGCGGCGTGGTCATTTACCCCGCCCACATGCCTTCGCTGCCTGAGCCCCCGTCCCCCGCGCCGGTGCGCCGCCGGCGCCGCTGAAGCGGTGCATCTCCGCGACACCATCGTCGCCGTCTCGACCCCGCCCGGTCGGGGAGCGATCGGCATCGTTCGCATCTCCGGAGGCCGCGCCCGGGAAGTCGCCACCGCCATCCTCCGCCTCCCTCCAGGCCATCAGTGGCGCCCCTGGCACGCCTCCTTGGCCGAGCTCACCGGCGAAGAGGGCGGCGTAGTGGACCAGGTGGTGGTCACCTTCTTCGCCGCCCCGCGCTCCTACACCGCCGAGGACGTCGTCGAGATCTCCTGCCACGGCTCGCCCGTGGTGTTGCGCTACTGTGTGGACCGCGCCTGCCTCAGCGGCGCGCGCCTCGCCGAGCCGGGCGAGTTCACCCTGCGGGCCTTCCTCAACGGCCGGATCGATCTGCCCCAGGCCGAGGCCGTCCGCGACCTGATCGAGGCCACCACCCTCTACCAGGCCCGCGTCGCCGCCCAGCAGGCCGCCGGCAGCCTGAGCCGCCGCCTCGCCCCCATCAAGGAGCGGCTCACCGAACTGATCGCGCTGCTCGAGGCCGGCATCGACTTCGCCGAGGACGATGTCCCCATCGCCTCCGACGAGGAGATCCTGCGCCGGATCGACGCCGTCGAACAGCCCATCGAGGAGCTCATCCGCAGCTTCGATTACGGCCGGCTCGTGCACGAGGGCTTCACCCTCACCATCGTGGGGCGGCCCAACGTCGGCAAGAGCAGCCTCTTCAACCGGCTGCTCGAGCAGGAGCGGGCCATCGTCACCGAGATCGCCGGCACTACCCGCGACACCGTCTCCGAAACCACGGCCATCGACGGCATCCCCGTCAAGTTCATCGACACCGCCGGCATCCGCAAGAGCGCCGACCGGATCGAGTCCCTCGGCGTGGAACGCTCCTACCAGGCCATGGCCGACGCCGATCTCACCCTGGTGGTCGTCGATCTCTCCGAACCCCTCACCGCCGACGACCAGGCGCTCATCGACGAGGCGCGCCGCCAGGGCCGCTACCTGCTGGTCGGCAACAAGGCCGATCTGGAACGCCGCGCCCGGCCGCCCGAGGAGTGCGTCGCCGTCTCGGCGCTCACCGGAGACGGCATCGAAGAGCTGCGCCGCCGCATCATCGGGACGCTGGCCCCCGGCGGCCGCCTGGAGATGGAGGGCGGCTTCATCACCTCCCTGCGCCACGAGCAGTGCTTGAGGGAATCCCGGGAGGCCCTGCGCCACGCCCGCGAAGCCGTCCGCAACCGGATCCCTCACGAAATGCTGCTGCTCGATCTCTATGCCGCCCTGCAGCCCATCGATGCCATCACCGGAGCCACCACCGCCGACGACATTCTCAACCGGATCTTCTCCACCTTCTGCATCGGCAAATAGCGCTGGCGGGGCGGGCTGCCTCACCCTCCGATCTGCATCCCGATGCGCCGCAGCAAGATGAACTCCGAGAGGTTTTCGCGGGTGAGAATGCCCACCAGCCGGTCACCTTCCATGACGAGCGCGCAGGGGCCGGCCTCGGCCATCGAGGCCACGGCCTCCGAGAGATCCATGTCCGCCGGGAGCCGCAAGGGATTCCGGTCCATCACCCCGGCCACATAGGCCTCTCCCCCCTCGGTAGCGATGGCCCGCAGCAGCGCGTTGCGGTCGAGCAGCCCCACCACGCGGCCGGCGTGCAAGACAGGGAAGTCCTGCTGGGTGGTCTCGAGCATCAGCCGGGCCGCCTCCTGAATCGTGGCCGCGTGGGAAAGGGTGTGAAACCTGGTGATCATCGCTGCCCGAACCGGGATGCCGTGGGTGAGAGAACGGCCGATCGCCGCTTGCCCTTCTTGCGCCGCCCCCAGGTAGACGAAAAACGCGATGAACAACAGCATGAAGTTCGCCGTCACCAGCCCGAACAAGCCCATCATTACCGCCAGCGCCCGGCCCGCCCGGGAAGCGACCTGCGTCGCCTCTTCCTCGGGCCGCGAAAGGGCCAGTACCGAACGCAGAATCCGCCCTCCGTCCATCGGAAACGCGGGCAGCAGGTTGAAGAGCGCCAACACCAGGTTCCCGTAGGCGATCCTCTCCAGTAGATTGCCATTCTCCGGTTCCGCCAGGGCCTCTGGGCCCGCAATCTCAGGCCGCCACACGGCCAGCGCTCCCAGGATGCCGGCGGCGATCACCAGGTTCACCGCCGGTCCGGCGATGGCGATCCCCAGCTCCTTCCGCGCCGGAGGCGTCTTTTCGAGCCGGGCCACCCCGCCGATGGGGAACATCACGATCTCGAGTGTCCGCACTCCGTAGCGCCGCGCCATCACCGCGTGGCCCAGCTCGTGCAGCAACACCGAGCCGAACAGCGAGGCGATGAAGATCGCGTCGCCCACCGCCGTGTCCCGGTCCTGCCACACCAGCGCCAGCAGGAAAACCGCCAGCAGCAAGAACGTGAAGTGGAAGCGGACCGGAACTCCGAAGGCCGTGAACGCTCTGACCGTGCCGGGGATCTTCTGGGCGGCGGGTTGGCTCGTCGCGGGCAATCGCCCTCTCCTCACCTCAAGTTAACAGATGCGCGCCTGGTTCGACAGCGCCGCGCGTCCCGTGAGATCTCTGTATGGAAGAGGCGCGGCCCGGCCGCCTTTAGCGCCGTTCACAACTTGCCGCGGGAAGTTCTCAGGTACGGCGGCTGGGGCCGGCAAAGTAAACGATCCCCTTGTGAATCAGTCTCTTGGGGTCCGGCTTGCCGCTGCCGCCCAGGGTGCCGTCGGGGCGCAAGTACTGGTGGACGCGAGCAACTTCGTTGTCTTCCCGGTCCCGGTACGATATCATTTGACTGCGGGTACAGATTGGCTGGTGCGACCGTTCCGGGGATGGGTGCCTGTCTTTGACCACGACTTGGCGGAATTCCCCGGCGCAGGCTTTCTCCCAGTAGCCGAGGTCGTTAAACAGTCGCCTGAGCTCAGACGATGAGATTCGTTGGGGGGTAGCCATGGTTTCGGAGAATGCAATCCGGGAGCGGCTGATGTCGTACCTTCTCGACGAGATTTCCCTCGCCGAGCTGGAGGAGTGGCTGGTTTCGGAATCGTGGGACGTGCACAAGCACAGAGACCAGGGCGTCCAAGATCTTGTCTATGGCATCGAGTTGCTTCTGGCTGAGCACAGCAGCGGTCACCGGACGGAGGAAGAGCTGCGTGAGGAGTTCCGAAAACTGCTTTCGACCGTTCATGTCCAAGCCAGTCTCGGCCCCGGCCAAGCGACCTTCACTACAGGGTCTTCGTCTACGGTAACTCGTGACGAGTCGGTCACCCTTGGGCCGGTCCTGCAGTGGGAGCCGGTAAGTAGATGACACGCAGTGGAAGACGTGTGACTTGTTCGTCTTCTACGCATATATCGAACCAGTACAGCCCTTCCTCTTCGGTCATGACCGTGAGTCCGTAAACGAAGTTGACACCTCGGTCGTCGCCCTCGAACAAAGCGGGAAACTCGATCACCGGGAGCTGTTGCCCTCGCGGCGTAAATGGCTTGACGCGGATCGCGGTCTTCCCCCGCATGAAGCCGGATTTGAAGGAAACAACGAGGACAAGATTGACGGGGAGCTTCGGCATTTCCCTCCCCGAGCCCCTCACGGTGATGCGGTTAACGACCCTGATCAGACTCAGCACACCGTCCTTCTCCTCGAGGACCTTCTCACAGAAGGCTGCTATTTGCAGCAGTGGGCGATAACTTTGTCTTACGGCGCCAGCTCCCGTATCGCTCATATCGGCGAACCTCCCATCCCCCCTAGTTTGCCAGGGTTCCCGCCATGACCCAATCCCGTTGGCACTCCGGATGAGGGTCTGAGAGCGGGGTCAGCCAAGGGTTTCCCGAAAGCAATCGCGGTTGTGCGGAAGCCCGCCCCGAGTCTCGGATATCGGCCTCAACAGCGCTGTGAGCTCGGGCAGCCACTCTTCAGTGGGCGTCTACCGCCGCTCCCCCGCCAGCGCCCGGGCGATCCTCTCGCCGGCGGCGATCCGCACCTGGTCCCAAAGCTCGGGGTTGTTCTTCCAGATCTCGGTGTCGAACATCGCCCGCTTGCCGAAGGGCTGCTTGTAGACGACGCGGTTGACGAGGCGGTCGGCCTCCTCGCGGCTGCCGGTGGCCTGAGCCAGCAGCCAGAAGTACTCGTAGTCCTGGAGGCCCCGGCGCTGGGCCTTCAGCCGGATGCTGGCGATCGGCTCCCGGTAGCCCATCACCGCGCCGCGATAGATGAGCTGGCCGGAGCCGTTGAAGATCCGCCGCGGTTCCTTGAAGTTTTCGGCTTCGTACCAGGCGGCGAAGGCGTTCCAGTCGAACTCCCATTCCACCCAACCGGCGCGGTATTTCCAGCCCACCCAGCCGATGGCCCGGTTCACCAGCAGGTCCAGATCCAGGAACGTATTCGAACCGCAGCCCGAGTTGCGCCGCTGCTCGTAGATCATCGGCCCGTAGAACCACGTCTCCACGCCCCGCTTGCGGAACCGCTCCACCGTGTCGATGTCGAAGGCCACCGTATGGCAGACCCACAGATCCACCTCGGCCGCCAGCTTCTCCATCGCCTCGGCCGAGTAGCCGCCGTCGATCCGGTACTTGAACCAGCCGCGGCCCAGGGCCTCGTGCAGCAGGCGCCCGTAGTAGAGCATCTTCTCGTAGGCCTCTTCGTTGTAGGACTCGTCCAGCCCGTTCAGGAACGCCACTTTCATCACCCGCCGCCAGGCCGGCCGGCTGTCGAGATGCTCCTTGACCTGCCGGGCCGTCTCCCGCCAGACGGCTTCGTACTCCGGCGTCCGGCCGCCCTCGGGCACGGGGATGGGCCAGGCGCGGCTCCGGTTGCCACCCTTCTCGATGTCGAACGGCAGCATCATATGGGTCACCGGCAGCCCGTAGCCCGGACCCCAGTAACCGTAAGCATCGGTGAACGCCGACCCGTCGAGGTAGCGGGAGATGCGGCGGTCGTATTCGGTCCAGTCGATGGTGACCTTCGTGCCCGACACGGTCAGCTTCGGCCGGTAGGCGTAGACCAGCGGCAGAAAACGGTGCCGCCGCGCCATCTGGTAGTACAGCAGCTCCTCGTCCGGAGGCATCCGGCGTATCGAGCCGTTCCAGATGTCGCCCGGCAGATGGCGCTCATGCGGCAGGGCGAAGTCCCATACGTCGAGCCGCACCCGGATCGCCGCCTCGCCGCCCTTCCAGGTGATCTTCACCAGACCCTCGTAACGCCCCGGTGGGGCCTGCTCGCGCTCGTACGGGACGTAGATATCGATCCAGAGGGCGTGGTTCCGCTGGTTTGGAATGTTGTTGTAGAGATCCGGGATCGAGAACGGAAAACCGGTATTCAGCCGCGCCTTACGGTACGGCATCAGCGCGTCCGGATACCAGGCCGGACCCAGCGAGGTGGCCTCATAGCCCGTCGAGGGCCGCCGGACCCGCACGTACCACTCCTTGAAGATCCGCACGTTGCGGCCTTCGAGCCGGGCGCCGCTTTCGTGCTCCAGCGCCACCGGCTGGATATCGACGCCGTCGATGGGCTCGGTGGTCTCGACGATCACCTGGAACGCGACGAACTCGTTCCGCGCCGCCTTCAGCGAAACCGTGCGGGTGGCCGCGTCCCAGATGGAGTTGCCCTGGCGGAAGTCGCCCGCCGGGTAGTCCGGGTGAATGTCCGGCCGGGCCTCTATGAGCTTTCCGGTGACGGGATTCACCCGTACGCCGCCGCTCACCGCCCACACCGTCACCTCGGCGTTCAACGGCGCCGCCAGCAGCGCCAGCAACCACACCAGCCGCTTCATCGCGCGTTTCCTCCCCTTGTGTTATATCCCATCCGGGCGCGGGCGGCTTGCCGATGGCACGTACGGCTGGGAATCGGGTTCGCTATGAGGATAACGGGGAAGTGCTCGGATACTGCCGGAGGGCAGCGCTGACAACCAGACAGCGTGACTCGCTCTTGCGTGCGGGGAAAACCGCCCCTTCGGGGAGACTGGCGGGCGTCCCCGAAGCCCCGGTCACCGGGGCCGGCGAAACGGCTCCTTCGCCAAGGGGCGGCGCGCCACCTCCCGGGAGGAGGATTGGCGTTCCCGGGTCCGCTCATGAGAGCGGGGGCGGAACTCCTCCGCCCGGCGGCGACACTTCCAGCATCACCAAACACCAGCAGTGCGTCAAGCGAACACAGCAGTAGTAGATGTTCCCTATCCAGGGCGTATGGACTCGTTCTGGCTGTTCCTGTCGGAGCAGAGGACTACAGCGGCAATCTGGGCAACAGGTAGAGTGGGTTCCGCAACTTCGGCCGGAGGCGCGGCAGCGGCCTCGCCTCGCCGTCGTTCCAACCGGGCGGACGGGTGCTCCCCGCGGTGGTTGTCGCTCGCTGTTCTGTCCTCCACTGCTCGTTCGCGGGTTCGGTGGGATCTCGCCCGGAACGCGCGAGTAGAAGGGTTTCGAGTGGTGGGCGGTGCAGGACTCGAACCTGCGGCCTCCTGCTTGTAAGGCAGGCGCTCTGACCGGCTGAGCTAACCGCCCTTTCAATAACTTAGAGGCCCTTTCGGTAGCGCCCTCCCCGTCAATGTAGTGGAAATTGTAGCAGACCGATCCGAAACCTGAGCCTCGACCGCCCGGATGGCCCGGCGCCGGGCCTCTTCCCGAATGTGGCTGTACCGCCGCAACATCACCGCACTCACGTGACCCATCATATCAAGCATCACGCTTTCGGCTACGCCGGCTTCTGCCAGCTTGGTGCAGAAAGTGTGCCTGAGATCATGCAGCCGGGCTACGACACCCGCTTCTTTGCGGACCGTGTCCCAGGCCCGCTTCAGAGAGGTCACCGGCATGTCAGGATTGACGGGCCGTCGCCGGTTCGAGAGCGGGAACACGTACCACTCTGGCCTGATCGGGCCGAACCATTGGGTGTAGCGCGCAGCGTGATGCTCCAGAGCAGCCCGAAGGGGACCACTCATAGGGATCTGGCGCTTGCCGGCCTCCGTTTGCGCCCTTCCCACTCGCACCAGGCCAGCTTCGAAATCCACCTGCTCCCACTTGAGCGTTCGGGCTTCGTTGGCTCTCATGCCGGTCCAACACAGCAACATCAGGTAGGGATAGATGAGCGGTGACCGGTTCCGAGCCGCCGCCTCGAGCAGTCGCTGCTCCTCTTCGGGCCGGAGCGCGCGGTCCACGTCGTGGCGTTCTTCCAGTTTCTTGACGCCGGACCAAAGCTCGCGCCAGGTTCTCCGCAGAGCCCGCGACAGGATTCCCAGCTCGAGATTGACCGTCCTGTTTCCGGCCCCCCTCGCGGCGCCTCTCTGCTATGTATTCCAAGATCCGGCTCTCGGTGAGATCCACCACCAGCAAACTGCCCAGCAGCCGCGCCAAGTGCGCAGACCGTTCCACCACAATCCGAGTCGAGCTTTCGCGGTGATTGATCGGGTACGTCTCTTGGTACTCTTGCAGGACATCCCGCACACGCTTGATCCGCGGTTCTGGATCGTTGGCTGGCAGGCCGGCGGCCGCGCGTTCGAGCTCCAGGCGGCGGCGCTTTTCGGCCTCGTGGACGAAGCGCAGGGTCCGAAGTTCGTGGATCTGGCGCTCGTCGAGGGAGGGCTGGAAGTCGAAGTCGAACTCCTCGAAGCACTTCAGGAAGGGTAGATCGGCCAACTGCAGCCGGGTCTTCAAGTAGCGCTGGCGACGGGTCTCGGTCTCGGCGCCGAGCACCTCCAGCAGGAAGTCGGCGTAGGCCCGCTCCCTCTTACCGGGTTGCTCGAGCAGCGCTTCCAGGCGGGCTCCCACCGCCGTGAGTCCCAGCGAGGCCACGGTTGGCCTGCAACTGTTCGAAGGCGGTCATCGTCCCTCTCCCTCCACGGCGCTTTCGTAAGCGCCCAGGGGCCACACCTCGACCGTCGGCGCCGCCTCACGGATCCGGATCTGGATCTTCGGGTGCGCCGGGGAACCCAAGGGAATGCCGGCATGATGCTCGGCCACGGTGATGACTTCGTGACGCCGGGCTGCTTTGCGGTGGACGGCGATCCGCTCGCCACCGTGGAAGACGGCCACCTGCTCACCCTCCTCCCGCATCCAGACCGCCTCGCCGCCATAGCGCCTCGGCGCCGAATAGCGGCTGCCTCCCCAAGAGACGCAGGCGTCCCGGGCTACCGGCGATACCTTGCTTCGTCTCGCCATTCGTCCATCCTCCCAATTCACGGAGTCCCCGGGAAACCCGGGGCGGTTCAGACTTTATCCAGGGGCTGCTAGGGCCGGGCGGATGGGGCAATTGGGGTGTTGCGCTGCCGAGACCGCGTAGCGCGTGTCCGAGGTAGATCGCCACACATGTCTATGTCCGGTGTTGGGCGGTGGTCACCCAAAAACGCGGATAATGGCTAGCTGTGGGTCGGGCTTTGGCAGCGCTTCCGTTCTTCACCGCCTACGATCCGCCGGGCACGAGCGAAGGGTCGCTCGATCCGCTGGGGCTGTACGCGATCGCCGACGAGCTGGCGGTGAGGCTGGTGCCGGGCGTTCGCGAGCGGATGCAGCGGGTGCGGTTCCTGACGGCGATCACGGTGGGGGCGCTGGTTCTCGAGGATCTGGCGCCGAACCCGCGCCAGCCGCGCCTGCCGCCGTATCTGGTGTGGGAATGGCTGGTCGTGGAAGCGCTGGTGCGGGCGCTCGGCGGCGAGGAAGAGCTCTGGGGCGTACCGGGCAGCTATGTCGTGGGCCGGGCGGTCGAGGACCGCGGCTACGTCGATGAGCGGAGTTACTTGAAGACGCCGCGGATCTTCGGCTTCCACGGCGTCTACAAGCGGCTGGGCGTGCATCTGGGGCTGGTGGACTGGCAGCTTCGGCTGCGCTCCCCGAGAGGGGACGAGCTGATTCGCGCCTGGGCGCACGGGCAGGGGATCGGCTCGTTCGGAGCAGACCATGGACTCTACAAGAAGTGGCGGAAGGCGGTCGAGACGAGCCTCAGGGAGACTCCGGCCCGGACGCGGACGCCGCCGGGATGGAAGCAGGCCGATTGGCAGGAGCTGGCCGAGGCGTTCGCGCCGCATCTGGCCGGGCGCCAGGAGAAGAGCTGCCTTCGGCGGCTATTGTTGGGGGACGGGGCGGAGGCGCCGGGCGCGCTGGTTCCCATCTGGAGGCTGCTGGCGAAGACCGACGGGGAGTACCCGGACGAGCGCGCGTTCCATCGCGAGCTCTACAGAGAGGCGCCGGAGTACGGCCGGCTGCTGGAGGCCATCGGAGCCTACGAGGGGTTCGCCCGCAATCTGACGGATGCTTTCGATATCCTGCGGGCCGAAGGGAGCCGCCAGGACGTGCGGGGATTGGAAACCTCGCAGCTTGCCAGCGACGCCGACTTCCGGATGCTGGCCCAGCGTTGCAGCCAGCTCTACCGAGAGGCCGCGCGGCGGCTGGAGACCTTCGAGCCGAAGCTGGCGGGCGAGTTCGCGCAGCGCTTCGGCAGCTTCGCCGAGCCCGTGCCGCCCGAGAGGTTCGGCGCCACGTTGTGCGAACATCACGAAGCGGTGCAAAAAGCAAAATCGCGTGAGGGCAAGCGGCCCTGGTTCGAACCGGCGGGCCCCGGTCGAATCTACATCCGGCTCAACTACCGCCTGGAGAGGAGAGAACCAACGCCTTCGCTGTACGTCCATCAGTACCGGACCGAGCCAGTCGCCCGGTTCTACCGTGATCTGGCATGAGCGCGAAGCGGTACACGCGGGAACGGCCGATGCTGGACGTCTGGCGGCCGCCGGGCGGGGCCGGCGATCCGGTGGGATGCCTGGCGACGACCTACACGTTCGACGCGGGCTTCTTCGAGGAAGAGTGCCTGGCGCGGTTCCTGGAGATCGACTCGCTGCCGGACCGCGAAGGGCTGGCCTACCTGCTGGAGCGCGAGAACAAGCTGGGGGCGGTCTATGCCGGGGTGCTGGTGGACTACAGCCAGGCCGGCGTGGACCACTCGCTGCGCTGGGACGTGTTGCCGGTGCGCGTCCCCGGGGGCAAACAGCACGCCAAGCTGACGCTGCTCGTGTGGACGAAACGGATCCGGATCGTGGCCGCTTCGGCGAACCTGACGCCCACCGGCTACCGGCGTAACCGCGAAGTCTGCGGAACGGTGGAGCTGCGGCCCGAGGAGTGCAACCAGGAGCTGCTCGAGCAGTCGTGCGGGTTCCTGGGCGAGCTGGCGGCCCTGGCGGCAGGCGGCGGCGAGGACGCGGCGCGCCGGCGGGCGGCGGAGTTTCTGGCGCGGGTGAGGCGGCAGGCAGGCGGGTGGAAGGACGTTCCCCGGTACGGGTGGCGGCTCCGCCGGCGCTTGTGTTTCACCCTTCCCGGGACGCCCGGCGGCGGGGCGCGGCGCAGCAGCCTCACCGAGGCGCTGGCCGAGTGCCAGAGGGCAGGAGGGGCTCCGGCGGAAGTCCGCGTGGCGTCGCCATTTTTCGATCCGGCGGACGGGCGCAAGGAAGACGCAGCTACGGCGGCGCTGTGCAGCCGGATGGCGCGGGGAAAGAAGCGCTCATTGACACTCTGCGTGCCCGCCGAAGACAGCGCCGGGGAGACGCTGCGGCTGGCGGCGCCGTTCGCATTGTGGCGCACGGCGAAGGACCGGGTGGACCGCTTGAGGGTCGAGGCGTTGCCGGGCGGTCCCGAGGACGGGGAGAACCGGCCGTGGCATGCCAAGATGCTCGCCCTGAGCAACGCGAACTACAGCGCGCTGATGATCGGCTCCTCGAACTTCACCCGCGCCGGGATGGGCGCCGCCGGCGGCGGCAACGCCGAGGCGAACCTGCTCTACATCGCCAGGCGGCAAGCGGCTCCGCAGGAGGCCCGGGAGCTGGAGGCGCTGTGGCCACCGACTACGCCGGTGCCGGATCCGGAGAGCGCCGAGTGGGAGGGACCGCGACCGGATCTGCTCGAAGAAGAACAGGCTGCGGCGCCGGCGCCGCCGGCGGGCTTCGTTTCGGCGGTCTACCGGGCTGGAGACGAGCCGGCGCTGGTCTTCCGGCTGGAGCCAGCTTCCCTGCCCGGTAGATGGCAGGTGCTCGGCGGGCCGAAGCTCGACGAGAGGCTGCTCGACAACGAGGCACACGCCGCTCTGGGCAGGCGCGAAACGGTGGTGGCGCGGTGGCTTCACCCGTACGCTCCGAGCAAGCTCCTTGTCGTCTGGGAGGACAACCAGGCGTTCTGGCCGGTGAACGTCGAGGACCCGGCGGAGCTTCCGGCTCCGAGGGAGCTCGAAGGGATGACGGCAGAGGACCTGCTCTACCTGCTGGCCGCTTCCGACGTGAGCGCAGCGTTCCGGGTCTTGGCCGGGAGCAAGGGAACCGCCGAGCCGGCCGGGGCCGAGGAACTCGACGAAGCCACTCCGCCCGACCTCGACCCGCTGCGGCGGTACCGTCTCGAGGACACGTTTCTGCACCGGATCCGGCAGCAGGCGCGGCTGCTGCAGGGGGTCAGGGAAGGGCTGGAGCGGCCGGTGTGGA
Source organism: Solibacteraceae bacterium (assembly GCA_026984795.1). Taxonomy (GTDB): domain Bacteria; phylum Acidobacteriota; class Terriglobia; order Bryobacterales; family Bryobacteraceae; genus JALSRK01. Next base: position 1,259 of record JALSRK010000030.1, on the reverse strand, counting down.
GCGAGCGGGCGCTCGAGTGGCGGCTGACGGGAATGATCGGCATCGAGCAACTGGTGCGGCGTATGGCCGGGGAGTTGCACGAAGACGGCAACGACGCCTCGGAAACGGCGCTCCGGCTCGCGGACCTGTTCCTCACGCTGAGCGAAGTCCACTACCGGGAGGCCGAGGGGGCCTTGAGCAAGCAGCGGTTCGAGGCGAGATACAAGAGGTTCCTGCGAAGCATCACCTGGGAAGTCGATCGGGAGATCCACTCCACGCCGGGACTGTCGGCCGAGGTGCGGCGCTTCTGGAGGCGCGTCCGGGAAAGGGTTCAGCAATGACGCGCTATTGCGAGATTCCGCGGGAGCTGGTGCTGGGCCGGCGTGCGAATCGGCGGGTCTCGATGGCCGACCAGGTGCGCCAGCGGGCCGAGGCCGAGGAGATCCTCGCCCGTCTGGCCCGGCAGCCGGGGGTGATTCTGGCCGACGAGGTGGGGATGGGCAAGACGTTCGTCGCCCTGGCGGTGGCCTATTGTGTGGGGATCGCGAGCCGCAGAGGACCGGTGGTGGTGATGACGCCGCCGAGCCTGATCGACAAGTGGGTCCAGGACCTCGACGCCTTCTGCTCCCTCTACCTGGACGGGGTGGTTGCCGTTCCCCGGCAGGAGTGGGCTCCCTCAGCGAACCCCGCGAACAAGATCTTCCGCTACGGAACCGCCCGCCATAGCGTGGAGTTCCTGAAGCTGCTCGACGACCCGCCCCGGCGGCGTTGCCACATCGTCTTGCTGGCGGCCGGAGCGATGAGCCGCAGCCAGACCGACATCTGGGTGCGGCTGGCGCTGATCCGGGAGACGCTGCGGCGCCACGGCCGGCGGGAGCAGTTGCGGAAGGTACGGCCGCAGATCCACCGGTTTCTCGCCGAGCTTCTCTACGCGAAGAAGTGGCAGCAGGCCAGCCGCCTCGGGGAGAGAATCTGGCGGAAGTTGCTCGACGAAGACACGCGGCTGTGGAAGGACCTGTTCAACGAACACCTCAGGGACGAACGGCTGCGGCTGGACGACGACCCGGTGCCGGCGGCGGTCTCCAGGGCGCTGGGCAAGGTGGACTTGCGCGAGCTGGCCGACGCGCTTTCGGCGATGCCGGTGCGGGCGCGTGGCGGGCGGGAGCGCGTCTCGGAGCGGATCACCGCCGTCCGGGGGGAGATTCGGAGAGTCGAAGACAAACTCTGGCAAGAGATCCTGGCGAAGGCGTGGTGGCGCTCGCCGCTGCTCGTGCTGGACG
>JALSRK010000029.1 GCA_026984795.1 Solibacteraceae bacterium | reverse complement strand
GCCAGCCGCCATCCACGGCGAGCACTTCGCCGGTGATGTTGCGAGCCTCGCCGCTCAGCAGGAACAAGGCGGCGCGCGCCACGTCCTCGGGCTCGAGGATGCCCCCGGCCAGCGCCTGCTTGCGGGCGATGAACTCCATGATCCCGGCGTCGCCCTGGGCGCGGCGGCTCATCGGGGTGCGCACTAGCGCCGGGACCACTGCGTTCACCCGGATCTTCCAGCGCGCGTAGTAGGAAGCGGCGGCGACGGTGAGCGCCTCGATCGCTCCTTTGGCCGCCGCGTAGGCATGGGTGGTGAAGTAGTCCGGTTGAGGCGAGAAGGCGGTCACCGACCCCGTGTTGACGACCGCCCCGCGGCGGCCCTCCGCGTCGGGCTCCTGGCGGAGCATCTGCCGCAACACTTCTCGGGTCAACAGAAACGTGCTCGTCAGGTTCATCGCCAGGGTGGCGTGCCAGCCGTCCTCCGTACACTCGTGCCACGGGCCGTCGCCGAAGCGCCGTCCGCTGCCCCCCGCCACGTTGAACAGCCCATCGATGCGCCCGAAGACCGCCACGCACTCTTCTACCGCCCGCCGCGCCGTCTCCGGCCGGGTCAGATCCCCGGCGAGCGTCCGTACGGCCACGCCCGAGGCGGCAAGCTCGTCCCGGATCGCGGCGCACTCGTCCTCGCCGAGAGCTACCAGGAACAGCCGCGCTCCCTCCGCGCCCGCCTCGCGCGCTGCCGCGGCGGCGATGCCGGTCGCCCCGGAAATCATGAGCGTCTTGCCAGTGAATCGAGAGGCCATGGGCGTCCGCTGAAACCGAATTCCAGGTTATCCGTTTCTGCCCCCGGTCGCATAACCCAAATGCGCTTTGGCGCGCGGTCTAGAATGGGAGCATGTCTCTCAGACCGCTGGTCCCGTTCGCCGCCTGCGCCCTGCTGTTCGCCGCCGGCTGCTCCACCGCCCCCGAGCGCCGCGCACCCAAGCAGTACACGATCGAGCAGTTCCTCGACACGACGTCGGTGACCGGGGCCGCCTTCTCCCCGGACGAGTCCAAGATCCTCTTCTCGAGCGACGCTTCCGGCGTCTTCAACTCCTACGAAGCGCCGGCCGCGGGAGGGCCCGCCACCCAGCTTACGAACTCCTCCGACACCACCTTCGCCATCTCCTACTTCCCCGAAGACGAGCGGATCTTGCTGCGCCGCGACAAGGGCGGCAACGAGATCTACCACATCTACGTCCGCGAGACCGACGGCACGGAGAAAGACCTCACCCCGGGCGAGAAGAACCGCTCGCTGTTCTTCCTCTGGGCGCACGACCTGAAGAGCTTTTTCTACGTCTCCAACGCCCGTGATCCCCGCTTCATGGACCTCTACGAAATGGACCTGGCCACCTTGAAACCGCGCATGGTCTTCCGCAACACGGAGGGTTACAGCTACGGACCGATATCAAACGACAAGCACTACCTCGTGCTCGTCAAGATCCACACCGACCACGACAACAACCTCTACCTCTACGATTTCCAGACCGGCAAGACCCGCCACCTGACGCCCCACGAAGGCGACGTCAACCACTCGGCCCACGCCTTCAGTCCCGACGGCAAGAGCCTCTACTACACCACCGACGAGGGCCACGACTTCATGTATCTCGTGAAGCGGGACCTGGCCACGGACGAAGTCGAGGTCCTCGAGAAGCCCGATTGGGACGTGATGTTCGCTTCGCTGTCGTGGAACGGCAAGTACCTGGTCGTTGGCATCAACGAGGACGCCCGCACGCGCATCAAGATCTACGAGACGGCCACCGGGCGCGAAGTGAAGCTGCCCGAGCTGCCGGCCGGCCAGATCAGCAGCGTCCACATCTCCCGCAGCGAGCGCAAGATCGCCTTCTACCACTCCGGCGCCCGCACGCCGCGCGATCTCTACGTCTACGACCTGGGCTCCGGCGACCTGGCCAAGATCACCGACAGCCAGAACCCGGAGATCGACCCCGAAGACCTGGCGGACGCCGAGGTGGTGCGCTTCCAGTCTTTCGACAGTCTGGAGATCCCGGCCATCCTCTTTAAGCCCCATCTCGAGCCCGGCGAGAAGGCCCCGGCGCTGGTCCAGGTGCACGGCGGGCCCGGCGGGCAGTCCCGCATCGGCTACGACCCGCTCTACCAGTACCTGGTGAACCACGGCTACGTCGTCCTGCGGGTGAACAACCGCGGCAGCTCCGGCTACGGCAAGACCTTCTACCGGCTCGACGACCACAAGCACGGCCAGGACGACTTGATGGACTGCGTCAAGGCCAAGGACTACCTGATCTCGACCGGCTTCGTCGATCCCGAGCGCATCGGCATCCTCGGCGGCAGCTACGGCGGCTACATGGTGCTGGCGGCGCTGGCCTTTCAGCCCGAAGTCTTCGACGCCGGCGTGGACATCTTCGGCGTCGCCAACTGGGTTCGCACGCTCGAGAGCATCCCGCCGTGGTGGGCGGCCTTCCGCGACGCCCTCTATACGGAGATCGGCAACCCGGAGACCGAGGAGGAATACCTGCGCAAGATCTCGCCGCTGTTCCACGCCTCCAACATCAAGCGGCCTTTGATCGTGCTCCAGGGGGCCAACGATCCCCGGGTGCTCAAAGTCGAGTCCGACGAGATCGTCGAGGCCGTCCGCAAGAACGGCGTGCCCGTCGAGTACATCGTCTTCGACGACGAGGGCCACGGCTTCACCAAGAAAGCCAACCGCATCCGCGGATATAAAGCGATTCGCGAGTTCCTCGACAAGCATCTAAAGAACAAGGGCCAGGAGGCTTAGTCGGGGGAGTTGCTATCGGCGCCCCGCCCGGAAGGGTGCGGCAAGGCCGAATGGTAAAATTGGGCTAAGCCTCCCCCTATCAGTCCATGACCGAACGGGAACTGCGAATCCAGGCGCTGCTGGACGCCCTGAAGAGCCGCATCGTCGTGCTCGACGGCGCCATGGGGACCGTCTTGCAACAGAAGTCCCTCACCGCGGAGGACTTCGGCGGCCCTTCTCTGGAAGGCTGCAACGAGAACCTCGTCGCCACCCGCCCGGACGTGATCCTCGACATCCACCGGGCCTATTTCGAAGCCGGAGCCGACATCGTCGAGACCGACACCTTCGGCGGCACGCCGATTGTGCTCGCCGAATACGGCTTGGAAGACCGCGCCCCCGAGCTGAACCGCCGCGCCGCCGGGCTCGCCCGCCAGGCCGCCGACGAGTTCTCCAAGCCGGGCCGCCCGCGGTGGGTCGCGGGCTCCATCGGCCCCACCACCAAGGCGATCAGCGTCACCGGCGGCATCACCTTCGACGAGCTGCGCCAGGCCTTCTACGTCCAGGCCAAGGCCCTGGTGGAGGGCGGCGTGGACCTGCTGTTGATCGAGACCTGCCAGGACACGCGCAACACCAAGGCCGCCCTGTTGGCGATCGGCAAGGTTCGCGAAGAGCTGGGCATCGACGTTCCCGTGATGGTCTCCTGCACCATCGAGCCGATGGGGACTATGCTCGCCGGCCAGACCGCCGAGGCCTTCTACGTCTCCATCGCCCACGC
>JALSRK010000028.1 GCA_026984795.1 Solibacteraceae bacterium | reverse complement strand
GGTTCTTCTTCGCCAACGTCTGCGTGATCGCCGCCGTCAGCGTCGTCTTGCCGTGATCGATGTGCCCGATCGTCCCAATGTTGATGTGCGGCTTGCTCCGGTCGAATTTCTCCTTGGCCATGATTGGTAATCCTTGTCCTCTGCGCTTAGGCGCTCATGCGGCCCCGCGGGGCGGACTTCCGCCCCGGGAGCCCGCGTCCCATATGTCGATTAGTGCTCTCCGTATGAGTCCTTTCGAGCTGGAAATGGATCTTCTGGAGCTTATCGAGAAGCCCAGCCGCGGGACGGCGTCCGCGGCGTATCAAAACCGATGGAGCCGATGACCGGGCTTGAACCGGTGACCTCGTCCTTACCAAGGACGCGCTCTACCAACTGAGCTACATCGGCCCACAAGACCGTCCGGCCACAGCCACTTCCCGGTAATACATCTGGTGGACGGGGTAGGATTCGAACCTACGTAGGTCGCAAGGACCGGCAGATTTACAGTCTGCTGCCTTTAACCACTCGGCCACCCGTCCAGTACTAGGCGGAATCAGCAGCCTTCCGGCGCCGGAGCTCGGGACCGCCGGTCCGGCGCACTTTCCCTCTCCGGCCGTTACCGTGGCCACTCTCGATTATACAATCACGGGATCGGGCGGGCAATCGCCGGTGTCCGGCGGCTGTCAGCGGCTCTTCCCGGCCGCGATCGCCGGCAGCGGCCGCCCAGCGACGCCCTCCAGTTTCGTGTAAGGTATGCCCATCCACTCCAGGATCGTGGGGGCGATATCACTCTGCGTCAAGCGGGAGCCTTCCCCCGCTTCACCTCCGGCCGCCAGTCCCGCGCCGGCCACCGCGAGCCAGATATACTGCGCCCCGCGAACATCGGCGCCGTGCCGGTCCCAGTTCTTGATCTTGGATCCGCGCCCGTGGTCGGTCGCCGCCACCAGCAGCGTCCGGTCCCGGTACTCCGGCATCTGTTGGATCGCCCTCCAGATGCGGCCCACGCAGCCGTCGAAGTAGTGGATCATCTCGAGGTACCGGTCATATCGCTTCGCGTGAGCCCAGTCGTCCGTCTCGCCCAGAGCGATATAGAGCAAGCGGGGCTTTCTTGTTCGGAGGTACTCGAGAGCCAGCTCGAATGTAGTGTAGTCGTGTCGCACGGTGCGCCAAGGCGTGAGCAGCGAAAACTGGTCCCGGCTGAGTTCGATCAGCCGCGCCGAGGCGCCGGCCAGCTCGAGCGAAGTGTAGCCCGCATTGATGAAGACGCTTCCCGGCTCGTGCGCCCCGATCCCGGAGAAGGTTTCCCAGGAGCCGAACAGCGCCACCTGCTCGCGCGCCAGCCCGAGCTCCTTCCGGACGATCTCGAGTACCGTGAACGAAGGGTTCGGGCGGTTGTCGTTGCTGTCGATCAGGTCGTCCCGCGGCCTGCCCGTCAGGATCTCCGAGTAGCCTGGATAGGAGAACCGGTGGCGGTTCCGAACCACCACCTCGCTCCCCTTGTCCCGGTTGCCGTAGAGCGAGCCGATCTTGACCAGCTCGTTCCAGAAGAACGGCAGGAGCTTTGCCCGGCGCTCCGCCGCCGAAGCGCCGCCGAACCGGCGCGCCACGTCGCGAGCGTCTTTCATCCCCGTCTCCTCGCGGCCGAAGAAAGCCGGGTCGGCCCCCCGGAAGATCTCCTGCCAGCGCAGTCCATCCGCAGTGATCAACACCACGGAACGGTGCAGGTCTTGCTGAGCGGCGGCTCCGGCCGCCATCATCGCCGCAAACAGGAGCGCGAGTATCCGCATCAGTACCTTCATGAGTCCAACATCTCCTTGAGATTTGCGGGGCCGGCTGGTTCGGCTCACCGGCAAGCCCCCGGTTATTCTATCCAGCGGGAGGGCCACGCGCAGACGCGGGCGGGCGGCTCGATCAGAGGGATCAGGATCTTAAGACCTAGTATTTCCATATTGACGTGACCGGAGTCACACCGCCGGCGGCGGCTCCCAGTGTACACTGGCTCGTTGTAGGAGAGGAGTCCCGTATGCGCATCGCAACTGTTTTCGCTTTGTTCACGCTCGCGCCTCTCGCTTTCGGCGCCACTTGCGTGGAATGTCACAAGACCGTGACGCCGAACATCGTTTCAGACTGGCAGCTCAGCAAGCATGCCCAGAATTCGATCGACTGTTCGGTCTGTCACGGGAGCGGCCACACCTCGAAAGACGACGTCAGCAAGGTCAAGATCCCGACTCCGGATACCTGCAAGATGTGCCATTCCCAGCAGGTGGAGCAGTTCAGCAAGGGCAAGCACGCCTTCGCCTGGGCGGCCATGAAGGCCATGCCCACCTTCCACTGGCAGCCCATGGTCACCACCGAGGGGATGAAAGGCTGCGGCGGCTGCCACAAGGTGGGCCTGAAGACTCCGGAAGAGATCAAGCAGTTGAAGGAGGAAGGCGGCGGCTTCGGGGTGGCTTCCTGCGACGCCTGCCACACGCGGCACACCTTTTCCACCGTGGAAGCCCGGCAGCCGCAAGCTTGCCAGACGTGCCACATGGGCTTCGACCATCCCCAGTGGGAGATGTATTCGGCTTCCAAGCACGGCGTAAGGTACCTGTTGAAGCAGAACGGGACGCTGCCCGAAAAGACGGCGGCGCCGACTTGCCAGACCTGCCACATGCAGGGGGGCAACCACGAAGTCCGCACCGCCTGGGGCTTCCTCGCCGTCCGGCTGCCGATGCCTGAAGACAAGCAGTGGGCGGCCGACCGGGCGACGATTCTCAAGGGGCTCGGCGTGCTGGATCCCGACGGGAACCCCACCCCCCGGCTCGAGGTCGTCAAGAAGGCCCAGGTGGCCCGCCTTACCCAGGAAGAGTGGCAGAAGGAGCGGGACAAGATGCTGAAGACCTGCAACCAGTGCCACTCGATAAATTTCGCCAAGGGCGAACTCGAAAAGGGCGACCAGATGATCAAAGAGGCGGACCACCTGATGGCGGAAGCCATCGAAATCGTGGCCGGACTGTACCAAGACGGAATCCTCGAGAAACCCGACAATTACGCTTACGCTTATCCGGACCTGCTGACCTTCCACGACGCCGCCACGCCGATCGAGACCAAGCTCCACGAGATGCACCTCGAATACCGCATGCGCGCCTTCCAGGGGACCTTCCACGCCAACCCGGACTACGCCCTGTGGTACGGCTGGGCGGCGATGAAGCGCACCTTGACCGACATCAAGTATCTCGCCGAAGAGATGCGGGCGCGGCACGGCAAGTAACCGCCGCTGCTGGACGCCTCCACGAAGAGCCGCTGCTGTCCGTCCCCCCTTTGGACGGCAGCGGCCTTCTCTTCTCCGGCCCCGCGGCGCCGGTCTCCGGGCGCGGCAGGAGGGGTATACTTTCCGTATCATGCAAAGGCTGTTCTTCTTGCTCCTGCTGGCAGCGATCCCTGCCGCGGCCCAGCAGGGCGCCACAAAAGACGATTGGATCCAGCTCTTCAACGGCAAGAACCTCGACGGCTGGCGCGTCAAGATCACCGGCTACGACCTGGACGACAACTACGGCAATACCTTCCGCGTCAAGGACGGCAAGCTGGTTGTCTCCTACGACCAGTACAAGGACTTCGGAGGGCGCTTCGGCCACATCTTCTACGACCAGAGCTTCTCCTACTACATCATCGCGGTGGAATACCGGTTCGTCGGCGAGCAGCTGCGCGGCGGCCCGGAGTGGGGATTCCGTAATAGCGGCATCATGATCCACTGCCAGCCGCCGCAGACGATGCTCAAAGACCAGGACTTCCCGATTTCCATCGAAGTCCAGTTGCTCGGGGGCTCAGGAAAAGGCGAACGTCCGACGGCGAACCTCTGCACGCCCGGCACCCATGTCGTCATGAACGGGAAGCTGGTGACGAAACACTGTGTCCAGTCCAGTGCGCCGACCTTCAACGGCGACCAGTGGGTGCGCGTGGAAGCCAAGGTCTTGGGCGCCGAGCGGATCGAGCACATCGTCAACGGCAAGGTGGTGCTGGCCTATGAGAAACCCCAGATCGGCGGCGGGGTGGTGAACCACTACGACCCGGCGGTGAAGCAAGACGGCAAGTTGCTCACCGAGGGCTATATTTCGTTACAAAGCGAGAGCCACCCGATCGAGTTCCGCAAAGTGGAGCTACTGCCTCTGATCGGCTGTATGGACAAGAAGGCGAAGAACTACAAACCTTTCTACGTAAAGGCCGACAATTCCCAGTGCCGCTACGATTAGCCGGAGACCGGCGCCTCCCGCTCCGGAGCCGGTGACCGCGGCGGGGCTCCCGGAGCCGTCCCGGCGCGGGGCACTTTGCCGGTCTCGGCGGCTTTGAGCAGCCGGTAGAGCACGTCGTGCTTCGGGATGTGGGCCTCGGCGTAATCGACTCCCTCGGCCGTGATGACGTAATCGCTGCCCTCGACCTGGGCGATCAGGCCCTTGTCCTTGAGGTACCACAGGGTGAACATCAGGTGCTCCCGGGGAAACGACATGAGGGTTTCGAAATCGAGCAGGGAGAGACCGGGGTTGTCCGGGTTGGCGCGCCGGCGGTTGTACAGCAGGCAGAGCACGCCCAGGCGGCGGTTGCCCTCGCCGTCGATGCCGCGGGCGAACTCCTTGAGGTTGAAGATGCTGAGGGGCTCGATGTGGCGCACGCGGTAGACCATGTCATAGGCCGCGCGGCGTTCGGGATCGGACAAGGTTTCATAGGCCTGCTGCAGCAGCAGAAAGATCTCCTGGTTGCCGGTTTCCGGGTTGTCCGGGTGGTAGCGCGCCGCCAGCATCCGGTAAACCCTCTGGATCGTCTCCGGCTCGGCGTTGGGACTGATCTGTAGCAGCTCGTAGTAGTCGACAAAACTCTCGCCTTCGTGTTTTTCCCGTTCCGGCATCAGTTTCCTCCACCGAAGGCGCCGGCTGAAACTCCCGCGCGCCGTGCGCTACCCTCGTTACTCAGGAGCCGCTGCGGCTCCCCCGGAGAGCGAGCTTGCCGCCCCTTCATCCGTACCTCCAGATCGTCCTGGCCGCCCTCGGCATCAGCGCCGCTGTCATCGACATCCGCACCCGGCGCATCCCCAACCCCCTGGTGGCCGCCGGCATCGTGGCCGGCTTCGCCGGCAATTACGCCCTCCACGGAACCGCCGGCTTGAAGGCCGCCGCCATCGGTTTCGCCGTCGGCTTCGGCGTGTATTTCATCCTCTACCTGCTCCACGCCATGGGAGCCGGCGACGTGAAGCTCATGGGCACCGCCGGCGCGATCGCCGGCCCCGGCAACTGGTTCTGGATCTTCGTGTTCTCGGCGGTCCTCGGGGCCCTGTTTGGACTGGTGCTCATCCTTTTCCGCGGCCGCCTCCGGCGTACGGCCTGGAACCTGGCCTTCATCGTCCGCGAGCTGATGAGTTTCCGGGCGCCTTGGCTGCGCCGTGAGGAGCTGGACGTCAACAGCCCCCAAGCCCTGCGGATGCCCCACGGACTCGCCATCGGCCTGGGGATCATCGCTTTCCTGGCCGCCTCCCGGGCGGGGTGGCTTATTAACCAAGGTTAGTAGTACCCTGGTACCAGCGGTGGTTGAGGCTTCGATTGCCGGCCGCGCTCCTAATCTCCCGCAGCCATCGCGCCGATTGACGTACTGAGGGGTCCGCCCGGCTGGGGCGGCCGGAGTCACTGATGGCGCTCCACTTGCAAGCATTCATCTACCTGCAGTTGCTCGACTTCTTGACGACGATCGTCGGCTTTCGCCTGGGTCTCAGCGAAGCCAGCCCGTTCATCCGCCTCCTGATGGATGCCGGCCCCGCCGCTGGAATCTTGCTCTCCAAGCTGGTCGCCGTCGCGCTACTCGGCGCCTGCCTGTGGCTGAAACGCCACCGTGTGATCCACTGGATCAACTACTGGTACGCCGGCCTTGTGCTCTGGAACTTGTTCTTGATTCTCACCGTCCTGAGCCGGCCTGCAGCCGCTTGAGGCCGCACGCAAAGAGCCCGTCAAGCTGTCCTTACTCGGACATCTTCCGTTTGCGCCGGCGCATCAGGTAGAGCACCAGGCAGACGCCCGCGGCAATCCACAGCAGCGCTTGGATCGTTGAGTTGTCCATCTACGCAACCTCCTGTTCTCAGTCTCTCGACGAGGAGTGACACTCCTCGAGGCCGTCTGATACGGCGGCCTGCATCGCAACGTCACATCTGAGGCGACCGCAGCAGCGGCCCGAGCTCCTTGACCAGCTTCAGGATGCCGGGTCCCGCCGCCACCACGATGATCGCCGGGAGTATGAAAAAGAATATCGGGAAAATCAGCTTCACCGCCACCTTGCCGGCCCGCTCCTCGGCTTCCTGGCGGCGGCGCACGCGCAGGAATTCGGAGTGGGTGCGGAGGGCGTCCGCCATACTGGTGCCGAAGCGGTCGGTCTGGATCAGCACCGCCACGAGCTTGCGCATCTCTTTCTCGCCGGTCCTCTCGGCCAGGTTCTCCAGAGCCTCGGCCCGCGACTTGCCGGCCCGCATCTCGAGGCTCACGAGGCGGAACTCCTCGGTAAGCTCCGGGTGGGTCCACTCGAGTTCTTCGCCTACCCGCCGGATCGCCTGGTCGAGTCCCAGGCCGGCCTCCACGCAGACCACCATCAGATCCAGGGCGTCCGGGAGCGCGAGCCGCAGCTTGTTGCGCCGGCGGTCCACCAGCGCCTCCAGGATGAAGCCCGGCAGCAGAAAACCGAACAGCGCAGCCCCGCCGATGAGCACTTTGCTCAGCAGCGGATCGGTAGTCAAATAATGGCCGAACAGGAATGCCGGAACGGCGAAAACGACGGTGGCGAGCACTTTCAGCCCGTAATAGGTGGCAAGCGCCCCGTCACTGCGAAACCCGGCGGCCATCAGGAAGCGGCGCGTCACCGAAGCATCCTGGGGCGAGACGGGAACCTGCTCGCCCACCCACTGGATCGCCCGGCCGACAGCGTAGAACGGCCCGGCTTCGGCCTGCGGCGGAGGCGGCGCCGTTACCGCGGACGCTCCGCCGAGCTGTTCGTAGACCCGGCCGGGACGCACGAAGTGGTAGTAGCCGTAAATGGTGATCACGGCCATCAGGAAAACGAAGAGGATGCCGGAAACCAGTAACGCCATGGCCGTCACACCTTGATGTTGATGATTCGATGCATGATGTAGTACCCGACGAACTGCCCCACGATCGCATAAGCGATCATCAACCGCCCGTGAGGATCCTTGGCCATGCTCGCCAGGTAGTCCGGGGCGATGATGGAAAAGCCGATGAGCAGGGCTACGGGAACCGCGCTCACCACCGCCGCCGTCATCCGGCCGTGCGCCGACAAGGCCCGGACCTGCCCTTTCAACCGGAACCGCTCGCGGATCACCTCGGCGAGCTTCACCAGAATCTCCGCCAGGTTGCCGCCCGTCTCTTTCTGCACCATCACGGCAGAGACGAAGAAGCGCACGTCGAGAGTTGGGATCCTCTTCATCAAGCTCTGCAAAGCCGCCTCGAGCGTCGCGCCGAGGTTCATTTCGCTGTAGACTTTGCGGAATTCGCTCCGGATCGGGTCGCCGGCTTCTTTCGCCAGCATCTCGATGGCGATGGAGAAGGCATGCCCGGCGCGGACCGCCCGGGCCAAGAAATCCAACGCTTCAGGGAACTGGTCTTCGAAAGCCGCCAGGCGTTTTGTGCGCTTGCGCTTGACGTAGAACCACGGCAACAAGCCGAAGAAGACCGCCAGGGCCACGATACTCCAGGTCTGGAACACGAAAACGGGCAGCAGGTACCCGATCGCAGCCCCGGCCGCCGCCCCGAGCACCATCCGCATCAGCAGCCCTTCGACGCTCCAGCGCAGCCCGGCCCCTTCGATCATAAGCTTCATGCGTTCGAAGAAGCGGTACCGGACCAGCCACCGGGTGAACGACGATGCCTCACCCGGGTACTGATCGAGCAGAATGCGGCTCTGGATCCGGACCTTTTCGGGAGCCACCGTCTTCAGGGTCTGCTTGATCTTCTTCTTGCGTTCGGTCTCGACGAGCTTGAAGCCGAAGCTGGCGGCGAACATCACCGCCGCGAAGATCACCAGGAACAGAAAGAACCAGAGTCCGCTCACGCCGTCCCCCTCACTGGAGTTCCACCACCGTCTGGAAGACGCTCGCCGGGATGTGATAGCCGGCGGCCCGCAGCCGCTCGTAGAACTTCGGCCGGATGCCGGTGGCCCGGAACCGTCCGGTGACGCGGCCGTCGGGCGTGATGCCCGTCTTCTCGAACAAGAAGATGTCCTGGGTGGTGACGATGCTGCCCTCCATGCCGACGCACTCGGTCATGTGCGTGATGTGGCGGCTGCCGTCGCTGAAGCGCGCCACGTGCACGAACAGGTCGATCGCCGAGGCGATCTGCTGCCGGATGGAATGGATGCCCATGTTGGCGTTGGCCATGCCCACCATCACTTCGAGGCGCGAAATCGCGTCCCGCGGGCTGTTGCAGTGGATGGTCGTCAGCGAACCGTCATGGCCCGTGTTCATCGCCTGCATCATGTCGAGCGCCTCTTCGCCGCGCACCTCGCCCACGATAATACGGTCCGGGCGCATGCGCAGCGCATTGATCACGAGCTGCCGCATGCGGATCGCCCCTTTGCCCTCGATGTTCGGCGGCCGGGTCTCCATGCGGCCCACGTGAATCTGGCGCAACTGCAGCTCGGCGGCGTCTTCGATGGTGACGATCCGCTCGCTCTCGGGGATGAAGGACGACAGCACGTTCAGCAGCGTCGTCTTGCCGGCGCCGGTGCCGCCCGAAATGACGATGTTCAGCCGCGCTCCGACGGCCGCCCGCAGCAGGTCCATCATGCCCTCGGTGAGCGTCAGGTTCCGGATCAGGTCCTCCGCGGTCAGCGGGTTCCGGCCGAACCGGCGGATCGAGAGCATCGGACCGTCCACGGCCACCGGCGGGATCACGGCGTTGACGCGCGATCCATCGGGAAGCCGGGCGTCCACCATCGGCGAGGACTCGTCGATCCTGCGGCCCACCTGAGAGACGATCTTCTCGATGATGCGGATCAGGTGGGCGTCGTCCTTGAACTCCACCGGCGTCCGGTACAGCCGCCCATTCCGCTCGATGTAAACCAGCCGGGGGGTCGTCACCAGGATGTCGGAGATCGTATGGTCCTGCAGCAGCGGCTCGAGAGGCCCAAGGCCGAAGACCTCGTGCATCACCTCCTCGATGATGCGGTCCCGCTCGGCCAGGCTCAGGGGCGTCTCCTCCTCGTCGAGCAGAGCGGCGATGGCCGTCCGGATCTCCTGCTTCATCTGCTCGTCGGGCAATACCGAGACGGCTTCCAGGTTCACCCGGTCGAGCAGCTTGCGGTGCAAGGTGAACTTCAGTTCCTGATATTCGCGCGGATACGTGTGCGCTTCAAAGAGCCGCGCCACCCAGCCGGCGTCTCTTCTGGTTACCGACCGCGACGGTTCCGCTGCCGATGCCATAACTCCTCATCTCCTCCTTCCTAAGACCCGAACAGAGAGAACCACGGGCGCTTACGCCCTTCCTCACCTGCGCCGGACACCTTGCGGGCCAGCGCGGCGATACGTTTGTACAATCCGGTATTCTCCGGGAGCAGCTTTCCCTCCGAATAGGCTTCCTTGAGCGACTGGTAATCGTTCGGGATGATCGCGTAGATGGCCACGCCCAGGATGCCTTCCAGCTCTTCGGGCGTCACCTCGGGCCGCCGGACCATCCGGTTCAGCACCAGCCGCACCCGGTTGCCTCCGTGCCCGGAAGAGACCAGGCTCTCCAGCAGGCGTTTGGCCTGGTGCAGGGCGGGGACCTCTGGGGTGGTCACCAGCAGGATCTCGTCCAGCTCGTCGATCGCCGCCAGGACCTCGCTGGAAAGGCCGCGGCCCAGATCCACCACCGTCCAGTCATACTGCGTGCGGACGAAGCGCAGGACGTGGCGCACCTGCTGGGTGCCGGGCCGTTCGGCGACGATCGGGTCCACCGGTCCGGCGATCACCGCCAGCCCTTGGGCGCCGTTCGAAACCAGCGCCTTCCAGTAGGTCGCGTCCAACCGCTGGATGTTCGCCGTGGCATCGAGGATCGAGTACCGCGACCGCGGCTGCATCAGCTTGCGGATGATGCCGGCCGTCAGGTCCAGATCCGCCAGCAGCACGGGCTTGTGCGTCTCCCGCTGCAGCGCCACCGCCAGGTGGCAGGCGATCGTGGTACCGCCGCACCCGCCTTTGGCCGACAACACTCCAATGGTCTTGCCGCCCCGGGGGACGATTTCGCCCCTCTTCTCGCGTTCCGCGGCGATCCGTTCGAGGGCCTCCCGCAAGGTGTCGGCCAGCGGCGGATACAAGAACTCGGAAGCGCCGGCGCGCATCGCCGCCAGGATCGTCTCGGCCTCCGAGATCCGATGGATGGCGATCACGTCGGGCGACCCTTGTAGCCTGCGGATCTGGCGGATGAACTCGGCGCCCTCCTCCCGCGTCAAGTCATGAATATCGAGCAACACGACGTCCGGGCGGCTCTGGACCAACCGCTCGTGCAAGTTCTGAACCGCGCCGACGCCCGGCAGCTCCAGGACGACGCGGACCGCAGTGGCCCGCAGCACGGGCTGCACTTCGTCCCAGATGTCGCTGCCGGAGATGATCAGCGCCGCGGTCAACGGGTACATCGGCTGCTCCTTCCCGAATCAGGGCCCTCCGGGGCCCGTTTGGACTCCCGCACCGCCGGCTCCGGGAGTGAAACCGGCCGAGGGAGCGAACCCCGCCTGCCGGCTTTGTTCAGGCTCGGCGGCAAGCTGCTCCTGGATCTTCCGGAGTTTCTCCACCGGCAGCGTGGGCTGCGGCGGCGTGGCTTTGGTTTCCCCGGTCACTTCCACGCCCGGGGTCCGCGGAGCCGTGGCGGCCCCGCCTTCGAGGAACGGTTTCGGCATCTCGATGCCGGGCGCCTGTTGGCCCGCCGGGATCGGATGCACGATCTCCGGCGTCACCAGCACCAGCAGCTCGGACTTGCTCTTCTCGAGCGCCTGTGACTGGAACAGTTTGCCCAGGAACGGGATGTCGCCGAGGCCGGGGATCTTACGGAACGTCTCCCGCATCCGGTTGTCCAGCAGCCCCCCGATGGCAAAGCTCTGGCGGTTGTCCAGCTCGATCTCGGTGGAGACTTTGCGGCTGGCCAGCGCGGGGATCCGGAAGCCTTGAATGACCAAGGCGTTCGAGAAATCGAGAGAGCTCACCTCCGGGGCCACCCGCAACCGGATCGTGCCCCGCGGCGTGATCCGCGGCCGGAAGTCCAGCCGGATGCCGAACTCCCGCCACTCGATCGTCACCGCCCCGAGCCCACCGACTGTTCCGCCTTGGACCACCGGGATCGGGAATTCGCCTCCGGCCAGGAAACTGGCCCGCTTGCCGTCGATCGCCAGCACGTTCGGCTCGGCCAGAATCTCGAGCAGGCCTTTCTCCTGCAACAGCCTCAAGGTCGCGCCGAAATCCAGGTCGGGCCTGAAGATGAAGATATTCAACGCGTCCGAAAGGCTCCAAGTGGGAGGGGTCCCGGGCCCCGGCGCCCGAGGCGCCGGACCGGGAAACTGGCCGGTGCTGATGCGGCCGATCGTGTTGCCCGCCCCGGTGGCGAACCAGTTGACGCCGAGCTCCCGTACCGCGGTCCGCTCGACGTTGGCGAACTTCACCTTCAGCAGAATCTGCTGCTGTTGCTCCGGTACCTTCACCCGGAGCAGATTCACCGGCTCGCCGAGGGCCGAGGCGATGGCCACGGCGCGGTCCGAACTCGTCATGTCGTTCACCGTACCCCGCAAGAAGACATGCCCGTCTTCCACGCTCACCGAGACGTCCTGGCCGGGAAGCTCGGCCTCGAGCTGTTTCTGAATCGCTTCCAGCAACCGCGTCGGCGCATGCACGCTGACGTCGAACAGCAGCCGGCCCCCGCCCTGCTGCCAGACGATGACGCTCGTCTCGCCGGGCGCGCGCCCGTTCAAGACCACCTCCCGCGGGGAGACGCCCACCGCTTCCAGTGTCTCCGGATTGGCGACCGACACCCTGGTGATGTCCACCGGACTGTCGATCACGATCGACTTGCCCGCCGTCAAGTGCAACTGGCGGGGGGCCGTGGCGGCTTGCGTGGCGCCCAGGCTGCCCGCCGCGAGTAACACCACGCTCAGAACCGGAACGATCATGGCCGCTCGCCCGCGTTTCATCGTTTCGCCTCCTTCTTCGGCCGCAGCTCCTTCTTCTGGCCGACGGTTACGTCCTCGCGCTTCGCCCCGTGAATGATCTGCATCTTTACCGGCACGATCACCTCCTCCATCGGTGGCGGAGACGGTTTGCGCCGCGCTGTCCGCCGGCGGACGGGAGCTTTGGGTTTCGGTTTCGGCCGCTCGCCGAACAGATAGGCCAAGGCGGTGCCGGGCGGCTCCTCTTTCTTGCGGTCCAGCGGGTTGCGCAGCACGAGCTGGATGTCGGCCTCGCTCGCCGCCAGGCTCAGGATCTCGGCCTCCTCCGGCGTCACCAGCAGATTGACCACCGGGACGCTCACCGGGTTGCCTTCCGGATCTTTCTCGATCTTGTGGCCCGCCGAGAGGACCTCGATGTTCTGCAGAATCGTCCGGGTCTGCGGCCCGTACCGGCGCAGGCGCGGGTCCGGCGGCATCCCGGAGGCCAGCACGTCCACCCGCATCCCGGGGACGGCGAAGCCGCCGACGCCGATTACTTCATTGACACGCACCGCCACCGCCCGCTTGCCTTCGGGGATGATCGCGGCCAGGCCCGCCCCGGCGCCCTTCGGGGCCAGCCGCGACTTGGCGAACGGCTCGCCCTCGAGAATGTCCGCCAGTACGCCGCGGCCGATGATCTCGGAGCGGTCCTGAATCCACTTGTCGGAGACCTTCCCCGCCCACTCCGCCTCGGTGACGTCGGTTTCTTTGATGAGCGTCCCGACCGGCAGATCCCGGGCCGCCACCAGGATCTTCACCGGCTCGGTCTTGGCCATCGAAGTAATTCGGCCGACGATGAGCTGGTAGACGAGATAGCTGGCGGCGAACGCCACCACGAAAGCGAACGCCAATACGCCAAGAAACCGCTTGTTCATCTTTCCACCTCGATTCTCGTTGCCCCCTTACTGCCGTCCTGCTCCCGGGTTCTCTACCCACCCGTCTCCGCGAGACGCGCGGTGATGCCCTGCCAGAGCCGGTCGATGTTATCGCTCATACGGATGTACAGCGCCGCGCTGGCCAGGACGAAAAAGCCAAGCATCAGCGTATATTCGACGAGATCCTGCCCGTCTGTCGCCGAAATGAGTGCCTTTATTCGATTCCTGAGTGCCATAATGCAGCTCCCGTCGAAGCCCGAAGAATCGAGGATCCGGCACGGGCTAGTCGCCCCGGTCCCGGATCCTCGACAGGCGCTACATTTACGGATTGGATGCGGTGGCAGCGTTTGACACCGCAGTGTCCGCATCCGTCCAGATATTCTTGAGGTTGGTTGCGATGTTGTTGTACAGCGCCGCCGAGGCCAGGGCGATGAAGCCCAGCAGCAGCGTGTACTCGACCAGGTCCTGGCCTTGCTCGTCTTTGAGAAAGTTCTTCACGAACTGCATGTCCAAAGTTCTCCTCTTCCAAAGTTGATCTGTTCCGGCTCACCGGCCCCCGGGGCCGGCGCCGGGGCGGAACCGCAAGGGGCCCCGCTTCCACCGGCGAACCCCCGGCGGGAATTCCCGCCGGCGCGCCGCCGCAAGCCGCAACCTCGCAGTGAGAGCGCCGCCGGGGACCAGCGCCCTGCCGCCGGTCTCCGGACTCTGTTTCGCGATCTCACCGCACCATCTCCTACGCGCCCCGGGCCCCGCCTTGGCCGGCGCTGAAGCGCTGCCGTACGATGGGGTCCGGTTCGCGAATCCCAATGGACTCGGTGCGCAGGGTCACCTTCACAGACCCGTCACTCACCCTGGTGAGCCCCGCCACCCGCCCGGCGCAGTGAATGCACCGCGGCGCGTAGCGGTGGCTTCTCGGCAACTCCACGTCCAGGTGAACCTCAGCGCCGTTGTCCAGCCAGCGGACCAGGGCTGGGTCATTTTCCACCAGAAACTCCACCCGGCTCCTCGCGATCACCGATGTCCAGCCCAGGAAAAGACAGTTGCCCGCCTGGGGGATCCTCAGGTGGCATTGGAGTTTCACCGGGGCGAACATTGAGGCTTACTCCAGCGTGATCCGCTGAACTTCCGAGGGCGAGTATAGGAGAAAGGCCTGAGGTCCTCAATACTGCTTTTGGATAGTAGGCCGAGGGTTAACACGGCCCGGCGCAGGCGCCGCCGGCGAACAGCATCCGATCGACAACAGAGGATAACGTCTTTTATTTTGAGCGGGTTCCGGTCCTCGCGACGGCCCGCGCTACCAGCCGGCGGGGCGCGCCGTGTACCACTCGAGCGCCGTCTCTGCGAGATGGGTTCTAAAAGTACTAGAACGGCTCAACAGTACCGATAAATGGACCCTGGTAGCTGAATATATTGACACACCCTGAGGCGAATGTTACGGTTGGAATTGTCTGGAGCCCCTACAGCGGCTCCGTGGCGGCGGCGGAAACAACCAGGCGGGTGGGCCGGCCGCTAAGGCGAAACACCGAAACGCGGCGGGAGAGACGGCGCACCTGACGGAGGAGAGATGTTCAGGCTGCTGTTCTGCGTCGAGGAACCGGCAGCCGCGGCGGGTCTCCGGTTTTTCCTGGAATCGGCTCCCGATTGGGAGGTGATCGGGTATGTCCGGGACCTCGACCGGCTGGTTCAGGTTCTGCACTGCCGGCAGGTGGATGCCTGCCTCGTCGAAATCACCCCGGGGTTGAGCTACGAGCAGCTTGCCGAAGTGCGGCAGGCCGCCCCGGGCGCCCGCATCGTCTTATGGGGCCGCCAGCTCTCGCCGGAGCTGGCTTGCCATGCGCATCATCTCGGGGTGGCGGGATTCATTTCGAGCCTGGCAGACCGGGAAGACCTTCTCGCGACCTTACGCTCCATCATGAGCGGGAGTACGGCTCCGGCCGAGCTTCTGGAGCGATATTCGAACTCCGCCGAGCGCGTTTCCCTCAGTCCCCGTGAGGGCCAGCTCGTCTCGCTGCTGGCCCAGGGCCTCAAGAACAAGGAGATCGCGGAAACCCTCGGCATCTCGGAAGGGACGGTAAAGGTATACCTTTCGCGGCTCTACCAGAAGGTCGGGGCCAAAGACCGCCTGGAGCTGGCGCTCTTCGGCTTACGCAGCATCGCGCCGAACGCCGGTGATGATGCAAACGGCGGCACTCGGGCACGCAAGGGAGTCGCCCCACTGCGGGTGCTCGTGCTGCCGAGGCCCGCCCACCGCACCAAGAAGCCGGCGGCCATGGGGCATCGGGGGTTCGTGGGATGATTCGCGTCAGGGGCGCACGGGGGAGTCCGGTGCGGCAGCCTTCCAACCGGGGCGCCCAGATCGTCGAAGCGTCCTTTGTCTTCCTGTTGCTGCTGGGGCTTTTCTGGCTCCTGATCGACACGGCCTGGGTGATCTTCATCAAGGCTACGTTGCAGCACGCGGTCCGCGAAGGTTGCCGGTACGCCATCACCAGCCAGACCGATACCATCCACGGCCTCGGCCAGATCGCTTCCATCAAGGAGGTCGTCCGGCGCCACGCCATGGGACTGATCGGGGATGACGACCTGGACAAGATCCACGTGCGTTTCTACGAGCCGGGTTCGCTCCAGGAGGTGAACGACAACCGCGGAGGCATGCTGGTCGTGGTTTCGGTCGAAAACTTCGAGTTGCGGCCCCTGGTGCCCCTGCTCAAGTCGGGCGATCCCATCCAGATCTCGGTGCGCGCCGGGGACCGCATGGAGGCTTCGCCGTTCGGCATCCCGCCCCCGTTGTGAGGCGGCTCGAATCCCAAGTTTGGAGCGAGGCAACGATGCGTTCCAGGAACCGAGGCAGCACGATCATCGAGTTCGTTCTCACGACCTCACTGATCTATGTGCCCTTGCTGCTCGGCACGATGGTCATCGGGCTGAACATCATCCGGGCCATCCAGGTGAACCAGTTGAACCGCGACGCCGGCCACATGTTCGCCCGGGGCGTGGATTTCACCGCTCCATCGAACCGCGCCATGCTGCTGCACCTGGCGACGGGGCTGAACATCACGGACCACGGCGGCGACGGAGTGATCATCCTTTCGACCATCCTCCATGTCGGCCAGGATGAGTGCCCCGACGGCTGCGCCAATCTGGGCTACGACGTCATCACCCGCCGGATCACCATCGGCAACACGAGCATCCGCGAGAGCCGCTACGGTACGCCCGCCAACATCGACGCCAACGGCAACGTGATCAACTACCTGAACGATCTCTCGGCGCGGGCGAACGGCTTTTCCTCGGTGATGACGCTTCAGGGCGGCGATGTCGCCTACGTGGCGGAGTCTTTCTTCAGCTCGCCGGACTACGACATTCCGGGTTTCATGGAGGATACCGGCGTGGCCGCGCAGGCCATCTTCTGAAGGAGGCGCCATGGGAGACCTGCACGATCGAGGCACTCGCAACCAGCGGCGCGGCGTGGCGATCGTTTACACCACGCTCACTCTGCTCGTCTTTCTGCCCATGGTAGGCCTGGCCATCGATGGCGGGATTCTTTATTTCCTGAAGCTGCGCCTTCAGCAAGCGGTGGACGCCGGCGTGTTGGCTGGGGCGCGGTCTCTCAGCCGCGGCCAGGACATCGCCTCCCAGGCGGCCAACGCCCAGGCGATCGCCAACATGTTCTTCGACGCCAACTTCCCGGAGGGGTTCTGGGGAACGACGAACCTCACCCGGACGCCGGTGGTCACGGAGACCGAGACCCGGCTGCGCCGCGTCCACATGACCGCCAGCGTCGACGCCCCGCTCTATTTCATGCGTGTGCTCGGGCACGAGTATGCTCACCTCGAGGTCGTCGCCGAGGCCCACCGGCGCGACGTCAACGTGATGATGGTGCTCGACCGCTCCGGATCGATGGAGCAGGCACAGGCCTGCGACGACCTCCGGGATGCAGCGACCAGCTTCGCCAACAAGTTCGCCGTCGGACGCGACCGCCTCGGCCTCATTACCTTCAACGGCGCCTACAGCCTGGACTTCGCCCCCTCGTTCGACTTCCAGCCCGGCATCGTGAACCAGATCTCCCAGATCGCGTGCGGCGGCTGGACCGGCATGTCCCAGGCTCTGTGGCGGGGCTATGAAGAACTCGCCGCTCTCAATGACGAAGGCGCCCTGAACGTGATCCTGTTCTTCACCGACGGCCGCCCCACGGCGCTGACCGCAGAGTGGCCGGTGAAGATGTTCGGCGACTGGCGGTTCGATGCCAACTGGCCTTATTCGAGTGAGGTCTATTACGACCGGAGCTCCTGCTGGGACAGCGACGGGCCGCCGACATCCAGCCCTTGGGAGCCGCTCCCCAAACTCGGCTTCATCGCCGCCGGGCGCTACGGCGGCGACCCCTTCAACCTCTACGGGCCGACCTACGGAATCTATGACCATGACGTCAAAGCCACCGGGCCCGTCCCCATCAACTCCGTCGATTCCACCGGGTGCAATTTTTCCGGACAACCCCGCTACGTCCGCATGGATATCGCCTATATTCCAGAGAGCGATTACTACGGCAACAGCACCGACAACGGCTACAAGCCCGTGCCGCGCTTCGCGGCGGGGGCTTACGCCGGGAAGATCCGGGTGGACTCCCCGCAGGGGCTCCGTTACGCCGCTTACAACGCCACCGACGACGCGGCGTTCCGTATCCGGCAGGACGAAGCCCTGCGGCCGGTAATCTACGTCATCGGCCTGGGCGGGGTGCTGAACGCCGAGCCCCCGGATCATGAACTGATGCGGCGGATGGCCAACGACCCGGCCAGCCCGATCTACGACCGCAGCAAGCCTACCGGGCTGTACGTCTATGCGCCCGGACCGGAGCAGTTGAACGAGGCCTTCCTGCGCGTGGCGAGCGAGATCCTGCGGCTCGCATTGTGAAGAAGTGACTGGCCTGTTCTCCAATCCGGCGGAACCCGAGGATGCGCCGACCACCCCGGCCGGCGCGGATGCGCTCTTCTCTACGGTCCTGATCCCCCGCCATCTGGCCGGCCCCAGCTTGCTGGCCTCGGTAGCGCTGCACGCTATCGGGCTGGTCGTAATCCCTCCCGCCCTGACGGCTCTGTGGAACCCGTCGGAGACCGTGCTGGCGGTCGAGGTGGCCCGTGTGGAGCCCTTGCGGATCGAGGTGCCGGAGACGCTCTACTACGCCCAGCCCACGCCGCCGCCGGCGCGCCGGGCGAGGCCGGCCAGCGCATCGAAAGGCCGGAGCGCCCCGGGAGGTTCTTCGGGATCCGCCGCCGTCCCGCGCCGGAAATTCCGCGCCCCGGACGTGCCTCCCGTCCTCGGCGCGGTGCAGACGCTTCTGCAACCCCAGGACCCGCCGGATCTCCGGCCGCCGGAGGACGTGCGGCTGCCCGAGTTCTTCCTCTGGGCCGTGGCCGACGTCCCCCCGCCGCCTCTAAAGAAATTCGTTCCGCCCGCGCCGGTGCGGCCTTCTTCGGCTACCCCTGTACTGGCTGCGCCGCCGCGGCTCGATCTGCCGAACTACGAGTTGCCGGTCGCCGATCTGAAGATCGGCTTCGCCCCGGTGCCGGAGTTCCCCGAACTGCCGGTCGAGGTCTCGAGCGTCGTCCCGGTGCAGGACGAATCCGCCGCCGGCCAGGACGCCATGGACGTGCAGATCGGGCTGAAGCAAGGGGAGCCATACCTCATGGCCGCTTTGTCCCTGTCGCCGGACCCCGCCCCGTGGAGCGACGAGCTCGATGTGCCGCCGGGCAACCAGCTCGCCCCTTCGGGCGGCGAACCGGGGAAATCCGCCGATGGGGCTCCGTCGCTCACGGCGTCCCTGGCAGCGTCCGGAGGGGCAACTGAAGCCGGCGGAGCGGGCGTTGGCCTGGCAACCGGTTCGGCGGCGGGAGCAGGTGGAACCGGGGATGCTGAAGTAGCGGGCATAGCAGGCGCGGCGGACACCTCCGGGACAGGCAATGGCGGCGCAGGGACTGCGACGGGAGACTCGCGGCCGGGATCCGGATCCGGAGGAGCTGGTGCGACCGGCGGCTCGGGGGAAGTCGCCCGGGCAACGGGAACCGCGGCAGGCGGCGGTTCCGCCCCGTCTCCCGGCGCGGCCGCCAGCGCGCCGGCTGACGCGGGACCGGCCGGAGCCCCGGCGGCGGCCACAGTTCCCGCCCTCGGCCCCCGGCGTGTCGTCTACCCGCCCAACGGCAAGTTCGACGTCGTCCTGATCCAGGCGACGCCCGAGGAGGCTTTCGGACTGCAGGCCGGTGTCTTGTCCGGCAACCCTATTTATACGGCGTACATCCCCATCGAGGAAGCCGGCGAATGGGTGATGCAGTACTGCCTCCCGGCGGCCCCGCCCGACTCGGACGAGCGCGGCACCCGCGTGGTGCAGTTGGGGAATCCCGCTCCCCTCGTGGCCCCTTATCCGAAAGTCGCCCTCGTGCCGCCGGCCGAGCTGTTTCCGCCGGACCGCCGCCTGCCGGTCCACGGATTTCTCTCTGCGGAAGGCCGCTTCGAGCAGCTTCGCATTTTGGGGAACGATCCGGCGCCGGAAGACATCCTCAATGCCTTAGAGGAATGGGAGTTCCGCCCCGCCACGCGCGACGCCGTGCCCGTCCGGATCGAGATCCTGCTGATCATTCCGCCCGGCGGCGGCCTCAGCGAACCGCAACCGTGATCCCGTCCTGAGTGGCGAACTCGCCCACCCGGATCACCACCGGGACGTCGCCCGACGGGACCGATTGCGGAATCTCGACGTTCACCTGAAAGACGCCGGCGACCATTTCAGGAGCCGCGCCGGCGTACCAGACCTTCGCCGGCACGCCCCCGACTTCCGCCGTCACCGGCAGCACCGGAGCCGGGAACGGCGGCGCCACATTCACGTGGCCGTCTTCCACCTCGGGCTCGGTCATGCCTTCGCCGGTGCAGTAGATGGCCACCACCGAACCCTTCTCCGCCGGGGTGGCGCTCGAGTTGACCGTCAGCCCATCCTGGTTCAGGATCGCCCCTTGGCCCCGGCCGCTGAAGTCCACCGAGAAGATGGCCGGCGCAGCAGCCGCCACCGGCAGGGTCACCGCGTTGGAGGCGGCGCCGTCGTACTCCACCACCAGGCGCGTCTCGTCCCGCCCGTGGACTCCATAGGGAACCACGGCGCTCACCTGCGTCTGCCAGACGTAAATCAGCGGCGCCGGCATGCCGTCGAACAGGACGCGCACCCCGCCGAGCTCCCGCGCTACCCGTCCCTCGTCGTCCAACTCCAGGCCCCGCAGCTCCGGCGGCCCGATCCCGGCTCCGTAGATCACTACGATCTCGCCCGGAGCGACTGCGCCGCCCAGATTGCTGGCCGCATTGACCACCCCTTCAGCGGAGATGCGCGGCCCCGGCAGAGCCAGCCCGGCCACGAAGGCGTCCTCGCCGCCGCCCCGTCCCGGCTGGAAGGCTTCCAGCGTCGGGAAGTCGGCGCTCGTCGTGTAGCCGGTGATCACCGCCGTGCGGCCGGGCGCCAGAGCCGCCGCCAGCCCGATGTCGCCGCCGCTTCCGCCGAAGTAGGTCGAGAAGACAGGGTCGCGCACACCCGGCCGGATCAGGGCGATGAAGGCGTCCCCCACGGTCCCGCCCTTGCCGCCATACCGGTCCTGGAGCGCATCTTTCACCGGAAAGTCGGGCGACTGCGTCTCGCCGGTGAGCAGCAGGTCTCCGCCGGGCGCGGCGACGAGCCCTTCGCAGAAATCAGCGCCCGACGCCCCGAGGTAGGTCGAATAGGTCGCCGGCTTGCCCGAGGGGTCGAAGCTCGTCACGAAGGCGTCCCAACCCGCCTGATAGAGGCGCTGCACCGCGTCGCTGGTAGTGGGGAAGTCGCTCGAGTTGGTTCCGCCGCAGACGTGAACGGCGCCGCTCGAATCCACCGCCACGGCCCCGGCCATGTCCTGGCCGTTGCCGCCCCAGTAGGTGGAGAACAGCAGCTCGCCCGAAGGGCTGAGTTTGGCGAGGAATACGTCGCCCAGCCCGGCGTCGAAGGGCCGGTCCCGCAAGGCGTTCTTCGTCGGGAAGTCGGCCGAGAGCGTGTCGCCGGCCACATAGGCGTTGCCCTCCTGATCGACGGCGATGGCCTTGGCCGTGTCCTGCTGGCTGCCGCCCAGGTAGGTCGAAAACTGGAGTTTCCCCGCCGGGTTGAACTTCGCCACGTAGACGTCGCGCAGCCCGCCGGTGGCCTCGCGGGTCCTCGAGCCGGCCAGCCAAAGGTTGCCGTTGGGGTCCACCGCCAGCGCCATCCGGTCCTCCATTTCGCCGAGATTGGTACCCTGCAGCGGCGGGCCGCCGTCGGCCGCGTAACGGAACAAGAGGCCGCCGCCGGTCACCCACACCTCGCCCGACGGGACCACGGCCACCGCGCGCGCGTCCACAGGAAGCCGCAACGTATACAGCAATCGCTTGCCGGTGGGGTCCACCTTCGCCAATTCGTTCCCGGTGACTATGTAGAGGTCGCCCTGGGGCCCCGCCGCGACCCCATAGCCGCGCTGGTCGCCGGCCCCGCCAAGGTAGCTGGAGAACGACAACTGTGGGGGCGCCGCTGCCGCCGGAATCCCAACGACAGCAGCCACGAGCCAGAGCCGCAGCCCGCGCCGCCAGGCGCGGCTCGCGCGATGCCGCATTTTCCTCTCCTCCGTTCGGTGGTGCTCTCTACAAACCTTGGGACCCTTGGCGCCCGATGTCAAGGCCCAAAAAGTACAAACGGGTCCAGGGGTTCTATTGCTGCATCTATAATTGAAAGTGGAGGGAGCTTGCCGAGCCTGCCGGAAAGGCCCGCCCTGCGAACCGGTTCCATGGACGAAAAACTCAATATCGCTGTATTCATCGATTACGACAACATCGAGATCGGGGTGAAATCCACCCTGCGCCGCGACTTCGACGTCGGGGCCACCCTCGATGCGCTCCGCGAGCGGGGCGACATCGTCGCCAAGTTCGCTTATGCCAACTGGAGCATGCAAGCCAAGGCGACCCGACAAATGGCGGAAAACGCCGTCCAGATGGTCCAGCGGAACCCCTCGCCCCGGGGCGACAAGAACGGCGGCGACATCAACCTCGCCCTCGACGCCCTCGAGATGGCCTTCACCCACGACCACGTGAACGCCTTCGCCATCGTCAGCGGCGACAGCGACTTCAACCCGCTGGTCAACAAGCTCAAGGAGTACGGCAAGAAGGTCTTCGTCGTCGGGGGCAAGGCCTTCACCAGCAACATCCTGCAGCAGAACTGCCACGAGTTCATCAGCTACGAGTCGATCGTCGGCGACGCCCGCAAGGCCGAGGCGAAGGCCCAGGAGACCAAGAGCGGCCGTTCGCGCCGGCGGCGGAGTGAGACGCTGGACCTGGCCCGCGTGATGCCGCTGATCAAACGCGCCCTGCGGGTGCTCGAACGCCGAAACGTGCAGCCGCAGCTCGGGCTGCTCAAGTCCACCATGCTCCAGCTCGACGCCCGCTTCAGCGAGCGGGACTACGGCGCCGGCAGCTTCTCGGAGCTGATCGACAAGCTTTCCGAGGCCGGCTACGTGAAGGTCACCGGCTCCGGCGGCCAGGCGATGATCGAGACCAAGGCCGCGCCGGAGGCCGAGAAGGAGCTGGTGAAGCCCGAAGAGGCGCTGCCGGTGCTCCGCGACGTGCTGGAGACCCACCGTTTGGAGGTCGAAGAGGGCGTGCCGGCCGACCAGATCGAGGCCTGGATCTCCGAGGAGGCGCCGAACTTCGACTGGAAGGACTACGGCTTCCAGGAGTTCGCCGAGCTGCTCAACTACGCCCAGGACAAGCTCGTCGTCCGCATCGAGCCGGACGAGGAGCAGGGCCTGCTGGTCTACCTGGGCGAGGAGTTCTATCCGACGGCCGCCGCGCCGGCTGCGGCTCCAGCTTCGATCTCGTCCACAACCACAAAGCGCACGCGCCGCCGGTCGACTCGCAAGACCACTTCTACGCGGAAACGCACCCGCAAGAAGGCCTCAACCGGGAGTACGGCGGAACAATGAGCCAAATCGTCACCGCGAGATAGGTCCCGGGCGGGAACGGCGGCTCCCGGGTGGATCCCCTCTCCAGACCGGCAGAACCCTTCAGCGCAGAAGCGAAGCCGGCGGCTTAGGCTCAAAGCGAATCGCCAGCGGGTAGGAGATCGAGTAGACCAGCGTGAACACGCCGAGCTGGATCAGGAAGCCGACGATGCCCCCCACGCCGGATGATTCGAGCGCGTAGCCGGCGCCGAACCAGCCCAAGAAGGCGGCCAGGTGCGGCAGGTAGACGGACCAGCGCTTGGCGACCAGCGCCGCGCCGCAGCACGGGCAAACCGCCTCGCATGGGCCGAGGGCGTCTCGAGCCGCGACGCTGCCGCGGCAGTTCGGACACTCCAGCACGGCCTTTGCGCCCTCCTCCATGGAATTATACGCGGAACCGTCTGCTCCGGCGTACAGAATTTCGACTCTTTTCGGCCCCGGAGTACCGGTCCTTCGCCGCCGCTGAGCGCCCCGCCGGGCGCCTTGCGCCGCCCCGGTTCCGTAATACGCTAGAGGGGATGGCCGACACCGCCGCCGCCAACCGGAAGCCCCGCCGGGGCCAGGCCCGCCGTGACTGGGAGGCGCTCTGCCGGGCCCTCCTGCTGCCCCGCCTCATCGAGGAGCGGATGCTGCTGTTGATCCGCCAGGGCCGCCTGGCCAAGTGGTTCAGCGGCTATGGGCAGGAGGCGGTGGCTGTCGGCGCCACGGCGGCCCTGCGCCCCGAAGACTGGATCCTGCCCACCCACCGCAACCTGGGCGTCTGGACCACCCGGGGCGTTCCCCTGAAGCCCCTGTTTTGCCAGCTCATGGGCCGCGCCGGCGGCTTCACGAAGGGCCGCGACCGGACCTTCCATTTCGGGCTCCTGGAGAAGCGCATCGTCGGCATGATCTCTCACATGGGGGCCATGCTGCCGGTGGCTTGCGGGCTCGGCCTGGCCGAACGGCTGCGCGGCGAGAAGGCCGTGGCGCTGGCCTTCTCCGGCGACGGAGCCACCCGCGAGGGCGACTTCCACGAGGCGGTGAATCTGGCCGCGGTCTGGAAGCTGCCCGTCATCTTCTTGATCGAGAACAACCTCTACGGGCTTTCGACGCCGGTGAACGAGGCGATCCCCACCAAGGACATCGCCGACGCCGCAGCCGCCTACGCCATCCCCGGCGTCATCGTGGACGGCAACGACCTCATGGCGGTCATCGAGGCCGTCGAAAAGGCCGCCGACCGGGCCCGGCGCGGCCGCGGCCCCACCCTCATCGAAGCCAAGACCTTCCGGATGCGCGGCCACGAGGAGGCGTCCGGGACGAAGTACGTCCCCAAGGAGCTGCTGGAGCAGTGGGCGAGGAAGGACCCCATCGCCCGGTTCACCCGGTTCCTTGTCGAGCACAGCCATCTCACCGAAGAGCGGATCGATGCCATCCGCGGCGAACTCGCCGAGGAGATTCTCACCGCCGCTGAGTACGCCCTGGCGCAGCCGGTAACCGAAAGCACGCTCGAGGCCGAAACGGCCGGCGTCTTCGCTCCGTCGCCTGCCTGGACGCCCGCCGCGGTAGACGCCCCCCGCCGCGAACTCCGCTTCGTGGACGCCGTCAGCGAAGGCCTGCGCCAGGCCATGGAACGCGACGAGCGGGTGCTGCTCCTCGGCCAGGACATCGCCGAGTACGGCGGAGTCTTCAAGGTGACCCAAGGGTTCTTGGAGCGCTTCGGCAAGGAGCGCGTCCGCAACACGCCGATCATCGAGAGCGGCGCCGCCGGGGCGGCGCTGGGGCTGGCGCTGGCCGGCTGGAAGCCGGTGCTCGAGATCCAGTACGCCGACTTCCTCTCCTGCGCCTTCAACCAGATCGCCAACAACATCGCCACCACGCACTACCGCTGGGGCGCCGAAGTGAACGTCACCATCCGGGCGCCCTACGGCGGCTCGATCGGGGCCGGCCCCTTCCACTCGCAGTCGAACGAAGCCTGGTTCTGCCACGTGCCGGGCCTCAAAGTGGTGGTTCCGGCCACGCCCGAAGACGCCAAGGGCCTGCTGCTGGCCGCCATCGCCGATCCGAACCCGGTCCTGTTCCTCGAGCACAAGTACCTCTACCGGGCCGTCCGCGGCGAAGTCCCGGAGCCGGCCTACGAGGTCCCGCTCGGCAAGGTCCGCATCGCCCGGGAGGGCCGCGACGCCACCATCGTCGCTTGGGGGCTGGCGGTGCACTGGGCGCTCGAGGAGGCCGCCTGGTTCGAGGAGCACGGCAAGTCGCTCGAAGTAGTGGACTTGCGCACGCTGGTTCCCTGGGACCGCGAGGCGGTACTCGCTTCGCTGGACAAGACCAGCCGGCTGCTGGTGGTGCACGAGGCCCCGCGTACCGCGGGCTTCGGGGCCGAGATCGCCGCCGAGATCGCCGAGGCGGGCTTCGAGCTGCTGGACGCTCCACCGGTGCGCGTCGCCGGCCTGGACACGCCGATCCCCTTCTCCAAGAGCCTCGAAGCGGAGATCTACTCGGCCCGGTCCCGGCTCCGCGGGGCCCTGGAGCGCCTGCTGGCCTACTGATAAGACCACCGGCGCCGCCTTCAAGTACAATGGGCGAGATTATGCCTGTCAAGATCGCCGAAGTCGCCAGCCGCATGGACAAGCTCTACGAGTTCGATCGCGAGCCGGTCACCGAGGACAAGCTCCAGTCCGGCCGGCGGTTTGCGGGCCTGTTCGCCGGCGAGCACGTCGCCGCCACCGAGTTCGTCATCGGGGCCTTCTTCGTCCTGCACGGGGTCACCGCCCGGGATCTGATCCTCGGCCTGCTGGTGGGCAACCTGCTGGCGGTGCTCTCCTGGACCTTCATCTGCGCTCCGATCGCCGTCCAGACCCGCCTGACGCTCTACTGGTACCTGCAGAAGATCGCCGGGCCGGGCCTGACGTTCCTCTACAACATCGCCAACGCGTTCCTCTACTGCATCCTGGCCGGGGCGATGGTGTCGGTGGCCTCCACGGCGGTGGGCCTGGGCTTCGGCATCGAGACGCCGGCGCTCACCGACGTCTACCCGAGCAGCATCGGCTGGGTGGTGACGACCTTCTCGATCGGCGTGGCCTTCACCATCCTGGCGATCCTCGGCTTCGAGAAGCTCAGCCGCTTCGCCGGCGTCTGCTCGCCCTGGATCTTCGTCGTCTTCATCGCCGGGGCCGTGGCCACGCTGCCCAAGCTCGGCGTCCACCCGAACCTGGACAACTTCTGGGAGGTCATGACCACCAAGGTCTGGAACGGCGTGCCCACCGAAGGCCAGGAGCGGTTCGGGTTGTGGCACATCGCTTTCTTCGCCTGGTTCGCCAACCTGGCCATGCACGTGGGCCTCTCGGACATGGCCCTGTTCCGCTACGCCCGGAGCTGGAAGTACGGCCTCTACTCGGCCTTCGGCATGTACCCGGGGCACATGCTGGCTTGGCTATGCTCGGGCATCATGGTGGCGGCCATCGGCCGGGAGATGAACCCGGGGCTGATGGCCTACACGGCGGTGGGCGTGGCCGGGGTCTTCGGCGTCCTGCTGGCCGGTTGGACGACGGCGAACCCCACCCTCTACCGTGTGGGCCTGGCGCTTCAGGTGATCACGCCGGGCTGGCCGCGATGGAAGATCACCCTGGCCGCGGGGATGGTGACGGCCGTGCTCGCTTGCTTCCCGGTCTTCTTCATGAAGCTGCTCGACTACGTGGCGATCTACGGGCTGGTGCTGATGCCCATCGGGGCCGTCGTCTTCGCCGAGCACTGGATCTTCCCCCGCCTCGGGCTGCCCCGCTACCGGGCTGAGGAAGGCAAGCTGCTGCTGAACTGGCAGGCGCTGGCGGTCTGGGTGGGCACGTTGGCCGTCTGCCGTTTCCTGCCGCTCCACCTCTTTTATCTGTGGCTGCCGGGCTGGTTCCTCGCCGTGGCCGCCTACACGCTGCTCGTCAAGCTCACCGCCAAGGAGGCCCGCTATGCTTAAGACGGTTTGCGCGGCCGTGGCCGCCGTTTCGCTGCTGACGTGCCTGGCCGCCCCGGCGGCCTACTTCCAGGGCTGGCTCGCCGAGGCGGCCTTCGAGAACCTCTTCGCCGCAGCCTCGCTCGGCTGGTTCGTCACGGCGACCGCCTATGCGTCGCGCAAGTAGGCGCTCCGCCGCTCAGACAGTCTGCCGGATCAAGGTGATCTTGCGCACCCTGATGCCGGAACTCTGCTCGCCGTCGATGCCCAGGATGATCATGCCGGTCTTCGGGTCGACGGTGATCTTGCCCGGCAGCTTCCTGGTGACGAACTTGCCGCCGGTCGCCGAGACTTTCCACTCGATCCCGCTCTTCCGCGGGGTCCGCCGGCCGCCGGTGGCCAGCCGAAGCGTGCCGCCGGCCTCGGCGTTGTCGCAGGCGTAGGTCAGCTCGACTTCATACTCGCCGTCGAGCGCCCCGTAGGGGTACCACCACAGCTCGTTGGCGAACTGCTCGGCGGGGACGAAGTTGGTGGCGCTGAGGGTGTCGAAGTCGTAGCGGATCTCTTCGCCGCGGAGCCGCGCCGCCCAGGCGTAGAGGTCCATGCGGTCCGGCAACTGGCCGGCGCGGTAGCCGTCGGCGACCCTGGGCGTCTCGTCGGCCAGCTCAAGTACGAGCACCGTGTCATAGGGATCGACCGGCTGGGCCGGCAAATCGAAGATCAGCGCCGCGCCGTCCCGGCGGAAGGGAACCTCGTCGCCGTTGGCCAGGAAGTAGGCCCTCTTCACTTCGCTTTCCAGGCCCTCGAAGCGGAACTTCTTGCCGGGCCAGTTCAGGATGTGCAGGTAGAGCTTGCCCGGCTTCACCGTCGCCCGCCAGGTGATGTCCGGGAAGTAGAACGGGCTGGGCGAGGCGCCGTAGATCGATTCGCCGTTCGCCTCGAGCCACTTGCCCATGGTCCGCAGGATGTCCTGGCTCGGCTTCGGGATCACGCCCTCGGCCGTGGGCCCGACGTTCAGCAGGTAGTTGCCGCCCTTGCTGACGATGTCGGCAAGCTTGCCGATCAAGTCGCGGGGATCCTTCCAGTGGTGGTCGTTCTTCTTGTAGCCCCAGGTGTCGTTCAGGGTGGCGGGCACCTCCCACTTGCCGTCCTTGGTATAGACCTGGATGGGGATGGCGTTGTCGCCGGTCTGGATGTAGTCGCCCTTGCCGTGGCCGATGCGGCTGTTGAGCAGGCAGTCCGGCTGGAGCCTCTTGACCAGGTCGCGCAGTTCGGTGACCTGGGCCTCGGAGAGGATGCCGGGCGTATCGAACCAGATCAGCGCCAGCTTGCCGTAGTTGCTGAGGATCTCCTCGACCTGCGGGAAGACCTTGTTGCGCAGATAGATCTCCGGGTTGCGCTCTTCGGGGAAGTCCCAGGTGTTGCCCCGGGCGTTCGGCTCGTGCCAGTCCTGGTCCTGGGAGTAGTAGAAGCCGAAGGCGATGCCCCGGCGGGCGCAGGCGGCCGAAAGCTCCTTCATCGGGTCCTTGCCGTAGGGCGTCGCATCGACGATGTTGTACGGCGAGGCCTTGGAGTGGAACATGGCGAAGCCGTCGTGGTGCTTCGAGGTGATCACCATGTAGCGCATACCGGCGTCCTGGGCGAGCTGCGCCCACTCGTCGCCGCTGAACTTCACCGGGTTGAACTGCTCGGCCAGCTTCTCATACTCGGCCACCGGGATCTTTTCGCGGAACATGATCCACTCGCCGATGCCGCGCACGTACTTGCCCTTCCACTCGCCGGCGGGGATGGCGTAGAGCCCCCAGTGGATGAACATGCCGAACTTCATGTCGTCGAAGCGTTTCAACGCCTCGGCGGTCCGCTTCTGGATCTCGGACTCGTCGGGCGGCGGCGGGCTCGTCGAACACGCCCCGGCGAACAAGAACGAGAGCCCGAGAGCGATCACGATAACGTTGGCTGTTTTCCGTTCCATAGCAATCTCCGGTTCCGCCTATTCTAAAACGATTACGCAGCACCGCGGAAGCCCTTCTTCACGGCCGGTCTCCGGCGCCGGACCGCGCCCCCATAAGATGGGGGAGTGAGGCTGAACCTGCTGGGCAAACTTCGGCGTCTGCTGCAGGCGGCCGACATCGCGATCACCCGGCGCGCGGCCCCCGCCCCCTATTTCCAGCCCCCGGAGGAAGCTGAGCTGGCCGGGTGGCTCGAGTTCTTCGACGAGCTCGGCTCCGGCGACGCCGCCTACCGCGCCACGCACAGGGAACGCCTCGCCCGGACGATGGCTCTCGTGCCGCCGGCTCCGGCGGGCGGCCGGGCGCTCGAGCTCGGCTGCTACATGCAGATGACGCCGGCGTTGGCGCTCCGGCTGGGCTATTCAGAGGTCCGCGGAGCCTACTACGGGCCGGCGGGCCGCCACGAGTGGAAGGAGCTCCGGCTGCCGTCCGGCGAAACCTTCGGTTGCCGGATCGACCTTTTCGACGCCGAACGGGATTCCTTCCCGTACCCGGGCGGCTTTTTCCACTGCGTGCTCGCCTGTGAGATCCTCGAGCACCTACGCGAGGATCCGATGCACATGCTCGTCGAGATCCGGCGGGTCCTGGCCCCCGGCGGCGCGCTGGTGCTCACGACGCCGAACTGCGCCAGCCTCTCGAGCGTCGTCCGCGTGCTGCTCGGCCGGCAGAATCCGCAGATCTTCTCCTGCTACCCGCACCCGGAGGGGCACTCGGGCGAGAGCCCCCACATCCGGGAGTACACGCCGTACGAGCTGGCGCAGTTGCTCGGGGCCGCCGGCTTCCGGATCGAGCGCCTTTTCACCGGCAGGATCGGCGGCCACGAAGAAGGCACGTGGGCCTGGCAACTGCTCCGCGACCACGGCTTCGACACCGGGCTTCGAGGCGAGCAGATCTACTGCCTGGCCAGGCCACGCGGCCAGGCGCAAATCGACCGCTACCCCCGCTTTCTCTACGAGCCGTGAGAGGCCCGCTCGAGCAGCCTCACGGTCACCATCGCCCGGCCGTCAGGCCCGGTGTGGCGGCGCATGGCGCTCGCCGCCGTGCCCGTGCCGCGGGAACAGCGGCGCACAGACCCCCCAGAGGAACAGGAACAGGAACACAGCCCCGACGGAGAGCTCGTGCGCCGGAGTGTTCCACCCGGAGGGCATCGGCATCAGACCGATGACCAGCGCCAGCAGCACGCTGAGGGCGTGCCAGTACCACCGTCTGGCCCGGAAGAAGTGAAGAACGGCCAAGGCCACGACGATGACCGAGCCGTACACCGCAAAGACGAGTGCGGCCGACATCGCTTTCCCTCCCCCGCTATCCATTTTATAGAGCCGGCGCATCTCCGAGACCGGAAAGGCAACGCCCGGCGGCGGCGCGCAATGAGAAAATAGGACTCTCCCATGCCGCCAAGGCCCCCCACGATGAACGCGCTGGTGACCGGCGGCACGGGTTTCGTCGGCGGGGCGATCGTGCGCGAGCTGCTGCGCCGCGGCCACCGCGTCCGCGTCCTGGCGCGGCCCACCTCGAAGACCGCCGCGCTCGAGAAGCTCGGTGTCGAGATCGCCCGCGGCGACATTCTCGACCGCGGCTCCATCGAGCGGGCTCTGGAAGGCTGCGATACGCTCTTCCACGCCGCGGCGATCTATGAGACCTGGGTGCCCGACAAGGATCTGTTGATGCGCACCGAGGTCGAGGGTACCCGCAACGCCCTCGAGGCGGCCCTGAAAGCCGGCGTCCGGCGGGCCGTCTACACTTCGACGGCGGCCTGCGTCGGCGAACGGCGGGGCCAAACCGGCACTGAGAGGACCCCGCACCGCGGCTACTTCCTCACCGCCTACGAGGAGGCGAAGCACCGCGCCGAGCAGGCGGCCCGGGAGTATGCCGGACGCCTGCCGATGGTGATCCTGCAGCCGGCGGCCGTCACCGGTCCCGGCGATCTGAAGCCCACGGGCCAGGCGGTGATTGACATGATCAACGGCCGGTTCCCGGCGCTGTTCCACGGCGTGCTCACCTTCGTGGACGCCGGCGACGCCGCCCGGGGGCACGTAGCCGCAGCCGAACAGGAACGCTGGGGCGAGACCTTCATCCTCGCCGCCGAGATCCTGACCACCCGGGAGTTCTTCGGCATGGTGGCGGAGCTGGCCGGCGTCCGGCGGCCGCCCTTCGTGCCCAGCGTCGCCGCCGGCTGGTTCGCCCGTTTCGAGGAATGGCGGGCACGGCGCACCGGACGGCGGCCGGTGCTCACCCGTGATTCCTTCGAGGTCGCCCGGCACGGCTTCCGGGTGGATGGGTCGAAAGCCGCTCGGGAACTGGGGATTCGCTACCGTCCCATCCGGGAGAGCCTCCGCGAGGCCATCCGCTGGTACTGGGAGCAGGGGCTGCTCGAGCGCCGGCCGGCCTGCGCCGGGTAACGTCCGAGCCCGGGTCCGCGGCGGCCGCACCCCACGGCCAACCCGTCCGCCGTGAAGCGTGGCGCGTAACGTTCAGAAATCACGCAGAACGTTGAAAACGATATCCCGTTTCCTATCTTAGTGTTAGCGGGACGTGTGACGCGTCGCGCCGGGGCGGCGTCACCCGGAAGCGGCAGTAAGTTACTGCGAAAAAAAGGCGAAGACAGCGGGCCCTCCGGGCGGCGCCCGAGACCCCGCCGCACTGTCATCGGATCCGCCATGGAGATCGACCGTTTCCGAGAGCCGACGTCTCGCGGCCCCACGTCAGGTTGTAGCACGGAATCGCTCCCCGAACGGTCCCGGCCGGGGGCAAACGGCTGGAACACAGAGGGATCGGCCCGTGCAGCGGCCGGTGACCGGCGAATTGACACGCACGACGGCGAGCCCGTCTCCGGCCTTCCCGACGCCGCCGCGTCCTTTCCCGCTGCAGGGCGCCGGGGCTAAGTGAAGCCCGAGGAATCCCGGCATTACCACGAGACCGAGCCGCAGAGCCGTCCGCAATTGAAGATGAGGAGCAGGCCCGGAAAAGTGTCACCTTCGCCGGGTGACCGAATCCTGAACATTTGAGACCGTCATGCCGGATTTGGCTTGGTAGCAACGAAGGCCAAAGCCGCTTGTTGAAGAGCATCGGAACGGGTCGATGGAGCATCAGTTCAACAGCCGGAGAGCTTTGCCGGCGCAGGCGGCAGGCGGGCCGGGGATCACGAAGGCAATGGACCCGGCCGCGGAATCCGGATAGCCATATCCGGTATAACGGCACAACCGGCTCTCGGCGGCCGGCGCGTCACGCTGGAGAGGCCCGCTCTCCGGCGGCTGACGGGAAAGGAGGAACATGGGCGGAACGCGCCGCGACTTCCTGCGTTCAGCGGCGGTGGCAGGCACGATGGCCGGCGCCGCAAGAGGCGCGCCGGGTGAAGGACCGGCGCCGCCGGGCCATCACGGCGTCACCCCGGTCCACACCATCGCCTCGAACTGCGAGATGTGCTTCTGGCGTTGCGGTATTCTCGCCGAGGTGGAAAACGGCAAGGTGGTCCGCATCGAGGGCAACCCGGACCATCCGCTCACCAAAGGCCGCCTCTGCGCCCGGGGCAACGCCGGCATCGGGCTGACTTACGATCCGGACCGGCTGAAATACCCGATGCTGCGCACCGGGGCCCGGGGAGAAGGCAAGTTCCGGCGGGTGAGCTGGGAAACGGCGCTGGACTACCTGGCCGAACGGCTGCAGGAGATCAAAGCGAAACACGGTCCGGAGGCCGTAGCGTTCTTCCCGCACGGGGTCGCCTCGGCATTCTTCCGGATCGTGATGGAGGCCTACGGGACGCCGAATCATGCCGAACCGGCGTTCGCCCAGTGCCGGGGACCGCGGGAGGTCGGCTACGCCCTGACCTTCGGGCAAGGGCTCGGCTCACCCGAGCCGGTGGACTTCGACGAGACGCGGCTGATCGTGCTGATCGGCACGCACATCGGCGAGAACGTCTTCACGAGCCAGATCACGCAGTTCGCCGGAGCGCTGGGGCGGGGGGCGAAGCTGATCGTCGTCGATCCGCGCCTGTCCACTGCCGCGGCCAAAGCCGACTGGTGGCTGCCGATCCGGCCGGGCACAGATATCGCGCTGCTTCTGGCATGGATGAACGTGTTGATCTCCGACGGCGCCTATGACCGGGACTACATCCGGCGGTATGCGACGGGATTCGACCGGCTGGCGCGGCACGTCCAGGGGTTGACGCCGGAGTGGGCCGAGCCGATCACCGAGATCCCGGCGGCGAAGATCCGGGCGACGGCGCGGGCGATGGCGGAGGCGAAGCCGGCGGTGGCGCTGCACCCGGGACGGCACGTCACCTGGTACGGGGACGATTCCCAGCGGGCGCGGGCCATGGCCATCGTGACGGCCCTGCTGGGGGCGTGGGGGCGCAAGGGAGGAATCTTCCTGCCGACACCGATCTCGACGGGCAAGATCCCGACGCCGCCGATGCCGGAATCGGAAAGAGGCCGGGCCGACGGCGCCGGCGACAAATACCCGTTCGCTTCCGAGGAACAAGGAGTGACGAACGGGCTCATCGACGCCACGCTTACGGGGCAGCCGTACCCGATCAAAGGCTGGATCGTATATGGGCAGAACGTGCTCGAAAGCATCCCCCAGCGCGAAAAGACGCTGCAAGCGATCGACAAGCTGGACCTGCTGGCGGTGGTGGACGTGCTTCCGGTGGAGCAGACGCTCTACGCCGACCTGGTACTTCCGGAGGCCACCTATCTGGAGCGCTACGACATGCCGCACGTGGTGGTGACGGCCAAAGAGCCGTTCCTCGCCGTGCGGTTCCCGGCCGTGAAACCGATGTACGAGTCCCGGCCGGGCTGGTGGATCGCCAAGGAGCTGGCGAAGCGGCTGGGGCTCAAGGCGTATCTTCCGTGGGAAACGCCGGAAGAGCACCTGGAGATGCTGGTGAAGCCGCTGGGCGTGAACCCGGCGGCGCTGCGGGCGCGCGGGGCGGTGAAGTTCCCGGGGCGCCCGTACCTGGAGAACCGGCGTCCGGAGGACGGCCCGCTGTTTCCGACGCCCAGCGGCAAGATCGAGCTCTACTCGACGCTGGCTGAAGAGTACGGGTTCGACCCGTTGCCGCGGTACACGCCGGTCGAAGATCCACCGCCGGGCTGGTTCCGGCTCATCTACGGACGGGCGCCGGTGCACTCGTTCGCCCGCAGCGAGAACAACGCGATCCTGGACGGGCTGATGGACGAGAACGAAGTATGGGTCAATGACGAGGCGGCCCGGGCGCTGTCGCTGGCCGACGGGCAGATGGTGGTGCTGGAGAACTCCGACGGCGTGCAGACGAACGCCGTCCGGCTCCGGGTTACGCCGGGAATCCGGCCGGACTGCGCCTACATGGTCCACGGCTTCGGGCATCGCTCCCCGAAGCTGCATCTGGCGTATGGCAAGGGGGCTTCCGACGCCGGGCTCATGACGCGGGTCAAGATCGATCCGATGATGGGCGGTACCGGCATGCGGGTGAACTTCGTCCGCCTGCTGAGTGGAGAGGAGGCCGGCTGATGGCGCGCTACGCAATGGTGATCGATCTGAAGAAGTGCGTCGCCTGCCACGCCTGCACGGTGGCCTGCAACGTGGAATGGAACGTGCCGCCCGGCTTCGCGCGCACGAAAGTCGCTTCCACCGGGGCCATCGGCAAGTTCCCGAACGTGATGGAGAGCGTCTTCGTTTCCCAGTGCAACCATTGCGACGACCCGCCGTGTGTGAAGCCCTGCCCGACCGGGGCGACATTCCAGGGAACCGACGGCATCGTCGCGGTGGACAAGGATCTCTGTATCGGGTGCGGCTTCTGCGTCGAAGCCTGCCCGTACGACGCCCGCCACATCGACCCGGTCACGAACAAGGTGGACAAGTGCGATTTCTGCAGCGCCCGGCTCCAGCGGGGAGAACTGCCCGCGTGCGTGGAGACGTGCACGGCCCACGCGAAGTTCTTCGGCGACCTCGAAGACCGCTCGAGCGAAGTCTTCCGGCTGGTGTATGACCGTGGAGCCAAGAGGCTCGAAACCGATGAGGTAGCGGTCGGGCCGAACGTGTATTACCTGGGAACAGAACAGCAACTGGAGCTGGTCGCGGCGAGGTTCGCCCCGCGGGAGCCACGTATGCCGAAAGCCGGCGACTGGTGGAGCAAGGTGGTGAAACCGCTGGTGTTCGCGGCTGTCGGCGCCACGTTCCTGGGCCAGGCGGTGGCGTTCTTCTACCAGCTCTGGCACGGCGAGGAACAGTTCGAGGATTAGGCCATGGCGACAGAAACGGCGAAGTTTCCGGAGATCCCTGAGAAGCCCGTCCCGCTGAGCCCGCAGCAGGCCGAGGCGATGGCGCAGAAGCAGATCAAGAAACATCATGTGGCCATCATCCTGCTTCACTGGTTCAACGCCACCGTCTGGTTCCTGGAGGTGGCCACGGGCGCGGCGCTCATCTCTTCGCCCGAGTTCCGCTTCGCGCCGGAATGGTACATCCGGATGGTCGAGACGCTGTTCGGGACGCGGTCCAACCTGCTCCACTTTCACATAGCGGTGGGCCTGGCCTGGATCTTCGTCTTCGCGATCTACGGGACGTTCGGCTTCCGGACTTACCTGCTGCGGCAGGTCTACCGCAAGGAGATCGCGCTGGACAGGGATGACATCCGCTGGCTGATGGTCCGCGCCCTGCGGCTGCTCGGGCGCAGCGACGAACCGCTTCCCCCGCAGAGCAACTACAATGCGGGCCAGAAGCTATTCGCCCTGGCTGTCTACTCGCTCGTGCCCGTGATCATGATCACCGGGTTGATGATGACCTTCCACTGGGGAAGCCCCGAGTGGATCCGGGCGGCCATCGTGGCGCACTTCACGGCGGTGGGCCTGATCGTTTCCGGGCTGATGGTCCATGTCTACATGGCCGCCGTATTCCCTGAGGAAAAGCCGGCGTTCTTTTCCATGTTCACCGGCAAAGTGAATGAGTTGTTCGCCTACCGGCACCACTTCAAGTGGTGGCGCGAGTACAAGCTGGAGGAACTGAAGTGGAGGCGGAAGTTGGAACTGGCGTGGGCCAGAACGAACGGAGAAGCTGGAGCCGGGGCGACGGCAACAGGAGATGAAATGGCGACAAGTGAGGAACGCAACACAACCTTTACTGAGCCTACTGAGCCGCTTGCTTCAGCCCAGGAGCGGCCGGCGGCCGAGCGCGGGTCCTGGCTTCGCCGGGCGCTGCGGAGTCCGAACGACTGGCCGCCTTATGCGGCCGGATTCGGCCTGGGGCTGACGCTGCTGGCGAGCTTCATTCTGATGGGCGAAGGACTGGGGGCGTCGAGCGCCTTTGTGCGGTGGACAGCGGCCTTGCTGGGCGCAGTAGCTCCCGAACAGGCCGCCGCCAGTCCGTTCTGGGGCCGCTATCTCGGCGAAGGGCAGTCCCCGCTGGTGAACTTCGTGGTGTTTGAAGTGATCGGCGTGATGATCGGCGGCTTC
Organism: Solibacteraceae bacterium; assembly: GCA_026984795.1. Taxonomy (GTDB): domain Bacteria; phylum Acidobacteriota; class Terriglobia; order Bryobacterales; family Bryobacteraceae; genus JALSRK01. The sequence goes on along the minus strand of JALSRK010000028.1, from coordinate 170,153 downwards.
GTATCCGGCTGGCTGGGAGGCCGGCTGAAGGTGATGGTCGAGAAAGGTCCGCGGATTTCCAACCGGCGGCGTTACGCGCTGGCGTTCACCGGCGGGATGCTCTCGGCCATCGGCGCGCGCTTTGCGCGCGGGTGTACGAGCGGGCAGGCGCTGAGCGGCGGCGCCGTGCTGGCTGCGGGCTCGTGGATTTTCATGATGGCGGTCTTCGCCGCCGGTTTCGCCGGTGCGTATCTGCTGAGGAGGGATTGGACGTGAACGCTCCTTACTTTGAATCGTTCTCTCTCGGCGTCTACTTGACGCTGGCGGTGGTGATTGGGTTTTTCTTCGGCTTCTTCCTGGAAAGAGCCGGGTTCTCTTCGGCGCGCAAGCTGACGGGGCAGTTCTACTTCCGGGACTGGTCCGTGCTGAAGGTGATGTTCACCGCCATTGTTACGGCGATGTTGGGCCTGGGCTATTTGTCGGCGCTGGGGTGGATCGACATGAGTCTCGTATACATCCCGCCGACTTACGTTTGGCCGCAGCTCCTCGGCGGGCTACTGCTGGGGACCGGCTTCATCATGGGCGGCTACTGCCCAGGGACTTCGGTGGTGGCGGCCGTGGTCGGTCGCCTGGACGCCTTGTTCTTCCTTGCCGGAATCGTCGCCGGAGGGGTGGTGTTCGGGCTGCTGTATCCGGCGGTGGAGGAGTTCTACGTTTCCGGTTCGCTCGGAACACTGACTCTGCCGGAGTGGTTGGACTTGAACGTGGGGATCGTGATCCTCGCCGTCGTGGCGATGGCGGTCGGAGCGTTCTGGGTAGCGGAAAAGAGCGAAGGCGAATGGGACCTGTTCGCCAAGACCTATGGGAAATCGACGGGGGAGGGCAACGAATGAGGATCAATGTGAGTTTGAGCGGAAAGCAGGTGGCGGCTGGAACCGCGCTGTTGCTGGGCGTGGTGCTGGCGTTCGGCTCGACGCTGGCGACGGGCGCAGGCGCGGGGCCGATAAACGCGGAATCGATTGCGGAAGTGATCGTCTCCCAGCAGGACCACGTCACCCCGGGCGAGCTGGCGCAATGGCTGATCGAGAAACGGGACGATTTCCAGCTCGTTGACATCCGGGAGCCGTGGAAGTTCGATGACTATCACATTCCGACGGCGGTGAACATTCCGATGAGCGAGCTGTTTACGGCGGCCGGGCTGAAGCGGCTGGAACGCGGCAAGAAGATCGTCGTCTACGGGCTGGGGGCGGGCCACTCCGCGCAGGCGCAGTTGCTGTTGGCGCTGAAGGGCTATGACGCCTATTCGCTGAAGGCCGGCATCAGCGCGTGGTGGGCCGAGGTGATGACGCCCCGGAGCCTGTGGTCCGAGGACCAGGATCCGGCCGGCTACCAGCGGGCGAAGCAGATCCGGTCGTACTTCATGGGGGCCCCCGGGCAGCCGCAGGGTTCCGCCGCCCCGGCAGCGGCTCCGCCTCCGCCGCCCAAGACCACGCCGCGGAAGAAGCCGGCTACGCGGAAGAAGTTGAAGCTCGGCCGGGGCTGCTCGTAGATCGGGTTCGCCGGGTCACGACGTGGTGCGGCGCAACGCCGCGGATCACTCGGAGGCGACGACAGCGGCGCCGGTGCGAATCAGTAGCCGCCCGGAGCCCTCCAGGCCCTCAACAGAAATCGGCCCGGTGGGGCCGCTCCCCCACCAGGCGGCCACTTCCACGTCATCGATGCGGAACCCGGCGGACCGATCGCCCTCGAGCCGGGTGATTCCGGGTTCACTTTCGCCGGCGCGGTAAGGGACGAGAACTGCCAGGAATTTTATTTCGTCGCGCGCTTGCCGGGTGCGGGCGGTGAGGTGCCACTGGTCCGGCGAGCCGGCGGCCCGCTCTTCGGGCGGGACCGGGAAGCCGCCGAACTGCGAGAAGCGCAACGGGGCCGTGGAAATCAGCCGCACGGCGCAACGGGCCTTGCCGCGGCGGATCGTAACGGCCCCGGCGGAGCCGTGGAGTTCCATTCCTTCAAGGGCGTGGAGAAGCCAGTCAAACCTCGTCGGCGAGGCGGTCTCGAGATGGTCGTAGACGACGAGGAAAGGCCGCGCCGCAGCGGTGACGAAGGCCACGGTGCGCTCGAAGCTCTCCACCTTGGGGTCCATCGGCGGCACGGGCTCCTCGAGGTGCTTGCGCCACAGCTCGAGAGTGCTGGGGCGCATGGGGACGTTATAGGCTTGCGCCGCCTGGCCCCGGGCGATCATGACGCCGGCTTTTTCCTCGAAGTACTCGATGTTTCCCGAAGCGTCCCAACTGAAGGGCGGCTGGCCGCGGCCGTTGACGAGGATGCCGTTGTGGGCCCGCGTCTGGCGGGTCCAGAGCACGTGGTGGGGGCTGCCGTAGAAGGGGTAGTAGCCGGAGTCGATCGCCAGCGCCTCGCCGTAGGCGTTGAGTTGGAAAGTGTTCTGGTCGCCGTGGCTGTGGCTGAAGGAGCCGAAACGGCTGGACTTGAACAGCGCCCAGACGTCGTTTTGCGCATCGCCGAGGGCCGAGTGCATGGCCACCCAGCCGATGTTGGGAAGAAACCGGGCGGCGGGTTTCCCATCGGGCGCCCGGGGCTCGACGGCGGGTGGATCGGCGGAGCGCCAGGTGGAGACCACGTCCTCGAGGAACCACTCATTCCATCGCCGCTTCTCGCCGGCATCGGTGAGCTTCGGGGGGGCGGGCACCCGGATCGAGGCGGCGTGCCACTTGAGCAGGGGATCGCGGAACGTCTCGGCCCAGTAATCGACGAGCATCTTCTCGTGGAGGCTGGGCTTGCCGTCGCCGCCGTCGCCGAAAGCGCCCATGGGCGCGTAGGGCGGGTGGAAGAAGAGCGGGAAATAACCGTTGTTGCGGTAGAAAGGCCGCCGCAGGATGTCGGTGTCGGTGACATCCCGCAGGGACTCAGCGAAAGTGCTGAGCCAGTAGACGTAAGCGCCCCAGTAGCCGATGCCCTGGGCCCAGCCCCCACCATCGCCGCCCCAGGCGGGAAACGACGTCAGATAGCAGCGCAACACGTAGTCGAGCCAGTCGCGGGCTTCGGGGATGTCGCCAAGGAACGAGAGTCCGGCGTTGCCGAGGAAGGCAAGCACCCGGCCCTCGTGGTTGGAAAACGGGTGGGAGAGGAAGTCCTGCTTGTGCAAGAGCCGGAGTACCTGGTTGCCGCGCTCGGCCATGACGGCGAGGACCTTGGCGCGCTCCTGGGGGGTCAGCTCGTGGCCGATCCAGTCCCAGGCGAAGGCCATGCGCTCGAGCACCGGCATGGAGCCTTCATCATTACCTTCCGAGCCGTCGATCTGGGGAACGTCGTGGCTGATGACGCCTTTCGGATCCCAGGAGGCGATGTGGAGCATCCAGCGGCGTGCGCCTTCGAGGTATTTCCTCTCGCCGGTAATCCGGTAGGCGAGGGCGAGGCGCGCCAGGTGAGCGCTGCCGATCTTGGCGGGACGGTAAATGCGGCGCCAGTCGTCCACATTGAACCGGCCGCCACGGTAGCCTTCAGGTTCCGGGTACAGGGGTTCCTCGAGGGCGTCATCGGCAGCGGCGATGAAGAAGTCCCAGAGCGGGGCGCGGCCTTGTTTGACCGCTTCGCGGATGCGTTCCAGGCGGTCTCCGGCGAGGAAGAGGCGCGGCCGCACGCCGGCGAGGCGGCGTTCCAGTGCGGCGACGTCGGGCATCGGCAATTCCGGGGCGTCTTCCGGAAGAGAGAACCGGCGGGTTTGCGAGACGCCATAGTCGGCGCCGTCGGAGCCGACGTAGACGACCTGCCAGAGGTAGTCGCCGGGCGGGAGAGGCTCCGCGGGCGGAAAAACGGTAGAAGAGAGATTGGCGGCCCGGAGCACCAGACGTTGAGGAGAGTCCGCCGCGGCTACTTCCAACCGGTAGCTGGCCGCCTCGTCATGGGGAGTCCAGCAGAAGCCGGGGGGATTGACGCCGGCCGGACGGCCGCTGACGGGGTAGGCGGCGAGCTCCTCGGCGCGAGGAGCGCGCTCGAGGACAGGAAGTGAACCGGTCCAGGTTCGCGTTCCGCAGCCGGGGGCAAGAGCACAAAGGGTAATGGGCGCGGCAACGGCGGCGAAGCGGCAAAGCATCAACGGCCTCCGCGGGCATTGTACTACCGGGGACGTCGCCATGGGCGGCAGAGGCCTGTCCAATGTAAGATGGTCCGCCAACCGCGGTGGGTTCCAACGCCAGAGGGAGCGCCAACGGCTGAAGGGCGGGAGGCTGCGTGTCGGGGATCGCACCGACCGGCCATCGACGACAGCGCGACCGTTGGGACCCGACGGGACGCCGATCCTGCGGCTCCCGGCGGCGCCGAACGAGCGTTCGAGAGTCAGGCGGCGTTCGAGATGCGTTGCAGTTTCAGCAACAGATCGACTTCGCCCCGCGGCAGCCCCAGGACGGCGGCGATCTGTTCGGGCCGTTCTCCGCGGCGGTGCATGCGGAGCACCTGGGAGCGCCGGACGGGGTCCATCTCGGCCTCCGGGGCGGCCGAAACGGGAAGCTCACGCAGCCGGCGATCCAGCTCGGCGGCCCCGGCGCGCAGGGCTTCGAGTTCCTTCCTGAGCTGGTCCAGGGACTGCGCCAGGGCTTCATCGCCGCGCCGGCGGCGGAGAGCCACGCGGGCGATCTCTCTTTTCGAGGCCAGGAACAGGCCGGCCGCCAGCAAGAGCCCGGCGGCCAGCAGGCCATCCACCAACAGAAGCAAGATCAGGTTCTCCATATCTCGCGTCTCCCCAAAGGTTCAAATCAGTGTGCGGAGCCGTTCGCAACGGCTGATGATCTCGGTGATGCGCACGCCGTAATTGCCCTCGACGACGACAACCTCGCCGCGGGCGATGACACAGTTGTTGACGATGATCTCCACCGGCTCGGAAACCGAACGGTTGAGTTCCACGATGGAGCCAGAAGTCAGTTTCAGCACGTCCTTGAGCGGCAGGTGGGCCCGCCCGAACGAGGCGCTGACCGGGAGTTCGACATCGAGGAGCACCTCGACGCCCCCGCAAGAATCGCCGGAAACCCCTGGACCGAGGCGGGCGCGTTCCCGCGGCGGTTCCAGTGGAGCGTCGGGAGCGGGGGCTTGCGGCGCCGAAACGACATCCGCCAGCGCGGCGGACACCGCCAGCCATTGGGATGCTTCGGCGCCGCCGGGCAGCCGGACCGTCACCACCCGGAAGGAGGTCCCCGGCGGGGGAGGCGCTTCGGTCTTCCCGCTGGGCGCCGTTTCCCCGCCCAGGCGGCTAGTCAACGCCTGAGCCAACCCGGCCGCCGCTTGTGAAAAACACTCCTCGCAAACGGCCGCCGCCTCGGCCTCGTCCTGGGCCCCGGAGGAGCCTGAAGTAGCCTCGAGCATCGCCCCGGCAATCCGGTTCCGGTCCTCCGGATCCACACCCACGAAGACGGATGCTCCTGGAGCAAGGTCGAAGTCGATTCGCTGCCAGGATAGCCCTTCCGGGGGCGACCCGGACGCGGCGCTGGTTTCCACCGCCTCCCCGATAAAGGTTTCCAAGATGGCGGCGACGGTCTTCCGCCACTCTTCGGCAACCCATTCCAGGATGCGTGCGGCGCTGCTTGATTCCTTGGCTTCCATGGCTGCCGTCCTTCTTCGGCGGCCCAACCGCCGGACCGCTTAGTCGCGCCCTCCCGGCCAGCGTTTCTGGATGTAGCTGCGCAGGCGCAGAATCGCCTGGCTCTTGAGCTGCGAGACCCGGGACTCATGCAGCTTTACGATCTTGGCCACCTCGCGCAACGTGAGTTCCTCGTAGTAGTACAGGCTAAGTATCGTCCGCTCGATGTAGGGCATCTTCTCGATCGCCTCGGCCAGAACCCGTTCGAGTTCGGAGCGCTCCACCAGGCGTGAGGGCCAGTGCTCTTCGCTGTCGGAGATGAACTGGAGCAGGTCGCGGCCGTCCTCTTCGCCGGTGACGGCTTCCAGGCTGCCGAGATTGACGCCGCGTACGTCGACCAGCCAGGAGTGGTACTCGTCCAGGTCGATGCCGAGCTCGGAAGCGATCTCCTCTTCGGACGGGCTGCGTTGCAGCTTCTGCTCCAGGACGGCGATGGCCGCCTCGATCTGCTTGGCCTTCTTACGCTGTTTTCTCGGCGCCCAGTCAAGCCCGCGCAGGCTATCGAGGATCGCGCCCCGAATCTTGTACTCGGCGTAAGTCTTGAGCTTGACTTTGTGGCGGGCGTCGAAGTTGTCGATGGCTGAGATCAGGCCGACGATCCCGGTCGAGATCAAGTCGTCCAGACTGACACTTTCGGGCAACCGCTCATGAATCCTACGGGCGATCAAGCGCACCTGAGGCAGGTGCTCGAGGATCAGGCGCTCCCGCTCTTCCGCCTTGGACTCCGAAGCTGCCTTGTAGGGATGCATCGATACTCCACCAGCCCTCATCGGCTTTCCCGGACCCCTCAGGCGGCGGCCGCGCGGCCGGCTCCGGCGGCAGGCCGGCGCTCAGCGTTCCACAGCCCGGCCAGCCGCCTCGCGACGCCGCCGGCGAGCAGCTCGACGAGACGCCCGGCGCTCGCCTCCTCAAGATCCTCGGGGATCCGCCGCCCAACGCTCAGAAACGACACCGGGAGCCGGGAGCGGATCGCTTCCGCGACGGCGGAGCCCGGCGACGCGGTCTCGTCCAAACGGGTGAAGATCAGCCGATCCGGCCGCAACGGTCGGAACCGCTCCGCCGCCCGGCGCAGGTCGGCAGGCTTCATCGTCGCCGGCAGGACCAGATGGACGTCGATGGGCGGCTGCCGGGTGAGGGCAGCGCCCAACTCCGCCAGAGCCTCGCCGTCGGAGCCGGCATAGCCGGGAGTGTCGATCAGCGTCAGCTCCCCAGGGGCGCCGTCGAGGGCAGCCGCGGCCAGCTCCGACGGCGCTTCGAGAAACCGGCAGCCGGCGCCGAGAATCGCCGCGTAGGCCCGGATCTCGTGAGCGGCGCCCACCCGCCCGCCGTCGAGGGAAAGCAGCCGCACCCGGCGGCCCCGTTCGACGCCGTAGCGCGCGGCCAGCTTGGCCAGCGTGGTCGTCTTACCGGAGCCCGGCGGCCCAGCCAGCAGCACGGCCTGCTCGCCGAGGCCGTCCTCCTCGGCGCCGGCCACGGGCAGGGCCGCCTCGATCTCCTCGCGGAGCCAGCCGCCGACCGCCGCCGGCAACGCCGGCCCCTCCGGCGGTTTCTGCCGCTCGAACCGCGCCTGCAGCCGCCCCATCAGCCCGGCCAGGAAACCATCGTCCAGTCCCGCCTCGATCAGCCCCTCGGAAGCGGCCTCAGCGGCTTCGGCGAAGCTCCCCGGCGGCGGCGCGACTACGCTCGAGCGAGCCAACGCCGCCGCCAGCCGGCCTACCTGGCGCCGCAGCTCGCCCAACTCCGCCGAGACCAGCGCGCCGCAGGCTTCCCCGGAGCCCTCTGCCGCCGTCGCCCTGCCTCCAGGCGCCGGGCCGGCGGTTCCCGGGATCCCCTCTCCGGCCGACGCGGCGAAGACCACCTCGTATGCGCCCAGGCCCCGGGCCTCCGGCGGCGCCTCCCGAGAGTAGACGAGCAATGCCTCTGGACCAAGCTCCTTCCGCGCTCTCTCGAGGGCCGCCTCGACGCTGTCAGCAAAAAAGGATTTCAGTTTCATCGGCACCGTCCTCTTCGTATCCGCTCACCGGCGACGGCAGAGTTCATTGCACAACACCCAGCGAGACCACCTTGACCTCGGCGGGGACTTCCCCGTGAGCGATGACCACAAGATTGCGCAGGGCCGGCTCGGCGATCTGCCGGACGAAGAAGCGCGACCCGGAACCGGCCAGCAGCACCACCGGCGTGGCCGCCTCTCCGACGGTCTTGGTAATTCGTTCGAGGATCTCGCGGACCCGAACGGGCGGCAGGTTCAAGTGGCTGGTGTGCTCGCCGTGCTCCACCGCCGCTTCGATTTCCCCGTCGAGCTCTCCACCGAGCAGGAAAGCGGGGAGCTCGCGGCGGGAGTTCAGGTACGGCTTGACGATCATGCGCCGGATGGCCTGACGCACGTACTCGGTCAGCAGCACCGGGTTACGGGTAATGTGCGCGGCCTCGCCGAGAGCTTCCAAAATGGAAACGCTGTCCCGGATTGAAACCCGTTCGCGCAACAAATTCTGCAAAACCTTCTGCACCGTACTGAGGGGCAGCAATTTTGGTACCAGGTCCTCCACCACGCGGGGATGGCTGGCGGCGACGCGTTCCAGCACCGCCTTGGCGTCCTGGCGCGAAAAGAGTTCGTGGGCGAAAGTCCGGGCCATCTCGGCCAGGTGTGTTCCCAGCAGGCTGGTGGCGTCCACGACGGTGTAACCGGCCTTGCGGGCCGCTTCGGCATGCGCCGCGGGCACCCACAGGGCGGGGATTCCGAAGGCCGGCTCCCGCGCCGGCGTCCCCTCGATCTTGGCGGCCTTGCCGTCGGCGGGCTGGATGGCCAGCTCGCAGCCGAGCTGCAGCTCATAGCGGGCCACCTCCACGCCTTTGAGGCAGATCACGTATTCGCCGGCTTTCAGGTTGAGGTTGTCGGTGACCCGGACCGGCGGCAGCAGGTAGCCGAGCTCGGAGGCGAGCTGCCGGCGGATGGCCGCGATGCGGCGCAACAGGGGAGAATCGGAGCCGCCCTCGACGAGACGGACCAGCCCGAGCCCGACTTCGATCGCCAGCGGCTCGACTCGCAGCAGATCTTCAAGGCTCTCACGCGCCGGCTTCGCCGCCTTCCGGGGCGCCATTTCTTTGGCAGTGATCGCTTTCCGGCTCGCCCGCCAGGCGTAGCCGCCGACGGAGGCGCCAAGGATGAGAAAAGGGATCTTGGGCAGACCGGGGAAGGCGGCCATCGCCACCAGCACTGCACCGGCGAGGTAGAGGGGCTGGACGTTGCCGAAGACCTGACGGCGGAATTCGGCGCCGAGGCGAGCATCGGCGCCGGCGCGGGTGACGATGAGACCGCCGGAAACCGAGATCATCAGCGCCGGAATGACGGTCACCAGGCCGTCGCCGATGGTGAGCACGGTGTAGGTCTGGAGCGCGGTGAGCAGGTCCATGCCGTGCTGGAACACGCCGATCAGGAAGCCCGCCACGATGTTGATGGCGGTGATGATGATGCTGGCTACGGCGTCGCGCTGGGTAAAGCGCGAAGCGCCGTCCATGGCGCCGTAGAACTCTGACTCGGCAGCCAGTTCCTTCCGGCGCCGGCGGGCCCCGGCTTCATCGATGAGACCGGCGTTCAGGTCCGAATCGATCGACATCTGCTTGCCCGGCATGGCGTCCAGGGTGAAGCGGGCGGTGACCTCGGAGATGCGCACGGCGCCGTGGTTGATGACCACGTACTGGATGGCGATGAGGACCAGGAAGATCACGGCGCCGATGATGTAACTGCCGCCGACCACGAAGTTGCCGAAGGCTTCGATCACCTCTCCCGCGGCCGAGGTGCCCGCGTTTCCGTTGAGGAGGATCAGCCGGGAGGAAGAGATGTTCAGAGCGAGGCGGAACATGGTGAGCAGCAGCAGGGTGGTGGGGAAGACGCTGAACTCGACCGGTCTGGTGATGTACATCGAAACCAGCAGGACGATGACCGAGACAGTGATATTGGCGCTGATCAAGATGTCGAGCAGCGCCGGGGGCACCGGCGTAACCATCGCCAGGACGATGCCCAGCACGGCGATGGGGACGGCCAGATCGCCCAAGCCGGCGCTCGGGAAGGCGAAGCGGAAACCGGCCGCCACCGGGGCGGGGCTCCCGGAGCTCCGTGACCTGTTCCGGGCCTCGGCCACCGGAGGCGGGGCGTCGCGGACCGATTGTACGGCGGAACTGGGTGCAGCCATGCTCTATCTCCACGCTCTTCGTTCTTCGGCGCCAGGCAGCCGCCCGCCCATGACCCGATAGATGTAGGCCAGGATTTCGGCCACGGCGCGGTACAGGTGCACGGGAATCTCCTGGCCGACCTCCACCGCTTCGTAGAGCGCCCGCGCCAGCGGTGGGTTCTCGATGATGGGGATCTCGTGCTCCAGAGCCTTTTCGCGGATGCGCCGGGCGAGATAGTTCTTGCCCTTGGCGAGGACCCGCGGCGCGCCCATCGAGGCGGGCTCGTAGCGGATCGCCACCGCGTAATGGGTGGGGTTGACGATGACGGCGGTGGAGCGGGCGACGCCGTCCATCATGCGCCGTTCGAGCAAGGCCCTCTGGAGGCGGCGGATTCGGGCTTTGGTCCGGGGGTCGCCTTCGACCTCCTTGAGCTCGTCGCGGACCTCCTGCTTCGTCATCTTCAAGTCCTCGCGGTAGCGGCGGCGCTGCCGGAAAAGATCGATCGCACCCAGGACAAGAAAGGCCGCGGCGGCCCTCCAGAGCAGCTCCTGGAGGATGCGCCCGACTTCGGCCATGGCGGCTGGAGCGCCCATCAGCGGCAGTGCCAGCAGCGCGGGCAGGTCGCCGGCTGCGAGCGCATAGACGATGGCGAGAAACAAGGGCAGCAGGATGGCCGCCTGCAGGAACTGCGGCACGTTCTGGCGGGGCAGGTTCCGCAGGCGCTTGGCCGGATCGAGGCGGCTGAAATCCGGGCGGAGCTTGGCCACAGCGAATCCCATCCCGGTGGTGGCCAGTTGGACACCCAGGCCAAGAACCACAAGCAAGGCGCCGGCTCCCATCAACGGCAGGCAGGCCGGGGCCAGGAGGCCGGCGAAGACGTGCTCGACGGCCGCTGGGGTGAGTGGTTGTTCGAAGCCGAACCGCAGCAGCGAGCGGGTGAGGCGGCCCAGACCGCCGACCGCCTCCGGGCCGAAAGCCGCCACCAGACCGACGAAAGCGACGAACTGAAGAGAAGAAACGAAATCCCGGCTGACGGGGAAAGTGCCCTCCTTGCGGGCCTTTTCGAGGCGCCGTTGGGTCGGTGGTTCCGTGCGTTGGCTCTTGTCCGACATGGCGCGATCCCCTCATCCGGTCCCGGCGGCCAGATCCCGGAGCAGCCCGACGAGCGGACGCGCCGCGTGAGCATAGAGCGCCGGGAGCGTCGCCGCGACGGCCGCCAGCAGGGCCACCGAAACGAGCATCTTGGCCGGGAAGGCGAGCATGAGCAACTGAAGCTGGGCGTTGATCCGGCCGAGTAGAGCCAGCGAGACGTCAATCAGCAGCAGCAGGCCAACCACGGGCAGCGCCAGCCGGACCGCCGTCGAGAACATCACCGCGCCGGCGCGCACCAGAACCTCGGCCAGGGGCGGGGTGACGGCGTAGCCGCCCGGCGGCCACGTCTGGAAGCTGAGCGCGAAGGTCCGGATCACCTCGCGGTCCAGCCCGGCGGCGAAGAACAGCAGGCCGGCGGTGAGGTGGGCCAGGATCTGCAAGACACTGCTGTCGGCCTGGGTGGCCGGGTCGATGGTGGCGGCGTAGCCGTAGCCGGCCTGGAGGCCGAAGATCTGGCTGGCGAGAACGAAGGCTTCATTCAGCAAGCTCACCCCCAAGCCGATGGTGAGTCCGAAGGCGATCTCCGGCAGCAGCAGAGCAAGCAGAGACGCGGGACTGAATTCGCGGAGACGGGGAGTCGGCCAGAAAGGGAACAGCACGCCGGTGACGGCCAGGGCCAGGACGATCCTGGCGGCCGCCGGGAAGGCTTCCCGGCCGGGCAGCGGAACGAGGCTGACGGCGGCGGCGACGCGGGCGAGCACCACGAGGCCGCCGACGACGACCGGCAGGGGCAGGAGCAGCTCAACGGGCATAGCGACCGAGATCCCCCAGCAGCGCGGCGGTGTAGGAGGTGATCCGCATCAGCATCCACGGCAGAAACAGCAGCGCCCCACCCAGGAAGGCAGCCAACCGGGGTATCGTCCCGAAGGCCGAGTCCTGGATGGAGGTGAGAATCTGCACCAGGCCCATGAGGACCCCGGCGACGAAGCCCACGGCCAGCAGCGGCAGGCTCAACCAGAATGTCGTCACGAGCGCCTGGCGGACGATGTCGACGACCTGTTGTTCGCTCATCGACTTCTTCAACTCCTCCGGATCAGTAGAAACTGCGAACCAGCGACCCGACGACGAGATTCCAGCCGTCGACGAGGACGAAGAGCAGAACCTTGAACGGGGCCGAGACCATGACCGGCGGCAGTTGCACCATGCCGATGGAAAGCGTTACCGAGGCCACCACCAGGTCGATGATCAGGAACGGCAGAAACAGCACCGCGCCGATCTGGAAACCGGTGCGGAGCTCGGAGAGCACGTAGGCGGGCACGAGGATCTTGAGTCCGAGCTGCTCGGGCGAGTCCGGAGCGGGAGTGTGCGCGAGTTCCAGCAGAAGCGCCACGTCCTTTTCGCGCACGTAGCGGAGCAGGAATCCCCGCAACGGGTCGGCCGAGCGGTGCAGGGCTTCGGCGACGGTGATCTCGCCGCGTTCGAGGGGCTCCCAGGCCTCCGCATAGACCCGGTCGGCGACCGGCTGCATGATCAGGAACGTCAGGAAAAGCGCCAACCCCACCAGGACCTGGTTCGACGGCGTCGTCTGGGTGCCGAGCGCCTGCCGTAGGAAGTGCAGGACGATGGTGATCCGGAGAAACGGCGTCACCGAGATGATCAGCGCCGGCAGGACGGTGAGGGCGGTGAGCAAAACGATGATCTGCATGGGGACGCCCATCACCTGCGCCGAACCCGCGGGGCCGGTCCCGGCCGCCTGGACTGGAACGGCGGCGGCCAAGCCGAGCACGCTGATCGCCATGCGCTTCGCCATCACGCCTCCGGCGAACCTTCGGCCGATGCCGCGCCGCCCCCTTCCCACGGCCAGGTGCCGAGCAGCTGGCAGCCGCGGCTGTGGGCGGCCACCAGCACGGCCCGGTCGCGCACCCGGACCAGATGGAGCGTGTGTTGCGGCGTCAGCGAGAGCCGCTCGACAGAAGCCATCCACCGCCCGCGGCCACCCGGGCGGACAGCGCGCCAGAACCGAGAGCCCGGCAGGCGCCGGGTGAGAAAGACCGCCAGCGCAACGACTGCGGCGGCCACCAGCAGCTGGACGTAGAGCCCCATCGCTCAAACCTCGTCGTTGAAATCGGTGATGCGCACGCCGATCGACTCCTCGAGAACCACGATTTCGCCGGAGGCGACCAGCGCTCCGCCGACCAGAATGTCGATGTTTTCGCCGGCCGAGCGCCGGAACTTGATCACACTGCCGACCTGGAGGCGGAGGATCCGCTTTATGGGCATGACCTCGCGATCCAGCTCCACGTCGATCGGCAGCAGCAGGTCTTCGAAGTTCCTGACGGCATCGGCGCCGGCGTACTCTTGAGGATCCATCGGGCCTCCGGCGCATCGCTCAGCGCTTCAGATTGATGGTCTCCTGGCTCAGCTCGTCCACGGTGGTCACCACTCGCGTGTTGGCCTGATAGCCGCGCTGGAAAACGATCAGGTTGGTGAACTCTTCGGCGATGTCCACCGTGGAGGCCTCTACCGCGCCCCCGATGATGGTGCCGCGTCCGCCGGTACCCGGCATGCCCACGGCCGGCAAGGCGCTCCGGGCGCTGAGCTGGAAATTGTTTTGGCCGACGGCGATCAGGGATTCAGGGTTCCGGATGGCGGCCATGGCGAGCTGAGCGACGACCTCCTGCTGGCCGTTGGAGTACTGCGCCAGGACCGCGCCTCCGTTGGCGAGACCGATCCGGACGAGCTGAGCCGCCGGCGAGCCGTCCTGGGCGTTGGCGGCGACCGCCGAGGGCTGCGCGAACTGGGTCAGCCGGGGCGTGGCGCCGTCGTAGAATTCCCAGGTGAGGTCCATGTCGTCGGCGCCGCTCAGCAGCCCGGTGATGCTGATCGTCGGGAAGGGCCCTCCGGGCGGAGGATCGGTCAGCCGGCCGGAGGAGTCGAAGGTGACGGTCCCGGCCACCGGGGTGAACGGGGCGCTCAGATCCGAGTCGGGCACGGTGACCGCGTAGTCCCACTGGTTCGGCGTGGCGCTCTTGGTGAAAGTGACCGTCACCACGTGAGAGACGCCCAGCGAATCGAAGACCTCGATGGAAGTAGTGAAGGTATCGGGCGGGGGTCCGGCGGTGGCCCCGGCGTCCAGGTTCAGGTCGAAGGAGAACCGTGTGGACTCGACCGGCTCCTTGAGCGTGCCGACCGGGATCGCAATGTCGCCGACCGGTCCGTTGGTGTCCAACACGCCGCCGGACCTCGTCCAGCCCTGCAGCCGCTCCCCGGTGGCGGTCATCAGATTCCCGTCCTTGTCCACCTGCAGGTGCCCGCCGCGGGTATACAGCAACGCTCCGGAGGCGTTCTTCACGATCAGGAAGCCGTCGCCTTGGATGGCGGCGTCCAGCGGTCCCGAGCTGGACCGGATCGCTCCCTGGGAGAACTGCCGGAGCGTGATCGGCCTGCCGACGCCGAACCCGACCTGGGTCTCGCCGAGCCCGGCGCCGAGCGACTGGGTCACCAGATCGTGGAACGCCACGACGCTTTTCTTGAACCCCGGCGTGTTCAGATTGGCCAGGTTGTTGCCCACCACATCGATGGCGGTGGAATGCGCATCGAGCGCTGACAATGCTGTCGAGAATGAAGTAAACATGATTCCATCACCTCCCGGCTTCGATTGGGTCCTTACTTTCCGGCCTCCGCCGGCTCGGGCGGGGCCGCCCCGGAGTCCAGCCGGGCGGCAATCGCCTCGAGCTCCTGGCGGATGGCAATCGTCTGCTCGAGCTCGGTGAACTGCGCCAGTTGGGTGAGAAACTGGGTGCCGTCGGCCGGGTTGAGCGGGTTCTGATTCCGGATCTGCGTGACGAGCAGTTTCAAGAACATCTCTTTGGTCACTGGGCCGCCCGGCGCCGCCTCCCGGGCCGGAGCGGCCTGGACGGCGGACTCAGCGGCGCTCAGCGGACGCGATGCTGCAACCATCTCCATACCTCCTCTGATTGGTTTCCAAAGCCTGGAGCGCCGGCGCCGAGTTCTTCGAGCCACGCGGGCGGCGCCGACTGGTCCGATTCGCTCCCATCCTGCCTCCCAGAGCCGTGAGAGGGGTTTCCAGGGGAGCCGTCGCCGCCCTGGCGACCGCCGCCGGAGCCGTCGGGATAGCTCGAATCTCGGCGAGGCGTGTGGGGCGGGGTCCAGGTTTCGATCCGGAAGCCTTCGACCTGGACCTTGTGGACGAGCACGCCCAACTCATCGCGCAAGGCCGAGCTGAGCCGGGAACGGCGGGACCGCACCGCCACGTGGATCCCGCCGGCCCGCTCGACGACGTCCAGCCGGACGGCGCCGGTCTCTCCAATCTGCAAATGGATCCTCCGCACGGGCGCGGCGAGCCAGGGCTTGCCGCCGGCGGGCTCGGGCGAGGGGGGTTCGGCGGGCCGACCCGCGCCGTCGGGATGCTTTTCCGGCAAGCTCGGGCGGACGCCCGGCGGGGACACCGCGGGATGCGTGGAGGGCGCCGAGGTGTCGAGGCGCCCCACGGCCGCCGCCCCACCGGCCTGAGCCTGTATCTGCACCAACCGCTCGCCATGCCGCGGGTCGCTGCCGAGTCCGCGCCCGGGGGCGGAAACCGAAACGGCGGCCTCCCGGCGAAGGTCCCGGGCGCCGCCATCCGCCCCGGCGGTCGGCGCGCCCTCCGGCGGCGGCGAGGCACGCGGCAGGCGCACGTGCGGCCCGGCGACAGCAGGTGTCGCCTGCAGCCGGGCGGCAAAGCTCAATGGCGGGGTCCCGCGCGCCCCGGAGAGCCGGCCCGCGACGGCAGCCTTCTCCGGATGGCCCAAAACGGTGCGGATGGGCACTCCGGGATCGAGATTGGTATCCGACGACCGCCCCGGCGGCGCCTCCGCGGGGTCGGCCGCTGACGCTCTGAGGACAGAGATCGCCCACGGGACCGCCGCCGGCGCCAACGGCGACCGGGCGGCGCCAGCGGCGACGAGCCGTCCCAGAAGTCCTCCCCCCAGTCGTGGTGGGGGAGCCGCCGCTCCGGAAAGGGCCGGGCGCGGCTCCCGCAAAGCGGCATCGGAGATCCCACCCGCGGCGCCGCCAGCCGGCGCCAGCGCCGGCGCACCCGCTGCCGGCGCGACCGCCTCCCCGGCGCGGTCTTCCTTACGGCCGGCCTCGGGGAATGGCGCGGGCGGGGGAGCGCCGGCCACCCCGATCAGCGGGACGGGCGTCGCGTCGAAGCCCTTGGGCTCGGGGGAGTGATCCCGGGGACCGGCGACGGCCATCAAGGGATTGACGGTTCCCGGCGAAGAGCCCTCCGGCCCCAGCAGCGCCGCGCGCCAGAGGGCGGCGAACAGCCGCCGGGCCTCGCCGGACACCGGAGCGGCTGCGGGCAGCGCCTCGGCGGCCCCCAAGCCGGGTGGCATAGGGAGAGGGGACCCTGTTTCCGGGCCAGCGGGCGCCGGGGCGTTCATTGCTGGAGCAGCGGGCGCGGCAACGTTCACGCCGGCCGGGGATGCACTTGGACGACCAACCGCCGACCTGCCTTTGTTTTCAACGCCACGGGCGATCCGCCGGATGCCAAGAAGTTGGCGCGGCGGTTCAATCTGGCACGTTGTCGTCACCGCGGGGCCGCCCCGCGTTCCGTTTTGAAACGCCCGCACCGTCGCTTCCGCGGCGAGCGGACGAGGATCGGGAGAGCGCCGGGGAGCGCGAGCGGCGGTGGCGCAAGAGGCCGCACGGATCGCGGCCCGAAAGGCTCTAAGCGATTCTCTTCCGGACAGATGCAGGTGCGCCGCCGGGAGCGGCGTACCGCGGTGCGGTCCGCGCCGGAGCCGCCGCCCCGGGCTCGCGGCCGGGGGCGGCCACGGGGCCCGGCAAGCCGGCCGGTACACCGATTGCAAGGCGAAACGCCGGAGCCGGCCATGGACACACTGACGGCATCGGCGGCGAGCGGGATCCGGGCTCGGATCGAGTCCCTCCAGATGCTCGCCAACAACCTAGCCAACCAAGCGACCGCGGGCTTCAAGGCGGACCGGGAGGCATACAACTTATATTCCGCCTACCCGACTTCCTGGGCCGCCGCTCCAGCGCTGCCGGTGATCGAGCGACAGTGGACGGACTTCTCGCAGGGCACGCTGGCCGACACGGGGAATCCGACGGATGTCGCGATCTCGGGGCCGGGGTTTTTCGTCGTCCAGGGCCCGGCGGGCCCCCTCTATACCCGGAACGGGAACTTCCGCGTCGGCGCCGGCGGCGAGTGGCGGACGGAGGAAGGTTTTCCCGTGCTGGACGCCGGCGGCCAGCCGGTGCGGGTGGATCCCAGCCGGCCGTTCGAAGTTTCCCGGACCGGCGAGATCCTCCAGGAAGGCATCGTGGTGGCCCGGCTCAAGCTGGTGGCGTTCGACCGTCCGGAGGCGCTGCGCAAGCGCCGGGGCGTCTACTTCGAGGCCGTCTCCGCCGGCCAGAAACCGAAGCCGGCCCGCGGCGCCGAGGTGCACCAGGGCAAGCTCGAAGGGGCGAACCTGAACCCGGCCGAGGCGGCGGTCCGGCTGGTGACGGTGATGCGCCAGTTCGAGATGCTGCAGCGGGCGCTGCGGATCGGCTCGGAAATGGACCGCCGGGCGGTGGACGAAGTGGCGCGGCTGCGCTGAGCGGCCGGGCGGCGCCGGGCCGGCCCTGGTTGACCGAGCCGGAGACGAGCCGGCGGGACGTGACCCGAAGGGCGCGGCCGGCGGGAACGAAAGCGAGGAGAAAAAAGGAGGAAGCGACGAACGATGATTCGAGCACTCTACAGCGCCGCCAGCGGGATGACGGCCCAGCAGATGAACGTGGACAACATCGCGCACAACCTGGCCAACGCCAACACGGTCGGGTTCAAAACGCGCCGGACGCAGTTCGAGGACCTCTTGTATCAGAATTTCGTCCAGCCGGGGGCGGCGGCGGGCTCGCAAACGATCGTGCCCACCGGCCTGCAGCTCGGTCTGGGGGCGCGGCCGGTGGCCAACGAGATCATCTTCACCCAGGGCGACTTCCTGTCTACGAACAATCCCCTCGACCTGGTGATCGAGGGCCGCGGGATGTTCCAGATCCGGCTGCCCTCGGGGGAACTGGCCTACACCCGCGCCGGGACGTTTCACCTGGACCGCGACGGCAACATCGTCACCGCCGACGGAGATCCGCTGGAACCGCAGATCACGATCCCGCCGGAGGCCAAGTCGATCACCATCGCCCCCGATGGCACGGTGAGCTACATTCAGGCGGGCGAAACGGCGGCCCAGCTCGCCGGGCAGATCCAACTCGCGTTGTTCACCAATCCAGCGGGCCTGAACAGCATCGGGCGGAACCTTTACTTGCCGACCGACGCTTCCGGGGAGCCGACGATCGGCGTTCCCGGCGGGCAGGAGGGTCTGGGGACGCTGCTTCAGGGCTACGTGGAGCAGTCCAACGTGAGCGTGGTCGAGGAGTTCATCAACCTGATCGTCAGCCAGCGGGCCTACGAGGCCAACGCCAAGGTGGTGCGGGCGGCGGACGAGATGTACCAGCAAGTAAACAACGTGACGCGATGAAACGGATCCTGAGCGGCATCATGGCGGCGGTGAGCGCGGTGGCCGCGGCGCGGGCCGGAGACGGGTGCGCCGTGGTGAGCGGGGACCGGATCCACATGAAGGACCTGGCCCGGCTCCGGCCGGTGTTCGGCCAGGCGGATCCGGAAGCGTTTCTCGGATTTGCGCCGGCGCCGGGGGTGCGGCGCGTCTTCACGAGCGGGCAACTCAAGCGCTTGATGCAAGCCCACGGCCTGGCCGGGAAGACGCCCGCTCCGGTCTGTTTCGAGCGGGCGGCGCGGCGGCGCACGGCCGAGGAGGTGGCTGAAGCGGCGCGGCGCGCCTGGGGGGATCGCGAAGTGCGGGTCGAGGTGGTGGACTACCAGCGGACGCCGGCGCCGGAGGGGCGTCTCGAGTTCCCACGGAACCGTCTGGCGGTCGCGGCGGGGGCCGGGCCGGAAACGGAAATCCTGTGGCGGGGCCGCGTGGTTTACGGCCGCGGCCGGAGCGCCCCGTTCTGGGCGCGGGTGCGCCTGGCCGAGCGGCGCAGGTTGGTGGTAGCGCGGCGGGAGCTGAAGCCCGGCGAAGAGGTGAAGGCCGCGAGCGTTGCGGTCCGGGAAGTAGAAGTGGCGCCGACGGCTCCGGAAGGGTTTCGCCGGAGGGAGGCGGTGCTGGGCGCCCGCGTGCGCAGGAGGATCGCTGCGGGCGAGCCGGTCTTCGCCGATGCGGTAGCGATCCCGGCGGCGGTTTCCCGGGGGGACCTGGTGCGGGTGGAGGTCCTCAGCGGCGGGACCCGGCTGGCGTTCGAGGCGAGGGCGGAAAACTCGGCGCGGAAGGGCGAGCTCGTACGGCTGCGCAGCCCGCTGAACGAAAAGGCCCATTTGACGGCGACGGTCACCGGCGTGGGCCGGGCCGTGATCCACGCCGGCGGAGATTTGGAGAAGGACCGATGAATCGGACTGCAGTGCTGGCGCTGGCGGCGACGATCGGCGGCGGAGCGACGGCGCAAGAGAAGGCTTCGCCGATCGACCGTTACATCCAGGAAGCGACAGTCCGGGCGGCGGAGCGCCCGGCGGCGCCCGGCTCTCTCTACGCGCCGGGCGGGCTGCTGGGCGACGCGGCGCGGGATCTGCGGGCGCATCAGGTGGACGACATCGTCACTATCGTGGTGGCCGAGCGGGCCTCGGCCGTCTCCCGGGGCGCGACGAAGACGTCGAGGAACTCCAGCGCCAAGTATGGCGTGAGCGCGCTGTTCGGGGCCAGGCCCGCCGGCAGCGTGTTTGCGAATCTGGCCGAACTGAAGGGCGGCTATGAGCTGGACGGCCAGGGCGAGACGAGCCGGGAGACGCGGCTGACGACGACGATCGCGGCGCGGGTCACCCACGTGCTGCCGAACGGCAACCTGGTGGTGGAAGGGGCCAAAGAGGTGATGATCAACTCCGAGCGTCAGACGGTGACGGTGCGGGGCATCGTGCGGTGGAACGACATCGGACCCGGCAACCGGGTCCGCTCAGACCGGCTGGCTGAGCTGGAGGTACGGGTGAACGGCAAGGGCGTGGTCGGCGACGCCGTCCGCCGCCCGAACTTCCTCTACCGGCTGCTGCTGGGCCTTCTGCCCTTCTGAAACGACGGCCATGTGGCGAGCGGCGAACGGCATCTTATTGTTCGGCTTCTTATTCGGCTTCTTGTTCGGCGTGGTTGGTGGGACGGCGAGGGCCGGGACGGAGGCCGGTCCCGGAGAGCCCCGGCTGCGGCGCTCCCGGATCAAGGAGCTGGCATCACTCGAAGGGGTGCGGGAGAACCAGTTGCTCGGCTACGGGCTGGTGGTGGGGCTGGCCGGCACGGGCGACAAGCGGCAGACGGTATTCTCGGCGCAGACGCTGACAAACCTGCTCGAACGGATGGGCGTGTCGGTGGACCCGCGGGCGATCCAGGTGCGCAACACGGCGGCGGTGATGGTAACGGCGGTGCTGCCGCCGTTCGCGCAGCCGGGCACGCGGATCGACGTGACGGTAGCGACGGCGGGCGATGCGACGACGCTGCAAGGAGGCGTGCTGTTGCTGACGCCGCTCAAGGCGGCCGACGGGCAGGTCTACGCGGTGGCGCAGGGTCCGGTGATCACGGGGGGGTTCCTGGCGGGCGGCGGCGGCAACCAGCGGACGCTGAACCATCCGACCACGGGCCGAATCCCAAACGGGGCGATCGTGGAGCAGGCGCCGCCGCAAGAGTTCCCGCAGCAAGAGCTCCACTGGCAACTCCGGGAGGGGGACTTCACCACCGCGGTGCGGATCGCCGAAGCGATCAATGCGAAATTCGGCGGCGAGGCGGTGGCAGAGGCCGAGAACGCGGCGCTGGTATCGGTGCGGATTCCGGAGGACTACCGGCGGCGGGTGGTCGAGTTTGTTTCGGCGATCGAGAACCTCGAAGTGGCAACCGAGCCGGAGAAGAAGATCGTGATCAACGAGCGCACCGGGACGATTGTCATGGGCCAGGACATCGCCATTGCGCCGATCTCGATCCTGCATGGAGCGCTGACGGTAGAGATTCAGACGAGTTTTTCCGTCTCGCAGCCGGCGCCGTTCGGGCGGGGCGAGACGGCGGTAGTGCCCGAGGTGGGCGTGGGGGTGAACGAAGAGCAGGCACGGAACGTGCGGCTGAAGCCGGGCGCCACGGTGGAGGACCTGGCGCGGGCGCTGATCTCGATCGGGGCGACGCCGCGAGACATCATCGCGATCCTGGAGAACTTACGGGCCGCCGGAGCGCTGCAGGCGCGGCTGGAGGTGATTTGAGCGATGACGGATCCCGTGCGGGCGGCGACACCGGAGGTGCTGGGCATCGAGAGGTTCCGGGGCAAGCCGGACTCCCCGGAAGCGCTGCGCGAGGTGGCGAAGGAGTTCGAAGGGCTGCTGATCGGGCAGTTGCTGGAGTCCATCCGGACGGCGAGCGGAGGCTGGCTTGGGGAAGAAGATTCGGCGGCCGGCGGCCTGATGGCGGACATGGGGCGACAGCAACTGGCGCGGGCGCTGGCGGCGGGCGGCGGCCTGGGGCTGGCGGATCTAATCGTCGCCGGGCTGTCCCGTGGCCGGCAGTCTGAGGGGCCGGAAGACCCGGGTGGGGCGGCCAGCGGACGCGACGCGCAAAGCGCCGGCCGCAGCAGTGAACTTCATCGGGACAAGGTTGCGATAATAGACGGTTCCGCTTTCCGTGACGGTATCCCGCGGAGCGCCGGCCTGGAGCCTGCCGCCGGCAAACATCAGCCAATGGAGGACAACGATCAGTGAAGCAGTCGCCCGTGCGTTGGATGTGGATGACTTTGTTGGTATTGGCCACCGCCGCGTCGGCGGCGGGTCCGGGCGCCGAAGGCGAAGCCGGACATGGCGAGACCGAGTTCGTGATCGGGCTCTTCAGCCTCGTACTGCTCATGGTGGCGGCCAAGATCGGCGGCGAACTCTTCGAGCGGGTGCGCCAGCCGGCGGTTCTAGGGGAATTGGTGGTCGGGATGGCGTTGAGCGGCCTGGGCCTAGCAGGCCTGGGGTTCGTAGCCGGGATCCGGGAGAGTCCGGGGCTGCACGTGGCGGCCGAGATCGGGGTGATCCTGCTGCTGTTCGAGGTAGGTTTGGAGTCGCATCTGGGCGAACTGCTGGCGGTCGGCTGGTCGGCGCTGCTGGTGGCGGTGCTGGGGGTGGTGACGCCGGTGGGGCTGGGCTATGCCGTGTCAGCCTACTTCTTGGCCGAAGAGCCCTGGTACGTACACTTGTTCGTGGGGAGCACGCTGGCGGCGACGAGCGTGGGGATCACGGCGCGGGTGTTGAAGGACTTGAAGAAGCTGGACACCAAGGAGGCCCGGATCATCCTTGGGGCGGCGGTGGTGGACGACGTGCTGGGACTGATCATCCTGGCAGTAGTCTCGGGGATCGTGACGTCGATCGCTCACGGGGAAGGCGACGGGGGCGTGGGAGGAGGCGCCATTCTCCTGATCGTTCTCAAAGCCGTCGCCTTCCTGGTGGGGGCCATTTTCATCGGCCGGGCGGTGCACATCAACGCGGTACGGGCGGGAACGCATTTCCGCGTGCCGGGGGTCCCGCTGGTGATCGCCCTCAGCTTCTGCTTCTCATTGGCGGCGGCGGCGGGGCTGGTGGGGCTGGCGCCGATCGTAGGGGCGTTTGCCGCGGGGCTGGTGCTGGAGCCGAGCGATTACGAGGTATACCGCCAGCGCGGAGAGATGCCGATCGAGGATCTGATCCGGCCGCTGGCGGCGGTGCTGACGCCGATCTTCTTCGTAATGATGGGCCTGCGGGTGGACCTGGCGGCGTTCACCCAGGGGGACGTGCTGGCGTTCGCGGCCGTGGTGACGCTGGCGGCGATCATCGGCAAGCAGATCTGCTCGCTGGCCGTGCTGGAAAAGGGAGTGCACCGGGTGGTGATAGGCGTGGGGATGATCCCCAGAGGCGAGGTGGGACTGATCTTCACGGGTATCGGAGCGAAGCTGATGGTGGATGGGCAGCCGGTGTTCTCCTCGGACACCGTCTCGGCAATGGTGGTGATGGTCATGGTGACGACGCTGGTGACGCCGCCGATACTGAAGGTGTTGTTATCGAAGGAAAGCTGAGAGGGCGTCCGCCCGGAGGGCCGGCGAGCCGGGGAGCGGCATCAGAGAAAAGCCCGGATGAGCTGGCTCTGGGCGGTCTTGAGGTTGGCGTGAGCCTCGTCGAGCTGTTGGATCTTGCTCTGCAAGCTGCGCAGGAGGCGTGTCCGGTCACAGGCATTGCGGATCACGAGGAGCAAGGCGGCGTTGTCCCAAGGCTTCTCGATGTACTGGAACAGCCCGACCTTGTTGATAGCCTCGATCGCGCTCTGTTTGTCGGCGTGCCCGGTGAGCAACACGCGGGAGGTTTCCGGCTGGAGCTCTTTGGCGCGGGCGAGGAACTTGATTCCGTCCATTTTGGGCATGAGGTAATCGGAGACGACCACGTCCACGGGGTGTTTTTCCAGATAAGCGAGGGCTTCGTCCACATCGGTGAAGGTAACGACATTGTAGTCAGTCTCCAGGGTCAGGTAGGCACTCAGGCTGGTGAGCACCATCTCTTCATCGTCGACGATGACGATGGTGGGCTCGGGTTCGGACTCAGCGGTGGAATAGACTTTTTCAGTCGCGGTCAAAGCTGTTGTTCCTCCGTTTTCCGCGCCACGGGGATCCAAATATGAAACGTCGTTCCTTTGCCGACCTCGCTTTCGAAATCGATCCGTCCGCCGTGTTCGCCGACGACGATATCTTTCGAGATCGCCAGTCCGAGGCCGGAGCCGACCCCGGTTGGTTTGGTAGTGAAGCCTGAGGAGAAGATCCGGGGGCGGTCTTCCGGCGCGATACCCGGGCCGTTGTCGGAGATCGCCACATGGACGAACTCCCCTTCTTTCTCGGTCCGGATGATCACCTTACCCTCGCCCCGGATGGCCTGGCCCGCATTGACGAGGATATTCAAGAAGACCTGGCCGAGCCGGTTCGGACGGCACCATAGCTTCGGCAGGTCGCCGTAGTGAGTTTCGACCTGGATCCGGCGTCTGAACTCGCAGCGGGCGAGTTTGAGCGTATCTTCGAGAATGGTGTTGACGTCGGCTTCGACGAACTCCTCGCCAGCGCCGCCCACCAGGGTCTTGAGGCCGCGTACGATAGAGACGATGCGCTCGCAGGCTATCTTGTCGACGGCGGCGAGATTCATGAGCGTAGCGACGACCTTGGCCGTCTTAGGAGGGGGCGGAGCGCCCTCCCGGCGGGCCTGATCGAGCAAAGTTCCGAGCAGTTCGAGGGACCGTATCGCGACTTCGTTATTCGAAAGGATCGAGCCGACCGGCGTGTTGATTTCGTGCACGATACCGGCCAGCAGTTGGCCCACGGTGCTCAGCTCAGTGACCTTCCGCAGCTCCTTCCGGCATGTTTCGAGCTCCGCCTGGAGCCGGCGCAAATCGGCTTCCAGGGCGGCGCTGTCTCTTGACGTCATGAACGAACTCGGATCTCTCCCATTATGGCAGGGGGTGCAAACCAGTCACTGCTCGATGAGCTTGCGGAAGCGGCGGACGAGGGTGGAAAAGATGGCCGCGGCCAGTTCCATGTGATCGGAGAGCAGGTCATAGAAATCGTCCCGGGAGATCTTGAGCAAAGCGGTGTCGTCCACGGTTTTCGCGGTGACGGGCAGCGGCGAATCATCGAAGAGCGCCCAGGAGCCCAGGACTTCGCTCTGGCGGGCGACGTGCAACACCTCGCCGTTACGGGCGATCTCCACGCTGCCGTCGAGGATCACATAGAGAGCATCCAGGGGCACGTGGGGCCGCAGGATCAACTTGCCGGGCGGATAGTTCACCTCCCGGGCGATGAGGGCGATCCGGGAAAGCTGGTCGGGGGTGAGGCCGCTGAGCAGCTCGACCCCTTCGAGCGCGATGACTTTTTCGACGATATTCCTCTCGATCATGCCCTCTCTCTTCAGCGTAGCTGCGCTGCGGCAGCCTGCGCCACCGGAGCGATGATCTCATCGCCGGAGGCCGCGAGACGCGAGACGGCCTCGCGGAGGCGGAGCAGCCTCAGTTCGCCGGCGGCGGCGACGGCGCAAGCGGTCAGCCACGGATCTCCGCCCCGCAGTTGGTGTTCCAGAGCCTCGTCGAGCGAGGGCAGCTCCACGCCGAACTTTTCGCGGCCGATGTCGAGCAGGTGGGGGGACCCGTCGAGCATGGGGACCAGGATTTCCCGAAGCTCATGATCCAAGATGTTGTCCAGCAGCTCGAGGGCGGCCGAGAACTCTTCCGAGCGCCGGCGCTGCCTCACGGCCAGGTAGGCGGCGCGGATCTGACCGGGAGCGTAGCGGAGCCCGAGGAGGCGGAAAAGCCGCTCGATGGTCTGCTCGAGGCGATCGTCGAGGGTGCGGGCCAGCAGGCCGGCGGCCCTGCCGCCCGGGCGGGACTGCCGGAAGAGCGCGAGGGCGGCGTACAGCTCGAAGTAGGACTGAGCTTCCTCCCGGATGCGGCGCCGGAGCTCCTCGCCGCCGAAGTCGAGACGGGGAGCGGCTTCCCGGAGTGCGCCCAAGGCCCGCAAGGCGGCCGCCCGCACGGAGAGGTCTGCGTCTCCGAGCACACGCCGAAGGGCATCGACGCTCGACTGGGAGACGATGGTGGCCAGCACGCGGGGAATCCTTCGCCTCAAGGCCGGTTCGGCGCCCGGATCGGCCAGCAGGGAGCCAAGATACCCGGCGGCGCGATCGCCGTAAGCGCCGAGGGCCTCGATGACGTCGTGGCGGGCCCGGGTGTCCAGCAAGTGCGAGACGACCTCTGGCAGGTAGCGCTCCTCTCCCAACCGTCCCGCAGCGCGGCAGGCGGCGGCGACGACCCGGGCGTCCGGGTCCCGGAGCAGGCGGGCAAGCACTCCCGTACCGGCCTCCCCGCGCACGCCCGCGGCGAAGGCGGCCAACATTCGCCGTTCCGGGTTTTCTGACGCTGCCGCAGAGAGCAACCAGTCACGAGAGACGAGCGTCTCGAGCGCTTCCGGTTTGCTGGCGAGGGCTTCCAGAACCGCGCGGCCGACGAAGCAGTCCGGGTGGTCCATCAAGCGAGCGGCGAGGCGAAGCGGATCGCCGGACACCTCCAGCAGATAGGCTACGGCCTCGCGAGCCAGATCCGGATGAAGAGTGGGGGAACCCTCGATGTCGGCCAAAGCCCGTTCCCGGAGCCCGGGATGCCGAGCCTTGCGGGCAAGCTCGTAGAGCTTGGCCCGGATCACCTGGGAGGGACTGGAGGCCAGCTTCTCAACCAAAGGGACGATGTCGTAACCTGGGGTATCTCCCAGGAGTGACAGCGCGTAGAGCGCCTGGCGCTCGCTTTCGCGGCCCGCCACTTCCTCGAGCAGCCGGATGGTGTCGGAGTCGTGGACGGTGATGCGGGCGTTTTCCAGGTCAAGGCGGCGCGCTTCCACCCGGTTGCGGACGGTGGCAATGTACTCGCCGCGGGCCCGAAGCGCCAGCGCGAACCAGCAACCGGCGAAGACGACGATCAGCAAGGAAAGCCGCCAGGAGCCCTCGACGCCGAAGACCACCAAGAGCAGGATCAGCAAGGAGGCCAACCCGCGTCCGAGGCGGTCCACAAAGACGTCGATGAAAGCTTTGGTGCGGTTCTTCAACTGCGTCGGCAGCGGCAGGTAGAGCAGTTCCAGGGCGGTGCGAGAGATCGAGTACCGGGTGGAGGCCTCGACGAGCCGGGTGGCGGCGGGACCGGTGATACCCGGAAGCGCGATTCCGAAAGCGGCGGTGACGCCGACAGCGAGGGGGGAGACCATCAGGGTCCGGCCGACGCCCAGCCGGCTGACGGCGGCGGTAGTGAAGAAAACCTGCAAGAGGAAGGTCGTGACGCCCAGGAACAGCCCGTTGAAACGGCCCAGGAAAGCCGTCAGTTCGTCCTGGTTGGAGAACGCGTGTTTCGCGGCCACGTTGAACTGGAACTCGACGAGCACCTCGACGACATACGTGCTCAGGATGATGCCGACGATGAGGAGCAGGTGGCGGTGGCGGGCGACGGCGCCGATGACGTCACGGAACTGAAAGGTGCGGCCGCTCCCCGCCGGAGCTTCTTCGTCCGTGTGGGATGATTCGGGAATTCGGGGCACGGCTGCGCGCTGGTGGCGGGGGCTCACAAAGCCGGCCACGGTCAAGGACACAAAAGCGAGCATCACCAGGGCGATACCGGCGGGCATCAGGCCGACGGAGCCGGAGCTGACGGCTTCAGCCGCAGTGATCGCCCCGCCAGCCATACCCCCGAGGATGGCGCCGAGCCCGAGCAACCCATAGAGGCGCTTGGCTTCCCGGCCGTCGAAGATGTTGGCGGCGAAGAGCCAGCCCTGGGAGACGAAGACGATACCGAAGAGATTGACCCAGACGGCGAAGAAATAGAAGAGCCAGGCGACACCGGAGGAGACCGCCCGCCATAGAGCGAAAAGGACGGTCACCATGACGAGAGTGGAGCCCGCCACCGCGGCCCACAACGAGACCTTGACCGCCAAGCGGCTGTAAACATAGGCAAGCAATCCGCCGACGAATGCGATCAGGATGTAGAGCCGCGCCAGTTCGTCGATGGAGAAGCGGTGCAGAAAGAGGGACCAGGCGATCGGCTTGAGGATATGGACGGCGCAGAGGATCAGGAAGAAATACAACGACATAAAGAGGGTGCGGGCGACCTCACCCTGACGGACGTCGAAAGTGCGCCGCCACCACCGCCTCAACAAGCCCATGGATACCCAAGAGTAGCAAGCGGGCTGCGGGGCCTACAAGGCACGGCCCGCCACCTTCCGGCGCAACGCCTAAAACTGCGGAGCGAAGCGGCGATATGGAAGCCAGAGGGACAAGTGTGCACGTGCTGAAAAGGCCAGAACGGGGGGCAGGAGGCCGCTTCGGCGGCAGGCGCCGCAGGGCGTGGGGAGCTGCGGCGGCGCTGTTGGCGATCGCTCTGTGGCGGGCGCCGGCCCAGGCGGACACCGGGATCTGGCGCTCCTGGACGCGGGCCGACGGGCTGTGGGAGTCCTACGTGGCGCGAGTGCGGGTGGCCAAAGACGGGACGGTATGGACGAGCCATGGTTCGGGGAGGGGACTCAGCGTCCTCGATGGTTATCACGTGCGCCGCCTGAGTGTCCCGGCGACGGCGGAGAAGACCTTCGAACTCGGCGACGGCGAGCTCTGGCTGCTGGACCGGCACGGCGTACAACGCTACCGGCGCGGCAAGTGGGACTACGTGCACCTTCCGGAAATCAGCGCGGCGGCTCCGGAAATCCGGAACCGGGTGCGTCTGGCTCCGCTGGGGACCGGAAAAGCGCTGGTGGTTCTGCCGGGCCAGGTACTGCTCGTCGATGCAAAATCCAAGGCCCGCCGGGCGATCCTGCGGAGCGAGCGCACGGGGATGGGGAGATATCTCGCGGTTCTGCGCACAACGCCGGAAACGGTCTGGATCGCGGCCGAACGAGGCCTGCACCGGCTGGAACGCCCGGGGTTCACAGAGCCAGGCCGAAGGCTCGACGTGGCCCTTCCCGGCGGCAAGGATCGGATTGTCGAGGATCTGTCGCTCGGGACCCCGGGAGAGGTGATCGTGCTCCTGCGCTCCCTCAAAGACGGCGGACGGGAGGTAGCGAGCTACAGGGAGGATGCCGGATGGCAGACGCTGGTCCGGACCCGCGCCCGGAACGTGGCCGCCTGGCGGGACAGCGCCGGGAGGCTCTGGATCCGCAAGCACAACCGGCTCACGGTCTATGATCCGGGCGGAGGAATCCAGATGCGGGACACAGGCACTCGGATGGGGTTCGTCCAGGACCAGGCGATGTCGCTCGACGGCGCGCTTTGGGTGGCGGCGTCGAACGGTTTGTACCGGTACGCGCCGGGCGCCTGGCGGAGGCCCTTTGAGGCGAGTGGCTTGGATGAGCCCGTCACGGCGATCAGCCCCGGCCGTGGGGGCGAGCTCTGGTTTGCGGCGGGGACAGAACTGCTGAGGCTTGCCGACGGGCAGTGGCGGCGGTACCGGGTACCCGGGGGACGGTCGGTGAAGCCGTTCTCTCCCGGCGCGCTTGCGGTGCTGTGGGACGGGCGCGTGGTGGCACTGAGCGACGATCCCCGCGCGCTGCTCCTGATCCAGCCCGGCCGGAAGAAGTTCGTTGCAGTGACGCACCCGCGCGGCCGGCGGTTCTTGCTGATCAACCGGCGTGACGACGGCCTCGTCTGGGTGGTGACGTCCGCTCCCGGCGATACCGAAGATGTGCAACTGGAATTGTTCGACGGGACGCGTTTCCTGCCCTACCTCGACGTGAGCGACTGGCGGGTCGGGGAGATGCGGTGTGTAGTTCAGGATCCGAAGGGAACCTTATGGATCGGCGGAAGCGACGGAGTGGCCCGATTTGAAGCTGGGCGCTACGAGGTGGTGCGGGGCGGTCCGTCGGACGACGGAGCGAACGCGATTCTCGTCCGGGGAGACGGGAAGGTCTTCGTTGGAGGACAGAACCGTCTGGAGGAGTTCGACGGCAAGGGATGGCGGGTGGTGCGAAGCGACCTGGGAGCGGTGCGGTCCATCGTGGAATCGAAGGACGGAGAGTTATGGCTGGCCAGCGAAACGGGCATTCACCGGAGCGCCGGAGGCTCATGGATCGACCTAGGGCCGGAAGAGGGGCTCCCGACGCTGGCTGTCTTCACCGTGGCGGCACTGCCGAATGGACAGATTTGGGCGGGGACGGGAACGGGGCCGGCGCTCTACGTTCCCGCCACCGACCAAGAACCGCCGCGGGTGTTGGCGCCGCCGCGAGAGGAGCTGCGTTTCGCGCCCCACTCACTGGTACGGGTCCCGCTGGGGGGTGTGGACCGGTGGAAGACGACGGCGACCCTGCGGCTCCTCTATTCCTGGAGTCTCGACGGCGGGCGATGGACGGCGTTCGCTCCGATCAGAGAAGCGGCGTGGAATTGTCTGCCCCCGGGGACGCACCGGCTGCGGGTGCGGGCCATGGACCGTAACGGAAACGTGAGCCCGCTCCGAACGATCCCGATGGCCGTACTGGCGCCGTGGTACGAGGAACCGGCATTCCAGGCACTGCTGGCGGCGGCGAGTTTGCTCTTGTTGCTCATGCTCGCGACAGCGGTGACCCAATACCAGCACCGCGGACACCTGGTGAAGGCGCTGGACCGCGCCTGCGCCGAGGCCCGACAAGCCAACCAAGCCAAGAGCCGTTTCGTGGCGAATGTCAGCCACGAGATCCGCACTCCGATGAACGGGGTCATGGGCCTCCTCGAGTTGGTGCTCGACACGCCCCTCAATCGGGATCAGAGGCGGCTGCTCGAAACCGCGTCGGAATCGGCGCGGTCGCTGATGTCGTTGCTCAACGGCGTGCTGGACTTCTCGAAGATCGAAGCCGGCAAGATGGAGCTGGACGAGAAGGAATTCCGCTTGCGGGAGCTCCTGGGCCAAACGGTGCGTCTGCTTGGTCCGCGCGCCTGCCAGAAAGGGGTGGAACTCACGTGGGTGGTAGCCGCGGACGTGCCGGACGCGCTGATCGGAGACGGTCCAAAGTTCCGGCAGATCGTGCTGAACCTGCTCGGCAACGCGCTCAAGTTCACCGACCGGGGAGAGGTGCACGTACGCGCCGCATTAGAGAGACGGAACGAGAGCGCGGCGACCATTCATCTGGTCGTGGCGGACACCGGCATCGGCATACCGCCGGACAAGCAGCGGTGCATCTTCGAGGCGTTCAAACAGGCCGACAAGAATACGGCGTGCCGCTTCGGCGGCACGGGCCTGGGGCTGGCCATCTCCCGGCGGCTGGTCGAGGCGATGGGCGGGCGGATGTGGGTGCAGAGCCCCCACGGGCTGCTGCCGGGGACCGACGGGGGCGAAGGCAGCGCCTTCCACTGCCTGATCCGGCTGCGTACCGCCGGCGCCGCGCAAGATCCGCCTTTCTCCGGCGAGTGGCGGGCGCTGATCGCCGACGCCAACCCACGGAACCGCGAAGGGCTGGCGGGACTGGCGCGCGTGGCAGGACTCAGGCCGGAGACGGCGGCGACCACCGAAGAGGCCGCGGCGGCGCTCGAGAGACGGGACGGCCGGCCGGACATCGTCTTGCTTGACGAGCGGCTGGTCGACGAGCGGCTGGAGCGCCTGCTGGCCCGGCGCGCCTCGCGCCGCACGGCGTTGCTGCACTGCGGCCTCTCGCCGGCGTACGCGCAGCGCTGGCGGGGCCTGAGACTCCCGAAACCGGTCGAGTTGGAAGCGCTGGTGGAAGCGGCGCGGGAGATCCTGCAGGACCCCGGCGAGCAGAAGCCGAAGCGCAGCAAGCGGAAACGCAAGATCCCGGTGCTGCGCATCCTGCTGGCCGAAGACAACCCGGTGAACCAACTGGTGGCGCGGCGGATGCTGGAGCGCGACGGCCACGAAGTGCTCGTCGCCGACAACGGCAAACAAGCCGTCGAGTTGTGGGAGAAAGAAGCGCCGGATTTGGTCCTGATGGACATGCAGATGCCGGTAATGAGCGGCAGAGAAGCGATCGTTCGAATCCGGAAGGAGGAGGCCGGAACCGGCAGCCACGTGCCGATCCTCGTTTTCACCGCCAGCGTCGCGGCCGAGGAGCAGGAAGAGTGCCGGCTTCTGGGGGCCGATGCCTTCATCACCAAGCCGATCCGCCGCGGCGACCTGTTGGCGGCGCTCGAAGAGGTCTGGGAGCGGCAGGGAAGCCAAAAGGCGCCGGGGGGCGACGCGGAGCCCGAGTTGCGAGACACCGGCGCGCGGAGTACGCCGGGCGTCGCCGGCGGCGTCAGTCCTCGAGGGTGATCGACGGACCCGCCGGGCGTCCGGTCTCCTGGATGCGGGCGACGACCTTGCGGGCCAGCTCATGGAAAGCGGCGGCGTTCGGATCGTTGCTGTCGCGCAGAGCGACGGGGTTGCCGGTGTCGCCGCCCAGGCGGATCTCCGGGTCGAGCGGCAGCTCGCCCAGGAAGTGGACGTTCATTTCGTCGGCCACCCGCTTGCCGCCCCCGGTGCCGAAGACGTCGATGCGCTCCTTGGAGCCGGGAGCGATCAGATAGCTCATGTTCTCCACGATGCCGAGGATCTCGCCCCGCACCTGGCGGAACATGAGCACGGCCTTGCGGGCGTCCTCGAGAGAAACGTCCGAGGGGGTGGTGACGACGACGGCGCCGCTGATGGGGACGGTCTGCAGCAGCGAGAGCTGGACGTCGCCGGTGCCCGGGGGCAGATCGACGATCAGGAAGTCCAGGTTTCCCCAGTCGACGCGGCGCAGGAAGTCCTGGATGACGCCGTGGAGCATAGGGCCGCGCCAGATGAGGGGGCGGTTCTCGGGGTTGAGAAAGCCCATCGACATCACCTTGATGCCGAAGTTCTCGAGCGGCCGGATTTTCTGGCCGGCGGCCATCGGTTGCGCTTGAACGCCCATCATCCGCGGCACGTTCGGACCGTAGACGTCGGCGTCCATGAGGCCGACCTTGTGGCCCTGGCCGGCGAGAGCGACGGCGAGGTTCACGGCCACCGTGGTCTTGCCGACGCCGCCCTTGCCGGAACCGACGGCGACCACGTGCTCGACGCCCTCGATGGGCAGTTTGGGGGGACCCTGCGGTTGTTGCGACGCCATGATCTATACAATTCGATGCTAGCAGAGGCGGGGGGTCGCACCCGTCATGGCGCGCCGGCACCCATGACGAAGTCCCACTGGGCCATGCCGGCTTCGACGATGCGGCCGATATCCCGTTCGAGCACATAGCCTTGCGCCGCCAGGCGCCGGGCGGCATCCCGCAGGGCTTCCCGGTAGGCCGCCTCATCGGCGAA
The DNA here is from genome assembly GCA_026984795.1 of Solibacteraceae bacterium. Lineage (GTDB taxonomy): Bacteria > Acidobacteriota > Terriglobia > Bryobacterales > Bryobacteraceae > JALSRK01. The sequence continues at coordinate 137,414 of JALSRK010000028.1, read as the reverse complement.
GCGCTCGGCGACCGAACGCCGGGGATCGCCGGCCTTCTTGCGCTCGGCCTCGGTGCGGGCGAAAGGGAAGTAGGAGCCGATCATGTCGGCCAGCTCCTCGGGGGCTCCGATCTCGGGGGCGCGGTAGTTCCATCCGGTGAAGGTTCCCAGGGCCGCCTCGAGAACCGGCAGCCGGACGCCGGCGATCTCGTTGCCGTCGGAGTCCACCTGAGGGACCAGCGTCACGAAGCGCCTACCCACCTTCGGCGGCTCGATCGAGACGATTCCTTTGGTGTAAAACTCCGGGCCGTAGTCCACCCGCCAGGCCCGGTGCATCCGGTCGGGAAAGCGGACGCCAGGGATCTTGGGGAAGCGGACCTTCTCCAGCGGGACGAGCTCGCCGCGGTCGATGCGGGGATAGCGGGAAGGCGGCGGCGCCACACCGTCCTTCACCCATTTGTCGAAAGCGGCGAGCAGGGCCCGCATCGCCCACCGGTAGTCCATCGGATTCGAGAGGTACTGAGTGCCGGAGCGGGAGGGCGGGAAGTTCCGCGGGCCGTGTTGGGCCCCGGTCAGGAAATAGATGCGCGTGGTGGCGGGGATCTCGGCGTCGCGGGAGCCGTCGAGGGTGGTGTGGATCAGCGAGCCGGCGCGGCCCCAGTACTCGTAGGAAGTGTTCGTGTAGAAGATCTTCGGGACGACGCCGTCGGCCTGAGCGCGGGCCAGGATGCCGCCCTCGAGGCCGGTCTCGGGATCCCGCTGGGTGAGGTCGGTGAACGGGAAGATGTCGGTGGGATAGAAGAAGTTCATGTGGGGGTGGGCGTCGCGGGAGGGCTGGGCGAAACGGTGGTTGAAGCTGCCGCGGCCGGCGCCGGCGACGTGAGCCCAGACCCCGTCGAAGACCCGCTTGCCCTGCTCGTCCTTGTTGAAGCCGTAATAGAGGAACGTGCGCAGGAAGCGCCCGCTCTGGGAGACGCCGAACGCGAGCGCCCGGTCCAGGTGGCGGAACTCCGCTCCCAGCAGGGTGTTCCGCCGGGGCTCGTTGTACTTGAGGAAGGAGACGAGATCGCGGATGGCGGCGGGCCCCAGGCCGACCAGCGCCGGGTCTTTCGAGCGGTAGACGACCTCGTAGATCTTGCCGGGCTGGAAGCCGGAGGGCAGCTCGACGGCGCCGCCGTCTTCGCTGAACCGCCAGTCCTTCCGCGGGATCTCCCGGCGCGGGGCGTCCACGCGGTCGCGGACGGTGAGGCGCGCCGAAGGGTCGCCGGGATCGAGGACGCGGTAGGGGACGTGGTTGCGGTCGGCCAGGGAGTGCCGGTACTCCAGCCGGTTCGGGACGAAGTCGGCGCGGACGGGGCCGGTGATAGGGGAGCCGTCCTTGTTGCGGGCCACCGGCACATAGATGCGCATGCGGCCCTCCTCGCGGGGCACGTCGAACTGCCAGCCGAGCCAGACCAGGGTAAAGCCCTGCTCGAGCAGCAAAGCGTCGCCGAACTCGGCCTCGGTGCGGGGGTCGCTCGAGGGCTCGGCAAGACAAAGCTGGCCGAGCATCAGCTTGCGGCCGCGATTGACGACCTCGAACAGAATGGCCCCGTTGCCGCGGGCGGTGTCTCTGGGCTTGAGGACGTAGAGGTCGGCCGAGAACTCGACCTTGCCCTCTTCGTTCACGGGCGCCAGATCGATGTCCGAGATGATGCGGTTGGCGGGGTTCTTGGGATCCACCTGGAAGTAGGCCTTGGCGATGATCCGCTCGTAGGGGCCGGCCTTGCCGAAGCTGCGGCCGTCGAGGACGTCGCTGCGCTCGACGACGCGGATGCGGTGGACGGCTCCCTGAGCGAGCCACGAGCAGAACAGCCAGACGGCGGCGCACGGCACGAGACGGCGAACACGCATGACTGTTGGGTGATTGTACCTGAAGCGCCGGCCGGCGAAGAAGGTGCGCCGCTAGGCCAGGGCGAGATTGGCCCGGGCCTTGACGTCGAAACCGGCGAACTCGCCGCGGCGGTATTTCGGGAAGGCGGCGGCGGCGATCATGGCGGCGTTGTCGGTAGAGAGGCCGGGCGTGGGGAAGTAGACCGGCACGGAAAGGTGCGCCGAGCGGGCGGCCTCGCGCAAGCCGGCGTTGCAGGCGACGCCGCCGGAGATGATCATCGAGCGGGCGCCGATCTGCCCGGCCGAAGCGGCGGCGCGGCGCAGCAGCTCGTCGATGACGGTGGCCTGGAAGGAGGCGAGCAGGTCGAGCGTCTCCCGGGGCGTCACCGCCAGCCAGTCCTCGATTGAAGGCCGCGGGTTGTGCCGGAGCAGTTCCCGGCGGGCGCGCACCTCGGCTTCCATGTCCCGCTTTTCGAACCAGCGCAGCACGGCGGTCTTCAGGCCGCTGAAGCTGAAGTCGAGGGGATTGCCCTTCATGCGGGCGCGGGTGAACCGGACGGCCTCGGGGTTGCCGTAGCGGGCGAGCTGGTCGATGACGGGGCCGCCGGGATAGGAAAAGCCGAGGAGCTTGGCGACTTTGTCGTAAGCTTCGCCGGCGGCGTCGTCGCGGGTGCGTCCGAGAAGGCGGTACGAGCCCGGTTCCTTGATCTCGTACAGGTGCGTGTGGCCGCCGGAGACGACCAGGGCGAGGGCGGGAAACCGGATCTCTTCGCCCCGCTGGCGGGCCTCAAGCATCACGGCGTGGATGTGACCCTCCAGGTGGTTGACGGCGATCAGCGGCAGGCCCCGGGCGAAACAGAGCCCCTTGGCGAAGGTCAGCCCAACGAGCAGCGAGCCGACCAGCCCCGGCCCTTCGGTGGCGGCGACGGCGGCCAGGTCGCCATAGGTCGAGCCGGCGCGCTGCAAAGCCTCGCGCACCACCGGGACGATGGCCCGCAGGTGCTCGCGGGAGGCCAGCTCCGGCACCACGCCCCCGTACTTGCCGTGGGTGTCGAGCTGCGAGGCGACCACCGAGGAAAGGATGCGGACCCCGTCCTCGACCACCGCGGCGGCGGTCTCGTCGCACGAGGTCTCGATGCCCAGAATCCGCAACTTGCTATTCTACCGGTGACGCCCGAGGATGAAGCTCTCCGACTTCGATTATCACCTGCCGGAAGACCGCATCGCCCAGGAGCCGCTCGAGGATCGCGCCGGCTCGCGGATGCTGGTGCTCCACCGGCGGGAAAGGCGGTGGGAGGACCGGATGTTCCGGGACCTGCCCCGCTACCTGCGCCCCGGCGACTGCCTGGTGCTGAACGATTCCAAGGTGATCCCCTCGCGGCTCTACGGCCGGCGCAAGGGCGTCCACGCACTCCCCATCGGCAAGCACAACCCGAAGCGCCGAGAGTACCTTTCCGGTCGGGTGGAGGTGCTGCTGCTGCGGCCGGTCTCCGAGGACGGGCTGACGTGGGAGGCGCTGGTTCATCCGGGGCGCAAGGTGCGCGTCGGCGAGATCGTCTATTTCAACCACGAACTGGAGGCGGAGGTCGTCTGGCGCGGGGAGTACGGCCTGCGGAAAGTGCGGTTCCACTGCGAGGGCGATCTGTACGAGAAGCTCGAGCGGCTCGGCCACGTGCCGCTGCCGCCCTACATCCACCGCCCGGACCGGCCCGAGGACCGCGAGCGCTATCAGACGGTTTTCGCCCGGGAGCGGGGATCGGCGGCCGCTCCCACCGCCGGGCTGCACTTCACCCCGGAGGTGCTCGAAGCCTGCCGGCGGGCCGGGGCCGAGATCGCCTACGTCACGCTTCACGTCGGCCTGGGAACATTCCAGCCGCTGCGCACCGAAGTGGTGGAGGAGGCGAAGCTGCACTCGGAGGTGTTTCACATCGCTACCGAAGAAGAGGCCAAGATCCGGGCGGCCGAGCGGGTGGTCGCCGTGGGCACGACGGTGGTGCGGACGCTGGAGGCGGCGGCCCGGGGCGAGCGGGGGGAGACTGACATCTTCATCTACCCGGGTTTCGACTTCCGCGTCGTCGGGGCGATGCTGACGAACTTCCACCTGCCGCGCTCCAGCCTGCTGCTGCTGGTCTGCGCCTTCGCCGGCCGGGAGCTGGTGCTCGAGGCGTACCGGCACGCGGTGGAGGCGGGCTACCGGTTCTACTCCTACGGGGACTGCATGTTGATCGTCTAGCGCCCGGGGACCCGGTCTAACGAACCCGCCTCGACGGTGCGCCGAGGCGCTGTTCGCCGGCGAACAGCCCCGGTTTCCCGGCCTCTACCAGATGAACGTCCGGGGTCCCGCTGACGTCCCCGACAGGGAACGCGACGCCGCTCAATCTGCTCGACGTCGTGGGTTCGAGCGATACCGTGACGATTGCCCTCAACCCCGGAGACGGGGCTGTTCGAACCGGGGTGCAGAATCGGCGCTCCGGTCCCCTGCTTTCGCGCAAGCTTTGCGCTTTCCGGCTAACCGGCGGCTGGCTTTCCCTCTTATCCCTGTTCTTTTCAACTGATTCTGGCAATGAGAGCCTGGCGTCCGGCTTGCTCGGATTCTGACCGGGAGAACGGGACGGCATGGCATCGCAACCGGTCTCCATCCTCAACGATTGGAAGCGCCGCGGGCGCCCTTCATAAGAGAAACCCAAGCTGTGGGCGGCGGTATGGATCGGCTCACTGTTCATCGAACGCTCCCTCTGCAAGTACGCCCACCCTCTGGGGGCGGCGCTGGCGATCGTGGGCAACTCCGGGCCGACGAGGATCCACCGCGAGGACGGCGGCTGCAAGGCGTGCAATCTGTGCGCGAAGACGTGCCACGCTCACGCCGGCATCGTCACCGTGCGGAGGGTGAAGGGCGGCGAGTGCACACGGCGGTAGGCGTATCGCAGCGGCCGGCCGGGTTCATTCTGGCCGGCCCCACTCGAGAGAGAAAACCCAGTAGTGCGGGCCCTGATACAGCGGCTGCCGGCGGGCGCCGGCGGTGATTTCCTGGAGGACTTCCGGACGTTTTGAGGCCGCGGGCAGAACCAAGTAGCGGGGATTCAGCTTCTGAAGCGCACGGCCGAGGGCAAGGCGCTCCGCCGGAGATTCGGGATTGTAGTACTCGCAGTAGAACCGCTCCGGGAATGGCGCGTAGAGGCGGGAACAGTTCTGGACGCCGAAGACCGTGTCTTCGGCTCCGGCGACTCCGTGGAGCGCCTCCAAAGAGCGATAGGTGAGCAAGGCCTGGCGCAGGTATTCGCTCTTGCCGATAGAGCCGGCGAAGTATCGGAGCTGTGGAGCGTTGATCTCGAGGAAAGCCACGGTGAGCAGCGAAGCGAGGACGCACCAGCCAGTGGCCAATCGTAATGAGGTTCTGCCGAACAGACCGGCCTGGGCGAACCATCCTTCGGCCCTCACCACGGTGAGGACGAGGAGGATCGCCACCGGGGCGATGAGGAACCGGAGCAAAGGCAAGTAGAACGTCGAAACACCGATGGTGGTCCCGGCAAACACCAGGCAAGCCCGCCTTTCGACCCCGGCTCCCACCCGCTTCCACAGCAGCCAAAAAGGAGAGAAGAGGATCAAGACGACACCCATCGGGTAATCCGTGGGCGAGTGGAAAAACCGCACCCCGTCGAAATGGATCCGCCACGGGACAAGGACCTTCCGGATGAGCCAGCGGCTCGGATCGGCGGAACCGGTGGCCCAAGCCGACCGGAGGGGCCCGCGAGGATCGGCGTAATGCCATGGGTCCCCGCTGAGCCACCAGGAGCGCAGCAACCAGAAGGAGCCCAGCAGAGCGGCGACTGCCGCGTAACCAGCCAGAACGTGCCAGCGCCGGCGCTCCTTCCAGGCAGCCCAAAGGTACAACGGCGACAGGCCCAACAGGCCCAGGGCGGCCGGGAGTTTGAAATCCATGCTCACAGCACCGAAAAACATCCCGGCGAAGAGCCATCGGAGGTTGCCGCCGCGGCGCCACTCGAACCAGGCGAGTAAAGCGGCGAGGTGAAGGAACGCCACGATGACGTCGTGCTTGACCTGGCTCGCCGTCCAGTGCAGGAACGGCACCGCTGCGGCCAGGGCGCAGCCGGCGGCGACTGCTGCGCGGCCGGCGCCGGCAGCCCGGCCGACGCTCCAAAGAGCGGCGAGGAAGAGGCCGAAAAAGACCGGGGTGACGAGCTGCGCCGCGGCCTGCCCGCCGAGCGACCAACCGAGAGCGAGCAACAGTTCAAAGTTCTGGGGGTTGTATCCGTAATGGTCGGTGGGCAGCGGCGTCATCTCTCCGGTGACCGCGTAATGGCTGGCAAGCGGCAGGTGGAACTTCAAGGGATCGAAGGCGATGGAGGGAGCCAGCGCCACGGCCAGAGTGCAAGCCAGCAGGAATGCGGCAGACGGAATGACGAGGCCCAAGAACGGACCGGCCAGTTGCGGGCTGGAGGTCCACGTCCCATCGAGGGTACGAACCATCGCCCACAGGCGGCGGCGCTCCAGCCAAACGAAGACCGTGCCGGCCGCCAGCAGCAGGATCAACGCGGAGGGGTGCAGCCATCCGGCCAGCCCCAACGCGACCAGCGGCCATGCGAAGGCGCCGAGACCAAGGGCGAACGAGAAGACGAGACGCCGGCAAGCGTCCGAAGGCTCCAAACGCAAGCGGATGAGGAGCCACGATCCGAACCCGCCTATCACCGCGGCCATCCAAAGGACCACCGCCGTAGCCCGGGGCTCGTACAGAGCGGGAACCACGAGAGCCGCGGCGGCGAACAGGCGTAGCTCATATCGCCACCAGCCCCGCTGCCGCAAGGGTTGGTAAAGGGCCGGCGCGACGAAGGCGGCGGCCAGCATTGCGCCAGCGAACCACGGAAAAAGACGCGGCTGCGTCCGCAGGGCGTGGCGAAGCGGCGCCAGCGCCACCGGTGCGGTCAGGGAAGCGGCGACGGCCAGCCACGCCGCCCACAAGAAGGCGGTCACCCGCGGTGGAAAGCGGGCGGAAAACGCAGCGGCGCCGGAGCCGACAGTCCGAGATTTCAGCAGTTCTGCACCTCCCCGGAGATGCCTCCTTGCCGAAGCGCCGCGCGACCGCCGTCCACAGCGTCGGTCCTCTGGTGCACCATCGCCGTTACAGAGTGTAGCGCGAAGCCGGTCACGGCTTGCCCATAGTGGGTCCGCCGGTGTTCACGCCGCGGGGAATCCGCTCGGCGACGGGCGGCAACGGCTTGCGGAGCCTGTGCTCGCCGGTCTGGTACCAGTAGGCGACGGTGTAAAAGTTGTCGGAGCGGTGATTGGCGTGGCCGTGCTCGATGGTCATCTTGAAGTAGCGGGTGAAAGGGATCGGCGATTCCAGGTGGAAACGGTAGACCATCCAGGCGGCTCCCCGGTGGTCGCCGCCGTTGCGGGGGTTGCCGTAGCGCTGGTAGGAGAACGTAGGCCGGGACGTTCCGAACGGGTTCAAGCCGCAGTTGCCGTAACACCAGGCGCCGAGATAGTAGTCTTCCGAACCCGTGCCGTTGATCTTCGGCTTCGCGCGGTCGTCGATGAAGATCATCTCGTCGCCCTCGCCCCACCAGTCGCCTTGGTTCTGCAGGACAGAGTGGACTACTCCGACGAAGTGGCCGCGGCCCTCGGCCTCGAAGAAGACATAGTTGTCCTTGCCGTCCGGGTTGCGACGCTGATTCACCTTCGGTTCGCCGTTGCGTTTCCAGTCGTCGGTCCAGCCCTTGTTGGGAACCGCCTGGCGGTATTCGGCATGGAAGTAGGCGATGTCGTCGGGCAGGCTGCGGTGCTTCTCCCAGTCGATGTTGTAGTAGAAGGCGCGGATGGGCTGGGAGCCTTCGTTGGTGATGGTGATCCGGGCCGACTTGCGGAACGGCATCGGAAAGAAGCAGTTCAAGGCCTTCTGGGAGCCGACCGAGAGCGGGGCCGACTCCCACAAGAAGTACTCGCCGAGCCCGAGGCCGAAAAAATCGCCGATCGGAGCTTCCACAGCCGGCAGAGCCCGGCCGTCCCAGTACATGCGGAGGACGATCTTTTTCAAGTGGTACTTCTCCGGCGTGGCGATGGTGAACCAGATGTGCTTGATGATGCCCGGGCCTTCCAGCTCGGCGATGGTGCGCGTTTCGCCGCTCTGGATCTGGTTCGCCCAATTCCCGTCGTCGTTGGCGCCGGTACGGTCGTAAGAGGAGGCGCGCATGGCGGTATAGTCTCTCAGATAGAAAAGCCCGGCGAGTTCGTCAGCGCCTGCAGCCGGCGCCGCGGCGATCAGGCAAAGCAGCAGCAAGATTCGCATAACTGGTCTCCTATCCCTTCCGGTGTAAAAATGGTAACGACGACCATATGGTGAAGTGGGCGTGACTGTCAAGGAGAGCTGAACTATGGCATTGACCGAGTCGACGATGCTGGAGCTGGGGCATCCTCTGCCGGAGTTTTCGCTGCCCGATGTGGTGAGCGGCAAGACGATTTCACCAGCGGACTTTCAGGACAGCGAGGCGCTGTTGGTGATGTTCATTTGCGTTCACTGTCCGTACGTGATCCACGTGCGGGAAGAACTGGCGCGGATCGGCCGGGACTATGCAGACAAGCCGTTGGGCATCGTCGCGATCTCCTCGAACTACGTGGGCACGCATCCCCAGGACGCGCCGGAGAACCTCAAGAGGATGGCCGGGGAGTTGGGCTTCAACTTCCCGTATTGTTACGACGAGAGTCAGGAGGTCGCCAAGGCATTCACGGCGGCCTGCACGCCGGACTTCTTCCTGTTCGACGAGAATCGGAAACTCGTCTACCGGGGCCAGCTCGACGACAGCCGTCCGGGCAACGGCATTCCGGTGACGGGGAAGGACCTGCGGGCGGCAATCGACGCGGTGCTCGAGGGCAAGCCGGTCGATCCGAACCAGAAACCCTCCATGGGGTGCAATATCAAGTGGAAACCCGGCAATGAGCCGGACTACTGGAAGCATTGATCTTCCCGGGAACCGACTGAGGAGGCGAAAGAGATGGCAGCCAAGAAGATCCTGATGCTGGTGGGCGACTACGTGGAAGACTACGAAGTCATGGTGCCGTTCCAGGCCCTGTCGATGGCCGGCCACACGGTGGAGGCCGTCTGTCCGGACAAGAAGGCCGGCGAAAAGGTGCGGACGGCGGTCCACGACTTCGAAGGCGACCAGACCTACAGCGAGAAGCGCGGACACGATTTCACGCTCAATGCGACGTTTGAGGACGTAAAGCCGGAGGGCTATGATGCGCTGGTAATTCCGGGCGGGCGGGCGCCGGAGTACATCCGGCTGAATCCCCGCGTGGTGGAGATCGTTCAGCACTTTGCCGAAGCGGGCAAACCGATCGCCGCGATCTGCCATGGGATCCAGGTGCTGAACACGGCTGGAGCGGTGAAGGGCCGAAGCTGCACCTGCTATCCGGCGGTGGCGCCGGACGTTGAGGAAGCTGGCGGGCGCTACGTCGAAGTGCCGATCGACGGGACCGTGGCCGACGGGAATCTGGTGACGGCTCCCGCGTGGCCGGCGCATCCGGCGTGGCTCCGAAAGTTCCTGGAGGTTCTGGGTACGGAAATCCGTTTGTGACCACCGGCCGGAAAACCGCCTCGGGGGCGGACTTTCTCCGGAAAGCGGGAGCTGGGGCGGACAGACGCAGGAACTGTCGCGTGGGAGATGGGTCTGCGGGCCGAGCCGCCGGCGGCCGGGCGGGCGTTCCATCCGCCGATCGGTGCTGGTACTTGCCAAGAGACGTTTCCACATGTAATATCGGGAGCATAGTGACTTCCAGATTCCGGATACGAACCGGCAGTCTGGCAGGACAACCGACTGATAATAGAGGCGTTATCAAAGTTTACACAATTTGGCATGACACCTGCTGCGGCAATTGGTCGATTCGGGGTTGGCGTCTGGCGCCGGCCCGGCTCGGCCTGCCAAGAGCCGAGAGCTGTCAAGTTTTTTGTTGCGACCCTGAGGTAGCACACGGGGACGAGGGGCGCGAGCCCGGACCGGCGGGGCTGCCCGGGTTTCCCATAATGCGTAGGACACTGAGGAGCTTATGAACCAAAAGAGATTCCTATTGATTCTCCTGGCGTTGGCGTTGACCAGTGTGCCGATGCTGGGGCAGGGCTTCTCGTCGCTACAAGGCACGGTCACCGATCCCTCGGGGGCGGTGGTGCCTGGGGCGACGATCGAGATCACGAACGTCGCCACGCAGGCGACGCTGACGACCAAGTCGAACGAGGTCGGGGGATACGTCTTCCCTCAGGTGCCTCCGGGGACGTACAACCTGAAAGCTACGGCGGAAGGGCTGGTGGCGGTGGCGATCCCCAACGTGGAACTGCGCGTGAACCAGCCCATGACGGTGAACGTGCAGTTCACCGAGGTCGGCGCGGTCACGGAAATCATCTCCGTGGAGGCTGAGACGGCGCAGATCAACACCGTCGATGCCAGCATCGGCAACGCGATGGGTGAGCGCCCGATTCTGCAGTTGCCCTTCGAAGCGCGCAACGTGGTGAACCTGCTTTCGCTGCAGCCCGGCGTCGTTTACAACCGGGACACGCCGGCCACAGCGAATGACACGCGCCACGGGGCGGTGAACGGGGCTCGCAGCGACCAGTCCAACATTACGTTGGATGGCGTGGACGTCAATGATCAGCAGAACGGATTAGCGTTCACGAGCGTGCTGCGGATGACGCTGGACTCGGTGCAGGAGTTCCGCACGACGACCCTGAATGCGACGGCCGATCAGGGACGTTCCTCCGGCGCGCAAGTGGTGCTGGTCACCAAGAGCGGCACGAACGAGTTCCACGGCTCCGCTTACTGGTACCACCGCAATACGGCAACGACGGCGAACGATTTCTTCTTGAACAAGCAGGGCCTGAAACGTCCAAAGCTGATCCGGAACATCTTTGGCGGGGCGATCGGTGGGCCGATCAAGAAGAACCGCTTTTTCTTCTTCTTCAACTACGAAGGGCGCACTGATCGCAGCGAGGACAGCGCGGTGCGGACGGTGCCGTCCGAGACGCTTCGTGAAGGGATCTTCCGGTACATCCGCGAAGACGGTTCCGTCGGGGTGATGTATCCCGAGGATATCGCGACGCAAATCGATCCCCTGGGGCTGGGGCCGAATCCGAACGTGCTCGAATACTTCAAGAAGTTCCCGATGCCGAACGACGACTCGGTTGGCGACGGGTTGAACCGCCGCGGCTACCGGTTCACGGCTCCCATCAAGACGAATCTGAACACGTATATCACGCGGTGGGATTATTACCTGGACAGCGCGGCGAAGCACCAGTTGTTCTTCCGGGGCAACTATCAGGACGACGAATCCATTGACGCGCCGCAGTTCCCCGGCGGCGTACCGACTTACACCTGGCTGACGAACAGCAAGGGCATGGCTCTCGGCTACAACGCCACGCTATCGCCGAACCTCTTCAACGCTTTCCGCTACGGGTATACGCGTCAAGGCGTGGACCGGGCGGGGGCCAGCCAGCAGGCCCAGGTTCAGTTCCGGCGGTTCAGCGATCTGATCCCGCTGACGCGGACCTTGGTCCGTATCCTGCCGGTGCACACCATCCGCGATGACATGAGCTGGATCAAGGGGAACCACTCGTTCAAGTTCGGCGCCCTGGTGCGACTGATCTCCAACGAGCGCACGAATTACGCGAACTCGTTCCACCGGGCGATCATCAACTCCTCGTGGATGGTAGGCTCAGGGTCTCTGGCGCCGCCGGACACGGCCCCGTACTTCGGCCGCAACGCCCGGGATGCGATGGCGGCATTGTTAGGCACCGTCACGCAGATCGAAAGCCACTACAACTACAAACTCGACGGTACCGTCATGCCTATGGGCACCCCGGTGCTCCGGGACTTCGGCCAAAAGAACTACGAGTTCTACTTCATGGACACCTGGCGCATCACCAGGGGCCTGACGCTGACGGCCGGCATCCGGTGGGAACTGCACCCGCCGGTCTACGAGAAGAACGGTTTCCAGACGTCGGCGGTGCCTGAGCTGCAGGACTGGTTCAATACACGTGGCGGGCTGGCCGCCCAGGGCAAGTCGCAGATGGAAGCCGGCAAGGTCTCCTACGTACTGCGGGACGACCCGCAAGGGAGGCCGCTGTATCCGTATCACAAGAAGAACTTCGCCCCGCGCATTGCGCTGGCGTACTCACCGCAGGCTTCGAGCGGCTTCTGGGGCAAGCTGTTCGGCGGACCGGGCAAGACCTCGATCCGGGCCGGATTCGGCATGTTCTATGACAACTTCGGGCAGGGTATCATGCGGTTGTATGATTCCAACGCCCTGGGGCTGTCCACCGAGATCTTGAATCCCGCGGGCTCCTTCGATCCATCGACGGCGCCGCGGTTCACCAGTTTGGGGGATATTCCGGAAGAAGGGTTGGTGCCGCCTCCTCCGGGCGGTTTCCCGCAGGAAGCTCCCGAAGCATTCGCAATCACGAACAGCATCGACAGTCGGATCAAGCCGCCATACAGCATGACGCTGAACTTCTCGATCGGGCGTGAACTTCCGTGGAACCTCTTCGTCGAGGCGTCCTATGTCGGCCGACTGGGACGGCGGTCACTGGTCCAGCGGGACCTGGCGATGCCCACGGTGATCGTCGACCCGGATTCCGGCCAGAGCTACTGGGAGGCGATCAACCAGCTCGGCCGGATGCGGGACGCCGGCGTACCGATCGAATCGGCACAGCCGATCCCGTGGTTTGAAAACATGCTGCCGGATGCGGCCGACTATTTCATTCCGGGCACTCCCACCCAGAACATGCTCTTCTACATGAACGAGATCTTCGAACCGTTCATCGCTTTTGGCGGTCCGTACGATTTCATCAGCGTGCTGGCCGACATGGAACTGGGCTGGGTCCTGCCAGCCAACCGCCTGGGGCGGTTCTCCATGTTCAGCCCACAGTACTCGGCGCTGGCGGCCTGGAGTTCGATCGGTTGGTCGGACTACCACGCGGCTCAGTTCACCGTCCGCAAGCGGTTCAGCAACGGCATCCAGTTCGACCTGAATTACACGTTCTCGAAGTCGCTGGACATCGCCAGCGCGGCTGAGCGGACCGGAGCTTACACGGACTTCATCGTCAACTCCTGGAATCCCTTCCAACTGAAGTCATACTCGGACTTCGACATGCGCCACCAGGTGAACGCCGACTGGATCGTGGAGCTGCCGTTCGGCCGCGGCAAGAAGTGGGGCGGAAACTGGAATGGTTTCCTCAACACGCTTCTGGGCGGCTGGCAGATCTCCGGCCTCTGGCGCATGACCAGCGGCTTGCCGGCCTCCATCGGCAACGGCGGCACCTGGCCGACCAACTGGAACGATCCAGGCTATGCGACACAAGTCGGGCCGAACCCGACGCAGGGCGTTTACAAGAATGCCGTGGCGCCGGACGGTACGTCGGGACCGAACGTCTTCAAGAACCCGGTGACGGCCATCGACTCGTGGGCGCATTCCTGGGCCGGCGAAAGCGGTCAGCGTAACGGCGTCCGCGGCGACGGCTATTTCACCATCGACATGGGCCTGGCCAAGCGGTTCTTCCTGCCCATGGAAGGCCACAGCATCCAGTTCCGCTGGGAGGTCTTCAACATCACGAACACGCCGAAGTTCGACGTGGGAGCCTCGCTGTGGTCGCTCGGCCAGGGCGCCAGCTTCGGCAAGTACAATTACATGCTGACCAACCCGCGCGTCATGCAGTTCGCACTGCGTTACGAGTTCTAGCAGCGCGGGCTTCAGTCCGACCCGTTTGCGGGGCCGCCGGGCGACCGGCGGTCCTTCTTTTTTGCTGCCCCTCCCGTGCGAGTAGCGGCTCAGGGCATTCAAACGACAGGCGTCAGGGGACGACGGGGTCCGACGGTGGCGTCAGTCTGAAGGAGGGTCCGGACGGTGCGGGTGGTGGAAGCGACTGGCGCCGGGCGCCGTATGGTGCTACCGGGCTTCAGACGATCCAGGATCGCAGTGCCGACTCAGTGCAAGGGTCGCTTCCGCGGAGGGCGTACCGAATAAACCAGCATTCGGATGAGCTGTTCTCCGAAGCGCTGCCAGTCTTCGATCGTCCGGAAACCGCCCACCTTTGGGTTGCGCGCGATCGCCAGCTCCATGAGGAAAGCCGGAATGCCGTGTTCCCGGCTCAAGAACTGGTAAACGGTCATCGAACCCTTGCGCCCCGGGACTGTAGTGGGTTTCGCCGGCTGCGGCGGACGGGTGGCGGCGAAGGAAGTCTGATACTGCAAAGAGTGGAAGAACCGCATCATGAGTTCCTTCACGATCGGCCCTTGCGGCTCCGGCGGCCCCTCGATGTACTCGTGCACTTCGGTGTTGTGGACCGTGAGGAACATCTCCACCGTGCGGCCGCTCTCCAGCCACTTCCGGACGGCCGCGTAATGGGCGGCGATCTCCGGCATCTTTCTCGGGAGGATGCGGTCCCAGTTGCGGTTCAGGTCGTAGCCGTACTTGTTGAAGCGGACGCCCCCGCGGGCGACGCCGTCCGGGTCCGGCATGGGGAAGATCTTGATCACCGCCTGCCTCAGCAGCGAGCGCGCCTTCGTGCCGGCCAAGTAGCGGATCGCTCCCTCAGCCACCCATGAAGTGCCTGCTTCCCAGGCGTGCTGGCGGAACATCAGCCAGATGGTTTTCTTCGGGGACGGCCCCTTGCCCGGGGTCTCGAAGGTCAGCAGGTAGAGGTCGCGGCCTTCGGCGCTCTTGCCGATGGTCTCGACTTGCAAGGCCGGGCTGTCGCGCACCTCGGAGAGCAGCTTCTCCAGATTACGGTTCGTATACGGCGGCAGGCGGGCCAGCCACACCGGCTCGGCCCGGGGAGTGAAACGAACGCGCAGCCGAGGCGGTTCGGCACGGTATTCGACCCCGGCGGCGGGCTCCCAGTGCGTTTCATCGTAGCTGATCCAGGGAGGCGTCTTGTCGGTGATGCCGCCGGGCGCCGGCTTGTAGTTGTACTCGCCGGCGAGATCGACGAGGTCGATGGTCACCGGTTTGCCCGCCGCGCCGTCCAGGCGCAAGTAGAACCAACTGGCCTGCCGGTTGCGGCCGTCCTGGTCGGTCTCACCTCTAACCTTGCATTCGACATGATTCTCACCCACGCTCCGGCAGGCGCCGATCGAGCCGCCCTCGAAGTCGGCTGAAATGTGGAGTTCCGCGCTGGAGGATGCGCCGGCGAGCAAGAGGGCGGCCGGCGCCAGTAGCAGTCCTTGGTATCTGGTCACTGTTTGATGATCGTTCCGTCGCGGCGGCGGATCTCGCCCCAACCGCCGTTGTACCGTTTCTTGAAGCCGCGCTCCCCGTAGCCGAAGGGATACTTGCGCGCCGCCTCTTCGTTCACCTCGATCCCCCAGCCCGGCTTCTCGTTGGCGTACAGATAACCGTCTTTCATGACCGGGCAGCCGTCGAAGACTTCCCGGGTGGCGTCACGGAAAGGCGAGTACTCCTGGATGCCGAAGTTCCAGCAGGCAAGGTCCAGAGCGATGTTGCAGGCGTGGCCGATGGGAGAGACGTCGCCGGGGCCGTGCCAGGCGGTCTTGACGCCGAAGATCTCGCCCATGGCGGCGACCTTGCGGGCCGGAGTGAGCCCGCCCATCTGGGAGACGTGCATGCGCATGTAGTCGATCAGCCGGCCGCTGATGAGCGGGGTCCACTCGTGGGGGCTGTTGAAGAGCTCGCCCATGGCGATGGGTACCGAGGACTGCTGGCGCAGGATCCGGAACCACCCGATGTCTTCCGGAGAGAGAGGGTCTTCCAGAAAGAAGAGCCGGAACCGCTCGACGTCTTTACAGAACTGGAGGGCCTGGGTGGGAGAGATGCGCTCATGCACGTCGTGCAGGAGCTCGATTTCCCAGCCGACAGCCTTGCGGACTTCCTCGAACATCTTCAGGGCCCGGCGGACGTAAGCCGCCGGTTCGTAGACACGCCCTTGATGCAAGGCAGGGACCTTCCGGGAAGCCGCCCCGGCCCCGTAACCGGCCATACCCGGCACACCGATCTGAACGCGGATGTGACGGAACCCCTGGGCCATGAACTGCTTCACCCGGTCGATGAGTTCCGGGATTTCGGCGCCGGAAGCGTGGGTGTAGGTATCGGCGGCCTCCCGGCACTTGCCGCCCAGGAGCTGATAGACGGGCAGGCCGGCCTGGCGGCCCTTGATGTCCCACAGGGCCATGTCCACGCCGCTGATGGCGTTGTTCAGCACCGGCCCGTTGCGCCAGTACGAGGAGTTGTACATGGCCTGCCAGAGGTCATCGATCCGGTCGGCGGGCTTTCCAATGACGAAAGGTTTCAAGTAGCGCTCGACGGCGGCCACTACCAGATCAGCCCGCTGAGTGAAGGTCGCGCAGCCGTAACCGTAGAGACCGTCCTGGTCGGTGAGGATCTTGACGACCACCAGCCGAAGGCCCTGGGGCGCCGTGGCGATCACCTGGACGTCGTGGATCTTCGGCGACGGCAGCCCGCGGATGGCGCGCTGAGCCTGATCCTGCGCCGCGGCTCGCCGCCCGCTCAACCGGCTCGCCGCCGGGCCGGCCGCGGCGAGCCGGAACCAGTGACGCCGGTTCATGTCTTATCCCGCTCCTCCAGCATGCGCCTGAGGTTTTCGAGTTGGCGCCGGATCTTGCCCTCGCGGGCCCCAAGGTAAACGACGTAAGCGGCGAGAATCGCCCAGGCGGCTGCGAGGCCGTAAAACATGAAAGTGAAATTGCGTTCATCCATCAAACTTTCCCTCCGGGCCGGACACCTGGGGGGCCGGCTACAGCTCGTGGACCCGCCGGCGGAGCCCGTCCACCTCACGCCGTACTTGCTCCTGGTTGAGGCGGATCAACAGCACGGCGGCAGCGATCAGCCCCAAAGCCAGGAAGTTCCACAACAGCATCATCTCCCAGGCCGGCTCGATGTTGCCGCCGCCGGTACGGAAGCTCAGCACGGCGCCGGGGTGCTGGGTGCGCCACCAGTCGATCGCCTTGTAGGTGATCACCACGCTGACGAAGGCGAAGATGCAGAGCACGGCGGAGTTCTTGGCGCGCTCGGTGGGATCGTCGATGGCGCGCCGGAGCATGAGATAACCCAGGTAAACGAGCAGAGTGATAAAAGCCCACGTCAGGCGCGGGTCCCACGTCCACCAGATACCCCAAATCACCCGGGCCCAAATCGAACCGGTTACGAGTCCCGTCGCGGTGAAAACTACACCGATCTCCACGGCGGAGACGGCCACATTGTCGAAGACCATTCGTCTCTTCCACAAATACAGGATGCTGGCCACCCCAGCGGCAAGAAACGCCGTGAAGCAGATGAACCAGCATGGGACATGAAAGAACATGATCCGGTAAATGGCGCCCTGAGCGGCTTCATCGGGGAACTGCAGCAGGATCACGTACAGGTTGCGGATCACCAGCAGCCCACCCAGAGCGGCCAACAAATAAATCAACTTGTTGCGCGTTCCCATCTCAATTCACCAACACCGTCTCCACCAATCCTATTCCCAGGGCGGTGAAGATGATATCAAACCCGATCAGCAGGCGTAGCCAGACAATGTCCTCGCCGGTCACGGGCTCGCCGGCAATCAAGAGCGTCGTCAATTGCATGGCGGCCATGAGGCTGGGGATCATCATTGGGTAGACCAGCACGGGGAGCATCAATTCCCGCAGACGCAAGTTTACGGTGAGGGCGCTGAACATCGTGCCGATGACGGTCAAGCCCCAGGTGGCCAGGACGAGCACCAGGAGCAGCCACCAGGGGCGCTTCGTCCACGTGATGTTGTAAAAAACGCCGAACACGGGCAAGCAGACGACCTCGACGGCAAGAATGAGGATGGCGTTGGCCACCGCCTTGCCGATGAAGAGTGCGGCTCCAGAGACCGGGGAGGCCACCAGGATGTCGAGGCAGTCGTTGGCCTGTTCCCGCGAAAAGCTGCGGTTGAGGATCAGGGCCCCGGCAAAAGCGAACACCAGCCACAGCAGGCCGCCGGAGATCTCACGGGTCTGCTCGGCGGTGGGATCGAAGGCAAAGCTGAAGAGCAGCAGAATCACCAGGGCGAAGGAAAGTGAAGCGTTGATCGCTTCCTTGGTCCGCAGCTCGGCTTTGAGGTCCTTGACGGCGATCGTCCCGGCCTGGCGCAGGAACCGCACTACTCACGCCTCCCCGTAGTGCCGGTAAAGCCAGCCGGGATCGGCGAGCATCTCGGCGGTGCGTTCTCCGGTGTGAACGAGGCGGCCGCGGCTGATCAGCGCGACGTGGGTGGCGAGCTCGAGAGCCTCCCGCAATTGATGCGTAGACATCAAGACCGTCGCGCCGCGATCCAGCGCCTCCCGCAGCAAATCCTGGAGCATGGCGATGGCGCGGTCATCGAGGGCGGTGAACGGCTCGTCCAGCAGCAGTACTTCGGGGGCATGCAGGAACGCCCTCGCGACGGCGAGGCGCTGCCGCATCCCGCGGGAGAACTCCCGCACCAGACCGTCGCGGACGTGAGCGAGCCCGGTCCGCTCCAACCAATGCCGGGCGGAGTTCTCAATGTCAGCCAAGCCATAGAGCCGGGCAAACAAGCGGAGGTTCTCCATTGCCGAGAGCTCATCGTAGATCCCGATGCCGTGGCCGAGGATCCCAACGCGGGCGCGCGTTTCCGGGTGCCGGGCGCTACGGCCGAGGATTCGGATCTCGCCGCGGGCGGCACGGGAAAGGCCGCAAAGGATGCGGAGCAGAGTCGTCTTCCCCGCTCCGTTACGGCCGAGCACAGCCAGACAAGTCCCCTGCTCCGCCGAAAAAGTGATCTCGCGCAAGGCGGGGTAATCACCGTAATACTTCCAAAGGTCCCTGACGGCGACAGCACTCATCCCCGGCGTCCGACCTCCTGGGTCCTGCGGACCTTGCCCGCAGCCGCCTGAGAGCCGGGTTCGGGGGGCGGCGGAGGAATCCGGCGGCGGTAGAGCAGCAGGAACCCGGCGAGCAGGATCAACAGCGCCAGACCGGTGATCAGGACGAGACGGTCGTAGAGCCGCGGCCGGATTTGCTGAATGCCGGTTCCACCGCCGGAAGGCTGTTGCTCCGGAAGCCGGAGAGAGCCCGTGCCGGTGACGGTCACGCTGTATTCCCGGCCCGTGACTTCATAGACCCGGGCGTGGGTTTGAGGCTCTTCGCCGATCTGCGTGACGCCGTCGCCGGACAAGGTCACCCCATTCGGCGTGACGAGCCGCACCGGTTTGCCGCCGTGCAGCACCTTGCCGGAGAAGACGAGGGGTTCGGCCTTGGGCAACACGTAGGTGATGTCGAACCGGGTCTCACCGGGCTTCAACGGAACATCGATCTTCCAAACGCCCTCCGCAGCGGCGCGCACGAGATCGCGCGAAACGGGCATACCTTGCGGCGCCGTCACCATCAGCCGGGGATCGCCGCGCGTCCCGGGAGGGATCCAGACCTGGAGGGAACCGGATTTCGCATCGTAAAAAGCCCGGTTGCCGGAGTTTTGCACCAGGATGCTTTCGCTTACGTGAAGGATCCCGCTGATCGGTTCGAGCAGCACCATGTGTTGTTCGACCGCCACGCGGTCAGGCTTTGAGGTGGCCTGGTAGACGTCCACTTCGATCCCGCTGGTCGGGCTGCCCGGCGTCAGCATCTTACTGTAGACAACGCCCTCGTAAATCGCCTGCAGCAGAGCCGGGCCGCGAACGTCGCCGCCGATCTCGAAGCGGCCTCGAGGACCGGACTTTACCGACTCGACCGGCTGCATCCCCTGTTGGCTGATTCTGTAGAGAGTGACGAGGGCTCCGGATACCGGTTTCCGGCTGGTCTTGTCGATGACGGTTCCGGAAACCGCCGCCACGGCCGCGGAGATCGTCCCTAGAGTGAGAAGGCCCAACACGACCCGCAACAATCTGGCGTCCCCGCCGGTCATTCCGCTTTTCCTCCCGCCAGGGGCTTGCCGCATTCGCCGCAGAACTTCATCGGCCGGTCGAAGTCAGCGCCGCAATGGGGACAGCGCACCGCCGCCCCGGCAGCCGGTACGGGCGGCGTCTTTTCGACCTGCCGGGGCGCCTCAGATCCGACACCGCCGAGCTCGTCGATCCGGGCCAGGACGCGGGCGAGTTCTTTTTGCAGTTCCAGCTTCGTCATCTGGTAGTCGGCCTCGGAAAGCTTCCCCGTACGGTACTCGAACTGGAGGTCGCGGAGGCTTTCGTAAATCTGGGCGCGGCGGCTCTCCAATGCCTCCATCGGGGCGGCGGAAGCCTCTTCGGGCAGATCCTCCGCACGAATGAGCAGAGTATAGAGCACGGCTCCGACCGTGAGGAGCGCGGCAATGAATGTGATCATGAATCGAGTCTTGAAAGATCTTCTTCTATGCGGTCCCGATATCGTTCGAACACTTCATCGTCGGCGCCGGAGGCGGCGACCCGGACGCCCTGGTACCGCCGTACGAACCACCAAATGACCAACAGCCCAAAGGCGATCGCCGCGAAGGGCATCACCCAGCCTAACAAGTTGAATCCTTCCTTGGGGGGCACGGCCAGCGCCTGGAGACCATGTTCGTCCACAAAGGATTGAATGATCTCTTCGTCAGTGCGTCCCTCGGCCACCATCCGGTAAATCTTCTCTTTGGCGGGCCGGGCGTAGTGGCACTCCAACATGGGGCAGTTTGCAACGGTGTTGTTGCAGGCTCCGCACAGGCAGGCGAGGTGGGAACCGATGCGCACCACATCCGGAGTCATCAACTCCGAGGAACTCTGCGCCAGCGCGAGAACCGCGACCAGGAGCAGTACGACGCTATTGCCGAACCGGCTCATGTTCTTTCACCATTCCAACGATCTCGGTCCGGGCGAACTGAAAGCGCGTCTTGCTGGGGATGAGGCAAATGAGCGTTCCAGCCATCAGCACCCAGAAGCCGATCCAGATCCAGCTGACAAGAGGAAAGACGTAAGCCTGGATCACTGCTTTGTTGTCGCCGTCCTCGGAGAGGCCGGCAAAATTCAAATAGAGATCCTCGTGCAACCGCCGTCTGATGGCCACCTCAGAGGCCCCCTGCCGGCTGGACTTGTAGAAGCGAGTTTCCGGATAGAGGCGGTCGATCAACTTTCCGTTCTGCCGGACCTCGACTTCGGCGCTGGACCACGCGTAGTTGGGGTTCTCTCCGGAATTGATGTCGGCCACCCGCAGCTCATAACGCCCGATCGCGAAATGATCCCCGACGTGCACCTCGACCGTCTTGTCTTTGTTGAACGCCGCACCCGTGAATCCGATGAACATCAGGACAACGCCCATGTGGACGACGTAGCCGCCGTAACGGCGGGTGTTCCGGTGCGTCAACTCCACCGCCGCGGCGAGCCAATTCTTGCCGGTGCGCGACCGTATGGCGCGGGACCCCTTGTAGAACTCCTGGAAGATCGTCCAGGCCACGAAGGCGCACAGAGCCAGCGACATCACGGCGTAGAAGTGGCGCACCCCGGCGGCGACCAGAACCACCGCCGTGGCCACTCCGCCGACGGCCGGCCAGAGGAAGGCGCGCTTCAAACTCTCGAGTGAACTGCGCCGCCAGGCGATCAGCGGCCCGATACCGGTGAGGAACAGCAAGAACAAGCCGATAGGGACATTGACGCGGTTGAAGAATGGGGCGTCCACGCTGATCTTCTCACCGGTGAAGGCCTCGGAGATCACCGGAAACAGCGTCCCCCAGAGCACTGCGAAGCAGCTCGCCAACAGAATCAAGTTGTTGAACAGAAAAGCCGATTCCCGGGAGACGACGCTTTCCAATCGAGCTTCGCTCTTCAGGTAATCCAGCCGGTCGAGGATCAAGTAGGCGGTAGCGCCGATCAACAGGGCCAGAAAGCCAACGAACCAGGTGCCGATTGGCGACTGGGCAAACGCGTGCACGGAACTGACGACGCCGGAGCGCGTCAGAAACGTGCCGAAGATACACAAAATGAACGTGGCCGAGACGAGGACCATGTTCCAGACCTTCATCATGCCCTTCTTTTCCTGCATCATCACGGAATGCAGGAAGGCGGTGGCGGTGATCCACGGCAGCAAAGAGGCGTTCTCCACGGGGTCCCAGCCCCAGTAGCCGCCCCAACCCAGAACCGAGTAGGCCCAGCCGGCGCCGAGCAGGATGCCGGCGCTTTGGAACCCCCAGGTGATCAGGGTCCAGCGCCTCGTCGTATGGATCCACGCGTCCCCCGGCTGCCGGGTGATCAGGCTCGCCATGGCGAACGCGTAAGGAACGGCGAAGCCGACGTAACCGAGGTACAACGTCGGGGGATGAATCGCCATCGCCCAGTGCTGGAGCAAGGGATTCAGACCATTGCCGTCCGCGACGCCGACGACCTCTTTGCCCACGGCCAGCACCTCGAACGGGCTGACGATGAAGCCGATGAGAATCAAGAAGAAGCACTGCGTCACCATCAGCGTCGCCGTGACATAGGGCATCATGCTGCGGAACCGCCGCCGGTTGGTGTACACGACAATCGCCGAGTAGGTGGAGAGAATCCACGCCCACAGCAGCAGCGAACCCTCTTGGCCGCCCCACCACGCCGCGAACTTGTACAGCAGGGGCATGGAACGGTTGCTATGGCCGGCCACGTAGGCGAGGCGGAAGTCACTGGTCAGAAGAGCGTAAATCAGGAGGGCGGAAGCGAAGGTCAGAAGGAACCAGATGGCGTAGACGGCGCGTTCACCGCTCACCACCAGGAACGGGTTGCGTTTGATCTTGCCGGTGACCGAGGCGACGATCGCGTACACGGAGAGGCAGAAGGCAAGGATGATGGCGAGGGATCCCAGATTCTCCATACAAAAGACCTGCTAGGGCGGTCCGGCTACAGAGAGGACCGCCGGCTGGGGGCGGAAGCGCCCGGTTTAGCTTCGTATTTGGAAGCACACTTGGCCTGGATCTTGCTCGCCCGGAAAACCCCATCCGGACCCATCCTGCCGTCGGCCAAAGCCTGTGCACCATCACGGAACGTGTCCGGCAGAGGATCGACTCCGTCGTAAACGACCGGCAGCTCCAGACCGTCCTGGGTGAGCACGAAGCGGACCTGCCGGCCTTCCCGGACAATAGAGCCCTCGGCCACATCCCCGGCCACGCGGAGGCGTTTGCCCATCGCTGCGTTGCCCATCTGTTGCAATTCCGCGACGGTCTTGTAATAGGTCTTCGTTTCGTTGATGCCGCCGGCCGCGAGCCACACCAGTGTGCCAATGATGGCCACGATGATCAGCGTAAACTTGGTGTACGTGTTCATGTCACCCTCTGCGCCTGATCCTTAATTTTTAGTATACAGGTAATCGATCCGCCGCCCAGCAGCACGGGCGGCCGAAACTGTCACCAGGCGGCGCGAGGAAGCATCTCCATACGGGGGGATCCTGCAACATGGCATCACTCTCAGACCTGAAGCTCTCCTACCGGCTCTACATGAGGGCTTACATGTACCGCAGCTTCGATTGGCGCCCCGGGACAGTCCTGGCGAAGCCGCTGGGGGAGGCGACGATCGCCTGCGTGACCACGGCGTCCTTCTCCCTGCCCCACCAGCCGCCGTTCGACGAAAAACTGCGAGGCGGCGACTACACCTACCGGGAGATCCCCAGCGCCGCCGACCTGAAGACGCTCGGTATCTCTCACCGCAGCGAAGCCTTCGACCCCAACGGCATCCAGGCCGACTACAACCTGGCGCTGCCGGTGGACCGGCTGCGGGAGATGGCCGCCAACGGCGAGATCGGCGGCGTCGCCGGCCGCCACTTCAGCTTCCAGGGCTCGATCCCCGCCCCCGGCCGGCTGGTGAAGCAGACCGCCCCCGAGGTGGCCGCCAAGCTCCGGGAAGACGGCGTGGACGCGGTGCTGCTGACGCCGGTTTGACCGCTCTGCCATCAGTCCGTGGGACTGATCCAGAGCGTCATCGAGAAGGCCGGCATCCCCACCGTCTCGGTCTCCGTGCTTCGCGAGGTGACCCAGAAGGTGAAGCCGCCGCGGGTGCTCTTCGTGGACTACCCCCTCGGCTATCCCCTGGGCGAGCCGCACAACCCCGAGCTGCAGAAGCGGATCATCCGCGCCGCCCTGGCCCTGCTGAACCGCAAGGTGGACGAGCCGCTGATCGTAGACTTTGCGGGCTGAACGCCGCACCCTTCCGGACCGAGTCCTCGCGGCCGGCGCAGCGGGGGCCGGGCCGGCCGAACCCGCCAAACCCGTTGACGAGACCCTCATGTCGGGTGTAATCTAAGAGTTGGAATCGGGCCTCCGGCAGTACGCCTCCCCGAAATAGGGGCCGGCCGAACCCGGAGGCATTCTTGTTTATGCCCACGGCGATTTTGATCGACGGCGCATTCTTCCTCGCTCGTTACACCGCGGTACTCCCCGGTGTTGGACAACACTCAGCGGCCCAGGTCGCGAAGAACCTTTTTACGTGGGCGCTGACTCATCTGGAGGACAAGGACCACGGCAAACGGGATCTGTACCGGATCTTTTATTATGATTGTCCTCCCCTGGCCAAGAAGGCCCATCATCCTCTCACGAGGAATCCAATCGACTTCTCGAAAACGCCCACTTTCGAATTCAGGTCCGAATTCCACAACGAGCTTCGCAAACTGCGGAAAGTAGCTCTGAGGTTTGGCCGTTTGGCAAACTTCGGCCGTTGGGAGATCCGCCCGAAACCGTTAAAACGGCTGCTCAGGCGTGAAATCACCGTCGATGGTTTGCAGGAGCACGACCTTTACTACAGCGTGCAGCAGAAAGGGGTCGACATGCGTATCGGCCTCGACATCGCTTCCCTTGCCTTCAAGCGTCAGGTGGACCAAATTGTTTTGTTTGCGGGCGACTCCGACTTCGTGCCTGCGGCGAAACTCGCCCGGCGCGAGGGAATCGATTTCATTCTCGATCCGATGTGGAAGCCGATACCCCCGGATCTCCATGAACACATCGACGGGCTGCGTTCCACCTGCCCGAGGCCACAGCACGGTTCCTGATCCGCCATGCCGAGACCATCGTCACCTTCTGCCGCGGTCAGATTTCTTGACTACGACGCCGTGCTCCGCGCTCTGCGCCGGGCGGCTGCCGAAGCCCGCAAGGCGCACCCGGAGATCGTGCGCGTGCTGCTGTTCGGGTCGCTGGCCCGCGGCAACTACACGGCCGACAGCGACGCCGACCTCATCGTCGTCGTGCGGAACCCGCCTGAGGACCTGCTGGAGCGCTCGCGCTACCAGATCCACACGCCGGCGATCCCCACCGACACGCTGATCTACTCCGAGGAAGAGTTCGACCGCCTCCGGGCCGACCCCTCGAGCTTCCTCTCCCAGAACCTCGAGCACGCCATCGAGTTGTGAGCGGCGCGCGGCGCGAAACCGGTACCATCCCGGGGTCCGCTTCATTACTATGGGTATCAGTGCGAGTCCTCATTGTCACCCTCGCCGCCTGCGGCCTGCTCGGGGCCCAGGACTTCTCCGACTACAAGATCCTCAAGATCGCCGCCGGCTACACCTTCACCGAAGGCCCGGCCTGGTCCCGCGACGGCTACCTGCTGTTCAGCGACATCCCGGCGGCGAAGATCTGGAAGTTCATCCCCGGGGTCGAGAAGCCGGAGCTGTTCCGCGCCGACTCCAACGGGGCCAACGGCAACGCCTTCGACCGCAAGGGCCGGCTCTACACCTGCGAAGGGCGCGGGCGGCGGCTGATCCGCATGGACAAGAAAGGCCGCGTCGAAGTGCTCCTGGACCGCTGGGAGGGCAAGCGCCTGAACGCGCCCAACGACGTCGTCGTCCGGCGCGACGGCCACGTCTACTTCACCGATCCGGCCTTCGGCCGCGCCCAGGACACGCGCGAACTGGACTTCTACGGCGTCTACCACATCACCCCGAAAGGCGAGGCGGAACTCATCGCCAGGCCCGAAGGCCGCCCCAACGGCATCGGCCTCTCCCCGGACGGCCGCATCCTCTACGTCTCGAACACCGACGAGCGCCGGCTCTACGCCTACGATCTCGATGGGAAGGGCCGGGCGTCGAACGAGCGGGTCCTCATCGAGGGCATCGACGGGCCGCCCGACGGCATCGCCGTGGACGAGAAGGGCAACATCTACATCGCGGCCAATGGGCTGGCCATCTACTCGCCCGCCGGCGAGCTGGTGCACACCATGGAACTCGCCGAGCGCCCCTCGAACTGCGCCTTCGGCGGGCCGGACCTCTCCATCCTGTTCATCACCGCCCGGACCTCGGTCTACGCCGTGCGCCTGGGCGTGAAAGGAGCGCTGCAGTATTAGCCGCGACGACCGCCGCTATCCCGACCGCCCTATCCTGGGAGTAGGGGCCGTGATTCTTCAGGGCGACAAGGTCGTCCTGGTCGAGCGGGGCCGCGAGCCGCTGAAAGGCCGCTGGTCGCTGCCCGGGGGCGTGGTGGAGGCCGGCGAGCTGGTCGAAGACGCCCTCCGCCGCGAAGTGAAGGAAGAGACGGGACTGGAGGTGAAGGTCATCGGTCTCGTCGAGATCTTCGAACGCATCCAGCGCGACGCGGCCGGCCGCCCCGAGTACCACTACGTGCTTCTCGACTACCTGTGCGAACCCCTGGGCGGCCGCCTGCAGGCGGCGAGCGACGTGGCCCGCGCCGAATGGGTGCCGCGAGGCGAAACGGGCCGGTACCCGCTCACGTCCGGAGCCCGCGAAGTGATCGAGAAGGCCTTCGCCATGAGGGACCGCCGGAGATGAAGGTCACCAGCGGCGATCTGCTCGAATTCGACGCGCTGAAGGGGCTCCTGCGCCGGTACGTCTCCAGCCCCCTGGGCGAGGCCGAACTGGAGGCCGCCGAACCTTCAACGGACCGCGGCGCTTTGGAGGAAGCCTTCGCCGATCTGGCCGAGGCCGTCGAGCACGAGCGGGCCCTCAAGCGCCCCCAGCCCGCCGCCCGCGGCTCGGCCATCCGGGTGAAGTTCTCCGGCCTGCCCGACTGCGGCGAGGCGCTGGCCAAGCTGCGGATCGAAGGGGCGGTGCTCGACGGCGCCGAGATCCTCGAGCTGAAGCGCCTGATGGAAAAGGCGGGCGAGATCCGCACCGCCCTAGTCTTCTCCGAAGAGGTCTACCCGCGCCTGGCCGCCCACGCCCGCCGCATCGCCGACTTCCGCCCCCTCGTGCGCGAGCTGACCGGCAAGCTCCTGCCGGACGGCTCCCTGGCCGACTCGGCCAGCGTCGCCCTCGGCCGCCTCCGCCGGGAAGTGGAGCACCAGAAGCGCCGCATCCAGGAGTCCCTCGAGAACTTCCTGCGCCGCCACCGGGAAGAAGGCATCCTGCAGGAGGAGTTCGTCACCATCCGCAACGACCGCTACGTGGTGCCGATCGTCTCCGGCCAGCAGCGGCGCGTCGAAGGCGTCATCCACGGGGCCAGCGGCACCGGGCACACGCTCTTCATCGAGCCGTTCGAGACCATCGAGCTGAACAACGAGCTGGTCCGCCTCACCGAAGAGGTCTTCCGCGAAGAGCACCGCATCCTCAGGGAGATGACGGAGAAGCTGCGGGCGGCGGCCCCGGAGATCGAGGTGGCCCGGCGCGCCTGCGGCGAACTGGACTACCTCTTCGCCAAGGCCCGCTTCGCCCTGGAGTTCGGCGCCGTAATCCCCCGCTTCAGCCCGCCGGAGAGGCCGCGGCTCTACCTGCGCGAGGCGCGCCATCCGTTGCTCGAAGACGTCCTGCGCCGTCAGGGCAAGCCGATCGTCCCCATTTCGTTCGACCTCGACGCCGACCACCGCACGCTGCTCGTCAGCGGCCCCAACACCGGCGGCAAGACAGTGACGCTGAAGACCGCCGGGCTGCTGGCGCTGATGGCGCAGGCCGGCTTGCCCGTGCCCTGCGCCGAAGCCGAGTTCCCGCTTTTCGAGAAAGTACTGGCCGACATCGGCGACCAGCAGTCGATCGAGGAGAGCCTGAGCACCTTCTCGGCCCACATCGCCCGCATCCGGGAGATGCTGGCCGAGGTGAGCCCCCGCTCACTGGTGCTGCTCGACGAGCTGGGGCGGGCGACCGATCCCGGCGAGGGCGGGGCCTTGGCCGTGGCCGTGGTGGACGAGTTCCGCCGGGCCGGGGCGTTCACGCTGGCCTCAACGCATCTGCTGGCGCTCAAGGTCTACGGCGCGACGACGCCGGGCGTGTTGAACGCCTCCATGGGGTTCGACGAGGAGACGCTCGAGCCGACCTACCGGCTGCGGGTGGGCGCGCCGGGCAAGTCCGCCGGCCTGGAGATCGCCCGGCGCCTGGGGCTCCCGGAGCGGCTCATCGGCCGCGCCCGGGAGAATCTCTCGGCCGGAGAGCGCGACCTGGCCCGCTTCATCGACGAGCTCCGGGAGAAGCTCGACCGCGTGGCCCAGCTCGAAGCCGAGATCGAAGAGCGGCGCCGGGAGCTGGCCGGGAAGGCAGAGAGGCTGGCGGCCGAATGGCGCCGGCGCGAGACCGCCCGGCTGGCCGGGATCGAGCGGCGAGCCGAGGAGGCGATCCAGCGCTTCGAGGCGGCGGCTGAAGAGACCATTGCCCGGATCGAGCGCGAGGCGGCCGAGCGCAAGGTGGCCGCGGCGGCCCGCAAACAGGTGGCCCGGGCCAAGCGCGAGTTCCGGGAATCCCTCGAGCCGCTGATGGAACGCACGGGCGAGGGCCGGCCGGTTCCGGGGCGCCTCGTCGAAGGGGCCGTGGTCCGGATCCGCGGGGTCCGCCAGCCGGCCCGGGTGCGGCGCTTCCTCGACGAGGACCGGATCGAGGTCGAGGCCGGCCTGCTGAAGCTCCACGTCTCGCGCGAGGACGTCGTCGAGATTCTGCCCCAGCAGGAGACCGGCGCCCGGCTGCCGCGCAACGTCACGCTGAAAGCCGGCCCGCGGGCCTACGTCACTACGCAGGAGGTCAACGTCATCGGGCTCCACGCCGAGGAAGCCCGCGAGCGCGTGGACAAGTTCATCGACAGCGCAGTGCTGGCCTCGGTGGACCGCGTGCGCATCATCCACGGCCACGGCATGGGCATCCTGCGCAAGGCGATCGCCGAGCTGCTCACCGGCCACCCGCACGTCGAGCGGTTCTATCCCGCCTCGCCGCCGGAAGGCGGCTCGGGAGCCACCATCGCGGAGTTGAAGGATTGACCGGGGCCGCGCCCCTCAGGCGACCTCTTCGAGCGCCGCGAGCACCTCGTCCACGTGCCCGTCCACCTTCACCTTCGGGAACACGCGGGCGATCTTGCCGTCCTTGCCGATGATGAAGGTGGTCCGCTCGATGCCCATGTACTCGCGGCCGTAGTTCTTCTTGAGCTTCCAGACGCCGTAGGCCTCGGCCACCTTGTGGTCCTCGTCGGCGAGCAGCGTGAACGGCAGGCCGTACTTCTCCTTGAACTTCGCCTGTTTCGCCACCTTGTCCGGCGAGATGCCCACGATCACCACGCCGCGGCGCCGGAAGCGCGACATGTTGTCGCGGAAGCTGCAGCTCTCCTTCGTGCAGCCGGGCGTGTCGGCCTTTGGGTAGAAATAGAGGACGACGGTCTTGCCTTCGAGATCGGAAAGCCGGAACGTTTCCCCGGCGTCGGTGAGCAGTTCGAAATCGGGCGCCGGGTCGCCCGGCTGGAGCTTGAGTGCGGTCTGGGCCACGAGAAACTCCCCTCCTTGCTGGTTCAAACGATCATCGGGCCGCCGGGCGGCCTGATCATTCCACCGGAACCTTGGTTCCCTTCTTCTCGGTCTTGGCCGAGAGCTCCTGGATCCGGTGGTCGATCAGCGCCCGCATGCCCTTGAGCATTTCGATGCGGGCGTTGCGGAAATGTTGCAAGGCCGATTCCGGACCGAACTTCTTGAAGAGCGAGAACAGCTCCGGACCGGCCCCCATGCAGAAGCAGTTCACCTGCTCTTTGGGGCGCTCGGCTTGCTGCGTCTGGGTTTCGCTCATGAGACCTCCTTCATCTCCACCGTGAGCAACTGGTTCTCCAGCCTGGCGCGTGTCGGCGTCAGCGCCACCATCGACGTGGGAAGCCCGATGTGGCGGCGAAGGGTGCCGATCTCCACCACCAACTCGTCCCCCTTCTTGAATAACTCGACTTCGCCCTTGGAAGCAAACGGCAGCCGCAAGCGGATCTCGTAGTGGCCGTTCACCTTGGCGAAGCTGTACGGCCGCTCCAGGTTTAGGGGGACCGCCGGGTCCTCGCCGTCCGGGTAGAGCACGTCGGCGAGCTGCAGCAGCCGCTCCCGCCCCATCACCTCGTGGGTGAACAGGGGAACGCGCTTCACCTTCACCGGGGCGAAGTAGGCGTCCATCTCGTCGAGGATCTCGGCCTGCGTCCGCTGCCACTCGGCGAAGTAGGCGTCGCTCACCTCGGTGGGCAGCACGCGGTTGGCGATGACGCAATCCACCGTCAGGCCGTGCAGGGAGAAATAGACGAACGCCCGCTGGGTTTCCCGCAGCACCATGCGCTCCGGGTTCGTCACCAGCCGGACGCTGGTGCGCCGGGGATCCTCGAGGACCTCGTCGATGCCCTCGAGCCGCCCGAAGAGCTCCTGGACGTTGGCGAAATAGCGGTCCGTCGGCAGCTCCACCGGCGAGACCCGGTTGGCGATGGGCCGCACCGCCTTCACCACCGTGCGCTGGAACGGGAAGACGTGCTTCATGTACCACTCCAGCGTCGTCGGCATGCTGACGAAGCGCATCGACTCTGCCGTCGGCGCGCAGTCCAGCACCACCACGTCGTAGAGGTCCTCCCGGCGGTACTGGTTGACGTACATCATGGCGCTGAGCTCCTCCATCCCCGGCAGGATGGCGAGCTCCTCGGCCTCCACCTCGCTGATCCCCGTCGTACGCAGGATGGCCACGACGTAGGAGGCGATCTCCTTCCAGTGCCGCTTGATCTCCTTCTGGATGTTGACTTCCTGGATGTAGAGCCCCTCGGCCACCTGGTAGGGATCGGCCGTCTGGCCGGCAAAGAGTTCTTCGCCCAGATCGAAGGCGTCGCTGAGGCTGTGGGCGGGATCGACGCTCATTACGAGCGTCCGCTTGCCCTGTTGCGCCAGCCGGATCCCAGTAGCCGCGGCGACGCTGGTTTTCCCTACCCCTCCCTTGCCGCTGAACAGCAAGATTCGCATACTTCCATTGTACGGGCCGGAGCTCAGGCCCCGCCGGGGCGCTGAAGCAGTTCCGGGGCGTACTGCTTGAACCATTCCCTGGTGTGGCGACGCAACCCCGGCGAGCGGGCGAGACGCTCCAGGTCCGCCGGGGTATCCACGTCGTGCCAACTGGGGCCGGTAGCCACCGTCAGGCCGCACCTTCGGCAAGCGGCGATGGTCTGTTCGAGCTCCTCGCCGGTGGACCAGTCCACCCGATCGAACATTCGGGGATCCGAGCGGCGGCAGGAGATGGCATAGTAGCCGCCGTCCTCAGCAGGGCCGAATGCAACGTCGGCGTCGATCCCGAGCAACTCCTCGACATGCGCCGCCGGCAGATCCGGAACGTCGCTGCCCAGGATGACGACTCGGGGACGGCCCCGGGCGAGGGATTGGCTGAGCGCCGCGAGCATCTTGCATCCCAGGTCGCCGCGAACCTGCAGCCTTGTTGCAACTCCGAAACCGGCCCATGCATCTGTTGAAGTATCGCAGTGCAGTTCCACATCGGCGCCGAGCGCTGAAGCGGCGAGAGCATCGAGAAGGTCCGAGACGCAAGCGGCGTGGAAGGCGGCCGTGGCGGCCGGATCCAGCCGCCCCAGAAGGCGAGTCTTCACTCTGCCGGGTACGGGCGCCTTGGCGAACAACAGGACAGCGGGCTGCACCTCGATGATTGTAATCGAGTTCGGAATCCCATGAGGAGGTGGTCGAATTGAAGCACATACCCCAGATTCTTGCCGGAGCGCTGGCGGCGGCGTTGATCATGGCCCCGGTAGCGCTATCCGCTAAAGGCGAGGCGGAAAAGGGAGACGCGGAGAAGGGGAAAGAAGTCTTCCAGCAATGCTCCGTATGTCATTACCCGGACAAGAAGGAGAAGAAGATGGGGCCGGGGCTGAAAGGCCTGTTCAAGAAGGAAAAGCTTCACAACGGCAAGGCGGCCACCGAAAAGAACATCAGAGAGGTGATCAATAAGGGCGGCAGCGGGATGCCGGCCTACGAAGACCTCCTGACCGCTGAAGAGAAAGATGATCTGGTCGCCTATCTAAAGACCCTCTGATGCGCCGAGGGTAGACGTTCCACAGAGCCGGCCCTGCGGCCGGGGGCCCGCACGGCCCCCGCGAGGCTCCGGGTCACTCGGGCAAGCGCCACACCCCGAAGAGTGTTTCGCCCCGCAACCGGCCTGATTCCAGATAGTGCCGGTCCAGCTCCCAGATCCAATCGGCGATGGCCCGGTCCAGCGGCCGGGCCAGATCGTAGTTGGGCCCGTACATGGTGTCGAAGAAGCGCCGGCACAGGGAGAAGTGCGGCACCGAATGCACGGGCTCGAAGGCGCCGTCGAGCAGTGGAACGATCTCTTCGGAGCGCAAGCACTCCATGCCGGTGGCCCGCGTGTCCGATTCCCACAGCCGCTGGTCCACACGGGGCTCCGGATACGCCGTGTGGTTCACCCGGTAGCGCTCCGGCAGAGTGCGAAAGATCGCCTGG
This sequence comes from Solibacteraceae bacterium, assembly GCA_026984795.1. Classification (GTDB taxonomy): domain Bacteria; phylum Acidobacteriota; class Terriglobia; order Bryobacterales; family Bryobacteraceae; genus JALSRK01. The sequence goes on along the minus strand of JALSRK010000028.1, from coordinate 105,003 downwards.
GCCACGCGGCGCGTCTCCGGCCACATGCGATACCCGTTCCTGGTGACGATCTCGACGATCACCAGCTCGCCGCCGGGCCGTAGCGTGCGCCGGATCTGCTCGACGACATGCTCCAGTTCGAGGACATGGTGCAGCGAGGCGTGGCAGAAGACCAGATCGAACGCCTTCTCCGGCAGCTCCACCAGGTTCAGATCCGCCTGCCGGACTTCGATGTTCAACCCCTCCTGCTGCGCCGCCCGCCGGGCCATCTCGAGCAGCTCCCGGTTCAGATCCAGGCAAACGATCTCAGCGTGACGCGCCTGCCGGGCGATCGCCAGCTCCACGCCGCCGGCCCCGGAACCCAGCGAGATCATCCGCGGCTGCTTCCGCGCCCTCAGCCGCGAGGCGACATAGCCGGGCAGATCATAGCCGGTGGCGCGGCGGATGAGGACAGCCGCCCGGCGCTGCATCTCGTCCCAGACTGGGGGCGCCGGCTCGAACAGCCGGCCGGCGGCGGAGAACTTGGCCCGATAGTGCTCCAGTTCCTGGTCCGCCCGGCGATCGTATTCGCGCGTACCGGGCTTGAGCAGGCGGCTCCGCCATGCGTCAGCGCGGAACCGCACCTGGATAATCCGATGCCGCACCTCGTCCAACATGCCGTTTCTTCTATTCTGCGACGCCCGCCAGCGGCGGCAAAACCGACCATTCTGCCCGAAAACACCGCCCGTTCCACCCCGGTTGGCTTGCCGAACTGGGGCGGCGTACAGTAATAGCATGCCGGCACGCTTCTGGATCCTGCGGGTGCTCCTGGGGCTGATGTGCGTCGGCTTCGCCTACATGTGGGGACGCGCGGTGGGCCGCCACGGTCGGCCGGCCCGCCGCGGCATGGGAACCATGAGTTGGACCATCCGCACGCTGGTGGCCGCCGCCGCCCTGCAATGGGGCGCGGGCACCGACTTGTTCGCCGGCGCTGCTTATGGCACCTCCGCCGCGGCCTGGGCTGCCGGTTTCTTCTTCTCGCGCCGGCCGAAAGGTCCGGGCGAAGACCTTACCAAAGAGATCTTCCCGCCCAAGTGATCGCCACCCGGTTACGGCTCGTCGTAGCCGTTCAGGCGGCGGATCCAGATGTTCCGGAACCGGACGGGCACCCCGTGATCCTGCAGCAGCAGCGGTTCCTCGGCTCCGTGCGGCTCGTACTTCCGCCATCTGCGGTGGGCCACCGGACCGATGATCTTCTGATGGTGGTGGATCAGCACGCCGTTGTGGAACACCGTCACGTAGGCCGGCCGGACCAGCTTGTTCCCGTCGAACCTCGGGGCCTCGAAGACGATGTCGAAGCTTTGCCACTCGCCGCCCCGCCGGGATGCGTTCACCAGCGGCGGCCACTGGCCGTAGATCGCGCCGGCCTGCCCGTCGGCGTAGGTGGGATTGTCCACCGAATCCAGAATCTGGATCTCGTAACGGCTCATCAGCATGATGCCGCTATTTCCCCGCCACTGGGACGATCCGCAGGGTTCGGCCGGAACCATCCACTCCACGTGCAACTGCACGTCGCCGAACTTCTCCTTGCTGATCAGGTGCCCGGAGCCCGGGCGCACTTCGGCGTAACCGTCCCGGACGATCCAGTTCGGCTCGACGAGCTTGCCCCGGTCCGGCCCCCGCTTGGGCCGCTGCCACCAGTGCGCCGACAGATCCTTGCCGTCGAACAGCACGATGGCGTCCGAGGGCGGCGGGACCGGCAGGGCGATCGCGCCCGGCGTCACCCGGCGCGGCGTGGGCCGCTTGATGTCGTGAACCTTCCACCTCTGCCCCGGCAACACCGGCGTGTCGGAATAGCCCCGCGGCGCCGTCCGGGCGCAGGGATCCTTGGGCTGGCTCGGTTGGGCGGGGGCCGTCCCTGCTGCCAGCGAAAGCGCCGCCGCAACCAGAATCACCCCGGAACGGCGGTGAGGGAAGAGACTGTACAAGCGAGCCATACCGGTTCCAGTCTATTGGACCGCGGGGATCCGTGCAGCGCCGGCCGCCGGAGCCGGGGAAAACTGTACGCCCCGGTAAAGAATCTCTATTCAGGCCTGATTCTCGCAATTCGCCTCGCGAATCCCGCCGCTGGCTGCGGATCCTTTGGCCTAAGGCGTTTACTCGATTAGACTTAACGGGTGGCAAGGGGGCGCACGTGCGCTCCGGCCATCCAGCGATCAGAAACCTGCATCAGCAACCCTGGACAAGCGGAGGTTCGACTCATGAGCACCCAAGCATTCGCCCCGAAGAAGGCCGAAGGTTTCCACATCCTGCAGCCGGAGACCACCTACACCGGAGCCCCCATCAAGCCCGTGCCCAAGGGGCTGCCGAAGATCACCCAATCGCTGTGTCCGGAATGCTCGAAGATCATCGAAGCGGTCCTCAGCGAAGAGGACGGCAAGGTGGTGATGGAGAAGACCTGCCCCGAGCACGGCTTCTTCAAGGACACCGTCTACTCGGACGCCAAGCTCTACCGGAAGATGGAGGAATGGACCTTCGGCGACAACCGGGGCGTCGAGAACCCGGCGGTGCCGGACGCCACCGAGTGCCCCACCGACTGCGGCCTCTGCTCGATGCACACCTCCCACACCGGCCTGGCGAACGTCGATCTGACGAACCGCTGCAACCTGACCTGCCCGGTCTGCTTCGCCAACGCCAACGTCCAGGGCTATCTCTACGAACCGGACAAGGAGCACGTCCGCAAAATGCTCCAGGCGCTGCGCGACGAGCGCCCGGTGGCCGGCCGTATCGTGCAGTTCTCCGGCGGCGAGCCGACCATCGCCTCCACCTGGTTCGACGCTCTGCGGATGGCCAAGGAGATGGGCTTCTCCCACATCCAGTGCGCCTCGAACGGCATCCTGTTCGCCGACCTCGAGTTCGCCGAGAAGAGCAAGGAGGCCGGGCTGCACACCATCTACCTCCAGTTCGACGGCGTCACCGACGACATCTATCTCCGCACCCGCGGCCAGCGGCTCATGGAAACCAAGCTCAAGGCCATCGAGAACATCCGCAAGGCGGGGATGAAGATCTGCCTGGTACCCACCATCGTCAAGGGCTTCAACGACCACGAGGTGGGCGACATCCTCAAGTTCGCCATCGACAACATCGATGTCATTAGCGCCATCAGCTACCAGCCGGTCGCCTTCACGGGGCGCATCAACCGCCGCGAACTGGAGCAGAAGCGCTACACGATGTCGGACTTCGCCCACGACGTCCACCGGCAGACGGGCATTTGCGATCCCTACGAAGATTGGTTCCCGCTGGCTTGCGTGGCGCCCTTCTCGAAACTCGTCAGCGCGCTCCGGGGCGAGATGACCACCCACCTGACGCCCCACCCGCATTGCTCGCTGGGCACCTATCTGTTCGTCGATCAGCACAAGCGCGCCACCCCGGTCACCCGGTTCGTGGACGTCGGCGCCTTCCTGCAGGACATGGACCTGATGTCTCGGAAGGCCTCCAAGGCCCGGGTGAAGCTGTTCACCAAGATCAACCTCTGGTCGAAGTTCAAGCGGCACTTCCACGAGGACCGCGCCCCCGAGGGCCTCACCTTCGCCAAGTTCCTCCAGACGCTGCAGGGCCTGACGGACAAGCGTTACGGGCGCGGCGAGGCCGAGAAGAAGGGCTTCACCTTCAAGACCCTCATGGTGGCCGGAATGCACTTCATGGACCACTACAACTACGACATCGAGCGGGTGAAGCGCTGCGTGATCCACTACGCCGCCCCCAACGGCCGCATCTATCCCTTCTGCGCCTACAACGGCGGGCCGACCTTCCGCGAGAAGATCGAGAAGGAGTTCTCCACGCCGTTGCCGGCCGCCGGAAACGGCTGCGGCAAGTTCACCTGCGGCGGCTGCTGAGCCGGCGGCGTACCCCTCGGGCCGCTGACCGCCCAGCGCGGACGGCGCCAAGGCCACCGTCGCCCGTCAAGAGAGAAGCCGCCCCAGCAAAGCGGCATCCAACTCCGCCTGGGGCTCGAAGTCCGGCGAATTCATGTAGCTGAGCAGGCTGTGGCGGAGCTGCCGGGCGGCGAGGCGGTTCTCCAGATCCCTCTCGATGTCGAAGCTGCAGACGAGCAGCTTCCCTTCCCCCACCCTCGCCTCGAAGACGGCCCCCAGCTTGTCGGCCCGGTGGAAGTCGTCGATCGGCTGAACGATGGGCCGCAGCTCCGGCGGCGCTGCGTTCAGAACGATGGACCGCCCCCCGTCCATCAGCTCGCGCCACTGCCAGTCGCAATGGTCTTCAGTGGGAAAACCGGCCAGGGCGGGGTGCTCAGGATCGCACAGCAGCCCCAGCACGCCGGGCTGCGAGGAAAACATGGCGAAGGACCAGAAGACCGGCAGGAAGCGCGTGGCCCGGACAGTTTCGCTCTCCTCCAGGCCCGCGGCCACGAGCAGCACCTTCCGGCCGGCTTCGAGCGCCTGGCGCGCTGCGCCGAAGCTGCGGGCGACGACGGCGTCGCCTTCCGCGGTCCGGAGCTGGTCCGGGAAGACCCAGAAGTCCCAACCGTTCGCCGCTGCGGTTCCCCGGACCGAAAGCCCCAGGTTCCACCGGCCAGCGAAAGCGACGCTGGGCAGCTCGAACCTCACTTGCCCCACGGCGGTCAGCGCCCCGGTGGGCAGGTTCCGCGCCGGGAAAGCGCCCGCGGCGGTGACTTCTCCGTAGCCGTCGCGGATCTTCCAGTCCACTACGGCGTCCTCGATGTCCGCGGCCCCGTAGTGGCCCACCTCGGCCCCGGCCTCGAATCGCTCGCCGCCCCGCCAGAGGAACTTCTCCAGGCGCGCCAGAGGGACCGTAGCCGAACAGAAACGCCGGAACTCCTGCGGCTCGAGGATGCCTTTGGAATGCCAGAACGCATCGAGCAGGCCCACCAGCGCCTCGCCTTGGCCCGGATAGTCCTGCAACTGCAGGAGCTGGAACCCGGCCAGCGGCGTCCGCATCGCCGCCTCGATCTCCTCCTTGTACAGCTTCCAGGCGAAACGCCCGGAGGCCCGCTGGAAGTCGGCGGCCTGCTCGAGCATGCCGTTCTCGGCCAGCCGCTTGCGGTAGAGCTCCAGGCTCCGGGGCCGGAGCGGCCCGGTGTACCGCGGCAGCTCGCCGTAGTCCGGGTGGGTCACCCATTGGCCGATCTCGTGCGAGATCACCGGTGTCGAAACCGCCTGGGCCGCCTGGCGGAAGTCACGGGACGTCCCGCCGCCGAGGATGCCCCGCACGCGGCCCCCCTTCGTCGCGTGGGTGACGTAGACGTCGTCCTGGGGCATGTGGCGGCGGGCGGTGGAGCACGTGTAGAGCCGCCGCGCATCCCGCCGCTTCGCCTCGCCGATCATCCGGCCCAGCAGCTCGTAGTCGCCGCAGATCTCGTTGCCCACGCACAGGATGGCGAACGACGGGTGGTTGCCGTAGGTCTCGAGAATCCGGCGGAACTCGGCCTCGATGAACTCGACGACCTCCGGATCCTCGCCGAAGGGCTTCGGCAGCCGCTCCGGCAGTTCCTCGGTCTTCAGGATCGTGCGCTCGCCCATCCATTTGTCGATCCACAGCGGCGTCTCCACCTGCAAGAGGAAGCCGGCCTCGTCGGCCGCATCGAACGCCGCCTCCGGCGGGCACCAGGAGTGGAAGCGGAGGTGGTTCAGGCCGTAGTCCCGGGCCTTGGCGATCAGGCGCCGCCAGGACTCGACGTCGGTAGGCGGATAGCCGGTGCGGGGGAAGATGCAGCACTCGAGCGTCCCCCGCAGCATCAACCCCCGGCCGTTCAAGGTGACGCGGCCGTCCCGCGCGCCCAGTTCGCGGAGGCCGAAGCGCTCGCTCCGGCGGTCGAAGAGGTCCCCGTCCGGACCAGTCAACGACGCCTCGAGCTCGTAGAGCGCCGGCGAGAACTCGTCCCAGAGCCGGGCCCCGCTGCCGAGCTCGAGCGCCGCCGCAGCCGCGCCGCTCGAATCCACCTCGAGCGCCTCTTCGGCCAGAACCCGGCCCCCGCCCGCCGCGCGGACGCTCAAGCGGAGCCGCCCGAGGCCCGGGGCGTCTTCGTCTCTCTGCAGGCGGCAGCGCACCCGCACTTTGCGGGCGGCGGCGTCCGGGTCGATCCGCAGGCTCTCGATCCACGCCGCCCCCCGGGCGCGCAGCTCGATCCGCCCCACGATGCCGTTCCAGATCGACTGCGTGTGCTCGGTGTAGGAGTGCCCGTAGAGGCCGATGAGGACCGCCAGCGAGTTGTCCACCTCGACGGCCAGCTCGTGGCGCCCCGGCTCCAGGCGGCCGAGATCGTACTGGTGGGGCGTCGCCAGGCTGTCGCGCGTGCCTGCGGGCCGGCCGTCCACCCACACCCGCGTGCGCCAGAGGCAGCGCTCCAGGAACAGGACGATGGAGCGCCCCGCCCAGCCGGCCGGTATCTCGATCTCCCGCCGGTAGCAGCACGGCCCGATGTATTTCCAGGCGCGGGTCAGGTAGCCCAGAGCGGCGCCCCGGGTCTGGACGCCGAAGCCCGCCTCGTCCGTGGTGCCGGACAAGCGGATGCGGTCCGGCCAGCCCCCCGCGGGCGCCTCTTCGAAAGCGCCCAGGTGGATCTGCCACTCGCCGGCAAGCGGCAGCCGCTCGCCGGAAGCCGACCCCCGGGAGCAGCCCGCCCACCAGCTCGAAGCAGCCGCCGCGCTCGCTGAAAGAAGGAACTCTCTGCGCTTCATTTTCTCGACACGATCATATCCGCGCAGAGAGTTCCGCCGCGCCCCGGGCGCCTAGTGCCGGAAGTGCTTCCTGGCCTCTTCGCTCTCGAACTCGATCTCGATACCCGAGCGCAACGCCATGGTGTTCAGCGCCGCCTTGGTGGCGCGCTTGCCGAACTCGAGCACCAGCGCCTGGCGCTCGCCGTCTTCGTCCCGGAAGCCGATGGTGGCGAAGTGCTTCCGTTTCTTCGAGAGCAGCAGCGGCAAGGCCATCAGACCGAGCGTGGTCACGCCCAGCGCAATCGTCGCGCCGATCCGGCGGCCGACCTTCTGGCCGTACTCGATGCTCGTGATCGAGTCGTAGCGGAGCAAGTGGGGCGCCGTGCCCTTCCACTGGAACACGATGCCCTTGTCGGTGTAGTGGAACTTGCCTTCCTGTCCCGGCCGGACATCGGTCCACGAGCCGCCGAGGTAGCGCACGTTCATCTTGCCGACGCCGGCCAGCGCGTATTGGTTCACGAGCGCCGCGCAGGCGATGAGCGCCGCGATGCGCGCCGGATTGCCGAATGCTTCACGAATGTTTCTCACCATGACTCCTCCCGCCGCCTGTCTTCTGACGAGCCGCCAGCGCCAAGAACCCACACAAGATTCTCCGCATGGCGGCGCCTCCGTTTCCCTGAATTCCGGACTCCCCGCGACGGCGCGTCCCGGAGGACCGTGCGGCGGCGACCCGGTCCTCTCCCCGCCCTCAGGGGCAGTTCGCAGGGCAGAACGCGCCGTCTTCGGGGAGTCCAGCCTCAGTGTGCGGGGACCGGTAGCTCACAGCGTGAGCCCGGAGCGGTTTTTTTGCCAGGAGTCGCCTATACCCAACGGCCCGCCGACAGCCGTCAGTGGCGCGGAGGCCGGTCTTCAGACGCCCGATGTCCGGGGATTCCCGGCCGGTGCACCGAGCTATCGGAAACGTCCCGCAACCCGCGCCGCCGCTCTGGCTTTCGTCCCTTACCTGGGGCGGCTCGACCTGGGCACGATCGAGAGCTTCCGCTGCGGCGGACAAGAACGCAACCCCGTAGCCCATCGGCGCCCAGACGCCCCCCGGGCCCCCGAAGCTCTATAGACCTGGACGACCGAGCAGAGGCAAGACCAAGCAGTTTCTCCCCGAACCTCCGAGCGGGTGCTCCTTGGAGATCGGTTCACCAGCCGGCCGCAGCTGCAGCCCTAATGCACACCCCGCTGGCCGACTTACTCCCTACATGCGCTCCGCCCTCAAGTCGCCTTCGGACGACATGGGGGTGCGGAGCGCCACGCTTGGCCCCGGGGCACCTCCGGCATTTCACTGGGTCTCAGAAAATAGCGCAGCAGAGGTAATACTGGACGGGAACCGGGTCCTCGTCGGGACACTGAGCCCCGAGAACGCCATACTGCGTATAGCACTCTTCAAAATCGTCTATATAGCAGCGATAACCAAACTGGCAGTCGATCGATACAAGTTCCCCCAAAATCGTCAGATTATTGTCTGGGGAGCCCCAGCACATGTTCATCGAGCAGTCCCAGCAGGTAACGTCCGTGTACCAGCACGGACTCGTTTCCACCTCTCCTTGACCTCCCACCACCGGTGACAACAGAATAACCACCGATAGTCAAAGGCAAACCAAAAATGCCCTCACTCTCCTCATGACGACCTCCTATATCTCTATCATTTCAAGAGCGCCCGGACAGAGCGGCCGTATGCCGCCAGAAGGGCAGGCCGGCGGCAGATCAGCGTCAAGCGCTTTCCTGAAACAGCGACGAGATACGGCATGGGCCGCCCGTCAGCGCCCCCGAGACCCTCCAGCGGGCATACGAGACTTTCCAAGTGCCGCCCGCGAGCATCGAACCTCTCCACAATCGCCCTGCGGTTCCAGTGGGGCGAGGACAGCACCAGTAGAGTCCCGTCGCTGTCCACTGCCGCGGACAGCACGACAATCCCCTGGGCTGTTCGGGAGTGCGGGGACAGTTCCCTCAACCTTTGCCGCCGCGCGTCGAAGTATGCGACGGACTGTTCGATCTTCGGCGATCGCAGGAGAGTCTTTTCAACCTCCCAGCGTGCCAGGTCGAAGGAATACAGCGCCGCGGTGCCGTGAAAGATCATCCCCACACGGTCAGGAGAGAACCAGACCCACGAGAATCCACCCGGGAGTAATTTGTACTGTTTCGGGCACCCCCAACAGAGCTGCTCTCCGGCGGCAATCTTCATGTCGAGGCTGCGCCGAACGACGGCCTTGCCGTCCTCCAGCGACAGGATTGCCAGCCGGCCATCGGTCAGCGCCGCCACCACAGCCCCACTAGGAGCCTCCGTGACTCCGGCCAATGGAACTTCCGATTCATAACTGGCCAAAAGGTTCCCGTAGTGGTCATAGTCCACCACCACCGGCCGGCCGTCCGGTATCTGAAACAGCCGCACCCTCCGTTCGGCAACGCCGCAGATCGAAACGGGGTTCGCAACCGCCAGGGGGAAGCGGCGGCGGAGCCGGCCCGACTCGTCGGTGATCACGATCAGCGATCCTTGACGATCGCCCGAACGCCGCAGTTTGACGAGGAAATAGAGCGAGTCCCTGAAAGGCACGCACTGCTCGATGAGATTGTCCCCAGGGGGAAGAGCGCCGTTCGCCCTGAGGTCCGCCGTGAACGCCAACGTTCGGGTGGCCGCGATCTCCGTTTCGGCGCACACCGGCGCCAGTCCCGCCAGCATGATGAACAAACCCAAGTACTTCATCGGAATCCCTCCTCGCTCTATTCTCTGCCAAGTCAAAAACAAAAAAACAAGATGTTTCCTCACATCGCGAGCATCTGACGGAAATCCCTGGAATGGCGCCGCAAGCCCATGATAGACGGCGCGCGTTCTCACGCCGAGGGCGCCGTGCGGCCGCCGGGAGCGGCTGGCTCACAGCGCGAGCCCGGCAGGATGCGCTGCGGCCGGCTGCCGTCAGCCGGAGAGCGGAAGGGCCCAGAAGGTCCTCCACGTCCGTGAGCGGCGAAGCGTCAGAGTTTTCGAGGGAAGCGAAGCCATGCGATGCGACTTCTACACCAAAGCCATCCTCACGGTGATTGCGGCGGCCCTGGTGATGATCGCCGGGCGCGGGATCGGGGATCCGCAGCCGGTCGAGGCCGCACCCACCCGGGCGCCCTGGCTGCAGTTCGATCCGGACGTCACCAAGATCGCCGCGCCGGACGGCTCGAGAAACGTCTTCGGCCGCGTGGCCATCGATCTGGACACCGGCGACATATGGGGGTTCCCGACCGACGAGCTGGGTTACCCGCGGCGTCCCGCCGCCCGCACGCCGGGCTACTCGTCGCCCGTCTATCTGGGGCAGTTCGACCTGAGCAAGATCAAGCGGTTCCGCCGCAGCGGGAAGCGGTACGACTAGGGCAGGGGCCAGGGCTCAGGCTCCGCTTGCCCCCCGCAGCTTCGCGATCGCCTCGCCGATGCGCGCGAGCGACGTCTCCTTGCCCAGCACCTCGAGGGACTCGAACAGCGGCGGCGAGACCTTCCGGCCGGAGATGGCCACCCGGATCGGGTGGAACATCTGCCCCGCCTTGATGCCTAGCTTCTCCGCCTCGCCCCGCAGCGCCGCCTCGATCGCTTCGCGGGTGAACTCGATCTTGCCGAGCGCCTCGCGCCCGCGTTCCAGCGCCGCCAGGGCCATCGCCGCGTCGCCTTTCTTCGGAATCAGCTCGGCGGCGTCGTAAGGCGGGAGCTTTTCGAGGAAAAAGAAGTCGGCCACGGCGACGGCGTCGCTCAACCGCTTGATGCGCTCGCGGATCAAGGGCACGATCTGGAGCACCTTCTCGCGGTCCGCCTTCCAGCCGGCTTTCTCGAAAAACGGGACGAGCCGCCCGGCCAGGTCTTCCGGGGCCAGTTGGCGGATGTAGTAGCCGTTCATGTGGTCGAGCTTGTCGTAGTTCCACACCGCCGGCGAGGCTTGAACCCGCTCGAGCGTGAAGCGCTCGATGAGCTCTTGGCGGCTCATGATCTCGGTCTTGTCGTCGTAGCTCCAGCCGAGCAGGGCCAGGAAGTTGATCATCGCCTCGGGCAGGTAACCCAGCTCCTGGAAGGTGCGGACAAAGACCGGCCGGACGCTGCCGTCCGGGGCGCGCTCCTCGCGCTTGCTCATCTTGCCCTTGCCCGTGGGGTTGAGGATCAGCGGCAGATGCGCCATCACCGGCGGCTCCCAGCCGAAGGCCCGGTAGAGGTGGATGTGCAGCGGCAGACTGTTCACCCATTCGTCGCCCCGCAGCACGTGGGAGATCTCCATCAGGTGGTCATCGACGACGTTCGCCAGGTGGTAGGTCGGGATGCCGTCGGACTTCATCAGCACGGTGTCCTGCAGCACCGCGTTCGGGAAGGTGATGTCGCCGCGGATCGCGTCGTGGACCGTGGTCTCGCCCTCGAGCGGCATCTTGAACCGGACCACGTGGGGCTCGCCGGCCTCGGCGCGTCGGGCGGCCTCCTCGGGGTCGAGATTCCGGCAGGCGCGGTCGTAGCCGCCCCGCTCACCACGTTGCTGGGCCTGCCTGGCCAGCTCCTGCAGGCGCTCCGGCGTACAGAAGCAGCGGTAGGCGGCCCCGGCCTCGAGCAGCCGCCCACAGTGCTCGCGGTAGATCTCCAGCCGCTCGGTTTGCACGTACGGGCCGTAGCCGCCGCCCACCTCGGGGCCCTCGTCCCAGTCGAGCTCGAGGTACCGCAGCCCGTCGAGCAGCCATTGAAGGGCCTGCGGGTTGTAGCGCTTGCGGTCCGTGTCCTCGATGCGCAGGATGAACCGCCCGCCGTGGTGGCGGGCGAAGAGCCAGTTGAACAGCGCGGTTCGCGCCCCGCCGACGTGGAAGTCTCCCGTGGGGCTCGGGGCGTAGCGCACCCGCACGGGCTTGCGATCGGTGTTCACAGTGTGTGGTCCTGCCTCAGCTTGATGGACGGCGGTTCGCATCCGCCGGCCAAACCCTCAGTATAGCGACGATGCCGGAGGGGACCCGGCGGCGTGGGGGGCGAGCGAGGGCTCAGGCCGGCGCCGGCGCGCCGATCGACCGCAGCGCCCCGAGCAGCTCCGAGACCGGCGGGCGGCCCCGCCTGGCGTACCGGATCACGCCCTGCTCGTCGATGATGTAGACGGTGCGCTTCACCAGCCAGCCGCCGCACTTGTAGAGCTTCGCCACCCGTTTGCCGGCGTCCACCAGGAGCGGAAACGGCAGCTTGTGCTTCTCCTGGAAGCGCTTGTGGCTGTCGCCGTCGCCGGGGTTGACGCCGAAGACCACCGCCCCGGCCTTGCGGATCTCCTCGTAATGGTCCCGCAGCTCACAGAGCTGCTTCGTGCACACCGGCGTGTCGTCGGCCGGGTAGAAGACGAGCACCACCTTCTTGCCCCTCTGCTGGTTCAGGATGAATACGCGCCCCCGCTCGTCGGGGCAGATGAACGGGGGAGCGGGAGTGCCTGGTTCGAGCGGTTTCGACGCAAACATCATCATGAAGTACATTTTGTCAACAGCCTTTGGGACGCACAAGATTCGAGCGCCTCACCAACGCCAGGGAAGACGCCGCAGGCTAGGGGAAACCCTTGAACCGGCCTATCGAGGTACCAGGACTCGATAGGACCATCCCCTTAGTTGTCCTATTGACCGCTCCGGCAACGACGCAATAGAGTTGGGAGAGAGCGAAACCATATCATGGAGATGTCGGATCAGCGCAAGAGCAAGAGATTCAACTTACGCCTGCCGATCAGGCTGGTCCGTGAGGGAGACCGCCGCCTGGACGAAGAGGGCGAAACGGTGAATCTGAGTTCCGGGGGCGTGCTGTTCCGATCGAACGTCGAACTCCAGATCGGTTCCCCGATCGAGTATATGATCACGCTCCAGCAAACCAGCGATCACCAGCATGCCATACAGTTGCACTGTGTCGGGAAAGTCGTGCGGCACCACCGCTGGAGCGGCTCCGGGGAAGAGGCCGGCATTGCTATGGCGGCCACGCTGGAGCGCTACGAATTCGTCCGGCCGGATTAGCCGGCGCCGGTTGATTGGTTCACGCCCCTCGGTTCCCAGGTGTCCCTTGTCAGCGGTGTTCCAGCGTCCGGCGTAACAGGTCCAGGGCTTGTTGCGCAGCCAGGATGCGGATCCGTTCCCGGTCACCGAGCCACTGCCGGTGTTCCGTGCGCATGCCTTCGGGGCTGAGCACCGCCACCCAGACCGTTCCCACCGGGCGCCCGGAACCACTCTCTGGACCGGCCTCACCGGTTACGGCGACGGCGAAATCGGCCCGCGTCCGTTCCCGCACTCCACGGGCCATGGCCTCAGCAACCGCTTTGCTCACGGCAGTCTCCTTCTCGATCAACGCAGCGGAGACGCCTAAAAGGTCGCGCTTCATTTCGTCCGTGTAAACGAGGAAGCCGCCCTTGAAATAGTTCGAGGCGCCGGGTATCGCCGTTATCCGTTGCGCCAGCAACCCGCCGGTGCAGCTCTCGGCCACCGCCAGCCACGCCCCACGCACCGCCAGCCGCCGGCCGACGACGGCTTCCAGCGGCTGGCCGTCGCGCGAGTAAATGTGATCGCCGAGCAAGGCCTCGATCTGGGCGCCGACTTCTTTCAGCAATCGCTCTGCTTCTTCGTTAGTGGCGCTGCGGGCGCGCAAGTGGATCTGGATGTCCCCGGGCGCCGCCAGCACGGTGGTGACGGGGTTCGAATAACGTTTGTAGACGGGTGAGATCAACTGGTCCAAGTCCGACTCGGGCATACCCGCCACGCGAAATCGGCGCACACGGATCACTTGGGGCGGGACGATCTTGCGCAACCGCGGCACGCAGTCGCGGGTGAACATCGGCTTGAGCTCCCGTGGCGGGCCGGGCAGCAGCAGCAGGACTTTCCGCTCGTCGAGGGGGATCCATTGCCCCGGCGCGGTGCCTTCGGAATTGTCGAGCCCCTCGGCCCCTTCGATGATCCAGGCCTGGCGCTTGTTGATCTGGGCCATCCGGCGACCGAGGCGGCGAAAGCGGGCCTCGATGGCGTCGCAGATCTCCTGATGATAGACGAGCTTCCGGCCCAGGGCGTCGGCGACGGCCTCCCGGGTGACGTCGTCTTCGGTCGAGCCGAGCCCACCGGTGGTGATGACGATCTCGCTGCGGCTCACTGCCGTCCGCACCGCTTCGGCCAGGCGCTTCCGGTCGTCACCGACGACCGCCTTGGCCACCACCTCCACCCCCAAGGCGTTCAGCTCCTCGGTGAGATAGAGGGAGTTGGTATCCACCCGGGCGGGCGTCAACAGTTCGGAACCAACAGCAATGATTTCAGCGTTCATCGTCAGCAGTCACAGCCGCATCATGGCAACGGGCGCCCCTGGATACCTACATCCACCCGGAACAGCGCATTGTTGGTGGCCACGATCATGGCCCGGGACGGGGTGAAGGCCAGGCCGACGATGTTGGGCCCGGAGAGGAACAGCTCGGCATTCCGATCCGGATCGATCCGGACCACGCCTTTGCGTCCGCCCATCGACGCGGCGACATACAGGTTTCCCTGGGCGTCGAATGCGAGGCCCTGAGGCCGGCCGAGACCACGGTAGAAGACTTCCACCTCGCCGGCCGGCGAGACCCGGTAGACACAATCGTAGCTGGAGGTCGTCGGTCCAGTGACGTAAAGATAGCCCCCTGGGCCGAAGGCGAGGTGGTAGGCGGAAATGGACGGCTCGAGGGTGGTGAAGACGTAGATCTGGCGGTCGCGGCTGATCTTGAAGATCGTTCCGCTGCGGTCGCCGACATACAGGTTTTCGTCCGTGTCGAAAGCCAGGCCCGTGGCAACTCCCATGCCTTCGACATAAACCGAGAGGCTCCCTTGGTCGGTGGCCTGGTAGACGATGCCGTCGTGGCGGCTGGAGATATACAGCAGGCCCTCTCGGTCGAAGGCCAGCCCGGTAGCGTTCATCAGGTCGGTGATGAACGGCTGGATGTTGTAGTTGAGGTCCACGCGATACACGGCCACCGGAGTCTTCTGGCCCCGGGAGCCGCTGAAGGTGACAAAGATGTTGCCCTGGGCATCGACCGCCGGGTTGGCCACCGGATGCAAGGAATCGGCGATCTGCAGCCCGATGTCGCAGGTCCAGACCGCGCTGCCGCCGCTGCCGTTCTCGACCGTGAGCTCTCCCACGATGGCGCCCTCGGGCACCCTGGCGATGATGAAGGTGTCGGAGCCGATCACCACCGGGGCCGGCTGGTCACCGATGCGGACCGTGGGACGCGCTTCCTGCGAGAAACCCCGACCCCGAATCTGGAACTCACCGCCCGGGATCGCCGCCCCGGGGTGGACAGCGGTGATCTGGGGGTTGTCTGATGCTCGTTTCCTGATCGCCATCTTCACCACAACCAGCCGCCCGCCGCCAGCAGCACCGCCACACTGTAGAGGCCGGCGGCGAGGTCATCAGCCATGATACCGAACCCGCCGCCGAGCCTCTCCAGCCGGCGGACAGGCGGGGGTTTCCAAATATCGAACAGCCGGAACAACAGAAAGGCAGACAAGGCGTTTTTCCAATCGAGCGCGGGCACGACCGCGAGGGTGAGCCACTGGCCGGCAACCTCGTCTATCACCACTATAGCCGGATCGTCCTGCCCCATGCCGCGAGCCACGGCGCCGGAAGCCCAGACGCCGAGCGGCGTCACCACCGCCACGGCCGCGAGCCAGTGCCACTGGTTCCAGGGGAACAGACAGGACCAGACCCAAGCGATGACGACCGCCGCGGCCGAGCCGGCGGTGCCCGGCGCGACCGGAGCATAGCCGCATCCGAACCAGGTCGCGAGCCAGCGTGCCGGGTCAGGCTTCACCCTCTTGCTCCTGCCCCTGCTCTTGCTCGCGGAGGATCTCAGCCTCCGGATCGACGGGAGTGGAGATGACGTACTTTTCCGAAGCCCAATTGCCGAGATCGATCAGCCGGCACCGTTCGCTGCAAAACGGCATGTACGGATCGCCGAACTTGACCTCTTTCTTGCAAATCGGACATTTCATAGGCCACGCGCCACAGGATCGTCCGCACCGGCGAGCAAGACCCGCAACAACTGTTCCCCGCCGCCCCTCGCAGCATCCAGCGGCGAACCGATTACCGGCCCAATCAAATCATAGTCCGAAGCCCGCTCCACCCGGAACCGACGCCATTGGCCGGGCTCGAGACGATGGCCACCGTCGTCGGTGACATAGCAGACGCCGTCGATCTCCGGGGCCTGCCCCGGCAGCCGCGCCTGCCACAACAGCTCCGTTTCCGCCGAAGGCCCCTCCACCAGGACCACGAACTCCTTCCCCACCAGGGCCCGGTTGCGCCGCCGGGAGATGCGCCGCTGAATCGCCATGAGGCGCCGGCGGCGATTGTAGATCGTCCGGCGGCTCACCTTGCCGTCCAGGTGGTAGCTCCCGCTCGTCTCCTCGTCCGAGTAGGAGAAGACCCCCAGGTGGTCGAAACGGGCCTGCTCGACGAACCGGCAGAGTTCTTCGAAATCGCGGTCGGTTTCGCCGGGAAAGCCGACGATCATCGACGTCCGGACCGCCACCCCGGGAATCGTCCTCCGGATGCGCTCGAGCAGCCGCAGGAACCGCCCGGCGCCGCCACCGCGCTTCATCCGCTTCAAGATCCGCGGGCTGGCGTGCTGCAGCGGCAGGTCGATGTAGCCGGCGATCTCCTCGTGGGCGGCGATCGTATCGAGCAGCCGCTGGGTCACGCGGTTCGGGTAGGCATAGAGGAAGCGGATCCACTTCTTGCCGGGCGACGGCAGCCCGGCCAGGCGCTCGAGCAGCGTGGCCAGTCCGTCCCGCATCCCCAGGTCTTCGCCGTAGCTCGTCGTGTCCTGCCCCACCAGGTTGATCTCCCGCACGCCCCGGGCCAACAGCCCAGAAGCCTCAGCGAGGATGCTCTCCAGCGGGCGGCTCCGGAAACGTCCCCGGAACTGGGGGATTACGCAAAAGGTGCAGGGGTGGTCGCAGCCCTCGGCGATCTTGATGTAGGCGTAGTGCGGGGGCGTCGTCAGCACCCGCGGCGAGGCTTCGTGATACAGGAACGGCTCCGGCGGCGGGCCGGAGACCGGCCGCCCTTCGCAAGCGGCGGCGATCTGCTGGATCTCGTTCGTGCCGAGGACCGCATCCACCTCGGGCAGCGACCGCCGGATCTCGTCCCGGTAGCGCTCCACCATGCAGCCGGCCACGATGAGCCGCCTGGCCCGGCCGGCCTTCTTGTGCTCGGCCATCTCCAGGATCGCCTCGACGGATTCTTCTTTCGCCGGGCCGATGAAGCTGCACGTGTTGACGACGATGACGTCGGCCTCCTCGGCCCGCGGGGTCAGCTCGTGCCCGCGCTCCTCAAGCAGGCCGAGCATTACCTCGGTGTCTACGAGATTCTTGGGACAACCCAGGCTGACGAATCCGATCTTCAACGCTTTCACTTCCGGGACGGCAAAGGCAGGCGGTCTCTCTATTAAGGATCGCACGCCGGCGCTGAGCGCGCCAAGCAACGGCTCGAGCAGTCTTGCACCGGGCCTGATCAGAGCTGAAGGCTTTGCAGGTAGCGCAAGGATTCCGGGATCTGACGGTCGGCGTCCGGGGCCTCGTCCTCGAGGTAATAGTGCTCGACGCCGGTGCGCCTGGCCGCCCGGAGCACGGCTGGGATATCGATCGTACCTTGACCCAGCGGCACGCTCGCCTCCTCCCGGACATCGGACGGCAAGCCGCCCAATTCGAGGCCCTTGCGCATGTCTTTGAGGTGCATCAGCCGGAACCGGCCGCGGTACTTCTCAAGCAGCTTGACTGGATCCTGGCGGGCGTAAACGATCCAGAAAATGTCCATTTCGAAGTTCAGACGGTCCGGCCCCACGAGTTTGGCGAGAGTGTCGAAGACAGTCCCGTCAGGCGAAGGCCCGAACTCGATCCCGTGGGCGTGGTAGCCGAAGCGAAGGCCCGCGGCGGCGAGCTTCTCACCCCAACGGTTGAAATCGGCGGCGGCGCGCCGGATGTCTTCCACCGTGAGATGGCGCTTATAAGGAATTACCGGGCACACGACGTACTCGACGCCCAGCTCCTTCGCGTCGCCGATGACGGCGCTGATCCCGGAACCGAGTTGCTCGTAGGGGGCCATCATCGAAGTGGCTTTCAGCCCCTCCGCCTCGAGCATCTTATGGAACTGGGCTGCGGTGCGCCCGTAGAACTCGGAAGTTTCCACCTCTTTGAAGCCCAGCTTCCGGACCAGCGTCAACATTGCGCGCAAGTCCTTTTTCGCCAAGTAACGGAGGCTGTAGAGCTGCAGCCCCACTGGAACCGGCAAGCGCCGCTTCGCCGCGAGCGAGAAGGCGGAACAAGCGCCGGTAAGCAGAACACGCCTGGAAATCTTCATCGTCGTCTCCAATCCACCGCCATACCATAGACCAGCGGCACGCCCTGGCCTGAGGGCTCCGGCGAGCCGCCCGGTCTCCTAAACGTCCATTAGTTTCGCCACCTGCCGCTTCGGGCGCCGGGGTGGGCTGAAGCTCCAGAGCCGGTCCCAGGAACGTTCGTTGTCCCACTCCGGCGTCGGCTCGAAGTAGCCGGGCTCGGTGAGGTGCTCTTTGACGGCCTCTTCGTTCAGCTCAACGCCGAGTCCCGGGGTTTCGGGCACCGGCACGAAGCCTTTCTGGACGATCGGTTTCGCCGGACCGGTGACCAGGTCATCCCACCACGGCACGTCCAGGGAGTGGTGCTCCAGAGCGAGGAAGTTCTCTGTCGCCGCGGCGCAGTGGATGCTGGCGAAGAAGGAAACGGGCGTGCCGGCGAAGTGCATCGCCATGGCCACGCCGTTCTCCTGCGCCATATCGCCGATCTTCTTGGTTTCGAGCAAGCCGCCGGCAGTAGCGAGGTCCGGATGGATGATGTCGACAGCGTGGCTCTCACACAGCACCCGGAACGGCTCCTTGAGGTAGATGTCCTCGCCGGTCAGCGTGGGCACGTCGATCGAGTCGGTGATCTTCTTCCACAGTTCGGTGTACTGCCAGGGGATCATGTCCTCGAGCCAGGCCATGTTGTAAGGTTCCAGCGCCTGGCCGAGTTTGATGCAGGAGTTCACCCCGATGTGGCCGAAGTGGTCGGCGGCCAAAGGCACTTCCATGCCGACGACCTCCCGGACGGCGGCCACATAGTCGGCCATCATCTGGATCCCTTTGGGCGTGATCTCGATGCCGGTGAACATGTGCTGCTTCAGCCGCACGTCCTTCAGCGTCAGCCCCAGCGGCTTGGTCAGCGTGCCCGGGGTGTCGGCGATCAGGTCGATGCCGAGGTCCATCTTGAGCCACGTCAGGCCCATCTCGATCCGCTTCTTCATCCGTTCGGCGTAGACCTTGGGATCCTTGGATTCCGTCGTGTCGGCGTAGATACGGATCTTGTCACGGAACTTGCCGCCGAGGAACTGGTGGGCCGGCACTCCATAGGCTTTGCCGGCCAGGTCCCACAGCGCCATCTCCACGGCGCAGACGCCGCCGGCCTGCCGGGCGTGGAAGCCGAACTGTTTGATCTTGCGGAAGACCTTGTCCACGTTGCAGGGGTTCTCGCCGACGATGCGGCTCTTGAGCATCAGCGCGTAAGTCTTGCTCGCCCCGTCGCGGACCTCTCCGTAACCGTGAATCCCCTGGTTCGTGTCCAATCGAATGATCGGGATGCCCCGGCCGGCGCCCTTGCTCACCATGGCCACGCGCATGTCGGTGATCTTGAGTTGCGAGGGTTTCGAGTTGGTCTGCACGGCCGCCGTGGCGGCTTCGAGGTCCTCCTGGGACCAGAGAGCGGCGCCCGCCATAGAGGCGCCGGCTCCCAGGAAGGTCCGCCGGCCGATGGCCGGTCCCTTGTGTGACTTTTCCGTTTGCCTCATGATGCGCTTTTCCCATCCACCAAAGTCCTCACGAATCATATCCGAGTGGCGGCGCCGAGGCCAAACGGGCCGGCCGGGCGGGCAGCGGTTGGCGCCGCCACAGCCCGGGCCGGTGATCTTCACTCCTTGTCGCTGAAGGTCAAGGTGATGGAAGTTGCGCCCTGATCCTGGCCAATGATCACCATGGCGCTGCGTTTGCCGCCGGGCGACTCCCCGTTGATCATCACTCCGGAGCCCTCAGCTCCCTGTTGGCGCACAGTGGTCACCTTCAATCCCGCCGTCTTGAAGCCCTCCTCGAAAAAGGAGGCGACTTTTTCGACGGAGTCGCTGGTCGAGAATCCCACCGAGCCGCTGCGCTCCCCCGGAGCCGTGCTGCTCATCGTAGCCTTAGCTTCGGCGCCCGGATACGGCTTCAGCCAGGACGGTAGCTTTACCTCCGCTCCTGCCCCGATGGTGACCTTGCCCTTGTCGGATTCCACCACCAGGGACCCCCCCTGGCCTCCGATTGTCACCCGCTCCCCTTCTGCAGATTCGAAGACAATGTGCCCTTTCTTGAGTTCGTCGAGCGTCACGGTCGCCACCTTGCCGCTGCTCTTCTCGCGGAAAGTAACCCGCTGGCCGTCCTCATCCACCTCGACGATCTCGACATCTGGATTCACCGCGGCGTAGATCTTGGCCGCCGCCAGGGCGGGCTGCTCCTGAAGAAGCTCTGGGTCGAGACCCGCTTCTTTTGCCTTGTGAACGGCGAAGACTCCCAGCGCCACCATAGCGATCCCGGCGACGACGATCAGTCCGCCGCATCCGATCAAGACGTAGAGCCAGGGGCTCGTCTTCTTCGCCGGGGGTCCGCCTTGGGGAGTTACGGGTGGTGGTTGTGCCATTTGCATTTCCTCCTTGAATTCAATGGGATCAGCATAAAGCATTCCCGGCGAAAAGGAAACCCGTGGCCACCCCGCGAGGTACTGCTACCACCCGGCTCCCATCGTCCCACCGACGCCCGGAGGCGCCGTCCCGGCACGCGTGCCCGTCATATGCTACATAAGGAGCTTCTGGTCATGAATGGTCGGGAACGCGTGCTCACCTCACTCCAACATCGGGAGCCGGATCATATCCCCGTAGACTTCGGATCGACAGCCGTCACCGGCATCCACGTCAGTTGCGTCGCCGCCCTGCGCGACTACTATGGCCTGGATCGCCATCCGGTGAAGGTCCACGAGCCCTACCAGATGCTCGGCCTCGTCGAAGACGACCTCAAAGAAGCCATGGGCCTCGACGTCGAAGGCGTCTTCCCGCGCAAGACCATGTTCGGCTTCGAGAACAAGAACTGGAAGGAATGGAACTTCAATGGCCTCACCGTGCTGGTGCCCGAAGACTTCCGGACCACTGTGGATGAGAATGGGGATATCCTGATCTACCCGGAAGGCGACACCTCGGCCCCTCCGAGCGGGAAGATGCCGAAAGGCGGGTTTTTCTTCGACACCATCATCCGCCAAGAGCCGATCGACGAGGACAATCTGAACGTCGAGGACAACCTCGAGGAGTTCCAGCCTATCGAGGAGGCCGATCTGGAGCACTTCCGGCGGGAAGCGGCCGCCGCGAAGACGAAAGGCCGCTTTGTCATGGCCACCTTCGGCGGCACGGCTTTCGGCGACATCGCCCTGGTACCGGCGCCGTTTCTCAAACACCCAAAGGGAATCCGGGACGTCGCCGAATGGTACATGTCCACCAAGATCCGCCAGGACTATGTGCATCAGATCTTCTCCCGCCAGTGCGAGATCGCCCTCGAAAACCTGCGCTGGATCCACGAGGCCGTCGGCGACGACGTGGACGGCGTCTTCCTCTGCGGCACCGATTTCGGCACCCAGAAATCCACCTTCTGCTCCACCGAGACCTTCCGCGAGCTCTGGCTCCCCTACTACAAGCGGATCAACGACTGGATCCACGCCCATACGCGCTGGAAGTGCTTCAAGCACTCCTGCGGCTCGGTGGAGCGCTTCATCCCCTCTTTCATCGAGGCCGGCTTCGACATCCTGAACCCCGTCCAGTGCTCGGCGGCCAACATGGAGCCCGAACACCTGAAATCGGCTTACGGCGACCGGCTGACTTTCTGGGGCGGCGGGGTGGACACCCAGCGGACGCTGCCCTTCGGCACGCCGGAACAGGTGCGCGAGGAGGTTCTCCGCCGCTGCGAGGTTTTCTCCCGAGGCGGGGGCTTCGTGTTCAACTCGATCCACAACATCCAGGCCGGCACCCCGGTGGAGAACATCGCCGCCATGATCGACGCCGTGCATGAATTCAACGGCCGGCGGCCGTGACGTGCGCCCGGTTTCGCGATAGCATAGACAGCTTCAGCCATGGCGACCTATCAGAAGACTTTCTCCGTCTCTACCAAGGGCCACTGCGACGTCGTCGACATCGACGCCCAGGTCCAGGGCATCGTCCGCGAGAGCGGCATCCGGCAGGGAATCGTCAACGTCTCGGGCCGCGGCTCCACCCTGGGGATCACCACGCTGGAGTACGAACCCGGCTGCGTGGCCGACCTTCAGCGAGCGCTCGACAAGATCGCCCCGCCGACCTCCGACTACGCCCACAATGCCCGCTGGGGAGACAACAACGGCTACGCCCACCTCCGGAGCGCCCTGATGGGCACGGCCAAGAGCTTCCCGGTGCGGAACGGAGAGATCGCCACCGGTACTTGGCAGCAAGTAGTACTATGCGATTTCGACGACCGGGCCCGGCAGCGGGAGGTGACGGTCACGGTGGTGGGCGACTAAGTCTCAGGGCGGCTGAAACGGGCGGGGCAAGCAGGACCTGAGTGAAACCTGCGCGGAAAACATGCGTCCATAGGGGTGAAGAGAATCCAGTTCAGGAGGTGAGCGATGCGAGCTATCCTGGCGGTAACCCTTTGCCTCTTGATCGCTGTTCCCGTTTTCGCTGCTGTCGAGAAGCACAAGGTCACCATTACGCAACCGTACGCTCTCGCGGGCAAGGTTCTGCAACCGGGTACTTACAAGGTCGTCATCGAGGGCGATCAGGCCAAGCTCATGAAGGGCAAGCAGAACGTGATCGCCACGGCCAAGGTTGAGAAGACCAACCGTAAGTACTCCTATACAGGGCTGTTGTCCAAGAGCGGTGATCCGACCCCCAAGCTGGAGGCGATCCTGATCGGTGGCACAGATCTGAGGGTCGTGTTCGGCAAAGGGCAAGGCGAGCAGAAACAGGCCAAGTAAGAGCCGTAAACCGACCGGGGGCCGCCGGGGCGGTTCCCGGCAGCCCCCGGCCAAGACACCCGCCCGGTGAGCGCTGGAACCCTCATATTCCGAGCGTAGGTGGGGTGTTCCCGCGCCCGCCTAGTGGGAGATCGGGAGAAAGGAGGTGAGCCATGCGAGTCGGGATTGCGGTACTGCTCACGCTGTTGCTCGCGATCGCCGCCGTGGCGGCGGTGGAGCGGCACTCGATCACCCTGGCTGATCAGTACGTTGTCAGCAATAAGGTGCTCAAACCGGGCGTTTACACGGTCGAGATCCAGGGCGACAAGGCGGTTCTCAAACACGGCGATGAGGTAGTCGTCAGCGATGGACGGGTCGAGAAGGTGAAGCACAAGCACCTGTATACCGCCATCATTTCTAGAAAGAAGGATGGCAAGCTCTGGCTCGAGGGCGTTGAGATCGGCGATTCGAACCGGCGAGTGGTCTTCGAGTAGAAGCCTGCGGCCGACGCCCTCATGAGAGGTCCAGCACGGGGGATCAGGACCACCACCGAACGGTGGTTCTTTTTTGCCTTCGTCTCCGTGGACGGCCCGCCCGAACCTCCGGACCGGCAAGTTGCCGCGGCCTTTCCCTATGATGGAAAGTGATGTTCCGCAGCGCAGTGTTGCCCATCCTCCTGTTGGGCGGCGTGGTTCTGGCCCAGGCCGGTCCGGTGAAGAAGGCCTTCCCCTGGAAGTATGATCAGTACGACTTCCCCAACGGCCTCCGCCTCGTCACCGTGCCGACCGACTTCCCCAACGTGGTCGCCCTCTACATCGTGGTGGCGGCCGGCTCGCGCAACGAGGTCGAGCCGGGCAAGAGCGGCTTCGCCCACCTGTTCGAGCACATGATGTTCCGGGGTACGGAAAAGTACCCGCCGGAACGTTACGAAGCCGTGCTGAAGCAGGCCGGGGCCGCCTCGAACGCCTACACCACCGACGACCGTACCGTCTATCACACCACCTTCTCAAAAGAAGACTTCGAGCAGATCCTCGCCATGGAGGCCGACCGCTTCCAGAACCTGAAATACACCGAGACCGTCTTCCGCACCGAGGCCCTCGCCGTGTTGGGCGAATACAACAAGAACAGCCAGTTCCCCATCCGGAAGATCTTCGAGGTGCTCCGCGACACGGCCTTCGAGGTCCACCCCTACAAGCACACCACCATGGGCTTCCTCGAAGACATCGAGGACATGCCCAACGAATACGACTACAGCCTGAAGTTCTTCGACCGCTGGTACCGGCCTGAATACACAACCATTGTCGTGGTGGGCGACGTAAGACCGGCCGCTGTCCGGGCGCTGGTCGGCAAGTACTGGGGCGGCTGGGAGCATGGCAGCTACAGAGCGCGGATTCCGCAAGAGCCGCCGCAGAAGGAGCCGCGGTCCAAGCACATCGACTGGCCGTCGCCGACGCTGCCGTGGCTCGCCGTGGCCTTCAAGGGGGCCGCCTACTCCGACACCGAGCCCGACCAGGTCACCCTCGACATCATCGGCTCCCTCGGCTTCTCGGAGAACTCGGATCTCTACAAGAAACTGATGATCAAAGAACAGAAGGTTGACGTCTTCGGCGTGGACAACCCGGACCGGGTGGACCCCCAACTGTTCACCGTCATCGCCCGGGTAAAGAAGGAAGACGACGTCGCCTACGTCCGCGACCAGATCCTCGCCCAGTGCCGGGAGTTCCGCGAAAAGCCCGTAGACGCCGGGAAGCTCGAAGCGGTGAAGCGCCACCTGCGCTACTCCTTCGCCCTGAGCCTGGACAACAGCGAGGCCATCGCCTCCACCCTGGCCGCCTACATCGGGCTGCGGCGGACGCCGGAAACCATCAACAACCTCTATGCCCTCTATGACAAAGTCACTCCCGAAGACATCCAGCGCATCGCCCGGAAATACTTCCAGGAAAACAGGCGCACCATCGTGACCTTGAGTGGAGGTGACTCGAAATGACGGGCCGCATCCTGGCAGCGGGTTTGATGATGACGGCTATGGCGGCGGCGGCTCCTCGCTTCGTCGAGATGCCCGGCGACTCGCCGCTGGTCACCTTCCGGGTGGTCTTCCTCACCGGGGCCGCCTCGGATCCGGCCGGCAAGCCCGGCCTGGCGTCGCTGACGGCCGCAATGCTGGCCGAGGGCGGTACCAGGAAGCTGACCTACGAGGAGATCCTCGAGCGCATGTTCCCCATGGCCACCTCGGTCCATTACCAGGTGGACAAGGAGATGACCACCTTCTCGGCGGTCACCCACGTGGACAACCTAGATGAGTTCTACCGGATCTTCCGCGACATGCTCCTCGATCCCGGCTGGCGGGAAACCGACCTGAGGCGCCTCCGGGACCAGCAGATCAACTTCCTTCGCGTGAGCCTGCGCGGAGCCAACGACGAGGAGCTGGGCAAGGAGGTCCTCTATCAGGCCATCTACCAGGACCACCCCTACGGGCATCACAACGCCGGCACGGTCTCCGGCCTGAAGCGCATCACGCTGGACGATCTGAAGGCCTTCTACGGCAACAACTACACCCAGGCCAACCTGGTCTTCGGCATCGCCGGCGGCTACTCGCCGGAGTTTCTGGCCCGGGTGAAGAAGGACTTTGCGAAACTCCCGGAGGGCAAGCGCAGCGAAGTGAAGCGGCCGGCCCCGAAGAAGATCGAAGGCATCCACGTCCGGATGATCGAGAAGAACACCCGCAGCGTGGCCTATTCGATCGGCTTCCCCATCGAGGTGACCCGCGGCCACCCGGACTACATCCCGCTACTGGTGGCCAGCACCTACTTCGGTCACCACCGCTCGAGCGGCGGCCGGCTCTTTCAGCGGATGCGGCAGCTACGGGGGCTGAACTACGGGGACTACTCCTACATCGAGTACTTCCCCCGGGGCATGTTCCAGTTCGAACCGGATCCGAACCTGGCCCGGCCGCAGCAGATCTTCCAGATCTGGATCCGGCCCGTCGAGCCTCCCACCGCCCACTTCGCCCTGCGGTTGGCCATGTACGAGCTCGACAAGCTGGTCCGGGAAGGCATCCCCGAGGAAGACTTCGAGCGCACCCGCAGCTTCCTCTCGAAGTACGTCAACATCCTCACCAAGACCAAAGACGCCGAGCTCGGCTACGCCATCGACAGCCTCTGGTACGGGATTCCGGACTACAACTCGTACCTGAAGCAGGGTCTGGCGAAGCTCACCCGCGAGGACGTGAACCGCGCCATCCGCAAGCACCTGCGCACGGACGATCTCTGGATCGTCGTCGTCGCCAAAGGCTGCAAGGAGCTGAAGCGCAAGTTTCTGAGCGGCGAGCCCTCGCCGATGAAGTACAACTCGCCGAAACCCAAAGAGATTCTGGAAGAAGACAAGATCGTCGAGCGCTGGAAGATCCCCTTCCGCGAGGACGGCTTCGAGATCATCCCGGTGGAGAAGGTGTTCGAGTGAACGGCCCGGGCGGCGGCCCCGCCGGAGATCAGAAGCCGACGCCGAAACTGACGCCGTAGACCCACACCTGCCGGCCGTTGACGAAATCGAGCGAAACGTTCGGCGTGATCGTGAAACGCTCCTTGACCAGGAAGTCATACAGGATCGAGACGCGAAACAGGAAGTTCGTGCGTGTTTCTTCGGCAGCGCGCAGTTCTGACCCTGCGGCCTCTTCCTTGGCGCGCTCGAAGCCCGGGCCGGCAGCGAGCTTCAAGCCCGCGCCGGGATGAAAGAACACGGGGAAGACCACCACGGTCTCCCGCAAGTCTCCGCCGGCGTATTCACCCTCGAAGCCAAGGCCGAGGAGCCGGTGCAGGCGGTACTCGTAGTCGCCCCCGACCGTGAAGCCATCTTCTTCTTTGAAGTGGCTCCCGCCCACGAAGAGCGCCGCGTGATGCTTGTGGTAATGGATGTGGCCGGATTCGTCCTCTGCGGCCCGTTCAATGTCCTTCAGCGGGGGGAGGGGCGGCGGCGGCTGTTCGGAGCCCCTCTGAACTTGGGATCCGGAACCGGAGGAATGGCCTGATTGCGCCAACAGAGGAGAGCCGAGCGAAAACAGCAGCGCGGTCGGGACCAGCAGTGTCGCACGCATGAAACCTTCATTCTAACGCCCCAGAAAGGCCGGGTATCCGAACCAGCCGTTGTTTCTCGCCGTCTCAGTGCCGGCGGCGCGCCGGCGGCGGGGGCCATCCTTCAACACAGCCAGCAGCGCCGGCTCCGAGAAGAGCCGGCGGATCTCCTTCTGACTGAGTGGGCGGCTCAAAACAGCAAGTTCATCGATGGCCCCCTGGTAGTTCTCCCCCACGCACAAAGACCCTTCCCCTGCCTCCATGCCCGACCGGAAAGTCGCGTTCGTCACCGTCCCGGCCATGTCACCGTCCAGATACAGAGCCACCCAAGCGTTGCTGCGCCCGGAGTCGAAGTTGGCCCAAGTGACGGCCACGTGCCGCCAATCGCTTGGGGCCCGGTCCCTGAGCTGGGCCACGACCGCCGGCTGAGGCCGTGCTTCTCCACCCTGGGCCGAACTCGCGCCAAGACGGAGCTCCGGGGGGCGGCCGGCCACGTATTCCACCCGAAGCCCTCCGGGAGAGCCACACCGGGTGGTGACGCTCACCAGAGTTTGCACAGCGTCGGCGCCGCTCCCGCGTTTTGCCTGGAACCAGAACGACACCGTACCGCTCCACGCAGCTCGCGGATCGGGCAGGTTCCCCTGGGCCGGGTAGGAAACGGCAGCGCCCTGGCCCGGGTTGTCGATCCGGAGCGCCCGGCCGTGGGCGCCGGCCACCAAGGGCGCAGCGCCTTCGAACTCCAACCGGGGCTCAGGATGGGCGCCGAAGTCGGCTTCCGCCCCTTTGTCGAAGGAAGCGTAAAACGTGACGGCCTCGCGGATCGGGCCGTCGGCGGCCGGCACACATGAGAGCATCGCCGCCAGGGCGGGAACAATACCAAGACGTAGAGGGATCATCGACAACTCCCTTCAGCCTAGCGCACTCGGTCCCGTGGACCGGCGGCGTCAGCCGGGTTCCGGAGCGGAACCTGGACCCCGTAACCTCGGGATCGGAACACAGCGTCTTCCCAGATACAGGGCTTCCGGTATCCTGAGAATACGCCTCGAGGCTCCCATGTCCACGATTCCCCGCCCCAGCCCGGCTCCGGTGAGAGAACCGGGTCGGGAACGGCCCGCGCCGGCCCGGGGACCCGGCCGGTGGTGGTTCGGGCTCCTCGCGGTTCTCGTTGTCGCCGGAGGGGCATATCTTGCGTGGACCCGGCTGAAGCCGGCAGCTCAGGGTCCGCCTGCGGCTCAAACCGCGGCGGTCCGGACGGGGGTGGTCACTGTGGGCCCTCTCGAACAGGTCATCCGGATCGCCGGCACGACGTCTTCGATTCGCTTCGTCAACATCACCGCGCCGCGCCAGCGGGGTCCGGACCGGATGGCCATGATTCTGCTCGAACTGGCCCCATCCGGCAAGATGGTCAAGAAGGGCGAAGTGATCGCCCGCATCGACGCCCGGGGGTTGAAAGACCACATCGATGACGTGCAGGCCATCGTCGTCGCTTCGGAGGCCGATGTCCGCAAACGCCGCGCCGAACAGCAAGCCGAACTCGCCACCCTGCAGCAGAACGTGACCGTCGCCAAAGCCACCTGGCAGAAATGGGTGGCCGAGGCGCGGGCGGCCGAGATCCGCACGATGATCGACCAGGAGATCCTGAACCTCGGTGTGGAGGAAACACGGGCCGCCTACGAGCAGCAGCTCAAAGACCTCGAACTCAAGAAAGCGGCTTACCGTGCCGAAATTAGGATCCTGGAGCTGACTACCGAGCGGCACAAGCGGCACCGTGACCGTCACATCTATGATCTCCAGCGCTATACGGTGAAAGCGCCTGTGGATGGGATGGTGGTCCGTCAGCAGATCTTCCGCAACGGCGAGTTCGGCCTGGTGCAGAACGGCGACCGGCTCCACCCGGGGCTGATTTTCCTCAAAGTGATGGACACGAGTACGATGCAGGTCGAAGGCAAGATCAGCCAGGTGGACAGCAACCTGATCAAGATCGGCCAGAGGGCCCGCATCGGTCTCGACGCTTTTCCGGACGTGCATCTCACCGGCGAAGTCTACAGCATCGGCGCCTTGGCCAAGAGCAGCCGCCAGAGTCCCTGGGTCCGCACCCTCCCGGTCCGCATCCGGATCAACGGCTCCCACCCGAAACTGATCCCGGACCTCTCCGCGTATGCCGACGTCGTTATCGGGCGCGAGGAAAACGCGACTCTTGTACCGCTGGCGGCGGTGTTCCAGGGAGACGGGCGGGAGTTCGTCTACGTCAAGCGCGGGGAGCGCTTTGAAAAGCGGCCGGTCGAGCTCGGCATCCGGAATCATCTCTACGCTGCAGTGCGCAGCGGCCTCCGCAGGGGTGACGTCGTCGCCCTGGAGCGGCCTGGGAGCTAAGCCCCGCCAGCCGGTTTTTCTTCCCGAACCTCCTCGACCCGCCGTCCGCCCCGCTGGTCCTGAAAGCCGATTTGGTAGCATGTTGCCGATGGGGGATCGGACTGTCTACAGCCTGGTCGAAGAGGCGGCAGAGAGCTGGGGAACCCGGCCTGCCCTCTACCAGCCGAGCAGGGAGAAGAGCCGCGGGAAATACCGCATTTACAGTTGGATAGAGTATCGCCAGGCCGTCGAAGAGATCGCCGCCGGGCTGCGGAGCCTGGGCATCGGCAAAGGCGACGTCGTGGCGCTGCACTCGAGCACCCGGGCCGAGTTCTATCTGGCCGATATCGGGATCATGACGGCCGGGGCCGTGGCCGCGGCCCTCTACACGAGCTATCCGGTGCACAAGCTCGTCAACACCATCCGCGCCTGCGAAGCGAAAGCCGTCGTGGCGGAAACGCTGGAAGACATGCGCAAGCTCGTCCAAGGTGCGGGCACCGACGGCCTGGACGTCAAGTGGATCCTCATCGAAGGCGAGGCCGAAGGCGCCGTAGCGCTCGATAGGCTGCGGGAGCTCGGCGCCGCCGCCATGGCGGAAGATCCCGAGCTGCTCGCCTCCATCCGCGCCGAGGTCCGCCCGGAGGATCCGGCTATCCTCTACCTGACATCCGGCGCCACCGGCGAGCCGAAAATGGGCCTTGTCACGCACGGCTCCCTCGTCGCCAACGTGGACATGGGACCCGAAGTGATTCCTGTCGGGCCTGACGACGCCACCATCGCGTTCCTGCCCTCGGCCCACATCACCCAGCGGGTGGCAATGCAGTTCGTGCCCCTGCGCATGGGCATGCCCGTTTGGTTTTCGGCCGGCCTGAGCAAGCTGCCCCACGAACTGCGCGAGGTGCGGCCCACCTTCTTCGTAGCCCCACCGCGCGTCTGGGAGCGGATCTACGCGAGCATCTGCACCGAAATCCGCAAGCGCGGGATCCTGACCCGTAAGATGTTCTACGGGGCGTTGGGCGTGGGCCTCGAGGCCGCCCGCCGCAAGCAGGCCGGCCAACCGGTTCCCGCCTGGATGCAGCGCACGCTGAAGCTCGCCGACCGCCTCGTCTTCCGCAAGATCCGCCGGCGCTTCGGCGACCGGCTGAAGCTGCCCATCTCTGGGGCCGCCCCGCTGGGCAGGGATCTGGCCGATTTCTACGCCGCCATCGGCATGCCCATCTACGAAGGCTACGGCCTCACCGAGGGCGGCATCGTGTGTCTGAATCCGATGGACCGTCCCGTCTCCGGCTCCATCGGCAAGCCCTTCCCCGGGGTCGAATTCAAGATCGCCGAAGACGGCGAGCTGCTCATCAAGAGCCCCACCCTGTTCAGCGGCTATTACAAAGATCCGAAGGCCACCGCCGAGGTCCTCCGCAACGGCTGGCTCCATACCGGCGACGTCGCCACCATCGACGAAGAGGGCTACGTCTACATCACCGGCCGCAAGAAGGAAGTCCTGGTCGCCTCCAACGGCAAGAAGATCTACCCGGCCAAGATCGAGACGCTCTTCAAGGTGGAGCCGCTCATCAACCAGGTGCTCCTGCTCGGCGACAAGATGCCTTACGTCGCCGCCCTGTTCACGCTGAACCCTCAGGCCGTCGAGTCCCTGACCGGCATGAAGGGAGCCGCCAAACGCCCCATGGCCGAGATCGTGCGGGAGCCGGCGGTGACCCAGGAGGTCAAGAAGATCGTGGACCGGGTGAACCGGCAGTTGGCCGACTTCGAGCGCATCCGCAAGTACCACGTGCTGGAGCGCGACTTCACGATCGATGCCGGCGAGCTGACGCCGACCATGAAGGTCCGCCGGGCCCAGGTTCTGAAAAATCACGCGAAGGTCGTCCAGTCGCTGTACAAGGGCCAGGGCCCGAAAGCCGCCTGAGAGCGGGGCTGAAGGGATCCCGCACCGGCCCCTCAAAAGCCCACGTACTGGATCTCTTCTTCGAGTTCGATGCCGAACCGCTCCCGGACGCGGCGCTTCAATTCTTCGACCAAAGCCCGCAGGTCGCGCGCCGTCCCTCCCCCCGCGTTGTAGATCAGGTTCCCGTGGTAGTCGGCCACCGAGATTCCGCCCCGGCGCATCCCCTTGGCCCCCACCTGCTCCAGGAAATAGCCCGCCGGCGCCTTGCCCTCGCGGATCACTTCGGGCGGGATCCTGGCCGCGACCTCCCGCGGGAGCTCGGCCACCAGCAGGTTCTTGAAGATGCTCCCGGCGCAGCGCATCGACGGCGGATACTTGCGGTCCCGCACGGCGCGGATCTCCTCCGCCCTGCGCCGCAGCGCCCCGGCGTCGCCCGGCTCCAGCTCCAGCGCCGCCTTCAGGATCACCCACTCCTTGCGGCGCTTGAAGATGCTCTCCCGGTAGGCGAACTCGCAGCCGGCCCGCGGCAGGCTCCGTACCCGCTCCCCGTCGAAGAACTCCACCTCCCGCACCACCTCGGAAATCGACCGCCCATAGGCCCCGGCGTTGCCGTAGACCGCCGCCCCCACCGAGCCCGGAATCCCCGTCATCGTCTCCAGGCCGGCCAGGCCGCGCTCGATGGTGAAATCGACCAGCGCCTGCAGCTCCGCCCCGGCTTCGGCTTCGACGCTCCCGCCCACGGCCTCGATGCGGTCGCCCGTGTAGCGCAGCACGATGCCCGGGAACCCCTCATCGGCCGCCACCAGGTTCGTCCCGCCGCCGATCACCAGCGCCGGCAGACCCGTCGCCCGGGCGGCCCCTAGCGCTTCGATGAACGCATCGCGGTCCGCAAACTCCGCGAAGACCGCCGCCGGCCCCCCGATGCCGAAGCGCGTATGGCGGCTGAGCGGTTCCCGGGAATGAACGGTTACATTGGGAATGGCGGCGAGGCGCTCGAGCGCCTCCTCGACGGCTGGCATCCACCACGATTATAGAGGAGCACCTGATGGCGCGGCGCTTTCCAGGCTTCCCACCGGAAATGATCCGGTTCTTCTCCGAGCTGGAGCGGAACAACCGCCGGGAGTGGTTCCAGGAGCACAAGGCCTTCTACGAGGAGAAGGTCAAGGGGCCGATGACCGCGCTGGTCGAGGCCGTCAACCTCGAGCTGCTGCGCTTCTCCCCAGAGCACGTCACCGACCCCAAGAAGGCCATCTACCGGATCTACCGCGACACCCGCTTCAGCAAGGACAAGACTCCCTACAAGCTGCAGATCGGCGCCACCTTCCCCCGGCGCCCCCTCGCCCGGCACATCGGCGGCGGCTACTACTTCCACGTCTCCGCCAAGGAGGTGCTCGTGGCCGGCGGCGCTTACCGGCCGGGCCGGGAAGAGCTGCTGGCGATCCGCAGCCACATCGCCGCGAACCACGAGCGCCTGGAGAAGATCCTGCGCTCCCGCCGCCTGCGGTCCCTCATGGGCGAACTCTACGGCGAGGAGCTCAGCCGCGCCCCGAAAGGCTTCTCTCCGGACCACCCGGCCGTAGACCTGCTCCGCAAGCAGCAGTGGCTCTTCTCCGTCTCCCTGCCCCCGGAGCGGGCCCTCGGCCCGGAACTGCAGCGCGAGATCCTGAAGCGCTTCCGGGCGCTCAAAGAGTTCGTCGATTTCCTGAACGAGCCCCTGGTGGCGCGCCTCCGCGAGAGCCGCCCGGACCCCCTGGCTATCGGCCCAGCGCCTTCTTTCCGGCCTCGATGACCCGCAGGATCTCGTCGGTGTCGAAGACGCAGCCGCCCCACGTGCCGCCGCTCACGTCCTGAAGCGCCGCCCAAAGCCGCGTCGCGGCCGGCAGCTCGGGATCCGGGGCCAGATCCTCGCGCGGAGGCCGTTCGCCCAGGATGCGGTCGCCCGCCTCGCGGCCCTCGACCCGCCCGTTCTCGCCCACCAGGTTCACCGAGCCTTCCTGGCGGTTGCGGTCGATGACGATCTCGATCATGTCGCCGTCGCGCACCTTGCCGATCGGGCCGCCGGCCAGCGCCTCCGGCGTGACGTGCCCGATGCACGCCCCGGTGGAGACGCCGCTGAAGCGGGCGTCGGTGAGCAGCGCGATGTGCTTGCCGAACGGCAGATACCGCAGCGCCGCGGTGAGCTGAAACGTCTCTTCCATACCCGAGCCCATCGGCCCGCGGCAGATCAGCACCATCACCTCGCCCTCCTTCACCCGGTCCGGGCCGCTGCTCTTCACCGCCGCGATGGCCGCCTTCTCGGTGAGGAAGACCCGCGCCGGGCCCGTCATCCGGAAGACGTTGTCCGGACCCACCACCGACGGATCGATGGCCGTGCTCTTGATCACCGCGCCGCCGGGGGTCAGGTTACCCCGGGGAAAGCACACCGTGGACGTCAGCCCCCGGCGGGCCGCCGTATCCGGATCCATGATCACCTCGTCCGGATCGATCCCGTCCCGCTCCCGGAGCAAGCGCCGCAGCCGCGCCCGGCGCTCGGAGCGCTCCCACCAGTCGAGCATCGTGCCCAGCGTCTCGCCCGCCGCCGTCAGCGCGTCCAGCTCCAGTAGCCCGGCGCGCCGCAGGTGGAGCATCACTTCGGGAACGCCGCCTGCCAGGAACACCTGGACGGTGGCGAAGCCCTGGGGCCCGTTCGGAATCACATCGACCAGCCGCGGGATCCGGCGGTTCACCTCTTCCCAATCCTCCACCGTCGGCCGGGGCAATCCGGCGGCGTGGGCGATCGCCGGCAGGTGGATGACGAGGTTCGTCGAGCCGCCGAAGGCGGCATGGGTCACCAGAGCGTTGTGAATGGAGGCTTCGGTAAGGATGTCCTTGACCGTGAGCCCGCGCTCGAGCTGCCGCAGCGTCGCCCGGGCCGAGCGCCGGGCCATATCGAGCCAGATCGGCTGTCCCGAAGGCGACAGCGCGGCGTGCGTCAGC
This sequence comes from Solibacteraceae bacterium, assembly GCA_026984795.1. GTDB lineage: Bacteria > Acidobacteriota > Terriglobia > Bryobacterales > Bryobacteraceae > JALSRK01. The sequence continues at coordinate 70,972 of JALSRK010000028.1, read as the reverse complement.
GCCAGCCCCAGCGCCTCGGCGATCACCTGCGACGTCGCCGCCGTCCCCAGAAACTGGCAGCCCCCGCCGGGCGAGGCGCAGGCCCGGCAAGCCATCGCCTGTGCGTATTCGAGCGTCACCTCGCCGTGGGCGTAGCGCGCGCCGATGCTCTGGATGCGCCCGGCGTCCTCGCCCTCTTCCGGCAGCAGCGTCACGCCGCCGGGCATCAGCACGCAAGGCAGGCCCCGCGTCCCGGCGAACGCCATCATCATCGCCGGCAGGCCTTTGTCGCAGGTGGCCGCGGCGAGCACCGCGCTCCTCGCAGGCAGCGAGCGGATCAGCCGCCCGAAGACCGCCGCCGCGTCGTTGCGGTACGGAAGGCTGTCGTACATTCCCGGCGTGCCCTGGGTGCGGCCGTCGCACGGGTCGGTGCAGGCGCCGGCGAACGGAACGGCCCCCCGCGCGGCCAGCTCCCGAGCCGCCTCCTCCACCAGCAGGCCCACCTCCCAGTGGCCCGTGTGATAGCCCAGCGCGATGGGCGAGCCGTCCGGCGCCCGGATGCCGCCGTGCGTACTCAGCAGCAGCACCTGCGGCCCCTCCAGCTTTGCCGGGTCCCAGCCCATCGCCGCGTTCATGCCCAACCCGAAGACGTCCCCCGACGGGCCGGCGGCAAGCATCTCCGGCGTCAGCGGCAGCCGCCCCGGCGGCCCCGGCGCGCGGGTGGGCACATCGTAGATCGAATCGTCCCGGGACTCCACGAGGTCGAGGAAAGACAGATCATCCATGCTCGGCATCTCCTCGTTCGAGTGTATAGAACCGCTTGGGGCGAAGCGCCGGCCTATGTCAGTCCCCCGTCTGGTTGGCCAGGCTCTTCCAGTGCCGCGGCGGCACACCTTCCGGATGGCGGTTGGCGCACGAGGCCCGGGTCTCCATCGTGTGCCCGGCGTGGCAGGCCAGACAGCCGATGCCCTCATGGATGCCCTGGCACGTGCGGTCGTCGCCGGAGCCGGACGCCATCCCAGCCCGGGGCGCGTGGCACTGATAGCAGAGCGCCTGGCGCGGGTCGGGACTCATCCTCACCTCGCGCCAGTGGGCCCAAGGCCCAGCGAGGCAACGCTCCAGGAGCCCGGCCGCGCGGGCCTGAACTGCCGTCCGGCAATCAGCGAAAATGAAGCGAGTCGTGCCGTCTCTGCGCACTCTGATCCCGCTACTTCTCTTGCTGCTCTCGACGCCGGGCTTCGCCGGGCCGCTGGCGGCCGCCGAAGCTCTGTTCCAGCGCGCCGACTACCGCGGCGTGATCGAGCGGCTGGCCCCGCTGCCCGAGAAGTCCCCCGCCGCCTGGGCCTTGCTCGGGAAGGCCTACTACGGAGAGGGCGAGTTCTCCAAGGCGGTGGATGCCCTCCGCCAGGCCGTCGCCGCCGATCCGTCCCGGTCGCCTTGGTGGAACTGGCTCGGCCGGGCCTACGGGCGGCAGGCCGAGAAGGGCAACGTGCTCAGGGCCCTCGGCCGGGCGAAGAGGGCCCGCCAGGCTTTCGAAAAAGCCGTCGAACTCGACCCGCGCAACGCCGAAGCCCTCGTCGACCTCTTCCTGTTCTATCTCCAGGCCCCGGGCTTCCTCGGCGGCGGCGCACAGAAAGCTGTGCGCCTGGCGGAGCGGTTGCGGGAACTCGACGCCGCCGAGTACGAATGGGCACAAGCCGAATTGGCCCGGAAACGCAAGGACTGGCAGGCCGCCGAATCCCACCTCCGCCGCGCGCTCGAGCTCGAGCCGGAACGCGTCGGACGGTTGCTGGATCTCGCCGCTTTTCTCAGTGAGCGCGGCCGCCGCCGGGAGGCCGAGGAGCTGTTCGCCCGCGCGGAACGCCTGCACCCGGGCGCGCCGAAGATCCTCTTCGTTCGCGCCAAGACCTACCTGAAAGCGAAACGTAACCGCACCGAGGCCCGCCGCCTGCTCCGCGCTTATCTCGAAGCCCGCATCACCCCCGATGATCCGCCGCGCTGGGAAGCTCGCGAGTTGTTGGCGAAACTGGAGAGAGACTGATGCGGTTCGACGAAGCCCTGCGCTCGAGCTGGGACGCCCTGCAGGCGAATCGCTTGCGTACGTTCCTCACCGCCCTGGGCCTGGTCATCGGCAACGCCTCGGTGATCCTGGTGGTGACCATCTCGCTCACCAGCCGCGACTACGTGCTCGAGCAGATCCGCGGCATCGGCTCGAACATGATCTACGCCTACTACGAGGCCGGCAGCAAGGCGGTCCGGGCGGCCGAGGCGGACTTCATCAAGATGGCGGACGTCGAGGCGGTGCGCGAAGCCCTCGGCGACCGCATCATTGCCGCCACCGGCGTCATGACCACCTACGACACCATGATGATCCAGGGCCGCGAGGAGGACGTCAAAGTGATCGGCTCCGACGAACAATACCCCGCCGTGCGCAACCTCGTCCTGCTGGCCGGCCGGTTCATGGACGCCGAAGACGTCGCCCTCCGCCGGAAAGTGGCCATGCTCACCGAACGCCTCGCCACGCGGCTCTACGGCGGCCGGCAGGCGGCCGTCGGCCGGAGGATCAAGATCCACGGACTGCAGTTCACCGTCATCGGCACGTTCCGGGAAAAGACCGAGAGTTTCGGCCTTTCCGAACTCTCCCGGGAAACCGTCTTGATCCCGATCACTCTTTTGCGCTACTTCACCCCCGTCGAACGCATCGACCCGATGTACGTTCAGGTGAAGCGCGCCGAGGACGTGGTGCCGCTCACCGCCGCCGTGCGCTCGATCCTCGAAAGCCGCCACCGCCCCGGAGCGCGCTACACGGTGGAGAACCTCACCGGGATCCTCGAAGCCGCCTCGAACATCGCCTGGATCCTCACCATCGTGCTGATTCTGGTCGCCGCCATCTCGCTGGTCATCTCCGGCATCGGCATCATGAACATCATGCTGGTCACGGTGACCGAGCGGACCCGCGAAATCGGCATCCGCATGTCGGTGGGGGCCTCCCGGCGCGACATCCTCCGCCAGTTCCTCTTCGAGGCGATCCTGATCAGCGTCGCCGGAGGGCTGGCCGGCATCGTGGTGGGAATCTCGATCCCGGCGGCGGTGAACTACGCCGTGGAGGAGATCCAGGTCCCGGTTTCCGCGCTTTCGGTCGCCGTGGCCTTCGCCGTCTCCTTCCTGGTGGGAACCGTCTTCGGGCTGCTGCCCGCGAACCGGGCGGCGCGGCTCAATCCCACGGAGGCGCTGCGGTACGAGTGACGCCGCCGGCGCGAAGCCCGCACGCGCCGTTTGCGGCGATCGAAGAGATTGTCCTGTGAACCTGATGACGAAACGTATGACACGCTCCACGACGCGAATCGCTCTGACCATGCTGGCCGGTCTGCTGACCGCCGCCGGCGGCCCCGTCAACGCGGCCACGCACACCCTGACGCTGCGGCAGGCGGTCGAGCTGGCCCTGAAACAGAACCCGGACCTGGTGCTGGCGCGGCTCGAGGCCGGCAAGGCCGCCCGCCAGGTCGATGTGGCCCGCGATCCCTTCATCCCCAAGGTCTTCGTCGGCAGCGGGCTGGCCGCCACCTACGGTTTCCCCATGACCGTGGACCAGCAGGCCCCCTCGGTGATCGACGTCACCGGCGTCGCCTCGGTCTTCGACCGTTCCCGCCGCTACCGGCTCGCCGAGGCCCGCGAAGAGGCCAGGAGCGCCGCCCTGAGCGCCGAGGAGAAGCAGGAAGAGGCCGTGCTGCGCACCGTCGAGCTGTTCCTCGAGGTCGAGCGCGCCGCCCGCGTCGCCGAGACGATGCGCGCCCAGGCCGAAGGACTCCAGCGCGTGGCCGAAGCGCTCCGCCTCCGCGCCGAAGCCGGGCGCGCCTTGCCGGTCGAGGTCCAGCGGGCCGAACTCGACGTCGCCCGCGCCCGCCGCCGCTTCGAGGCCGCCGAGGCGGACCGCCGCTACGCCGAAGCCCGCCTCGCCTCCGTCCTCGGCTACCCGGCCGGCGACCGCGTCCAGGCCGCCGGAGACGACGGGCCGCCGAAGGCCCCGCTGCCGCTCTCCGAGGAAGAAGCCGCCGCGGCCGCCTTGGACGCCGACGTGGAGCTGCGCCGCCTGCAAGCTTCCCTGCGCGCCAAAGGGTTCGCCGTCAAGGCCGAGAAGAGCGAGCGGCTGCCCCGGATGAGCCTGGTGGCCAAGTACGGCCTGTTCGCCAGGTTCAACAACTTCGAGGAGTTCTTCCGCCGCTTCCAGCGCCACAACGCCCAGATCGGCGTCTCCTTCCAGGTGCCCCTCTTCATGGGCCCCGCCTACAAGGCCACCATCTCGCAGGCCCAGCTCGAGGTGCGCAAGCTGGAAACCCGGTTGGCCGCCGCCCGCAGTCGCATCGACGTCGAAGCCCGGCGCCGCTTCCAGGAGGTCCGGCGCGCCCAAGGGGATCTGGAACTGGCGCGGATGGAACTCGACCTGGCCCGCAAAGAGTTGGACATCGCGCTCGCCAAGATGGACGAGGGCCACGCCTCCATCCGGGAAGTGGAAGCCGCGCGCTTCGTCGAGAACCAGAAGTGGATCGCCTTCTACGAGGCGCGCTACGCCCTCCAGCTCGCCCGCTACCGCCTGCTGAGCCGCACCGGCAAGCTGCTGGCGGCGCTGCGGTAACCGCCGGGGCGCCGTCCCGGAGCCTCACTCCGGATAGAAGTTCCGCGGCCAGCGGTGCTTCTTCAGGATCGCCAGCGTCTCGGCGTCCAGCGGCCCAAGGTCGCTCACCGAGCAGCTCGACTCCACCGTCTGGATGCGCCGCATCCCCGGAATCACGCTCGTCACCGCCGGGTGCGACAGGCAGAACCGCAGGGCGATCTCCGGCAGCGTTCCCGGAACCCCGGCCAGGTCCCGTTTCAGAGCCTCCACCCGCTCCCAGACCTGCCGCTTGCGGTCGCCTTTGAAGTACAGCGCCCGGAAGTCGCCCGGCGGGAACTCCGTCTCCGGCGTGATCGTGCCTGTCAGCCCGCCTTCGTCCAGCGGCACCCGCGCGATCACGCCGACCTGGTGCTCCTGGCACGCCGGGAACAGATTCTCCTCCGGCGACTGGTCCCAGATGTTGTAGATCACCTGGACCGAATCGATCAGCCCCGTGCGCACCAGCTCGAGCGCCGAGTCCGGATCGTGGTCGTTGATGGAGACGCCCACGGCCCGCACCTTCCCGGCCCGCTTCAGGTCCTCGAAGGCCCGCTTCCACTCGTCCCGGCCGATCCACTCCGGGTTCCAGACGTGAAGCTGCAGCAGGTCGATCGTTTCCACGCCCAGGTTGCGCAGGCTCTCGTCCGCACAGGCCATGATGTAGTCGTACGGAAAGACCTCTTCGATGCCTATGCCCGGCCGCGCCGGCCAGAGCTGGTTCTTCGGTGGAACCTTCGTGGCGATGTAGATGCGCCTGTCCGCCTCTTTCGCCGCCTTCCCGACGAGCTGCTCGCTGTGCCCGTCGCCGTAGGCCAGCGCCGTGTCGATGAAGTTCAGCCCCAGCTCGATGGCCCGCCGCAGAGCCGCCAACGACTCGTCGTAGGTGGCGCCCAGCCACTGCTTGCCGCCGATACCCCAGGCTCCATAGCCGATCTCGCTCAGTTCGAATCCAGTCCGTCCGAGTGTCCGGTAACGCATCTCGCCCACGATGATACCAGCCGGCCCGTCCCGGGCTCCGGCTCCCGGGAATGCGGGTCAGCGCCGCCGGCCGCCGGGCCGGTTCGGAAGCTGGCTCAAGAACGCCCGAAGGGTCTCCGAAACCGGCCGCTCTAATAGCTCCCGGAAATCGCCCTCTTCGCGGATGGTCCCCCCTTCCAGGACCGCGCCGCGCGAGCACATCGCCGTCGCCTCCATCGGGTCGTGGGTGACCATGACGATGGTGACCCGCCGTTCGGCGCAGAGCCGCCGGATCTCCGCGGTGATCCGGGCCTTCGTGGTCAAATCCAGCGCCGTGAAGGGCTCGTCCAGCAGCAGCAGTTCCGGATGCACCGCCAGGGCCCGGGCCAGCGCCACCCGCTGGAGCTGTCCCCCGGACAGAGACGCCGGCTTCCGGTCCGCCAGGGACGCGATCCCGCAAAGCTCCAGGGTCTCCACAGCCCGCCGGACGCGCTCCCGGCCCGCCAACCGCATCCCCGAGAGCCCGAGCACGACGTTGTCCCGGACCGACAGATTGGGCCACAGGGCCAGGTCTTGAAACACCATCGCGAGCCGGCGCTCGTGGGGAGGAACCTCGATTCTTCCCGGAACGGATGCCCGCCGGCCGTTCAGCCACACTTCGCCCCCCGTGGGAAGCGCGAGGCCGGCGATCAACCGCAGCAGCGTGGACTTGCCGCACCCCGAAGGCCCGACCAGAGCCAGGTGCTCGAGCCGCTTGACCTCGAGCGAAACGCCTTCGAAGACGGTGAGCGCACCGTAGCGCTTCGAAACCTTTCGCAACTCGACGAGTGAATCCATGGCCTCCCGGACCGCCCGGCCCCCGCGATCAAATCCCGGTCATCGCCTCCCCGCCTCGCCGGCCGGCGCCCGCCGGCGCAGAACGATCCCCCATACTGTTAGCAGAATCACGAAGGCTCCGCCGATATAGAGCAGGCACAACGTAGCCACCAGAGACTCCGGAGCGTTGGCCATCACCGTGAAGATCGCCACCGTCAGCGAGCCTGCCCCGGGGGGCTGCAACAGCAACGCCGTCCCCAGCTCGGCGGTCGCCAGCAAGGCGACGAGCGCCGCGGCCACCGCTGCGGCGGGCATCAGCATCGGTACGAGCACCTTCCGCAGGTAGCGGCCCAGGCCCACGCCGTGCACCGCCGCCGCCGAGACCCAGGAAGCAGAAAAGGAGCCGGCCGCGCGCAACAGAACGATCGTGGCGACGGGCAGGAACCTCAGACCCAGCGCCCACCCCACTGTCGCCCGGCTCCGGAGCAAGGCGTCGAACTGTTCCGGAGCCAGGCTGCCCAGCCGGACGATGCCCAGCGCGCTCAGCGACGGAGGCAGAGCGAAGAGAACGAGCAGCCCGGTGAGCAGGAGCCGCCGCAATCGCGGGTCCCGGCCGGCGCACACCGCCAGGAACACCGCCAACATCACGGAGACCAGTGCGGCCAGCCCGGCGTAGAGCGCCGTGTCGCCGGCGGTTCTGACGACATCCTGAAGCGCTCGCTGGACCATCGGCCGGCGCCATACAGGCCACAGCAACCCGGCCAGCGGAAGGACGGTCAGCGTGAGAACGAGTGAGCCCAGCAGGGCCGGACCGCCGATCGAGACTACGGCGTTCCGGCGGGGCGCGGCGGGCTCGACGTCCCGGGCGAGCAGTTGCTCGGAAAGCCTGTTCGCTCCCCACCATGCCGCTGGTCCCATCACCGCCAGCGCCAGCCCGCCCAGCGCCAGGCACTGGGCGGCGGCAAGCCGGAAATCGTAGAGCGCCGAGAAGCTGGTCAGGATCTGGGTGGCCACGCCCGAGTATCCGAGGATCTGCCCCGGCCCGGGATCGGCCAGCGCCAACACCCCGGCGAGCAGCGCTGCGAGGGCGGCCGCCGGCAGCGTGCTCCCGGCGGCGTATCGCACCACGGCCCGGTCTCCACCCGCCAGCCGGGCCGCGTCCACCTGGCTTCGCGAGATGCCGCGGGCGGCGGCGTAACTCGTGTAGCACACCAGGGGGATCCCCAGCGCGGCGAAGGCGATCACGCATCCGGTGGCGCCGGAAAGCAGCCCGTCTTTGGGCAGCCCCGCCTCGATGCGCAACATCGAGAGCCCGATGGCCCACAAGAACGAGGGGACGAGCAGCGGCAGGGCCAGCGCCGCCAGCAGCGGCCGGCGAAGAGGAAACTCGAACAGAGCAGCCGCCAGACCCGCCGGAAGCCCGGCTCCCAACGAAACCAGCGCCGCCGCGGCGGCCACCAGAAAGCTACGGCCCAGGGCGGTCAGGAAGCCCGGCCCGGCGAGTTGCCGGAGCTCGACGCCGCCGCCGGGCAGCAACGCCACGAGCGCCATCGAAGGAGCGGCGGCCAGAACCAGCGCCAGGCCGATTCCCCCAGCCCTCCACACCCCCGGCCGCTCGAGCACCCCGCTGGAAATCATTTCAGGTTGGCGTCAACCCATTCTTTCAGAAAACCCCGGCTGAGTTTCTCCAGTTCCTTGGCCAGGAGCACGTAGTCCACCTTCATCGGGGTGATCTCGTCCAAGCTGTAGCCCCCTTCGGGAGGCTTCACGCCCGGCCGCAGCGGAATCTGGGCCGCGATGCTCTCGGCCAGGGCCAGTTCCGTCTCCGGCCTCAACAGATAGTCGATGAACTTCTTGCCTGCTTCCGGGTGTGGAGCGCCGCGGATGAGCATCACGGCATTGGGAATCACCAGCGTACCCATGCCGCCGGCGTCCGGAAAGACCACCCCAACCGGTTTGCCCTCCTGTAGGGCTACGTGGGCGTCGTCGGTATCGGTGATGCCGACCGCGAAGTCGCCCGCGGCCACCCGCCTCCGCACCTCGCCGTTCGAGGAAACGATGGTCCCGCCGTTGGCGATGAACTTTTCGAAGAACTCCTTGGCTCGCGCTTCCCCCAGCACCTGGAACAGAGCCGCGGCGTGCATCGAGGTAGTGCCGAACAGCGGGTTGGCGATACATGCCTGGCCGCGGAAGCGCTCGTCGAGCAGATCCATGATGGAGGAGGGCCTTTCGTCCGGCGCCACGAGATTCGTGTTGTAGACCAACACCCGCGCCCGCGCCGAGAAACCCGTCCAGTGCCACTCCGGATCGCTGTACTGCCGCGGCAGCCCCTCGGCGTTGGGCGATTGGTAGGGGGCCGTGACGCCTTTGAGTTTCAGCAACGCCGCCCGCACCGGATCGCCGCTCCAGAAGACGTCGGCCTGGGGCCGCTCCCTCTCGGCAATCAGGCGGTTCACCAGCCCGGTGCTCTTCGTCTCTTCCGTGTCGGGAACGAAGCGCACCTCGATGCCGGTCTCCTTCTGGAATTGCTCCGCGATGGGACGGGCGTAGACGTCGTCCACCGAGGAATAGACCACTACTTCGGCCGCCTGCTTCGGCCGCTGGGTGCAGCTACTGAACATGAGCAGGGCGGCGAGGGCGAGGAACAGGCTGACGGGCGCCGTTTGGAATCTCTTCATTTCACACCTGCCACGAACCATTGGGACGGCTGGGAACACCCGTCTCTCTTCCCCGGTGCGATCCCGCAGTCAGGCGACGAGCCGCCGAAGTCTCCCGGCGCCATCCCGGTGGGCTGGCCGCATCAGGATACGCCATCCCACTACCGCGCTAACATTATGGCCAGAGAACCTGAAGAGCGCATGAAAAACCGACTGGGGACAGCCCGCAGGCGCCGGGTGGCGCTGATCTTCGCGGCCCGGGCGCCGGCCGCCGACCGGCTCATCGCCTCACAGGGCGTGGCTCCGGCGGCTCAGCGGTAGAATGAAACCAGGGGTGCGAGTGCTCCGCCTCATCATCCTCATTTTGCTCCTGGCGGTCTCGGTCCCGGCCGCCCGTATCAAGCTTTACCTCACTGACGGCAACTACCATCTGGTCCGCGAGTACGAAGTGCTGGCCGACCGTGTCCGCTTCTACAGCATCGAGCGCAGCCAGTGGGAAGAAATCCCGCTGGATCTCGTCGATCTGGAGCGCACTCGCCGGGAGGCCGCTGAAGAAGAGCAGCGGCGAAAGCAGGAGACGCAAGAGTGGCAGCGCGAAGAGGCGGCGGAAAGAGCCATGCGGGCCGAAGCGGCAAGCGTGCCGGACGAAAAAGGCGTCTATCTGGTCACTGAAGAGCGCATGCTGCGCTTGCCCCGAGCCGAGCTGAAAGCCCTCACTGACAAGAAGAAGGAGATCCTCAAAGTGATCACCCCGGTTCCGATGATCGCCGGGAAACGCACCGTAGTCGTGGAGGGACCATACGCCGAAGTTCGCGTCCAGTCGGCGACTCCGGAGTTCTATATCCGCCTCCACCAATTGGAGCGCTTCGGCATTATCCGCCTCACGCCAAAACCTGGGAAAGGCTACCGCATCGTGGAAACCTGGCACGTGGCGCCGGTAACGAACGTCATTTTCGAGGAGCACAAGGACGTCCCGGTTTTCAAGTGGCAGGTGGATAACTACTTGTACAAGCTCTGGCCGAAAGAGCCTCTGGAACCTGGCGAGTACGCTGTAGCTGAGTTTTCCCCCGGTGAGGCGAACATCATGGTCTGGGATTTCGGTTGGTGGCCTGAGGGCACGCCTGCCGTGAGCGCCGGCGGCAAGAAAAAGCATAAGAAAAGGGGGAAATAAGGGCGCTGTCTCCGCGCCGCGGTTGGGGCGTCCACGCGCTTCGGCGTGGATGGCAAGACGATGCTCGTTCCGGGGCTCACACGCGTGCCGGCGAGTACCTCGACCGGCTGGCCCGTGTCGCAGCACCCACCACCGTTGCCTCAGATCGCCACGAAATCAGTCACGGCGGTGAGGTTCACGCCTGCGTGGCGGCCAGAGGCTTCGCCGCCGCCGAGAACCTTCCAAGATCTCTCGCGTGCCCGCTTGTCGACAATAATGAACCTCGTTGACACCCTGAAGAAGAATGGTAAAAGGGCGCTGCAGTCCGTTGACAGCTCCAGGCCGATTCGCGCGTAATGCGGTCCAACGGATCGGTAGGAATCCGAGATCGCGCCGCCAGCCGATTCCGGGATGCGCGCTTGTCGAGGAGCGGCGATGGCCTGTCTGTAGCGGGCCTGACCTGACGCCGGACGACCGCAGGCTGCCAAGGATCCCCCCGCGCCGCGCGCTGGCCGACCACGCCGGCGGCGATGGATGGAGGAATCCAGGTGCGGATCAGGGTCGTGCCAGCAGCAGACCGGCTTGCCGACCTCGCTCAGGCATGGCGTGTTAGCCTGCCAGTAATGCCGGGCGGGGCAGCCGGAACGCATCGGGCGGGCAAGGGTGCAGACGCCGCGGCGAAGCGCCCGCTGCGATCGGGCTCGAGAACATCCAAAGGAACGCAATGAAAAAGAAGAAACCGGCGAAGAAGCCACGGGTGGCGAAACGGAAAGCCAAGCCCAAGGCGTCCGCGCCGCCGCCGGAGCTGGAGATGGCGCGGCGGTCGATGGAGGCCTTCCTCGAACACGTGGGAAGTGACGCGTTGCCCGAGAAGAAGCCGCTCGACGAAGCCCAGGAGATCATCTACGAGGCCTGGATGGCCCCGACGCGAAGGCAGGCGGTGGCGTTGGCCAGGCAAGCCCTCGAGGTCTGCCCGGACTGCGCCGACGCCTACAGCCTGCTGGCCGAAAAGGCGGCGCGATCCCCGGCCGAGGCCCTCGATCTCTACCAGAAGGCCTTGGAGGCGGCCGAGCGCACGCTGGGCGAGCGGGTGTTCGCGGACTACGCAGGCCACTTCTGGGGGATTTTCGAGACGCGGCCCTACATGCGGGCGCGCAAAGGGCTGGCGATGCGGTTGTGGGAGGCCGGGCGGCGGGAAAAGGCGGTAGAGCACTACTGGGACCTGCTGCGGCTGAACCCCAACGACAACCAGGGCATCCGGTATCTGCTGATGCCGTGCTTGATCGAGATGGGCCGGGACGACGACGCGGAGAGGCTCTACCGGCAGTATGAAGAGGATTGTCTGGCGATCTGGGCGTATTCGCGGGCGCTGCTCGATTTCCGCCGGCATGGCGATTCGCCGGCCGCGGCGCGGTCGCTCGAAAAAGCGTTGGACGCAAACTGGTACGTTCCCGCATATCTGCTCGGGCGGCGGAAGATGCCGCGGACGATACCGGACTCCTACAGCCCGGGAAAGGAGGAGGAGGCGGTGATCTACGTCGTCGAGAACGCTACCGCCTGGCACGCGAGCCCCGGGGCGATCGAGTGGCTGGCAAGCCGGGTGTGAGGCGGGGGCTGGTAACGGGCGCCAAGGACGCCGGAGGGCCGAGGGCGGGGCAAAAGCGCGGACAAGTTACGGGAATCCATTGACATCGGCCGCCGGGTTCCTTCATAATCGGCGCTAACGGATCAGCACGCAAACTGGGACGGCGTGGTGAGCTGCTTTCGGGAGGCGGGCTTTCCTGAGAGGAGGGGCAATGGGCTCGAGGAGGAAGTCCGCCCGGAAGCGAGTTTCTTTTTCGGCCGCTCTGGGCGCGGCGTTGCCGGGGAGCCGCTGTGGCGGTCGGCAAGTAAGGGGCCGGGCGGGCGGATACGCCCGGTGGGCTTGGGCATTGTTGCTGTTTCTAGCGCCGGGGGCGCCGTTCGCCGGGGCCCAGCCGCAGGACGGCGGTACCATTGAGCTTTCCTGCTTGCACTTCAAGATCCGCGTCCAGATCCCGCTGGAATCCATCCCGGAGGGCGATTGCGCCGAACTCGGCTTTGATGGGGCGAGCAACCCGTTCCCCTTCTCGGCTGCTCCCGGATTGTCGATCGAGGGCGGCCTGCTGTATCTGGCCCAGCCGCTGATGATCGACGGCAATGAGAACCCTCTGTCGGGGAGCGTGACGCTGTGCCCGGGGCCCGGCCTGGGACCTCAGATGCCGGCGATCACCTGGGTCGTGACCAACCCTCCGGGGCAAATCGAACAGGAGCGCTGCGAGCAGAGCTTCGAGACCACGGTGGTCGCTCCGACCGAGCACCGGACCAACAACACCCGCGACGCGGCGGACCCGGTATCGCTGGCCAGCGGCGAGCTGCACGACGGCAGCGTGATCGTTCCCGATCTGCGGCTGGGTGGGCCGCTGCCGTTGAACTTCCTGCGGTTTTACGGCTCCTTGTTGAAAGCCAACGGCGTCGAGAGCGCGCTGGGCGCCAACTGGATGCACAACTTCGACGTCTCGCTCGAGCGCACCGGGCCCGTGGCCCGGGTCCGCCTGTTCGGGGGGCGCTCCATCCGGTTCCGCCTCACCGAGGGCGCGTGGGCGCTGGACAGCGCCGAGAAGCTCACGCATCAGTTGCAGGGCGGCGAGGATACGGGCTACCGTTTCCTGGACCTGTCGACCGAACTCGTCTATTCGTTCGACGCCGCCGGCCGGCTGATTCGGATCGAGGATCGCAACGGCAACGCGCTCGAGGTGACGCAGGCAGCGGGCGGGATTGGTCCGTCCAAAGTAGAGGACGGGTTGGGGCGGTCACTCGAGTTCACCTACACCCAGGGGAAGCTCACCAAGGTCGAGGACCAGACCGGCCGCGCGGTGGTCTTCACCTACACGGACGGCAACCTGACCGGCGTAACCGATCCGCTCGGGCGGACGGAGAACTACGAGTACCCCGCGAGCGGCGAAGGCTTGCTGCTCTCGACGACGAAGCCGGACGGCGCAAAGGCGACCGTTCAACGGTACGACGCGAGCGGCCGCGTCATCGAACAGGACGACGGCGAGGGCAATACGCTCCGTCTGGGCTACGACGTCCAGCCGGGCGCCATCACAACTACGCAGACGGACGCGCTGAACCGCACCGCGACGTTCCGGCACGCCCGGTTCAACAACCTGGCCGAGGCCGACGACCCGGCCGGAGCGAAACAGCTCTTCTCCTACGACGCCTCGAACCGCCTCACCAGCTACACCAACGCCAACGGCGACACCGCCCGCTTCAGTTACCACCCGGACTCGGGTTATTTCGCCAGCAGCACCGACTATCAGGGCCGCCAGCGAACCGTCGAGTACGAGATGCAGACCCAGGACGGTTTCCGCTATTGGGTGGCCACGCGGCTCGCGTACCCCGACGGAACCGAACAGCTTCTCTCTTACGACGCCCGCGGGAATCTGACCGGGTTCACGGACCGCGCCGGCAACCGGTGGAGCATGACGGTGAACGGCCGCGGCCAGGTGTTGGAGAACACGAATCCGGCCGGGGGAACGGCAAGGTTCACTTACAACGACGACGGCACGCTGGCGCGGGTCGAGTCGGCGACGGGAATCGTGCTGACGATGGAGTACGACGCGCTGAAGCGGCTCTCGGCGGTGCGGGACGCCGAAGGCGGCGAGGTCCGTTACGCCTACGACGCCGCCGGCAACCTGCTCAGCGCCGCGGGTCCGGCGGGCCGGGTCCACGCGGCCTCGTTCGACGCCAACGGGCGGATGGAGACGTTCACCGACAGCCTCGGCAACCAGCTCAGCTACAGCTATGACGCCAACGGCCGGCTGCTCAGCACCACCGACTCGGAGGGCAACGTCAGGCGCTACGAGACCGACGCCGCGGGGCAGCTCGTCGGCTTCACCAACGGGGCCGGCGAGACGCTCCAGATCGAATACGACGGCGCCGGCCGGCGCGTGCGGATCTTCGATGCCCTGGGCACGCGGATGCGGTTCGCCTACGACGCGGCCGGGCGTCTGAGGGCCGTCACCGACGCGCTGAACAAGACGCGCGCCCTCAGCCTGGACGAAGCCGGACGGCCAGTGGCGGCGACGGCGGCCGGCGGCGAGCGGTTCACGTTCCGCTACGATTCCATGGGCCGGCTCGAGGAGGTGCGGGATCCGCTAGGCCGCATGAGCCGCTACAGCTACAGCGCGATGGGCGATCTCACGGGGCTGGATCGCGCCGGGATCGCGGCGCAATTCCAGCGGGACGCGCGGCGCAACATCACCGCCATCACCGATCCCAACGGCGGCGTCTGGCGCCGGGGCTATGACAGCAGCGGCGCGCTGACCTCCGTCACCGATCCATTGAACCGCGTCATCCGGCTGGGCTACGACCGGCGGGGCAACGTCAGCCGAGTCGAGACACCGCTCGGCGTAACGACGATCACTTCGGATCCCGCCGGCCGGCCTACGCAGCGGACCATGCCCGACGGCAGCCTGATCAACCTCGCCTACGACGCTGACGGGCGCCTCACCGAGGCGAACGGCCTGACGCTGGGCTACGACCGGAACGGGAGGTTGTCGCTTTCCAACGGCATCGTGATCGAGCGCGACGCGGCGGGGCGCGTCAGCGCGCTGACGCCGGCGCCGGGCAAGCGGATCGAATACGAGTACGACGCCCGGGGCCGGGTGACGCGGGTGTCGGACTGGGTGGGCGGAGCCACCACGCTCAGCTACGACGCCGCCGACCGGCTCGCCTCGATCCGCCGCCCCAACGGCGTCACCACCGAGTTCACCTACGATGCCAACGACCGCCTCACGAAGATCAGTGAACGCAAGGATGGCGAGATCGCCTCGATCACGCTGACCCGCGACGCCGCCGGGCAGATCACGGCGGCCGCGCGGAATCTGCCGGTCTCGGCGCTGCCCGCCCCGGGCGTGATGCCCGTCTCCTACGACCCGGCGCACCAGATGACCGGCGCGACCTACGACGCCCTTGGGCGCCTCATTTCCGACGGCCTGCGGCAGTACACCTGGGACCACGGCTCGCGGCTCATCGCCGTCGCCGGGCAGGGCGGCGGTGTCCAGTTCACCTACGACGGCCTGGGCGGCCGCATCTCCCGTAGCGCCGGCGGCGAGACGGAAGAGTACGTGCTGAACTATGCGCTCCCCTGGACGGCGGTCTCCATCGTGCGCTCCGGCGGAGCCGACCGCCGCTACTACGTCCACCTGCCCAACGGGGTGCTGCTCCACAGCATCGAGGCCGACGGCGAAAGCCGCCGCTTCTATCATTTCGACGAAATGGGCAACACGACCCTGCTCACCGGCGACGCGGGGGCGGTGACCGACGCCTACGCCGTGACGCCCTACGGCGAGCACGTGGCCCACGCCGGCTCGTCCACGCAGCCGTTCGTCTATCACGGCGCCTACGGGGTGATGCGCGAAGGGAGCACGGACCTCTATTACATGCGGGCGCGCTACTACGACGCCGGCTGGGGGCGCTTCCTGACGCGGGACCCGGTGCTGACGCTCGATCCGCTGGCCGTGAATCCGTACCAGTTCGCCGGGGCCAACCCGCTGTTCTATATCGATCCCACCGGCCGGCGGGCGATGAGATCGGGAGCCGGCGCTCACACCCAGCCGCGGGCGGAGAGTCCGGTCTCCGTGCCGTGGTGGATGTCGGTCGTCACCGGCAGCGGCGGCCTGTTCACCCATTACGCCGACCTGCGCATCGCGCCTTACGTCACCGCCGCCAACAGCCTCGACGATTGGGTGAACGCGATCGTCAACGGGGCCGACGACGTGTGGAGAGTGGTGGATGCGTTCAACCCCTCAGCGTCACGGCTGGGGGCGTGGGCGCAGGGCGTCGGGGAACTGGACCCCCGGTTCACCCGCTGGACGGTGCTGTCCGGGCAGGTGGACGAGCTGGCGGAAGCTGCGAAAGCGGCCCAGAAGTTCAAATGGCTCGGCAACGGGCTGGCGGCGCTGGGGGTAGCGGTGGACACGGGCCAGGTAATCTACGACGGCGTGCAGCACGGCGACGGAGGGCGTACGGTTCTCGACGCGGGCGCGACCGCCGGGGCCGCCGTCTCCGTGCTGGCGACCGGGAATCTGGCCCTGGGAATCGCCGACGTCGCCACCGGGGGCGCCGTCACCGGCGGGCTGACCAACACCGTGGTGGCCGCCGACGCCGTCGTCCAGTTGACCACGGGAAGATTCACCCCGGCCGACGCCGAGGACGTCAGGCGGCGCATGACCCGAAAACCAGGCCTCAGCGTCGTCTGGGACGCCGGCGAATCGTGGGCCGACCGAGGCATCGGCGGTACGTTCCGCGCCCTCGGCCAGGCATTCGGCTTGCTCGACCACAAGTAGCGAAGACGCCACCGGAGGATCCCATGAAAGCGCTCCTGCAGATCACCGCATTGCTTCTGCCGGCTGTTCTTTGGGCGGCGGGCGACAACGTCAACTACCGTTATGATCAGGCCGGCCGCCTGGTCGCCGTCGAGTTCGCGAGCGGCAGCCGGATCGACTACGTCTACGACGCGGCCGGCAACCTCCTGCGCCGGGAAGTGACCGCCGCGGGCGGTTTCGCCACCGTCTCCTCGGCCACGTTCGCCGAAGGAGACCCCCTCGCCCCGGAATCGATTGCCTCCGGCTTCGGCGCGGGACTGGCAACAGGAACCGCCTCCGCCAAGGAGACGCCCCTGCCGACGGAGCTGTTGGGCACCCGGGTCGAGATCACCGACAGCGCCGGGAAGGTGCGAGCCGCGCCGCTGTTCTTCGTCTCTCCGGGGCAAGTCAACTACTTGATCCCGCCGGGTACGGCCCCGGGCCAGGCCGTGGTCCGGACCATCTCCGGGGCGGGCGGCGTGATTCCGGGCGTCCTCGAGATCGCCCCGGTGGCGCCGGGACTCTACACGTTCAACCAGCAGGGTACGGGCATCGCCGCGGCGTTCTCTCTGCGGGTGGCCGCCGACGGGACGCAGACGCGGGACCTGCTGGTGGAGGGGGACACGCTGGAGCCGAAGCCGGTGGATCTGGGACCGGCGGGCGACCGGGTCTACCTCGAGCTGTTCGGCACCGGCATGCGGGGGGTCTCCCAGGGCGCAACGGCGAGGGTGGGAGGCGAGCCGGTGGACGTGTTCGGCCCGGTGGCGCACTCGGTGTTCCCGGGGCTGGACCAGATCAACATCGGTCCGCTGCCGCGCAGCCTGGCGGGCCGGGGCGCGGTGGAGATCCGGATCACCGTGGACGGCGTAGAGGCCAACGTGGTCCAGGTAATGCTTCGTTGAAGCGCGGACCGGCGCCCATACGCCGGCCGGGAAGCGTTTCGTGCCGCAAGCCTGGCTCGGCTTTTCACATATACGGCGGCACAGGGATGCCGAGGATGGAGAGGGTGCGCTCGAGCTGGTCGCGGAAGTAGGTGGTCATCCAGAGCAGGAAGGCGCGGCGTTCGGGATCCTTTTCATGGATCACGGGGTAGTCGTGATAGAAGGTGTTGAACGCCTGGGCGAGCTGGAAGGCGTACTTGGCGACGTGGGCGGGCTCGCCGCCGGCGATGGAGCGGGCCAGGGCGACGTCGGCCTTGGAGGCAGCCAGCAGCAGTTGCCAGAAGTCCTCGGAGGCGAGCTGGCGGTCCATGGCCTCGCGGGTGAGGATGGAGGCGAAGTCCGGCAGCTTCTCGCCGCGCTCGGCCCACTTGCGCAGGATGGCCCGGGCGCGGACGGCGGCGTACTGGACGTAGGGGCCGGTCTCGCCCTCGAAGCTGAGGGCCTCCTGGAAGTCGAAGGCGATCACCGAGGCGCGGGTGAACTTGAGCATGAAGTAGCGCAGGGCGCCGACGGCGATCTGGCGGGCTACTTCGCGGCGCTCGGCCTCGTCCACGTCCGGGTGGCGTGAGCTGACCTCGTCGAAGGCGCGCTCGACGAGCCGGTCGATCAGATCGTCGGCCTTCTCGCCCAGACCCTTGCGGCCGGAGACATCGACGAAGCCCTTCTTGCGGTCCTCCTCGGAGAGCTCGACGCCCAGCTCGGCGGCGGCCCGGAGCGAGAGGGCGACCATCTCGTAGGCGAAGTGGATCGACTTTTCGGCCTGCTCCTCGTAGCCCAGCGCCCGCAAGCCCGCGGCGACGACTTCCTGCAGGTAGGACTGGCGGACGTCGATGACGTTGTAGACCTCGCTGGCGCGGCCGAACTCGGGCGGCGTCTCGGAGCCGGGCTTGTCGGAGGTGACCCAGACGATGTGGCCATCGGCTTCGGTGAGCAGCGGGCGGTAGTAGAAGTCCTTGCCCAGCAGGCCGAACTTCCAGAGCTGGTAGGCGATGTCCTTGCCGACATAGGTGACGGTGCCATCGGAACGGACGATCACCTTGTCCTGCTCCTCGCCGCCGCCGAAGGCGCTGGCCGGCATCACCCAGCAGCCGGCGTTCTTGCCGCTCTCCTCGTAGCGGATGGCGCCGCGCTCCTTGAGGAGCTGGAAGGCCGTAGCCCAGAACTCCAGGTGCAGGATCTCGCTCTCCCGCGGCAGCACGTCGTAGGTGATGCCTAGCCGCCGCATGGTGCCCAGGTGGCAGAGCATGATGGCGTTGGCGACGGTGTGGGCGATTTCGGCCAGTTCGCCCTCGCCGGCCTCGATGGCGTGGAGAGCCTGCTGGCGCCACTTGAGGGATTCCGGGTGTTCCTTGTAGTGGGCCGAGACGCGGGCGTAGAGATCCCAGCAGAGGTAGTCGAATTTGGGCCGGGCGGCCAGCTCGGCGACCTGAGCCGGGGTCTTCTTCTCCAGGTGGTGGAAGCCGACGACGACGTCGGCCACCTGGACGCCGGTGTTGTCGATGTAGTTCTGCACCTCGACGCGGCGGCCGGAGGCGCGCAGCATGCGGACCAGGGTGTCGCCGAGGATGGCGTTGCGCAGGTGGCCGACGTGGGCGGCCTTGTTGGGGTTGATGTTGGTGTGCTCGACGATCACCTTGCCGCCGGCGGGCGCGCGGGATTCGGCGGAAGAGCCGGCAAGGAGTCCGCGGGCGTAGTAGCCGCGGTCGAAGCGGACGTTCACGTAGCCGTTGCCGGCGATTTCGAGGGCGGCCACGCCCTCGACAGCGCCGACGGCGGCGACCAGATCCTGGGCGATCAGCCGGGGGGCCTTGCGCAGCCGCCGGGCGAGCTGAAAGGCGACGGGCAGGGCCAGCTCGCCGAAGGAGGCCTCGCGGGGCTCCTCGAGGGCGACGGGGACGTCGCGGACGTCCAGCTTCTCCTCGAGACAGCGGGCAAAGGTTTCCTGAAGCCGTTGTTCGATTTCGTGGAACACAGACACATCAGTGTAGCATCGGGCGGGCGGAGGACCGCCGGCGCCGATCGGGGGCCGCCGCGGCGGCGAACGGCCGCCCCCGGCGCGGGCGCACGCATCCGGCGCAGCCGGGCGGCGGGGTCTGTTACGGTAATTAGGCTATGCTCTTGCACCAGCTCCTTCATCCCCAGATCACGGAAATCCTGGCGCGGTCCGGCCACACCTCGAAGGTGCTGATCGCCGACGGCAACTATCCGGCCGGAACGAAGCTGGGCCCGAACGCGGAATTGGTCAGCCTGAACCTGTCGCCCGGAGTGGTGAGCTGCACGCAGGTGCTGAAGGCCCTGCTGAGCGCCATTCCGGTGGAGAAGGTCAGCACGATGCAGCCGGAGAAGACGGGCCCCTACGCGATGAAAGAGGACCCGCCGGTGTGGGCCGAGTACCGGGCGGCGCTCGAAGAAGCGGGCATCTCGCTGGATCTCGAGCCGATCGAGCGGTGGGACTTCTACAAAGTGGCCGAGGGTTCCGACGTGGCCCTGGTGATCCAGACGGCCGACCAGAACCTCTACGCGAACATCCTGCTGACCATCGGCGTCCGGAAGCCGTAGCCGGCGGCGGGCCCGGCCCCGCAGGGCTGCGATAGGATGAGGTTATGCGGAAGCTCACCTGGGGAGCGCTTTTGCTCTGCGCGGCGCTGGGAGCGGCTGAAAAGCAGTCCATCGACAAAGCCGCGCTCGAGGAATACGTGCGGCACCTGCTGCTCTGGGGGCCGGACATCCGGGTGGAGATCTCGGATCCGGAGCCGTCGGATTTGGACGGCTTTCGCCGGATCCGGGTGAAGGGCACCGCCGGCCCGGCCTCACGGGAAGAGATCTTTTACCTCTCCAAAGACGGCAAGAAGCTGGTGCGCGCGAGTATTTATCCCTTGGACAAGAACCCGTTCCAGGAGACCTACGAGAAGATCACCACCGAGGGGCAGCCCAGCCTGGGGACTCCGGGAGCGCCGGTGCGCATGGTGATCTTTACCGATTTCGAATGTCCGTATTGCAAACGGGAGGCGGAATCACTGCGGAAGCACCTCATCCAGACCTATGCGAAGGAGGTGCGGCTGTACTTCAAGGACTTCCCCTTGGACCCGATCCACCCGTGGGCGCGAGACGCGGCCATCGCAGGGCGGTGCATTTACAAGCAGTCCGAGGAGGCGTTCTGGAAGTATCACGACTGGGTGTTCGCCCACCAGTCGGAGATCACGAAAGAGAACTTGCGCTCCAAGGTGGCCGAGTTCGCCGGCACGCTGGGGGACGTGGACCAGCTACGCCTTACCCGCTGCCTCGACAACCGGGAGACCGAGCCCGAGGTGGAGCGCTCGATCGCGGAGGGGCGCGAGTTGGGAATCAACGCCACGCCGACGCTGTTCATCAACGGCCGCCGGATTCCGGCGCAGTTGCCATGGCCGAACCTCAAGCAGGTGATCGACATGGAACTCGAGTATCAGAAGAAAACGCACAACGCCGGCGATACTTCGTGCTGCGCCGTGACCCTGCCGACGCCGATTAGCCGGTGAGTGTTGCCGATGCGTCGTCGATTGCCCGGGCTTCTGCTCGTGCTGGCGGGGGTGCTCCCGGCCTTCTCGGCCACAACCGCCAGTGATGGTTGGAGCGAAGGCCGGTATTTGGAGCACGTCCGCCATCTTGCCTCGCCCTTGATGCAGGGCCGGGCGGCTGGTTCACCGGAGCTGGAACAGGCGGCGGAGTATATCGCTGGAGAGTTTCGCCAGATGGGGCTGCGGCCGCCGCCCTCGGCGGGCTACTACCAGGTGTTCGCCATTGCGGTGAATACTGAACTGGGCCCGGACAACCATCTCGTGTGGAGCCGCAGGGGCGAAAGGCACGAGCTGGCGATCCGGCGGGACTTTCTACCTCTGACACTCTCCGGCAAAGGCAGGGTGGTGGGACGAGTAGTATTCGCCGGTTACGGGATTTCGGCCCGCGAGTACGGCTACGACGATTACGCCCCGATCGACGTGCGGAACCGGATCGTCCTGTTGTTGCGGCACGAGCCCCAGGAGTTCGACCGGGACAGCATTTTCGCCGGGAAGACCTACACGGAACACGCCCAGCTCTACACCAAGGTGCTGAATGCCGGCGAGCATGGCGCTCGCGCCGTGCTACTGGTCAATGACACGCGGCAGCATGGGGGCCTCGCGGGGAACTTTACTGAATTCTCGCCCTACCCTGGTCCGGCCCCGGCCGGCGTCCCGGCCTTCCACATCAGCGCAGCGGTGGCGCGGCAGTGGTTCGCCTTGGCGGGGAAAGATTTTGACACCGTACAGGAGCGCATCAACCGGGGCCTGGAACCGGCAAGCTTCGCCTGGCCGGAAGAGTTCCGCGTGAGCCTTCGCTCCAGTGTGCAGTCCCGACGCCGCAAGGTCCGGAATGTTGTCGCCTGGCTGCCGGGTCGTACCGCCGAGTACGTGATCCTCGGTGCACACTACGACCACATCGGCCATGGTGAACAGTTCTCGCTGGCGCCGAACAGCGCGGGCACGGTGCATCCCGGCGCCGACGACAACGCTTCCGGAGTGGCGGGGCTGATCGAGCTGGCGCGGTGGTTCGCCCGCCGGCCGCCGATGCGGCGGGGCCTCCTGTTCCTGGCCTTCTCAGCCGAAGAAGAAGGCCTGTTGGGTTCGATCCACTACGTCCGGCACCCGGTGCTGCCACTCAAACGGGCGGTGGCGATGATCAACCTCGATATGATCGGACGGATCCGCAACCGGAGAGTCTATGTAGGCGGCGGACACACAGGAACGACTCTGTTGCGGGCGCTACAGGATCATCTGGACGACACAACCCTGCGGATCGACCTCTCCGAGTCTGCGGGCTACGGCTCGAGTGACCACACCGCGTTCACCGCGCACGAGGTTCCGGTACTGTTCTTCTTTTCGGGGTTGCACGGCGACTATCACCGGCCGGGTGACACTTGGGATAAGATCCGGGCGCGGGAGGCCGTCGAACTGTTGTCCTACATCGCAGCCGTGGTGACAGAACTGGCCGAATCGTCCGACCGCCCCGGATTCGTACATCCACCGTTACAATAAGGAAGTCTGCCCAAGGGCGCCGCCTAACGATTCGGTTCGCGGCAGACGATGAGTGTAACAGAGGATGGAGCAGAAGAACGCCCAGCCGAAAGTGTGGACCCTGCCGCCACTGATCCTCCATCCGTTCGCCGATTCCGACGGTCCCGGTCAGCTCGTCGAGAGCTCCCGGGCCGGACTGATGTTGCAGGGGCTGCTGCCGGCCGGCGAACAGAGCCGCGAAGAGCTGGAACGAAAACTGTTAGACGGACGCTACTGCGAGTTCCGGATGTTGTTTTATATCGGCAAAGACATCGCGCGGTGGATCGGGCAGTGCCTCGAGTTCGTCGAGCGCGCACCGGAGCTCGCCGACGAAGGTATCCGATTCCAGAGCTTCGCCGCTTTCGTCGTTTACGACCCTCCTGAAAGCGTCCGCGAGAAGCTGCGCCGCTGGGGCGTCGTGGACTACAAGGGCATCTTTTCCCGGGCGCTGGGCATCAACGGGGTGTTTGCCGAACTACCTCCACGCCAACAGCTCAGTGACGAGTTCCTACGGAATTACTACCGCTACGCCGACCAGATGTTCGCCGCCCGGCTGAACCTGTGCACTTACACCGAGCTGAATCCGCGGCGCTTCGATTTCTCCCTTTACGCCTCCGGCGAGTACGCAGAGATGCTGGAGAGGGAATGGGAAGAGTAAACACGTAGGCGTACCTCCCCAACAGCGGCGGCAGGCGGGAACGACCTTAGCGGCCGGCTCTGTCCATAGGCGCCCGCAGGAGGCGGCCTCCGAGCCAGCTCAGGGGCGCTGGCTAGTGCCCGAGCGCTGCTATGATAGTCGCCGGGATGGAACTGCCGCAGATGTATCTGGTCCGCCAGCATTTCCCGGACCATCACCTCTCGGATGTCCCCGGGGAGGTACGGCGGCAACTGGCCCGCGCGGGGTTGGAAGCCGGACTTCCGAGGGGGGCGCAGGTGGCGATCGGGGTGGGCAGCCGGGGCATCGCCAATCTGGCGGCCATCGTTCGGGCCACCGTGGACCACTTTCGGGACCGCGGCTTCCGGCCGTTTCTGTTTCCCGCCATGGGGAGCCATGGAGGGGCGACGCCGGAAGGGCAGGCCAGGGTGCTCGCCCATTATGGCATCACCGAAGCGACGATGGACTGCCCGCTGAGAAGCAGCCTCGAAGTCGTTCCCCTCGGGACGACTGAGGAAGGGATCGAGGTCTTCGTTGACCGGCTCGCTTATGAAAGCGATGGAATCGTCGTCGTCAACCGCGTGAAGTGGCACACCGACTTCCAGGACCGGCTCGAAAGCGGCCTCTTCAAGATGGTCGCCATCGGACTGGGCAAGCAGACCGGGGCGCGGCAGTATCACATCTGGGCGGAAAAGCTGGGGTTGGGCCGCGTGGTGCGGTCGGTCGGCCGGCGGGTGCTGGCGACGGGAAAGATTCTGGGAGGCGTAGCGATTCTGGAGGACGCCCGGCACAACACGGCGAAGATCGAGGCCATCCCGGCCGCCAAGCTCGAGGCGCGGGAGGCCGAACTGCTCGAGCTGGCGCGCTCCTGGAAACCGAACATCCCGGTGGAGGCGGTGGATCTGTTGATCCTGGACGAAATCGGGAAGAATATCTCAGGCGCCGGCATGGACACGAAGATCGTGAACCGCTCGAGCGAAGCCGCTTACAACCCGTGGCCGGACACGCCGCGGATCCGCCGGATCTTCGTCCGGGACCTGCATCCGCTCTCTTACGGCAACGCTCTGGGCATCGGTTTCGCCGACGTGACCACGAACCGGCTGGTGGACAAGATCGACTGGGAGGCGACGGTAGTGAACGTGCTCACCTCCTCGAAGCTGGCGCCGGTCCGCCTACCGCTGCACTATCCGGACGACCGCCGCTGCCTGGAGGCGGCTTTGCAGACGGTGGGCCGGCTGAACCCGAAGGAGGCGACCTACTGCTGGATCCGGAACACGCTGGAGCTGGAGCGGGTGGCGGTGAGCGAGACGCTGCTCGAGGCGGTGGAGGCGAACCCTGGAGTCCACATCGAGTCCGGGCCCGATCCGCTGCGCTTCGATGAAAACGGCAACCTGATCAGCCCGTTCGGCCTTCAAGAAGCAGCGGCCTGAGGGGCGCGCGCCGGCCCCTGCGGAAGCGGCAACCGGGAGCAGAAACGCCACGGGCGCGGGAACCGCCCCCGCGCCCGTATCGATTGTCCTTTGGAAGCTTCGATCAGCCCTGGGTCGCAGCCTGGGACATGACCGAGTTGATCTTGCTGAACACCGTGCTGATGCTGCTCGAGACGTTCGGCATGATGGCGCCCGCAGCCACAGCCACGAAGCCGGCCATCAGGGCGTACTCGATCAGATCCTGGCCTTTGGTGTCGTGCCAGATCCGAAGTTTCAACAGAAGTTTCTTCATGTTTGTCTTTCTCCTCTCCCTGCAACTCGGGTTATTTGGAATTGCTATGGAAAAGGTAGCATCCGGGGGCGGGTCTAAGGAATCAGGAGAAAGGCTTAATTGAAACCGGAAAGATTCCCATTTTTTTAAGGCAGACACCTGTTGGGGGCAGCGCTGGTTTGCCGTGTAACCGCATGATAAGACTAGGCCGAGGGGGTTGGGCGCCGGCGCCTGAGATGGACTTTAGTAATGGGAAGTTCTAAGGGAAATACTCCCTGCACGAACTGCACGGCGCAGGCGGGCCCCTCCGCCGGCCCGCCCGCAGCCGCCTCTCTCCAGCAGAGTTCGTGCCGGCCGGCCCCCAGCCGCTGCCCCGGCTCTGGGCTCGGCGGCGTTGCCGGCCGTAGCGGTCCCTACTGATTGATCGGCAGGCGCAAACGGCCTCTTTAGCCGGGGCGCGGCTTGACGCCTGCTCAGGAGGCGGGCAGGCCCACCTGGCGGGCGGCGGCGGCGATGGCCTCGAGCGCCCGGTCGAGCTGTTCGCGGGTGTGGGCGGCGGTCACGATGGTGCGGACGCGGGCCTTGCCGCGGGGTACGGTGGGGTAGCCGATGCCGGTGGCCAGCACGCCGCGTTCGAACAGCGCGTCGGAGAACCGGAAGGCCAGGGCGGCGTCGCCCACCATGATGGGGGTGATGGGAGTCTCGCTCGAGCCGGTGTCCAGACCGGCCTGGCGCAAGTTCTCCTTGAAGTACCTGGTATTCTCCCAGAGACGCTCGATGCGTTCCGGCTCGGACTCGAGCAGATCGAAGGCGGCGATGCAAGCAGCGGCGACGGCCGGCGGATGGGAAGTCGAGAACAAGAAAGGCCGGCCGCGGTGGTAAAGGAAATCGATCAGGTCGCGGCTGCCGCAGACGTAGCCGCCGAGGACGCCGACGGCCTTCGACAGCGTACCCACCTGGATGTGGACGCGCCCGTGGAGGCCGTAGTGGTCGATGGTCCCCCGGCCGTTGCGGCCCAGGACGCCGGAAGCATGGGCGTCATCGACCATCATGATGGCGCCGTGGCGCTCGGCGATCTCGACCAGTTCCTTGAGCGGCGCGATGTCGCCGTCCATGGAGAAGACGCCGTCGGTGATGAGCAGCTTGCGGCCGGGCGTGCCGTCCAGGCCGGCGAGAATCCGCTCCGCCTCGGCGGCGTCGCGATGGGGAAAGATCTTGATCTTGGCCTTCGACAGCCGGCAGCCGTCGATGATACTGGCGTGGTTGAGCTCGTCGGAGACGATGAAGTCCTCGGGGCCGAGGATGGCCGAGACGGTGCCGGAGTTGGCGGTGAAGCCGGACTGGAAGACGACGCAGGCCTCGACGTTCTTGAAGGCGGCGATGCGTTGCTCCAGCTCGATGTGCAGCGTCATGGTCCCGGAGATGGTCCGTACGGCTCCGGAGCCGACGCCGTACTTGCGGGTAGCCTCGATCGCCGCCTCCACGAGCTTGGGGTGATTGGCGAGGCCGAGGTAGTTGTTGGAGGCCAGGTTGATCACTTCGCGGCCGTCGAAGCGGCAGACGGGTTCGCAAGCCGATTCGAGGACGCGGAGGCGCTGATAGGTGCCGGCCTGGCGCCATTCGTCGAGCTGTTCGGTCAAGTAGGCCAGTGGATTGGCTTGACTCATGATCGCATCTCCTTGGGCCGCGCCCGGGTTGCGGAGCCGGCTCTCTCTTAGTTCACCACAGCCGCCGCGGTGTTGTTCTCCCTGGGCCGGCGGACCGTGGTGGAATCGGAACCGGTCTGCGATAATTCCACTAGCGGACGAAGCCGAAGCCGGACTGGGAGCCATGCTGACGCTTACGCGAGAGATACCTTTCCGCAACATGGAGGCCGCCGGCCCGGCGCTGGCCCGAATCGCTGCCGAGATTCCCGAGGCGCCGCTGCAGCGTCTCGCGCTGCTGCTGAAGAACAGCGCCGACCCCGATGCAGCCCTGCACTACCTCGTCCTGCTCCGCGAACGTCGGCCGGACGCCTTTCGGCGCCTTGTGCTCGTGCCCCTCTATCTGCAGTACGTGATCGCGATCTTTTCGACGAGCCGCTTCTTGAGCGAATCGATCCTGCAGCATCCGGAGTGGATCGAACAGCTCACTCAGCCGGGCGATCTCTATCGTGTCCGCACCTCTCGAGAGATGCGCCGCCAACTCCAGGAGTGGTTGGGTGGAAGCGGTGGAGAGCAGACAGAGGCGCTCCTGCTGGC
The DNA here is from genome assembly GCA_026984795.1 of Solibacteraceae bacterium. Classification (GTDB taxonomy): domain Bacteria; phylum Acidobacteriota; class Terriglobia; order Bryobacterales; family Bryobacteraceae; genus JALSRK01. The sequence continues at coordinate 43,770 of JALSRK010000028.1, read as the reverse complement.
CCGATTCCGGCGGTGGCAAATCCTCAGGATCGCCGTCCGTGACCTGCTGGGCTATGGAACGCTGGCAGAGGTCACCGAGGAACTCTCCCACCTGGCCGACGCCATCCTCGAGGTTACCCAGCGGCGCGTCCGGGCGGCCTTGGAGAGCCGTTTTGGAACGCCGCAATGGCGGGACCGCAGCGGCACGCTCGCCCGGTGCGGGTTCTCGGTGATCGCATTGGGGAAACTTGGGGGATCCGAGCTGAATTACTCCTCGGACATCGATCTGATGTTCGTACACTCCGGCGAAGGAAAAACGACGGGGCCGGAAACGGTTTCCAATCGTGAGTTCTTCGCCAAGCTGGCCAACCAGCTCACGGCGCTGCTCTCGGCCCACACCGCCGAGGGCAGGTGCTACCGGGTGGATCTGCGGCTGCGACCGGAGGGGCGCCTGGGCGAAGTCTCCATTTCAGTGGAAGCGGCGAAGAAGTACTATCAGACGCGCGCCCGTGACTGGGAACTCCAGATGCTGATCAAAGCGCGCGTCTGCGCCGGTGATCAGGAGCCGGGGCGGGAGATCCTGGAGTTCGTCCAGCCGCTGATCTACACCTCGACACTGAACTTCTCGGCAGTCGAATCGGTATCCGAGACGCGGCAGCGGATCAGCGAAAAGGTGGCGGCCAGGCGGAAACGCTCGGGGCTCGATATCAAGCTGGTCCCCGGCGGCATCCGCGACATCGAATTCCTGGTCCAGTGCCTCCAGCGGCTGCACGGAGGGCGGGAGCTGTGGCTGCACCACCCCGGGACGCTACTGGCTCTGCGCCGGCTTCACGACAAAGAACTACTTTCCGGCAGCGAGTACTCGCGCCTGGCGGCGGCCTACACATTCCTGCGGCACCTGGAGCACCGCTTGCAGCTCTATGACGACCAGCAGACCCACACGCTGCCCGATTCCGAAGCCGAACTCGACCGGCTGGCGCGGTCCATGCCTCACAAACCGGGCGAGGAGCCTTCGGCCGAGACGCTGCGGCGGCAATTGGAGCAGTATTTGCGCACGACGCAGGAGATCTATGCCCGGGTGATCTACTCCCAACAGCCGGTCTACTACGGGCCCAGCCCGGAGGCGCCGATCGAACCGCCGCCGCAGGCGCTCCCGGGCGAGGTCGACTACCTGGAGCCGGCCAAGACGAACCTGGTGCGCCTGCTGGATGAAAAGGCGCCGCGGTTGGCGGCGGCCCTGGCCCGCAGCCGCTTGAAGCGGGGCGCCAAGACCTTCGAACACTTTCTGGAGCATGTCATCCACCGGCCGGACTGGTTGCAGCAGCTCGATTCCGATCCGGTGCTGGCCGGCTACCTCTTCGATCTGTTCGAGGAGAGCTCCCACTTCGGTGACGTGCTGGTGCGCAAGCCCGAGCTGTTCGATGAGATCCGGCAGATGCGCGCCGAACCGGGCGCCTACAGAGTGCCGGAGGAAGCCTTCGCCCGGGCCGAAGAGGTCAATGAACTGCGGCGCTTGTTCCAGCGGCACATGCTGCGCATCCAAGCCGAGAGCATCTGCGTGCCGGCGCCGATCTTCGACACGTTGAAGCTCACTTCCGAGCTGGCCGACGCAACCCTGCGCGCTGCCTACCGGATGGCAGTGCGCGACGTTCTGGTCTCCTCAAAACCAGAGCGGCCCGGCTATGAACCGGGCGACAAGATGATGGTGATCGCCCTGGGGCGACTGGGGATGCTGGAGTTCGATATCGCCTCCGACGCCGATCTGGTGTTCGTCATTCCGGACGAGGACGCCGGCGAGACCGCTTTCTGGACCCGGGTGGCGGAGCGCCTGATCCAGCAAGTGACGGCCTATACCGGCGAGGGTGTTATCTTCGCCATCGACACCCGGCTGCGCCCGAACGGCCGGGAGGGCATGCTGGTGCAGACCGAGCAGAGCTTTCGGGACTACTTCGCCGACAAAGCACAGGCCTGGGAGGGCATCGCTTACATGAAGTCCCGGGCGGTGGCCGGCGACCTGGAGCGCGGAACCCGCTTTCTGAGCGAGCTCCAGGACATCGACTGGCGGCGCTACGGGCAGACCGCTCGGTCGAAGAAACAGCTCTGGGAGATGCGGCTGCGCCTGGAGAAGGAGCAAGGCGAGAGCAATCCCTTGAAGGCCGGCCGCGGGGGCTATTACGACATCGATTTCTGCCTGATGTATCTTCGGCTGAAAGCCGCTGGCATGTTCTTCCGGGTTCTGAATACGCCGGCGCGGATCGACATCCTGGAAAGAATGGGGCATCTGGACCGCGCCGATGCCGCCTTCCTCCGCGACGCGGCAACCTTCTATCGGGCGGTGGACCATGCCCTGCGGGTCTATTCGGGTCATTCCGGAGGCCGACTGCCGCGGACCCGCTACAAGCTCGAAGCCGTCCACCGGCTGATCAGCCGCTGGACGCCCGAGCACTTGCACGACCAGCCGCCCGACGTCGAGCTGGCCCAGATCCAGGCTCGAACGCGGGAGTTCTTCGAGCGCTTGTTCGGCTGAATCGTGTCCGCGGTTCTACGGCGTCCCGAAGCGAGATTTCTTTTTGCCGCTGGACCCATCTCTGTTACACTGAAGGGGCTTGCGCCTGCGCAATCCGTGATTTGTTGTATGCTCGTTCTTCTGCTGTTGGTCTTGGCGGCTCCGCTGCCGAGTTTCGCCGCCGATATCCAAGTTCACTCCTGTATCGAGGAAGCTCTCGACCGCCTTTATAACTTCGATTTCACGGGCGCGCACCGTATCCTCGACAAGCATGCCGCAGAATCGCCGGACGATCCCATCGGGCCCGGCGTGAGGGCTGCCGCTTACCTCTTTTACGAGCTTGACCGCCTCGCGATTCTCGAGAGCGAGTTCTTCGAGGACGACAAGAAGATCGCCAGCAAGAAAAAACTCAAGCCGGACCCCGAAGTTCGGCGGAACCTGTACCTCGCACTGGCCGAGACGGAAAGGCTGGCCACGGCGCGTCTCAACCAGGATCCGAATGACATCAACGCTCTCTTCGCTCTGTGCCTCAAAGAGGGCGTCCTCACGGACTACAAGGCTTTGGTGGAGAAACGGGGATTGTCGAGCCTGAAAAACGCCCGAGCGTCGAACAAACACGCTGTGCGGCTGCTCAAAGCCGACCCGGAATTCTACGACGCCTATTTGACTACCGGCGTGAACGAGTACCTCATCGGTTCCCTCCCCTTTTTCGTCCGCTGGTTCGTCCGGATGGATGGCATCAAAGGCAGCAAGAAGCAGGCCTTCGCGAACCTGGAGCTGGTGGCCGCCAAAGGCCGCTATCTGGGCCCCTTCGCCAAGATCCTGCTCTCGATCATCTGTTTGCGCGAGGGCGAGCCGGAACGGGCGCGGGTTTTGCTCACCGAGTTGTCCCGGCGCTACCCAGAGAACCCGCTTCTGAGGAAGGAACTCGCCAAGGTCACCGAGAAGCTGCGCCGCGGCGAGCTGTGAAGCGGCCGCCAGTCATCTGATCGCTACGGACGTCCTCATCGAAATTCGCCCGGCTGCCGAGCACTATCATGGAAGTAGGAAGTAACACGATGCGGCGCCGCCGATCCGCAGTGCTGGCTCTGCTGGGACTCGCCTCGACAGTTGCGCTCTCCGCGCAAGTGATCGAGTTCGAGTCCGGCGGCCTCAAGTACCAGACGCTGACGCGCCGGGGCCTGACGATCATGTTCGCGCACCTGCCGACGCAGATTCGCGAGTTCGCCGTCATCCAGGTGGCCGCGTCGAACGGCTCCGAGGAGCCGGTCCTGATCCGGCCGGAGGACTTCCGCATCGAGACCCAGGCGGGGACGGTGATCCAGGCCGTGCCGGCGCTCTACGTGATCAACCGCCTGGTGCGCAACGCCTCCTCCGACGACGTGATCAAGCTGGTGACGACCTACGAGATGGGCCTCTACGGACTGCAGCGGATCCGGGCCACCAACGGCTACGAGCAGCGGCGGCAGGCGGCCCTGGCGTTCACCTCGTCGAAGAAACTCAAGGCGGCGGCGGCGGCCAGCGCCATCGCTTTCGTCGAGACGGAGCTGCAACCCGGCGATTCCACCGACGGCGCCATCTTCTATCCCACTTACAACCGCCCGATCGGCAAGGCGACGCTGCGGGCCTACGTGGGCGGGCGGGTCTTCGAATTCAAGCCTTCGGACCCGGCCGAGATCTTCCCCAAGAAGCGGCGGTAGCCGCAGGCGCGCGGCAGACATCCGGGCCGCGGATCACTCTCCGATGCTCTGTAATGTGAGTTCCACTTCTGCGCCCACATCCTCAAGCCGCACGGCCCGCGCGGCGAACTTGGAGACAAACCCCGGGGCCTGCCACAGGCCGGAGTCCAGATCGTCGAAGGCGGCCAGCAGCCAGCCGGGTGGGACTGGTTCCAGCCGGAAGGCCCCGTTCTGATCTGTCCAATCCAGCCGGTAGGCGTCCCAATCCCGCCAGCGCCCCGGGGGCGGCAGGGCTAGTACCGCCGCCCCGGCCACGGGCTCGCCATCGGGATCGCGCACCCTGCCGCGTACGGGCCGGGCGTCTTGGCGGATCTGGATTCTCAACTCGGCCGGGGGAGCGCCAGAGCCGATTTCTACGGCGCCGGTCGTCTCCTCGTCGCCCCACAACACCCGGAAGACGTAGGCCCGTGCGGGCAAGCCACCGATGGAGATCTGGTGCCGGCCCGGGACGACGTTCCGAATCAGGAACCGGCCGTCTTTGCCGGCGCGCGCGCTCCGCGGAAAGCCGGGCTGGAACTCCGCGTGGCTCAAGGTGACCCCCGGCCCCGGAATCGGCTCGCCGCCGAAGTCCACCCGCCCGGCGACGTCCATCCCCGGCTGGAGCGGAACTTCCAGGCCCTCCACACCGGCGGGGGGCACGTCGATCAGGCGGAACCCGAACAGTTCCCGGCTTCCTTGCGTGGTCTTCGCAACGAGGGCGTAGCGGCCGGGCAGTAAGTGCAACTCGAAGCGGCCGGTTTCCGGATCAACCACCCTGAAAGAGACATCGAGAGACCATGCCTCACCAGTGGCGGGCAGCAGGCTGACGACCACGTTACGGCCGCCGGCGCCGGCGGGCAGCGCCACCCTCCCCCGGACGCCAGCCTCGACGGGGCGCCGGTAGACGAAATCGACGCCGGTGCTTTGGTCGCCGGGTTTCACCTCGATCCACTGGGCCTCATCGGCCTTCCAGCTTCCAGGCCAGTACAGGATGGCATCGGCGTCGCCTCCGGAGACGTAGAGGCCCAAGTAGTAGCGGCCCGGGCGAACATAGAAGAGACGGTAAAGACCGCGGTCGTCGGTCTCGGCGTCCCAATCCGGTCGTAGGATGCGCCGCCCGCGAGACCAGGCGGCTCGGTAGAGCCGGACCAACGCTTCGGCCACCGGCTCGCCGTCCAGATCCGTCACGCGGCCGCTGATCACGGCGCTCCGCTGCAAGCGGAAGGTGACATTCCCAACCGTGTCACCTTCGTGCAAGGACAAGACGGAGGCCGCCCCCGGACCGAGCTTGCCCCTCCAGTCCTGGGTCAGGTAGCCCCGCCGCCAGGCGGTGAAGCGGTAACGGCCCGGCGGGATTCCAGAAAGAACGAAGCGGCCGTCGGCGGCGGTGCGGACGGAGTAGACGCGCTGGTTCTCGAACTCCTCCCGGGTGCGCACACGGACGGCCTCAAGCAACGTGATCCGCACCCCGGCTATCGGCCGGCCGGTCTGAGCATCGACGACGCGGCCGGAGACCTTGGCGGGCACGGCTTCCCCGCCGGCGGCGGGGAGGAGCGCCGCTGTCAGGACGGCGACTACTGCGGTGAACGGACCGGTCATCGCTCTTCGGGAGAAAGGGTGATCAGTTCCAGCTCCACCGCTTGCCGGCCGCCCTTCTCCAGCTCGATCTCCTGGCCGGAATCGTCCCACTGCTCCAAGAACTCGGGGGCGCGCCAGGCGCCGGACTCGACGTCGTCGAAGGCGAAGATCTTGTACTCGCCGGGAGCCACGCCCTCGATGAGAAACCGGCCGTACTGGTCGGTGGTGACGCTTTTGAAGAGGTCCAGGCGGTAGCGGCGCTCCGCGGCCGGGGCCAGCACCACGGAGGCCCCCAGCACCGGCTTGCCGTCCTCGTCTCGGACCGCGCCGGTCACGACGCCGCCCTGCAGCCCGATCGCGACTTCGAGACCGGCCACGCCGCCTTCCGGCACCTCCAGTCCCCGTTCGAGTACGTCCCGGCCTTCGAGGGTCACGCTGGCGAGATATGCCGTGTCCGGGATGCCGGAGACATCCACGCGATAGCGCCCCGGGCCCACTTCCCGGATCTCGAAGCGGCCCTCCCGGTCCACGCGTCCGCCGCGGCCCTGGAAGAACGGACTGCCGGAGGCGGGCGAAAGCGCCACCCGGATCTTCTGCAGAACCGTCGGCGGGCCGTCGCTGTCCAGACCCACCCGGCCGGAGACGTTGACGCCCGGGCGTAGCTCGAGCACGAGATCGCGGACGTCGTCGTTGGCGACGGTGAGTGGCAGGCGGGCGAAGCGCCGAACGTCTCCCTCTGCAGCCACCGCTTCGAGTAGATAGGTCCCGGGAAGCACGCCCCCGATCGCGAACTCGCCGGTTTTCCGGTCGGCGATGGTCAACGGACCGCGGGTGCGCCAGGAAGGCTCCCCCTCGCGCCGGAGCGCCACGATCACCCGGCCGGCGCCGCCGTGCACCCGGCCGGAGACGCGGACGGCCGTCATGGGCGTCAGGCGGAAGTCGATGCCCTGGCGCTCCTCTCCTGCTTTAATCTCCAAAGCCACCGCCTGGGCCGGATCGGGCACGCCAGGATAGTAGAGTCTAGGGTATGCCCGTGAGCGCTCCGGCGAGTCCTCCCGGCCTCTGCGGAACCGGAACCCGCCGCGGCCTCCGCCATAGCTCACCGAAACGTAGTAGCGGCCCGGGGCGAGGCCGAAGAGGCGGTACTCCCCGAGATCGTTCGTACGGGCGCCACGGCTGACCGCTCGCAGCCGCCGCTCGCCATTGACGTAACGGTAGCGCAGGACGTCCACCTGGGCGAAGGCCACCGGTTCGCCGTCCTCGTCAAGCACGCGGCCGGTGATCACGGCGGCGGGAACGATCTTCAGCACAAGCCCTGTGACTTCCTGGCCGGGCCCGAGGGTCAGGATAGCCCCGAGCCCGTCGTTACGGCGTTTTCCATAGGCCAGCCGGGCGTAGCGGTTCTTAGAAGCCCACAGCCGGTACCTGCCAGGGGCGACATCGGTGAAACGGAAGCGGCCGGAAGCATCGCTGGCGGTGGAGTAATCGATCCGGGCGATGTCCACGCCGGCGAGCACCAGCCGGACCTTCGCAACCGGCTCGCCGGTGACGGCATCGAAAACGGAACCCTTGACGGAGGCCGACTCGGGCAGAGAGCCGGTCTGCGTCCCGGGCTCTGCGCGTCCGCCGGTGACGAGGATTCTGCCATCGGGCCTGAGCCGGGACTCCTGCGCGAGGGCGAAGAAGAACGCGCCACACACCCCGAGCAGGGTGGCCATCCTGAGCGCTTTGAAAGCCATGGCTCCGCCGCTCATCTGTTAGGTCGCCGGGACCGGCGCGCAGGTTACCGCCCTTTCCGGGTCCGGATGGGCGTTTCGCAGCTCAGCTCCCAGCTCACGGTTCCGGCGTACATGGCGTCGCTGCCGCCGGTGGAGAGGCGGATGCTGCCCGTCTTGCCCTTCATCCGTCCCTCGATCTCCTGGATCGTCTTCTTCAGCTCGTCGCTGGTGCGGCGCGAGATGGCGAAGGTCTCATCCGGCGCGGTCAGGCCGTAGACCCGGACGGAAAAGGCGGTCACGCGGCTCGGATCGATCTGCTTCGGCCGTTTCCGGAAAGTGAGCACCACGGCGGCCACCGGGCTCCTCTCCCACTGAGCCGGGTTCGGGCTGGGATGGGACGCCGCCACCGCCTGGATGCTCTCCTGCGCCGCCTTCGCGGCCTCGTCCTCGCCCACCGGGAAGGGGAACAGGCCCACCGTCAGCGTCTTCTCCTCGGGATCCCAGACGGCCACCGAGCCTTTCAAGTGCAGCGTCACGTCATTCACCGTGATGGAACCTTCGGCGCGGTGGGGAACGTCACCGGCGGGCGGCCCGGCGGGCGCCGCAACGCCAGCCAGCGCGGCGGCCAGGACGAAGCCGGCTAGCCGGCGGAGACCTTGTGGAGGAAACCGGAGACGGCGATGCCGAGCATCAGCACGGTGAAGAGCAGCGTCACCGCCAGGCCGGCGTTCATCCATACGCTGTTGCGCCATGGGCCCACGAACTCCTTTTTCAACAGTAGCAGCCAGGTAAAGAGGGTGATCAGGGGCATCACCAGGGGGCTGACGGCCTGCGAGGCGATCATGATCTCCACCGGGCTGCCGCCGAACAGCGGCACCACGAGGCTGAAAGAGGCTGTCGCCAGCACCAGCGCCCGGTAGCCGGCGCGGCTCATGTCGCGGCTCTTGCCGAGATAGTCCGAGATCATCCAGGGGCCCAGCACGTAGTTCGGAAACAGCGAGCTCAGGCCGGCGGCGACGATGCCGATGACGAACATGGTGGCGGCGAAGCGGCCGGCCAGGGGCTCCAGGGTCTTCACCATGTCGATGGCCCGCTCCACCGGCATGCCCTGAACGTAGAGCGTGCCCGCGGCGCAGGCCATGATGGCCGCGTTGATGATGAGCAGCAGCACGGCGGAGACGAGCGAATCGCGGTAGGCCTTCGGCAGCTCCTCCGCCTGCCAGCCCTCCTCGCGGATTACGATGCTGCGGCTGAAAAGGCAAACCGAGGCCAGCGTGGTGCCCACCATGCCGGCGATCAGCAGGTGCGGCCGGCCGGCTTCGGGAATGGCCGGGACCAGGCCCCGGGCGAGCTGTCCCAGCGAAGGCGGCTCCACGAAGGCGGTGAGCAAGAAAGAGACGCCCATCAGGGCCACCAGGAACGAGACGGCCTTCAGGAAGACCCGGTGCCGGCCGTTCCAGAACAGCCAGAGCAGCAAGCCCATGAAGAACAGGGCGCTCCAGACGCGGCTGACGCCCTCGCCACCGGTGAACGGGCGCGACCACTCCCGCACCACGTCGGTGACGATGCCCATGACGCCGATGATCGAGGCGATCTGCGTGGTCGCCATGGCCAGCACGATGAAGAGCGTCACCGGGCCGCCGAAGTGGCGGCGGAAGTTCCACAGCATCGTCTGTCCGCTCACCATGGTGGTCTTCGAGATGGCGGCGAACATGATGTGGGTGAAGAGGCTGGCCAGGATCAGGGTCCACAGCAGGGACATGCCGTAGCGGGCGCCGGCCGCCGCCATGGTGGTGACGCTGCCCGTGCCGATCACGTAGCCGACCATGAAAATGCCGGGCAGCAGGGAAGCGAAGAGGCGGGCGAGCCGCGGCGGCGCCTGAACAGACACCGGAAGATTCTAGCAGAAACCGTCCGCGGCCCGGGCCGCCGGCGCCCGGAGATGCGGGTACACTAAGTGGAGCCGCGCCCGGCTGGGAGCCGGGCGGGGGCGAGAGGTGAACGTGGCGATGGAACCGCGAAAAGGCCCGATCGAGCGCGCCTTGTCGCTCTTCAGCGACGTCCGGCCCGGCGAGGGCGGCGCCGTGCTGTTGCTGGCGGTCAACGCCTTCAACATGATGGCGCTCTACTACATCCTCAAGCCGATCCGTGAGGCGCTGATCCTCTCCGAAGCCGGGGCCGAGGTGAAGAGCTACGCCAGCGCCGCCCAGGCCATCCTGTTCATCTTCCTGGTGCCGCTCTACGGGGCCTTCGCCTCGCGGGTGAACCGCGTCTGGCTGCTTTCCGGCATGACGCTGTTCTTCATCGGCAACCTGGCGTTGTTCATCCTGGCGGGCAGCGCCGGCTGGCACATCGGGGTGCCGTACTTCATCTGGCTCGGCGTCTTCAACTTCATGATCGTTTCGCAGTTCTGGGCCTTCGCCAACGACCTCTACAGCGAGGAGGCGGGCAAGCGGCTGTTTCCGATCATCGGCATCGGCGTCTCCTTCGGCGCGCTGGTGGGGGCGAAGGCGACGGCGGTCTTCATCGAGCGGCTGGGCCCGTTCGAACTGATGAGCGTCGCCGCCGGCATGCTCGGAGTCTTCATCCTCTTGATCATCTTGACGAACCGGATGGTGAGCGGCGCCAACACCGCGGTGGCGGAAACGGCGCGGGAGCACCTGAGCCGCGAGGGCGGCTTCAAGCTCGTCTTCGAGAACCGTTACTTGCGGCTGATCGCCTTCCTGGTGCTGCTGCTCAACATGGTGAACACGGTGGGCGAGTTCATCCTGGGCAAGCTGGTGGAGACGACGGCGATCCAGCAGATCGGCGCCGGCCAGGCCTTCGAAGCCCAGCGCGGAGCCTTCATCGGGGCCTTCTACGGCGACTTCTTCTTCTGGGTGAACCTGGCGGGGTTCCTGGTGCAGACCTTCCTCGTCTCCCGGTTCTTCAAGTACATCGGCGTGCGGGGCTCGCTGTTCGTGCTGCCGGTGATTTCGGCCACGACGTACGCCGTGACGGCGGCGATGCCGATCCTGCGCGTGATCCGGGTGACCAAGATCTTCGAGAACTCGACCGACTACTCGCTGAACAACACCGTGCGCCAGGCGCTCTTCCTGCCCACTTCCCGTGAGGCGAAGTACAAGGCCAAGGCGGCGATCGACACCTTCTTCGGCCGTACCGGCGACGCGCTGCAGGCGGCGGTGGTCTTCATCGGCACCCAACTGGCGTTCGGCATCCGGGCCTTCGCGCTGGTGAACCTGGTCTTCGTCGCCGTCTGGCTCCTGGTCTGCCGCGGCATCACCCGGGAGCACCGGCGGCTGGCGCAGACCGCCTGAGAGCGGCTCACCACCGGCGGGCGTCTTTGAGGATTTCCCGGGCGGCGTTGTAGCCCGGCGCGCCCATCACGCCCCCGCCGGGATGCGTCCCGGAGCCGCAGAGGTAAAGGCCGCGGATCGGGGTCCGGTAGCGGGCCCAACCGGCCACCGGGCGCATCGAGTACATCTGATCGAGGCTCATCTCGCCGTGGAAGATGTTGGCCCCGGTGATGCCGAAGCGGCGCTCGATGTCGAGCGGGGTGAGCACCTGGCGCTCGGCGACGATGCTGCGGATGTTGGGAACGTACTCCTCCAGAACCTCCAGGACGCGTTCGTAGAAGGGCTCCCGCATCGCCTCCCAATCGCCGTCGCGCAGCCGGTAAGGCGCGTACTGGATGAAGATGCCCATGATGTGCTTGCCTTCGGGGGCGAGCGAGGGATCGTACATCGTCGGGATGGTCAGCTCGAGCAGCGGCGCGCGGGAGGGCCGGCCGTACTTGGCGTCGTCCCAGGCCTGCTCGATGTAGTCGATCGACGGGCAGATGTGCATGGTGGCGCGGTGCTGGGGGCCGGGAGTCTCCGGGGCGGCGCGGAACTCGGGCAGGCCGTCGAGGGCGAGGTTGATCTTGGCCGAGGCGCCTTCGCAGCGGTAGCGCCGGATGGCGGCCTGGAACTCCGGTTCGAGATGGCGGGCTTCGATCAGCTCGAGGAAGGTGCGCTTGGGGTCGAGGTTGCTGACGACGATGCGGGCGGGGATCTCGGCGCCGTTCTCGAGCGCCACGCCCAGCGCCGTGCCGGAGGCGACCTGGATGCGGGTCACCGGCGCCGCCGTGCGGATCTCGGCTCCGTAGCTGCGGGCGGCCGAAGCGATGGCTTCCGAAACGGCGCCCATGCCGCCGCGCACAAATCCCCAGAGGCCGCGCTTGCCGCCCACGCCGCCCATGGTGTGGTGGAGCAGGATGTAGGCGGTGCCCGGCGAGCGCGGGCCGCCGTTGGCGCCGATCACCGCGTCGGTGGCCAGGGTGGCCTTCAGCTCCTCGGATTCGAACCACTCGTCGAGGAAGTCGGCCGCCGACAGGGTGAAGATCCTCACCAGGTCCACGGTGTCCCGCCGTCCCAGACCATGGAAGCGGGCCAGCAGCCGGATGTAGTCCGGCAGGTCCGAAAGGCCCCGGGGCGGGAACTCGGGCGGCGTGGAGAGCAGCATCGGCTCGAGGAACCGCGCGATGCGCTCCAGATGCGCTTCGTAGGCCGGGAAGCGCTCGGCGTCCCGGCGGGAGAACTGCGCGATGGAGGCCAGCGTCTGCTTCTCGTCCTGCCAGAAGAACAGCGTCCGGCCGTCGGGGAACGGAGAGAAGAAGGACGGATCCTTGGCGTCCACGATATAGCCGTGGCGCTCCAGTTCCAGGTCGCGGATGATCCGCTCTTGCAGCAGGCTCGTCAGGTAGGCGGCGGTGGAGACGCGGTAGCCGGGCCAGACCTCTTCGGTGACCGAGCAGCCGCCGACGAACTCGCGGCGTTCCAGCACCAGAACTTTCCGACCGGCTTTGGCGAGATAGGCGGCGGTGACCAGGCCGTTGTGGCCGCCGCCACAAATGATGGCGTCGTAAACGGGTGTGGACATTGGATACCCTGTAAGTTCCGTGTTTGAAGGTATCGAAAGTATCGCAATCCCCACAATCCGCACTCCGCTAGCCGCGCTGGCTGCGCTGGGCATCCTGTCGTGCTCGCCCGGGCCGGACGCCGTGCCCGACGCCGTGGCCGTGGCCGAGGATCTGCACAGCTACTCCAACCCGGCCGAGGTGGAGGTCCGCCACCTGGCGATCGACCTGACGGCCGATTTCGACAATAAGGAGCTCTCCGGCTGGGCGACGCTCGAATTCTCCCGCCTCCGCGGCAGCCGCCCGATGATCCTGGATACGCGGGCGCTGCGCATCGAGAAGGTAGAGGTCTCGGCCGACGGCCACGGGTTCCATGAGACAAAGTTCCGGCTGGGGGAGACGGATCCCATCCTGGGCACGCCGCTCGAGATCGAGCTACCGCTGTCGAACGGCTACGTGCGCATCCACTATCGGACCACCAGCGATTCGACGGCGCTCCAATGGCTCGAGCCCGAGCAGACGGCGGGCAAGCGCCATCCTTTTCTCTACACCCAATCGGAGCCGATCCACGCTCGGAGCTGGATCCCGCTGCAGGATACCCCGGCCGTGAAGGTCCCTTATTCGGCACATATCCGGACACCGAAAGGCTTGCGGGCCGTGATGAGCGCCGGCAACCGGCCGGATCTTCCCGCCGACGGTGACTATCGCTTTCAGATGCCGAACCCGGTGCCTTCCTACCTGATTGCGCTGGCGGTGGGCGACATCGAGTTCCGGCCGCTGAGCCACCGCACCGGCGTCTATGCGGAACCGGAGGTAGTGGAGAAGGCGGCGCGGGAGTTCGAGGATACCGAAAAGATGCTCGTCGCGGCCGAGCGCCTCTTCGGCCGTTACCGGTGGGGCCGCTACGACATCCTGGTGCTGCCGCCGAGCTTCCCGTTCGGGGGCATGGAGAACCCGCGGTTGACCTTCGCCACGCCGACGGTACTCGCCGGAGACAAGAGCCTGGTCTCACTCATCGCCCATGAGATGGCCCATTCGTGGGCGGGCAACCTGGTAACCAACGCCACCTGGCGCGACTTCTGGCTGAACGAAGGTTTCGCCGTCTACTTGACACGGCGGATCGTCGAGCAAGTATACGGGCGTAAGCGCATGGAGATGGAAGCACTGCTGGGAGTGCAGGCGCTCCGGGAGGAGATGGAGCGGCTGCCGGAAAGCGACCAGATTCTGCACATCGACCTCAAGGACCGCGATCCGATCGATGCCCTCACGGCGATCGCGTATCAGAAAGGCGCGCTGCTGCTGCATACCCTTGAAGCCGCCTACGGGCGGGAGCGGTTCGACCGTTACCTGCGCGCTTACTTCGACCAGTTCGCCTTCCGCAGCATCACCACGGCCGACTTCCAGCAAGACCTTCAGTACCGGCTGCTCAACCGCGCCGAGCCGGCCTTCCCTGTGCCCGTGAAACAGTGGCTCTATGAGCCGGGCATTCCCGACGGCGCGTGGATGCCGCCGCCGGACGTCTTCGCTCACGTGGACAAGGCGGCCGAGGCGTGGCTCGAGGGCGAGCTGCCGGCGAGCCGCCTCGATGCACGGGGCTGGTCGACCCAGGAGTGGCTCCGGTTCCTGCGAGCGATCCCGCCGGACGCCGGAGCCGGGAAGCTCGCCCAGCTGGATCGTGCCTACCATCTGACCCAGACGGGCAACGCCGAGATCCTCGGTCGGTGGCTCAAACTGGCCATTCAGAACGGCTACGAGCGGGCCATGCCCCGCCTGCGGTGGTTCCTGACCACCCAAGGCCGCCGTAAGTTCGTGGCCCCCCTGTTCGAAGAACTGGCCAAGACCCCGGAGGGCAAGAAAAGGGCGCTGGCCATCTATCGGGAGGCCCGGCCGCTCTACCACCCGATCACCCGGGAGGCGGTGGACAAGACGCTGGGCTGGACGGAATCTTCCGGATGACGGCCCCACCGGCTGCACGCCCGGCGGCCCGACTGCGGCGCGGGTAAGCTGATAGAGACGAACGGTGCGCCGGCGATCTTGGATACGCAACTGGGCGGAATATCTGCTGGTGCGGGCGGCGGCGGCCACCTTGCGGATCGGCCCCCGCGGCTGGGCATTCCGGCTGGCGCGCCTCTACACCCGGCTGTTGGACCGGGCGGCGCCCCGGCTGCGGCGGGCGGCGCGGCGCAACCTCGAGTTCGCCATGCCGGAGCTGACGGCCGCCCAGCGCGAAGAGTTGATCGACGGCGTCTTCGCCTCCCTGGGCCGGGTACTGGCAGCCCTGGCAAGGTTCCCCTCCGTCAGCCGGGAGAACGTCGGCGAATGGATCCGCTACGAAGGCTTCGAGCACTTCGAGGCGGCGAAACGGAAAGGGCGCGGCGTGCTCTTCGCCACCGCGCACCTGGGCAACTGGGAGCTGAGCGCCTTCGCCCACGCGCTGATGGCGGAGCCGATGCACGTGGTGGTCCGGCCGCTGGACAATCCCCTGCTCGACGGCTGGCTGGAGCGGCGCCGGCGGCTCTCGGGCAACCAGGTGATCGGCAAGAAGGAGTCGGCGCGCAAGATCCTGCGGACCCTGGCGGCCAACGAAGCCGTCGGCGTGCTGATCGACCAGAACGCCTCGCCGCAGGAGGGCGTGTTCGTCGAGTTCTTCGGGCGGAAGGCTTGCGCGCACGCAGGCTTGGCGAAGCTGGCGGCCCGGACCGGGGCGGCGGTGATTCCCGGCTTCGCCCTGTGGCGCCCAGAGGAGAACCGCTACGTGCTGCGCTTTTACGAACCGGTCGCGATCACCGGCGACGCCGCCGCCGACACCCAGCGGCTGCACGCGAGGCTCGAGGAGATCATCCGCGAGCATCCGGACCAATGGCTCTGGATCCACCGGCGGTGGAAGACAAGACCGGAGGGCGAAGCGCCGATATATGATTGAAGCCGGTCGCGGCCGGCAATCGAGGAGAGAGGAAAAAGGGAACAAACAGATGAAGAAGATGACCCCCCAACTGCTCATCCTGATCGGGGCGCTGCTGCTCTTCGGCGCCCTTACCATGCTGGGGATCGGCGAGCTGGTCCTGGACGATCCGGAGGCCCAACTCCCCCTGCGGGTGGCCGCCGGCGCCGACGCCGTCGTCGGCCTCGGCTTTCTGTTCTTCGGCCTGCGCCGTCTGGGTGAGCGAAGCGGTTGAGCTCCGCAGCGGCCTCCGCGAATCCACCGGCCGGAGGGTTCGGCTAAAATCAAGGGTTACCCAGCGGAACGGCGGCCGAACACCTTGGGACAGGACCAGCGAAAAGTCACCGCAGTCTATCCGGGGTCCTTTGATCCGTTTACAAACGGACATTTGGACCTGATCGAGCGGTCTACCCATCTATTCGACCACCTGATCGTCGCCATTCTGCGCAACGAGACCAAGCGGCCGCTCTTCTCGGTAGCCGAGCGCGTGGTGATGATCGAGGAGGTGATCGAGGACCTCCGCTTCCCGAACGTGGAAGTGGACAGCTTCGAAGGGCTGCTGGTCGACTATGCCACCCGGAAGGGGGCCACGGTGCTCATCCGGGGCATCCGGGCGATTTCGGACTATGAGTACGAACTGCAAATGGCGCTGATGAACCGGCGCCTGCAGCCGGCGATCGAGACGGTGTTCTTGATGGCGAGCGAGGCTTACTCGTTCATCAGCTCGCGGCTGGTGAAGGAGGTAGCCGGGCTGGGGGGGAACGTCTCGGGCCTCGTGCCGCCGGTCGTCGAAGCGAGATTGAGAAAGAAACTGCAAGGAGCTTGACCGTGCAACCAGCCCAAGAGAAGAAACTGACCCTGGCGGACCGGGTGAACCTCATCAGCATGTCCGCGACCATGAAGGTCTCCGCTGAAGCCGCCCGCCTGAAGCGGGAAGGCGTGGACGTCGTCGGCTTCGGGGCCGGCGAGCCGGACTTCCCTACGCCGGAGAACATCAAGCGGGCCGGTATCCGGGCCATCGAGGAGAACTTCACCAAGTACACCCAGGCCGGGGGCATCCCGGAGCTCAAAGAGGCGATCTGCGAGCGCCATGGCAAAGACTACGGCACCAGCTACACGCCGGCCGAGTGCATGGTGAACGTCGGCGGCAAGCACACCATCTTCAACTACACCCAGGTGCTGCTGAACCCGGGGGACGAAGTCATCGTCCCGGTACCCTACTGGGTGACTTACAAGGACGTGGTCAACTACACCGGGGCCAAGTGCGTCTTCGTCAAGACCGACGAGGAGAAGGGCTTCACGCTGACGGCCGACATGATCGAGCCGCACCTCACCGGGAAGACGAAGATGGTGATCATCAACTCGCCATCGAACCCTTCCGGGGCGGTGCTCGACAACGGCGAGTTCCGCAAGATCCTGAAGATGACGGCCGAGCGCGGCATCTGGCTGATGACCGACGAGTGCTACGACAAGTTCGTCTACTCGGGCGAGCCCTTCTCGATCGCCGCCGAGCCGGGGGCCAAGGAGAACGTCATCATCGTCGGGTCGCTGTCGAAGACCTACTCGATGACCGGCTGGCGCATCGGCTTCGGGCTGGGGCCCAAGGAGGTGATCGCCGCGGCGCAGAAGCTGCAGAGCCACTCGACGTCGAACCCGGTCTCGATCGCCCAGAAGGCGGCCATCGAGGCGCTGCGCGGGCCGCAGGACGCCGTCCAGGAGATGCTCGAAGAGTACCGGCGTCGGCGGGCCTACGTGATCGACCGGGTCAAGGCCATTCCGGGGCTGAAGATGGCCGAGCCGGGCGGCGCCTTCTACGCCTACCCCAACGTGAGCGCGGTCTTCGGCAAGAACGGCATCCACTGTTCGCTCGACTTCGCCGAACAGTTGCTGAAGCAGGCCCACGTGGCGGCGGTGCCGGGCGAGGCCTTCGGCACCACGGAGCACATCCGCATCTCCTACGCCGCCTCGATGAGCGACCTGGAGCGCGGCTTCGACCGGATCCAGAAGTTCGTCGAGAGCCTGCTCGTCTGAAAGCCCCAGCGCCGGACCGGCCCGGCGGACTCCCGGAGAGGCTGGCAATGGAAGTGGGGCCATGAGACGGCTGATCAGCATCCTTGCGACCGGGCTCTTGCTGTGGCTCGGCTGCGGCCTGGCACCGGACGAGAAGCCAAAGCCCGAGATAGCCTTCGTCGGCCCCGTCGAGCTGGAGATTCTCGGCGAGTTGGCCCCGGACGCTCCAGTAGTAGCCACGCTGCGGCACGGCGACCGGGTCGAGATCATTGGCCGCAAGCGGCGGTTCGCCAGGATCCGGGCCGCCGAGGGCGTCGAAGGCTGGACCGACGGGCGGCTCCTGCTCACTCCGGCGGCGATGGCGCGGCTCGAGCGGCAAGGCCGGATCGCGGCCCGGCTGCCCTCCCAAGGCAAAGCCACGGTCTACGACACGCTGAATGTCCACACGGAACCGAATCGGCAGGCGCCTAGCTTCTATCAGCTCGACGAGGGCATCCTGGCCGACGTAACGGCGCATCGGGTCGCTCCCCGGGGACCTTATCTGCCGCCCCAGACCGAAACGCCTGCCCTGCCTCTCAATTCTTACGGCCCTCCGGACGAGGCCATCGAAGGCCCAGCGGACGATTGGACGCTGGTGCGGCTCGAGAACGGCCGCGCCGGCTGGGTGCTCAGCCGGATGCTGGTGATGGCTGTCCCCGACGAAGTGGCTCAATATGCAGGCGGGCGGAGGATTACGGCCTATGCTTCCCTGGGGCGGGTCCGCGACGGCGAAACTTGGAAACACCACTGGGTCTGGACGACCATCTCGGCGCCGCGGCAGCCCTTCCAATTCGACGGCTTCCGGGTCTTCGTCTGGAGCACCCGGCGCCACCGCTACGAGACGGCCTACCGGGAGCGCAACCTGGTGGGCTACTACCCGCTGCAAGTGCAGGCCAAACAGGGCGAGGGGGGCCGGAAGAGAGTCACCTTCTCGCTCGTCGTGCGAGAGGGGGACGGCGCGCTCTACCGGCGGGTCTACGCCTTCAGCGGCTACCGGGTGCGGCTGGTCGAAAAGGCCAGGTGGAGGCCGCCGGGCCCTGAGGACGACGAAGCCGGATACGTGCGCCTGCCCCCGGCCGAGGAGCCGTCGAAGTTCGAGAGGCTGATCACGCGGATCGCCGATATGTTGGGCTTGTGAAGGCCGCCCGGCTCACCAGACCTCATCCTTGGCGATGAACTCTTGGATGTGCGGGTGGTCGGACTTCTCGAGATCGGCCACCGGCCCGAAGTAGATCACCCGGCCCTCGTAGAGCACCACCACGCGGTCGGCCACGCGGTACATCAGATCCACGTCGTGGGTGACCACCACCGAGGTCAATTGCAGCTCCTGTTTCAGCCGAAGCATCAGGTTGGCCAGGTCGTCGGACATGATGGGATCGACCATCGTGGTGGGCTCGTCGTAGAGGATGCACTCGGGCTCGGCGGCCAGAGCCCGGGCGATGGCGACGGCCCGCTTGTAGCCGGTGGACAGGTCCGAGGGGAAGGAATACTTGTACGCCTTCAACCCCACCATGTCCAGCAGACCGTCCACGATTTCGTCTTTGTTGGCCTCGTTGTAATCCTCGCGGAGCTCGAGCGAGAAAAGGATGTTCTCCTCCACGGTCATCGAGTCGAACAGGGCGCCGGACTGGAAGACCATGGTTACCTTCTTGCGGATGCGGCGCAGCTCGTCCTCGGTGGCGTGGGTGATGTCGGTGTGGGCGACGATCACCTGGCCGCTGTCGGGCTTGAGGAAACCCATGATGTGGGCCAGGGTGACGGACTTGCCGACGCCGCTGCGGCCGATGATGGCCACCGTCTCGCCGGCGTCCACGTGGAAATTGACATCGACCAGAACCGGGTAGTCGAACGTCTTATAGACGTGGCGGAACTCGATGTAGTGAGGGTAGGTTTCGCTCATCGCTCAGGTACCCCCGCCGGCCGGCTCCTTGGGTACCCCGGTAGCCCGGGGAACCAGGCCGGCGAGGTGGCGCCGCCAGTCTTCCGGGGTGTTCAGGTTCTCGGTCCAGTCCTCGCCCGGCGGGCGCCAGGTCTCGATCCGCAAGCGGGCGAGCAGGTCGTGGAGCTTCCGGCGGCCCTGATCGAGGGCCAGTCGCACTTCCGGCAGGACCGTCCGCCGCCGCCAGACGGCGCACATCGGTTCCGGACCGTGCCCGGAAGCCGCGAGCACGGCGTCGGCTTTGCTGGACCGGGCGGCGGCGACCAGCCCCGCCAGCAGCGGGGCCGAGAGCCGCGGCATGTCGCAGGCGACGATGAGGGCCCAGTCGGCGGCAGAGGAGGCGAGGGCGGCTTCGATCCCAGCCAGGGGGCCCTCCCCCGGCCGCAAGTCCGGCGCCACGGGGAGGCCCAGACCGGCGAGCTGCTCGGCGGGACCGACGAGTGTAGCGCTGCCGGCCGCCGCGCGGACCGCCCGGGCGATAAAGAGAACCAACACTGTGTCCGAATACGGAAGCAGAGCCTTGTTTCGTCCCATCCGGGCGCTACGGCCCCCGGCGAGGACGAATCCGGCAACGGAAGGACCCGATTCGCCCTGCGGTTGCGGTCCCGCAGGGGTTGGAGAATCGAGCCATGTCATGTAAGAATAATATCATTGGCAGGCGAGTTGCCTGCCCGTATCGACTGCTCTGGTTGGTTTTCCGGCCCTCTATGGTTTGGCCGCGGGTCAAGAGGGTTGGTTTTCCCTCGTCCCGCAATTCAGGGTTGGCCCAAGGAAGTTTTGGCTGTATAATCGCTTACAGCGCAAACTGGAACAATTTTATGAGATTTTGTTTCGTCGTCGCGGGGGTTCTGGCGCTGGGAGTCGTCCCGGCGTCCGCGGCATCCGCCGCTGGCTCCGAGCTGCGAGCCACGTCGGTGATCCGAGTGGATTCCCGCGGCCGCCTGGTGCGCAAGGTGGTGACTCCGGCGCTCGAGGGCCTGCCGGCCCGGAAGCGGGCCGAGTATTTCCGCCGCGCGGCCCGGGTGGACGAGCTGGTCGAAAAGACGGCGAAGAAGTACGGCATCGACCCGCTGCTCGTGCATTCGGTGATCCAGGTGGAAAGCAGCTACAACCCGTTCGCCGTTTCCGAGAAGGGGGCCGAGGGGCTCATGCAGCTCATCCCGGCCACGGCCCGGAGGTTCGGCGTAGCCAACCCGTTCGACCCCGAGCAGAATATCGATGCGGGCGTCCGCTATCTGAAGTACCTGAAGGACTTGTTCCGGGACGACCGCCTCGCGCTGGCGGCCTACAACGCCGGCGAGGGGGCGGTGGCCCGGCACAAATGGATTCCGCCGTACCAGGAGACCCGGAAATACTTGCGCCGGGTGGCCGAGAAGTACGCGGAGCTGAAGAGAGAAGCGGAAAAATCAACTGGGAGCAGCTCGCCGCCTGACGGACCGCAATACCGTCCTGTGGAAAGCTACATCGATAGCGAAGGCAGGCTGCATCTCAGGACGAGGTAGGTCCAACATGGAGTTCCACCCGTCGCAGCGGCCGGCCACCGGCCGCAGCGGTTCTCATTCACGGGCGCGGGTGCGGTTGGGGATTCCGGCCGGCGCCGCCCCGGTGCTTATCCTGTTGTCGCTGCTCGCCACTCTGGGAGCCCCGCCCGGTGAAGCAGCGCGACCGGTCTCGGTGAAGGCGGTCCGGTTCTGGTCGCTGGGAGACGTCACCCGGATCGCCGTCGAGACGAGCGGCGAGTTCCGCTTCAAGTACAACCGGCTCTCGAATCCCCCGCGCCTTTACTTCGACATCCTGAATGCGCGCCAGCGGGTTTCGCCGGAAACAGTTCACACCATCCTTGTCGGCGACGATCTCATCAAACAGATTCGGGTTTCGCAAAACCGGCGGTCCGTGGCCCGGGTGGTCTTGGATCTGAAGACCGAGGTGGACGTTTCGGCTTCCCAACTGGTGAACCCAGACCGGCTGATCATCGAGGTCCGCCGCAAGGGCTCGAGGGCTTCACTCGAAGACAAGCTGACGCTGGCCCGGCCAGCCAAGCCGCAAGCGAAGCAAACAGCGAAAAGGGCGAAGCCGGCCAAATCGAAAAAGCCCAGCGGCAAGAGAGCTACGACCGCGGCCGAGAAACAGGCCGCGCCCAAAGTGATCGAGAAACCTTTGGCCGCCCCACCGCCCGCCGAGACCATCGCCAAAGCTCCCCGGTCTGCTCCGAGCAAAACGAAATCACCGGTTGAAGCCGCGAGGTCCCGCAATGGATCAACGTCTGCTGCTCCGCCGGGCCGGCAGACGAAAATCGAGAAGCCGCCTGCCCGCACGGCAGCAAGGCGGGCGCCGGCGGCGACCGAGGCGAAACGCCATGCCTCCTCCAACCCCCCTGAGCCCGCGAAGGATTCGGACGCTCGCCGCCAGCAGAAAACCCTGGCGGCGTCAGCAAAGCCACCTGCCGAGTCCCCTGCCGCGAAGAAAGATGAGGACGATTTCCTGATCGCCACCCCCGCTCGGCGCAACCGGGGTGGCGGCCACTCCCTAACGCGGGTGCTGGGCCTGAAGCTGGGGCGCATCGTGATCGACCCCGGCCACGGCGGGCGCGACACGGGCACCATCGGCCCCACCGGGCTCCGGGAAAAGGACGTGACGCTCGACGTATCCAAACGTCTCGCCACGTTGCTCCGGGAACGGCTGGGAGCTGAAGTGGTGCTGACGCGGACCTCCGACAAGACCCTGTCGCTCGAGCGCCGCACGGAGATCGCCAACAAAGCTCTGGCGGACCTGTTCATTTCCGTGCACGTGAACTCCTCGCGATACCGGGGCGTCAATGGCGTCGAAACCTTTTACTTGAACTTGACGCGATCGCGGGCAGACTTGGAAGTCGCGGCGCGTGAGAACGCGGGCTCCAACAAGTCCATCCACGAGCTAACCTCTCTGATCCAGAAGATCGCCCTCGACGACAAGCTTCAGGAGTCCCGTGACCTGGCCGCCAACGTGCAAACGGCAGTCTATAAGATGCACCGCAAGCTCAACCCGCGGGCGCGGAACCGAGGGGTGAAGAAAGCCCCGTTCGTGGTGCTGATCGGAGCCAAGATGCCTTCCATCCTGGTCGAGGTCGGCTTCATCAGCAATCCCCGCGAGGAGAAGCAGCTCAAGAGCGAGAAGTACCGGCAGCAGCTTGCTGAGGCGCTTTACGATGGCATCGCCGCGTACGCGAACTCTCTGAGCCACTTCCAGGTGGCGCGGAGCACGGGGCCGTCAGGCGAAGAGGAGTAGCCCGCCGGGGCCGCGAAAGGCTGGATCGGCAGGCGGCTCGAGCCGCGGAACTACTCCACCCGGTAGTTCGGCGCTTCCTTGGTGATGATCACGTCGTGCACGTGGCCTTCCCTCAGGCCCGCGGGTGACACCCGCAGAAACGCCGCCCTCTCCTGGAGCTCCCGAATCGTCCGGCAGCCGGTATAGCCCATGCCGGAGCGCAGCCCGCCGACGAGCTGGTAGACCATCTCGGCCAGAGGGCCTTTGTAGGGCACCCGCCCTTCGATCCCTTCGGGGACGAGCTTGGCGTTGATGTCCTGGGCGTAGCGGTCCGAGCTGCCCTCGGACATCGCGCCGATCGACCCCATCCCGCGGTAGCTCTTGAAGGTGCGCCCCTGGTAGAGGATCGTTTCGCCGGGGCTCTCTTCGGTGCCGGCGAAGAGGCTGCCGATCATCACGCAGTCGGCCCCGGCGGCGATGGCCTTGGTGATGTCGCCGGAGTACTTGATGCCGCCGTCGGCGATGAGCGGTACGCTGCTGCCGCGCAGGGCCCGGGCGCAATCGGCGATGGCGGTGATCTGAGGGACGCCCGCGCCGCTCACCACCCGGGTGGTACAGATCGAGCCGGGGCCGATGCCGACCTTGACGCCGTCCACGCCCCGCTCCAGCAGGTCCTTGGCCCCGTCGTAGGTGGCCACGTTGCCGGCCACCAGGTCCACCTCGGGCAGCGTCCGCTTGATCATCGTCACCGCGTCCAGCACCCGCTCGCTGTGGCCGTGGGCGGTGTCGATCACCAGGACGTCCACCTTCTTGGCCACCAGCTCCTGGGCCCGCTCCAGGTAGTCGCCGGTGGCCCCGATGGCCGCCCCCACCCGCAGGCGGCCCTGCTCGTCCTTGGCGGCGTTCGGGTACTTGATCTTCTTCTGGATGTCCTTGACGGTGATCAGACCCTTGAGGTTGTAGTCGTCGTCCACCACCAGCAGCTTCTCCACGCGGTGCTCGTGGAGCATCTTCTCGGCCTCTTCGAGCGTGGTGCCGACCGGGACCGTGATGAGGTTCTCCTTCGTCATCAGGTTCTCGATCGGCTGGTCGAAGTTCGTCTCGAAGCGCAGGTCGCGGTTGGTCAGGATGCCGACGAGGCGTGTGCCGCGGACCACCGGCACACCGGAGATCCGGAACCGGCGCATGATCTCCAGCGCCTCGTAGACCTTCTGGTGCGGCTCCATGGTGACGGGATCGACGATCATTCCGCTCTCGGAACGTTTCACCCGGTCCACTTCCTCGGCCTGCCTCTCGATCGGCATGTTCTTGTGAATGATGCCGATGCCGCCCTCGCGGGCCAGGGCGATGGCCAGGTGCGCTTCGGTGACCGTATCCATGGCGGCGCTGACGATGGGGATATTAAGCGCCACGTTGCGGGTCACCTGGGTCCGGGTGTCGGTTTCCGCCGGAAGGACGCCGCTGCGAGCGGGCTGCAGCAGCACATCGTCGAAGGTCAGACCTTCACGGAGCGTGTCTGAGATCATAGGCGGGTTGTTCCCCCATCTTACGGAAGCCCGGCCGGAGCCCGCAAGGGCCGGCGCGGAAAGTTACGGGCTCTCCGGAGAGCCGGGCCGGCGCCGCGAGCCGGCGGCGTCCCGGTGTGCTACCTGTGGAACCAGAGGCCTTTGGAACACAACCGGGTCCGAACCGCCGCCATGAGACAGCACGCCACCATACCAAGAGAGGCCCACGAACAGCTCGCGGCTTCCGCGGCCCGGGGCGTGCGGGCGACGATCGTCGCCATTCTGGTGAGCGCCGTGCTGGCCGCGGTGAAGATCCTGGCCGGGCTCGCAGGCTACTCCTACGCGTTGATCGCCGACGGCGTCGAGTCGATGCTGGACATCTTCAGCGCCCTGGTGGTGCTGGGCAGCTTGCGCATCGCCGCCACGCCACCCAACCAGCGGTACCCGTTCGGCTACGGCAAGGCGGAGCCGCTGGGGGCCATCGTCATCGCCGCGGGGCTGCTGATCGCCGCCGCCGGGATCGCCATCCAGAGCATCCGCGAAATCCTCACCCCCCACCACCTGCCGGCCCCCTGGACGCTGATCGTCCTCGTGCTGGTCGTCGTCACCAAGGAACTCCTGTTCCGCTTCCTTACCCGCACCGGGGCCGAGATCGGCAGCGGGGCGATCCAGACCGACGCCTGGCACCACCGCTCCGACGCCCTCACCTCGGGGGCGGCCTTCATCGGCATCACCATCGGGGTGATCGGCGGCCCGGGCTACGAGCCGGCCGACGACTGGGCGGCGCTGTTCGCCTGCGCGGTGATCGGCTTCAACGGCTACCGGCTGCTCCGCAACGGGCTACGCGACGTAATGGACGCGGCTCCGAACGAAGCCTTCGTGGAACGGATCCGGGAGATCGTCGCCGCGGTGCCGGGCGTCGAGGAGGTGGACCGGTGCCTGGTGCGCAAGAGCGGCCTCGGCTACTTCGTCGATCTGCACATCGAAGTGGACGGCCGCATTCCGGTCCGGGACGGCCACGAGATCGCCCACCGGGTCAAGGACGCCCTCATCGGCTCCGAGCTGGCCGTCATCGACGTCTCGCTCCACGTCGAGCCGCATCCGAACCCGTACAAGACGGTATAGCCGGAGAGAACGCGCCCCGGACGGGTCAGCTCCGCCGCAGGATGCGGGCCCGGGCCTTCTCCTGGGCCTCGGTGGCCGACCGAATGTGCTCCTCGTAAGTCTCGAACTCGAATTCCTTCAGCACGTCGGCCACCTTGACGTCCGGCGAGCGGCTCTCGATGATCGACCACTCCTCTTCGTGGAACGTGGTGATCACGATGTCGCGGCCGTACTTGGCCTGGACCTCGTGGAACCGCAGGCAGAACGGCCAGGTGTGCAAGAAGGCCTTCTCGAGATTCACCGGCGCGCAGGCCCAGCGCTGGTAGCGGCCGCTGGTGGCGATCTCCTCGCCGCTGATGTCGCAGATCTTGCTGCGGTCCTTCCGGGTGCTGGAGACGACGCAGTAGTGGTGCCGCCAGGCCTTGGCGTTCACCGCGTAGCCGCCGGTGAAGGCCGACGGCCAGAACACGACCTCGGCGCCCGCTTTTCGCAGCGCCTCCCAGCCATCGTCCCACTCGATGTCGAAACAGATCTGGCAGCCGATGACGCCGAAGTCGGTCCGAAAGACCGGCGGATCGAGCGGCCCCGGCGAGACGCCGGCCTCCATCTCGCCCACCGTCGGGTGCATCTTGCGGTACTCGCCCACCAGCTTCCCGTCCCGGCCGATCAGGACCGCGGCGTTGTAGTAGACGCCGTCCTCTTCCGTATAGGTGGGGCAGATCACGTAGCAGTGATGCCGCTTGGCGAACTCGGCGAACGGACGGCAGACTTTGCCGATCGGCTTTTCGGCTGCTTCAGAGACCGGGGGACGGCCGCCGGCGAGGTTCACGAACGGGAAGACTTCCGGCAAGCAGATGATATCCGGCTCGTAGGCGGCGGCCTGCCTCATCCGGGCCAGCATGGCCTCGATCATCTGCTCGGTGTTTTCGGCGCGGAGGCCGTCCTGGGAGACAGTGGCGATCCAGACCTCCCGGGGCAGCCGTTCCTCGCGGGGTCTGGGCGCCGCGGACATCGAGCGCGCCGAAGCGGCGAACCCGAGGGCCCCGGAAGAGGCGGCCCCGAGGAACGCCCGGCGGGTTGCGGATTGTGTCGGTTTACTCATGGTGGCACCTCACTGCCGGTTTCCCGGCGCACGGAATCTTGCGGGGGGAGACGCTGGACCGGCGCGCCTCAGTGGGCGTCATTGCGGCCATACCGTCAGCTTCACCCTCCCTTGCCGAATGTCTTCGAACGGGCCAGCGGCAGGGCTTTCCCGGTCCCGCCGCCTGCCGAAATAGTCGCGGTCGATCACCAGAGGCGAGCCATCGGGGTTCTCGAAAGGCAGCCCGCTGATCAGCGTCTTGCCGAGGAATTTCGTAGTAAGGAACGGCGTCTTCACCGCCAGCATCCGGGCGTCCACCGTAATTGACAATTCTACGCGCCCGCCGCCGGTCCTCAATTCGACATCCGGGTCCGCATCATCCAGCACGAGGGGGTTCTCTTCCTTCGGATGCGGCCGGGCCCCGTTGAGATAGACATTGCCGGCGGCGAGAACAACGAAGCTGGTGTGGCCGAAAGGTTCCAGTCCGTAGCCCAGCCAGCGAATGTTGCGGCCGCGGCCCTGCTGGTTCGCCTCGAGCTCCGGGTAGCCGCGCACGAAGATGTTGTTGTAGAAGCGGTGTTCTCCCCCGTGGATGCTGCGGACGCCGGCCACCTTGGTGGAGTGCGGGAAATGGTATGGTGTGCAGCGGTTCCTCTCCTCGTAGACCTCCACGTGGCCGGTGATGAGATTGTGCGCCCAGGCGCCGCCCTGCGACCAGCAGCGCAGCGACTTCGCCGACAGGAACAGATTGTTGTCGATGAGGAACGGCCCGTGGCTCACCTCGACGAAGAGATCCTCGGTGTGGCTGTTGTAGCAGAGGTTCCGGGTGACCCGCGTACCCTGGGCCATCCAATCGAGCCAGATGCCCCGGCCGGCGTCGTGAATCCAGTTGCCCTCGATGACGGTGTCGATCGCCGCGTGGATCTTGATGCCGGCGATCTCGGCGCCCGAGAACTGGCGTTTGGTCCAGATGTCGTAGATGTGGTTGTTCTCGATCCGGCTGAAGACACCCCCCAGGCTGCCCACGATGCCCGCCTGCTCGCAGTTGTAGATGACGTTGTTGCGCACCACGTGCGAGCCGATCTTCTCCTTGGACCAGCCGGCGCGCAGGGCCCGGAAGATCACCTCGTTGTAGTGCGTGGCGCCGTCCTTGCGGGGGTTCTTCGACCAGACGTTCTGGCCGGTGGCGCGGTCCTTGCCCAGGCTGATGCAGGCGCACTTGGAGTCGTGGATGACGTTGTTCTCGATCACCCAGCCCTTGCTCCAGTGCGTGCCGATCAAGGCGATCTGCTCGGCCGTCGGCGGGGCCCACTGGGTGGCCGCCTGGCTCATCTCGAACCCGCGCACGGTGATGTAATCGACGCCCGGCCGCGCCGGGTAGAAGCAACTGTCGCGGACAGTGATCTCCACCAGCTCACGATTCGGATCGAACCCGTGGAAGTTGGCGTAAAGGACGATGTACCCCTCGCCCGGCTCGACGCACCAGACATAGGTGGAGCCCTGCTGGTCCACCGCGCCGGGCAGCGGCTTGGGATCGAGGACGCCTTCGAGCGCCGGGACTTCGAAGAGCGACTTGCCGTTCAGGTAGACCTCGCCGGTGTGGTGGACGCGGCCGTGCCCTGAGAACCAGTCGCCGCGAATCTCGTCCCGGAACGGGTTGTAGTCTCCGAAGAAGCTGTCCGGGATCTTCACCCGCCAGACGCCCTCCCGGAACCGCTCCCAGCCCTCGAGCACCTCGGAGCCTTTGATCTCCACGCGCTCGCCCTCGGCCGCCTGATAGACGATGCGCCTGGCCTCGGATTCCCCGCCCCGCGGCGGAGCCACCTTTTCCCGGTAGACGCCCTCGTGGACGGTGACGGTATCGCCCGGTCGGGCCGCCTCGGCAGCCCGGGAGATCGTGCGGAAGGGCTGAGCCGGCGTGCCGGGATTCGCGTCGTCGCCCTTCACCGAGACGTGATACTCGCGGGCGAGGCCCGCGGCGGCGGCGAGCCATAGAATCAGAACGGCGCCGGTGGCGCGCTGCATGTCCATCATCGTCTTCCCGAAGACCGCAGGCGCGCAACCGCGGCCCGCTTCCCTCGTAACCCGGGCCGAGGGCTTCACGGTTGCGGCTCGATGAGGATCACATCGTAGGTCTTCAAGTGTGGGACGCGGAACGTCAGCCGTCCATCAGCGACCTTCGGCTCCAGCCGGATCTCTTCGTCGAAGTCCGGCGAGCGCAGCGTCACCCGGTAGCTCTCCGCGGCTTCCAGCAACCGCAGCCTCACGTCCAGGTTTTCGTGCTCGGCGCCGGTGTCGTAGTCGAGCAGGTGCAGGACGTAGGCGCCGTCCGGGCGCCGGCGCAGCTCCGCCGCTACTGAATCCGGCGCATCGGCCTCGAGGCTCAAAGCGCCGCCGGACGCCCACTTCACCGCGGTGTAGAGTTCTCCGGCGTTGGCGGGCAGCTTCCAGTACTTGGCGGGGATCGTGCCGTTGAATCCTTTCGGCGGCGGGGGGACCGAAGGCCGAATCCGGGGAATGTAGACCACCCGCCCTTTCCCGTAAGTGTTCCTGACGGTGGAAGACGGGCGGTCGCCGTCGTAAGGATAGTGGCAGCCGAACAGGTCGCTCAGGCCGAAGTCGAGCCGGCGGATGCGGCGCTCAGTGTAGATCGTCGAAGTGCCGACAGCCACCAGGCCCCCGCCGTTGCGGACGAACGCCCGTATCAGCTCGAGTTCCCCGTCTCCGATGGACTCCTGGTCGGCCAGCACGAGCACCTTGTAGCGGGAGAGGTCTTTCAAGGTCGAGTCGAAGACGATCTCGAACGGCACGCGCTTCTGAATCAGGGTCTGCTCGAAGAGCATGGTGCTGAACAGGGGCGTGTCGTTGTTGTAGGCCATCGAGGGGAAAGACCGAAGCACGGCGACGTCGGCCACGCTGCGGGTGTCCCGGTACAGATCTTTGTGGCGGCGGAAGAAGTCGATGTAGACGCGGGAATCCGGCCGGATGAACGTGCCGTCTTCCTCCATCCAGCAGACCATCCCGGCCTGGCTGCCGAAGGCCAGGGCCTCACCGATGTAGAGCTGGGTGGGGGCGGTGCGCTGGCGATCGGCGAGCCAGCCGCTCGTGTAAGCGATCAGGCGGTTGCCGAAGAGTCCGGCGATCTTATAGGAGCGGATCAAAGAGGTCAGAACCTCGTCCGCCGTCCATTGCGCAGTATCGGACTCCTCGCTGAAAAAGAAGTCGGCTTGGGGCAGCAGACGGGAAAAATCGACGCCCCAGGCAAGGCGGTTGTCATCGGTGACGCCCCCGATGTTCAGGCCGATGACGATGTCCGGATCGAGCTCGCGAGCGTAATCGGCGAGGGTGCGGAAATACGCCGCCAGGCGGTCGTTGCGGAAATCGATCCACTCCTGGAACATCGGACTGCGCACGACGCGCATCTCGAAGGGATCTTGGGCCAGTTTGAACTCCGGGACCTTGACCTCGCGCAGGTCCGAAAACCCGATCCGGCCCTTCAGCTCCTCGGGAGTGTACTTGGCGCGAAGGAATTCGCGGAAGAGTCGCGCGGTGTACTCGGAATGGTCCGAGAGCGGATCGCGGTCCAGGTTGAAGTTGTCGAAGAAGAGCGCGTCGGGCTCCAACTGCTCGATAGCGGCCCGGACGATGCCCTTCATGTAGGCCTGGAAGCCGGCGTGGAAGAAGTTGGGCTTGTAGCGGAACGTCTGCTCGTCCCAGTAGTACAAGGGCTTGCCGTTCTCGTCGCGGCGGATCCACTCCTTGGCTTCGGGCGCTTCGAGAAACAGGGTCTCGTAGGCCATCACGCCGCCGATGTAGAGGCCGACGCGAATGCCGTACTTCTTGCAGAGGGCTCGCAGCTTCTTGGCGTATTCGATGTCCTCGGCCTCGGCCTTCAGCCCGAAACCCTTGTAGAAGTGGGTCTGAACGTAGTTGACGCCTTGCTCGGCCAGCCTGCGGACCGTCTCTTCGGTGTGCTCCCTCTTGTAGCGTTCGACATAGTCCTCCCGGAGATAGTGACCGCGGCGGGTGCGGAAGATCAGAGGCTCCCAGTTGCCGGCCATGACGACGCCGTCGCCGAACCACTCAGGCTGCTGGCGCTGAGCGGAGGAGCCTTGAGCGAAAAGAGCGCCCCCCGACGTCAAGGTCAGCAGGGGGAGCCACATCAACAGCAGGACTCGGCTTCTCATCGTGCAGCCCTCCTTCCGGCGAATCAGCTTATCCCGATGTCAGACTCTGACGATATGCCTCCTCGACCGGCAGCCTCGTCTTCCAGGCTCCCTTGGTGAAGTCAGGGAACTCGACAGGCTGGCCGCCTTTGGCTACGGACATCTCCGACAGCGGACTGATTGCACTCGAGGTGACCGAATCGTAGACGTCGAAGTCCGTTACACGGCCTTCCCGTAAGGCCAGGATCAGCCGGTGCCAACTGAACGGCGTAGTCCGCTGGGCGCCGCCGTGGCCGCGGATGGCGTGCTTGCGGGGCTTGGGTTTGTATGCCTTGAGCAGCGGGTGTTCGTATTCCTCGAGGTACTTCTTGGCCGGCTCCCATTCGTGCTCTTCCGGCGAAATCCCGTCCAGATAGATCAGTTCGGGCATCGAGCGCGCCGGCCGGAAGAAGACGCCCT
The DNA here is from genome assembly GCA_026984795.1 of Solibacteraceae bacterium. Taxonomy (GTDB): domain Bacteria; phylum Acidobacteriota; class Terriglobia; order Bryobacterales; family Bryobacteraceae; genus JALSRK01. The sequence goes on along the minus strand of JALSRK010000028.1, from coordinate 12,887 downwards.
TGGTGCCCTGGACCCGCATGTGTCCGCGCGGATGCGGGGTGTTGGTATCGAAGTTGAGCGTGAACACCTTGCCGCCGGCGGTGCGCAGCAGCGTGCAGTTGTAGTCGCCCTGCTTCATCTTCTGCTTGGCGTAGGGGTGCTCCGGGCCATACATCAGATCGGCGAATTGGTTCAGCGAGACGGCTCTTGAACTCACCGACACAAGGTACTCGAACCGGTCGCCGTGGTTGATGTCCATCAAGGGCATCATCCTGCAGGTGGGGTGGTCCGGGTAGAGATTCCCGTTGCGGGTCACCGAGTGGTAGAGGCGCCACGGCTCGCGATCGGGATCGAACTTCACCCGGCGAAGGTCGTGCAGATAACCGTCCTCGCAATGGATGATCTCGCCGAAGAGGCCCTGGTAGACCATGTTCGAAAGGGTGGAGTTGACCGGCTTGAAGCCGAGCGTGGCCCACTTGCCGGTCTTTTCGGCGGTCTCGACCACTTCCCAGGCCTCGTCCAGAGTGATCACCAGGGGCACCTCGCTCACGGCGTTCTTGCCGTTGCGCATGGCGGCCAGCAGCACGGGAGCGTGCCATTCCCACGAGGTGGCGCAGATGATGCAATCCAGGTCTTCCTCGGCGCACATCCGCTCGAAATCGGTCCGGGTCCGCCCGTAGAGTCTGGGCGTGGGCTTGCCGGCTTCCTCGATCCAGCGCTTGGCGCGGTGGAGGTAGTGGGGCGCGATGTCGCAGATGGCGGGGATTTCGACGCCGTCGATCCCCAAAGCTGCGTCGAGGTGGTACGAGCCTCGGTCGCCTACGCCGACGAACCCGAGCCGGATCGGACGGTCCCGGATCGGCTGCTGGACGGCCCAGGAAGGAGCCTGCGGGGAAGACTGTGCCGCTGCCGCCGCGGCGGCTCCGGCGAGCCCGAGGAACTGTCTGCGGTCAAATCGGTGGTTCATCGTTGGTCTCCTCATTCGGCGCCCCGGAACTTCGCGAAGATCCTCAGGGCGTTCTTGTTGTAAATCTTCTCGAGCACCTCGTCCGGCAAGTAAAGGCCGTAAACCATCCACCGGCCCTGGTAAGGGTGGGCGGGGTTCGGATCGAAGTATTCATCGTCGGTTTCCAGGAACCGGTAGTAGACGCGGTAGGCCTCGGCGTTGGGCGGCGTGTCGGTCCCGAACAGGATCCTGTCCTGGTAGTGGATCATGAACCTGCGCGCCGTGTACGGTTGGCGGCCCAGCTCGCCCATCCGGGCGTCGATGTCCACGTAGAAGTTGGGGTAGACGTCCAGCCACTTGGCCACCTGGTGCAGCTCCTCCGGAAGGTTCCCGAAGTGGGCGCCGATGAAGATGGTCTCCGGGTGGCGGGCGATGACGCGGTTGCGCTGTTCGAGGAGCTCTTCCTTCGAGGGGAACCGGTCGCCGTAGAAGAGCCAGTCGGGCCGGAGGTGAAGGGCGTCCCATCGTTCGTTGAAACGGTCCAACGGGGCGAAGAAGGCCTTCGGGTCCGAGACGTGGATCATCACCGGGATGCCCAGCTCGCCGCACTTGGCCCAGATCGGGTCGAGACGGGGATCATCGACCGGCACCAGCCGGCCGGTCCGGTCTTTGATGGTCAGGCCGAGAGACTTGGCGATCTTCAAACCCCGCGCACCCATCCGGACGGCCTCCTCGAGCTTCTCAGCTTCCCGCCGGCCGAAGTCCGGTTCGTCGATCTTGCTGAAGTCCGGCCGAAAGAACAGCACAAAGCGTTCTTTGGCGACGGAGTGGGACACGCGGAGGTGTTCCTTGTAGAAGTCGCCGGCGGACCTGGCGTCGAGACTCACGCACTTCCAGACGCCGGCCTTGTCCATTTCCGCAAGGTGCTCTTCGGCTTTGTCGAGGTCTCCGAGATGGTTGTGAATGTCGATGACCGGGAACCTCGGCTCGAGGATCTCGGTCTTCTCGACCACCATTTGGCTTCTCGGCGTCCAGTCCCGCAGGAGGAGGTCTCGCGATTGAGCGAAGACGTTCCACGGCGCCGCAACCGAGACGAGGAACCCGACCGCCGTCGGCAAGATAGCCAGTCTCATGAGAACAACCCACCGCTTTCTGCCGCGATTCGATCCAGTCACGGCGAAAAGATCGAGGCCCGCCACAGGGGTCCGCCGGCGGGCCTCGCTACCGCCAGGGGGGAACGGATCAGAACCGAAGCTTCAAAGCCAACTGGAACTCACGTCCCGGCCAGGCGACCCCGGTGACGCGCCCGAAGTTCGACCGCGTCGGATCAGTGCGCGGAGCCCGGAAGATCGGATGGTTCATCGCGTTGATGGCTTCGGCGCGGAACTCCAGGCGGAGGGCTTCGGTCAACTGGAAGTTCTTCTTGAGCGAGATATCCCACCGGTTCTGGCCGGCGCCGCGGACATGCCCGAACCGCAGCGGGAAGCGCCGCAGGTTGTAAGCCCGCTGCTCGCCCCGGTTACGGTTGAAGCCGGCATCGACGTTGAACCAGCGGTCTACCGTCCTCTGGTCCGGCGGCAGGTAGATGTCCTTGATGTCGCCGATGAAGATCGCGTCGCCGAACTCGAGCGGCTCGCCGGACTGGTAGCGGTAGATTACGCCCAGTTGCCAGCCGCCCACGAGGGTGTCCAAGGCGCGGGACATGTTGGTTCCCACCTGCCGGCCGCGCCCGAAAGGCAGCTCCCAGATTCCGGTGATGGAGATGATCTGGGGACGGTCTGAGCTGGCCAGGGATTCGTACGGCATCGGGTCCGCGCCATTCAGAAACTCCATCGCCTCCATGAACTTGGAGAAGGTGTAAGCGAGCTGGAAAGTGACCCCGTGGGAGAACCGTTTCTCGATCCGCGCCTGCAGGGCGTGATACCAGGAGTAGCCGACGTTGTCGTCGTACTGAATGCTTCCGAAATGCGGGTAGGGCCTCAGCAAGTCAGCACGCTCGATCTTCGAGCCGAATATCGGGTCGGTACCGTAGAAGGGATTCGGGAACCTCTCCGACAGATAGTCGATCGTCTCCTGGTCGCGGAAGAACTCGCGGCTGAGGTACCGGGCCGGGATCGCGTTCATCTCCCGCGCCGTTTCCAGCCGCGTCCCCCGGTTGCCGACGTAGGTGGCTTCGATGAGGAACTGCCCCGGCAGCAACTGTTGCAAGCCGAAACTCCAGCGCTGCGCGTAGGGATTGTGCCGCCGGCCGCGGTAGTAGCGGAGCGACTGGCCGAGGTTCGTCCTCAGGCCGCCGTCCGGCCCCGCGGGCTGCAGCAAGCCGTCGGGGAACGGGTCCGACATGGTGGTGACGAAGGTCTCGCCGCCGTCGAGGGTCACCTGCACAGGCGTGGACTGCGAGTAGCCGATCTGGATCGCCCGGGTTCGGTTCACCCCCACCGTGTCGTAGAAGATGCCGTAGCCGGCCCGCAGCACGGTCCTCGGCGTGAGCTGGTAAGCGAGGCCGATACGGGGCATGAAGTTGGTCTTGTCTCGTCCGAACGGTGTGCGCGACCCGGTCTGGGTCACCCAGGTGAGTCCACCGAGCACCCGGAAGTCCTCAGGAGCGATCTCCGGGATCGGGTTCTGGGCGTAGTTGGCCCGGGCCTGCTCCTCGATGGGGTTCGAGACGTCGGCGGCGAAACTGTCCACCAGCCGGTCGTAGCGTTCGGTCACGGGCAAGTCGTATTCCCAACGGAGGCCGAGGTTGACGGTGAGCTTCGGCGTCACCTTCCAGTCGTCCTGGAAATAGAGCCCGAGCGACGGGCCGTTCATCGCGTAGCTGGGCTCCAGCTCCATGTAGCCGCTGCTGGGCAGCCCCATGAGTAGCGCCGCCATGGCCTGGCCGATGGGCGAGCCGCCGGAGCTGTCCAGCGGTCCTCGGGTGAACGTATTGCGGTTCCGGAAGAACGGAGAAGTAGCGAAGGGGAAGCGGTTGCCGTTGGCCCGGTAGGCGCGAAAGCTGACGCCGAACTTCATGTTGTGCTTGCCGTGCATGTGCGTGAAGTTGCCGTTGAAGCTGTGGGTGAGTCCGGTGTTGTATCCGTCGCCGTCCCAGAAGCGGGAGATGCGGGCATAACCGTCGGTCCGGGTGTAAGGAATGGTGGCGAACTTCCGGTCGATCCACCGGGTCAGATTCTCGGAGAAACCGAGCGACGTCAAATCGATCCCCTGGCTGACCCGGTTGTCCGAGCGGATCTGATAGGTGAGCCCGTAACGGAAGTTGAACACGGTCATCGGGTTCAGGACGCGCACGTAATCGAGGGCGAGTCCTTTGTTCCTGGCTTTCGTGTAGACGCCGGAGGCCGGGTTGTTCGGACCGAGGCGCCGCAACTGGTCCTCAACCCAGTTGTCGTATTGGAAGCGCACGAAGATGCGGTTGGCGTCGTTGAAGACGTGGTCGATTCGGACCAGGTGGACGTAGTAGTCTTCCGAGGCCACCGCCGGCGTGAAGTAATTGTCCTCACCGTCGGCCGTGCCGGGCTGATTCGGCATCGGGTAGAGATTGGCGATGTTGAAGCCGGCGGCGTCGAACAAGCTCTTCGGGACGATATTGCCGGGGAACGGGTCCCGGCGCAGACGGCCGCCCGGCTCCGGCCGGGCCGAGTACGGGTTGTAGATCTGATACTCGCTGCCGAGCTGAAGCAGTTGCGAGAAGTCGCCGTTGCGCTGCGCCGGAACGGGTACGGTGTCGGTGTGGGGTTCGGGGATGTCCCACTTGTTGCCCTCGTATGTGTAAAAGAAAAAGGTCCTGTTTCGTCCGTCGTACTTCGGCAGCAGGACGGGCCCGCCGATATCAGCCCCGTAGCGGTTGAACCGCCACACCGGCTTCCCGGCGCCGTAGCGGTTGTCGAAGAAGCTGGGCGCCGCCAAGGAGCTGTTCTTGTGATACCAATGCGCGCCGCCGTGGAACTTGTTAGTGCCGCTCTTCGTGCTCACGTTGATCGAGGCGCCGATAGCGTGGCCGACGCTGGCGTCGAACGGGCTGGTCTCGATCCGGAACTCGCTCACGGCGGTGGTGGGAGGGCTGAAGGCCGGCCGCACGCCGTCGCCGCCCTGGTTCGGAAATGTGTTGGGGACCCCGTCGATCGTGAAGTCATTGCTTCTGCCGGCGTTGCCGTTGGACTCCACCCGGAGGTTGTTCCAGGGGGCGTGCTGGCGCGGCATCGTCGCACGGGGATTGACCATCCCTGGCGTGATGAAGATCAGCTCCAGGGGGTTGCCGGCATACAGAGGCAGCTCGGTAATCCGCCTCTGATCGACCACCTGGCCGAGCGTCGCGCCTACTGTATCGAGGAGTGGAGCAGTAGAACTCACCTCGATCGTCTCAGTGACGTCGCCCAGTTCCAGAGCGATATCCACTTCGGCGACTTCCGTGACCCGAAGCCGAATGCCGGACCGGGAGTATTTCTTGAAGCCCGGGGCCTCGGCGGTGAGCGTGTACGTTCCGATCGGCAGGAACGGGATCGCATAGTTGCCGACTTCGTTCGTGGTCGTGGAGATCGCCACTCCCGTAGCTTCATTGATCGCGGTCACCTTCGCGTCCGGGATGACCGCCCCAGTGGCGTCTGTCACCAGTCCGGTGAACGTCGCCCTGGGATCCTGAGCCCGGGCCGGGGCGGCGGCCATCATCCAGACCAGGGCGCCCAGGCCCACCAGAAGAAACCAGTTCGTTTTCGAAACTGTCATCAAACACCTCGTTCCGTTAGTCAGACATGAGGCTCCTCAGCGGTCGAAGGCGGCGGCTGACGCTTCAGCGGGAAGAGTGAACGGACGATGCCCCGCGCCCCATCCGCGCCCCCGCATGGCCACGAAACCGCAGCCCCGCGGATTGCCTGGAGCACCTCGATTTAGAGGCATCGCGGCCGGGGAGTCAAATCAAAAAAGGTTCAAACCCCCGCCGGCAGAAGACAACTGGACGTCAGCGGCGAACTGTGTGAAGTCGCACGGCTTACGGACGGAGGTCAGCGGCCTGCCGGCCCTTGTCCGCCGGGCCGGGGGCCGATATAATCCAGACAGCGTGAGGCGAGTGACCCAGGAATGAAAGCAAAGGCACAGATTCCTGCTCTCACCGGGAGCGCCGCCTCTAGACTGGTTCTTCGTTTCGGCACGTTCGAGGTCGTCCCCGCGGCCGAAGAACTGCGCAAGAGCGGCGTCAAGATCCGGCTCACCGGACAGCCTTTCCAGATCCTGCTCTTGCTGCTGGAACGGCCGGGAGAGATCGTTACGCGGGACACCCTGCGGCGGAAGCTCTGGCCGGAAGACACTTTTGTCGATTTCAACCATTGCCTGAATACGGCCGTCAACAAGCTCCGGGAGGCGCTGGGTGACTCGGCGGAGAATCCCCGCTTCATCGAGACCGTCCCGCGTCGCGGATACCGGTTCCTGGCCCCGGTGGAGAGGATCGGTCCACCGCCCGAACCGCCGGTTCGCCCCGACGCCACGGCTCCGTCGCCGGGAATCAGGCGGCTGGCGGCTCCGATAGCCGCGGCCGGCCTGGCGGTCGTCATCCTGGTAGCCATAGCCTGGTTCGGCCACGGACCGGCATCGGAAATCGCTACGCCGCCCACACCGACTCCGTTCACCCGCCTGCCGGGGTCCGAAACCACTCCCAGCTTCTCTCCGAACGGCGCCACGTTGGCTTTCGCATGGAACGGCCGGGACCGCAGCAACTACGACATCTATGTCCAGGCTCTCGGTTCGGAGACGCCGCAGCGCATCACCCAGAGCCCCGGCGACGACTTCGCTCCGGAGTATTCGCCGGACGGCTCGCGGATCGCTTTCTACCGCCGCACGGGCGATACGGCCGCCCTCTACGTGATCTCGACGGACACATGGCGGGAGACCCGGGTCATGGGATTGGATTTCGGCCCGCCCGGCCCGGCCTCGGCATTCGCAGGAATCCCCGCAACAGAGCGTATCTCGTGGTCTCCAGACGGGAACATCCTGGCGTACGTGGACAAAGAGTCCCCGGCGGAGCCCCTCAGCGTCTATCTCCGGGTGATCGATACCCGACACAATCTTAGGGTGACGTGGCCGCCGGAGAACACCCCGGGCGACAGCAGTCCCGCGATTTCCCCCGATGGGCAATTGCTGGCATTCATCCGGAGAACCGCCGGGCTGTTGGGAGATCTCTATGTGGTCCCGCTGACGGGCGGAGCGGCGCGCCGCCTCACTCGCGACAATAGCCGCATCCACGGCCTGGCCTGGACGCCCGACGGGCGGTACATCGTTTTTTCTTCCAGCCGCCGAGGGGAGACGACATTGTGGAAGGTCCCCGCCGCCGGAGGCGAGCCCGTCAGCATCACCGGGGCGGGGCCCAATGCGATTCTTCCCGCCGTCTCGCCGGCAGGCGGGCGCCTGGCTTTCGTGAGGTATGCCAGCGACAACGTGATCTGGCGGGTCCCGATCGGCGAAACGAGCTACCGAAAGCGCCTCTCGGAGCGTTTGGAGCTTCCCGTCCGCTCAGCTTCCAACCCGCGGCTGTCGCCCGACGGCACCCGGCTTGCTTTCGTATTCAATTCGCCCAGGGGAGGTGAACTCTGGGCGAGCGACCCGGACGGGAGCAACGCCGTGCGCCTCGTCTCTTTTCCGAAACCGCTCGGCAGTCCGCGCTGGTCGCCGGACAGCCGGCGGATCGCTTTCGATTCCGCACTCCGGGGGAACTGGGACATCTACGTTGTCGGGCTGGACGGCGACCCGCCGCAGCCTCTGGTGACCGGCAGCGGCGAGGATGTGCGCCCGAGCTGGTCGAGGGACGGACGCTGGGTGTACTTCGGTTCCGACCGCTCGGGAACGGCACAGGTCTGGAAGGTTTCCACCGACGGCGGCGAGATGGTCCAGGTCACGCGTCACGGAGGATACGAAGGCGTGGAGTCGACCGACGGCAAGTTTCTCTATTACAACCGGCGTAGCGTGCCCGGACTCTGGAGAACGCCGGTGGAAGGGGGCGACGAAACGCTATTCCTCGAAGAGTTGCAGTGGGAGAACTCGAGGAATTGGGTGCTCACCGAGCGGGGAGTGTTCTTCGTCTCCTGGAAGCAGGTTCAGCCTCTGGAGCGCTCCTGGTCCGTTGAGTTCGTCCCCTACGATCGATCGGAAATCCGTGAAGTGGCCGCTCTCGGGACGGGACGGGTAGTAGACAGCGGCTGCTCCATCAGCCCGGACGGCCGTTGGCTGCTCTACGTGCGCGCAAACGAAGAAGAAACCAATATCGTTATGGTGGAGAACTTCCGCTGAACCGCCTTCCGCTTCCCGGGTTCCTCCGTTGCCCGCCCCGGCGCGACCCACCGGCTTCACCGCGCCCTTGGCTCACTCGTATCGCAGCGCCTGGGCGGGATCCAGGCTCGAGGCCCGGGAAGCCGGGATGAGTCCGCTCAACAGGCCTACCACCAGAAGCACGAAGACCGAGACCGCCACCGTGACGGGCGAGATCACCAGATGGATGTCTCCCCTGCCCGAGGTGTCGTCGAAGAGCGGCCCGAGCAGCGGGATGGGGCCGATGAGCGCCGACAGGGCCCAGGCGAGGATCAGCCCGATCGCGCCGCCGATCAGCGTGATCACCAGCGCCTCGCTCAGGAACTGCAGTTGAATGTGCCACCGCCTGGCCCCCAGCGCGCGGCGCAGCCCGATCTCCCGGATCCGCTCGTCGATGGAGACCAGCATGATGTTCATCACCCCCACGCCGCCGATGCCGAGCGTCAGCACGCCGATCACCAGCAGCAGCCCCTGCAGCCCGATCGTGATGCCGTCGATGACCGGGCGGAACCGCTGCCGCCCGAAGGCCGTGAAGGCCCGCTCGTCGGTGGGCGAGAAGCGCTGCCGCTTGGCGATGGCGGCGCGCACCTGCCGGATGGCCTGCTCTTCGAAGGCCGGGTTCACGGTCTCGAACAGAAGCACCGAGCCGTAGCGGTTGTTCCATAGATCGCCGGCCGTCGAATAGGGGATGAAGACGCTCTCGTCGTCGCTCGAGAAGTAGTTGGCGAACTGGATCTTCTTCGCCATGACGCCGATCACGGTGAAGCGCATGCGCCCGATGCGGATCGTCTCGCCCACCGCCGGCCGGCCGGCGAACAGCTTCCGCCGCACTGCGTCGCCCAGGAACGCCACCCGGCGGCGCTCGAGCACGTCCTCGGGCGAGATCCAGCGGCCCTCAGCGGGGACCTCGTTGCGCATGCGCCCGTACTCCGGGCAGACGCCGCGCACCAGGTGGCTCGACAGGCGGGCGCCATAGGAGATCGGCCACTCCCGGACGGTCTCCAGACACGCGGTCCTGACCAGCGGGACTTCGGCGAGGATCGCCTCGACGTCGGCCTGTTCGAAACGGATGGGCCGCCCGGCGCGCTCCCCGCCGGCTTGCTCGCTGGTCTGCCCGGGCCAGCAGATCACCACGCTCCGGCCCAAGGCGTCGAACCCGGCGACCATGATGGAGCGGAAACTGGAGCCGTAGGCGAGCAACAGCGCCACCGCCACCACGCCCCAGACGATGCCCAGCATGGTCAGGAACGTGCGCGTGGGACTCCTCAGCAGCGCCTGCACGGATTGCCGCAAGATCTCCCGGAACATGGCCGTCAGCCTCCCGCCTCGAACCGCAAGGCCTCGATGGGATCCACGGCGGCGGCGCGGCTCGCCGGATAGATGGCGCTGAGCACCGCGGTCAGCCCCAGCAGGCCGAAGGAGAGCAGCGTCGAACTCCAGGTGGGGATCAGGCCGGCAAAGTAGTCGGGCATGGGCAGCGTGTTGACGGCGGCGCAGAGCCCGTAGGCCACCGCCATTCCCGCCCCGCCGCTCAGAAACACGACGATCAGCGTCTCCAGGAAGAAGTGGCGGACGATCGCGCCTCGGGTGGCGCCCACCGCCTTGCGCACGCCGATCTCCCGCGTCCGCTCGCGCACCGCCACCAGCATCACGTTCATCACCCCGATGCCGCCGAGGAACAGGGTCACCAGCCCCACGGCCCCGAGGAAGTACTTGATGCCGTTGGTCATCATCTGGAACTCCTTGGCGTTCTCCACCGTGTCCCAGATCCAGGCGGCGTCCTCGTCTGCCGGGTCGAAATGGTGCAGGCGGGCGAGCGACGCCCGCACCTGCGCCTTGCAGGCCCGGTGCCGCTCCAGATCCAGCGGCGTCACGAGCAGGCGGTCCACGGCGTCCGGGGGCCCTTCCCGGTTCGGGAAGTCGCGCAGCATCGAGGTAAAGGGAATGAACACTTTGGTGATGTCCTGGCCGTCGTAGGAAGAGTCCTGGTCCTTCTCCTTCGTGATGCCGATCACGGTGTAGGGCACGCCGGCAATCAGGATCCGCTCCCCCAGCGCGGGCCTCCCGGCAAAGAGCTGTTCATAGAGGTCGCTGCCGAGTACGGCCACGCGGCGGGCTTCCTCCACATCGACCTGGTTGTAGAACCGGCCCCGGTCCACGTCGATCGTGCGCACGTAGGCGAATTCCGGCAAGGAGCCGACCACCAGGCGGAGGGCGCTGTTGTAGGGACTGCGGATCACCTGGTGGTTTCCCAGCTCCGGCAGCACGTGGCGGCATGCCGGAGCGTCCTGCTTCACTTGCAAGTAGTCGCCCGCGCGCCAGCGGAGGAGCCGCCCGGCCCGGGTTCCGCCGGCTTGCATGCTGGTGCGGCCCGGGAAGACGATCAGCACGTTGCGGCCGAAGCGCTCGGCCACCTCGGCCTGACCCCGGTAGAACCCTTCGCCGGCGGCCACCATCAGGGTGATGGCGATGATCCCCCAGGCGATGCCGAACATGGTGAGCGCCGTGCGCAGCTTGTGCACCCACAAGGTCCGGAGCGTGTCGGCAAGCAGGTCGCGGAAGCCCATGCCCTCTCCCCGCCGGCGCTACTGGAGGATCACCTGGTCGCCCTCGTTCAGCCCCGAGACGACTTCCGTGAGGATGCCGTTGGAGATTCCCAATTCCACCGGCACGCGGCGGCGGCCGGTCTCGGAGGCCGGATCCGGCACTTCGACGAAGGCTTTGCGGTTCCGGTCGTAGACGATGGCCGCCTCCCGCACCAGCAGCACGTCGTGCTTTTCTTCGAGGATGATCTCGGCGTTCGCCGTCATGTTGGCCTTCAGCTCGCCCGCCGGGTTGGCGATGGAAACTCGCACCTCGAAGGTCGTGACGTTGTCTTCCTCGACGCCGAGAGGCGAGATCCGGGTGACCTGGCCGCGGAACTTCTTGTCCTTGAAGCTCTCGACGACGATCCGCGCCGGCTGGCCAATGTAGACCTTGCCAATGTCGGCCTCGTCCACCTGGCCGCGGACGTAGACGTCGCTGATGTCCCCGAGCGTCATGATGCGCGTCGCCTGCGAGCCGAGGACGAGGATGGAGCTGACGGCGTCGCCGACTTCGACGTCCCGCGAGAGCACGACGCCGTCCATCGGGCTGACGATGGTGGAGTTGCGCAGATCCTCTTCGGCGCGGTCCAGGGCGGCGCGGGCCTGAGCCACCTGGGCGCGGGCGCGGGCGATCTCGGCCTTGGCCACGGCGACGTTACGCAAGGCCCGCATCTGCCGGTTCAGGGCCATCTGGTAGGCCTGCTCGGCTTCTTCGAGGACGGCGCGGGAGATCAGGCCGTCCTCGTGCAAGCGGCGGGCCCGCTCGGCGGCGGCTTTGAGGAACGGCAGATCGGGCCCTTCCGCCTCGACTCTGTTCCGCTCATAGGAGGCGACAGCCGCCTTCTCGGCGGCCTCGGCGGCCATGAGCAGCGCCCGGGCCTCCCGTACCCGGGCCTGGAGCTCTTCCTTGTCCAGCTCGACGAGCACCTGGCCGCGGCGCACGGTATCACTGTAGTCCACGAGGATCTTCTTCACAATGCCACTGGCCTTCGACTTCACCTCCACTTTGGCCCGTGGCTCGATCTTGCCGGTGGCCACCACGCTGCGGGCGATGTCACCTCGCTCGACCGTCACCAGGCGCGAAGGATCGATCGTGTGGTCCGGACGCAGCGAGGCCCGGATCCCGAGCGCCGCTCCCACCGCAAGCAGCAGAAATCCAGCCATCCAGAACCACCGGCGCCTGCCGGAAGAGTTGCGTCGCATCGTTTGCCGTGCCATGTGCCTCAGACATGGGATACGAATCCGGGGGCCGGGTGTTCCATCGACTTGCGACGGCCCGGGCCGACGGAGAGCAGTGCAGGCGGGAGAAAAAAACCTCCGCGCCGGGTTTTGGGAACGGACTGATTCGGGTATGATATTTCGAAGGACGATTCGCGGCTTTCCCGCTTTTCGTTCAACAATTCCCATTGGACGCCGATAAGAAAGAGCGCCGGCGGCCGGCTCCGGGCGGGGCAGCCCACGGCGGCCGCTGTGGAGGAACCAGACGATGAGCGTAGTCAATCCACGAAACCGGCTGGTGAACTTCCGGCTGAGTGAAGGTGAGTATGAGAAGTTGCGGGCGGCATTCCGGGAAGCGGGGGCCCGGAGCATCTCCGAATTTGCCCGCAACGCCGTTCTGCAAGTGATTTCCGCCCCGGAGATCGACCCGGCGGCGGTGCAGGGCCGGATCGAGACGTTACAGGAGCGGGTCGCGCTGCTCGAGAACCGGATCGAGCAGCTCTACCGCACGATCTCGCTGGCCGGCATGGCGGAAGCCGTACAGTTGAGGGGGAAGCCGGGAGCCGTGGAAATCCCAAAGCAAGTCCGGCCCAGCCAGTAAACCTCAAGATCAGCCCTTGATCACGCCCATGGGCCTGAGCCGGGCCACCTTGCGGGCGAGGCCCGCCTGCTCGACGACTTCGATCACCTCGTCCACGTCCTTGTAGGCTTCCGGCACTTCTTCGAGGATGCCGTTCTTCGTCTCGCTACGGACGATGATGCCCCGCTCCGCCAGGCCGCGCTCCACTTCCTTGGCGTTGCGGCCCTTCTTCGCCGCCGTCCGGCTCATCAGGCGGCCGGCTCCGTGGCAGACGCTGCCGAAG
>JALSRK010000027.1 GCA_026984795.1 Solibacteraceae bacterium | reverse complement strand
CCTGCACTTCCACGGTGAGCGGCCGCGGCCGCGTATTGTTGAGAATCAGCTTGGTGGTGAATCCCGCCCCGACGCGCCAGAACGGCGCCAGGAGATCGTGCGGCCCGGCGCCCGGACGTTGCGCCCGGACCGGCGTCGTGTCGAACAGCAGCGCCGCCGCCCCTCGAGAATTCGGGGACAGCCAGCCAATTGGGGTACCAGATGTCATGAGTCACATTGCCGCGCCGGCCAATTGGTGGCTGTCCCCGAATTCTCCTGCCCTCTCTGGTGCGGCGGCGGACGCCCCGGCGATCACGCCCCAGCGCGGCGGCCACGGCGCGTTTTGAAAAGAATAACAGGAATTCCTGCCGGAGAAGCGGTCAAATATGTAACATTTTTGCTCTGTCCCTCTCTCCGCCGCTGCCCTCGACGTCTGCCGCGCCCGGGCGAGCCCACGCATCGGCAGACAGCCGGATCACTGCCGGCGGCGGGGGCCGCTTTGACGATCCCGACGGCCTGCTCCTCACGTGGCGGGAATCGAGCAGAGGGTTGTTCAAAGTGGGGTCCAGGAGGTTCTTCGGCACGCTTTCCAGTTGTTGCGTTACTGCGTCCACGACAGGGGGGCTCGCCACGGGCGACGGGCGGTGGGGCGGGTGCCGCGGAAGAGAACGCTGCCGGGCGGTGCTCTGGCAGAGAGGGGCGGAATTGGGAAAAGAGTTGCCTGTCACCGAAATAGAGGCTAGGGCTTGATGCCGATGCGGAGGCGGTCGGCGCGGTCGAGCAGCATGGCGACGCCGTGGGCTTCGAGGTACTCGTCGACGGCCTCTTTGGCGCCGGCGTAGTCGCCGTAGTCGTCGATGATCAGGACGCCGCCTTCGGCGAGCAGCGGGAAGAGGGCTTCCATTTCGGCTTTGGTGGAATCGTACCAGTCGGTGTCGAGGCGGAGGAGGGCGATGGCGCCGGGGCGGTCGACGGCGAGCGTGCGGCGGACGTCGCCCTCGACGAGGCGGATCTTGGCTTCCGGATAGCCGGTGCTCGAGAGGTTGGCGCGGACCTCCGAGGCCGGAACGCCGTGCCAGGCGCGGCGCGAGGGTTGGAAGTGGGCGGCCGGGACGCCGGAGAAGGTGCGGTCGCGTTCCGAAGAAGCCGTCATGCCGCTGAAGGTGTCGTAGAGCCAGATCTCGCGGGTGAGTGAGCCGAGGGAGCGGAGGGTGAGGGCGGCGCACATGGCGCTGCCGCCGCGCCAGACGCCGCACTCGACGACGGCGCCGGGGATGCCGCGGGCCTCGATGTAGCGGACGGCCTGCCAGAGGGCGAAGACGCGCTCGATCGAGGTCATGGTAAAGGGGCGGCAGCGGCGGTAGATCTCCATGAACTCGCTCTCGCTGTAGATGTCGCCGAGCGAGATCGAGAGGCGGCGGAGCTCCAGACCGGCGCCCTCGAGGAGCCGGTTGACGATGCGTCCGCAGAGGCGGGCGAGAGCGGCTGGGCGATAGAGCGGCATGGGTTCGCGGATCCCCAACGTTCCGGCGCAGACGATCGGGCAGACCGTCCGAAGCGCGCGGCTCAGACAAGCTGCCGGGAAGCGCCCACGGCCCCGGCGGAGCGCCCCCGGCTGCGCCGGCGCACCTTGGGCCAGTCTAGCAGACGCCGGGAGGCGCGGCCGGCGAGCGGGAGGCCGGGGCAGAGGCGCGCCGGAAGGTGCAATTTCTGCTCGGCGGGTGCAAACCATGCGCGGGCGGCGGGGGCCGGGACGGCGTTCCGGACGGTTACCGGCGGCACCCGGATTGCATCGCGTAAAGTGAATAGTAAGGAAACAGGGAGGTTCGGGTATGAAACGCCTCATCGTGTGGGGGCTGTTCGGGTGGCTGGCGGCGGCCCAGGCGGCGCCGCAGCCGATGCACCGGTTCGATCCCGAATCCGTGCGGACGATCGAGGGCAAGATCACGCAGGTGCGGGCCGAGCGGGGCCAGGGGATGCCGTTCCTCGAGGTGGAGAGCGGAGGAAAGACGGTCAAGGTGGTGCTGGGCTCGATGCGGTATCTGCTGAGCAAAGACTTCAACCCGAAGGCGGGCGAGAAGGTCCGCGTGGAAGGGTTTGCGATGGGCGAGAATCAGGTGATCGCGCGCAAAGTGACCTTGCCCGAAAGCGGCAAGGAGCTGGAGCTGCGCGACAAGGACGGCCGGCCGCTGTGGCACCGGGGCCACCACGGCCGGCACGGACACCACCACCGTTCCGAATCGACGGAGGAGAAGCCGTGAGAGCGATCGCCGTTCTGATGTTGTTGGTGTGGGCCGCGGCCGCGCCGGGAGCCGAGCTGACGGAGGCGCAGCGGGCCAGGGCCGAAGCGCTGGAGCATCGCCTGATGGCTCCCTGCTGCTGGAGCGAGACGGTGGCCGAGCACCGCAGCGAGATCGCGCTCGAGATGCGGGCCGAGATCGAGCAGATGGTGGCTGAGGGCAAGAGCGACCGCGAGATCCTGGACTACTACAAAGCGCAGTACGGGATGCGGATCCTGACGGAGCCGGAGGGCGGGCTCTTCGTGGTCATGAACGTGGTTCCGGTGGTGGTTCTCGTGGCCGGGCTGGTCATCGTGGCGGCGCTCATCCGGCGGTGGGCCAGGGCCGGCGGGACCCGGCAGGCGGACGTCAACCCATAGCGAGTGCGGCGGGCGCACCAATTGCAGCCGGGTTGCATTTGAGGCTACTCCCCTAATAAGATGTGATTGTACATTTTCTCTATCGAGAACGAGGGAGCATCGGATGATCTATTCACGTTCCGCCGAGTACGCCATTCGGGCGTTCGTCTATCTGGCAGACGTGCCGGAGGGGAAGTACGCCATGGTGAAGAACATCGCCGAGGAGTGCGACATACCCACGCACTTCCTGGCGAAGATCCTCCAGCAGCTTGCCCGCAAAGGGTTCCTGCGTTCGAGCAAGGGGCCGACGGGGGGGTTCACATTGCGGCGGCCGCCGGATGAGATCAACCTGCTGGAGATCGTCGATGCGATCGACGGTCTGGAGGAGTACCAGCGGTGTCTCGGCGGGATGGCCGAGTGCAACGACGACGCTCCCTGCGGGATGCACGATTCCTGGAAGGAACTGCGGGCGCGTATACTGGATTACTTGGAGGACACCTCGATCGCCGACGTGGCCGAGGCGCAGCGCAAGAAGCGCGAGGCGCTGGCCCGCAAGGAGAAGCGGGCCAAGAAACTGGCCAAAGTCGAAGAGAGCTGAGAGGGAAGAAAGACAGGGGAACCGGGCGCCGGCGGCGCCGGTAACATTCAGCAGGAGGCAACTATGGGCAGTTCGGTATTGGTCCCGATGGTCGTCGAGCAGACATCGCGGGGCGAGCGAGCCTTTGATATCTACTCGAGGCTTCTCAAGGAGAACATCATCTTCCTGGGGACGCCAATCGACGACAACGTCGCGAATCTGATCATCGCCCAGATCCTGTACCTCGCCGCGGAGGACCCGGAAAAGGACATTTCCCTGTACATCAACTCTCCTGGCGGCTCGATCACGGCGGGCCTGGCGATTCTGGACACGATGCGGCTGGTGGAGCCGGACATTGTGACCTACTGCGTGGGACAGGCAGCCTCGATGGCGGCCGTGCTGGTGGCCTGCGGGACGAAGGGCAAGCGCTACAGCCTGCCGCACTCGCGGATTCTGATCCATCAGCCGTCGATGAGCGGGCTGGCCGGGCAGGCGGCCGACATCGACATCCACGCCCGGGAGATCCTGCGGATGCGGGAGACGCTGAACAAGATCCTGGCGGAGGCCACCGGGCAAGAAGTGGAGAAGGTGGCCCGGGACGTGGATCGTGACTACATCATGGACGCCCAGCAGGCCCTCGACTACGGGATGATCGACCGGATCATCACCACGCGGGAGCCGGCGGCGGTCCGGGTGGGGTGAGGCTGAACCGGGGACGCGACGCTTCAAGAGGTCGGCGCCGCGGGTGCGGCCGATAAGACCGTGAACCGCTCTGGGCGGGCGCTTCAGGCATACTTCCGAGACTCCCACAAAAGCTCCGCGTCGAGCATTTGTGCGAAAAGCCCGGAATACGAGGGGCGGGAGCTGCGTGCGTGTGGAAAAGCAAAAGACGCGGCCCAGGCCCCAGTCAATCGACGGCGGTGGGGGAGAGCGCAGAACCGGCGGAAGCCAGCACCGGTCCCGGGGCGAGGCGGCGCTGGATGAGGGCGGCGTACTGGTCGCGAGCGGGGGCGAACTCACGCATCTGCCGGGCGGTGAGGCGGCGGGCGCGCGGGGGCCTGAGGCGCTCGAAATTCAGGTACTTGCCGTGTTTGAGGATGCGGAAGTCGAGGTGGGGACCGGTAGCGAGCCCGGTGGCCCCGACGAGCCCAATCCGCTGGCCCTGGGAGACGCGCTGGCCGCGGCGGACGAAGATGCGCGAGAGGTGGAGGTAGCGGGTCTCGAAGCCGTTGGCGTGGCGGATCTTCACCATGCGGCCGGCGCCGCCGGACCAGCCGGCGAAGGTCACCCGGCCGGAGGCGATCGCCTGGACGGGCGTTCCCCGGGGTGCGGCGTAGTCGGTCCCGAGGTGCGGCCGGTAGATCTTGAGGATCGGGTGGAAGCGGTGGCGGGAGAAGTGGGAGCTGATACGGGCGCTGAATTTCAGGGGCGAGCGTAGGAAAGCGGCCTGCAGGGAACGGCCGTCGCGGGAGTAGTACCGGGGCTTGCCGTCCGGGTCGGGGTAGAGGAAGCCCTCGTAGAGGGCGCCGGCGTTGTTGTAGCGGGCGGCGAGGATGCGCTTGTAGGTGGGCGGCTGACCGTTGAAGTATTCCTTCTTCTCGACCAAGAGGCAGAAGTCGTCGCCGCGGCGAGGATCGGTGTAGAAGTCGATGTCCCAGGCGAAGATCTCGGCCATGGCGAGAGCCAATTCGGGGCGCTCGCCGGTAGCGGCGATGCTCTCAAACAGCGAGCCTTCCAGGATGCCGCAGACGGCGACGGTGCGGACGACGCCGGGGATCTCTTCTATGGAGGCGGAGAAAGAGCCGGAGTCGCGCCGCACCCTCAGACAGTGGTCCGGGTCGATCGTGTACTCGAGAAGCTCGACGGTTCCGGCGGGGGGCTCGCGTTTGACGACCAGATAGGTTCCGGCGCGGAACTTGCGGACGTCGAAAGCGCGGCGGACGGAGTCGATGATCTCGAGCCGGTCGTCCAGGGGCACGCGGGCGCGCTTCAGCAAGACTTCCAGCGTGTCGCCCCGGCGGATGCGGAGGGATTCGGCGACGAGTTCCGGCGCAGGGGCGGCTTCTTCCGCGTTCTGGTCGCGCTGCGCAGGAGCGGCGAGGCGCTCTGGGCTGGGCGGGGAGTGGACGGCGTAGCCGAGCAAGGCGGCGCCGATCGCCACCACCGCCAGGATCGCGGCGACGGCGGCGGCCGTGGAAGCTTTGGTGGACTTCATGAGAGCCGCCTCCCGTTCCGTCTTCGGGGGCCGGACACCCTCGGCCGCGGAGGCCGCGCAGCGACCAGAACCAGAGAGTCCAGCCGGAGCACAAGCACCTTTCCTAATGTACACGAAGCGGCGGTTTTGTTCGCAACCGTGGCGGCGGCGGCCAAGGTATATTTCAGATTAACAGAGGTAATAATCTGCTATAATGGCGGCGGAACTGCCACGGGAGGCCCACGGCGGTGATTCGGAAGGGGAAGATCCTCATCATCGACGACGACCGCCGCTTCCGGGAAACCCTCGCCCGCCGCCTGGACTCCCAGGGATACGTCCCGCACGTCTGTTCGAGCGCGGTGGAGGGGCTGGCGGCGATCGAACAGCAGCGGTGGGATGTGGTGGTGACCGAAGCGCGGCTGGACAGCGCGGCGGGTGGGGGGCTGCCGTCGCGGATCAAAGCGCTATGCCCGGAAGTGCCGGTGATCGTGGTGACCGCATACCCATCGGTTGAGGGTGCGGTGCGGTGCTTGAAGGCGGGGGTGGAGGAATACTTCACCAAAACGGTGGAGTTCAGCGAGCTGTTACGGGGAATCGAGCAGGCGCTGGAGCGCTCGAGGGCGCGCCGGGAAGTGGAGCGGCTGCGGGTCAAGTTGAGCGAGACCTCGCCGAAAGCGGACCTGGTGGGGCGGAGCGCAGCGATGGTCCGGGTGCGCGAGCAGGTCGAGACGGTGGCGGGGACCGACGCCACGGTGCTGATCACGGGGGAGCGGGGAACGGGCAAGGAGATCGTCGCCCGGGCGATCCACGCGGGTAGCCCTAGGAGCCAGATGCCGATGGCGGTGGTGCGGTGCGGTTTGCTTCCCGAGGAACTGCTCGACGAAGAGCTATTCGGCCGGGAACGGGCGGGAACAGAAGGCGTCACGATCCGGAAGGGGAAGTTGGAAATCGCCGACAGTGGGACGGTCTTGCTGGACGAGATCAGCGAAATCAGCCCCCGGCTTCAAGCAGAACTCCTGAACGTTCTGGAGACGAAAGAGGTGTTCCGGACTGGGGGATCGAAGCCGGTGCGGGTGGACGTGCGGTGGATCGCGGCCAGCAACCGGAAGCTGGAGGCGCTGGTGCGAGAGGGACGCTTCCGGGCGGAGCTCTTCTACCGGCTGAACGTCTTTACGATCGAGCTGCCTCCGCTCAGGGAGCGGAGAGAAGACATTCCGCTGCTGGTGGACCACTTCCTGCGGAAGCACGCGGCGCTGATGAACCGGCCGGCGCCGCGGGTGGCGAAAAAAGCGATGGATCTGCTGCTGGCTTATGCATGGCCGGGGAACGTCCGGGAGCTGGAGAACGCGGTGGAGCGGGCGCTGCTCATCTCGAACGGAGGCGAGATCCGCCGGAGCCACTTCCCGTTCCAGTTGGAGCGGAGGGAAGACAATGAGGGGCTGAGCCTGGCCGAGGTGGAGCGGCGGCACATCGAGCGGATCGTGGAGCAGACGGGGTGGAACCTGTCGCAGGCGGCCCGGATCCTGAAGATCGACCGGACGACGCTCTACAACAAGCTGCGGCGTTACGGGCTGCGGTAGCGGCGGCCGTTCAGCGCACGACGCCTTCCAGGGGACTGGAGGCGCTGGCGTAGAGTTTCTTGGGGATGCGTCCGGCCTCGTAGGCCAGGCGGCCGGCCTCGACGGCGTGGCGCATGGCCACGGCCATCTTCTCGGGGTCCCCCGCCTCGGCGATGGCGGTGTTCATGAGGATGCCGTCGAAGCCCATCTCCATGGCCACGGTAGCGTCGGAGGCGGTGCCGACGCCGGCGTCGATGATGAGAGGCACCTCGGTGATCATCTCGCGCAGTATGCGCAGGTTCGAGACGTTCTGGATGCCGAGGCCGGAGCCGATGGGGGCGGCCAGGGGCATGACGGCGGCGGCGCCGGCATCGATCAGCTTTTTGGCGACGATTAAGTCGTCGTTGGTGTAGGGCAAGACGACGAAGCCTTCCTTGACGAGGATGCGGGTGGCCTCGAGGAGGCCATGGGTGTCGGGAAAGAGGGTCTTCTGGTCGCCGATTACTTCGAGCTTGATCCAGTTCGACAGGCCGACCTCGCGGGCCAGGCGCGCGGTGCGCACGGCCTCGTCGGCGTTGTAGCAGCCGGCGGTGTTGGGCAGGATGAAGAACTTGTCACGGTCGATGTAGTCGAGTAGCGACTCCTTGCTCCGGTCCGTCAGGTTCACGCGCCGAACGGCGACGGTGACCATTTCGGCGCCGGAGGCCTCGTGGCAGCGTTTCATTTCTTCGAAGGTGCGATACTTGCCGGTACCCACGATGAGGCGGGAGCGAAACTTGCGATCAGCGATAGTCAATGTTCCAGACATGTCGTTATGTTCCCGAATGAGGAGCCGGACCGGGCTCCAAGCTTTGCTGCCGGCCCCGGGCCGCCGCCGCAAAGCCGTCAGAATCCTTCGAGCAAGTGGCCCATGCGCTCTTTCTTCGTCCGCAAGTAATTCTCGGCGGTCTCGCAGTACTCGGCCTGGCAGGGCACGCGCTCAACGATTTTGATACCGCTGCGCTCCAGGGCGCGGATCTTGTCGGGGTTGTTCGACAGCAAGCGCACTCTGCGGATGCCGAAGTAGAGCAGGATCCGGGCCGGGAGCTCATAGCTGCGCAGGTCGGCGGCGAAGCCGAGCTTCTCGTTGGCCTCGACGGTGTCGGCGCCTTCGTCCTGCAGCTCGTAGGCGCGGAGCTTGTTGAGCAAGCCGATGCCGCGGCCTTCTTTGTGCTCGTAGATGAGCAGGCCGCGGCCCTCGTCGGCGATCATCGCCAGAGAGAGTTCCAGTTGCGCCCGGCAGTCGCACCGGAGGCTGTGGAAGACGTCACCGGTGAGGCACTGCGAGTGGATGCGGACGAGCGGCGGCGGGTCTCCGCCAAGGTCGCCCATTTTCAGAACCACCGCCTCCTCGACCGACTGTCCATTGCGGCTTTCGAATCCCAAGATACGGAAGTGGCCGAAGCGCGAGGGGAAGTCAGCCTCCGCCACTTTGTGCAAGTCGGCTGCAAGTCTTGTCGGCATTACAGGAAACGCGCAGGCTCCGGGTTCCGGCAGACCCATTTTCATTATAGCGGTCCCGGCAGAGGCGAGCCTCTCCCGGCGTGGCGGACCAGCGGGCAGGAGAGCGTCGCCGGGAACCGCGGAGGACGGGGTCGCGGGCGCGTTCGACGACGCCTGGCCGGTGTATTCCGAAGTTTGACACTCTTCGAAAGCCCTTGCTAGAGTGGGCTTTCCGGATGGCAGTGACGGGCCTGACGAGGGAAGCGGCGTTCCGAACCACGGGCGCCAGGCAGCCATGAGCGGTCTCAAGAAAACCCCCTTGAACGAAGTACACCGGCGGCTCGGCGCGCGGATGGTCGATTTCGGCGGCTGGGAGATGCCGGTGCAATACAGCTCGATTCTGGAAGAGCACCGGGCGGTGCGGACGGCGGTGGGGCTGTTCGACGTCAGCCACATGGGGGAGATCGAGATCCGGGGCCCGGAGGCGCTCGAGCTGACGAACTACGTCACCGTCAACGACGCCGCGAAGCTGACCCCGGGGCGGGCGCAGTACTCGGCGCTGCTCTACGAGCACGGCGGGTTCGTGGACGACATCCTGGTGCACAAGGTGGCCGACGACCACTTCTTCCTGTGCGTGAACGCCTCGAACCAGGAGAAGGACTACGAGCACATCCGCGCGGTGAACCGCTGGGACGCGGAAGTGGTGTTTGCGAGCGAGCGCTACGCGCAGCTCGCCATTCAGGGGCCGAAGGCGCCGGCGACGCTGCAGAAGCTGACGCGGACGCGGCTCGAGGAGATCCGGTATTACCGCTTCACCGACGGCGAGGTGCTGGGGGTCCGGGGGCGGATCGCCCGCACCGGCTACACGGGCGAGGACGGTTTCGAGATCTACATCGGTCCGGCGGAGGCGGAACGGATCTGGAACGCGGTGCTCGAAGCGGGCGAGGAGTTCGGCATCCGGCCGTGCGGTCTGGGGGCGAGGAACACGCTACGGATGGAAGCCGGCATGGCGCTCTACGGCCATGAGATCGACGCCTCGATCAACCCGTTCGAAGCCGGCCTCGGCTGGATCGTGAAGATGGACAAGGGCGAATTCCTGGGCCGGGCGGCGCTCGAGAAGGCGCGGGAGAGGGTGCGCCGCAACCTGATCGGATTCGAGGTGACGGGGCGGGGGATCGCGCGGGACGGCTACGAGGTGCTGATCGGCGGCGACCTGGCGGGGTGGGTGACCAGCGGGGGCCCGTCGCCGACGTTGGGCAAGAACATCGGCATGTGCTATCTGCCCGCGGACCAGGCGGAGCCCGGGCGCAAGATCGAGATTCTGATCCGCGGCAGGACGGTGGAAGCCGTGACGGCGCCCATCCCGTTCTACAAGCGGAAAAGGTGAGAGCAAATGGCAGCGACATACCCGGAAAACTACCGTTACACCAAAGAGCACGAATGGGTGGTTGTCGAGGGCGACACGGCGACCATCGGGATCACCGATTACGCCCAGAAGGAGCTGGGCGACGTGGTTTACGTGGACCTGCCGCAACCGGGAGACTCCGTGGTGGCCGGCAAGACGATGGGCTCGGTGGAGTCGGTGAAGGCGGTCTCGGACGTTTACTCGCCAGTGACCGGTGAGGTGATCGAGGTGAACCAGAAACTCGCCGACGCGCCGGAGAAGGTGAACGAGGACCCGCACGGGGAGGCCTGGATGGTGAAGGTGCGGCTGTCGAACCCGGCGGAGGTAGAGAGTTTGCTGACGGCGGCCGAGTACCAGTCCTACATAGAAGGGAGCGAATCTTAAGACTCCTTGCGTTACCTGCCGAAGTCCGACGATGAACGCCGCGAGATGCTCGCGGAACTGGGCCTGGAGAGCCTGGACGACCTTTACGCCCATCTTCCCGAGGAGGTCCTGCTTCGGGAGCCGCTGAAGCTGGGGCCGGGCAAGTCCGAGTACGAGATCACCGACTACTTCCGGCGGCTGAGCGGACGCAACGTGGCGGGGCGTCCCTGTTTCCTTGGTGCGGGAGCTTACTGTCACTACCGGCCGGTGCTGGTCGACGTCCTGGTGGGCCGAGGCGAGTTCCTTACCGCGTACACGCCGTACCAGGCGGAGATCTCGCAGGGCACCCTGATGACGATCTTCGAGTTCCAGACCATGCTGTGCCAGCTCACCGGCATGGAGGTGGCGAACGCCTCGGTCTACGACGGCTCGACGGCCGTGCCGGAAGCGGTGCAGATGGCGCGGCGGATCACGCGGCGCGACCGGGTGGTGGTGGCGAACACGGTTCACCCGGAGTACCGCCAGGTGCTCGAGACCTACGCGCGGCACCAGGGGCTGGAGACGGCCGTGACCGGCTATGTCCGGGACACGGGGATGGCGGATCTGGAAGAGATCGAGCGGGAGACCGACGAGCGGACGGCGGCGGTCCTGATCCAGTCGCCGAACTTCTTCGGCGTGGTGGAGGACGTCAGGCAGGCGGCCGAGATCGCTCACGCCAAGGGGGCGCTGCTGATCGTCGTCTTCACCGAGCCGGTGGCCTACGGGGTGCTGGAGCCGCCGCGGCAGGCCGACATCGTGGCCGGCGAGCTGCAATCCTTCGCCATCGCGCCGAGCTACGGCGGCCCCTACGCCGGGGTGATCGCCACCCGGCAGAAGTACATCCGGCAACTGCCGGGCCGGCTGGTGGGGCGGACGAAGGACATCGAGGGCAGGGGTGCCTATTGCCTCACGCTGACCACGCGGGAGCAGCACATCCGCCGGGAGAAGGCCACGTCGAACATCTGCACCAACCAGGCGCTGGTGGCGCTGATGGCGACGATCTTCATGACCGTCTACGGCAAGCGCGGGCTGCGCGAACTGGCCGAGCAGAACCTCGCCAAGGCGCACTATCTGGCGGGGAAGGTGCCGCAGAAGTTCTTCGGGCCGTTCTTCAACGAGTTCGTGGCCCACTCGGCGGTGAGGAAGCCCGCGGAGGTGAACGCGCGGCTGATGGAGCGGGGCATCGTCGGCGGGCTGCCGCTGGGGCGGTTCTATCCGGAGCTCGAAGACTGCCTGCTGCTGTGCGCGACGGAGATGGCGCGGCGGGAAGACATGGACGCCGTGGCCGAGGCGATTCTGGGGAGGTAGGAGGCGGCGGTGATCAAGAAAGCCAGGCAGCACGTCAGCCAGAACGAATCGCTGATCTTCGAGCGCAGCTCGCCGGGCAAGCGGGCCTATCAGTTGCCGCCGCTCGACGTGCCCGCGGTGGACCCGAAGGACGCCCTGGGCGCCGGGAACGTGCGGGAGGAGATCGGCGGGTTCCCCGAGGTGAGCGAGGTGGAAGTGGTGCGCCACTTCACGCGGCTCTCCACCTACAACTACGCCATCGACCACGGGATGTATCCGCTTGGCTCCTGCACGATGAAGTACAACCCGCGGGTGAACGAAGCGGTGGCGGCGCTGGAAGGGCTGCGGTGGATTCACCCCTACCAGCCGGACGAGTCGGTGCAGGGAGCGCTGGAGGTGATCGCGGCCCTGGAGAATGCCCTGTGCGAGATCACCGGGATGGACGCGGTGACGCTGCAGCCGGCGGCGGGGGCGCACGGGGAGCTGACCGGGATGCTGCTGGTGCGGGCGGCGCTGGAGGCCGAGGGGCGGCCGCGGCGGGTGGTTTTGGTGCCGGATTCGGCGCACGGCACGAACCCGGCATCGGTCGCCATGGCGGGTTACCAGGTGCGCAACATCGCCTCGAACGAGAAGGGGATGGTGGACCTGGCGGCGCTCGAGGCGGCGGTGGACGAAGACACGGCGGCGCTGATGGTAACCAATCCGAACACGCTGGGGGTGTTCGAAGAGAACATCGTCGCGGTGGCCCGCATCCTGCACGCCAAGGGGGCGCTGCTCTACATGGACGGGGCGAACATGAACGCCCTGGCGGGGATCTCGCGGCCGGGCGAGTTCGGCGTGGACGTGATGCACCTGAACCTGCACAAGACGTTCTCGACGCCCCACGGCGGCGGAGGGCCGGGCTCGGGTCCGGTGGCGGTGAAGAAGCGCCTGGAGCCGTTCCTGCCGCTGCCCCGGCTGGTGAACGAAGAAGCGGGCTGGCGGTGGGACTACGGCCGGCCGCAGTCGATCGGCCGGGTCAGGGCCTTCTACGGGAACTTCGGCGTGCTGGTGCGGGCGCTGGCGTACATCCTGGCCCACGGGGGCGAGGGGCTGCGGCGGGCGACGCTCGATGCGATCCTGAACGCGGTCTACGTCCGCAAGAAGCTGGAGCCCTACTACGAGCTGCCGCACAAAGCGCCGACGATGCACGAGTGCGTCTTCAGCGACGCGCGGCAAGCGGGCCGCGGCGTGCGGACGATGGACATCGCCAAGCGGCTCATCGACTACGGCTTCCACCCCTATACGGTGAGCTTCCCGCTGATCGTCAAGGGCGCGATCATGATCGAGCCCACCGAGACCGAGAGCAAGCAGGAGCTGGACCTGTTCATCGACGCGATGATCTCGATCGCCAGGGAAGCGGAGGAGAATCCGGAACTGGTGAAGGGCGCGCCCCACATGACGCGCATCCGGCGGGTGGACGAGGTGACGGCGGCCCGGAAGCCGGTGGTGCGATGGACGCGGGAAGAGGAAAAATAACCCCCGGAACGGCTGGCGGACGGACCTGGACGCTGGGAGCGTAACCGAAAGCCGTCCGGGAACGAAAGTGTAAACTGGCAGCCGCCGATTCCGGTGGGTCTGTGTCCGGAGGGACCAGGAGCAGATGAGAACGGACTGGATTGTTTTCTGGGCGGCGGCCGCGTTGGCCGCTGGACTGGCGTGGGCACAGTCGCGGCCGCGGCTGCACGCGTTGCCCAAGACCGACGAGGGCGTCAAGACCGGCCCGGCGATCGGCGAAAAGATCCCTGCCTTCCAGGCCGTGGACCAGCACGGGCGGCGGCGCAGCTTCGAAGACCTCAGGGGGCCGCGCGGGCTTGTCCTCATGTTCGTGCGGTCGGCCGACTGGTGACCGTACTGCAAGACCCAGCTCGTGGAGCTGGAACAGCGCCGGAGTGATTTCGAGAAGCGGGGCCTGCGGGTGGCCGCGTTGATGTACGATCCGGTGGAAACCATCCGGGCGTTCGCGGAACGGAAGGGGATTACGTACCCGCTGCTGTCCGATCCGGAGTCGGAGGTGATCCGCGCCTTCGGTATTCTGAACACCAACATCCCACGGAAGAGCAAAGCCTACGGCATTCCGTTTCCCGGGACGTACATCATCGACGAGAACGGCGTGGTCCGGGCGAAGTTCTTCGAGGAGGACCACCGGGAGCGGTATACCGCGTCGAGCATCCTGGTGCGCTACTTCCGGGACGACGCCGGGCGGGCGGTGAAGACTGTCGAGACGAAGCACCTGAAACTGACGGCTTCGGCGAGCGACGCCGTGGTGCATCCGGGCAGCCGCATCACGCTTGTTCTGAAAGTGGAACTGAAACCGAAGATGCACGTCTACGCGCCGGGCGTCGCGGGCGGCTACATCCCCGTTGCCTGGGAGATTCCACAAACCGGGGCCTGGGTGGCGCTCGCGGCCGGGTATCCGGAGTCGCGGACGCTGCACCTGGAGGCGATCGACGAGACGTTGCCGGTGTTCGAGGGGACGTTCCGGCTCACGCGGGACGTGGTCTTCGGGCAGAGGACCGAGCTGGCGCCGGTGGTCCGGGATGGGAGGATCACCGTCAAGGGCTCGTTCCGCTACCAGGCCTGCGACGACAAGATGTGCTATCCGCCCCAGACGCTGCCGCTGGAGTGGAGTTTCGCGGTGGAGGATCTCGAGAAGTGAGCCGGCCGGCCGGCGGTCTCACCGCTGCGGCGCCGCTGTGCGACACTGGGCGGTGATGAGGTTTGCCGCGGTTCTGGTTTTGATCGGGCTGGGCGCCCGCGTTCTGCAAGCGCAAGACCCCACCCCGGAGGGTGTGCAGCCGGTCTGGGACGTGAAGACGATGTGCCGGGAGCTGTCGGATCAGCTCGGCCGGTTCGAGCCGCTGCTCGAGAAGGTGAACCCGCAGGAGTGGAAGCACTCGGCCGACGCCTACGCGAAGCAGTTGGAGGATCTGGAGAAGCAGATCGGCTACCTGAAACGCACGCTCGGCGAGCTGGCGGCGGACCCGGGGCGGATGACGAAGGCGCTCGAGGCGTTCCTGCGGATGCAGACGGTGGAGTCGATGATGCGGTCGATGATCGAGGGGGTGCGGCGGTACCAGAACCCGGCGATGGCGGACCTGCTCGAAGGGGTGCTGAACGAGGTGGGGCCGTACGCCCAGGCGCTGCAGGACTACCTGGTGCAACTGGTGGCGCAGAAGGAGGCGGAGTTCAAGATCATCGACGAAGAGGCGCAGCGCTGCCGGTCGCAGTTGATCCAGGGGAAGGACTGAGTCTCCGGGTTCGGGGTGCGGCGCGCGCCAGGCACCCCAGGGTCGTTGCTGGGGAATCCGGGTCCAGCCAGCCAATTGTGCGGGGCGGTGTTGAGCGGGGGGCCGCGCGCTCTTTTCGGGGACAGGCACCGCAATCACCAATCTCTTTTAATCTCTTTTCGGGGACAGGCACCGCAATCACCAATCAGGAAGGACCGTGTCTCGACGCGCCAAGTGCTGCAGCAGGAATTGGTGATTGAGTGGCCAGTCCCCGGTTTATGTCAGTGTCCCTCTTTTCCTTGTCTCAGCTTCGGGGTTCAGACCAGGGTTCAGACCAGCAATTAGCAATTAGGGAAAGGGGTGACTGTCCCCGATTTGGGGCCACTCCGTCACGCCCGCTCGCCGGGGCTCGGTGGGAGTTCGAGGCGGGCCGGGCCGGGGAGGACCGGGGGCAGGCGGGGCAGGAAGCGCGGGGGGCGGCGGTGTTGGGTCAACTGCTCGAAGGCGTAGGCGAGGGCGATGAGGCGGGGCTCGGTCCAGGCGGCTCCGATGAAGGAGATGCCGACGGGGAGGCCGAAGACGGCGCCCATGGGGACGGTGATCGAGGGGTAGCCGGCGACGGCGGCGGGGGTGGAGCTGCCGCCGGTGAAGTGGTCGCCGTTGACCAGGTCCGTGCACCAGGCCGGGCCGCCGGTGGGGGCGACGAGGGCGTCGAGGCGGTGCTCGCGGATGACTTTGTCGAGACCCTCGGTGCGCGCGTAGCGGCGGCAGGTAGCGAGGGCGTCGCGGTAGGCCTTGTCGGTGAGGGGGCCTTTCTCCTGGGCTTTGATGAAGATGTCCTGGCCGAAGTAGGGCATCTCCTGATCGGCGTGGCGCTCGTTGAACTCGATCAAATCGGCGAGGGTCTTAGCGGGGGCTCCCGGGCCGAGGGAGGCCAGGTACTTGTTGATGCCGTCCTTGAACTCGTAGAGCAGAACTTCGTAGCTGGCTTCGGAATACTTGCGGCGGTTGGGGATGTCGGCGGGGTCGATGATTTCGGCGCCAGCCTTCTTCATGGCCTCGACGGCGTCGTCGAAGAGCCTGGCGACCCTGGGGTTGCGGTGCTGGTAGTTGCGGGCGACGCCGATGCGGGCGCCGCGGAGGGCGTCGGGGTCCAGAAACTTCGTGTAGTCGGCTTCGATGTGGCCCTCGGCGGCGGCGGTGGCGGGGTCGCGGGGATCGACGCCGGCCAGGGCGGAGAGCAGGGCGGCGGCGTCGGCCACGGTGCGGGCCATGGGTCCAGCGGTGTCCTGGGTGTGAGAGATCGGGACGACGCCGGCGCGGGAGACCAGCCCGACGGTGGGCTTGATGCCGACGATGCCGTTGGCGTTGGAGGGGCAGACGATGGAGCCGTTGGTCTCGGTGCCGACGGCGGCGGCGCAGAGGCTGGCCGAGGGGGCGACCCCCGAGCCGGAGGAAGAGCCGCAGGGGTTGCGGTCCAGCAAATAGGGATTGCGGGTCTGGCCGCCGCGGCCGCTCCAGCCGGAGGTGGAGTGCTCGGAGCGGAAGTTGGCCCACTCGGAGAGGTTCGTTTTGGCGAGGATGACGGCGCCGGCGGCGCGGAGGCGTTGGGCGACGCCGGAGTCCCGGGGCGCGATGGATTCGGCCAGGGCGAGGGAACCGGCCGAGGTCTTCATCCGGTCCGCGGTGTCGATGTTGTCCTTGATCATGACGGGGATGCCGTGCAGCGGCCCGCGGACGTTGCCGGCGCGGCGCTCCTCGTCCAGGCGCGAGGCGATCTCGAGGGCGTCCGGGTTGATCTCGATGACGGAGTTCAGCGTGGGCCCGGAGCGGTCGATCTGCTCGATGCGGGCGAGGTACTTCTCGCAGAGCGAGCGCGACGTCTCTTCGCCGGCCTCCATGCGGCGTCGGAGCTCGGCGATGGGAACTTCATCCAGCTCGAAGGCGGGAACGGCCTCCCGGGCGCGTTCGGGAGAGGGCTTCGGGGCGCAGCCGCCCAGACCCAGGGCGGCGGCGGTGGACAAGAATCTGCGGCGATCCATGGGAACAGGGTAGCAACAGCGGCGCCGGCGTTTGCAAGGGCGCGGGCGGGCGGAGCCGTAGAAAGCAAGCGTTCGGGGATAATGGGTGGAGCATGCCTGCCGGACGCCCGCCGTTCCCGTTCCAGATCGTGATCGAGCTGCCGGCCTGGCTGGGGAGGTTCGAGTTCGCGCCGGCCTACCGGAACGCTGAAGAGAAGATGCGGCTGGCAGTAGTCCTGGCGAGGCGGAACGTGGAGGAGGGGACCGGAGGACCGTTCGGGGCGGCGGTGTTCGAGCGCGCGACGGGGGCGCTGGTGGCTCCAGGGGTGAACCTGGTGGTTCCGTCGCACGCGGCGACGGCGCACGCCGAGATCGTGGCGCTGACCCTGGCGGGGCAGACGGCGGGCACGCACGATCTTTCCGAGCTGGACTGCGAGCTGGTGACCACCGTCGAGCCGTGCGCCATGTGCCTGGGGGCGGTGCCGTGGTCCGGCGTGGGCCGCCTGGTGTGCGGGGCGCGGGAGGAGGACGCCCGGGCGATCGGCTTCGACGAGGGAAGCAAGCCGGCGGACTGGCCGGCGGCGCTCGAGTCGCGGCGGATCGACGTCGTGCGGGACGTGTTGCGGGAAGAAGCGACGGCGGTGCTGCGCGACTACCAGGCGGCGGGCGGGCCCATCTACAACCCGCGGCGCTGAGGGGCGCGCCGGCCGGGAGCGGGCGCCGGAAGAGCCTGTGTTACGCTGTAATTCCGCCGATGCCGGGGAGTTCTGAGACGACGACAGGGGAACGGTTCCAGCGCCTGGTGGAGATCATGGCGCGGCTGCGGGCGCCGGACGGCTGCCCCTGGGACCGCGCCCAGACCTTCGACTCGATCAAGCCGTACACGCTCGAAGAGGTCTACGAGGTCCTGGACACGATCGACGCCCGAGACTGGCCGGCGCTGGCCGAGGAGCTGGGCGACTTGATGCTCCAGTGCGTCTTCTACGCCCAGATGGCCAAGGAAGCGGGCTACTTCACGATCGACGACTCGCTGGACGCCATCAACAAGAAGCTGCTGCGGCGGCACCCGCATGTGTTCGGCACGGCGGAGGCGCGGACGCCGGAGGACGTCAGGAAGCGCTGGGAGGAGATCAAGGCCGAGGAGCTCGATGAGAAGAACCGGACGCGGCAGGCGCTCCTCGACGGGGTGTCGCGGGCGCAGCCGGCGCTGGCCGAGGCGGCGCAGATCTCCAAAAAAGTCGCCGCCGTGGGCTTCGACTGGACCGATACGGACCACGTGCTCGAGAAGCTGCACGAGGAACTCGACGAGCTGGACCGGGCGCGGCGGCAACTACGGGAAGCGGCCGCCGCAGGCGAGCGGGCCGAGGCGCTGGAAGAGGAGATCGGCGATATCCTGTTCGTGATCGTGAACATCGCGCGGCACTTGAAGGTGGATCCGGAACAGGCGCTGCGGAAGGCGAACGCCAAGTTCCGGCGGCGGTTCGCGCGGGTGGAGGAAGGGCTCGCGAAACGAGGCAAGTCGTTGGAGGAAGCATCGCTTGAGGAGATGGAAGCGCTGTGGGAAGACGCGAAACGGGAGAGCGGATCCAATACAGAATGCTGACCCAGCTCAGCGAGTTCGAGCAGTTGATCGAGATTCAGCGTGAAGTCTGGGGCTTCGCCGATGTCGAGATCGTGCCGTCGCGGCTGTTCCTGATCGCGCACAAGGTGGGCGGGCAGGTGATCGGGGCCGAGGACGGCGAACGGATCATCGGCTACTGCTTCTCGCTGCCCGGCATCCGGCGCGACACGGGCGGGATCTACCTCCACAGCCACATGCTGGCGGTGCTGCCGGACTACCGCAACCGGGGCATCGGGCGGCAGCTCAAGCTGGAGCAGCGCAAGGAGGCGCTCGAGCGCGGGATCGACCTGATCGAGTGGACCTTCGATCCGCTGGAGCTGAAGAACGCCTACTTGAACATCGAGCGGCTGGGGGTGATCGTCCGGCGCTACATCCGGAACTATTACGGGATCACGACGAGCAAGCTCCACTCAGGAATGCCGACGGACCGCTGCGTGGCCGAGTGGCATCTGGACACCGAGCGGACGCGGCGGATCCTCGACGGGGACGAGCGCGAAAGGGAGCCGGTGGTGGAGCGGATCCCGATCCCGGCCGACATCGCCCGGATCCGGCACGAGGATATCCGGGAAGCGCTGCGAATTCAACGAGAAGCGACGGAAAAGTTCGAGGAGTGCTTCGAACGCGGCCTGGCGGTGACCGGCTTCGAGCGCTCCGAGAAGTTTGGAACCTATCTGCTAAGCCCATGGCCCTGAGAATCGAGCGCATCACGGTGCGGCAACTGCAGATGCCGCTGGTACATTTCTTCGAGACGAGCTTCGGCCGTACCACGCACCGGATCATCACGTTGGTGGAGGTAACCTCAGGCGGAGTCTCCGGCTGGGGCGAGGTGACGTGCGGGGAGCGGCCTTTCTTCAACGAAGAGTGGGCCGAGGGGGCGTTCCTGCTGCTACGGGACCTGATCGGGCCGGCGGTGGTGGGCCGGGAAGTTTCGAGCGCGGCGGAGTTCCACAAGATGCTGCCGCCGGTTCGCGGGCACCTGATGACCAAGGGCGGGCTCGAGTGCGCTGTCTGGGATCTGGAGGCGCGGCTCGAGGGCGTGCCGCTATGGAGGAAGATCGGCGGCGGGGCGCGGCGGGAGATTCCGTGCGGGGTCTCGATCGGCATTCAGGACACCGTGGAGCAACTGCTGGAGAAGATTCAGACGGAACTCGAAGCCGGCTACCAGCGGATCAAGGTGAAGATCAAGCCCGGCTGGGACGTGGGGGTGCTCGGCAGGATTCGGGAGAAGTTCCAGGGAATCAAGCTGTCGGCGGATGCGAATTCAGCCTATACGTTAGGAGATGCCGCACACTTGAAGCAGCTCGACGCCTTCCATCTGATGATGATCGAGCAGCCGCTCGCTTGGGACGACATCATCGACCATGCGGAGCTGCAGAAGCAGTTGGCGACGCCGGTGTGCCTGGACGAGTGCATTCGGGGCGCGCGGCATGCCGAGCAGGCGATCCGGCTGGGGGCGTGCCGGGTGATCAATATCAAGCTGGGCCGGGTGGGCGGCTTCGCCGGGGCGCGGGCGGTGCACGATGCGGCCGAGCGGGCGGGGATTCCGGTCTGGTGCGGGGGGATGCTGGAATCCGGCGTAGGGCGGGCGCACAACATCGCGTTGTCGAGCCTCGAGAACTTCACCCTGCCGGGCGACGTTTCGGCGTCGAAGCGCTACTGGGAGCGGGACATCATCGATCCGCCGGTGGAGGTGACGCCGGAGGGCACGATCCGGCTGCGGGACGAGCCGGGCTTCGGCTACGAGCTGGATCTGGACTACATCGAGCGCCTGACATTCCGCCGGGCCGAGATCCGACCCGGCGAGGCCGGCGCGTAGCCGGAATGAGAGAATAGGAGATTGCATTCCCCGCTGCCGGCCCCGCGGCGCTGAAGACAACCGCATGATCACGTTCCGCCGACTCCTCCAGCAGAACCGCAACTACCGCTACACGTGGATCGGGCAGATCGTTTCCGAAATCGGCGACCACTTCAACACGATCGCCGTCTTCTCGCTGGCGCTGCACAACACGGGCTCCGGGATGGTGGTGAGCACGCTGATGATCGCCCGGGCGCTGCCGTTCGTGCTGGCCGGTCCGCTGGCGGGGGTGCTGCTGGACCGGATGGACCGCAAGCACCTCATGATCGCCAGTGATCTGGTGCGGGCGGCGATCGGCATCTGCTTCATCTTCGCCACCGATCCGGAGCACACCTGGCTGCTCTACGTGCTGAGCTTCCTGCTGATGTTCGCCTCGCCGTTCTTCACCAGCGGGCGGGCGGCGATCCTGCCGGCGATCACGAGCGAAGAGGAGCTGCACACGGCCAACTCGCTGACGAAAACGACGCAGTGGACGGCGGTGACGATCGGAGCGCTGACCGGCGGCGCCACGGCCATGCAGTTCGGCTACGAGTGGGCGTTCGTGTTCAATGCGGCGTCGTTCGTGTTTTCGGCGGCGTGCATCGCGCAACTGAAGGCGCCGCGGGGGTTCCGGGCCGAGCGGCGGGCGCTGACCGAGGCGGCGGTGCTGCGGCCGTGGCGGGAGTACATCGACGGGCTGAAGTACATGCGGAGCGTGCCGCTGCTGTTCACCATCGCCCTGGTCCACGTGGGATGGGCCTCGGGCGGCGGCGCGGCGCAGATCCTGTTCACGCTGTTCGGCCAGGTGGTCTATCCGTACGGGCCGGCGGGGCTGGGAACGATCTGGGGATTTGCGGGCGTGGGACTGCTGATCGGCGGCGCCTTCGCGAACCGGGTGGGCAACCGGCTCGGGTTCGAGGGCTACCGGCGGCTGATCACGGTGGTGTTCTGGATCCACGGCTTGGCCTACATTGCCTTCAGCCAGGCGCGGCCGTTCTGGCTGGTGCTGGTCTTCATCGCCATGTCGCGCTTCGGCATGGGGGTGGCGGCGATTCTGAACGTGACGCTGCTGCTCAGGCATGTGCCGGACGCCTACCGGGGCCGCGTGTTCGCCACGATCGAGACGCTGACCTGGGGGACGATGATGGTGTCGATGGCGGCCACGGGCTGGGCGACGGAACATTACGATCCGCGGACGATCGGCGCGGTGGCGGGGATGCTGAGCTGCTCGACGGCGGTGATCTGGATGGTGGCG
Source organism: Solibacteraceae bacterium (assembly GCA_026984795.1). Taxonomy (GTDB): domain Bacteria; phylum Acidobacteriota; class Terriglobia; order Bryobacterales; family Bryobacteraceae; genus JALSRK01. The sequence continues at coordinate 44,901 of JALSRK010000027.1, read as the reverse complement.
GGCTGGCGCGGGATGCTGCGGGAGCCGGCGGCGGCCGGAGTGGAGCGGGAAGAGGTGGAAGTCCATGGCGAACCCGGGGTCTGAACGGGCCGAACTGCGGGGAAAGACCGTGCTGGTGACCGGCGGGGCGCGGCGCATCGGGCGGGCGATCGCGCTGCGGCTGGCGCAGGAAGGGGCGCGGGTGCTGATCCACTATCACACCTCGGAAGAGGACGCGCGGCGGACGGCGGCCGACTGCGGCGGGGCGGAGCTGTTCCGGGCGAATCTGGAGAGCGTGGCGGAGATCGAGAGGATGTTCCGGGATGTACGCGAGCGCGCCGGGGGGCTCTACGGACTGGTGAACAACGCGGCGCGGTTCACCAAGCGGCACCCATTCGAGATCACGGAGGCGGACTGGGACTTCATCCACTCGGTGAACCTGAAGGCGGTCTTCTTCTGCTCGAAAGAGGCGGCGAAACTGATGCGGGAGGCCGGCGGCGGCCGGATCGTGAACATCAGCTCGCTGGGCGGGCTGCGGCCTTGGGCGATGCACGCGCACTACTGCGCCTCGAAGGCGGGGGTGATCCACCTGACGCGAGCGCTGGCGAAAGCGTTCGCGCCGGAGGTGACGGTGAACTCGGTGGCGCCGGGCGTGATCCAGTTCGGAGAGTTGGACGAGGAAAGCCGGGCGATGGTGCGCGACACGCCAGCGAGGCGGCCGGGGCGGGCCGAAGAGGTGGCGGACGCGGTGGTCTATTTCCTGAGGGCGCCGGGCTTCGTCACCGGGCAGCTGCTGGCGGTGGACGGAGGTCTGAGCCTGCGCTGAAGGCGGGCGGCGGGATCAGGGAGCCGTGACCGCTTCCTCGCCGGGCTCGGCGACGGGGATCGCCACCGGGGCCGACGGGCGGCCGTCGATGCTCACCACCAGAGGAACGGCCTCGCCCTCCGGAACGGTGGTACCGAGAATAAACTGCACGATCCGCACATTGCCGCCGCCGCCCGCGCGGATGATGCGAGTAGGGTTGTGCACGATGCCGGCCACGGTGACGGTGACGCGCTCAGCGTCGATCTCCTCGTCGGGCAGGCCGAGATCGGTGACGCGGATCTGGACCAGCTTGCCGGGCACGGCGGGGTTCTCAGCCGAAACGACGGCGCCGGTAGCCGAGTGCACGCTCAGGATCTGCGGGGGGGCCAGGCCGGTCTTCAGCAGCACCGGGTAGGCGGCACTGCCACGGGCGGTGAGCCGGGCCACCACCCAGCCAGGCCGCACGGAAGCGGGCACGCGGAAACGGACCTTGCCATCGTTCACCTCGAGCACTTCAGCCGGCTCGCCGTGCAGCGTCAGGGTCACTTCCGCGGGCGAGAGTTCCGGTGGAAGCGAGGCCACACTCAGCACGGCCGTCTTGCCAAGGTAAGCGACCGGGCGGCCGGTGGCTTCGTCGAAGGCCGGGGTGTAGACGGAGGGCCGGGATGGATCTGCCGGGTCCAAGCGGAACGCCCGGGGCTGCTCGATCACCTCGAGGCCGGTTACCGCGGTGACGTTGACCAAAGTTTCCGGCGCCTTGGCGGCCACCGCGACGTTCGCGAGGATCCGGCCGGGGCCGAGGACCAGAGAGTCTTTGACGAGGACATCCCCGGAACCGAACCCAAGCACGGTACCCGGGCCGAACCGGGTGCCGGCGCCCCGGATTTCGACCATCGCCTCCGTGCCCGCCGGCAGAGCCGACGGACTGATGGAGAAGATGGCCGGGTCGCGGTCCTCGAAGTCGAAGACCGGAGGCTGCCGGCCGTCGAGGAACCAGGACGTCTGGCCGTCGGGATTCAGCGCCACGACCACCGCCTGGTGTCCGCCGGCGGCCACCGGTGGCCGGACGAGGAGGCCGCCCGGGTCAAGAACGCCCAGGATCTCAGCGGCGGCGCCGTCGAAGAGAATCCGCGTGTCCCCGGTAATCCGCTCGCCCACCACGGCAACGGCTGGAGCGCCGTTTTCATCCACGGCCGGAGTGACTTCGTGGATGGTCGGCGGCGCCGTCTGGCTCAACTGCAAGCCCGCCGGCAGAACGTAGAGTTCGCTGCCGCGGGAAAACAGCAGATGCCGGGAGCCGGTGCCGGAAAACGGATTGAACTCGAGGTTGATCTGAACGAAGCGCGGATCGGGGCCATAAGGTTGGAGGCCGCCTTCGGGAACGACGGCGGAACCGCCGATGACGGAGGTTTTCAGGCCCGGAGCAGGCTCCTCGCCCGTGGACAAGCCGAAACCATAGGCGACGAGGAACCGCCTCTCGGTATCCAGGCTGAGATACCCGGCCCGAACGGGGACGTTGCCGGGGAAGCTGTAGGTGGTGACGGAATGGATTTCGGGCAGTCCTGTGACATCGGGAAAGAAATCCACAGCCTCGGCCAGCGCGCCGGCCTCGACGGTGATGAGCGTGGCGCGGGTGACGTCCTTGACGCCCGGATAAAACTGGGTGTCGAAGTACACGTCAGCGATGATCGGTTCGTCGTCCGGGCCGCGGGGCATCACGATATTGGCGCGGCTGACCTCGCCATAAACGGGCGGGGGGAGAGGATGAGCGTAGACGTAATACTGGCCGGGAGGCAGGCCGGCTATCCGGTAGGCGCCATCGGGATTCGAGAGGGTACTGATGGCGGTCCCTTCGGGGGAGACGGCCACCACGGAAGCGAGGTTGACGCCGTTGCCGCCGGCCACGACACGGCCGGTGATCGAACCGGTAGCCTGCGCGAAGCCGGGGGCGGGGTAGAGCAGGGAGACGGCGGCGATGTCGTCAGCCGCCAGCGGTCTCGCTTTTGTAGTCGCCCGGGTGATCCCGGTGGACATGGTTGCAGAGGTGAAGGTGTGCTGGAGGCCGAGAGCGTGGCCCAGCTCGTGGACGAGCGTCATAAAGAAGCCATCGCTGTAGCTCGGCTGGCGCGAGAGATCGGTGTTCAGCACGACCACGGCCTTGGTAATGGCGACGAAGGTCTCCCCGCCGCGAGTGACGAAGCCGGCGCGGGAAGTAGGCCCCCCCATAGCAATCAAGCCCGGAGGCAGCTCGTCGAAAACGACGTCGATGCTCGGGGTGGCTTCGGGCAGAGAGATGTCGGCCACTCCTCCGAAGCGGAGCCGCAGGGCTGAAGTCGGGACTTGATCCCAGGCAGCCGCGGCAAGCCGAATCTGGCTGATCAGGGAGTCGAAACTGTCGCCGGGAGCCAACTGCTCCGGACCAGCGTCTGAGATCCGGTACTGCAGAACCCGACCGGGCAGGGAAGCAAGATCGAACTTCTCGGCGACGGGGACGAAGGGCGGCTCAGTGCTCTGATAGTGGACGTAAAAATAGTATGCGGACGCCGGGGAGCACAGCAGGGCGGCGCAAGCCAGGGCGACGATCACCTGTTTCGATCCGGCCGTGGAAGACATAACGGTTACCTGGCTCCCGCCCCCATGACGCGCTCGACGCGGCGGCGCAGTTCGCTCAAAGCCAAGGTCAGCGCCTGATCCTGAACAGGCCGCCCGGTGCTGGGATCGAGCATAGTAGCGGCGCTGGCCGGCCGGTAGGCCACAAGCTTGCCGTCGGCGTCACGCCGGAGTTCGAAGACGCCCTGCGAGAGGCCGATGACGTAGGTGATGCCGCTCTTGCCTGTCCACAGGAAGAGCACGTATTCGGCGCCGCGCTCGAGCGCCGGCGTACCGGAGAACTCCTGGCGCAGGGCGCCCAGGCTGCCGCCGGGGACGGCGACCTCGATCGAAGACGCTTCCGGCCCCTTCCACCGCTCGATGACACTGACGCGGGTGAGGGTGTAGATCAGCGGGCCCCGCTGGATAGTCCGGCTACCCTCAGCCCGGACGCGCACGATCGCGGTTGACTTGCGCACCATCTCATCGAGAGAGAGCTTCTCCAGTGTCGCGCCCGCCAAAGGCGCCGCCAAGGCGGCGCCGAGGAGAACGCTCATCCACGTGGCCCGGCGCATCGGTAGTTCACTCAACGGGGTTCCTTGCATCCCGCGTACCAATGCTAACCACTTGAAAACAAAAGCCGCACATACCATTATTGTGGCACCCTGACACAGTGTGGGGCAGCCGGAGGGCCAGGGGGTCAGCCCCAGGCCCGGACGGCCTGGGCCACGGCGAAAGTGACCAGGAATCCCAGGGCGAGGGGCAACAGGGCGCCCAGAAGCGTCCATTTCGCGCTGCGGGTTTCCTTCCAGATGGTGAGGATGGTGGTGCCGCAGGGGTTGTGGAGGAGGGCGAACAACATCAGGCAGACGGCGGTGAGCAGGGTCCAGCTATGTCCGTCCACGAGCAGAGCCCGGAGCTGGTCGAGCGATTCGAGTTCAATCATCATGCCGGTGCCAAGGTAGACCATGAGCATGGTCGGGACGACGATCTCGTTGGCTGGGATAGCGATGATGTAAGCGAGCAGGATCACGCCGTCGAGTCCGATGGCGTGGCCCAAGGGATCGAGAAAGGAAGCCACATGCTGGGCGAGGCTAGCGCTACCGGCATGGATGTTGGCGAGCAGCCAGATGACGGCGCCGGCGGGGGCGGCGGTAGCCATGGCGCGGAGAAGAACAAAGATGGTGCGATCGATGATCGAAGTGTAGAGAATGCGCAGAATACTCGGGCGGCGGTATGGAGGCAGCTCGAGCGTGAACGCGGAGGCTTCGCCCCGGAGGACGGTGCGGGCGAGGCCCCAGGAGACGATCAGAGTGAAGACGGCCCCGAGAAGAACGATCCCCACGACGGCGCCGGCGGCGGCGAGCGAGGCGAGGGCGGGCGGGAAAGCGGCGGCGACGAAGACGCTGGCCAGCATGATCAGGGTAGGGAAGCGGCCGTTGCAGGGGACAAAGTTGTTCGTGAGGATGGCGATGAGGCGCTCGCGGGGGGAATCGATCACGCGGGTGGCGATCACGCCGGCGGCGTTGCAGCCGAAACCCATGGCCATGGTCAGGGCCTGCTTGCCGTGAGCGCCGGCCTTGCGGAAGAGCCAATCGAGGTTGAAGGCGACCCGGGGAAGGTAGCCGAGGTCTTCGAGGATGGTGAACAGCGGGAAGAAGATCGCCATCGGCGGCAGCATGACGCTGATCACCCAGGCCAGGCCGCGGTAGACGCCGTGCCAGAGGAATCCGGTGAGCCACCACGGGGCGCCCCAGGCTTCGAACCAGGCGGCGGCGTGGGCTTCGATGGCGAACAGGCCCCGGGCGAGCAGGCTGGACGGGTAGTTGGCTCCCACGATGGTGATCCAGAAGACGAGGGCGAGCAGGGCCAGCATCAGCGGCAGGCCGAAGACGGGCGAGGTGACCAGGCGGTCGATGCGCTGCTCCCAGGAGAGGCGCCGGCCGGGCCGGGTGCGGACGACGCGGTTGACGATGCGGCCGGCCTCGGCATAGAGGGAGGTGACGACCTGGTCGCGGAAGTCCGGCGGGAGCCGGCGGCGCAGCTCGTCGGCGCGGCGCACGAGGCGCTCGGCCGCGGTCGGGGCGCTGGTTTCGGGCATCATTGTCCGCCCTCCAAAGCGATGAGGCGGCTCCCGGAGGCGGCCGGGGCGGACTGGGCTGCCGCCAGCCGCGCCAGCTCACCCGTGAGCAGGGACTGCCTGATGGTGTGGTCGCCGTCGAGAAGGCGATAGGCGACCCAGCGCGCGGAGGGCAGCCCGGGAGCTACTTCCTCGATCAGGGGCACGAGTTGCTCGACGGCGCGTTCCAGGGCGGGGTTCTGCCGCCACTTCCGGGGTCTTGTTGGAATGGCGCCGGACACGACCCCGGCGATGGTCTCTACCAGCTCGTGAAGCCCCCGGCCGGTACGGGCGACCGTGGGGACGGCGGGAACACCGAGCTCCCGGGAGAGGGCGCGGACATCCACGTCGATGCCCTTGCGTTCGGCTTCGTCCATCAAGTTCACGCAGGCGACGACCCTACCGGTAATTTCGAGCACCTGTAGGGTGAGATTGAGATTGCGCTCGAGGGCGGTGGCGTCCATGACGACGACGGTGCAGTCCGGCTGACCGAACAGAATGAAGTCACGGGCTACCTGTTCGTCCTGGGAGGCGGACATCAGAGAATAGGTGCCGGGCAGATCGACGAGCTTGTAGTGGAGGCCGCGGTAAGCGAAGGCGCCCTCGGCGCGGGTGACGGTCTTCCCGGGCCAGTTGCCGACGTGCTGCTTCAAGCCGGTGAGGGCATTGAAGACCGAGGACTTCCCGGTATTCGGGTTCCCGGCCAACGCCACCAGGTGGTCGTGGTGGGAGAGTTCGATTCCCATCTGGGCGAGCTGGGCGCCGGCGGGACAGTGGGAGCAGTCGTGTCCGGAGGGGAAGGGAGTACTCACGCGGTAGCCTCCTGGGACGGAACGGAATCTCCGGTTCCGTTTACCGGGCGCACCCAGACCATTCGCGCCTGGTCGCTGCGTAAGGCGATCAGGGTGCCGCGCACCTCATAGGCGCGCGGATCTCCAAAGGCGTTGGCGAGAGCGGCGGTGACGTGAGCTCCGGGCGTGAGGCCGAGATCGAGCAGGCGACGCCGGGCCAATCCGCGGAAGCTTGGATCGAGGCCGACGACCTCGGCCCGGGCGCCGGTAGCGAGGTCCGCCAGGGTCACGGCATCGGCGGGCTTCTCGGGGGCTACCGGAGAACGGCGAACGTGGACGTTGGCGGCTACCACCGGGGAAATCCGGCGCTGACGTCCATGATGTTCGATGACCACGAAATCGGGGCCGTGATCGAGAACCCGGATGGGATCGCCCGGCCTCAAGGCGAGGGCCGAGATACGGCGGAAGACGGAGTCCGGTTCATCTTCTACATGAGCTATATAGAGTGATTCTCCTGTAGTCACATCAGTTAGAGGAGTCAATTTTTCGTCAGAAATGGAGCCGTCGGCAAGGGGGATGGGGTCCCCGTGCGGGTCGCGGTCTGGATGCCCGAGCCGGGCGTCTAGCGCTTCGATCGTTTCAGCCGACAGGTCGTGTTCAGCCCGTTCGGCGGTGCGGTGGACCTCGCGGAGCGGCATGCCGGCCTCTTCGGCCAGGTAAGTTTCGAGCAGACGGTGAGCCCGGACGATCTGGAAGGCGAGATCCTTGCCGGCCGGCGTCAACTCGAGGGCGCCTTTGAGGGATTTGAGTAGGCCGTTGCTCTCCATCCTCTCGACGAGCGACGCGACTTCGGAACGCGGCAGGCGCAGGGCCCCGGCAAGGGAATCCAGGGTGGGCGACAGTTTCCGCCGGTCCGCCTCGAACAGGTGCTTCAGGGCGTCTTCCAGGCGGCGGCGCGTACGGAGACGCCGCCACTGCCGCCAGCGGTGGCGAAGGCCCCAGCGCGGGGCGAGCAAGAAGGCCAACGCGAGCAACAATAGGACGAGCCAGGCCACGATCCCCTCCCGCCGGGCATGTAAGCATAGATATCGGCCCGGCATTAACCACAGTTGAGAACCTATTCTATCACAGACTCGGAAGTCCCCGGCGGGCAATCTGATGCAGGGTGAGGGGGAAAGCCGGGCGGGGCGTCGAGGTGCGGGGGGAACACGGGTGCAGAGGCGGTCCAACTCAACCGGGGTGGTGGATTTCGGCCACTCAAAGGCGGGGCTCAAGGAACGAAACTCTTTGATATCAAGCAAGTTATCCTTTGGCCGGGAAGATGCACCAACAAAGGCGGCGGAAAGGAGGCTGTCATGAGACCGAGACTGTTCTGGCTGCCGGTATTGGCCACCACGCTGTTGGTGACGGCCTCCGGGCAGGAGACCGATGAGTTGGGCCGGGGAGTGGCCCGGCTCAGCGTGATCAACGGCGACGTCTCGGTGCGCCGGGGCGACTCGGGCGACTGGGTGGCCGGGGCGGTGAACGCGCCGCTGGTGGCCGAGGACAGCGTCTATACCGGTGCGGGTTCGCGGGCCGAGATCCAATTGGACTGGGCGAACGTGGTCCGGCTGGCGGCGAACACGGAGATCCGCCTGTCGGAGCTGGAGACCGGGCAGTACCAGATCCAGTTGGCCCGCGGCACGATCACCTACAGCGTGCTCGACGACAATGACGCCGAGGTGGAGATCGCCACACCCAACGTCTCGGTGCGTCCCCTAAAGAAGGGACGCTACCGCGTGACCGTGCGTCCGGAGGAAACGACGGAAGTCACCGTCCGCAAAGGGCAGGCCGAGATCTACACACCGCAGGGAGTCGAATACCTGCGCGGCGGCAAGACGATGATCGTGCGCGGACCGATCGGGAATCCGGAGTTCCGCATCGTCGCCGCAATCCCGAAAGACCGTTGGGACCGGTGGAACGAGGAACGGGACAAGCAACTGCGGCGTACGCGGGCGTACCAGTATGTGAGCCGGGACATTTACGGGGCCGAGGATCTGGACGTCTACGGCCGCTGGGTGTACGTACCGCCGTATGGCTGGGTCTGGGATCCCGACGTGGCGCCTGGCTGGGCTCCGTACCGCTATGGCCGGTGGTCGTGGATCGACTACTACGGCTGGACCTGGATCAGCTACGACCCGTGGGGCTGGGCGCCGTACCACTGGGGGCGGTGGTTCTGGGACGGGCCGTATGGTTGGGTCTGGTGGCCCGGGGGAATCGGCATACACCACTACTGGCGTCCGGCGCTGGTGGCGTTCTTCGGCTGGAACGGCTACTCCGGGTTCCACTTCGGGGTAAGCGTCGGCTTCGGTTTCGGTCACATCGGATGGGTGCCGCTGGCTCCGTATGAGCCGTACTATCCCTGGTACGGCCACGGCTGGTATCACGGCTGGGGGCACGGGACTTACATCGACAACAGCGTCCGCATCGTAAACAACGTCAACATCACGAACATCTACCGCAACGCCAGAGCTCCCAACGCGATCACGGCGGTGAACGGAGAAGACTTCGTTCAGGGGCGGGTTCGCAACATCTTCCGGAGCGATCAGATCCGGAACGCCCACCTGATCCGCGGGGCGGTTCCTATGGTGCCGCGGCGTGAGAGTTTGCGGCTCAGCGACCGGACGGTGCGCCGGGCGAGCCTGCCGGCATCGGGAAGCCGCAGCCGGTTCTTCACGCGGCGCCAGCCCCAGCAAAGGGCGCGCGTGCCGTTCACGGAACAGCAGCGGCGGATGGAGGAGATCGTCCGGCGGATAGCCAGGCCGGCCGGGGCGAGCCGCGCCGCAGCCGGCGTGGCGCAACCGGCCAGCAGGGGCCAGCGCGCCGCGGGCGGCGGGAATGCCGCCACGCGGGCGCCGGTGAATTCTCGGGGAGCCGCTCGCGGCTGGACGAGAGCGGGAACGGCGGTTTCGGCGGAGCCGGGAAGTGCAGCGTCCCGTGGCGGAGCGCGCGCGGTGGCAGGCAGGGGCGCGGCGAGCCGTGCTGCAGGGACCCGATCGGTGACGTTGCCGGCGCCGTCGCGTACCGGGACGCGCGCCACTGGAGGATGGCGCCGGGTCGGCGAGGCCTCGCGGAACGCCCGGTTGCCGCAGGTGATCACCGGGCGGCCCAGTGCGGATACACCGTCCCGAGCGGCGGCGAGCCGAGGCGCATTCACGTCCCGCTCTGGTTCGCGAGCGAGCCGGAGCAGCGGCTGGCGGCGTTTCGGGGAGCCTTCCCGAGCCGTTCGAAGCATAGGCTCGGGTACGGCATCTGTCCCGGTGACCGGCGGCCGTTCAGCCACCAGGGGAGCGGCGGTCGGCACACGGAGCGCTGGTGGCTGGCGCCGTTTCGGCCAGCCTGCGACGGGAACGTCGCGGAGCGTGTTCGGTACGAGGAGCGGCACAGGCCTTTCCAGCCGGCCGGCTTTCGGCTCCAGCCATTCCGGCCGGATGGGCGGCGCGGGCGCCTCACGTTCGGCTGGAGCCCGCTCGAGTGGTTGGGAGCGGTTCGGCGGGCTGAGGAGTCCGGCTCCGGCGGGAATCGGCGGGCGGGCGTCCGGCGCTCCGACGAACCGAAGCATCCGGTCCTTGCCGTCGCGCTCCAGCGGCCGGAGCGTACCGACTTACCGGCGCTCGGCGCCGGGCTATTCTCCGGGTTATGGGCGCTCCAGCCCGAGTTACCGGCGTTCTTTCCCGTCGCGGAGTACGATCCAGGTACGGCCGCCGATTGTACGGCCGCGCAGCCGCCCCTCGTATGGGGGATATGGCGGCTCGCGGTCCCGGGGCGTCAGCTCTTCCCCGTCGATCTTCGGAGGCGGCTCGCGGTCCGGCCGTCCGTCGCGGTCGATCTTTACGGGCGGGTCGCGTTCGAGAAGCCCGTTTGGGATCGGGGGCAGCCGTGGTGGTTACTCCCGGCCCTCGATGAGCGCCCCGAGCCGTTCGAGCGGCTCGGCCGGGAGGCTTTCGGCCCCGGCATCAGGGAGCCGCGGATCGGTGAGCCGGTCAGCTCCGCTCAGCCGAGGCGGGAGAGGCCATTCCGGCGGGCGCCGATAGTCGCGGGCATGATTTCTTCCCTCATCGGCCCGCCGCCGGGGGGCAAGGCTACCCAGCGGCGGGCATCTTTTTTCTCCCAAGGGCCGCCGGCCCCAAGCCGCCCGGTGACCGAAACGGGCGGAGACGTTTACAAACCGCCGCCCCAAACGTATTGGTAGGCAAGGTCGATTGCCTGGAAATCCGCTCCGACAGTGGTATAAGCGCCGGTGGAATAGGCGACCCTCAAGGAGTGGTGGCGGCCAAGCGGGATCGAGAAGGTGGCGCCGACGCGGGAATTGCGCTGGAGATCGAAGCTCGGGACCCCGTCCACCGTGGTGCGGCCGCCGACGTAGAAGTTGGCGTTGAAGGCGGCCCAGAGCCCGGGCTTGAAAGTGTAGACCACGTGCATCTGGCCAGAGCCGATGGGTTGCTGGGTCTGCCGGGACCCCATGAAGTTGTCGTTGGCGGTGAACAGCCAAGCACCGAGGATCCACTCGAGCGTCCAACGATTCAGTGTCCGGCTAATGCCGAGCTCGGGCTTGAACGACCAGCGGTTGGCGCCGATGTTGACCAGGCGCGCCGGATCGTACTGGCCCGTAGGCGGAACGGCGACGAAGCTCGCGCCGACGATCCAGTTTTGCTCGTAGCCGGCGAACTTTTCTAGTGTCATCGCCGGTCCACCGTACAGGTTTACGGCCAGGCGGACGGCGGGATCAGCGAGCCCGGAACGGTGAACCTTTACGAACTCCCCTAGTACCAGACCCTGAATCGAGCCCGCCGTATAGGGGGCAACCACGGCGATGCTACCGGAGCGCCCGAAGAAATCGACAGACCGAAAGAAGCCTACATGAACGGTGTTGATGGTGGCGCTGACGTCTTCGACAGGAAACGTGGGATCGAAGTTGATATCGCCGGCCATTGTAGTGAAGGTGACGAGGAATGCGTTCACGCCCACGGGCGATATCGAGTAGGCGCGGGGCTCCAGCTGCTGGGCCGGCAAGAAGACGGAAGCGAAGGCCCAGACAGCGCCCAGGCGCAGAAGCAGGCCCAGAGGCCGAGGCAACGTCACTCAGGTTAGAATAACCCGCCGGCGGGAGCGTTGTGTGGGGCCGCGGGAGCCGAGCACTCGGGGAAGGCTTGGCTGAGCGCAGCGGCGCGGTGCTATTTAATCGTTGACTTTTGCGCCCCGCTGACATATATATGTCTTGCCACAGGCAGCTCCCACGAGGGCTCCGGGCGGAGTTCTTCAACGCGCTGAACCGGGCGAACTTCCGCGATCCGGTCGGCAGCGCCCGGCTGTTCGGGCGGCCGAACTTCGGCGTCATCACCCAGACGTTCCCGGCGCGGGTGATCCAGCTCGGGCTCAAACTGTACTACTGAACTGTAGATTCGCGCCCACTTGATCGCCGCCGGGGCGGCGCCCGTTCGGGTTAGCTGTCCCGGTGGCTTTCGCTGTGCCCGCGAGCAGCTTGCGCTGCTGATGGGAGGCTGCGGGAGTCACTGGCGATGCCTGAGGGCGAGGGCGATGGCCGGCTGGGCGGCGCTTCGGGGGCGGGGCGAGGGTTTTTGAGGCTGGAACGAGGCGAGGACGGAAGAGGCGGCGGGCTCAGAGTTGACATAATATCTGTTATCGGAAGCCGTGGATCCGTTCCCGCACCAGGGCCGCCATCTCCCCGGCCCGCGGTACCCGGATGACATCGAACCCCGCTGCCCGGCCACTCCGTTCCCCTGATTCCGAGTCCTCGACCACCAGCGGGCGCTCGGCGCCCAGCCGCTGGGCGGCCAGCCGGTAGGGTTCGGGATCCGGCTTGTGGCGCTGCACGTCCTCCGAGCAGATTACGGTACGGAAGTAGCCATGCAGGCCGGTCTCTTTAAGAATCGTCACCACTTCGCGCTGGGAGCTCGACGAGACGACGGCCAGAGGCAACCGGCGGTGCAGCTCTTCGAGCAGTTCCCGGGTCTGTTCGGGCACCGGCGGCCGGCGGCGGATGCGTTCGACGAACAGCGCATTCTTGCGCGGGTATTCCCGCCAGAGCCGCTCGGCGGGCACGGGCGGATCGGCCTGGCGGCCGAGCAGCACGAGCATTTCGTAGTCAGAGACGCCGACGCACTTTCGCGTGTACGTATCCCAATCGAAGCGGATGCCGAACGGTTCGAGCACCTGCTTCCAGCACTCGAAGTGGACCGGTTCGCTGTCCAGAAGGACACCGTCGAAGTCGAAGAGGATCGCGTCGTATAAGTACTTCACAATCAGTTGGATAGGAGAACAGAATTGAGAATGCCTCGGAAGGCCGGCTGGAAGGCCCGGAAGTCGCGCTGCGGGGCGGCGAAGACAGCATAGAAGAGTCCGTCCCGAGTCTTCACCGTCACCAGCAGGTCGATCTCGGTTTCCCCTTCATAGGGCGAGTCCGAGAACAGGGTGGTCAACAGCGCGGGGCGTCCGCTGAGCGTCATGGGGGTCGGCTGCCGGTTCACCGGCCGCAGCGAGGGGTTGGCGCTCTGGAAGCGTTTCACCAGCAAGCGGGTGGCTTCGGCGAGGCTGGCCTGCTGGAGGGCGGCTCCGGCGAGAAAGCCGAAGATGGCGCCGCGTACCACGGTGAGTCCTTTGCCCCGGGCCTGGGTCACGGCGTCGGGGGGCGCGACGGTGACCGAAGCGTCCTCGCCTTCGTAGACGCGCCAGTTGCCGGGGTAGCGGAAGCTGAATCCCCTGCCCCGGTAGGTCCGGAAGGAGCCGGACGGCAGCGCGATCCGAGGCGGACGGCTGAGGCGGGCGGCAGACGGAGGACCGGTCTGGGGCGCCGGTTTGGACGATCTCTCGGGCGACGTCCTCGGTGTGCGCCGGGCAGGCGCTTTCTCCCCCGCCGGCGGGCCGGCCGCGCCCAGGGCCCGCAGGCGCTTCTGGATTTCGGGGAGCCGGCCACTGCCGGCGTCGTACTCTCTCGGCGCCATGTACGGAACCTCTTCCTCGATGCGCTGCATGCGGTTGCCCGGGTCGGGGTGGGTCGAGAAGAAGGTCGCGATCTTGCTCCGCTTGCCGGTTTCGGCCTGGAGTTTCTCGAAGAAGCGGGCCATCTCGACGGGGTTGTAACCGGCGTCGTGGACGATGTAGGCGCCGAGGATGTCAGCCTGCTTCTCGGCGCTTCTCGAGTACTTGAGCAGCACCGAGGAGGCGCCGAAGCTGATGCCCAGCCGGGCCAGCTCCGAGGTGATGGAGCCGCCGCCGAGCAAGCCGCTGCCGATTATGGCGGCGATCTGGATGAAGTTGGCCTTGGAGGCCTGGCTGGTACCGTGGCGCAAAGCGACGTGGGCGATCTCGTGGCCCATGACGCCGGCCAACTGGGCCTCGTTCTCGGCGGCCAGGATCAGTCCGGTGTTCACATAGGTGGGGCCGCCGGGCAGAGCGAAGGCGTTGATGGCGTCGTCGCGCACCACCTTGAACGTGTAAGGAAAGTCGCCGGCGTAGCGCGTGGCCGCCAGTTTTCGTCCGATGGTCTGGACGTAGCGGTTCACCTGCTCGTCGGTGACCAGCTCGACTTTGCTTTCGATCTCCTTGGCGCCGGCCCGGCCAAGCTCGATGTCTTGTTTGACACTGAAGAGGTTGAAGCCGGGTTTGGGCAGCTTCCGCTTCCTGGCGGCGGCCGCAGGCCCGAGCAAGAGGAGGGCCGCGAGCCAGCAGGCGATCAGGCGGTGATTCCGGCTCCATTGCACGTCGGCGGTCTCCGTTTCGCGTATCAGATGCTCGCTGGGTCCGGCGGGTTCCAACAACGGGGCGGGCGGGGAGGCCGCCGATCCCCTGGGCTATAATAGCGAAATGACGCCCACTGAGAAAATCTGGCACAATGGCCGGTTCATCGGTTGGGACGAGGCGAAGATTCACGTCCTTTCGCATGTCGTCAGCTATGCCAGCTCGGTCTTCGAGGGCTTGCGGTGTTATGAAACCGCGTCCGGTGCGGCCATCTTCCGGCTGCGGGACCACATGCGGCGGATGGTGGATTCCGCGAAAATCTACCGGATGGAGAACATCGGTTTCTCCCTGGATGAGCTGTCACAGGCGGCGGTTGACCTCGTCCGGGTCAATCGATTGAAGAGCTGCTATATCCGGCCGATCGTCTTCCGCGGTTACGGACAAATCGGTGTGGATGCCCGCAACACCCCGGTGGAGGTCTACATGGCCTGCTGGGAGTGGGGCAAGTACTTAGGCGAAGAGGCGCTCGCAAATGGGGTGGACGTGTGCGTCTCGAGCTGGATGCGGATGGCCCCGAACACGTTACCGGCTTTGTCGAAGGCCGCCGGCAACTACTTGAATTCGCAGCTCATCCGCATGGAAGCCAACGTGAACGGCTACGAAGAGGGAATCGCCCTGGATGCGGCCGGTTACGTGAGCGAAGGCTCGGGCGAGAACATCTTCGTGGTGCGGGACGGCAAGATCTACACCCCGCCGCTGGGCAACAGCGTGCTGCCGGGGATCACCCGGGACTCGGTAATGAGGCTTTGCGAGGAGTTGGGGATCCCAGTGATCGAGACGCTGGTGCCGCGCGAGATGCTCTACATCGCCGACGAGGTCTTCTTCACCGGGACGGCGGCGGAGATCACTCCCATCCGCTCGATCGACCGCATCACGATCGGCGAAGGCCGCCGGGGACCGATCACCGAGAAGCTGCAGCGGACCTTTTTCGACATCGTTAGCGGAGCCGTGGAAGACCGGTTCGGCTGGCTGACGCCCGTCCCGGCATCGGAGCCCGTTCCCCGATCCTGAGATCGCGCCGGTCTGCTGGCGGACAGAGCCTGTGGTGAACTGCGAGCGGGTGGAGTTCGTTCGCAACCCGAAGAAGTTATGGGCGGCCGGCGACTCCTTCCGCGGCAGGGCGCCGTCCGCCCTTGACTCGATCCGCAGGCGCCTTGCAGGCGGCCACCTCCCCCGAGACTTCCGCTCTGCATACGCCCGCAGGGGATCTGCCGCTATTTTGTAGCACGGGAGCGGACCGGCACGCCAGTGGAATCAGCGGGTTCAGGAGCGATATCAACAGGTTTTTTCTGTTTTGGAATCAGTGATTTATTCCAGACGTCCTGTGCGAAACCTGTGGATAAACCGCAACCGCAGCAGGTTGTCGGGTCGGGTCTGCTCCGAGGGCGCACGAATCGGTCCCGGGGCGCCGCTCAACAATGAAGTCAATAGCCGCCGGGACGGATCCAGAAGCTCTCGCGCCAGGATCCCCCAGGCGGGATTTCTTGCAGTTGTTTCCACGCCCCCGAATGGGCGAGGTTGAAGACGTTGGTAGGGCCGGTCATTGGCTCGAAACAGAGGAACTCGCGGCCCGGGGGAGCCCAGACGACGGCGATCGGGTAGTTCGGCCCGAAGGCGACGCTGATCTTCTGCCGCACGCCTTCGACGGAGAAGACCGCCCTGCCCCGGCTGTCGCGCACGAGCCCGGCGAAGAGGTCGTCGAGCTTCGTTTCGCCCAGCGCGAGGGGGCCCTGGTCTTCGACGGGCGCGGTCTCGCCGGTGGGAATCACGCGGTCCGTGAGCAGGAGGCGCTCGCGGGCGGCGAGGCGGATCTTCCATGCGTCCCGCGGGGCGTCGGTGATCTGGTAATACGTGTGGTAGCCGATCGAAAGCGGCATAGGCTCTGCGGAGAGGTTCTTGATGGCGGTCTCCACCTCGAGTTCGCCGCCGGCCAGCCGGTAGGTCATCTCGATGGTGTGGGCGAAGGGGAACTGGGCCATCCAGCGCGGGTAGCGCCAGAACTCGAGCCGGGAGGTGACGGCGGCGGCCCGGGCATCGGCGGCGAGATGCGTGACCTCCCACTCGGCGGCGTGGACGAGCAGGCCGTGAATGGGCTGTCCGTATCCGTCCTTGCGGTAATTGCCCAGGTGCGGGTTGAGCAGGAAGCGCGCGCCGTTGGCGTAGTAGGCTTCGGCGTCGAGGCGGTTGGCCCAGGGGGCGAGGAACGGATTGCCGCCCATGCCCCGGGCGGCCTTCAGCCCGGCGGGAGTATCGGCGGGAGCCCAGAGGACGGGCTGGCCGTTCACCGTCATCCGATAGGCGTTGTTGCCCTCGCCCGGAGCGATGAGGACTTCGATCCGACGCTCGCGGTCGGCGAGGCGGACGACGTCGAAGCCGTCCACTTTGATTTTGCCGGCTTCGTAGGGATGTGTTTGAGCCATCGAAGTCATAGCGATGAGCAGGTGCGCCAGAGCGAAACGGGTCGCTGTCTTCCTCATGTCGATGCGAAAGCGGCGCCGCCGGTCGGGGCGGCCCTATCGACGTTATCACAGCCGGTCCTGCCGCGCGCGGGCCGGAATCAGTTGATACACTCGGAAGCAAATGGCGACCATCACCGGTATCCACGCAGTCAACAACGCCCCGTTGGCGATCGCGTTCGAGCGAAACATCCAGATCGTAGACGGGCTGATCACGGCTCCGGAGGGTTTGCACTTCATCGCGCCGGGATGGATCGATCTTCAGGTGAACGGCTTCGCCGGGGTGGACTACAACTCGCCTTCGACGCCGCAAGAGGAGATCGCGCGGTCGATCGAGGTGCTGTTCTCGACCGGCGTAACGCGGTTCTTCCCGACGGTGATCACCGGGCCGCCGGACGACATGGCCGGGGCGCTGCGGAACCTGTCCGAGGCACGGGAACGGCTGCCGCACGGGCGGGCGATGGAGGGCTTCCATGTCGAAGGGCCGCACATTTCGCCTGAAGACGGGCCGCGGGGGGCGCATCCGGCCGAGTGGGTGCGGCCGCCGGACTACGACGAGTACCGGCGGTGGCAGGAGGCGGCCCGGGGCGCGGTGCGCATCGTGACGCTGTCGCCGGAGTGGCCGGAAGCGCCGGGCTACATCGAGAAGCTGGTGGCCGACGGGGTGGTCGCCGCCATCGGGCACACCAAAGCGACGGCGGAGCAGATCGAGGCGGCGGTGAAGGCCGGGGCGACGATGTCCACTCATTTGGGCAACGGCTCGCACGCGGTGCTGCCGCGGTTCCCGAACTACATCTGGGACCAGTTGGCCGATGACCGCCTGGCGGCGGGGTTCATCGTGGACGGGATCCACCTGCCGGCGGCGTTCGTGAAGGTGGCGGTGCGGGCCAAGGGCCCGGAACGCTCCATCCTGGTGACCGACGCGGTGGCGCCGGCCTGCAGTGCGCCCGGACCCTACCGGATCGGCGGCGTGGAGGTGGAGTTGCACCCAGGCAACCGGGTTACCCTGCGGGGTACGAACCAGCTCGCCGGCTCCGCCCTGCGGATGGACCGCGGCGTGGAGAACCTGGTGCGCCTGGCAGGCGTTTCCTTTGCCGCAGCAGTGACGATGGCGACGCGCAATCCGGCCCGCGTGGCGCGCATTCCGGGCCGGCAGCGGGGGCTGGAGGCCGGCGAGAGAGCCGACCTGATCGAGTTCGACTACGACCGCGAGGCGAACCGGATCGAGATTCTCCGCACCTGGCTGGACGGAGAGCTCGTGTACCGGCGGTCAGCGGAAGGTTGAACGGCGGGGAGGGTCAGCTCGTCTTCGGGTAGAAGGCTTCCAGGAAGAGGCGGCAGTTCTCCTCGACTTGATCTTTGTACTTGGGAAACATGCCGATGACGACGCAGTCCCGGGGTTTGGCGTAGCGGGCCACGAGCTGGAGGGCGGCGAGCATCTCTTTCCGGGAGCCGCACTTGCGGCTGGCGCCGTAGACCTTGAAGACGAGGCACTGCTTGTTTGTCTGGCGGACGCGCTGGAGCATCGCCTCGCGGTCGGGGTCGTAGAAGAACTCGCCGCGGACCTTGCCGCCGGCCAGGCGCTCGATTTCCTCGCGCGGCCGGGCGAGGTTGTAGACGCAGGTCATGTAGAAGTCCACGTCCCAGCCTTTTTCCTCGACGTAGTCGATCACCTCGGGGATGTGCGTGCCGAGGCCGACGCGGGCGCCGGTGTCGCGGATGACCTTCAGCATCTCGCGGGCCTGCTCGATCTTGCCGGCTCGCCAGAAGCGGTCGGTCTGGGTGCCGTGGTGGTAGATGCCGATGGCGCCGGAAGCGGCAATGGTGCGGATGTTCTTCGGGATGTCGGCGAACTCGGAAGCCGTCTGGGCGATCCAATAGAGGCGGCCGCCCTCGATGCGGTGGTCGTTCAACAGGCGCCGGATGTGCCGGTCGCCGCGCGACTGCCAGGTGTTGATGCCGGCCTCTTCGCAGCGGCGCAGCAGCTTCAGCACATTGGCGCCGGTGAAGTAGTCAATCATCTCGCGGCTGAGTTCGCCGGAGACGTGGGAGTTGCCGCTGATCGGGTTCCCGCCGACGATGAGACGCGAGATACGGTGCTCGCCGAACGGGACGCGCGGGATGGCTTCCCGGGTGGCGGCGACAGCCGCCGGAGCCGCCAATACCTGTCTTCGAGTCATTGACATAGGCGGCCTCCCTCGACGGGGGGCGCTTCCCTGCCCCGAGGTTTATCACATTGCACGATTCGGGCGCCACAAAAAAGGACCCGGATGTCGCCTCCCGGGTCCCGGCGGCGGTATCGTAGTGGATTACCGACAAACCATGACGACCACATATTCTTCTCTAGCGATCCTCGACCCTAGGGAACTGATCTTCGGCCGCGCGCCACGGCCGGTGAAATGCGGTTTCGGACTCACGATCGGAGACGGTTGCATCTACCCGGAAGTGAATTTCACTCTGCCGGCCATCAGCGTGAACGAAGCGAACTGGCCGGAAGTGACGGCTCAGTACGAACAGATGGTGAAGGGCGTGCTCGGCCGGGCGGCAGGGCTCGGAGTTCCGGGACTGGTGATCGAGTTCGAGCTGCTGCCGGCGATGACGGAGGAGCCGGCGTGGGGAGCCGAGATCACGGCGCTGCTGCACCGGCGTTTGCAGGAGGCGCACGAACGGCATGGATTGCGGTGCGCGTTGCGGGTGACCCCGACGGACATTCGCGACACGGGCGGTGTCCCGGCGCTCCGCCAGGGAGAAGCATGGGAGAGACTCAGGCGGTCGTTCGAGTTGTGCGCCGAGGCGGGGGCGGACATTCTCTCGATCGAGTCGGTCGGCGGAAAAGAGGTCCACGACCAGGCGCTGGTCTACGGCGATGTGCGGGGCATCGTCTTCGCGCTCGGCGTGTTGGCGCCGCGGGACGTGGCCTGGCTGTGGGATCAGATCGCCGCCGTCTGCCGGAGCCATGGGAAAGTGATCCCGGGCGGCGATACGGCGTGCGGCTTTGCCAACACGGCGATGCAGTTGGCCGGCCAGAAGATGCTGCCGGAAGTCCTGGCGGCGGCGGTGCGGGCGATGAGCGCGGTGCGTTCGCTGGCGGCGTTCGAGCACGGCGCGGTGGGACCGTCGAAGGACTGCGCCTACGAAGGGCCGGTGATCAAGGCGATTACCGGGTGTCCGATCTCAATGGAAGGCAAGTCGGCCGCCTGCGCCCACTTCAGTCCGATCGGCAACATCGCCGCGGCGGCGTGCGACCTGTGGAGCAACGAATCGGTTCAGAACGTGCGGCTGCTCTCGGGAAGCGCGCCGGAGGCATTCACCGAACTGCTGATCTATGACTGCCGGCTGATGAACACGGCGGCCGAACGGGGAGGCGCCCGGCGGCTCCGGGAGTGGCTGGAGGAATCCGACCGCTGGCTGAGCCCGCAGGCGGCGGTGCTCGCGACAGAGGCGACATACCGGATCGCGAAGGCCATTGTGAGCTGCCACGACGGCTACTCCCGCACGGTCGCGGCGGGCCGCGAGGCGCTGGCGTTTGTAAGAGAGGGGATCGAATCGGAGCGGTTACAAGTCCCGCCGCGGGAGCGGACCTGGCTGGCCCGGATCGAGGAGGCGCTGGCCGCGCTTCCCGAAAGCGAAGAGGAACTGCTCGAGGAGATGCGCGAGCAGTACGGGGACCGGTTCGATCCGGCCAGCTACGGGCTGGGGTGACGCCGAAGCGGCCCAGTCCTTCGAGCGCCGCTAGCGGCGAAGATACCGGTTCATCCACTCGACGACTTCGTTTCGGTAATCGGGGATCTTGGCAAGCTCGCTGGCGGGAACGCCGTGGCCGGCGCCGTGCATGGTGCACAACTTGACCGGCACTCCCGCGGCCCGCAAAGCGTCGCGCATCCGGGTGGCCATCTCGAAGGGGACTGTTTCGTCCCTGTCTCCGTGGATGAGCAGGAAGGGCGGGTCATCGGCCGACACATGGTAGATCGGGGACGCGTCGCGGTAGGTGCGGTACTCGATCGAGTCTTTGGAAGGATGCCGGGGCAGCCGCATCCCCAGGAAGGACGCCACCGTCATAGCGCCAAACGGGCTGTTCATCCGCATCAGGTCTGAGGGAGCCGCCCTCACGACGACGCACTGCAGCTTGGCGCTCTCCCGGTTCACCGGGTCGGGATCATCCGGGTCGCCGGCGCCGTCGAGTGTGCCGAGCAAAGCGATCAGGTGCCCGCCGGAGGAGCCGCCGACGCCCCCGATCCGCCCCGCTGAGATCCCGTAATCGGCGGCGTGGTGGCGGATGAAACGCACCGCTCGCTGGGCGTCCTCCAGCGCAGCCGGGTATCGGAACCGCGGGGCCATCCGGTGGTTGATGACGAAGACGGTGTAGCCGGCGTCCACGAGAGCCTTGCCGTAGGTGCGGACGATCCCGCCGACGGCGATCCGCTTGGCGTCGTAGCCGAGGGGCTGGTGCCAGCCGCTGCCGGCGATCAATACCACGCCGTAGCCGTTGGGCTCGACGGGGTGATAGACGTCCATCAACAGGGCGAGTCCGGAGTACATGCCGAAGACGACGCTCCGCTCGACGCGCGGCTGTTCAGCCTGAGCGCCGAGGGCCAGGATTGCTGCGAGACAGATCAGACGGGCGGTTGCACGCATTTCAAACCTCCGTTCAGTTCCTCCGCCGCTGCCGGCGGCTGCTGGTTCCCTCGTCGGAACCGTCAAGCCGGAGCCTCGTACGGAAGAACGCCTCCATGGCCGGGGCGGTCTCGGCGTAGCGTTCGCGAAAGACCCCGTGCCCGGCGCCGTCGAACCGCATCAACGTGACGTCCTCGGCGCCGGCGCGCTCGAGGGCGGCGAGCAGTCTTTCCGCCTGTTCGAACGGCACGGTGGAATCGCTCGTGCCGTGGATGAGCAGGATCGGGGGTGCGCCGGCCCGTGCGTAAGTGACGGGGGAAGCGCGGCGGGCCCGCTCTTCCAAAGTCTCGTCCGGGCCGGCCAGGAACGGCAGGACGGCCGTCTGCCAAGACAGGGTCCGCCGATCCCAGGCCACAAAATCGGCCGGCGTAGCGGAGGCGACCGCGGCCTGAATCGCACTCGATTGATCTTGGTAGGGCCCGTCGCCTTCCAGCCCCGCGTCCGGTCCGGCCAGCGCCAGCAGGGCGACGAGGTGGGCCCCGGCGGAGTTGCCGTAAGCGCCGATCCGGTCAGGATCCACGCCGTACTGTTTTGCGTGCGCCCGAAGCCACCGGACGGCGCACTTCACGTCTTCGACGGCCGCCGGGAAGGGGGCTTCCCGCGAGAGACGGTAGTTCGGGGCGATGGCGACATATCCTTTTTGGGCGTATTCGAGCGCCATTTGCGTGAAGCTGCGCTTGTCGCCGCCCCGCCAGCCGCCGCCGTGCACGAAAACGAGCGCCGGGCGCAGCGCGTTTGTCCGCTCGAGCGGGAGAGCGAGATCCAACTTCCAGGCCGTGCTCGCGCCTTGGCGATAGGGGAGATCCTCGATCAGCCGGACTCGCGCGGGTATCCGGAGGTAGGGACTGGAAACGTGGAACGGCAGCCCATTGATCTCATCCCGGTGGGTAGTCAGGACATCGATCCATTTCACGTCACCGGGGACCGGGGCGTCCGCCGCCCACTCGCGCGGCCCGGTCCGCCGCATCGGCGTGGAGCGCCATTCGCTGTACGTGTAAGGCAGCGAGCCCACGGGCGCTCTGTCGTAAGACCAGTGGAGCGTGCTTTCCCGAGGCGGCGGGCCCGAAGCGAACTTCACCGTGACGGTAAGTTTGCCCTCCGCCTGGTCCCAGGTGATCTCCGGCGTTCTCATCAATGGCCGGTCGCCGAAGAAGTGGTTCGAGAAGAACGCGATCAGGTTGGCGCGGACTTCCGGCAGGGTAGGCACCCGGCGGCGCCATCCGAGGCCGTCGATGCCGTGTTGCCCTCCGGGCACGATGTAGGCCGGGAACGAGGGCCAGGCAATGGCGAGGCGGCGCAAGCCGGGCGTGACGTTGTCATTGGAGCCGAACTGATAGAAGAACTCGAATCCGGGCTTCCGCATCAGCTCCGGATGGCGTCCGATGAGGCAGAGGCGCTCGAGCGCCCGCGCGAAGGCCCGGATCTGCTCGGGACTCCAGCCGGCGCCGCGCATCTGGTCCGGCGTCGGCCCCATGTTGCGCATTCGCTGTTGCTGGCGGCGGAGGTTCTGAATCTGAGTTTCGGTGAGCGGCGTCCGGCCGGCGGCGGCATCCTTCCAGAAGCGGGCGTCGGCCTCTGCGATCTCCGGAGACGGCTCTTCCCCTCCCCGCGTCAAAGCCGCCGGCAGCTCCATGGCCGGGGCGACGATGGGTGCGATGGCGGTGAAGCGGTCGTCGTGGAGGGCGGCGACGGCGGCGGCCATCCCCCGCTTCGAGCCGCCGGTTGCTGCAATCTTGGGTCCGCGGAACTCCGCCGACTCGTGGAGCGCCGCCGTCACCGCGCGCATGTAGGTGATCCCCCAGAGCCACGGCCCGGTGTAACGGACGCTTCGGGTCTTCAGCAGCATTTCGTTCGCCGCCTTCTGGAGGCGCCCGCCCGGTTCCATCCGGTCCAGACGATCGATGGCGACGTGCACGAAGCCGACGCCGCGTGGCAGCAGGTGACGGTGCAGCGGCCCCAATTTGATGTGGCGCGTGCGAAACGACATATTGGCGACGATGAAGCCCCGCGCGGGACGCCCGGCCGGGGCCACGAGGATCACCGGAACGCGGATCTTCTTGCCGGGCCACCATTCGCAGACGGTGATTTCCTCGAGCTTCTGGCGGCTGGGGACCGCGCCGGGAACTTCGTGCCAGTCCTCGAGGGTTCTGGTCTCGAGGCTCGATGCATCGCGGATGTAGGAGAGATCGAACACCGCGGCCGGGCCCGCGGCCGCGAGGGAGAGGGCGGCGAGGACGCCGAGGGTGCGGGCCAGCGGCCTGCTCATGATCTCACCGCCTCCTTCCGCCTGTTCCGGGAATCGCGCGCGCCGCCGTTAGCGGGTTCGCCGCCGGAGAGGTAGTAGCGCACCAGATGCAGAGCGCGGTCGGCCGACTCGACGAGCGCGGGCATCAACCGGCAGAGTTCCTCGAACTGCTCCCGGGTGAGATCCCCGAACAGGACGTCGTTGACGCGCCGCTGGATGGGGGCCAGCTTCTCGAGGAGCGCCCAGCCTTTCGGGGTCAGAGAGAGGCAGACCCGGCGGCGGTCGTTGCCGTCCGGCTTCTTGACGATCAGTCCCTTCTTCAGCAGTTTGCCGGTTTCGATGGTGACGAACGCCCCGCTGAGGTGCATGCGCTCGGCCACCAGTTGAACGCTGACGTCGTGAGTCGCCTCCAGATGTCCGATCAGGACGAGGATCATGTACTGCGGTCCCGACAGGCCGACAAGCTTCGCGAAATTCGCCCGTATTGCGCTGAGGCGGGCGGAGAACGCCAGCATGGCATGAATAAAGCTGCGAAAGGCCTCGTCGGATCCGTTCACTAAGAGTTCCTCCCGGGAGACGGTCAGCGGGAACTTCTGCTGCGCGCCCGTCGCGCTGGACTTTCTTGACTTACGTTCGTGAGCCATAATCGCTGTCACTTACAATACCCCCTCCGGTGATCCCCGGCGTCCGCCCCGGGACGGCTGCCCGGGTGTGGCCGAAACAGCCGCCGGGAACGCCGCCGGCCGCAACCCGGTTACCACCGCAGCTTCATTGCCAGTTGGAAGATCCGGGAGTCGCCGGCAGTGGTGATCTGGGCGAAGTTCGGAGCGCTCAGGTTCCCGACGGGCAGTCCCAGGTTGACGTTGTTGAAGGCGTTGAAGACTTCAGCCCGGAACTGGAGGTGGACGCGTTCGCCTACGGGGAACGACTTGACGAGCGAGAAGTCGAAGTTGACGTAGCCGGGGCCCCGGATCGGGTTCCGTCCCAGGTTGCCGAAGGTTCCGGGACGGTTGGGAGCGAAGGCGCTGCGGTTGAAGTATTCCTGGATTTTCTCCGCGCGGGGGCGGTCCTCCGGCAAGCGCCAGTCACCGACGAGGTCGGGCCGGTCTTTGCCGACGCCGGTGAGTGAATTGTCGCGTCCGGTGAGTATGTGGACCGGGCGGCCCGTCCGCAAGATGGCGATCCCGGACAACTGCCAGCCTCCGAGCAGGAACCCCCGCCAGCCCGGAGCGCCGCCGAGCCACGGGATCTCCCAGACGAACGAGTTCACGAACGCATGAGTGATGTCGAAATCCGAAACTGCGCGTTCACTTCTGAGGTCATACGGGTTCTGGGGGCCGGTCACATTGGGATTCAGCAGATTGTCGGAGCGCGTATCGATGGACTTGGCCCAGGTGTAGTTCGCCAGCAAGGTGAAGCCTTGGGCAAAGCGGCGATTCACGGAAACTTGCAGGGCGTTGTAGGAACTCGTGGAAGCGCTGGTGAAGTGGACAATCGACTGAAAGCCCTTATAGGGCCGGCGGGCATTGGTGTTGCGAAGCGTCGCCCCCGGCCCGTAGACGGCGGCGTTCCGCTCGAGGGGCACGAACAGGTGGGTCCCCTTGGAGCCGACGTAGGCGATGGTGACCTTCGTGTATTTCTCGATCTGGTGCTCGAAGCTGACGTTGTACTGCTGGGCGTACGGATTACGGAATCCGGCGTCGAAGCCGGCGACCCGGATGGGCGGGAAGAACCTGGCCCGGGCGCGTTCCTCCGGCGTCTCCGGAGGGTAGTAAGGGATTTCGGGAACCGTGGATCCGTACGGGTCACTCAGGCTCGGCGGGGCGATGATGTTGTACTGCAGGGTGAACGGCTGGTTGGCGAGATTGTTCTGCAGCGTTGGGGCGGCGTCGTAATAGATGCCGTATCCCACCCTGAGGCTCGTCTTGCCTTTGCCGGTGATGTCCCAGGCGAGGCCGGCCCTCGGCGCGAAGCGGTTCCACTGGTTCGGCACAATGCCCCGGTGGATTCCCTCGTCACCGACAAAGACGAGACCTGTCGGAGCCGTGGGGAATACAGTCGATTGCTGGCCCGCCCGGAATGTGGAGCGCCGGTCCCTCTGATCGACCATCGGGAAGAAGGGTTCATAGCGGAGACCGAGGTTCAGAGTAAGCCGCGGCGTGAGTTTCCAGTCGTCTTGCAGATACCATGAGACGTTCAGATTCCGGGCCAGGCCTTCGGCGATGTTGGCCAACTGCTGGAAGCGGGCCGGCAGGCCGAGCTGGAAATCCGCCACCGGCACGCGGCTGAACTGCCCAGTGAAGACGAACGAGCCGTCGACTACGAAGTTGGTCCGGCGGATCTCCTGGAGATGGCGGGCCTCGAAGCCCCACTTGAGCATGTGCTTGCCGTGTACGTAACTCATCGAGTCGCGGAGATAGACGACGGTGCGCGGCAGTTCGAGGTTCACCCGCTGAGTGAACCCGAAGGCGTTGGCGACCCGGAGCCTGGAGTTCGTCGGGTCGTCCTCGGGAACGGCGAGGGGAATCGCCGCCCCGAGGTCGCGCCAGCGGAAGCGGTTCCCCGGCCCAGGATGGGAAGACGTGCGGTTCATCCCGATCGTGAAGGTGTTGACCAGCGTGGGCCGCAGGATCAGGTTGTCGCCGAGGCTCAGGTTCCACGCCCGGAACTCCTGGCGGTTCCGGAAGACGGGAAGCGTTTCGGTGAGGACCGTCCGCTGGGCGTCGTGGAAGCTTCTGACGAACATGTTGTGGGAAGCCGAGAACGAGTGGTCGATGCGGAGCAAGCCCTGATCTGCGTTCGTGTCCTGCTCGTTGTTGGAGGAGAACTGGCCGTTGGGCAGGTTCGGCAGGGGGACATAGCGCTCCAGGAAGGCCGCCGCCACGGGATCGAATCGGGAAGCCGGGATGAGAGCGCCAGGAAAGGGCTTGCCCGTCAGCGGGTCCCGGGGCTTGCGGCTCGACTGCGAGTAGTCGCCGCGCCGCTCGGCCTCAGTGGGGACGAAGACGCTGGAGGCAGTGGGGGCCGAACGGATCCGGGTAGCCTGGTAGGACAAGAAAAAGAAGGTCCGATCCTTCCGGATCGGCCCGCCGAAGGCGCCTCCGAATTGATTCTGGCGAAGCTTCGGCTTCTCGCCGAGAGAAAAGAAGTTCCGCGTGTTCAAGGCGTCGTTACGAAGGAACTCGAACGCGCTACCGTGGAACTCATTGGTGCCGGAGCGGGTGATCACGTTTACGACGGCGCCGGATGCGCGGCCGTACTCCGCCGAGAACGCGTTTGACAGAATGCTGAACTCCTGCACCGCGTCCGGGTTGGGGTAGAGTGAGGCCGTGTTCTGGTAAGCATCGTTGTTGTCGGCGCCGTCCATCAGGTAGTTCACCGTGCCGCCGCGGCCTCCGTTGATCGAGAATCCGTGGTTGGGCGATTGGACGCCGCCGCCGCTATGGGTCGCCGAGAGGGCTCCCGGACTCAACAACTGCAGCTCGAGCATGTTACGGCCGTTGAGGGGCAGCTCGATCATCCGGTGCGAGTCGACGACCTGTCCGAGTGTGGCCCGGGAAGTCTCCACGAGCTGAGCGTCGGCGCTCACGGTGACCGATTCGTTCACGGTCCCCGGCTCGAGGGTGAAATCCAGCCGGATCCGGTCATCGGCCTGAACCAACACGTCGGCCTTGACCACGCGCTGGAAGCCGGGCACTTCGACTTCGACGCGGTACTCGCCGACAGGCAGCGCCGGGATCTCGTAATAACCTTCGGTTCCCGTAGCGGTCCGGAAGACCTGGTTCGTCGCCTGGTGCGTGGCGGTGACGGCGGCTGCGGGCACGACGGCGCCCGTGCTGTCCTGGACGACGCCGAGGATGCTGGCGGTGGAACTCTGGCCGTAAAGTGGCAGCGAGGCCAGGGCCGCCAGGAGGAACGCCGACAGTCTTCGGCACATCGATACCTCCCTGCGCACCCCCGGGAGTTCCGTGACACTCTTGTGAGAGCCGGCGCCCGGCGGGGTGCGCTCGACAGTTGTCTCGGAGCTAATATAGCTTTATCACAAAGCTATGTCAAGAACTTTTTTCTGGGCCGTTCCATCCGTTCGCCCCCTCCTCATCCGGCCTACGTCCCACTCAGAACAGTAGAGTCCCGGATTGAGCAGCAGCGTCGCTGGCGAGGGCCTGTGCAGTCTGCTACAGTCAACGGTCGGCGGCGGAACGAGGGAGCCGGCCGAGGAGGTATGTCAATGAGCAGAGCGTTTGCACGGACGTGGGTGATGCTTGGCGCGGGTTTGGCCGCGGTAGTGTGCTCCTGCAGCCGGCGTGCCCCCGTAGTCGAAACCGAGGCGATCCGGATCGAGTTCAACGACGTGCTGCACAGCCGCGTAGTGGCCCGGTTCGGAGACGAGGCGGTTCCCCTCGGCGGCTTCAGCGCCTCGGAGACGGTGACGGTGGCCGGCCGCGAAGTGACTGACTTCCGCTTCACGTCGGAAGCCGAGGAGGAGTTCCGGGACGGGATCGGCGCCGGGCGGCGCTACGTGATCACCGGGGAGGCGGACGGGCTGCGGAAGACGGTGACGGTGGATCTCTATGAAGCGTTCCCGCGGTTGGCGCTGTTCCGGGTGAGGTATACGAACACGGGCAACGAGCCGGTGGCGGTGGGCGGGTGGAAGAGCCACGCCTACCGGATCGACGCTGCTCCTAGCGGGGGCGAGCCGGCCTTCTGGTCCTTCCAGGGCGGTACCTACGAGGATCGCCGGGACTGGGTCGTGCCGCTCGAGCCCGGTTTCTCGCAGCGGAACTATCAAGGCATGACGGCGACCGACTACGGCGGCGGCACCCCGGTGGTGGACGTCTGGCGGCGGGACGCCGGCCTGGCCGTCGGTCACGTGGAGATGGTTCCGAAGCTGGTCTCCCTGCCGGTGGCGATGCCGGACGCCGGCGGGGCGACGGTCGCCGTGGAATACGAAAAAGAGATGCAGCTCTCACCCGGCGAGAGCCTGGAGACCTTCCGGACGTTCGCCGCCGTCCACCAGGGCGACTACTTCCAGGCGTTGCGGGACTACCGCCGGGTGATGATGGCCCAGGGCGTCCGCTTCCACGAGGCCCCGGACGACGCCTTCGAGCCCATCTGGTGCGCCTGGGGCTATCGCCGCAACTTCCGCCTGCCGCAGATCCTGGGCGCGCTGCCGAAAGTGAAAGAGCTCGGCTTCCGATGGGTGACGCTCGACGACGGCTGGCAGACGGCCGAGGGCGACTGGTACATCGACCGGAAGAAGTTCCGGCGCGGCGACGCCGACATGCGGCGCTTCACGGACCGGTTGCACAACCAGGGCTTCCAAGCGCAGCTCTGGTGGGCGCCCATGTCGGTGGGTCCCGGCACGGATCTCATCGAGAAGCACCCGGAGCAGTTGCTGCTGAACGAAGACGGCTCCCGGCGGAAGATCACCTGGTGGGACGCCTACTACCTGTGCCCGGCATATCCGGACGTCGTAGAGGACGCCCGCCGGTTCACGATCAAGGCGTTGCGCGACTGGGGATTCGACGGGCTGAAGATCGACGGGCAGTTCTTGAACGGCGTACCTCCGTGTTACAACCCGGCCCACAAGCACGCGCGGCCCGAGGAGTCGGTAGAAGCGCTGCCGGATTTCTTCAAAGCGATCTACGAGGCCGCGGTGAGCGTGAAGCCGGACGCGCTGATCGAGATCTGCCCGTGCGGAACGGCCTACTCGTTCTTCCTGCTGCCGCATATGAACATGGCGGTGGCCTCGGATCCGTTGAGCTCCTGGCAGGTCCGGCTGAAAGGCAAGACGCTGAAGGCGCTGATGGGGGACGGAGTCGCCTACTTCGGCGACCACGTGGAGCTGAGCGACGAAGGCCGGGACTTCGCCTCGACCGTCGGTGTGGGGGGCGTGGTCGGCACCGAGTTCGTCTGGCCCCCCGGCTCCGGCGGGGAGCGCGACCGCTGGCTGACGGCGGACAAAGAGCGCGAGTGGAAGCGCTGGATCGACATCTACAAGGCGAAGATGCTTTCCCGGGGCGAGTACCTGGGCGAGCTCTACGACATCGGGTTCGACCGGCCGGAGGCGCACGCCATCCGAAAGGACGGGCGTCTCTACTACGCCTTTTTCGCCGAGCGCTACCGGGGCCCGGTGGAGCTTCGGGGCCTGGAGGCGCGCAGCTACAAGATCACCGACTACGTAGCGGGCAAGGAGCTCGGCACGGTCGAGGGCCCGGCGGGGCGCCTCGAGGTCGAGTTCGAGAAGCACCTGCTGCTCGAAGCGGCGCCCGAGTGAGGCCCCGGGCGGCGGCTCAACTGAACTGCGGCAAGTACTGGGCCTGGGCTTTCAGCAGGGCGTCGGCCAATTTCTCGGCGGTGGCGTGGTCGGCGACGCCGCCGTCGAGGATCAGGGCCTCGACGAAGATCTTACGGTTTCCCGTGACGGCGGCCTCCACCGTGGCTTCTACGGCGGCCAGGCGGCGCAGCAGGATGGCGGCAATCGGCGCGGGAGCGTCGCCCCAGGGCGGGAAGATCATCCCTTCTTTGGCGGCGATGGCCGGCAGTTCGAGCACCGTATCCTGCGGCAGGTTGCCCACGGCGCCCCGGTTCGGCAGGTTGGCGGAATACCAGCGGCGGCGGTCTTGCCAGAAGCTGTCGAGGATGTCGAGGGCCTGGACGTGCTCGCCCGCGGTGGCCTCGAGGCGCTCCTTGGGAATGGGACCCTCGCCTTTGGCGAGGCTGATGGTCTCGTCGTAGATCTTGTCGCCGACCTCGATGGTCTTCTCGAACGAATAGGCGTCCACCCCGAGTTTCGAGCCGTAGTAGGCGCCGGTGCGGAAGCGGTCGGGAAAGAACTCGGTGACGTGGCGGTCCATCGGAGCCGGAAAGGCGCCGAATTCGTCGAAGAGTTCCCAACTGAACGGATAGGAGAGCTTGTTGGGATCCTTCGGATTGCCGAAGGGGCCGGCCCAACTGGCGCGGTCGATGCCGTTGCGGCGCAGGCGGGCGACCTTCTCGCGGATGCGCGGCCACCAGTCCTCACCGTCCACGCGGAAGTCGGTGATCCAGGTGAGGTGGTTGACGCCGACCCAGCGGGCGGTAACGCGCTTGCGCTCGACGCCGGCGATCCGGGCCAGGTACTGGATACCTTCCTCGGTGCCCATGCAGAGGCCGATGGCGGGGACGGAGGTCTCGCGGCGCAGGGCGCGGGTGACGGCGGTCATCGGGTTGGAGTAGTTGATGAAGACGGCGTCCGGGCACATGCGCTCGACGTCGCGGGCGATGTCGAGCATAGGCGGGATCATGCGGAGCGCCCGGGAGACGCCGCCGGGCATGACCGAGTCGCCCACGGGCTGGTAGATGCCGAACTTGCGGGGGATGAAGACGTCCTGTTCCCAGGCGCGGCGGCTGCCGACGCCGATGGTGCAGATGACGACGTCGGCGCCGGCGAGCACGTCCCGGCGGTCCACCGCGGCGGTGATCCTGGCCGGCTTCTCGGCCGAAAGCATGTAGCGCCGGACCAGCTTCTCAGTGGCCTCGAGGATGACGGGATTGATATCGACCAGGGCGATCTCCCAGTCTTCCGGATAGCGCCGGTGGATCCAGTCGATGACGATGCCTTGAGTGAACATGGCGCTGCCGGCGCCGATGAGCACCATCTTCCGTTTGGCCGGCCCGGCGGCTTTCTGCGTTCTGGTTGCGGAGGCGCCTGCGGCCCGCGAGCCGGCGGCCGCCGCAGCGCCCATTGCGAACAACTGCCTGCGGGTAATCATCGCTTCCGTTCTCTCCTTTCTCCAGCCGGTGCGCCGTGCGCCACCGCAGGCGGCGCGGGAAGGCGGCGCGGTCAATCGCTACCGTCGCCGGTGCGCACCCGGTCTACCGGGATGCTCACCGAGCCGAGCGTGCCGGAGCCGACGTCGCGGACCAGCACGCGGACGAGTTCCGTGCGCCGTTTCAGCTCTAGCCGCTCCATCAAGACGAGCTTGTTGGCGCGCATCACCGAGGCGAAAACGGGGTCGTTGAGACGCAGATCGGCGATGTGGGAGACGGCGTCGAGGAGCTTGTCGGCGCGTCCCAACTGCACGAGCCAGACGTCGAGTTTCCCGGTCCAGAAGCCCTGGCCGGGAAGCAGGCTCACATTGCGGGGGTCGAGGCTCAGTTCCAGGTCCCAGGACCTTTTCGACCGTGGAGCAACGCGAACGGTAAGCCCGAGGCCCGTGGCGTCTACAGGACTCCACATCGCGGCGCCCAGCACGGCGCTACGGTACCATTCCTCGGACGGCTCCTCGGGCTGAGCGAAGTAGCCGTGGCGGTAACGGAGACGGACCCCGGGGCGATTCACCCGGACTTTGATCTCCCGGAAACGGCCGTCCCAACTGTCGTGCGAGGGAGCGTAGCCGAGCACATAAGTGATCCGGGAATCTTCGAGCGCCTCGTGCAGCGCCCGGGTAAGGTCGTTGGTATTGAAGAACGCCGCACCGCCGGTCCGATCGGCGAGGATCTCCATGGTTTGAAACCCCGACCAGTCCGACAGCTTCGAGTCCCGCGAGATCGAGCTGCGTTCCGGGCTGTACTCGGCCGGCGCCATCAGGCCGCGA
This sequence comes from Solibacteraceae bacterium, assembly GCA_026984795.1. Lineage (GTDB taxonomy): Bacteria > Acidobacteriota > Terriglobia > Bryobacterales > Bryobacteraceae > JALSRK01. Next base: position 12,867 of record JALSRK010000027.1, on the reverse strand, counting down.
GCGTCCACCGGGTAGACGGCGAGGTTGGCGTTGTTCAAGGCGCGGGCGGCGCGCTCGACCTCGGGGCGGAACCGCTGCGGGCCCGGTTGGGGCTTGTTCGGCAGAGGCACGGAGTCCCGGCTGATCCAGACCGGGAAGCTCCCGGAAACCCAGATCAGGTTCTTGCGCCCCGGTACCCGTTCGAGGTGGTTGGCGATGGCGACGAGGGAGCGGATGGTGCGCAGAGCCCGGTCGCGCTTGTAGTGTTCGATCAGGTTCAGTTTCAATTCTTCGAGCCACCCGTGGAACCGGACGACCTCGGGAGGCGCGGCGCGGTCGACAGCAGTTTCCTTCTCCGGCGAGAGCTCGCCCTGATACGTCTTCAGAGCTTCGATAAGGGCGTGGCTGTCGCTGGTGAAGTCCTGCAGCACCACCAGGCCGCGGCCGAGCGCATAGAGCGCCACCTTCTGGTTGGGAGGGAGTTCTTCCAGAAACCGGACGATCTGCCGGCGGGCGTACGCCTGGTCCGTCATCGGCGTATTAAGTCCATCGAACAGAATCGCCGTGACCGACGTGGCGCCGGCAAGCTTTTCCAGCCGGTTGGAGAACGTGTTGGGTGGCAGGGGCGGAAGCGTTGTGGAGTCCGGCGTCTGGGCTCTCTCGGCGGCGAAAAACGTGATGGGTTGAGGACGCCCTTCATCCAAAAGGGTGAAGTCGCCACGTTCGAGATCAGCCACCGGTTGGCCGTGGGAATCCCGGGCAGTGACGTGGACCTGGATGAGTCGGGTCGTGACTTTCAGAACGGGCGTCTGCTGCCCGCATCGGGCGATGGCAGACAGGACCACGGGCGCGAGAGCGGCGGAAAGGGCCGCGGTGGAAAACCGGCGGATAGGGCCCACGCTCATTGCGTACTGGCGTTCGGCAAGCGACAAGAGAAGCCACCGGCCCGTCCCCGCCGGGGACGGGCCGGTGGTCAACAAGTTGACACAGGGGCTAGAATTCGAACCTGGCCCCGAGCTGAATGTTTCTCGGGGCCGTCACCGCGCCGTTCCACAATCCAAAATCGGGACTGGAGAGGTCCGTCGTAAACGCCTGGTCCCCCCACTCGCCGGCCGCGGCGAAGGAGTGCAAGTTGAACGCGTTGAAGAACTCGCCGCGTATCTGGAACTTCATTCCTTCGCGGATGTGGAAGTCCTTGTAGACGGCGATGTCGACGTTCTTGTAGCCGTAGCCCCGGAAATTGCTGATGCGCGGTCCAGCGCCCCAATAGAAGTTGAACGAATCGACGGGTTCGAAAGCGCTCTTGTTGAACAGGGGCTGACCGCCTCCAGGGTCGAACTTGTCCTTGCTCGTGGTAAAGATGTTCCCCTTCGAGGCTGGGATGCAACCGGCGCGGAACTGTCCGGGCACGTTGCAGAAGCCGGAGCGGAAGTAAAGGGGCAGCCCGGAGGAAGCGCGGCCGATGAAGGCGACCGACCAACCGCCGAGAGCCAGATCCGCCGCCCGGCTGCCGGAGAGGTAGCGTTTGCCTCTGCCGAAGGGCAGCTCGTAGATGAAGGTCACGTTGAGCACCTGCGGCACGTCGTCATAAGCGAGTGCCTTGTTGCGTTTGCGCTCGTACGGGGAAATCACTCCGATGACGCTGTTCCACGTCAGAGCTTCGGGATCGACGTGGCCGGTGTCGGTGATCAGTTTAGACACGGTGTAGGCGGCCAACAGGTAGAAGCCTCGCGAGAACCGTTTCTCGACCTTGGCCTGGAAAGAGTGGTAGGTCGAGCTGCCATGGTTCTCGTTCAGCCCTGTCAGGCTGCCGCAGTACTGCGGGTAAGGCAGCAAGGCTTGCGCCACCGAGGGTCCGCAGCCGGCATCGAGCAACTGCTGCGCCCAGCCTTCGTACGGAGCCGGCACGCCGTGCAGTTCGGTCTGGCCCGGCTCGAACTCGTCGAAGAGAGCATCGCCCATCGAGAGGTACTTCGGATGGAGCGCGTTGATCGGATCGAGCTGGGACGGCAGCCGGGTACCCTTGTTGGCGACGTAAGCGAGGCTGATGAGGGTGTCCTGGCCGACCTGGCGCTCGATGGTCAGGTTCCACTGCTGCGAGTAGGAACGGGTATTGGCGTCGAACGGCCGGTACATCGTGCTGCGGCCGTTCCGGAAGCCGGGGTCGATGAACGGCGGAGGGGTGAAGTTCTGCGGGAAGCCCTCACTGAGGATGAAGGCCGGAACCAGCCCGCCCTGGGTGCTGGAGAACGACACGTCAGCATTGAAGCCGTCGAGGTTCGTTCCGCCGTTCCAGTTCGGGTAGAAGGCCTGGGTGAAGAAGATCCCGTAGCCGGCCCGGATGACGGTGCGGTCGTTCAACGCGTAAGCGATGCCCAGCCGCGGAGCGAAGCCTTTCTTGAAGGTCTTTTCCGGCCGCCTCCTGCCGAAGCTCGCCGGGCCCCACTTGTTACCGGCGAACGCCAGCCGTCCCGGGCGGTTGCCGGCGGAGGGGTTCGGGCTGAAGGGATCGAGGAAAGACAACCGGTCATACTTCTCCGCTGTCGGGCGGTACATGTCCCACCGCACGCCGTAATTGACGGTGAGCTTGCGCGTGAGCTTCCAGGTATCGCCAATGTGGGCGACAAAGGCGTCAGCCCGTGCATACCAGGCGCCGACAGTGCGGAAGGTAGAGCTGGCCCAGGAGACCTGCTCCAGCAGGAAGCCGGCCACCGGGTTGCCGCTGTTGACGCCGCGAAGCGAGGTCGGCCCGCGGTCAAACCCAAACGTGCCGGACTCGTTGCCGTTGTCGTGGAAGTTCTGCCCGATGTTGCGGTATTCGCCGCCGAACTTGATCGTGTGGTTGCCTTTGACCCACGTCATCATGTCGTTGGCGACGTAGGCGGGACGGGTGGTGACGTTGCCGGTGTTGATGCCGGCGGACTGGCCGAATTGCTCGAACCCATCGCTGAAGGCGATCACCGGCGGGTAGTTCTTATTGTTGGCGACGCCGGGGATCCGGGGCAGTTCGTTGACGTACTTGGCATTGACGGAGCCATAGCCTTCATTCCGGTTCAAGTAGCCGAAGGCGAAGTGGTTGAGTAGCGTCGGCGAGAAGGTGTGGTCCCAGTTCAGGCGGTCCACCCAAGAGTTCTGCGGATCCGAGAAGGTCTCGTTGGCGATCTGGATGGGCAGCGTGGTGGCGAACTTCGGCGGGGTTTTCTGGCGCCAGATGGTAGCCGCGATGTGATCGTTGTTGCCCACATACTCGTCGATCTTCACCAGCCAGTGCAAGGCGTCGCCGAGGATCGTGTCGGGCACGGGCTCGGGGACGAGGTAGTTGTTGAGCGGCTGGTCATTGGTTGGTTGAGGCAGGAACTTGAACCACTCGAGCGCCAGCGAGTTCGCGAACCGGGCGTGCGGGATGATGTTGCCCGGGAACGGATCGCGCACGATCTTGCCGTCCACAAAGCGGGTGGTGGCCGGGTCGTAGACGGGAATGATCTTGCCGTCGGCATCCAGCCAATCAGTGAAGTCGCCGTTGCGCTCCTTCATCGACGGGATCGACAACGTCGGCCGGCTGACGCCGCCCCGGATGTAGAACTTCTCGATGTTCGTGTAGAAGTAGGTCCGGAATTTAGAGGACCAGACGCCGGGCAGCTTCACGGGACCGCCGATGAAGCCGCCGAAATCGTGCTCGATGTCCTTGGGTCTCTTGTCGGCGCCGAATTGGCGGGCGTTGAGGGCGGTGTTACGGAAGTACTCGTAGACCCCGCCGTGAAACTCGTTGGTGCCCGACTTGGTGGTAACCATGATGTTGGCCGACGTGGTGGAGCCGTATTGCGGCTCGTAGTTGGCGGTGAGGACTTTGAACTCACTGATCATGTCGGGCGTCATGCGGAAGTCCCAGAACGAGATCATCCCGCTCTGGCTCATCGTGCCCTGCTGCATGCTGACGCCGTCCATGATGGCTTCGTCGCCGGACTGAAGTCCCCCGTTGATGCGCGCGTCGAACGCGTTGTTGCTTCCGCCTGTCGTAACTCCCGGCAGCAAAACGGCGAACTGAGCCGAGTTGCGCGGCGAGCCGCTGACGATGAGCGGCAAGTCGTTGATGACCTCCGGAGAGACGCCTTCCTGCCGGGTGGCGTTGTCGAAGTTCAGGGGCGAGGCGTTGGCGACGACCTCGATCGCCTGTTCCACCGTGCCCAGCTCCAACTTCACGTCAACGCGCACGAACTGGTTCAGAGTTAGCGTGATCCCCTTCTGATCGTAGGTCCGGAAACCGGGCGCCGTGACCTTCAGGTCGTAGGTGCCCGTTACGAGGTTGGGGAAGGAATAGAGACCGCTCTCGTTCGTGGTCGCGGTGGCCTCGACGCCCGTCTGGACGTTGGTCACCGTAACCTCAGCCCCTGGAACGACGGCGCCGTTCGGGTCCATCACGGTGCCGCTGATCCCGCTACGGAACTGCGCCGAAGCGGGTCCGATAGCCAGGAGGCCAACAATGAGAGCAGCGGTGAGGAAACTAATCGGTTTTCTCATATTCAGCAACTCCCTGATGCTGCCCCAAGGCAGCAACGGCCTGACGGCCTTGGGGTAATTATTGTGCAGGACTTTCCCGCTGTCAAGCTTTCTTTTCTTTTGTTTTCCAATACGGCTACAAGGCCTTGATTCCGCAAGAGAAATCCAACCGAAGCGCGGCCGGGGCCCGGCTCTTGGCCCGGGGCAGGAACATTGCCAGGTGTGTGCCAATCGAGGATAATCGGGATGGGAGTGATGTACCGGCAGGCAGCCGCGTTGGTGCTCTTGATGGCCGCCGCGAGGCTTACGGCACAGTATCCGTTGCCGGCGCCGGCCCCGGTGGTTCTCGAAGACGCGATCCCGCTTACCCCGGATCAGCGGCGAGAATTCGAGGCGGCGATGAAAGAGCGGGATTACCCCCAGGCCGAGAGGATCCTGGTGGCAGCGCACAAGGCGAATCCCGACTCCGCCGCTCTGCTCCGCCTGGCGGGGGGAGTCTTCTTTCTCGACGGCAACTACGTGAATGCGGCGATCGCCTTCAAAAAGGCGGACAAGCTCGAGCCGCTGGACCCGCCGAACCGGTTCACGCTCGCCATGGCCTTCATCGCGCTGGGCCGCCGCGACTGGGCACGCATCGAGTTGGAAAGGCTGGTTTCGGCCGACCCTAAAGCCACGATCTACCTCTACTGGCTGGCGCGTCTGGATTACGACGACCAGAAGTTTGCCGCGGCGGTAGAGAAGCTGCAGCGCGTTATTGCCGCCACACCGGACTTCATGCGGGCGCACGACAACCTGGGGCTTTCTCTGGAAGCCCTGGGCCGCTATGAAGAGGCGGAGGCGGCCTACAAGAAAGCAATCGAGCTGAACCGACAGAAGAAACCAAGCTCGCCGTGGCCGCCGCTGAACCTCGGCATCATGCTTTCCAAACTGGGGCGCCGCGACGAAGCGGAAACTTACCTCCGCGAGGCCCTGGAATACAAGCCGGACTTCGCCCAGGCGCACTACCGGCTGGGGATGATTCTGGAGAAGTGGGGGAAGCTGGAGGAGGCGATTGCGGAGTTCCGCCAGGCGGCCGACTTGGATCCTGACTACACTGAGCCGGTGTACGCGATGGCCCGCCTGTACCGGCGCACCGGCGATATGAAGCAAGCCCGCAAGGCTCTCAAAGAGTTCCAGAAACGGAAGCGCCGCAAGGAGGCCGCTTCCAGCACCGGGCCCCAGCACGCCACACGGGAAAACCGCCCCCGCCAGGAACCCGATTAGTGTGGCGCCGGTTCATTTGGTGGCCAGCGGCTTCTTGGCGACGACGCCCTTGCCTTGGCGGATCACGATCCAGTGGTTGGCCGGCAGCGCTTTGTAACTGTTTTCGGTCCCGTTCGGCCACCGGACAGTCAGATCGGCGCTTTCCGCATCCCCGAGGCCGAAGTGGACGCGGAAATCCCCTTGCGACTGGTAATAACCGCCGCTGCGGACCTCGTCGATCTGTGTCCCGCCGGCCGTCCGCAGTGTCAGCCGGGCCCCGATAGCGTCCCGTCCGTCGGCGGTGAGCGCCTGGATCAAGATGGAATTTCCTTTTGGGGCGAAGTTCTTGAGCAGTGAAGGCGATTCATGCATGTTGACGACGACGATCTCCAAGGATCCGTCGTTGTCCAGATCGGCCGGAGCCACGCCGCGGGAGGAGTGCCGGGCCAAAATTCCGGGTCCGGCTTGTTTGCTCATGTCGTAGAACTCACCGTCGCGCCGGTTCCAGTAGAGCAAACGAGGCTGGCGGAAGGTCTGGCCCACGTGGCGGGTGTCGATGTCGGGGTAGACGTGGCCGTTGGCGATGAAGATGTCCTTCCAGCCGTCCTGATCGAAATCGAGGAAGGCCACGCCCCAGCTCACGAACTGTGTGTGAACGGCGAGGCCGGCGGCGGTGGTTACTTCGACGAAGCTGCCGTCGCCGAAGTTCTGGTAGAGGTTCGGAATGTCGTCGGTGAAATTAGTCTTGACGATATCGAGAAGCCCGTCGTGGTTGTAGTCGGCGGCGGAGGTCCCCATGCCGGACTGTTCATGGCCGTCCTCGTTATAGGCGACGCCGAGGAATTCTCCCATTTCCTCGAACTTGCCGTTGCCTAGATTGTGAAACAGCAGACTGGGCGTCGAGTCGCCGGTGACGTAGACGTCCACCCAGCCGTCGTTGTCGAAGTCGCCCGTGAGGACAGTGAGTCCCGCCGCCTTGGCGCCGCCGACGCCGGCTTCATCGGTCACGTCGCGGAAGCGTCCTTGGCCTTCGTTGTGATAGAGAGACATGGTTTCCGGGGGGAGGCCCATGGGACCGCAAACCACGGGGAATCCTTTCCAGCGGCATCCCCCGGCCTCGCCGGCGGCAGGGACCTGCGCCGGGTCGAAATCCAGGTAGTGGGCGGCAAACAGGTCGAGCCAGCCGTCGTGGTCGTAGTCGAGGAAGGCGCAGCCCGTGCCCCACCGCCGCCCGGGCGTTCCCAGACCCCGCTCGACGGTCTCGTTGCGGAAGGTGCCGTCGCCCTGATTGCGGTAGAGCGCGTTCTGTCCCCAGTAGCCCACGTAGAGATCCACGTAGCCGTCGTTGTCGATATCGCCGGCACAGACGCCCTGCCCCCAGCCTTCATGGGCGATGCCCGAGGCGGCGGTGACGTCTTCGAAGCGGAGGCCGCCCTTGTTGTGGTAAAGGAAGTGCGTGATCCGCTCTCCTTCGCGGTGGTGAAACCGATCCCCGTTCACGAAAAAGAGGTCCAGCAGGCCGTCGTTGTCGAAATCGAACACCGCGACTCCGGTGCCGGTGTTCTCCACGATGTAGGCCTGCTGCGTTTCGGAACCGGAAACATTGACGCCGGTGAGCCCCGCCCGGCCGGCAAGATCTTCAAAGCGGACCACGGGGGCCTTCAGGCCTGGGGGGAGAGGCTTGGCCTTCTGGGGCACGCGGCCGGCGCCGGTCATCTGCGCCCAGACTGCGGGGCCAATACAGAACAAAAAGCTCGCGCCCGCCAGGCACGCGCGCGCTCGCCGAATCATTCTTTCTCACCTCCGCCCCCTGCAGGTTCCTTGACGGCCAGAATCTGGTCGGCGGCGACGTTCTCGAGCCGCTGGACGACGCCGCTGGGCCAGATGATTTCCAGCAACTTGACCGAGGCGTCGGCCCCCAGTCCGAAATGGAGACGCTTGTCGTTGGCCGACTGGTAACTTCCCGTGGGACTGGCGAAGGCGTACTGCTCGAGCCCCGAGGCCGCAACGAGCCGAAGCCGCGCTCCGATACCGTCCCGATTGCTCTTCGTGCCGGTAAGATCGACGGTCAGCCAGTGATTCCCGTTACCCCCCTCATTGCGCAGGATGACCGCAGGGCAGTTGAGGCAGTTGACGGCCACGTCGATGAAGCCGTCGTTATCGAGGTCGCCGAAGGCGGCGCCGCGGGAGACGCGGGGGGTCTCGAAGGCGTCGCCGCGGCCGTCGGAGACGTCGCGGAACACGCCCTTTTCGTTGTGCAACAGGAGCATCGGTTCGCGGTACGGGGTGGACGGGCGGACCAACTCGATATTGTCCATGACATGGCTCTGGCCTACGAACAGGTCCTTCCAGCCGTCGTTGTCGAAATCGACCAGCTTCAGGCCCCAGCCGGACCGGCGGTGTGTTTCGCGGCCCAATCCGGTCGATTCGGACTCATAGTCGAAAAAGCCTTCCTCGTTCCGGAAGAGGGCATAGCGCTCGTTGGCCAGGGCGGTGACGACGATGTCGGGCCAGCCGTCGTTGTCATAGTCGGTGAAATCCACACCCATGCCGGAGAAGGTTCCCCCCTCCTCGTTGAAGGCGAGTCCGGCTTCCAGCGCGACCTCTTCGAAGGTCCCGTCGCCACGGTTGTGGAAAAGCTGCTCGGCGACCTTGTCGTTGGCGACGAAGATGTCCGGCCAGCCGTCGCGGTCGTAGTCGTTGAAGGCGACGCCCAGCCCATAACCCGGCGCGCCGGCGATTCCGGCCGGCCGGGAGACGTCTGTGAAGGTACCGTCCCGGTTGTTGTGGTAGAGCACGTGGGTGATGGTAGGAAACGTCGCCGGGTGGCAGTAGGCCCGGGCCTGGCGCGGCCCGCAGTATGGATTGTGGTCGAAGTCCCAGACCAGGTACCGGCTGACGAACAGATCGAGCCAGCCGTCACGGTCGTAGTCCAGGAAGCCGGCGCTAGCGGACCACCCTCCGGCCCCCACGCCCGCCCGCTCGGTCACGTCAGTGAAGGTGCCGTCGCCGTTGTTGCGGAACAGCGTGTTGCGGCCGAAGTTGGTGACGTAGAGGTCGGGGTCGCCGTCGTTGTCGTAGTCGCCGACTGCGACCCCCATGCCGTAATAACGGCCCCGGACCCCGGCCTGCTCGGTCACGTCGGTGAAGGTGCCGTCGCCGTTATTGCGGTAAAGGCGGTTCCAGAATCGCGGGGCGGACTTGTCGGGAACGGCCCCCTGGGGCATCGGATCCTGCAACAACGCTCCGTTCACGAAGTAGAGATCCTGCCAGCCGTCGGAGTCGTAATCGAACGACGCCACGCCGCCGACCATGGTTTCGATCAGGTACTTCTGGGAGGTCGGGCTGCCGTTACAGGAGAACTTCACCCCGGAGGCGCGGGTGACATCACGGAAAACCGGCAGCGCCGCGGCGGCGCCGGACGCAGCCGGGCCGGTCCGACCCGACAGAGCCAGCACCGCGGCGATATACAAGAGGCACTCCCACCTCATACCGGCCATTCGATTCTCAACTTACCAAAACGGACTGCCGTCGCCGTAGCGGCGGCCCCTGCCGGTTGCCGGGGGAGCTGCGCGGGCGGCGTCACTTTGGCGCGGAACGGCCTGCTTGGGCGAGACGATCCTTCATGGCCCGGGCCAGCGCACTCGCCGGCATCACCCGGAGTTCGGCTTCGAGTTCTCTGAGGGCCTCTTTCCGCCGGCCGAGCTTCAGATAGCTTCGAGCCAGCATCAAATGGAGGCCGGGCAAATGGGGATCGGCGCGCACGGCCCGTTTGAGGGCCGGGATGGCGCGGTCGTAGCGGCCCTCGAGGAAATAGTTCTCCCCGATCACCTGGTGAAAGCGCGCCGAGTCCGGATCGACGCTGCGAATGCGGCGGAAATACCGGGCCGAAAGTTCCAGGTAGGCCTGTCCTAGCAAGTACGCGTATTCCGGCTCCTCCGGAAACAGCCGCCGGAGCCTGCGAAGCTTTCCGACGGCTCCTTCGGGGTCTCCGGAACGGGAGAGAGCCCGGGCGAGGGTAAGCAGCACGAGAGGGTCGTCGGGCAGCCGTTTCTCGGCCGGCCGCAGCGCCGCCAGGGCCTCCTGAACGCGGCCGGTCGCCAGCAGGCTCGCCCCGAGCAGCGCCTGTGGTTGGGCGTAGCCGGGGTCCTGCCGCAGCGCCTCGCGGAATTCTGCGATCGCTTTGCGGTGCTCGCCGCGCTGCTGGTAGACGAGGCCCAGGTTGTTGTGGACGAAAGCCGCGTCGCCGCCCTTCGCCAGGACGTCGAGGAAGGCTTTCTCGGCTTCTTCCAACCGTCCTTGTTTCTGCGCTTCGACGCCGCGCTGGAACAGTTGTTGCAAAGCGGCAGGCCAATTCTGCTGAGCCGGCGCCGGGGCCCCGGCCAAGGCGGCGATGACAAGCAGCCAGGATTTCATCGCGGCGGCTCCCCGGGCCTTTCGGCTCCGGCCTCGAGGCGGTACAGTTCCTGCGCTTTCCGGAACGCCTCCCGGGCCTCCTCGCCGCGGCCGAGCCTCCGGTCGACCTGGCCGAGGAGGTAGTAAGCCTGCCGCATGCCCGGCTCCAGACGGACGGCCTGGCGCAATTCGGTTCGCGCGGCCTCGGCGTCTCCAGCGCCGACCAGAGCCCGGGCCAGCGCGTAGCGCGCCGCGGCGTCCTCGCCATCGAGCTTCACCGCCCGCCGCAAGAACTCGGCCGCCTTGCCGTATTCGCTCATCAGCAGATAACAGGCGCCCTGGCCGTAGGCGCTTTGGAAATCATCCTTGCGGATCGCTGCCGCCCGCCGGTAATAGGACAAAGCGTCCAGGCAACGGTTCTGCTTCCGCTCCAAGTCTCCCAGGCGATCGAGCACCTCCACCATGCGGGGCCTGACTTCCAGGGCGGCCAGGAACTCCTTCCTGGCCTTCTCGGGTTCATCCCGCAGAGCGTAGGCCTCGCCCAATAGTTGGTGGGCGCGCGGAGAATCGGGGGCCATTTCGCGTACCTTTTGCAGCTCGAGCTGGCCCAGAACCATGGCGGCCTTGCCGAGGAAGTAGAGGGCATCGACGTTGTCCGGCTCGGCGCGCAAGGCGTCACGCAGCGTAGAAAAGGCTTCTTCGTAACGCCCGGCCGCCATCAGCACTTCGCCGAGGAGCACCCGTCCGGCCGCCTTCTCTGGATGCGTCTCGGAGACCTGCCGGGCCAGGGCCGCCGCCGTCTTCAGGTCACCGGCGTAGAGCGCCCGGCGGCCTTCGGCGACCAAGTCTCGCTGGGCCCCGGCGCCCGAGGCGCAGACGGTGGCCAAAGCGATGAGTGTGAGGCGCGCGAAGCTGATGCGGGTCATTGGACTTCCGTGTAAGGCTTTGCGACCACCGTGCGCAGGTACATTCTAGCCCGCTCGGCGAGTTTCTTCTGGAGCTTCTGGAACCGTTCCTTTTGTTCAGCCGCGCGGGGGTCCTTCGTCCGCCGGTAGAAGGACAGCAGGACGAGGTTCGCGCGGCGCGATTCCGGATCGAGTTCGATGGCCCGCTCGAGAGCCTTGCCGGCCTTGTCGAACTGCTTGGACCGCATGTAGGCGTACCCCAGCTCCGTGTACGCTTCGGCGTAATCGGGATTTCTCTCGATGGCCTCCTGCAGATGGGCGATGGCCTCAGACAGCCGCTCTTCGCGGATGGCGATCAGGCCAAGGTGATAGTGGGCTCCGGCGGCGGTTTCCCGGTTGCCGGCGACTTCCGAGAACTCCTGGCGGGCCGCCTCGATCTGGTCGGTATGGTAGTGCGCCACCGCCAACATCAGTTTCCCGTGCGGATCCTTGGGCCTTGCCCGACAGTAGCTCTGGAAGAACGGAAGGGCCTCGTCCCAGTTCCGGCTCCCGGCCAGAACCGCGCCGAGAGCGTAATTGTAGAACGGGTTGTCAGGGTCCAGCTTCCAGGCCTTTCGAAGCGACCTTTCGGCTTCGAAGGCAAGGTCGAGTTCAACGCAGACCATCCCGAAAAAGAAATGGACGCCGGGGTCGTCCGGTTTCAGATCGCGCGCGTGGGCCAGGTAACCGAGAGCCCCTTTGAAATCCTTCTGCTTATAGGCGACGCGGGCCAGGTCCAGCAACAGGTCGAACGAGACCTCCCGGCCGGCGGCGACGGCGCGTTCGTAAGCTGAACGGGCCTCGGCCAAACGGCCTTGTTTTTCGTAGGCGGCGCCAAGGCGGCGCAGGAGGGAGGGACCGGGCGGCGTCCTGGCGGCCAATGCTTCGAGAAGCACTACCGCGACTTCATAGTCCTCTTGTTCGGCGGCTGCGGGCAGCACCACCATGACGTCCGCCTCGGTGAGGTCGGCCGCTTCAGCGAGGCGCTGGGCGCATTGTCTCGCCGCTGCTCGATCCTCCAGGCGTGTCCGGGCCGCGCAGCGCACGGCGAGTACCTGGGCCCGCTGCTGCGCCTTTGAGGGAAGGCGGTCCAGGTGCTCCAGCGCTTCGCGGGCGGCGCCTTGGGCCTGCAGCAGCACAGCGAGCTGGTAGTGGGCTTCAGGAGAGGCCGGATCCAATTCGAGGACGCGGCGATAGACGGTTACTGCTTTTCGGACGGCTTCCGGGTCGAGGTCCGCGTGCTCCTGGTACAGCCGGCCCAGGTTCAGATAAGCCCCGCGATAAGCGGGAGCAAGTTCCACTGCCTTCTGGAAGCTCGCCTCCGCCCGGCGGTACTCGCCTTTCTGGGCCTCGATGACGCCGCGGAAATTGTAGAGCACGGGATCGCCGGGGAAGCGCTCGAGAAGTCGCTTCACGGCTCCGGCCGCGCCGGCGGTGTCTCCGTTTTGGATGAGGCGCTGGATGCGTTGCAGCTCAGAATCCGGCGCGCTTGCAGGGGGTTGTGCCAGCGCGCGAAGCGCAATCAGACCGGCGGCCACTGAAATCAGCGCGGCTCGTTCGAGACGGGCGGCGAGTGACATGCCAACGCTTGTCCGCGGCTCCCGGCAGCATCGCCGGCCGCCGCATGGGCCTCACTGTCCCACTGTACAAGAAACGGAGCGGCAGGCGCTGAGCGGGGCGGAGGCCGGACCGTAATCCGCCCTTAAGCAGCCGGCAGGCTGACGGTCGACGGGCTGATGGGCTCCGGTGATGAGGTGGGAGGACTCGGGCATCCTCCTGAGGCCGACTACCGGGGAGCCAAGACGCCGTT
>JALSRK010000026.1 GCA_026984795.1 Solibacteraceae bacterium | reverse complement strand
TCTACGAGGATCTGGTGAAGGCCGGGGTGATCGACCCGACGAAGGTGACGCGGACGGCGCTGCAGAACGCCTCCTCGATCGCCGCCCTGGCGCTGACCACCGAGGCCATGGTCTGCGAGATTCCGGAAGAGAAGAAGGAGCCGGCCGGTCCGCCACATGGTGGGATGGAGTACTGATCTCCTTCGCTCTTCTGTTCCCGGACCGTTTGCGTTTTCGATTGAGGCCGCCCCCCACCCGGAGGGGCGGCCTTTCTGTTGAAAGGAGACGCCCCGGCCTCCGGTGGTTCGCGCGAGAATCGCGGAGGGCTGGTGTATAATTTTGTTAGAGAAAAGGTTTTGGCCGCCGGGAGTGGGTTCATACCCACTTTTTTCGTATATGCCGGTCCAGGATGCGCACAGAGACGCCGTCGTCGCCCGGGTGACGGAGATCGCCGAGAGGGTGGGTGCGCCCGAGGGCATTGAGATTGTCGAAGTGGAGTTCAAGGGGGCCGGCAAGGGGCGGGTGTTGCGGATTTTCATCGACCGGCCCGAGGGCGTCTCTCACGCCGAGTGCGAGTTTATCTCGCGAAACGTGGGTACGATCCTCGATGTCGAGGATGTGGTGCCCGGCGGCAGTTACACCCTCGAGGTCAGCTCCCCGGGTTTGGAGCGGCCGCTGAAGAAAGCGGCCGACTATGAGCGGTTCCGCGGGCGGCGTGTGAAGATCGTACTGCGGGAACCGGTGGCCGGCCGCCGGGTGTGGGAAGGCGCCCTGGCGGGTCTGGACGGGGATGTCGTCACCCTGGAGACGCAGCAGGGCTCTCCGGTTCGCTTCGAGCTGGCGCAGATCCAACGGGCGAACCTGAAGTTCGAGTGGTGAGAGGCCGCGGGGCGGGTATCCCGGCAGACGATTCTTACGGAACAGAGGTGAGACAGGTTTGTCAAGCATCTATCAGTCGATCGAAATACTGAGTAAAGAGAAGGGGATCGACCCTCAGATCGTCCTCGACGCCGTCAAAGACGCCATGCTGGTGGCGGCGCGCAAGCACTACCGCACCGAGGGCGAGCTGGAAGCGACGCTCGACGAGCGGACCGGCGCCATCCAGATCTTCGCGATCAAACGGGTGGTCGAGAAGGTCGAGGACCGCGATAACGAGATCGCCGTGGGCGAGGCGGTGAAGTACGATCCGCAGGCCACCGTAGGTTCGGTGGTGAAGATCCCCTTGGACACCGACGTTCTGGGCCGCATTGCGGCCCAGACGGCCAAGCAGGTGATCTTGCAGAAGGTCCGGGAAGCCGAACGGGAGACCGTCTATGCCGAGTTCGCGGACCGCGTGGGGGATCTGGTGAACTGCACGGTGAAACGCGTGGAGGGCCCGGACCTGATCGTCGATATCGGCCGCACCGAGGCCCGGCTGCCGCGCAAGGAACAGTCCCGGACGGAAAGCTTCAGCGTGGGCGACCGCATCCGCTGCGTGATCAAGAGCGTCGAGAAGTCCGGCAAGAATGCGGGCGTCACCGTCTCCCGCGCTGCGCCGGAACTGGTCGTCCGCCTCTTCGAGCAAGAGGTTCCCGAGATCTACGACGGAACGGTGGAGATCAAGGCGTGCGCCCGCGAGGCGGGAGAGCGGACCAAGATCGCCGTGGCCAGCCGCGATCGCGACGTAGACAGCGTCGGGGCCTGTGTCGGCATGAAAGGCATGCGGGTGCAGTCGATCATCCGGGAACTGCGCGGCGAGAAGATCGACATCATTCAATACTCGGACGACCCGGTGGTCTTCGCCACCAACGCTCTGAGTCCGGCGCGGATTTCCCGGGTGACCATCATCGACCCGGAGCGCAAGCACATGGAAGTGATCGTCGATGATTCCCAGCTTTCGCTGGCCATCGGCAAGCGCGGCCAGAACGTCCGGCTGGCGGCCCGCCTCCTTGGCTGGCACATCGACATCAAGAGCGAGGAGGAGAAACGCCGGGAGATCGAATCCGAGATGACCTCGATGGTCGTTCCCGGGGCGGGGGTCTCGGCCCTCGCCGAGCACGGGTTGCCCCAGGAGGTGATCGACGCTCTCACGGCTGCGGGGGTGGAGACAGTGGAGCAGTTGGGAGGCATGACGCCGGAGCAGTTGGAGGCGATCCAGGGCATCGATCCCGAGACGGTCCAGACGATTCAGAACGCGGTCGTCAGTTACTACAGCCAGTTCGAAGCGGCGATGGAGGCCGAAGCCGGCGCAATGCAACCGGCGGGACCGGGAGGTTTTCCGTCCGAAGCGGAGGGTAGACGAAGCCCGCTGCACCCGCCGCTGGCCGCTGCTCCAGCGCCCGCTGCGGATGTGGAACAAGCCGCCGCGGCAGAGACCGAAGCGGCTCCGGCGGGGGGCGCGGCTCCGGAAGAGGCCGACCGGGAGGTCTCTGAGACCCCCGCGCCCGGTGGGGCCGCTCCGGCCGATTCGGAAACCGCCGATACCGGCGAGGCGCCCGCCGGGGCCCCGGAACCACCCGCGGAAACCGACGGCGCCGATTCCGGTGTCGCAGAAAACGTCGCGGAAAACGAATCTGATACGATGAAAGAGGATCACACTCCGTAAGGACTTGTGTTGTCGGATGGTTGAAGCGGTGAGGTGGACTATGTCCGATTAGTCGACGACAGCCTGACAACAGTGTCCGCCGTGAGAAGGACACCAATTGTCGTATGAGTAGAATTCGCATCAACGAGCTGGCTCGTGAGTTGGAGATCAAACCCGGCGTCATCCTCAAGATGCTCCCGGAGATCGGCATCACCGGGAAGAAGACGCATTCCAGCTCGATCGAACAGGAGGACGCCGACAAAGTACGCCAGTATTTTGCCCGGCAGCAAGAAGCCGAGGAGGCTCCCGCGCCTGAACCAGAACAACCACCGGCGGCGCGAACCGCCGCCAAGCCGGAGACGGCGCCTCAGCCGGGGCCCGTGGCCGGCCAGCGTCCAGCCGTAGAACAGGGCCCCGCCGCGGCGGTGCAAGAGATTCCCAAACCCCCTCCGACGGAAGCGCGTAAGCCCGCCGTTCCGCTGATCGGGGTTCCGCGGCCGAAGCGGGCTCCCCAGCCGATCCGGCCGCCTCTGGCGACGGGGAAAACGAAACCCGCGCCTCCGGCGGCGAGGCCGGCTCCCCCGCCTTCGGCCCGGCCCGCGGCGAGCGCGCCGGCGCCTCCCGCCGCACCGAAAAAGCCGGCTCCCGCAGTGCGTCCTCCCGAACCCGGCCAGATCCTCACGGGTCCCCGCCGGCCGTTACCGCCTGATGTGGAGGCGAGACCGCGGGTCCAGCCCGGCCAGCCGCTGAAACGAGCCGTTCCCAAGCCGCCCGCGACCCGGCCGTCGATTCCTCAACCGCCGCTGCCGCCGAAGCCTCCGCAGAAGCCGGCCGGCCCGGTGGTGGGCCAGCCCGCCGCCCGGCCCGTGGTGCCTCCGCGCCCGGACCTCGCCGCCCGGATCCGTCAGCAGCGGGAACAACAGCAGAAGATGCCCGGCCAACCGCAACCGCGGCGTCCCGTGCCGGGCCAGCCGATCTACGGCGGGCCGGTGCGCCCCGGCCAGCCGGTGGGCCGTGTCCGCGGTCCGCTGCCCGTCCGGCCGCGCCGTGGTCCACATCCCACGGCCGGCGCCGCGCCGGCGCCCCCGGCTCCGGGCCGGCGCCACCAGGTGAAGCCTTCCCGGGGCAAGGAGCGCGAGCGCGAGCGGGATCGCGAGGGAACCCTGAAGGGTCCGGCGCCGCGCCGCCGCGCCGCCGCCGTGGCGGTCAACAAGCAAATCACCATCTCGGAAGGCATCACGGTAAAGGAGCTGGCCGAGAAGCTCGGCCTGAAGGCCAGTGACGTGATGAAGCGGCTGATGGAGCGCAAGGTCTTCGCCACCATCAACCAGACCCTCGAGGAGAAATTCGCTCGGGAGATCGCCGAGTCGTTCGGCGCCAAGGCCACCGAGGTGAGTTTCGAGGAAGAAGCGGTCCACGTCGATCAGGAAACCGTCGATGAGACGGCGTTGGTTCCCCGGCCCCCGGTGGTGACCGTCATGGGCCACGTAGACCATGGCAAGACGTCGCTGCTGGATGCGATCCGCGAGTCCCGCGTGGCTGAGCGGGAGGCAGGCGGCATTACCCAGCACATCGGCGCCTCTGAGATCGAGCACGACGGCCACAAGATCGTCTTCATCGACACGCCGGGTCATGAAGCCTTCACGAGGATGCGCGCGCGGGGGGCCAAGGTTACCGACATCGTAGTTCTCGTGGTGGCCGCCGATGACGGCGTCATGCCGCAGACGCTCGAGGCCCTCGACCACGCCAAGGCCGCCGGGGTGCCCATCATCGTCGCCATCAACAAGATCGACCGCCCGGATGCCGAGCCCGAGCGGGTGAAACAGCAGCTTTCCGACCGCGGCCTGATGCCCGAAGAGTGGGGAGGCGACACGGTGATGGTCCCGGTCTCCGCCAAGACGAAACAGAACCTCGACCTGCTCTTGGAGATGATCCTGCTGGTGGCGGAGATGAGGGACTTGAAAGCCAATCCGGACCGGCCCGCCGTGGCCACCGTGCTGGAAGCGAAGCTCGACCGGGGCCGGGGCCCGGTGGCCACTGTCCTGGTGCGGAACGGAACGCTCCGGGTCGGCGACCACTTCATTTGCGGCAGTGTTTACGGCAAAGTGCGCGCCCTGTATGACGACCGCGGGCAGCAGGTCAAGGAGGCCGGACCCTCGACGCCGGTCGAGGTATTGGGCCTGGAGAGCCTGCCGGAGGTCGGCGAGACCTTCCAAGTGGTCACCGACACCGCCAAGGCCAAGCAGGTGGTGATCTACCGTGAGAACAAGGCCCGCGAACTGGAGATGGCCCGGTCCTCGCGGCTCACGCTGGACCGGCTCCACGAACGGCTGCGCGAGGGTGAGGTCAAGGAGCTGAACATCATCCTGAAGGCCGATGTCGGCGGCACGGCGGAGGTGATCTCGGAGGCGGTCGAGAAACTCTCCACCGAGAAGGTGAAAGTCCAGGTGATCCGTAGCGGCGTGGGTGCGATCACCGAGAGCGACGTACTGCTGGCCACGGCTTCCGACGCCATCATTGTCGGCTTTAACGTGCGGCCCGAGCGTGGGGCGGCGGAGCTGGCCGAGCGGGAGAAGATCGACATCCGGCTCCATACGGTGATCTACGAGCTCACCGATGAGATCAAGCGAGCGATGGCCGGCCTGCTCGAGCCGGTTTACAAAGAGGTGTTCCAGGGCCGAGCCGAAGTGCGGGAGGTCTTCCGGATTTCCAAGGTCGGCACCGTCGCCGGCTGTTACGTCCAGGAGGGCTTCATCCGGCGGGACAGCCAGGTCCGGTTGCTCCGCGACAACGTCGTCGTGTACACGGGCAAGGTGGCCTCTCTGAAACGTTTCCGGGACGACGCCAGCGAGGTGAAAGCCGGCTTTGAGTGCGGCGTATCGCTCGAGAACTTCAACGACATCAAGCCCGGAGATGTGATTGAGGCGTTCGTCACTGAGCGCGTCGCTGCGGAGGTGGTGGCCTGATGCCGGGAGCGATGCGATGGCGGCGATCGGCGTCATTACGTTGGAGTTGCGCCTCTCGGATGCGCACTCGCTGAAGGACAAGCGCCACTTCGTCAAGGGTCTGAAGGACCGGCTGCGGAAGCGGCACAACGTCGCCGTGGCCGAAATCGACTACCAGCACCTTTGGCAGCGCGCTTTGATCTCGGCGGTGACCGTCGCTTCCACCCGCCTGGCCGCGCAGCGGGTGCTGCAAGCGGTGGAAGACGACGCCGCCGCCCATCTGGGCCGGTATCTGGTGGACGCTTCCATCGAGTGGTTGGACTGAGGCCCATGCATCTGCGGCGGATCGAACGGCTGGCCGAGACGATCCGGGAAGAGCTGGAAGAGATCGTAAACTATGAACTCGACGATCCGCGGATCGGTTCGGTCTCGGTGGTCGAGGTCGTGCTGAGCCGGGACGGCCGCAAGGCGGTGGCCCGGGTCCAGCCGAACTCTTCAGAGGCCGACGCCCGGGCGGCTCTGGCAGCCCTGGACCATGCGCGGCGATACGTGCGGCGGCTCCTGGCGGTGCGGCTGGAGCTATTCCACAGTCCGGAGGTCCTCTTCGAGGCGGCTTTCCAACCGGGCTCGGATGCGGCGCTCCGCCGCCAGCGCCGGCCCGGGGGCGTTTGAAGCTGTCCGGCGCCGGACCGGAACCTGCTGAGGTACAAAAACTTGCACCGGATGGCACGCTGTGTGGTAGCTTTGTTGTTGGCGCACCTCGCTTTGGCGGACGGCGAGATGCTGCGGATCTCGTCCAGCGCCGAGGCGATGGGCACTACCTTCACGATCGTCGCCTACGACGAGAGCCGGAGCCGGTTGCAAGGCGCCGTGGACTCAGCTTTCGAGGAGGTGCGCCGCATCGATGCCGTCCTCTCGAACTACCGCGAGGACAGCGAGTGGAGCCGGATCAATCGCGAGGCCGCCCAGCGGCCGGTGGCTGTGAGTGACGAGGTCTTTCGCCTGCTGGAGGCGTGCCAGGCTTACAGCCGGGCGAGCGGCGGGGCTTTCGATATCACTGTCGGCCCGCTGCTCAAGTTGTGGGGCTTTTACAAGGGTTCCGGCAGGGTGCCGCACCGGGCGGAGATCCGGACGGCGTTGGGCCGCGTCGGGTACGAAAAGGTGATCTTGGACCCGGCGGAACGGACCGTACGCTTTACCGTTCCGGGAGTGGAACTGGATCCCGGCGGCATCGGCAAGGGTTACGCGGTGGACCGGATGGTGGAGATTCTCGAGGATGCAGGCATCCGGTCGGCCCTGGTTTCCGGGGGTGGCAGTAGCATCTACGGCCTTGGCGCTCCCCCGGGTGAGCGTGGCTGGCGGGTGGAGATCCGTGATCCGAAGTCGCCGCAGCGCAGCGTGGAGACGCTCGTCATCGCCAACGAGTCCCTCTCCACATCAGGCAACTATGAGAAGTTCTTTTACGCCGGAGGCAAACTCTACAGCCACATTTTCGATCCCCGCACCGGCTACCCGGCGGCGAACGGCGTGCTTTCGGTATCCGTGGTCGCGCCCCGGACCATCGACAGCGAGGCGTGGACCAAACCATTTTTCCTCCGGGGGCCGGAGTGGGCGGCCCGCCACAAGCCCGAAGGCTTTCGAGTCTTCTTCTGTCAGGACGGATTCAAGCTAGCATGCGCATGGCTTCAGTGAGTAGTCGCTTTCTGGAGGCTTGCCGGCGACGGCCGACCGACGTACGTCCGGTCTGGTTCATGCGCCAGGCGGGCCGCTACATGCCGCAGTACCGGGCGGTCCGCGCCCGGCACGGGATTCTCGAGATCTGCAAGACTCCGCAGTTGGCGGCGGAGGTGACCCTGCAGCCGATCGAAGTGCTCGATGTGGATGCCGCCATCATCTTCGCCGATCTGCTGTTGCCGGTCGAGCCGATGGGGTTGAAACTGCGATTCGTTCCCGGGCGCGGTCCGGTGATCGACAATCCGGTTCGTACTTCCGCCGACGTGGACGCCTTGTCGATTTCCAACACCGAAGATCTCGGCTACGTGGGCGAGGCCATCCAGATCGTCGCCCGCGCCCTGGCCGGCAGGGTGCCGATCATCGGCTTCGTCGGGGCCCCGTTCACCGTCGCCAGCTACATCATCGAGGGCGGCGCCTCCCGCACCTTCCTCACCACCAAGAAGATGATGTACAACCAGGAGACTCTCTGGCGCCGCCTGATGGGCAAGCTCGTCGATGTGCTGGCCCCCTTTGCCCAGATGCAGATCTCGGCCGGAGCCAAGGCGATCCAGGTCTTCGACAGTTGGGTGGGCGCCCTGGGCTCGGACGACTACGTCCGCTACGTCGCCCCCTACTCCCGCGCGCTCATCGACCGGATCCGCTCCGGCGGCGTCCCGGTCATCCACTTCGGCACCGGCACCGGCGGTTTCTTCCGCGAACTGCACGCCGCCGGCGGCGACGTGCTGGGCATCGACTGGCGGGTGAATATCGACCAGGCTTGGATGGACATCAGCTACCGCTCCGCTATCCAGGGCAACCTCGACCCGGCCATCCTGTTCGCTCCCCTTCCCGAGATCCGCGAGCGCGTTTTCGAGCTGCTGAAACGTACCGGCTCCCGGCCGGGCCACATCTTCAATCTCGGCCACGGAATCTTGCCGGAGACTCCGGTGGAGAACGTCAAGGCCGTGGTGCAGATCGTCCGGGAGTTCCAGCTCTGAAGGTGGCGGCGGTCTCGTTCGATTCCAATCCTGGCGGGGGCGCCTTCTGACCCGATGACTCCGCGGGCCGTCATCGTCGGCGGTGGGATCACCGGCCTCTCCGCCGCCTACTACCTGAACAAGGCGGGCATTCCGTCGCTGCTCATCGAGCGGCGGCCGCGCTTGGGCGGCGTCGTCACTACCGAGGTGGTCGATGACTGCATCATCGAGGGCGGCCCCGACAGCTTCCTGGCCGCCAAGCCCTGGGCGCTAGAGCTGATCCGGGAGCTGGGCTTGGCGGATGAAGTCATCGGCTCGAACGACCACCTGCGCGTGACCTACGTCCTCCGCCGGGGCCGCCTCGTGCCTTTGCCCGACGGCCTGATGATGATGATCCCCACGCGGATCGCCCCGATGATCGCCACTCCTCTACTCGGTTGGGGCACGAAGTTCCGCATGCTGTTCGAGCTGTTTCGCCGGCCGGGCCGGACGTCTCCGGGCGACCGCAGCGTGGCCGACTTCGTTCGGGATCACTACGGCCAGGAGGCTGTGGATTACCTCGCCGAGCCCCTGCTGGCCGGCGTCTACGGCGGCGATCCGCGGCGGCTCAGCGTCGCCAGCGTCCTGCCGCGCTTCGTCGAGCTCGAGCGCCGCTACGGCAGCCTCACCCGCGGCGTGCTGGCGGCCATGAAGAAGGCCCGGGCGGAGGCGGCCGGCAAACCTCTGTTCCAGACGTTGAAGGGCGGCTTGGGGCGGTTGACTGAAGCCATCGAGAGGGCCATCGCCGGCGCTTGCGAGCCCGTCCACGCGCAGGCCGAAGCCCTCGATCGCGGCCAGTCAGGCTGGCGGGTGAGGGCGGGAGGCCAGTGGATCGCCGCTGAGGCTCTAGTGCTGGCCTGTCCCGCTTACGAGGCCGCAGCGTTGCTCCGCAATACGGCTCCGGGGCTGGCGCGTGAGCTGGAATCGATCCCCTACAGCTCCTCGATGACCGTGGCGCTCGGCTACGAGCGCGCCGGCTTCTCTCACCACCTGGGCGGCTTCGGCTTCCTCGTGCCGGCCAGGGAGCGGAAGCGGCTGGTGGCCTGCACCTGGGTGGGCACGAAGTTCCCTTATCGCGTGAGTGATTCCCGCGTCCTGCTGCGCTGCTTCCTGGGCGGGGCCGAGGACGCCGCGGTGCTCGAAGAGCCCGACGAAACGGTGATCGCCATGGTGCGCGAGGAGCTACGCCGCATCATGGGAGTCACGGAAACGCCGGTCTTCGCCCGCATCCACCGCTGGCCGCGCTCGATGGCCCAGTACACGGTCGGGCACGGCGAACGGGTCAAGAGAATCGAACAAGAGACGGCGAAGCTGCAGGGGTTGCACCTGGCCGGCAATGCTTATCATGGCATCGGGATCCCGGATTGCATCCGCACCGGTAAGCAGGCGGCGGAGGAGATCGCGGCTTCTCTGGGGAAGGCTAGTTTTTGATCTTGATCAGGATCCCGTCCGGGCGCAGCCGGATCTCGTCTACGTTGTGTTCCAGCGGGAAGGGTTCGCCGATCTTCGCGTTGGGGAAATCGTCCAGAACCAGCTTCTCGACGAGGAACCCGAGGATGCTGCCGGAGAATTCCGTATCGCCGATCTTGACCTGTTCCACGTCGATCGTCGCCCGGCCTCCGCCGGACTGAAGGCGCAGGGTGGCCGCCACCGGCTTCGATCCCTGCAGGAGACTCCCCACCAGGAAATTGTCCCGCAGGCTGGCGAGTTGCGGGAGTTTGGCGAACTCCACTGTTCCCGACCAGGTGCCCCGGCCCTCTCCCAGCTCCACCCGCGGATTGCTGATCCCTTCGATCTTCTTCTCCCGGATCTTGCCGCGCACGAGGGCGTTGATCTCCTCCAGGCTGAGATGGATGGTGCTGCCCGGCGCCGCCCTCTCGGCGATGATCCGCTCCACCTTCTGATTGGCCGATTCGTAAAGGCCGTTTCCTGCGCACAGCACCCCGGCGGCTGCGATGCCGATGATCGCCAGTTTTCGCATAACCCCATTATAGGGGCCGCGCCGGGCTGTCCCGGCAGCGGCGGACGGGCTTGCGCGCCCCCCCCACGCCCCGGGCGCGAGGGCCTTTCCGGGCAAGTCAGCGCGGTTTCTCGAAGGGGGCTGAAACGGCGGCAAGTCGCGGCAGATTATGCTGTGAGGGTGGGCGGGTGACACGAGGAGAGGATACGGGAATGGGGAGCGGAATGGTGAGCCGGGCGCAAGGGTGTCTGCTCGGGCAGTTGGCTGGGGATTCTCTCGGAAGCCTCGTCGAGTTCCAGACGCCGGATACGATTCTGGCAGAATATCCGGACGGGGTGCGGGATCTCGCCGATGGCGGGGTCTGGGGCACGCTCGCCGGACAGCCCACCGACGATTCCGAGATGGCGCTGGCTCTGGCGCGGACGCTGGTGGAGCGGCGCCGCTACGACCCGGAATCCGCGCGGCAGGCCTACGTCACCTGGCTCGAGTCCAGCCCGTTCGACTGCGGCAACACGGTCCGCCGAGGGTTGCAGGGCAAGCCTGACCCTTCGAGCCAGGCCAACGGCGCGTTGATGCGGATTTCGCCGCTGGGCATCTTCGGGGCGGACTTCCCAGCGGCGCAAGTGGCTGAATGGGCGCGCCAGGACGCGGAATTGACCCACCCGCACCCGGTTTGCGGGCAGGCGAACGCGCTCTTCGCCATCGCGATCGCCTACGCCGTCCGGCACGGCTGCGGCCCCGCGGAGTTGTACCGGCAAGTCCGGCGCTGGGCTGAGGAGAGTCATGTTGACGCCCGGTTGCTCAACGCGGTGCGCGCCGCCGCCGAGGTTCCCCCGCCTGACTACCTGCGTCAACAAGGCTGGGTCCTGATCGCGTTTCAGAACGCGCTCTGGCAATTACTTCACGCGGCGGACCTGGAGGAAGGCGTTGTCGATACGGTGATGCGCGGAGGGGACACGGACACGAACGCGGCGATCTGCGGGGCGTTGCTCGGGGCTGTTCATGGCCGGGACGCGGTGCCGGAGCGGTGGACAGCCCGTTTGCTCGGCTGCCGTCCCGAGCCCGGCCGGCCCGGTGTGCGCCGCCCGCGGCCGTGCCGCTACTGGCCGGTGGACGTTCTCAGATTGGCTGAGCGTCTGGTGTCAGCTCAGGATGCACGCAGGTCGCCGTCGTCCGGTACTTGCGCGAGCGCTCCGGCGTCGAATTCGTGAACATGGCCCCGCCGGCGATCGTATCAACCGACTCTACCGGGATGCCTGAACCGAACCCTGAATCCGCCGGCCGCCGGGAACAGTGGGCCTGGTATGTCTACGACTGGGCGAACTCGGCCTTCCCGACGACGGTGGTCACCCTGTTTTTCGGCCCGTACCTCACCGTGCTGGCCAAGAGCGCCGCGGGCGCCGACGGGCGGCTCGAGTTGCTGGGCGTCGAGATCGCGGCCGAATCGGTCTGGAGCTACTTGATCTCCCTCTCGGTGCTGACGCAGGTGATCGCCCTGCCACTGCTGGGGGCCATCGCCGACTACGGCCGGAGGAAGCGCGAGCTCCTGGGACTGTTCGCCGGCGTCGGCGCGGCGGCCACGGTGCTGATGTTCTTCCTCCAGGGCGCCGCCTGGCTGTGGGGCTGCGCGCTATTCTTGATAGCCAACTTCGCCTTCGGCGCCTCGGTGGTGATCTACAACGCCTTCCTGCCGGAGATCGCCGGGCCGGGCGAGCGCGACGCCGTTTCGTCGAACGGCTGGGCCCTGGGCTACCTCGGCGGCGGCCTGCTGCTGGCGCTCAATCTGCTGCTCTACGCCAGGGCCGGGGCGCTGGGCCTCTCGGAAGGTTACGCCGTCCGGGTGAGCCTGGCCTCGGCGGGCATCTGGTGGGGCGTGTTCACCATCATCCCGCTGGCCGGCCTGCGCAACCGCGGGGCGCGGAAGCCGCTTGGGGCGGGGGAGAACTATCTCACCGCCGGCCTGCGCCAGCTCCGCCGCACCCTCGGCCACGTCCGGCGCTACCCGCAGACTTTGCTGTTCCTGCTCGCCTTCCTCGTCTACAACGACGGCATCCAGACGGTGATCACGCTGGCCGGCCAGTTCGGCAGCCAGGCGCTGGGGCTCTCGATGGGCGTGCTCACCGGCTCGATCCTGCTGGCGCAGTTCGTCGGCCTGGGCGGGGCCGTCGGCTTCAAGTACGTGGCGGCGTGGATGGGCAACAAGCGGGCGGTGATGGCCGCGCTGGTGGTCTGGTGCCTGATGCTGGTCTATATCTACGGCTGGGTGAAGACGGCGACGGACTTCTACATCATGGCGGCGGTGGCCGGCGCGGTGATGGGCGGCAGCCAGGCGCTGAGCCGGTCGATCTTCTCCTTCCTGATCCCGCGCGGGCAGGAGGCCGAATACTTCAGCCTCTACGAGATCAGCGACAAAGGCACGAGCTGGCTCGGGCCGCTGCTCTACGGGCTGGCGATCCAGTGGACGGGAAGCTACCGGGCGGCGGTGATCTCGCTGATCGTCTTCTTTCTCGGCGGGCTGGCGCTGCTGGCGCGGGTGGACGTCGGCCGGGGCGCGGTGGCGGCGGGCAACGAGCCCCCTCCGAAAGGGTGAAGACCCGAGCCCGCGGGGCTGTGCTACGCTGTTGGATTACACCCCGTAAGTGGCTGGAAACGCATCCCTCCCGGCCACTGGTGGCGCCGTTCCCGGTATGGAATTGACAGACATCTTCCGAACGCTGGGCGAGGAGAACTTCCGTGAGCTGATGCGGTCGGTTTCGATCAGCCGGCTCAAGACGTTCCAGCTCTATGACTCGCTGAAGGCGCGGGCGCACTTGCCGAAGCTGAACCAGCAGGCCCTGAGGCGGGTGACGCCGCAGTTCTGGCAGCGCCTCCAAGAGGGCGACGAGGAGCTGGCGGGCGATCTCGCCCAGGCGATCCTGGTGGGCCATTTCGACCTCATCGTCGATGTGCTGGACTTCCTGGGCATCCCCCACCATGACGGCTTCTTCGACAAGGATCTGGATGCCAGCGAGATCCTCACCGGCGACTGGCAGAAGCGGGCCTTCGAGCATTTCCGCGGCAAGTACCCCGAGCCTTTGCTCCTGCTCTATTTGAACCACCTGGCGTTCGAAGTGACCAAGGACAAGAAGCTGTTCACCGGAGCCGAGGACGACTGATGCTGGAAGCCAAGCTCGAATCACTCGCCGAAGAAGCCAGGCGGGCCGTGGCGGCGGCGGCCGAGGCGGCCGAACTGGAGGCCGTCCGGGTGCGCTACCTCGGGCGCAAGGGGGAGCTCTCGCAGATCAGCCGCCAGATGGGCAAGCTGGCTCCGGAAGAACGGGCCAGGATCGGCCGGCTGCTGAACACGGTGAAGCGGGAGCTCGAGGAGCTTCTCGACGAGCGCAAGCGGCGCTTCGATGAGGAAGCCTTGCGGGCGCGCCTGGAAAGCGAGTGGGTGGACTTGACGCTGCCGGCGCCCGGCCCGCGCCCGGGAAGCCTGCATCCGGTCACCCAGATCCAGGCCGAGATCGAGGACCTGTTCGTCTCGCTCGGCTTCACGGTGCTGAGCGGGCCCGAGGTCGAAACCGAGTACAACAATTTCGACGCGCTGAACATCCCGCCGGAGCACCCGGCCCGGGACGTCCAGGATACCTTCTGGGTCGAGGGCGGCAACCTGCTGCGGACGCACACCTCGCCGGTGCAGGTCCGGGGCATGGAGCGGCTGGGGCCGCCGCTGCGCATGATCGCGCCGGGGCGCGTCTTCCGCAATGAAGAGGTGGACGCCTCCCACGAGCACACCTTCTATCAGCTCGAAGGGATGATGGTGGACCGCGACGTCTCCATCGGCCACCTGATCTACTTCATGAAGACGCTGCTCAGCGCCATCTTCCACCGGGACGTGACGGTGCGCCTGCGGCCGGGCTACTTCCCGTTCGTGGAGCCGGGTTTCGAGCTGGACATCCACTGCCTGATCTGCGGGGGGAAGGGCTGCTCGGTCTGCAAGCAGTCGGGCTGGCTGGAGCTGCTGCCCTGCGGGCTGGTGCATCCGAACGTGCTGCGGATGAGCGGCATCGACCCGGAGGAGTGGAACGGCTTCGCCTTTGGCCTGGGGCTGACGCGCCTGGTGATGATGCGCTACGCGATCGACGACATCCGCCTGCTGCAGAGCGGCGATTTGAGGTTTCTGACCCAGTTCTAGACGCCCGCGGGCGCCTGGAGCCGGAAGTGTTGCACCAATGAAGTTCTCCTACAACTGGCTGTGTGAACTGGTCGAAGGGCTCGACGCCACGCCGAAGGAGCTCGGCGAGCTGATCACCATGAAGACCGCCGAGTGCGAGGGCGTGGAACCCTACGCCCCGTGGCTCGACAAGGTCTGCGCGGCGCGCCTGGTTTCCGTGGAGCCCATCGCCGGCTCCAAGAACAAGAAGGTGGCGATCGACGCCGGTCCCCACGGCACGAAGACCGTCGTCTGCGGCGCGCCGAACGCCCGGCCGGGGATCGTTTCGGCCTATGTGCCGCCCGGCGTGGCGCTCGAAGGGGGCCGCGAGATCCGTTCCGTCGAGATCGCCGGCGTGTTGTCGGAGGGGATGCTCGCCTCCGGCGCCGAGCTGGGGATCAACCGCGACGCCGCCGGCATCCTGGAGTTCGAGGCCGAGCCCGGCGAGCCGGTTCCCGGGTGCTGGCCGGACTACGTCATCGAGATCGACAACAAGTCGATCACCCACCGCCCCGATCTCTGGGGCCACCACGGCCTGGCGCGGGAGATCGCCGCCATCCTGGGCAAGAAGCTGCGCGACCCGGTGGACATGAGCCTGCTGCCCGAGGGCGAGCCGGAGATCGCCGTAAAGATCGAGGACTTCGACCTCTGCCCGCGCTATTCGGCCCTGGCCTTCGACGGCATCCAGGTGGGTCCGTCGCCGCTGTGGCTGCAGTACCGGCTGCAGGCGATCGATCTGAACCCGATCTCGAACGTGGTGGACGTCACCAACTGGATCATGGCCGAGATCGCCGAGCCGATGCACGCCTTTGACCGGGACGCGCTGCGGGGCGAGACGATCATCGTCCGGACGGCCCGG
Organism: Solibacteraceae bacterium; assembly: GCA_026984795.1. Lineage (GTDB taxonomy): Bacteria > Acidobacteriota > Terriglobia > Bryobacterales > Bryobacteraceae > JALSRK01. Next base: position 52,689 of record JALSRK010000026.1, on the reverse strand, counting down.
CCGGGAGAGACGATCACGGCGCTGAACGGAGAGACTTACGAGCTGGACGAGGCCACCCTGGTGATCGCCGACGAGAAGGGTCCGGTGGCCATCGCCGGCGTGATGGGCGGTCTGGACACCGGCGTGGTGGAGGCGACGACGCGGATCGTGCTCGAGAGCGCCAACTTCCACCCGGCGAACATCCGCAAGACTTCGGTCCGGCTGAAGCTGCGCACCGATGCCTCGATGCGGTTCGAGAAGGCGCAGGACCCGCACAATACCGTGCGGGGACTCGCGAGGGCCGTCGAGCTGTTCCGGAAGGTTTCGCCGGGGGTGCGGATCACCGGCGGCCTGGCCGACGCCATGCGCGAGCTGCCCCCGCCGCCGCGGATCGCGCTGGAGATGGGCTGGCTGGCGAGAAAGCTCGGCCGCGAGGTGGAGCAGAAGGAGGTGAAGCGGATTCTCGAGGCGCTCGAGTTCCAGGTCGAGGAGACGGGGCCGGGGTCGATCGCGGTCACCGTGCCTTCCTGGCGGGCCACGCGGGACGTCTCGATCAAAGACGACCTCGTCGAGGAGATCGGCCGGATGGTGGGCTACGACACCGTGCCGGTCCAGGCCCCACTGATTCCTTCCACCGTGCCACCGGCCGATCCGGAGCGGGCGCTGCACCGCAGCCTGCGGGCGCTGGTCTCCGCCCAGGGCTTTACCGAGGTCTACAACTACTCCTTCATCGGCGAGGAGCTGGCCCGGGAGTTCGGCCTGGATCCCGAAGCCCACTTGCGGATCGTGAACCCGATCGCCGCCGAGCTGACGCTGATGCGGATGAGCCTGGCGCCGGGCATCGTCCGCAACATCCGAGAGAACGCCAAGCACTACGAGGCGTTCCGCCTGTTCGAGATCGGCTACGAGATCCACAAGAAGCCGAACCCCGAGGGCAAGCGCCCGGCGCCGCTGCCCGACGAGATCGACCATCTGGTGGCGGCCATCTACGCCCGCGAAGGCGACGGCTCCGCCGGTCTGTTCGAGATGAAGCGGCTGGCCGAATGCATCATGCCGGGGGCCGAGGTGGTCCAGGCCGAGGCGCGTCCGTACGAACATCCCTTCCGGAGTTTCGAGGTGCATTGGCGGGGCCGGCGGCTCGGGAGGATCTTCGAGCTGCACCCGAAGATGCTCGAGACGGGGCGGGCGGCCCTGCTGGACATCGACCTGGACGTGCTGCTCGAGCTGGGTCCTCGGGAGAAGAAGTACAAGCCGCTGCGGCGCTACCCGGCGAGCGCGTTCGACCTCTCCGTAGTGGTGGACGCGCGGGAGTACGCGGGCTCGGTGCAGAAGCGGCTGGCCGAGCTCGCCGGGGACTCGCTCGAGTCGATCGTCTTCCTGCGCCAGTACTCCGGACCGCCGCTCCCCGAGGGCAAGAAGTCGCTTTCGTTCCGCCTCACGGTCTTCGCGCCGGACCACACGCTGACCGCCGACGAGGTGAGCACGATCCGCCAGCGGATCATCGACGGGATGCGCGCGGCCGGCTACGAGCTGCGGCTCTAGGCGGACGCCGTCCCGGCGGCGGGGCGGCTACCGCGTCGTCCACCAGTCGTGCGGCGGCTGGGTCTGCGGCCGGGGATCGTACCGGGCGCGCTGGAGGTATTCCTCGAACTTCGCCAGGATCTCGGGCTTCTCCGCGGCGAGGTCGCGGGTCTCGCTTGGATCCTCGGCGAGGTCGTACAGCTCGAGCGGACCGTCCGGTTTCGGCCGCACCACCTTCCAGTTGCGCCACCGCGCCGCCTGCCGCGGCGTCTCCTTGGCGAACTTACCGGTCTTCGCGTTGTACCGCGGCAGTTCCCAGTAGAGGAACTCGCGCCGCCGCTCCTGCCGGCCGCCGAGCAGCGTTTCCCGGATCGACTCGCCGTCGGCGTAAGGCGGTATCTCCACGCCCCCCAGATCGAGCGCCGTGGGCAGGAAGTCCCAGAAGGCCGTCTGGAAGTGGGTCACCGAACCCGGCGGCACGTGGCCGGGCCAGCGGGCGAGGAACGGCACGCGGATGCCGCCTTCGTACAAGTCCCGTTTGTGTCCCCGCAGGCCGGCGTTGGAGCGGAAGAAGTCCTCCGGATCCAGGGCCGGGAACATGCCGCCGTTGTCGGAGGTGAAGATCACCAGCGTCTGTTTGTCGATGGCCAGCTCTTTCAACAGATCGAGGATGCGGCCCACATCGCGGTCCATGCGAGTGATCATGGCGGCGAAGGCCGCCCGGGGCGCCGGCTGGTCGGCGTAGTGGCCGCGGGGGTCATGGCGCGGCTTGGGCTCGGGGAACTTCCCGAGGTACTCGCGCAGCGAATCTTCCGGCACGAGCAGTTCCAGGTGCGGGATGGTGAAGGGGACGTAGCAGAAGAACGGCCGGTCCTTGTTCCGCCGGATGAAGGCGAGGGCCTGCCCGGCGATCACGTCGTGGGAGTAGGTCCCGCGGCCGCCGTTCTCGTTGCCGGGCAGCGGGAACTCCTCGCCGTTCTTGTACAGGAAGCGCGGGTAGTAGTAGTGGGCGTGGACCTGGTGCAGATAGCCGAAGAACTCGTCGAAGCCCTGTTTCCAGGGCACGCCGTCGGTGCCGATGTCGCCGAGTCCCCACTTGCCGAAACAGCCCGTGGCGTAGCCGGCGGGTTTGAGCAGCTCGGCCACCGTAACGTCTTCAGCCAGCAAGGGCACGCCTCCGGTATTGGCGCGGACGGAGGTGTGTCCCATGTGCAGGCCCGTCATGAGCACGCTCCGCGATGGGGCGCAGACGGTGCAGCCGGCATAGGCGTCGGTGAACTTCATGCCTTCGGCGGCCAGCCGGTCGATGTTCGGCGTGTGGATCTTCTCTTGGCCGTAGCAGCCAAGCTCCCCGTAGCCCAGGTCGTCGGCCATGATGAAGACGATGTTGGGCGGCCGTTCGGGCTTGCCGGAGCTGCAGGAGAGCAGTGCGGGCGCCGCGGCTGTGGCGAGGAAACGCCGGCGCGTAAGCTGGGGCATAGCCCACCGATTTTACTGCAGCCACGCTGGGAAAACCCATGTCCCGGTCGAAGCTCAGTGTACACTCAGTAGCAGAAAGTCTCGAATCCGGCGAGAGGAATCATGTCCAAATCGCTTTTCGTGGTCCCGGTTGCGGCGGCGTTGCTTGCGGTCGCCGCCTTTGCGGCTGTCAAAGAGACGGCCATCGAGGTACGGGTCACCGCCGACGGCAAGCCGGTGCCCGATCTTTCCGCGGCTGACTTCACCATAAAAGAGAATGGCAAGGCTCAGAAAGTAATCGGGGCGGAATTCATCGAAGCCCCGGCGCGGCCGGGCCGCCCCGTCCAAGGCCAGCCCGTCTGGCTCTACGTCGCCGTTCAGGTGACCCCCAAAGAATGGCCCCGGGTCAAGGAGGGGATTCAGAAATTCATTGACGCAGAGCTGCGGCCGGAGTTTCAGGTTTCATTGGGCGGCGCCCCTTTCACGGCCGACGCCGGCGAACTTTCCAAGATCCTGGAGCAGGGGCCTGAGGGCGGCAGCGGGTTGCCGGCGCTGTGGGAGATCAGCGACAACCAGGTGACGCTGCAAGGGCGGCTCGCGCTGTCCCGGTACATGGCGATCGTCCGTGCCCTGAGTCTTAGGCCGGGCAAGAAGCTTCTGGTGCTGTTCCGGCACGGTCTGAGTATCGAAGAGGAAGTGGAAATCGGGGGACCGGGCCCGGGCATCTCGGAGCCGCGGATCATGCGGACGCAGCGTGGCCAGCCAGGGATGACGGTTTACAAGCCGGATGAAGATCCAGCACGCAACCAGTTGTATCTGCAACGTCTAAGGTCCGAGGCAATTCGCAACCGGGTGACGATTTTCGTCGCCGACACTTCCGGCGTGCAGTCGATCGCCGGCCAGGGGCAGCTCGGCGTGCTCGAGCTCGCCGATTCCACCGGGGGACGCGTGGTCTACTCGAATGACCGTAGCGCCGTCTTCCAGAAAGTCAGCGAGGCGGCCAGCGGTTACTACCTGGTGCGTTACCGGCCCTCGGATGCGCGCCAGCGCGGCCGGTGGCGCAAGATCACGGTCGCCGTGAACCGCAAGGGCGTCGAAGTGCGAGCCCCTGACGGCTATCTGGAATCGAAACCTTTCAAGAATATGAGTGAGTTGGAGCGCTCGCTTCACTTGCAGCAGGCGCTGTTGTTCGACGGCGAGAAGGCCGGCTTCCCCGTGCGTTTCAGCTACGCCGTTTTCCGCGGCTCCGGGGAACGGCCGGCGCTCGTCTACGCGCTGGGGACGCACCCGCGGAACTTGAAGGGAAAAAACACCGGCAAGGGCGTGGAACTCGCCTACACGGTGGCTGTCCAATTGGTGGATCCCACCACTCAGCAGGTGATCGCTTATGACGAGCGAGCCGCCCGGCAGGTGTTCCGGAAAGACGCCATCGAGGCCGCCGCCGCCGACGAAAACGTCATGGTGGAGACCGCTTCGCTGGTCGAGTCTCCGCCGGGCCGGTACCGGTTGCGGGCTTTGGTCCGCGACGACCGCACAGGGGAAGTGGGCGCCGTGGCGCAGGAACTCGAGATTCCCGATTTGGCTGCCCCGCTCTCGGCGAGCACCATCCTGGTGACCCGCCGTGGAGTGATGGGCGAGCGCCGCCCACCGGCCCAGCCCCCTCTTGGCGAGCTGCTCGATGTCGGCCAGTGGCGTTTGACCCCGGAATGCGGCCACGTCTTTCGCGTCGGCGATCCTGTATTCCTGCTCTACGACCTCTATAATGCGACGGACGATCTGTTGAGCTCGCCCCCGCCTCTGCAACTGGCGTTGGAGCGCGGCGGGCAGCAGGTGACGTTCCAGGGAGCGGGCCAGCCGGTCGCCCTGGCGGGGCAGCGCAAGATCCGTTACATCGCGGCTTTGAACACCCAGGGACTCGATCCCGGAACCTACGAGGTCTTCGCCGGCGTTCCGGCGCCCGGCGGTGGCTTGGCCGAGCTGAAGGCAAGCTTCACGCTGACCAAAGCCAGGTAGGAGAAGGCTTCTTGGGGCCTCGGAACCGATGGCGACAATACCCTATCGCTCGGTCGGGAATCGTCGCGAACGGGCCATTTTCCCGGCTCGTCGCTTTGCCGAGCTTGAACCTGGACAATACTGAGAATTTTCGTCCGGGAATGGGAGTTCTTTGTAACGAACCGGTCGAGAATCGCGTCTGCCTCAATAGACTGCTGCGAACCGGTTCGGGTGCTGCTCCACGGTTGAAGACAACGCGCCTTGCTGATAGCTGTCAGCGGACCCCTCGGTGCTGTTTCACGGTGATTCCAGCAGTTGCCGTCTGAGGTGTTGAGGGTCTGGAGCCAGGGCGCCAACGCCCACTTACGCTGAGTCGATTGGACCTGGCACAGACGGCGCCCTGCGTGCTCCCGCAAAGATTCGTGCCCTGCCGGTTTCTGGCGGGCACGGCCGCCGGGAACTCCTTTTCTCCTCCGGGGAGTTCCCGGCGGTTCCCCCCACTAGCACCCCTGGCCGGGTGCGGCCGGCAAACCAGCCGCACCCGCTTTTTATTTCCGTTTCTGAATGTCCCGGCTGGTCTGAATGACGAGCGTGGGATCAAGGGGATACCGCCCTGTCCGAGCCCCGTAGACGCTCAGTCCCGCCGCCTCCGGCCCGGGCTCGACTTCGAAGGTGACCCGGATGCGGGGATCCCGCCGGAGCCGGGAAAGGAACCCCGGAGCCCCTTCAACCAGCATTTCCGCTTGGACGAGGTAGCCGTAGCTCCCGGGCTGGAACTTGGCCATGTGCGACAGCACCCCTCGGGCGTCGGCTGGATCGTCATCCAGCGCTACCGGCTCCAGCGGGTACCCGTTCACGTAGATGCCCACCGCTCCGGGATATTTGCGGCCGTCCGTCTGCGGGTAATCCAGAGGATGGACTTGCTGCGGCCAGTCCAGGCGCTCGTCCCGGGCCTTGGTCGCCATCTCAACCAGAATTCCGATCCGCTCCGGCATGGCTTCCACCACCTCTTTGGGAACCTCGAAAAGATACTCCACGATGCCCGAGCCGTAGATGAAAAACTTACCGGCGCTCCGCCGCCGCGCGAGCCGCGCCGGCGCCCCGGATCCCGTCCAATAGGCGGCATGAATATCCATGGGAGAGACGCGCAGGACAGCGTGCCGGGAGTCGATCAGTTCGTAGCGCCAACCCTCGGTTTCGATGCGGGCCGGGATGACGACGTTGACGAAGTTCGCCGCCAGGCGCTCGCCGTTCTCGCCCACCAATTCCATGGCCATGGCCCCGGCGAACGGCCGGTCGGGCAGGTTCACTCCGAGGGGCTCTTGGGGCGTCACCCGGTAACGCTCCCAATGGACGACGCGCGAGTCCAGGTTCACCCGGATCTCCCTGCCGAGGTCGTCCGCCCCGATCAGCCAGCGCTTCAGGAGCACTTCACCCTTGTAGTCCGACCAGTGGCTGACAAAGACGGGGATGCTCAAATCCTCGGCCGGCTCGGCGACGATCACCGGGGGCGTGTCGAAGCCGACGAAGTCCTCGCGCTGCAAGTCGGCGACCTTCATCTTCTCAACCCAGGCGTCGTAGCCGAACTCTTTCGGTGACCGGTCATAGTTGAAGAACCCGTTGTGCTCGAACTCGACGTCGGTGAGCTCGGTGTAGACGTAGCCCTGGATCTTCTCGTACCGCCGCAGCCGGGTGGTCAGGTAGCGGAAGCCCCAGGAGATGTCGCGGTCGCCGCCGCCGGCGCCGACGGCTCCGTACTCGGAGTTGATCAGCGGCTCGGTACCCTGGCGGTGGCCCGGGGCGTAGTTGAACGTCGAACCGGGATAGGTGTTCCGCACCACCTCCTCGATGTGCTTCCAGGCGCGGGTCTCGTTGTCGATGTAGAAGTGCCAGGAGTTCAGGTCGGTAATCACGTGGTCGCGGCGGTTCGGGGAGTTGTCCTCCACCAGCCGTGTGGGGTCGAGCCGCTTCGCCTCGTGCCACATGCCCTCGACCCACTCCTGGATGTCCGGGCGCTTCTTGTACTCGTTGCCGCCGATGCCCCAGGTCTCGTTGAACAGGCACCAGGCGATGATTGAGGGATGGTTCCGGTCCCGGGCGATCACCTCGCGCATCGTGGCTTCCCAGGCCGCCTTGGCGCGCTCGCTGTAGCGCCAGGTGTTCGGCATGTCCTGCATGATCAGGATGCCCAGCTTGTCGGCCCAGTAGAGCCGCCGCGGCTCGTCCGGCTTGATGTGGATGCGCAGGAAGTTCAGCCCCACGGACTTGGCCCTCTCGATGTCGCCCCGGAGGAACTCGTCGCTGGGGGCGGTGTAGATGCCGTCGGGGTTGAAGGACTGGTCGAGCGCCCCGCGCAGATAGACCGGCTCGCCGTTGAGCAGGATCGATTCATACGGCAGATCGCCGTACTTGCCGCGGCCGATGGTCCGCAGGCCGAAATAGCTCTGCACCGTATCGGTGGCGCCGTCCGGGCCGGTGACTTCGACGGTCAGATCGTAGAGATGCGGCGTCTCGGGCGTCCAGGGCTTCGGATCGCTCACCGCCAGCTCGGCCCGGTAGACGCCGTGGCCTTCGGTCAGTTCCGCTTCCCCTTCGGCGGCGGCCACCGACGGATCGGGGGATGAGATCCGTACCCGCGCCGGCGTCTCTTCACCCGCCACCTCGACCTCGACGGCCAGCGACCACTTGCCGTCCCGGTTCTGCGGAACCAGCTTCAGGGCGCTGAGGTAGGTCGCCGGCCGGGCCTCGAGCCACACCGTCTGCCAGATGCCGCTGGTGAAGGTGTACCAGAAGGCCACCTGCTTGCCGGTGGGCAGCTCCCGGTCAGTAGGATCGTAGGCCCGAACGACGATGGTCGCCGTTTCGCCGGGCTGGGCGTACTTGGTGATGTCGAAGGCGAAGGGGGTGTAGCCGCCCTCGTGCTTGCCTACCGGCGCGCCGTTCACCCAGACCTGGGCCTCCCAGTCCACGGCTTCGAACCGGATCCAGACGTGCTTGCCGGCCCACGCCGAGGGGATGTCGATCTTCCGGCGGTACCAGCCGATCTGCTGGCCGCTCAGGTCGTGGACGCCGGAGAGCTTGCTCTCCCAGCAGAACGGCACAGTGATCTCGAGCGGCCAGGGCGTCTCCGAGCGCTGCCACCCCTCGTCGAGACCGCGATCCTGGGGATCGAAGCGGAACTCCCAGGCGCCGTTCAGGCTCAGCCACTCGCTGCGCTGAAAGTCGGGACGGGGATGTTCACCGCGAGGGACCGGTTTCTTGCCGCAAGAGGCGAGTGCCAGCAAGAGGATGAACGAGACAGCCGCGGACCGCATGAATCCACGATACTGCAGGCGAGGTTCGTTTGGAGTACCAGGGAGGGAAGCAGGAACCTCCCCTTGCGGCTTGCAGCGAGCGGCTGAAGGGATGGCTGGGGTGCCTAGTGGGATTTGAACCCACGGCCTCCAGGGCCACAACCTGGCGCTCTAACCAGCTGAGCTATAGGCACCGCAGGTGGGATCCACTTCATTATAGCAATAGCCGGGGCGGAAGCTTCTTCGAGTTGGCGCCCGAGGTGTTTCGCCGGAGCAGTGGCCTGCTACCGGCGTTGCGGCTGCGCCGTGAGCGGATCTTCCGGCCAGGCGTGCTTCGGGTAGCGGCGGCGGAGCTCCCGGCGCACGCTCGGATAGAGGCGCTCCCAGAAGCCGGCCAGATCGGTGGTGGTCTGCACCGGCCGCATGTTCGGGGCGAGCAGGTGCAAAGTAAGGGGGACGCGGCCGGCAGCCACCCGCGGGGTCTCCTTCATGCCGAACAGCTCCTGGATCCGGACCGCCGCCCAGGGCGGCTTGCCGGGCTCGTAGCGGATGCGGAGCCGCCGGCCGCCGGGCAGGCGCATGCGTTCGGGGGCCAGCTCTTCGACCATACGCCACTCCTCGAGAGGAATGCGGGAGCGCAGCAGCTCCAGGAAGCCTCCGTTGGCGGCCGCGGCGCCCAGTTCGCGGAAGCTGCGCAGGCCCCGGCACAGCTCCTCGAAAGCGTCCCCGAGATCCTCCTCGGTGATCTCCCGCACCGGACCGTGGGCGGCGGCGAACCGGACGCGGTTCCGGAAGGCTTCGACGGCTTCCAGATCGGCGAATCGCCCCAAGCCCGCGGCGAGGGCCTTCTCGGCGAGCATCCGGGCCGCCTCTTCGGGGTCCGGGGCGCGCCGGGACTCCTCGATGACGATCTCGCCGAAGAGCAGGGCGCTGGCGGCTTCCACGCGCTCGGCCTCGCGGTTCCAGACCGGGCCGGAGCGCTCGGCGATGCGCTCCGGGAACAGATCCAGCAGCCACTCGGGCTCGATGGCGCTGGCCAGGCGGACCAGGGGCAGGCCCCGCTCGCGGCGTTCCTCGATCTCGACGGCGACGAGGAGACGGGCGTCGCGCACCACGCTGCGGTCCGACAGGACGGCCGATCCTCCGGAAGCGAGCAGCAGCTCGTTGCCGCTGCGGCGGCGGGCCACGCGGTCGGGGAAGGCCGAGAGCACGGCGACGAGCAGGGCCCCGTCCGGGTCCGCGGCGCGGTTCCGGGAGGGGCCGCGGGGCAGCGCCCGCTCGATCTGCCTGGCCAGCCGCCGCACCCGGGCGGGGAGGCTCCCCTCGGCGAGGACCAGGACGTCGGAGGGGCCGGCCGCCCGGACGGTTTCCGGCAGGCGCAGCCCTTCGCTCAGCGCGGCCGCGGCGGCACAGCCGGTCCCGGCGGCGCCCCGGCGGGCGGCCTCGATCGCCATCCGGGCCAGGCGCGGGTGGACCGGCATCCGGACCATGGCCCGGCCGAGCGCTGTCAGCCCGCTGCCGGCGTCCAAAGCCCCGAGCTCCCGCAACAACGACTCCGCGTGCTGCACGGCTTCGGCAGGCGGGGCGTCGAGCCATTCGATCTCATCCGGGCGGCCCAGGCCGGCGGCGTGGAGCTGCAGGAAGAGCGGCGAAAGTTCGCGGCGCAGGATCTCGGGGGTTTCGTGCGGCGGCCGCCGGACGTAGTCGGCCTCGGGATAGAGGCGGACCGCCCGGCCCGGGCGCAGGCGTCCCGCGCGTCCGGCGCGCTGGCGGGCCGAGACCTGGCTGATACGGGCGATGCGGAGCGAGGGCAGCCCGGTCCAGGGGGAATCGGCGGCGATGCGGGCCAGGCCGCTGTCGATCACCGCGGTGACGCCCGGCACGGTGATCGAGCTCTCCGCCACGTTGGTCGAGAGGATCACCTTGGGGCGGGACCCGGGGCTGACGGCGCGGTCCTGCTCCTCGGCCGGAAGGTCGCCGTGGAGGCGGCATAGCCCGGCTCCCGCCCGGCGGGCGATCGGAGCGCACAATCGCTCGGCCCGGCGGATCTCGGCGGCTCCGGGCAGAAAGACCAGCACGTCGCCGTCGAGCCCCTCGCGGACCAGGTCCTCCAGCGCCCCGGCTACCTGCTCTTCGAGGGGAGCGGACGAGTGCGGCGTGTAGCGGATCTCCAGGGGAAACGACCGGCCCTGGCTGCGCACCACCGGACAGCCGCCCAGGAATTCGGCTACCGGGGCCGCTTCGAGGGTGGCCGACATGACGAGCAGAAGCAGGTCCGGGCGCCGCGTCTGTTGCAGCCGCCGCAGCAGCGCCAAAGCGAAATCGGTCTCGAGATGCCGCTCGTGGAACTCGTCCAGAACGACGGCGCCCACGCCCGCCAGCTCCCGATCCTGCGCCAGGCGCCGCACCAGTACGCCCTCGGTGAGGAAATGGAGGCGCGTTCCGGGACCGGCGACGGACTCGAAGCGGACGTGGTAGCCGACGGTCTCACCCAGCCGCTCGCCCCGTTCGGCGGCCACGCGCCGGGCGGCCATCCGCGCGGCGATGCGCCGGGGCTCGAGCACCAGCACCTGCCCGGGGACCGTCTCGAGCAGCGCCGGGGGCACACGGGTGGTCTTGCCGGCGCCCGGCGGGGCTTCGATCACCAGATTGCCGGCGCACGCCAGACGCTCCCGGATCTCCGGCAAGACCTCGTCGATGGGCAGTGGCTCCATTCTCGTTCTCGCGGGCTGTGGTTGACGGCGGCTGTTCTTTATTACCAGACTAGGACGTTATGCCGGAAACGTACGCACCCTTGAATCCGCCGCGCCGGTTGCTAATGGGCCCGGGGCCGAGTCCCGTGGAGCCCCGCGTCTACCAGGCGATGACGAAGCCCATCGTGGGCCACCTGGATCCGTATTTCTTCGAGGTGACCGGGGACGTCCGCTCCTTGCTCCAGGAAGTCTTCGGGACCGCGAACGAGTTTACGCTGGCCATCTCCGGCACGGGGACTTCCGGGATGGAGACGGCGGTGTCGAACTTCGTCGAGAGCGGCTCGAAGGTCTGCGTCTTCGCCAACGGCTACTTCTGCGACCGGATCTCGGAGATGGTCCGGCGGCAGGGGGCCGAGGTGGCGCGGCTGGAGAAGCCGTGGGGCGAGACGTTCGTTGACGAGGAAGCCCGCAAGTTCATCCTGGACGAGAAGCCCCAGGTGGTGGCCTTCGTGCACGCCGAAACGTCGACGGGGGCCGTCCAGGAAGGGAAGGCGATTTGCGAAGCGGCCCACGAGGTAGGGGCCCTGGTGATCGCCGACACGGTCACCTCGTTGGGCAACATCCCGGTGAACGTGGACGCCGCCGGCATCGACATCGCCTACAGTTGCAGCCAGAAGGGGCTGGCGTGCCCGCCGGGGCTGGCTCCGGTGACGGTCTCACCGCGGGCGGTGGAGTGGCTGCGGCGGCGGGGCACGATGAACCGCTCGTTCTACCTCGATCTGAAACTGCTCGACGAGTACCTGCTGAGCGCCCACAAGTACCACCACACGGCGCCGATCTCGATGTTCTACGCCCTGCGCGAGGCGCTCGTCATCGTGCACGAGGAGGGACTCGAGAACCGGTTCCGGCGCATCGAGCGGAACCACAAAGCCTTCGCCGCCGGCATCGAAGCCATGGGCCTCCGGATGCACGTCGAAGAAGGCCGCCGGCTCTATCCGCTGAACACGCCGTGCGTACCCGAAGGCGTGGACGACGCCAAGGTGCGCGCCCGGATGCTGAACGAGGACGGCATCGAGATCTTGGGCGGCTTCGGACCCCTGGCGGGCAAGGTCTGGCGGATCGGCATCATGGGGGCCGGCTCGACGAAGGAGAACGTCCTGCTGCTGCTCGAGAGCTTCCAGCGGGCGCTCGAAGCCGAGGGCTACCGGCCTGCGGGCAACGGCCGCCAGGCCGCCGAGGCCTTCTACGCGCAGGCCTGACACGCCGCGGGCCATCGCATAAGATGGTCCACATGGATCGCCGAGACTGCCTGAAAGCGATTGCCCTGGCCGGGGCCGCCGGACTGGGCCGCGCCGGCGGGGCCGCCCGCCCCATCGAGCTGCACGTCGATCTCGAAGTGGATCCTCCGCGCGAAGAAGAGATGCTGGCGAACTTCCATACGAAGTTCGAGCCGGTGATCCGCCGCCAGCCGGGCTTCGTCGCGGTGAGAATGCTCAAGCTGCGCAGCAAGCTCACCCAGAAGGGGAGCGCGCCGCGCTACCGGCTCGTGATCCGCTTCGAGACCGAGGAGCAGCGGCAAGGCTGGGTGGCTTCGGCCGAGCACCAGCGCGTCTGGCCGGAGATCGAGAAGACGCTGGCGGGCGGTAAGTACACGGCCGTGTTGTACGACGAGGTCTGAGGAGCACACTCTTCCCCCGGCGCGTTCCTTTGCCCGGTACGGCGCCGCAACGCGTCAGCGCGCTCCGCCGGCGGCGGGCTTCAACTCGTGTTCGAAGTACTCCCGCAGCGCGACGGCGTTATTGTGCCGCCCGTCCTTGGCGGCGTAGAGCAGCGTCACGGTGCTCGAGCGGGCGTATTCCTGAATGGCTTCCAGGGCCTCCCGGCAGCGGGCGAGCTCCCGGTAGTAGCGTTGCTTGAACTCGGTCCAGCGCTCCGGCTCGTGCGCGAACCAGCGGCGGAGTTCGGTACTCGGGGCCAGCTCTTTCAGCCAGAGATAGACGCGGGCGTCGTCTTTCGACAGGCCCCGCGGCCAGAGGCGATCGACGAGCACGCGGACGCCGTCACTCTCCTCCGGGGGGTCGTAGACACGTTTGACTCGGATCATGCGGGCCATGAATTCGGGCGCCGGGCAGACTGCCGCCCCCTACTCGATCGCCGCTACCAGAATGCCAGTAAGTTCAGCAGGCGTCAAGGCAATCGGATTGCCTTTCATGCTGCTGGCGCGCGAGGCCTTCTCGACCACCGCGGGCACACCGGCGGGCGTGAGACCGTAGGCGCCGAGCGGCGGGATGCGAAGTTTGCGCGCCGTCTGCCGGACCCATTCGACGCCGTCCTCGGCCGCGGCCTTCTCGTCGCCGGTGAGCAGGCGGGCCACGATGCGGTAGCGTTCGAGCGAGGGATGCTCCGGGGCGCGCTCGCGGAGCGCCCGGATGTTCGCATGCATGACGTGCGGCAGCAGCGCCGCGCAAACGGCCCCGTGCGGGGCGGGGAACATGCCCCCCACCGGGGCGGCGAAGCCGTGGACCGCGCCCAGCCCGGCGTTGGCCAGCGCCAGGCCGCCGAGCAGGCTGGCGAAGGCCATGTCGGTACGGGCGGCGAGGTTCCGGCCGTCTTCGTAGGCCCGCACCAGCGAACGCGCGGCGCGCCGGATGCCCTCGAGGCAAAAGATGTCGGTCATCGGGTTGGCGCGGATCGAGACGTAGGGCTCGATGAGCTGGGTCAGCGCGTCGAGGCCGGTGGCGGCGGTGATCTCGGGCGGCAGATCGAGGGTCAGCTCCGGATCGACGAGGGCCAGCCGCGGGAGCATCAACGGGCTGCGCAAGCTCGCCTTCACGCGGTGCTCGGGCGAGGCCAGGACGGCGTTGCGGGTCACTTCGGAGCCGGCTCCGGCGGTGGTCGGGATGGCGAGGAACGGGACCGACGGCCTGGTGATCTTGCGCCCCTTGCCGATGACCTCGATGTAGTCCAGCGGGTCGCCGCCGTTGCCGAGCAGCGCGGCCACGGCCTTGCCGGCGTCGATGGCGCTGCCGCCGCCGAATGAGAGGACCACGTCGCACTGCTTCTGCCGCGCCGCTTCGGTAGCCGCGCGGACCATCGGAATCGTGGGCTCTCCAGAGACGCTGAAGACGGTCACCTCCAGCCCCTCGCTCTCCAAGGCGTCCTGCAGCCGCCGGGCCCGCCCGGGCGAGCGCCCGGTGACGAGCAGCGCCCGCTGCCCCATCGCCTTGGCGGCCGGGGCGGCCTCACTCAGCTTGCCGGCCCCGAAGAGGATCCGCGTGGCAGTGGCGAACTCGAAGGCTTCCGCCATATCGCCCTCACCAGCCGGAATCGTCCGGGAAGACGTTGGTGAACTTCACGCTTTGCCGCGGCTCGGCCATCATCTCGGCCACCGTGTCGCGCCATTTCTTGTAGTGATCGGTCTCCTTGTGCCGCGCCGGATCGCCGGCGGTGCGGTAGACCTCGACGAGGATGAATCGCGTCGGGTCGTCGTTCTGCTGGATGACGTCGAAGCGGGCGATGCCGGGCTCCTGGACGCTGTTGCGGGCGTTCTCGATGGTGGCTTCCTTGAATGCCTCGACGGCTTCCGGTTTCACGTGTACGTGTACATGGACGATGAGCATAGCCAGCCTCCGTGCTACCTATTATTCCGGAAACAGGCGGCCTGCGGCGCGGCCCGGCCGTGATACGGTTGGTGGTGATGTGGAACCGGAGAGAGTGGCTTGCGGCGGCGCTCGGCGCGGCCGGATGTACGGCTCCGCAACAGCGGACCGCGCCGGTGGCCCTCACGCGGGAACCCAAGAAACTGCTGCTGCGCGCCGGCTGGCGCAGCGATAGCATCGGCGACACGGCCCAAGTGGCCGGCATGGTGCGGCTGGTCAGGATGCACGCTCCGGAGGCGGAGATCACCCTCTGGTCGAACTCCCTGGACCGCGGGGTGAAGCCGATGCTGCTCCGGGCCTATCCGCGGCTGCGGTTCGTCGAAGGGGAGATAGACGAGGCAGGCCGGCCCGACGGACCGGGGCTGGCCCAGGCGTTCGAGGAGTCTGATTTCCTGTTGCACGGCTCCGGGCCGGACGTGGTGGCGCGCGATCATCTGCGGGCCTGGCGCGCTGCTACGCGCAAGCCCTACGGTATCTTCGGCGTCTCGATTCCAGGCGCGGAAACCCAGGGCGCCGATGCGCTCGACGAGGAGCTGAAACAGATCCTCGACGGCGCGGTGTTCGTCTTCACCCGCGAGTCCGTCTCGCTCGAGGCCTTGCGGCAGGCCGGCGTCATGACCCGGCTCGGCGCGGCTCCCGACGCCGCCTTCAGCCTGAAGCTCGCCAACCGCGAGGCGGCGTTGGAGTTCCTGAAGCGATATGAGTTGGAAGCGAAGCAGTTTCTCGCCGTCGTGCCGAGGCTGCGCCAGGAGCCATCGCGCGATGAGGGCGGCGGCGACGTGAGCCAGCAAGCCGCCGCGGCCGACCACGCCAAGCTCCGGGAAGCCATCGTGCGCTGGGTGCGCGAGACCGGCTACAAAGTGGCTCTCTGCGCCGAGAAGAAGCACCAGATGGATCTCCTCTACCCGCTCCTCTACCGGGAGCTGCCCGACGACGTCAAGTCGAAGACCGTGCGCCAGCCGCTCTATTGGCTTACGGACACGGCCTCGTCGGTCTACCGCCGCGCGGCGGCGATCCTGACGCTCGAATGCCATTCGGGCATCATCGCCGCGGCCAACGACACGCCGGGCGTCTACGTACACCAGCCTGAGGCCGGCTTGACCGGGCAGTTGTGGCAGGAGGCGGGGCTCGGCCGCTGGTATTTCGAGGCGGATCGGGCTACCGGGGAGGAAATCGCCGGGCGCCTGCTCGAGATCCACCAGAACCCCGACTCCTCCCAAGTGGACGTGCACGAAATCGTCATCTACGCCCGGAAGCTGCAGTCCGATGCGATGACGGTGCTGCGGCAGCTCCTCTGGCCGGACAGCGCTTGAAGCCGGCGGCCGCTTATCCCGATTGGCTGATCTCGACGCGCCAGCTCCCTTTCTGCGGCGGCGCTTTCGCCACCAGCAGCGTGCGGTAGAGCCGGCCGCCCCAGGAGCGCCGCAGCCGGGAGTCGGTGATCTGGATCTCTTCGGTCCGGGCGGTGAACCGGGCGGGATCGAACTCGATCCAGACCGGGCCGGAGGTGAACTCCGGCCGCTGGAGCTTCAGGCGCCCTTTGGCGGCTTCTTCCGGGCGCACGTGGGTCATCAGCGTGAGGGTGATCTCGCCCGGGGCTTTGCGCAGCTCGTAGTCTTCGTGAAGCGCAAGGCGGTTCGTCCTTCTTTCGAAGTGGAGCTCCCGCCGCCAGCTCACGATGCCGGCCTCTTCCGGATAGGCCTTGGCAATGTCGAGCGAGAAGACGGCCGTCTCGTCGTCGGCCGAGTACCGGACGTCGTGCGCCGCCGCCTCGCGGCCCGGCTTCTGCACCACGCCGCCGATGGTGGGCAGGTTGTGCCAGTCCGAGCGCATGGTCCAGATCTCATAGCGCTGCGGACTGAAGGTCTTACGGGTGTAGCTCTCGACGCCGATGTCGATGATCGCCGGGGCGCCGTCGGCGTAGACGATGAAATCGCCCACGTCGTTGTGATTGTGGCTCTCGGCGTTGTGGCCCCCGTGGGCGGCGAGGTAGAGGCCCCGGGGCGAGCCGCCCTCGACGCGCGCCGCCATCATCTGGATGCCGGGCAGCCAGACGTCCCGCAGCAGGGGCTGGCGTTTCGGGGCCTGGGCCAGGTCTTTGAGCGTGAACAGCGCCGGCAGCGCCCGTTCCATCGTGCCGCCGAGCGTCCGGACGCCCTGGCCGTGGCGTTCGGCCGCCCAGGCGCCGAGATGCTGCATGTCTGTGTCTTTCACGGCGCGCCCGTAGCGGTAGACGAGCGCGCCGTCGATGTAGACCTTGGCCGAGGCGTCGGCGAAGTTGACGAACCAGTCGTCGTAGATGTGGGCCCGGACGATGTAGCGGCCCATCTCGCGGATCAGGAAGTCGTCGAAGACGTCGATGGCCCCGCCGCTGGCCGAGTGCAGCAGTTCGAGGCAGTCGTAGAGCGACGCGCCGGCGCGTCCCCAGTAGCTAGGGCCCTCGTCGCAGCCGCCGTCGTCGGCGTAGCCCTCGAGAAAGATGTCGAGGCTGCGGAGGATCTTGTAGACGTGGCGCGCGCGCCGCATCTGGTTGGTTTCGAGCAGCAGAATCGCCGCCAGCCAGTTGGAGTTGATCCAGGGGTTCCAGTTGTTCGGCGGTCGCCCGCCGGGGCGGCTCCGGAACCCCATCCACCAGAAGTCGTCGCGCTCCTCGCACGGCTGAAGCACCCGGCGGTTCACTTCGAGGCGGATGCGTTTACGCACGAGGGGGCTGATCCGGTCCAGCTCCGCGCCGAGCAGGTAATCGCACCAGGCGAGCACCGACGCGGTCTCGGCGGAGAACAGGTCCACCGTCGGCTCGCTCACGTCCGGCAGCCCGTAGCCGGCTTTCTGCATCGACAGATGAGCCGGCGAGCCCCAGTAGCTCTCCTCGCAGGTCAGCCAGATGCCGTTGACGATCTCGTCGAGAAAGCGACCCTTGTATTCGGCGCATTCGGCCAGCGCGAGGGAGGTGAGCTTCGTGCGGCGGGCGTGCCGCTTGCCGTCGGCGGTGCCGCGGTCCCCGGTGCGCACGTAGGCAAGGAAGTCGGTGGCGCGAAGTTCCGGCCACGGTATGGCATAGCGGTCGGCTCCCTCGCCGACGAGAAACTCGACGGTCTCCGGAGGCAAGGCCTTCCACCCGTCCCGCTCACGAGCCGGGGGAAACGGCTTCCAACTCTCCCGCGCGAGCAGCGCCCGCTGGAGCTTCGGCTCGTCCCAGGGACGGCTCAGCAGGCGCCGGCCCGGGTAGTTGCGCTTCTTTGCGGCGGCGGCAGCGGCGGCGAAGGCGGGCATGGCGGCGAACTCGCGGCGCGTCATCTGGAACATGGCACCACCAATATATAACCGGCGACGGCGCACCGACGTGAGGCTCGAGGCAGGGGAGGCCCGACGAGATCGGTGAAGGTTCGGGTGATTCGGCGGCCGCCGGCCGGCGCTACTTTCGCTTCAGCCTCTCTTTGAGCACTTCCACCCAGCCCTGGGCGATCTTCGCGTTCGGCGAATCCGGATGCCGGGCGAGGAAATCTTTCAGCTCCTCGAGCGCCCGCTTGTCCTCGCCGCGCCGGGCGTAGAGCTTGGCCAGCATCATCTGCGGGTGGGAGAAGTGGTTGGGATCGATCTGCTTGGACCTCTTCAGGTACTTGATGGCCTTTTCCTCATCGCCGAGATAAGCCCAGTTCATACCGAGCTGCGAATTCGGCAAGGCTTCGTCGGGCCTGAGCTTCAGGGCGTACTCGTTGTACCTCAGAGCTTCCTTGTAGCGGCCCAGGGTGAGCAGCACGCCGCCGAGGTTCACGGTGGGGGAGTAGGCCCCGGGCTCGTGCTCGAGCGCGGTGCGGAAGTAACGCTCGGCGTCCTGGTAGCGCTCCTCGCGGTAGGCGATGGTGCCGAGCTCGTTCCACGCGGTGACGAAATCAGGCGCGATCTCGACGGCGCGCTTCAAGTGCTGGATGGCCCCTTTCGTGTCGCGGCGGTTGAGTTTCTTGCGGGCCTTCTGGTACTCGGCGCGGGCCTTCTTCGGTATCGCGAGCTGCCTGGCGGAAACGGTCCCGGCCGCTTCGATCGCGGCGCCCGAGACCTCGAACGGCACGGTGATCTTCACGCGGCCCTTCTCGTCCGCGAGGCTGGGTGTGATCGACACCGTGCGCCGCACTTCACCGCGGCCCGGCAAGAAGACGTACAGGGTGTAGGCGCCGGGGTCGAGGTTCTTGAAGCGGAAGCGGCCGCCGGGTCCGGTGATCATGCTGGCGGCGTAAGGGAAATCGTATCCGTCGAGGGTGACGGAGCAGAACTTGCCCGGCGGCGGCTCGATGCGGCCCTCCAGCTCCAGCTTACGGTCCGCCGAGACCGCCGTGGCCGCTAGCAACAACAGAACCCAGCCGCTGCGCCGCCCCATGGCCTCCAAGGCCATCGTACTTCCGAAGGCCGCTCTGTACAAGAGCAAACCGCGCCGCGCCCGACCCCCTCGTGGTAGTCCAATAGGACCAGGGGCCGGAACCCGCACTCCCGCGGGCTGCGGGCCGGCCCCGCGGCCTGAGGAGACGCCCCATGCTCTTCCGCATGCTCGCCTGGACGGCGCTGGCAGCCCACCTGGGCTTCATTCTCTGGGTGATCTTCGGGGCGCTGTTCACCCGCAGGAGGCCGTTGCTGGCCGCTGCGCACATCGCTTCACTCCTCTATGGAATCTTCATCGAGGTCTTCTCGCGCCCATGCCCGCTGACGGCGCTGGAGCAGTGGGCGCAGCGGAAGGCGGGCCTCGTCCCCTACGAGGGGGACTTCCTGGTCTACTACCTCGGGCGCATCATCTATCCGGATGTGCCGTACGCGGTACTCGTGCCGGCGGCCGTGGCCGTGTGTCTGTTCAACCTGGGTGTCTACGCGCGGCGCGGATGGCGCGCGTGGAAGCGGAGGGCCGGCGAGGCGTCGGGCGGCGGATGAGGCCCGCTCACTGCAGCACGTTACGAAACACGCCGGCTGGGAAGAGCCGGGCAGGGAAGCGCGGGTTCCGGGCGAGAAACAGGTCAGGCCGCCCGTCGCCATTGTAGTCGGCCACAGATGCGGCGATGTAATTGCCCGGATTGCCCGCGCCGGGCAAACGCGACCACAAGCGGAGGCGCTTCCCCCCCTCATTCCGCAGGACGGCGGTCGGTTCCACTCGCTGGGCTCCGTACCCTCCGTTGACCAGGATCACATCCTGCCACCCGTCGCCGTCGAGGTCCGCCGCCAGGGCTTCCATCACGCCGTAGCTGGCGGTGATCCCCACAGCTTCGGAGACGTCCTGAAAGCGGCCGCCGTCGTTCCGGTAGAGGCGCGACGCGCTTGTAGCCGAGCGGAACTCCGGCTGCAACAGCGACCGCAGCGCGTCCTCCCAGGGCGCGTGAACCGCGAGCAAGAGATCGGCGTCGCCGTCACGGTCGTAGTCGAACAGGAGCGCGTCGGTGACCGCGGACGGCGTTTGGTTTAGACCGGCGGCGGCCGTTTTCTCCGTCCACCTCCCATCCGGCTTCCGGGCCAGCACGCGGATCCCGTTCTCCCAGACGGCGACGATGAGTTCAGGGTGGCCGTCGCCGTCGAGATCGGCTGCCCGCAACCGAGTCACGGCGGCAGGGACCTCGATGACCGGGCGGTCCGGCTTCGAAAACGCGCCTCCGGCGTTGAGAAAGGCCTGCACCGCCCAGCCGCCCTCGACGGGCCCGGATTGGAGGAGATCCACGTCGCCGTCGCCGTCGATATCGGCGAACACCGCCCGGTCTGCCGGTCCGCTCCGGCCCAGTCCGGCGTTGCCCGTGACCTCCGAGAAGCTGCCGCCCAGGTTTCGGAACAGCCGGGCGCCGCTGCGTCCCCCGGCATACAGGTCCAACCGGCCGTCGCCGTCATAATCAGCCCAGAGGACACATTCCACACCCTTCACCTCGGGGAGGCCCGTGGCTGCGGTCACGTCCAAAAAGCGCCCGCCGGCATTCCGGTAGAGCGTCAGGGCCTTCCCGGCCACCGCCAGATCGGCGCCGCCGTCGCCGTCGTAGTCGCCCCAAGCTCCTCGGCCGGCGGCCGCCAGGCCTGCGTTCGCCGGCCGGAAAAGCGCCGGGAACGCCTTCCCGCCGCCCTGGATCACGCGTGAGAAGAAGAGCGAGACGAGGGCTGCCCGATCCAGCGCCGAAAGGGGCTTTCCCGGCTCCGGCAAGATGTCGCCTTCGGCCTTGATGCCGGCGCCCGCCAGCCGCCGCTCGCGTTTCTCGATCTCGATCGGGCCGCGGAACATCTTGAGCGCTTCGCCCTGGAGACCACGCAGCCATGCCGTGTAGCCCGCCCACGCGAAGCCTTCCGGAGAGCCGGAACGGACCGCGACCTGGAAGTGCTCCGCCGCTTTCGCGAACCGGCCGCGGTTCAGCTCGAGCAGCCCCTGCTGCAGGAAAGGACCGGCCTGCTCCCGGTTCACTTCCACCCACTGCAGCGCCCACTTTTCAGCTTGTTCGTAGTCGACCGGCGCCCCGGGCAATGGCGTGGACAGCAGCTCGACGAGCTGCGCCAAAGCCCGGCCGCTCTGCGGGTTCACTCCGATCAGCCGCTGGTAGGCTTTCAACGCTTCCCGGTACCGGCCCAGGTGTTCCAGGCTGGCGCCCAGGTAGTAGAGAGAGTCTTCGTGTTCCGGGTCCAACTGCAGGCACTTCCGGAACAGCGCGATGGCTTCGGCGTAGCGCCCGTCCAGGCGTAGCCGGGTGGCCTGGCGGTAGGAGCCCCAGAACTCGCGGATCTTCTGCTTCTCGCCCCCGGCTTCGTGCGCCGCCTGCTCCGGCGCCGTGGAGCACGCGGCCGTGAAGACCAAGCCGGCCCAGACCAGGCAACCGACGAGCGTACGGGGAAGCACCGGCGGCTCACTCCTCCACGATCAACGTCTTGCCGGCGGGGACGTTCGTGAACTCCCGGACCTTGCCGCTCGGAAAGCGGACCACGATTCGTTCGGCTTGCGCGGCGTCCCCCAGGCCGAAATGGATCTCCGGCGCGTCCTGCGAGAGATACGACGGCTGAGCGCCGTGGAACCGTGTCTGGGTCCGGCCGCCGGCGGTGAGTTCGACGACGGCGCCAAACGCGTCCCTCCCGCTCCGGCTGCCCCGGAGCCGAACCTTGATCCAGTGGCGCCGGTTGCCGCCCTCGTTCCGCAGCAAGTAGAGCCCTTCGCCGTATTCCAGGATGGCCAGGTCCAGGTCCCCGTCGCCATCATAATCCGCGTAGGCTCCTCCCCGGCCGACATGGAGCTCGGTGAAGGCGGGCCCGGCCACCCGGCTGAGATCGAAGAAGCCATCCTGAGGATTCTTCTGCCAGAACAGGAAGTCCGCCATCGGGACCAGGTGCGTGGGGTCGTCCTCCCTCTGGAAGGTGCTGCCGTTGACGACGAACAGGTCGAGCCGCCCGTCGTTGTCGAAGTCGAAGAACGATGTCGCCCAACCGATCCGGTCGAGCGCCTGCTGGCCCAGCCCCATCATGTCAGCGATGTCCATGAACTGCAGCTTCCCGGCCGCCTCGTCGCCGAAGGCGCGGAACATGTTCCAGAACAGGGCGTTCTCCTGGGCCATCCAGTGAGTGATGAAGAGGTCCGCGTCGGTGTCGTTGTCGTAGTCGCCCACGGCCAGCCCCATGGCGCCGCGATAGTCGGAGACCAGGGCGCTGTGCGAGACGTCCTCGAAGCGCCCGTTGCCCAGGTTTCGGTACATGGCGTTGTCGGAGACGTCGTTGGCGATGTAGAGGTCGATCCAGCCGTCGAGGTCGAAGTCGCACCAGGAAACCGTGAGGCTCCGGCCCGTCTCGTTGGCCACGCCGGCGCGTTCGGCGACCTCGGTGAAGGTGCCGTCGCCGTTGTTGCGGAACAGGGCGTTGGGTTGGGGCGCATAGGAGGAAGGATTGAGCGTAAACGGGACCACGGTCTCGAACTGCCGCGACACCTTCCCCACATCCTCGGGCCGGTACTGATAGTCCACGTAGGCGCAGACGTAGAGATCGGGGAACCCGTCGTGGTTGTAGTCTCCCCAGGAAGCGCCCGCCCAGTACCGTTTGAGTCCTGCCAGCCCCGCCTTCCTGGAGACTTCCTCGAAGGTGCCGTCGCCACGGTTCCGGTACAGCAGGATCCGCTGGTAAGTGGTGACGACGAGATCCTCGTCGCCGTCGTTGTCGTAATCGGCCCAAGCCGCCGCCATGCCGATGCCCCGGTGTTCCAGGCCGGCCTGGGCGGTGACGTCGGTGAAGGTGCCGTCGCCGTTGTTGCGGTAGAGGACGTTCGTACCGGGCGAGGCGGCCACCTGTTCCGGACTCGCCGTGAGCGGGGCGGCGATGTTGCAGACGAACAAGTCGAAGTCCCCGTCGCCGTCATAGTCGCCCCAGGCGAGGCCCGAACCCATGTCCTCGGGCAATTGAGTGGAGCGCGTACCGGGGAAATGCCGGAAATGGATGCCCGCCGCCGGGGCCACATTGGTGAACGAGATCCGGGGATGGTCCGCCGGGAGATGCCGGGCCAGCTCGCTCGTAATCCCTTCCACCGCCTCACCGGGAGCGTACGGTTTTTGTTCCGACCGCCGCCCGGAGACGGCGACGACGGCGGCAGCGACGACGGCGGCGGCGGCGAGCGAATACTTGAGAATCAGCCTCCGGCGGGCGGAAAGTGCATGGCGGGGCGGCATCCGTCGAGAGCTTCAATCTCCCGCAGCCCCTCTGCGGGACAACACCCGGATTGCGGCCGTCTGTTCGGTCATGGTGACGATGGGGGAGCTGATTCCGGCGTCCTTCCCGAAGAGGAAGTTCACCAGGTACTGGTCCATCTTGCGGTACTTCAGCCGCGCCCGGACGGTGAGCAGGCCCGCCGTATTCTCGGGTACCTTCCACTCGAAGGAAACGTCCTGCGGCAGCGCTTTCTTGTCCACCGGATTCAGCGAGGGACAGAAAAAGTCGAACTCAGCCGTGTCCGAAAAGCCGGGAAACAGCGACCGGCGGTACCGCACGCCCACCATCTCCCAGAGGTTGTGCCGGTCGATCAGGTTGCCATAACGGTCCACCGGTTCGGCCTTGAACATGAAAGTGCCGGGGGCGATGAACCCTTTCGCGTCAACGGCGCCCGTCGAGAAAACGGTCTTGCCGGACTGGTCCTTGACGATGACCTCGAGCCACGCCTGGATGATGTCCAGCGGCCCGGTGGGGAAGTCGTGGCCCACCTTGTTCGACGTCAGCACGAGCTTCAAGCTCACTTTCTCGCCCGGCCGGACGCTCTTCGGGGCTTCCAGATCCATCGCCACCACCGGGCCCCGGTGCCACTTGTGCTCGATCTCCGGAATGGGGTACTCGCCGCGCAACCACCTGCCGGTCAGCTCCACCTGCTTCTCCCAGCCGGGGAGCTTCAACAGCTTCGGCATCATTTGATTGGCGGCGATGAAGCGGTGGCTGCGGTGCTTGCCGTCGTTCGGGGAGCGGTTGTAGTCGCCGGAGTCGCCGGCGGCCGGGTCCCGGGAGTCCACCAGAGGCATGTGGCACTCGCGGCACTCGATCGTCCGCGTCGGGTCGCCGGGCTTGTTCCAGTGGCTCTGGCGCCAGTTGTCGTACTGGTTCTGCAACTGGACCCAGCCGAGGTTGTTGATCTCCTTGTCGATGAACTGCTTGTGGCAGGCGGCGCAATACTCCGGCGTCTTGAAGAGCCGCTTGCTGAGATCTTCGACGTGCTTCCAGGGATAGGCGCGGATCAGGAAATCGCGCCAGAACCGCGTCGTCTCCCGATGGCTTTCCTGGTATTCGATTTCGAACAGGTATCGCGTCGGCTGGTGAACGACGTAGTTGGCATTGCCCTTCACGTCCACCTGACGGACGGCATGGCAGACCAGGCAGGAGATGCCTTCCTGGTAGCCCGCCAGCGAGGTGAGTTTCTTCGTGTCGGTGAACAGGTTCTTGGTCCCCGAGAACAGGGAGATCGGATCGTGGCAGCCCCCGCAATAACGCGTCGATTCCGGCCCGTTGAGCCGGGCCATGTTCATCTGGATCTTCTGGAAGCCGAGATCCATGGCCGCGAAGCGGTGCGCGCTGGGCTCCCACTCCTTGACGATCTGCTCGTGGCAACCGGAGGTCCCGCACGTCAACGAGCCGGACAACAGCCGGGAATCGATCACTTGGTTGTTGGGCGTTCGGGCCAGGCTCGGCGCGAACGGCCGGTCCTTGCCGTAGACGTAGCTGTAGTCGTCGGGCAATTTCGTCTGCAACTTGGGTTTCGGATACAGGATCGCCGCGCCCGCCACCAGGACTGCGCTGGCCGCCGTGCCGGCCGCCACGCGCTTGCCATAGTGGCCCACGAAGTTCGAGACCGCCCGGGCGCTGGCCCGCAACGCCCGCTGGTCGCGCATCGCAACCAGCACCACGTGCATCAGCCCCAGCGTTAACAGCGCGATCGTCGAAGCCAGGTGGATCGCGTCCCAGGAGTAACTGATCCGGATCCCGAATGCCGCTTGCCAGGTGAGCGCAATCCCGGAAACCAGACACAGAACGGTGGCCGCTCCGGCCAGGTAGCCCAGGACGAGCAGGTGGCTGAGAGTATGCCGCCAGTAGGCCAGGAAGTGACGGACCAGGTACCAGCCGCAGACCGGCAACAGCACCACGCCGATCAGCGTGTGGACCAGAACCGCAATCTGGCTGGGAACGCTGAAAGGAAGCAGCCAGATGCCCAGCCCCGTCAATCCCGTGGCCGCCAGGTAAGCGGCCGCCCAGACGGCCAGCCGCGATTTCCAACGGGCGGCCCTTTCTTCCCAGTGGGTTGGTTCGTTCCCCGGCATTGCGGCCCACCTCATGCCTGTCCGGCGAGTCCCGGACAAAGCCCACCGAAATTATAACAATACTCCACTACGCCTGGGCGTGACTGTGGTCACAAGCGGGCCGGGAAGTGATCAAAGTGATCTAGGTCACTGTCTTGGCGTTCGAAAGAGTCCAGAATAGATGCCTGGAGGCCCGGCGAATCATGCCAAATCCTGTCGAAGAGTTGATGGACGACCACCGCGTCATCGAGCGCGTTCTCGAAGCGTTGGAAAAACGCGTCGTGGCCGCCGAGGGCGGCGAGATCCCGGCCGGCTTCGTGGAAGAGGCGTTGGAGTTCTTCGCGGAGTTCGCCGACAATCATCACCATTTCAAAGAAGAGTCCGCCCTGTTCCCCACCTTGGAGCGCCGGGGGGTACCCAAGGAGGGAGGCCCCATCGGGATGATGCTCCATGAGCACGAGCTGGGCCGGGCGGCATTGCGGGGGATCCGGGAGAACTTGCCCAAAGCCAAAGAAGGCTCGCCGGAGGCCGTCGAGGCTGTCCGGCGCCACGCCGACGAGTACATCAACGTGCTGCGGAATCACATCTGGAAGGAAGACAACGTCCTGTTCCGGATGGCGGTGATGCATCTGAGCGACGAAGATATGAAGCAGCTCGAAGCGGAATTCCACAATCCCGACAACCCCAGGGTCCAGCCGGACCGGCGGGAAAAATACGAGTCCTTCGCCCGCAACCTCGCCCGGCCGGCCGAGTGACCGCCCCGGGCGAGGCGACAATAGCCTTCCTTCGCCATCCGCGCCGCCCGGCCGGCCCAACCGGCCCCCGGTCCCCCCGGCCGGTTGTGGTTCCATAGAAATATCGCACGGATGCACGCGGTCACGGTGACCCGCAAGGGAGCGCGGCGGCTCGAGCAGGGACATCTGTGGGTGTACGCCGGCGACATCGCCGACCGGGGCGAGGCCGAACCCGGCGAGCCGGTCCTCGTCCGTGATCCCAGCGGGCGGGTTCTGGGCGTTGCCCACTACTCTTCCACCTCCGCGATCACCCTCCGCCTCTTGTCACGCTGCGAGGAACCGATCGGCCGGGACTTTTACCGCCGGCGCCTGGAGGCGGCGCTGAATTACCGTCGCCGGTACGTCTCTGAAACCGAAGCCTACCGCCTGTGCCACGCCGAGGGCGATCTGCTGCCGGCTCTGGTGGTCGACCGGTATGCCGGCTGCCTCGCGGTGCAAACCCTCTCCCAGGGGATGGAGCGGGCCCGGGAAGACATTCTCTCCATCCTGGAAGAGCTGGTCCGGCCGGACGGGATCGTCTTGCGCAACGACGTCCCCCGGCGGCAGCGCGAAGACCTGCCTTTGGAAGTCCGGGTGGCCAGGGGAACCGTCCCCGAGGAGGTGCTCTTCCGGATGAACGGCCTCCTCTTCCGCGCCGACCTGATCGGCGGCCAGAAGACCGGCGTCTTCCTCGATCAGCGCGAGAACTACCTGGCCGTCCGCCGTTACGCCCGGGGCCGCGCGCTGGACTGCTTCGCCTCCACCGGGGGCTTCAGCCTCCACATCGCTTCCCGGTGCGAGTCGGTCGAGGCGGTGGACACCTCCGAGCGCGCCCTGGAGATCGCCCGGCGCAATGCCGAGGCCAATGGCCTGGCCGGTCGCATCTCGTTCCGCGAGGCCGACGTCTTCGACCTGCTCACCGGCTACGCGGTCTCCGGGCGGCGCTTCGATCTGGTGATCCTCGATCCGCCCGCCTTCGCCAAGTCCCGCGGGGCGGTGAAGAAGGCTCGCGAGGCCTACCGGACGATCAACTTCCGCGCTCTCCAGTTGCTCGGTCCCGGAGGCGTCCTCGTCACCTGCTCCTGCTCGCACCATTTCACCGAGCCGCTCTTGCTGGAGACTGTACTCGGCTCCGCCCGTGAGCTCGGCAAGACGCTGCGGCTGCTCGAGCGGCGGTACCAGTCCTGCGACCACCCGGTGTTGCCGGCCGTTCCCGAAACGTTGTATCTGAAGTGCCTCGTCTTCGAGGTGCTGTGAATCGAGACCATCGTCCGGCGGATTGCAATCCGCCGGACGATGTAGATAGACTCTTGGTAGATTTCATAGCAGTTCGTCTGATTACCGAGGTGTATCCCTGATGGCAGAACAACGTGACGTCACCCGCCGCGACGTAATGAGAATGGCTGGGGCCGCAGCGGCCATCGCCGCGGCCAAGAAAGTTCGCGGGGCCCCGGCGATCCAGAAGGTCCGCGCCGCCAACGAGATCGTAAACTTCGCCGTCATCGGCACCGGCGGCCGGGGCACTTACCTCCTGCGCCACTTCAACGGCCTCGACGGCGGCCGCTGCGTCGCCGTCTGCGACATCCTTGATGAGGCGCTGAAACGGGCCATGGAGACTTCCAAGGACAAGCCGGAAGGCTACAAGGACTACCGTGAAGTCCTCGCCCGCCAGGACGTGGACGCGGTCGTCGTAACCGTCCCCCTCTACGTGCACTTCCAGATCACCCGCGACGCCCTTTACGCCGGCAAGCACGTCTTTTGCGAAAAGAGCCTGGTCTTCAAGCCCGAAGAAGTCCACGCGCTGCGGCGCATCTGCCGGGAGCGGCCGAACCAGGTACTTCAGGTCGGCTTGCAGCGCCGCTACAGCCGCTTCTATCAAACGGCCAAGCAGATGATCGACAAGGGTATCCTCGGCGAGGTGACGCACGTCCGCGCCCAATGGCACCGCAACCCCGGCTGGCGGATGAAACAGTATCCCAGCCGCCAGCGGGAGCGCAACTGGCGCCTGTTCCGCCAATACTCGGGCGGCCTGACGGCCGAGCTGGCCTCGCACCAGATCGACGTCGCGAGCTGGATGTTCGGCATGGAACCGGACTTCATCGTCGGCGTCGGCGGCCTCGACTTCATCCACGACGGGCGCGACGTCTACGACAACATCCAGCTCATCTACAGCTACCCGAAGGGCCGCAAGCTGATCTACTCTTCGATCTCGACCAACAAGCACCTGCCGCTGTTCTACAGCCAGCGGACCGAGTTCGGCGAGATCATCATGGGTACCGAGGGCACCATCCACATCACCGTCGGCAGCGACCGCGAGCCGGCGATCGGCCTGTGGTTCTACGAGCCGCGGCCCGAGGAGTTGAAGAAGGCCGAGCAAGCCGGCGAGAAAAAGCCCGCCATCGCCGGCGCGACCCTCGAGAGTACCGGCAAGGGCGCCCGCGGCTTCCCCATCATTTTCGAGAGCGATCAGCCCTCTGAGAAAGACTCGTTCCTGGCGCGGGAGGTCAAGTACGCCAAGATGTGGCTCTACCAGAAGGGCGTCATGGTGCCCGAGGAGCGCAACCCCGTGGACACGGAGTTGTTGAGCTTTTTCGAGTCCGTGCGCACCGGCAAGCGTCCTCTGGCGGACCTGGAAGTCGGCCTCGCGGATTCCACCGCCGTCATGCTGTCGAATCTTGCGATGGACGAAGGCCGCCGCGTCTACACGAAAGAGATCGACGAGATGGGTCTCGACAAGGTGGACGAGATCCTCAAGAGCAGCGGCTGAGCGGCCGGCGGACTCCGCCGGGCGGCATGGGCGCCGGGGTGTCAGAACTCCGGCCGCCCCCGGTACTTCAATCGATCCACTTCGAACCGCACCCGCCGGAAGGGCAGCGGGACGCCGGGTACGTATAAGTTGAATTCGATCGCCCCGCCGGCCGGCGCCTCGATCCGTGGAAAGACCAGCCGCAGGTAGCGATCCGCCGCCGTGGGCGGGAAATGGCCTACGATCCGGTACCTCCGCCCGCCGGCGATCATCACGCAACGCTCCTCCATTTTCTTCGTCGCCTTCCGAGTGAGCAGGTACTGCGGCAGCGGAATCCTTACGGCCAGCACGATGTAGCGGTCCCGGTTCTCTTCGAGGAAGTCGAAATACTCTCGGACGTCGCCGGTCCCTCGTTCCGCCGCCTTGCCCGCCTGCCGCCGGCGGCGCTCCCGCTCGGCCTGCCAGATGGGCCGGGCGCTGGCCAGGTAGATCTGCGCCCCTTTTTCCCGGCTGGCCCAGGCCGACTCCGTGAGCAGCCAGGCAATCTGGGCGTCAGTCCACTCGCTCGGCGGTTTCGCCTCCCAGAAGGGCGGCGCGAGGAAAAGCAACATCAGGAAGATCGTCACCGCTGATTTAGGTCCCTCCTCCCCGCCTCATTATTACAGGCCACGTTGAATCCTTTGGCGGTATTTCGTCATCATGTAGACTTAGAGAGATACGCGATGGCATCGGAACACACGCTTACATTCACAGACGCCAATTTCGACCAGGAAGTCTTGAAGTCCGACGTCCCCGTTTTGGTGGATTTCTGGGCCGAATGGTGCGGCCCCTGCCGCGTCATGGGCCCGACGATCGATTCGGTCGCCGAGGAGTACGCCGGCAAGCTGAAGGTCGGCAAGCTCAACGTCGACCACAACGGCAACACCGCCATGCGCTACCGCATCCGGGGCATCCCTACGCTCCTGCTGTTCAAGGGCGGCGAAGTGGTGGACCAGCGGGTAGGCGCCATCAGCAAAGCCGAAGTGGTCGAGATGGTCCAGCCGCACGTTTCATAGATCAAAGGATCTTCGTCCCTTTCATCCCCCGCCCGTAATCGCTCCATCGGCGGCCGAGGCTACCTCAGCGGCATACTTGGCGAAGACGCCCCGCCGGTACTTCGGCGGCGGGGGCTGCCAGTTGCGGCGGCGCTCGGCCAGCCGTTCGACGGCTACGTCGATCGTCCTCCGGTCTAGGTCGATCTCGATCCGGTCGCCGTCTTGGAGCAGGGCGATGGGACCGCCGGCGGCGGCTTCCGGGGCGACGTGCCCGATCATGAACCCCCGGGTGGCGCCGCTGAAACGGCCGTCGGTGACCAGGGCGACCGACTCGCCGAGGCCCGCCCCCACGATGGCCCCGGTGACGCCCAGCATCTCGCGCATCCCCGGACCGCCCTTTGGGCCTTCGTAACGGATCACGACGACGTCGCCGGCCTGGATCTTGCCGCCGGTGACGGCCGCCATGGCCTCTTCTTCGCAATCGAAGACGCGGGCGGGTCCCGAGTGCCGCCGCCGATCGAGTCCGGTGACCTTGATGACGCAGCCCTCCGGCGCCAGCGATCCTCTGAGGATCACCAGGCCGCCGTCGGGCTTGAGCGGATTCGAGAGCGGGCGGATCACCTCCTGTCCCGGCGTCTCGCGGGCTTCGGCGGCCTCCTCGGCCAGCGTACGGCCGGTCACAGTGAGGGCCGAGCCGTCGGCGTAGCCGCCGTCGATCAGCCGTTTGGCGATCACCGGGATGCCCCCCGCCTTGTCCACGTCCACGGCGACGAAGCGCCCGGCCGGCTTCAGGTCCACCAGCAGGGGCGTTCGCTCGCTGATGGCTTGGAAGTCGTCCAGCTCGAGAGGTACCCCGGCTTCCCGCGCCATCGCCAGCAGGTGGAGCACCGCGTTCGTCGAGCCTCCCGTGGCGGCCACCGAAGCGATGGCGTTCTCGAAGGCCGTCCGGGTAGCGATCCGCCGGGGCTTCAAATCCCGGTTCACCGCTTCCACCACGATACGCCCGCAGCGGTGCGCGACGCCCTGCTTGCGGGGATCCACTTGGGGCGTCGAGGCGGTGCCGAGCGGCGCTAGCCCGATGATCTCCATCACCGTGGCCATCGTGTTGGCGGTGAACTGCCCGCCGCAGGCTCCCGGCCCCGGACAGGCGGCGTTCTCCAGTTCCAGCAGCTCTTCGTCGCTGACCTTGCCCGCCGCGTGGGCGCCGATCGCCTCGTAGACCTCTTGCAGCGTGATGTCCCGGCCGCGGTGGCGGCCGGGCAAGATGGTGCCGCCGTAGAGGATCACGCCGGGGACGTCGCAGCGCAGCAGCGCCATGGCGGCCCCGGGGATGGTCTTGTCGCAGGCCACCAGGGCGATGACGCCGTCGAACATGTGGCCGCGGACGAGCAGCTCGATGGAGTCGGCGATCACTTCCCGGCTCACCAGCGACGCCTTCATTCCCTCGGTCCCCATCGTCACGCCGTCGCTGATGGCGATGGTGTTGAACTCCATGGGCGTGCCACCGGCTTCCCGGATGCCCTGCTTGACGTGGGCGGCCAGCTCCCGCAGGTTGTAGTTGCAGGGCATCGTCTCGATCCAGGTGTTGGCCACGCCGATGATCGGCTTTTGCAGATCCTCGTCGGTGAAGCCGATCGCCTTGAGCATGGCCCGCGCGCCGGCCCGGTCGCGGCCCTGGGTGATGGCGTAGCTTCTCAAAGGCATCATCCCCTCCTGCGCCTCCTGAGTAGTAGTTCCCCTATTGTATGGCGGCCGGCGGTTCGGCCGGCCGGGGGCGTCTCACCGCGGGATCACCGGCAGCACCAGGGCCGAGGGGTGCTCGGCGTCGTGGTAGATCGTCTGGTTGGCCCGGTCCCGAGTGCGGGCGAACCGCGGGAAGTTGCTCGAGGAGATGTAGAGCCGGATGCGGTGGCCCTTCTTGAATACGTTGCTGGTGGCCCAGAGGTCGATCTCGTAGCGGTAGATCTTGCCCGGCTCGACTTCCTCGATGCGGCTCAGGCCGTTGCGCAGACCCGCCCGGATGATGCCGTCGGTCAGCAGGCGCGCATAGCCGGTGGGCGAGACGTCCACCAGCATTGCAGTGAAGTGCGTGTCGTGGGCGGTAGTGGCGGCGTAGAGCTCCACCTTGACGAATCCCGTGACCTCGGTGTCCCGCTCGAGCGGCGGCGTGGAGTAGACCAGTACGTCGGGGCGGAACTCGTTCGGGCTTTGGTCGAAGGGGCCCGGGGGAAACAGACTGTTTGCGCAGCACAGGCGCCCGCCGATGGTAGGCACGGGGTCCCTGGGGGTGTACCGGAACTGGTCCGGCGGCTCGCCGCTGGGTTTAGAGAGGCTCAATTGCCCGTCGCCGTTGATGGTCCGCGCCTTGCCTGAGGAGTGCAGGTAGTAACGCGTGAGCTTCTGGCGCTCGAGCGGAAATTCGTTTTCGTAGCGCCAGGCGTTCTCGCCCATCACGAAGATCTTCACCGGCGGCTTCTTGGCGTAGTCGTTCTTCCTGCCTTTGAAGACGAAGTCGTACCACTCGAGGATCGCCCCATTCATGTCGAGCACGGCTTGCTTGCCGAAGACGTACCCGCCGATCTTGCCCTCGGGAGAGGTTGCGGCGTGGGCCCACGGTCCGATCAGCAGCCGCTGTCCCTGGCGGGCCTCGGCCGTCTTGGCGGAGCTCCGCAGGCCGATGTAGTTCTTCAGCGTGCCCTTCAGGAAGATGTCGTGCCAGCCGCCGGCGTGCAGCGCTTTGATGTCCAGCTCGGCGTAGTGGTCCGAGATCTTCCAGGGTTTCCAGTAGCCGTTGTCGGTCGCGTTCTTCACCCAGTCGAAGTAGTAGGGGGCGAGCCCACGCTCGGAGGGAAGGGAGAGGACGGGGAAGTCTTCCGGGCGGGGCAGGTACGAGCGTGAAAATGGCGTTTTTGCCTTGCGGCGAACCGTGTCGCGGGCCAGGCCGGCGGTCCAGGATTGCGTGAACCACTGCATCAGCACGCCGCCCTGGTAAGTCCAGCCGTCGTAGTATTCCGAGGCGGTGACGTAGGGAAAGATCGCCTCCAGATGCGGCGGCCTGGCGATCGCCGCCAGCATCTGCGTCGCGCCGACGTAGGAGCCGCCGAACATACCGACGCGGCCGTCGGAACCCGGCAGCCGGGCGGCCCACTCCACCGTGTCGTAGCCGTCGGCGCTCTCATGCTTGAAGGGGTACCACTCGCCTTCCGAGTCGTAGCGCCCGCGCACGTCCTGGATCACCACGATGTAGCCGTGCGAGGCGAGCAGGCGGCCGGCCGTGCGCCCGCCCTTGCGGTTGTACGGGGTCCGCTCGAGCAGCACCGGAAACTTGCCCTTGGCTTCGGGCCGGTAGACGTCGGCCGCCAGCAGCGTCCCGTCCCTCATGGCGGCGCGGACACCGATATCCGCTGCGACGTCATACTTGCCCGGCTCAGCGGCCCAGATCGCCGGGAGGATCCAAAGAATCGATAGCGCAAGAATCTTCCTGTTCACCTTCCTTCTCCTGTCCCTTGTCCGTCTTCACTGCTTGAGCGCTCGCATCCTCGCCTGGAAGGTCGGGGGCTGGCGGTTCCCGCGAAGAACAACCGTAGTATAGTGCATGGGTTGGGATCGCCGAAAACGATGCCTGCCGACTCCCGCCTCCGTTCCCTTCGTGAAATCGCCGAACAGGCCCGCCGCGCCTACGTCGCCCAGATCACCGGCGAGGGCGCCCCGGAGAGCTGGTGGACGGCGGTGATCGTCACTGCCAGCTCGGAACGCCAGGCAG
The DNA here is from genome assembly GCA_026984795.1 of Solibacteraceae bacterium. Taxonomy (GTDB): domain Bacteria; phylum Acidobacteriota; class Terriglobia; order Bryobacterales; family Bryobacteraceae; genus JALSRK01. The sequence goes on along the minus strand of JALSRK010000026.1, from coordinate 19,024 downwards.
AGCGTTACGAGGCCGAGATCGAGCGCCGCCGGGCGGCCGGCAAGCTCCCCCGCGGTGCGCTCTTCCTGGTCGTGCCGGACCGCGGCGACCGGAGGATGGGCTCCGGAGGCGCCACCCTCAACGCCTTGCGGGCCCTGGCTGAGCGCCTTCTGGACGCCGAGCAGCCGGATTCGCTCGAGAGCTGGTGGCGGCGGCAGCGCGTCCTCGTCGTGCATTCCGGCGGCGATTCCCGCCGGCTCCCCGAATACTCGCTGGCCGGCAAGCTCTTCAGCGCGCTGCCGGTGAAGACCCCTTGGGGTGAAGTCAGCACCGTCTTCGACGAGACGATGGCGCTTTCCACCGCCTGGGCCGGGCGGCTCGAAAGCGGCCTGCTGGTGGCTTCCGGCGACGTCATCCTTACGTTTCCCGCCAGCCAGCTTCAGTGGGACCGGCCCGGCGTCTGCGGGGTGGCCATGCGCCAGCCGGTGGAGACCGGCTCCCAGCACGGCGTCTACGTACTCGGCGACGAGGGCCGCGTCTACTCGTTCCTGCAGAAGCCCTCGGCCGCCGAGGTGAAGGCGGCGGGCGGGCTGCTGCCCGGCGGGGAGGTGGCCCTCGATATCGGGCTGCTGCGTTTTGATGCCCCCACGGCCGCGCGCCTCACCGAGCTTGCCGGCGTCGTGAAGCGGGATTCGCGTTGGGAGCTCACCACCGGCATTCTGGGCCCCGGCGCTCCGGAGATCGACCTCTACCAGCACGTGACTCTGGCTCTCACCGGCCAATACCGGCCAGCGGCGACCGGCCACCCAAGCATCGCCCGGTTGGCGGAAGCGCTCCGCGGCACGCCGTTCTGGTGCTCGCTCGTGGATGGCGAATTCACTCACATCGGGACCACCTCCCATTTCCACCGCCTGATGACCCAAGAGTCCCGCTTCCGGGACCTCTACCGGGCGCAACTCCATCTGGGTGGGCCGGCGCCTCCCGGCGTGGTTTCCTCCGGCGTCGTCGTGGACAGCGTCTTTCGCGCCGGCGCCGAAATCGGGCCGGAATCGCTCGCCATCGAGTGTCTGCTGGATGTGCCGCTCCGCACCGGGCGTGGGGCCATCGCCCACGGACTGATGGGCATTGAGCAGCCGGTCGAGATCCCGCCGGAAACCGTCGTCCACCAGATCCCGGTCCGGCTCGAGGATGGCGGGGCGGGTGTCGTGTTCCGGGTTTACGGCATCGAGGACGATCCGAAGCAACTCGTCGGATCGGGCCGCAGCACCTGGTTCGGGCGCCCCATCCGGGAAGCGTTCGACGAGCTCGGAATCCGGCCGGAAGACGTCTGGCCGGGCGTGCCCGAGGCCGAGCGGTCGTTGTGGAACGCTGCGCTCTTCGCCGCCGGGCCGGCGGCCGAGGCCTGGAAGGCGGCCCTGTGGCTGATGGGTTTCGACACCGACTATTCGGCGGCCGCCTGGCGCCGGGCGCGGCGCCTCTCGCTCGCCGAGAGCGCCCGGCTCGCCGACACCGCTGCGCTGGCCGAGGCGCGCACCCGGCGCCTGGAAGCGGGCTGGGAGCTTGCGGCGGTTTCGCTGGCTGAAACCGGAGCCGACCTGCGGCCGATGCTGGCCCGCGCACCGGGCCTCGGGGCGCTGGCGCGGGCCGGCCGGCGGTTGCGCGCCCGGGCCCGGGAGCTCGAGACCACCAGGCCCACCGAGGCCGCCAGCCTCCACTTCCAGGCGGGGCTGTTTTTCGCCCAGGCCGGCCTCGAGCAAGAAGGCGAGCGGTCCCGGGCCGATGCCTTCGGCTGCGTCCAGCGGGCGGTCGATCGGGGCTCCCGGGAAGAGGCGGCTTTCGAGCCGGAGGGCTGGCGTCACTCTGAGGTCCACGTTCGCGCTCCCGCGCGGGTCGATTTCGGCGGCGGCTGGTCCGACACGCCGCCGTTCTGCCTCGACTGGGGCGGGGCGGTGCTCAACGCCGCCGTCTGCCTGGATGGACGCCTCCCCGTCACGGCCGCCGTGAGGCGTCTCGAAGAGCCCCTGGTGCGCTGCCATGGCGGCGGAGACGCCCCGGTGGAGCTGAAGGACAACGCTGCGATCTTCGGGCGACTCTCACCGGGCTTGCCGGCGGCCATTCCCCGGGCCGCCCTCCGCCTCTTGGGCATCGCCCGCGAGGACGTTCCCCTGCCCGAACGGCTGGCCGCGCTCGGCGGCGGCCTGGAGATCCGCACCGCCGCAGACCTGCCTCTAGGCTCCGGCCTCGGCACGAGCAGCATCCTGGGCGCGGCGCTCATCAAAGCTCTCGCGGTGATGGCCGGCATCGAACTCACCGACGCCGATCTCAGCGACCAGGTGATGCGCCTGGAGCAGCTCATGACCACCGGCGGGGGCTGGCAGGACCAGGCCGGGGGCATCTTCCCCGGCGTCAAGCTCGTCACCACCGGCCCCGGCCTGCGCCAGCGCCTGCGCGTCGAAGCCCTCGACTGGAGCGAGGAGTTGCGCCGCTCGTTCCACCAGCGCTTCGTCCTCTATTACACGGGCCTGCGCCGGGTTGCCAAAGATCTGCTCGCCCAGGTCGTCGGCAACTACTTGACCCGCCGCGGCGACGCTGTCCAGGTGCTCCACAGCATCAAGACCCTGGCCCTCGAGATGCGCTACGCCATGCTCGACGGCGACTGGACTCACCTCGGAGAGCTGATGCGCCGCCATTGGGAACTGAACAAGATCCTCGATCCCCACACGACGAACGCTCCGATCGAAGCGATTCTGGACGCCGTCCGCCCCTACGTCTCAGGATGCAAACTCGCCGGCGCCGGCGGGGGCGGATTCTTGATGATGATGGCCAGGGGCCCGGAAGCCGCCGGGCGATTGCGGAAACTGCTCTCTTCCCCGGACAAGCAATTCCCCGGACGGCTTCACGATTACTCTATCTCCCAGACCGGGTTAGCAGTGGAAACGGGGTAGCCGGATATCGCGCTCCGCCGAAAACCGAGGAGCCTTTTCTGCTATGTGCTGCCCGCGGCGAAGCCGGCGTCGCCTCAGGGCTGTTTCGGCTTCGCCTGCAGCGCCTCCTTGGCCAGCCGGATCTCCGCCCGCTCGAGCTTCTTCTGCACCTGGGCCGCTTGCGTGGGGTCCTGTTCGGTGGCCGAACTGTGCTCCCACTCTTGGAGCGAGAGCTTCCACTGTGCGACCGCCTCCCTGAGTTTCCCAAGCTTGAAGTAGACGTCGCCCAGGTGATCATGGACCACGGGATCGCTCGAAACCTTCTCCACCGCTTGCTGCAGATACTTTTCCGCCTCTTCGAGCCGGTTCATCCGATAGTAGACCCAGCCCATGCTGTCCAAAAAGGCCCCGTTGTTCGGTTCGTACTCGAGCGCCTTGCTGATCAGTTTGTGCGCCTCGTCCAGCTTGATGTTTTGATCGGCGAACATGTAGCCGAGGTAGTTCATCGCCGAGGCGTTGTCAGGAGTGAGCCGGAGCACCTCCCGGAAGGCCGCCTCGGCTTCCTGAACCCGTTTCTGGCGCTCGTACATCGCCCCTTGCAGGAAAAGCACGTCGGCTCGCTCCTGGTCGGTCTTGGAGAGCTTGAGCGCTTTGTCGAGAACGTCCGACAGCAGATCGTAACGCTTGACCTTCTCGTAGATCTGGGCTTTCGTCAGCAGGCTGTCCCGGTCGTTCTTCCCCTTGGTCACCTTCCGGATCGCCTTCACCGCCTCGTCGGTCCGTCCCAGGTCGGCGAGCACAGTGGCGTACAGGACGCCGACCAGGTCGTTGTCCGGGTATTTCTTGCGGGCGGCCTCGATTACCTCGAACGCCTTGTCGAACTCCTTGCTTTGCCGGTAAGTATCGGCGATCTGGGCCGCCATGCGCGGCGCGGTGTCCGGGTCGAGCTTCTCGAGCTTGTGGAACGTCGCCACCGCATCCTCGTAGCGGCCCGCCAGACGGTACATGAGCCCCAGCCTCTCGAGGAAGATCGCCCGGTTGGACTTCTCCCCTTTGCTGTAGGTGAGGCGTTCGGTGGAATCGAGGATCTCCTTCAGCGCCTGGATCGCCTCGTCCACCTTGCCCTCGGCCTCGAGCAGCCCCACGTTCGTGTAGAGCACCTCCAGGTTGCCCGGGGCCGCCTCCAGAGCCGCATCGAGAGCTTTTCTCGCCTGCTCCAGTTTTCCCCGCTGCCGGTAGATCTGCGCCAGCCGCAGATGCGCCTGATAGTCTTTCGGATCGGCGGCGGCCACCTCCTCGAAAACCTTGCGCGCCTCTTCGATCTTGTTCGCCCGGAGCAGGCTCGACGCGTACGCCCGTTTCAGTTCGATATTCTCCGGGGCCGCTTCCATGGCCTTCTGGTACGCCTGGGCGGCGAGGTCGAACCGGTTCATCTCCTCATAGGTGGCCGCAAGGTAGCTCAGGGTCCTTGCCGAGGGATCTTTCTTGACGGCCCTTTGAAAGATCTCCACCGCCCGCGGCCGGTCGCCCAGATCGGAATAGACCAGCCCCAACTGGATCAGCGCATCCTCGTTGTCCGGATCCAGTTCCAGGACCTTCTTGTAAGCCGCCTCAGCCGAGAGCGAGTCGTGATTGATCTTCTGCAGCCGCCCCAACATCAGCCACGCCTGAACATCCTGGGGCTGGAGCTCCGTGATCTTCTCGTACTGCTCGATCGACTTGTCGAGCATCTCCTGGCTCACCCGCTGCGTCCGCGTATCGCCGATCAGCCGGGTGTAAATCCTCGCCAGAATCCGCCGCGCCGCTAGATTGTTCGGGTTCTTTTTCAGCGCGGCCTCGGCATCTTCCACAGCATCACGCAGCCTGCCGGAATGGAAGTAGAGTTCGGCGAGTTCCTCGCTGAGGAACGCCGCACTTGGATCTTCCTCCATCGCCTTGCGGAAGTTCTCGATCGCCTTGTCTACGAATTCCCCCCGGTGGCCGTAGGCGCCGGAGAGCTCCGCGTAAAGGTGGCCGAGCGAGTAATGATAATAAGCGGAGGCGCGGTCCGGTACCGATTCCTTGGCCGAACTCTCTGAGCTCCCAGCTCCCGTCGCCCCGCCGGCCAGCAAACCCGCTATCAAGAAGCAAGCGAGCAAGTGGTTTCTACTCATCGTGTTGACCTGGTTCCAGCTTCATCCGCACAAGGCCCGTGGGAAGAGTGGAATCCTTTCTTCAAACAGTATACCGCCGATCGGTCTCTCGCCCGCCGATTCCCACGGCTGTTCAATTAGATGCACGCTGGCCACGATCCCGATACAGCCGTTTGGCGGGCAACTTCTGCTCCTCGTCCGGGGGCCGCCCGCGCCGGTATCTTAGACTGGAATCGAAGTGGCGCAGAATCAATCGGATCGAGGCCACCTGGCTCCTTTGGTGGCGATCCTCGGCCCCACCGGCTCCGGCAAGAGCGAAGCCGCCCTCGCCGTGGCCCGCCGCTGGCCGGCCGAGATCGTCAACTGCGACTCGCTGCAATTGTACCGGTACCTCGACATCGGCACCGCCAAGCTCGGCCCGCAAGAACGCTGCGGCGTCCCGCACCACTTTCTCGATCTTCTGAACCCGGACCAGCTCTTCAACGCCGGCGAATACGCCCGGCGCGCGCGGCCCGTCGTCCGCTCCATCGCCCGCTCGGGCCGGTTGCCCATCGTCGCCGGCGGCACCGGATTCTACCTCCGCGCGCTGCTCGACGGCCTCTTTCCCGGCCCCCCGCGCGACGACCGGCTCCGCCGCCGCCTTCTCGAGGCCGAAATCCGCCGCCCCGGCCTGCTGCACCGCTTCCTGCGCCGCTTCGATCCCCCCACCGCCGCCCGCATCCACCCCCGGGACCGCAACAAGCTCATCCGCGCGGTGGAAGCTTGCCTCCTCGGGCGCGCCCCTATCTCCGAGCAGTTCCGCCGGGGCCGCGACCCGCTCGAGGGCTTCGAAACGCTGAAGATCGTCCTCGATCCGCCCCGCGAGGAACTCTACCGCCGCATCGAGCGGCGCGCCGAGCAGATGTTCCGCTCCGGCCTCCTCGACGAGGTCCGCGCCGTCCTCGCCCGGGGATTCCCCCCGGAGTCCAAGGCCCTCGAGGCCATCGGCTACCAGCAGGCGCTGGCCTGCCTCCGCGGCGAGATCACTTTGGAGGAGGCCATCGCCTCGACCCAGCAAGAGACCCGCCGCTACGCCAAGCGCCAGTGGACCTGGTTCCGCCGCGAGAAGGACGCCGTCTGGGTTCCCGGCTTCGGCGATGAGCGCAAGACGCAAGAGCGGATTCTCAGCCTCGTCTCCCGGTTCCTCGAGCGCTTTCCGGGATTCGCGCCGCGCGGCGCCGCCCGCTGACCCCGTTCCTCCGCTGTCCCGCGCCCGCGGTGCACTATCATCGTTGGTGGAGGCAACAGATCATGGTCGAAATCACCTGGCTCGGACACGGAACGTTCCAATTCAAGCTCGATAGCGGTGAAGTCGTGCTTTGCGATCCCTGGACCGACGGCCCTACCTACCCGAAAGATCACCAATTCGACAGGATCGACGCGATCCTCGTCACTCACGGGCACTTCGACCACATCCACAGCGTCGTGCCCCTGGCCAAGCAGTTCAAACCTCCGATCGCGGCCATCTACGAGATCTGCGAGTGGCTCGGCTCGAAGGGCGTCGAGAACTGCTGTCCGATGAACAAGGGCGGCTCGCAGAAGGTCGGCCCGGTCACCGTGACGATGACCGAGGCGGTCCACAGTTGCGGCATCCTCGACGAGGGCAAGATCGTCTACGGCGGCGAGGCCGCGGGCTTCGTCATCACCTTCCCCGACGGCCGCCGCGCCTACTTCGCCGGCGACACCAACGTCTTCACCGACATGGGCCTCATCGCGGAAATGTACGCGCCCGAGCTGGCCTTCCTGCCCATCGGCGACCTCTTCACCATGAGCCCCCGCGAGGCCGCCGTCGCCTGCCGCCTGCTCAAGGCGAACAAGGTGGTTCCCATGCACTTCGGCACCTTCCCGCCGCTCACCGGCAAGCCCGAGGAGCTGGCCGGGCTGATCAAGGACCTCGACACCGAAGTCTGGCCGCTGGAGATCGGCAAGCCCGTTCAGTGGTAGGGAATCCGCGGGCCGCCGGCCGCCGGCGCGCTAGGGAAGGCGGCCCGCTTCAGACCTTCTCCGGCACCACGTACGGGGCGCGGTAGTCCCGCGTCAGCAGCCGGTTCGCCTCCTCGTCGCCGATGCACTTCTCGGCCTTGGGATCGAAGTGGATCATGCGTCCCGTCCGCCAGGCGATATTGGCCAGGTGCGGCAGCGCCGAGGAGTAGTGCAGATCCTCGGGGCCCGCCCTGAGGTCCGATTCCTTCCGGCTCCGCACCGCCTTGATGAAGCTGCGGAAGTGCGGCAGGTTGGCGATGTTGCCTTCGCCCACCGCCGACGGCCCCATCGTCCGCGGCACTGCGAGCTGGCGCACCATCCCTCCCGCTTCCGCCTTCGGGCCCGGCTCGGCCCTCTTGCCGAGGAACGTGTAATAGCTCGAATAGTCCGGCAGGATCATGTAGCCGTCGGTGCCGAGGAAGATCACCCCCACGGCGTTGCGCTTGTCCAGGAAGATGTACTCCTTGCCCATGCCGGCTTCCGGGTTCGTGTAGCCGGAGCGCGTCTCGAAGGTCACCAGCACGTCCCGGCCCGTCCACTCATACATCACCGCCTGGATTTGCGGATACTGCTGTGCGCCCCGGTCCACCCAGACGCCGCCCATCGAGGCGATCTTCGCCGGGTGCTCGTCGAGGCCCAGTCCCCAGCGGATGATGTCCAGCTCGTGGACGCCCTGGTTGCCGATGTCGCCGTTGCCGTAGTCGAACAGCAGATGCCAGCCACGGTGCCGCTCCCGCGCGTAAGGCCGGTACGGGGCGGGCCCCTGCCACATGTCCCAGTCCAGCCCCTTCGGCACGGGGGCTTCCCGGATCTGCTGGAAGCCCCGGCGCTTCTTGTAGGCGATGCCCCGGGCCATGTAGACGCGGCCGATCACCCCCTTCTTGAGCTGCTCGATCGCCTCGACGATGTTCGGGCTGGAGCGGTTCTGGGTGCCGTGCTGCACGATGCGTTTGTACTTGCGCGCCGCCTCCACCACCTTGCGGCCTTCGTAGATGTTGTGCGAGGCCGGCTTCTCTACGTAGACGTCCTTGCCCGCCTGGCACGCCCAGATCGTGCCCAGCGCGTGCCAGTGGTTCGGCGTGGCGAACCCGACGGCGTCGATCGTCTTGTCGTCGAAGACCTCCCGCATGTCGTGGGCCGTCTTCACTCGCTTGCCGGAAAGCTTCTCGTAATCGGCCACCCGCTGGCCGAGCACGTTCTCGTCGCAGTCGCACAGCGTCACCAGCTCCACGTTCTCGCCGCTGAGGTCGTGGAAGGCCCGGATGTGCGACCGGCCGCGGCCCCGCAAACCGACCACCGCCACGCGGATCCGGTCGTTCGCGCTCCTTCGGCTCGCTGCCAGCGCCGGGGCTCCCAGCGCCGCCCCTGCTTTCAAGAATTGCCGCCGGCTGGCTCCGTTCATGGCGCCCTCCCTTCCTGCGTAAACTAGGAACGATGATATACCGCATCGCGGCTGCCGGTGTATTGTTTTCTGCGCTTCTTTCGGCCCAGCCCGCTTGTCCGGAGACGCCGACCTACTCGATTTGCGAAATCGTCTTCGAGTTGAGCGACCAGGAGGCCCAAGCCCACCCCAACCCCTACCTCTCCGTCCAGATCCATGCCGAATTCCGCTCGCCCGAGGCCCGGACCTTCCTGATGCCCGGCTTCTGGGACGGCGGGCGGCGTCTGGTGATCCGCTTCGCTCCGATGGAGGCGGGCCGCTGGGACTACCGCGTCACCAGCAACATCTCCCGCTGGAACGGCATGATCGGCCACTTCACCGCCGTCGAGTCCGACTCGAAAGGCTTCGTCCGCGCCGCCAACGTCCACCACTTCTCGTACACCGAGAGGGGCCGCCGTCCCATCCCCCACCTCTGGATGGGCGACACTTGTTACCGGTTCGCCTTCATCGGCCGGGAACTCTTCGAACAGATCGTGGACCGCCGCGCCGAGCAGAAGTTCAACCACATCCGGGGTCTCGTCTTCGGCAACTTCCCCGGCGGCGAGAAGGTCTACCTGGATCCCGACACCCCCAACGTCGCCTACTTTCAGGAGCTGGACCGCCGCATCCTTTATATGAACAGCAAGGGCATCACCGCCGACCTCATCCTCGGCGGCGACCGCAACCACCTGGCCGACTTCTTCCCGAGCTGGCGCCAGCGGCAGCGCTACATCCGTTATGTGGTGGCGCGCTATGCGCCGATGAACGTCACCTGGCAGCTCGTGCAGGAGTTCGAGGAGTACAAGGACGGCCGGGACCTGATGAAGGAGCTGGGCGGCCTGCTGAAGAAGCTCGATCCTTACGGGCACCCGCGCTCGACCCACACTACCTCCACCGCCGCCCCGCTGCTCGACGACGGCTGGATGGACTACATCGTCTACCAGACCTCCGACGAGGCGCTCGAGGCCATCGAGCACCAGCTCTACGCCGCCCCCCAGGTGAACGCCGAATTCGCCTATGAGAACTCCGGCGCGGGCGCCACCCACCGCCACCACGTCGATACGGACACCTTCCGCAAGCGGCTCTGGATCGCCACCATGAGCGGGATGTATCCCACCTACGGCAATACCGGCACCTACGGCGGCCGCGGCATCGAGATCAGCGCCGAGTATCTGGACGCCCCCGGCGCCCAGCAGATGACGCACTGGTACGACTTCTTCTCGCGCACCCGCCACTGGGAGCTCGAGCCTTACTACGACGTGGACGGCGGCCGGGCCCTGGCCTTGCCCGGCATCGAGTACATCGTCTACCTGGAGAAGCCCGGCCCCGTCGAGCTCGTCACCGAAAAGCGCGAGTATCAGATCTACTGGTTCAACCCCATCACCGGCGAGTTCGTCCGGCCCAAGAAGAAGAAGTACAAGGGCGAGCGCTTCAGCGGCCGGCCGCCCACCCTCGACCACGACTGGGTGCTACACCTTTCCCGCGACGGCAAGAAGGCCTCGATGGCGAAGCGGTACTACTTCGAGTCCCGGCCGGTGCTGATGCAGGAGGTCGAGCTCGACCCCAAGCGCTGCCCCTACGAGATCGCCGAGCCGCCCGGCGAGACCCTCCCGATCGACACCCCGGTACGCTTCTCGCTGAGGCTCACCCGCGAGACCCGCGCCACCAGCCGCATGCTCTTCCTGTGGACCGGCGAAGTGGCCGGCGCCGGTACCGGCTACCAGGTGCTGGCCACCGGCAAAGAAGGCGAATTCCGGGTGCCGCGCCGCCTCGTCCGCCGCCTGCCGGCCAACATGAACCTTCGCGTCTACGGGATGAACACCTACGGCAAGGTCTACCTGTTGAACCGGGTCTACACGCTCCAGGAGAAGTGATGGCCCGGATTCTCAGCCTCGACACCACCGGCGAGTTCGGCAGCCTCGCCCTGGCCGAGGACGAGAGGGTCGTCGCGGAGCTTCCCCTTCACTCGCCCGACGGTTTCGCCCACGTCCTGTTCGGCCACCTGGAGCGCCTGCTGGCTGCTCACGGTTGGCGCATTAGTGAGATCGACTGTTTCGCCGCCGCCGCGGGCCCGGGTTCGTTCACCGGCGTCCGCGTGGGCCTGGCCGCTGTCAAAGGGCTGGCCGAAGCGCTGGCCAAGAGAGCCCTGGGCGTCTCGAACCTGCAGGCGGTCGCCTCCTTCGGATCGGCGCCGCTGCGCGCCGTGGTGCTCGACGCCCGCCGGGGCGAGATCTACGGCGCCGTCTACGACGTGCAACTGGAACTCGTTTCCCCGGAAGTGGTGAACAAATTCCAGGACTGGCTCGTAACCCTTCCTGAGGATCGTTTGCAGTTCGTCTCCACGAATCCGGAAGCTTTCGAGCCGGCGCTGGCCGGAACACGCTTCGCCGGCGCGCCCGTCGTCCGCGCGCCCCGGGCTCTGGCTGGAGCCGTGGCCCGTATCGCCGCCCGCCGCCTGGCTGCGGGGGAGGCGGGAGATCCGGCCGCCCTGGACGCCAACTACGTCCGCCGCACCGATGCCGAGCTGAAATGGAAGGACCGATGAGACTGTGCCCGGCGCGCCGCCGCTGACACTCTGATGAGCACGCCCATGATCCAGGTCGAACGCCTCCGCAAACTCTACGGCGCCCTCGTCGCCGTCGAGAACGCCTCCTTCGAAGTCCGCGCCGGCGAGATCTTCGGCTTGCTCGGACCCAACGGCGCCGGCAAGACCACCACCATCGGTTGCATCTCCGGCTTGCTGCGGCCTGACGCCGGCAGCGTGCGCGTCAACGGCCACGACGTGGGCGCGGACGGCTTCGAGGCGAGGCGCTCCCTGGGCATCGTCCCGCAGGAGATCGCCCTCTACGAGGAGCTTTCCGCCGTCGAGAACCTGGAGTACTGGGGCGGCCTCTACGGGCTGCGGGGCCGCGAGCTGAAGGAGCGGAGTCGGGAGGTTCTCGAACTCACCGGGCTGGCCGAGCGGGCCACTGAGCCGGTCAAGGGCTTCAGTGGCGGCATGAAGCGCCGGCTCAACCTCGCCTGCGGCCTCGTGCACGAGCCGAGGGTCCTGCTGCTCGACGAGCCCACCGTCGGCGTCGATCCTCAGAGCCGCGTCCGCCTGCTGGAGGTCATCCGCGAACAGGCCCGCGCCGGAGCGTGCGTCCTCTATACCACCCATTACATGGAGGAAGCCGAGACGCTGTGCGACCGCATCGGCGTCATGGACCACGGCCGCATCATCGCCCAGGGTACCCTGGCCGAGTTGCGCGCCATGCTGGGCGAGCGCGACATGCTCCGCCTCACGGGCCGCTTCGCTCCCGCCGCCGCCCGGCGCCTGCTGGCGGAGAACGGCGGCGTCGAAGTCGTCCAGGCTGAGGAATCCGTCTTGCTGTGCGCCGTCAGCGACGCTCCCCGCCGGCTGCCCGGCCTGCTCTCGGCGCTGGCGGAGAGCGGCATGGAGATCCGCGACGTCACCCTCACCCAGCCCAGCCTCGAGAGCCTCTTCATCAAGCTCACCGGAAAGGAGTTGCGGGAATAGCCGATGGGCGCGCTGCTGGTGAGCCTGAGAAAGGAGCTGCGCCGCTACCGCCGCGACCCGCTCGGTCTGGCGGCCTGGATCGGCATCCCCGTCGTTCTGGCCGTCCTGCTGTTTCTTCTCTTCGGGCGCGGATCGCCCACCCCCCACGGCCGCGTCCTCGTCGCCGACCAGGACGACTCCTTCTTCAGCCGCATGCTGGCGGGAGCCTACTCGCAGGGCCCGATGGCCGAGATGCTCGCCGTCGAAGCCGTCACCGCCGAGGAGGGCCGCCGCCGGATGGACCGCGGCGAGGCCGCCGCCCTGGTGATCATCCCGGAAGGTTTCGGCAAGAGCTTCCTCGACCGCGCGCCGGCCAGGGTCGAGATCGTCACCAACCCCGCGCAGTCGATCGTGCCGCGTATCGTCGTCGAGGCCACCGCGGCCATGCTCGACGCCGCCGGCTACTTTCAGGAAGCCTTCGGCGAAGACCTGGAGAGTCTGCCCCGGGGGGAAGCCCCCTCCGACGCGCAAGTCGCCGCCATGGCCGTCGCCGTCAACCACACCGTGCGCCAGGCGGCGAAATACTTCGATCCCCCGCTGATCGACGTCGAGACCTCCGCCGGCGAAGACGAGTCCACCGACTGGGGCGCCCTGTTCTTCCCCGGCCTGCTCTACATGGCCGTGCTGCTCGCCGCCGGCGGCATGAGCTACGACATCTGGCGCGAGAAGCAGATGGGGACCTTGCCCCGGGCCGCTTCGTCTCCCGGGTCCGTCACGGCTCTGCTCGGCGGCAAGCTCGCCGCCGCCGTCGCCGTCTTCCTCGCCCTGGGCGCGGCGGGAGTGGTGGGGGGCGCGGCGTTGCTGGGCCTGGACGCGCGCCGGCCTGTACTGGCCGTCGTCTGGATCGGCTTCAGCGGCGGCGCTCTCTACCTGCTCTCCATGCTCTTGCAGGTGCACGCCTCCAGCTACCGCTCCGCGGCCATCGGCAACAACCTCGCGGTGATGCTGCTGGCTCTCGTCGGCGGCAGCTTCTTTCCCTTCGAGCTGATGCCCGCCTGGATGGCCGGGATCGGCATGTGGACGCCCAACGGTTGGGCCTTGCTCGAGCTGCGGCGGCTGCTCTCCGGCGGCGGCGATCCTATGGCGGCGCTGCGCGCCTTCGCCCTCGTCCTGGGCGTGGGCCTGGTCTGCTGGTGGATCTGCGTCCGGCGACTGCGGCGCGCCTTCCTGAGGTGAACGGTGATGTGGCGGGAAACGTTCAAGATGGGCTGGGTTCTGGCGCGGAAGGACGCCTGGCATTTCCTGCGCATGCGCGTCGTCTGGTTCTGGGCCTTCGCCATGCCCATCGTTTTCTTCTATTTCATCGGCACCATCACCGGCGGCTTCGGCGGCGCCGGGGACTCTTTGTCCAAGGACCGCCTCGCCGCCGTCGTTCCTGAATCCGCCGGCTACCTCGCCGGACACGTGCTCGCCCAACTCGAGCGCTGCGGCTTCTCCGTCGAGCGGGTCTCCGGAGAAGAGGCGCAGAACTTCTCCCGCCGCCTCGTCTTCCCGGAGCGCTTCACCGAGACCGTGCTGTCCGGCGAGCAGGCCAAGGTGCAGTTCACCTATGGCGACAAGGAGGAGGCGCAGTTCGATGAGTTCCGCATCCGCCGCGCCCTCTATTCGGCCTTGGCCGGGCTGGTGGTCGCCGAGCGCCTCGGCGAGCCGCCCGAGACGGTCCTGAAGAGGCTCGAAGACGGCCCCGGCACGCTTTCGCTCGAAGTCCGCCGGGCGGGCTATCTCCAGCGCATCCCCTCCGGCTTCCAACAGGCCGTGCCCGGCACCATGGTGATGACCACCCTGCTGGTGTTGCTCATCACCGGCGGCGTCACCCTGTTCTTGGAGCGCCGGCACGGCATCCTGCGGCGGCTGGCGTCGGCCCCGATGCCGCGAGGGGCCGTGGTGCTGGGCAAGTGGGGAGCGCGCTTCGTCCTCGGGGCGGTCCAGATCGCCTGGGCCGTCGTGCTCGGCGCGCTCGTCTTCGGCGTCGATTGGGGTCCCCACCGGCTGGCCGTCCTGGCGCTGCTGGCGGTCTACGCCGCCTTCGCCGCCTCGGCGGGCGTCCTCTACGGCAATCTCGTCCGGTCCGAGGGCCAGGCCATCGCCCTGGGCGTCATCCTGGCGAACCTGCTGGCGGCGCTCGGCGGCTGCTGGTGGCCCATCGAGATCACGCCGCTCTGGGCGCAGCGGCTGGCCATGGCGTTGCCGACCGGCTGGGCCATGGACGCGCTACACCAGCTCATGAGCTTCGGCGCGCCGCCGGCGGCCGTACTGCCGCACATCGCTGCTCTCGGGCTTTCCGCCGTCGTCGCCGGCTGGCTCGCCGCCCGCAGCTTCCGGTTCCAATGAGTGCCACCGGAAATCGGGCAAGCCGGGGTCTGGACCCGTTTCCACACATAGAACCTTCACCGTCCCGTTGCCGGGTGAGGTCTCCTCGAGCCCATCCGGCCTTCCCCCGCGTCTGGATGCCCGGCTCAGGTGGGCCGCCGGCCGGCGGCGGGGCCGGCTGCGGTAATCCGCGCCGGGCCGTGCGAGACTGAAAACGAAGGGAGTTCGGCCCCATGTGGTTCCGGATCGTGCTGATTGTGACCGTCGCTTCGGCAGCCCTCGAGGCGCGCCCGAAATGGGAGAAACGCCTCGAAGCGGCGGCCCAGGTCTTCTACGAGATCATGGAGGCGCCCGAGCAGTCGATCCCGCAGGAGCTGCTGAACCGCGCCGAATGCGTCGTCGTGATTCCCGGGGCGAAGAAGGGGGCCTTTATCTTCGGTGGAAAGTATGGGCGCGGATTCGTCTCCTGCCGGAAGGCCAGTGGGATCGGCTGGTCGGCCCCGGCCGCGGTCCGCATCGAGGGGTTCAACTTCGGCCTGCAGGCCGGCGGGACGGAAACCGATCTGGTATTGCTCATCATGAACCGGCGCGGCATGAAGCGGCTGCTCAAGAGCCGGTTCACCATCGGCGGAGACGCTACCGCGGCCGCCGGGCCGGTCGGGCGCACTCTGGCTGCCGGCACCGACGCCCTCTTCACCGCCGAGATCCTTTCCTGGTCCCGCTCGCGCGGCGTCTTTGCAGGCATTGCGCTGGACGGGGCCACGCTCCGCGAGGACCGGGGCGTCAACGAGCGTCTGTACGGCAAGCCTTACCGCAACCGGGACATCCTCGAAAGCGAGCTGGCCATCCCCGAAGCCGCCCGGCGCTTCATCAGCTTGCTGAACCGCTACTCGGCCCGCAAAGGCCGCGGCTGATCTTGAAGGAATCTCTACTTCCTGTGCTATATATGTGTAGGGTGCCTGTGGGCCGCGATCACCACCGCCGGACGGCCCGGAGGAGTATCGGGCGCCTCGATCTTGCCTTTGGAGGAGTGTGATGATCGTCCGTAGTGGAATTCTGTGTTCTTTTCTGCTTCTGCTCACAGTTCCCGCTCTGGCTGCACCGCAAATCAACGGGGCGACCAACGCGGCGAGCTTCCTGTCGCCCGCGCTGCCGAACGGCGGGCTGGCCCAGGGCTCTCTGGTAACCCTGTTCGGCAACGACCTGGGACCCGACCCCTTCGTCCAGGTATCCCAGTTTCCCCTGCAGACTACCCTGGCCGGCGTCAGCGCCAAGATCACCGCCGGGGGGCAGACCTTCGACGCCATCCCCATCGTCGTCTGGACCCGGCAGACTACCATCCTGATCCCCTCGAACGTTCCCGCCGGCAACGCCGAGGTCCAGCTCACCTACAACGGGCAAACCAGCAATTCGTTCCCCCTCCGCATCGTGCCGAACGCCTTCGGCATCTTCGCCCTGAACCAGGCCGGCAGCGGACCGGGGATCTTCACCAACGCCTTGCTCCCGGCCAATGACCCGAACTGGATCAACACGCTCACCACTTCGGGCTCCCCGGGTGACTGGTACGACATCTGGGGTACCGGGCTCGGCCCCGTCTCCGGCGACGAGGCCAGCGGCCCGCTGCCGGGCGACCTGCGGGGTCAGATCAATGTCCAGGTGATCGTCGGCGGCCGGCAGGCCGAGGTGCTCTACGCCGGCCGTTCCGGCTGCTGCGCCGGCATCGACCAGATCCGCTTCGTGGTACCCAATGTCACCGGCTGCTACGTTCCGCTGGTGGTCATCGTCAACGGCGTGCCCAGCAACTCGGTGACGATGTCCATCGACCCGCAGGGCGGCGCCTGCTCGGTGCCGGGCGTCATGACCTCCCAGGTCCTTGAAGAAGCCAAACAGAAAGGCGCCATGGCCGAAGGCTGGGTCGGCCTCAGCCGCACGGCCATCCAGGCTCCGATGCAGGGTCAGGGCGGACTCGACGAACTGATCACCGAGAATGGTTCGGCGACCTTCGAGCGCTACACGTACAGCCAGTTGATCGCCGTCCAGCCCGCCCAGGGGATCGTGGCGCGGGACTCCTGCTACGTCTTCGTCTCGTCCCAGAAAGAGGGAGAGGAGGGGCCGCCTAGCTCAGACCCGAGCCAGTCCGATCCCGTGCATGCGCAGACCTCTCTGGACGCCGGCCCGGCCATCAACATCAACGGTCCGAACGGCCAGCGCCAGTTGATGCCGGTCCAAGGGCAGAAGGGCATCTATAACGCTCCGCTCGGCAATAACTTCCCGTTCCCGCTTCCCGGCCAGCCGCAAGGCTTGTACCTCGATCCGGGCCAGTACACCATCGACAACGGCCAGGGCGGCGCCGATGTCGGCCCGTTCAATACCTCCTTCGACATTGTCAACCCGGCCCAGTGGACCAACCGGGACGCGATCAACAACGTGCCCGGCGGCCAGCCGCTGCGCATCACCTGGACCGGCGTTCCGAACGGCAACGTGATCATTTCCGGCGCATCGATCGACGACCCGAACGATGTCGTGGGCATGTTCTTTTGCCTCGCCGACGGCGCGGCCGGACAGTTCGACGTGCCGGCCTGGGTGATCGACTCGCTACCTGCTTCCACCATCCAGGAGAACGTCCCGCTAGGCTTCCTGGGGCTGTTCACTGCGATGGACCCCAAGCGCTTCGACGCCAACGGGCTGGACGCGGGCTTCGTCTCCTGGACCAATATGTCGATGAAGAATGTCTCCTACCACGCACCAGCGCCGCAATGAGCTGCAGAGCTTGATTTGATTTGACAAGCCCGCCTGGAGCTCCCGGCTCCGGGCGGGCTTTTTCCAGGAACAGCTCTAGGTGGCTGCCGCTCCAGCCCGCGCCGGGCCCTGGTAGGCCGCGCTGCCGAAGCCGAGGATCAACACGCCGATCGGACTGAGCAGGAACAGCAGCAGGAGACCGAAGACGGCGTCCTTGCCGAACGCCTTGGCCACGTCGATGCAGACGATGGCCCAGACGATGACGTTCACCAGCGGGATCAACATCAGCAGCAGCCACCAGCCGGGCCGCCCGGCGATCTTCAAGATCAGGTAGGCGTTGTAGATGGGGATCAGCACACCCCATCCCGGCTGCCCCGCCTTGGTGAAGATTCTCCAGTAGGCCGCCACCAGAACGACGGCCACGACGATCCAGATCAGCAACGAAACGGTTTCTACAGCCCCAGGCCCTTCTTGCTGCAGCAGCAAAGAAAGCGGCGGGAACGATGTGGTCATAACGGCTCCTCCTTGGGGACGGGTCCCGCCGCGCATTATATGCCAGCGGTCGAGCCGGACAACAGAGTTCGCCGGGATTTTTTTCTCCGCCCCGCGATCTGCGAAGCTGAAGAGAAGATGCGCAACGACGACCTGCTGAACCGCCGCCGGTGGATCCTGGGCTCCCTGGGGGCCGCCGCGGCCGCCGGGGCCGGAGCGGTGAGATCGGACGCCGCCCGTGGCAAAGTAGAGCGGCTGCCCGGCTCCGGCGTCAAGATCGCCCTGAACGTCTACTCTTTCAACCAGCCGCTGCGCGCCGGCGGGATCACGCTGCCCGAGGTGGTGGACTTCTGCGCCCGCCACGGCATCGCCAGCCTGGACGCTACCGGCTACTACTTTCCCGGCTACCCGGACGCCCCGCCCGACGAGTACGTCTACCGCCTGAAGAGGCGTGGCTTCCTCAACGGCGTGGCCATCCACGGCACCGGCGTCCGCAACGACTTCGCCGTCGAAGACGCCGCGGCCCGCCGCCGCGACGTCGAGCTGGTCAAACGATGGATCGACGTGGCCCGGAAGCTGGGCGCATCGGTGATCCGGGTCTTCTCGGGGCGCCGCGTGCCGGAGGGGCGGAGCTTCGAGGAAGTCCTCGAGTGGATGGTCCCGCTGATGCAGGAATGCGCCAAGTACGGGAGCCGCCGCGGCGTGATCGTCGGCGTCCAGAACCACAACGACTTTCTGAAGACCGCCGCCGAGACGATCCGCCTCGTCGAGACCGTCGATTCGGAGTGGTTCGGCGTCGTCCTCGACGTCGGCAGCTTGCGCCAGGGCGATCCCTACGAGGAGATCGAAAAGCTCGTGCCCTACGCCGTCTCCTGGCAGCTCAAGGAGAACGTCTGGCGCGGCGGTGAAGCCGAGCCGATCGATCTCGGGCGTGTGAAACGGATCATCGAACGCGCCGGCTACCGCGGCGTGCTGCCCATCGAGACCCTGGGCCCCGGGGACCCGGCCCAGAAAGTCACCGCGTTCCTGGCGCGCGTCCGCGAAGTGTTCGGGGCCTGAGGATTCCCGGTGCGGGCGGCGCGCCGTCCCGCTACTCGAGCGTAATCTTCAGCGCCTGCGCGAACCGCGACGGCGGCTTCTCCGGCAGCACTACGGAGAGTCCCGTTTCCGTCTGCTTCCACTCGAGCTTGCCGGCGTGCCCCAGCAGCCGGACCTCTTTTACCTTGGCTTCTTTGCTCGAAAGCGAGCGCAGCGTCGTCTCGCCCGGCCCCGGCCACTCGAGGGCGATGGCGTAGACCGCGTTGCCCTTGCGGGTGAAGCGGAAGTCGCCCTCCTCGAACCGCTTCCACGGGCGCGTCGCGTAGATCGCCTCGCCGTTCACCTTCAGCCAGGCGCCGGCGTCGCGGAGCCGCCGGGCCATCACCTCCGGGATCGTGCCGTCGGCCCG
>JALSRK010000025.1 GCA_026984795.1 Solibacteraceae bacterium | reverse complement strand
GGATCTCGCTGCTGCACGTCGTCGAGGCCGGCGAGAACGCCGAGGCGTTGGAACGGGCGTTCATGCGATGGCTCGAGACCCGTGATTGGCGGCCGCTATCCCTTTCCTCGGACCTCGCCGTCTTCTCGAACGAAGAGGGAGCCGTGTTCCGCGCCGAGACGGTCGCCGGCCCCGAGGGCGGCGACCGGCTCCGTCTCACGGCCGTTCGCCGCGGAGCCGGATTCACCATCGAGATCGTCGTCGAACTCGACGCCCGCACCTACACGCCGGAAGTGAAGCGCATCCGTTACGAATCCGAAACCAGATCCCTGGAGCTGATCTTCGTCGCCCGGCCGGTGGAGTTCGTCGCGCCCCACATCGTGAAGGCCTCGCTCTTCCGCCCTCCCGCGCGTCTTCTGGCGAAAGCCGGATCTGCGGCCCGCAAGCGCCCGCGCGGCGGACGGGCCTTCGCCCAACCCGATCGCCCGGACCGGCCCAGCCCCGCCGCTTTGGCCGACCTCGAGGCCGAGACCCTCTTCGCCCTGCACCGCCTGAACGTCTGCCGCGGCGAGCAGGTGGAGGTGATCCGCGAGAGCAACCGTGTCCTGGTCCGCGGAGTGGTCGATACGCCGGGGCGCAAGCAAGAGATCCTGGCCGCCGTGGATCGGCTCGCCGGACGGCGCTGGCTGGCGCTGGAGATCGCGACCGTCGCCGAAATCGCACCGGAAACACACGCCGCCCCCCGCCCCACCTATTCGGCCGCCGTCACCGAGCGGATCACGAACAGGATCCCGGTCTACGGCGCGCTTCTCGAGTACTTCCGCGGAGCCCGGCTGTCTCCGGGATCCCCGGCCGGGGATCCCCGCCTCGAGGTGCAGCGCTTCGCCTTCCGCGCCAACGCCAGTTGGGACGCGGTCTGGACAGAAGCCTTTGCCCTCCGCCGGCTCGCCGAACGATATCCGGCCGACGACCGCCTCGAACTCCTCAGCCAGCAGAACCGCTGGCTCGTCGAAACGATCGTCCAGGACCACCTCCGCGCCCTGCACCGGAAGGCCCAGGCGGCCTACGAGCAGATCGAGCCGGTCTTCCGGACTCTGGCCGGAATTCCGCCGATACCGGCGGCGGACGCGCAAGACCTGTCTGCCGCTTTTGCCGGCGCTCCAGGGCCGGGCTGGCAAGGCCGTGCGCTCGACCTGTTTCGCGAGGTCACCCGGTGTCACGAAGCCGTGCGCAATCTGCTCACGGCCGGCCGCCAACGCCCGGATGAACAGAAGGGAGAGAACATCGGAGCAGCGCCGCGGGTGAAGGAAACCATCTCTGCTTTGCTGAACCGCGCCGCCCGGCTGGCGGAAGCATCGGCGAAGCTGACCACGGCGGAGGGAAGGGGGACGAACCCAGGTCCCCCTCACGGACCGCCGTAACCCATCAGTCGATCGCGGTCCCGTCCTCTTGAGCCCGGCCGGGACCGCACCAACGGAGGTATGTCGATGAGTATAACAAGGTTGATACGAAGCCGAGCCCCCTTGCCGAACAAGGGGCCTCGATCGATTCTGCACACGTTCTTCGGGGGATCGCTGGCCGTTTTGCTGGCTTGCGCCCTCGCCCTCGTTCTGCTTCCCACCGGCGCCGTCGCCCAGCTTTCCACCGCGTCCATCAACGGCACGGTCATGGATCCCAGCGGGGCCGCCGTACCGGAGGCGCAGATCACTCTCGTCAACGTCGAGACCGGCGTCAAACGCACCACCGTTTCCAACGGAGTGGGGCATTACGTTTTTCTCAACGTCGCCCCCGGCATGTACACCTTGTCTGCGTCAAAGGAAGGCTTCCGCAAAGCCGCCCTCGACGTCTTCACGCTCGCAGTCAACCAGACCGCTACGTTCGACATCACCCTCGAGGTAGGCAGCGTCGCTGAGACGATTACCGTCGAGGCCACCGGGGTCGAACTCCAGGCGTCCACGGCCGAGATCGGCTCGGTCATCAACGAGCGCGAAGTGCTGGATCTGCCGCTCAACGGCCGCAACTTCACCCAACTCACCCTCCTCACCCCCGGCGCTTCCCCCATCAACACCACTCAGAACCGCTCCGGCGCCGGCACTACCCAGGTCGGCCAGATCGCCGTCCCCTCGATGAACGGCCAGAACGGCCGGGCGAACCTCTACCTGTTGGACGGCGCTCTGAACATGAGCGGCCAGCACAGCACCCCCGCCGTGGCCCCGATCGTGGACGCCATCCAGGAGTTCAAAGTGCAGTCGCACAACGACCTGGCCGAGTTCGGCGGCGCCAACGGCGGTATCGTCAACGTCGTCACCAAGTCCGGCACCAACGACTTCCACGGCACCGCCTGGTGGTTCCTCCGCAACGACAACCTCGATGCCCGCAACTTCTTCCGTTCCACCGTCACCCCACTGAACCAGAATCAGTTCGGCGGCACCCTCGGCGGCCCCATCCTCCACAACAAGACCTTCTTTTTCGGCGCCTACCAGGGCTTCCGCCGCCGCACCCCGGCCGACCGCTTCTACCGCGTCCCCACCGCCGCCAACCTCCAGGGCGACATGAGCGACTGGCCGAAGCAGATCTTCGACCCCTACAGCGGCCGCCCCGACCCGAACAACCCCAACAAGGTGATCCGCGATCCCTTCCCCGGTAACCTGATCCCCGCCGACCGGCTGGATGCCGGCTTCCTCGACTACGCCGCCAAGACCTTGCCGGCGCCCATCTCGGTCGGCGTCGCCGACTTCAACCAGCACGACGTGACGCCCACCAAACGCAACCAGGACGAATGGTTCCTCCGCGTGGACCACAACCAGGGCGAGAAAGACATGTTCTGGGGCCGCCTCAACGTCCAGGACGCTTCCACCATCGGTTCCGGCGGCCGCCAGACGCTCGCCTCTGAGCTTACCTTCCGCTCCTACCTGGCCGGCGGAAGTTGGGTGCACACCTTCAACCCCAGCAGCATCCTGCAGGTTCAGTACAACTTTTCCCAACCCCGCAGAAGCTGGGGCAACAAGTTTCGCGACCTGCCGGAGGGGTATCCCGGAACCATCGGTTACGCCGAAGACTACTACCGTTTCCGCAGCGGCAAGGCCCTCATGCCCCAGATCCGCGTGGCCGACTTTTTCTCCGGCGGCGAGACTTTCAACCGCTTTACCTACGGCCGTACCCACGCCTTCAAAGCCAACTACTCCAAGATCGTCGGCCGCCACTCGATCAAATTCGGCGGAGAATACAATCACATCTTCTACGACCGTTTCACGAACGATCATTTTTCGCAATGGTTGACCTCGGGGACGGCCGATCCGCAGAACAAGGCGACCACCGGCAGCCCGCTGGCCTCCTGGCTGCTCGACGTGCCCACCCGGGCCGGCCGCCGGGACTTCTTCAAGACCCTGAACGGCATGGCCATCTTCGGCTTCTTCGTCCAGGACTCCTGGAAGGTGACCCCCAAGCTGACCATCAACATCGGCCTGCGCTACGACTACACCAAGTCGCCGGTGGTGGGCCGCTTCGAGGACCGGGTCATCTACACCGGCACCTACGACTTCAAGCAGAGCTTCGGCGGAGTTTATGTTCTGCAGGAGGTGCCGGGCTCCTGCGAGCAGGAAGGCGGCGCCCCCTGCATCCCCGGCGGCACGCTGCCCGACGGGGTGGTCCGCTCGCCCAACGGCAAGATCATCAACTCCTGGACCGACAACTGGCAGCCCCGCTTCGGCTTCGCCTACCGGCTCACGCGGCGGACGGCGCTGCGGGGCT
>JALSRK010000024.1 GCA_026984795.1 Solibacteraceae bacterium | reverse complement strand
CCCAGTCACACTCAGTGGCGGGCTCAGCCAGCACCATTCACAAATCGACTCGGGAATCCTTCGGCCTCCCCTTACTCTGACCCATTTTCATCTTCCGTTGGGTCCCGCCAGCGGGTCATGAGCCACTTAGTGGTTCAAAAGTGGTTCAAAACCCACGCCGCCACCACCGCCTGTCCCAGGCAGATCCCGCCGTCGTTCGGCGGAACCTTCTGGTGCGTGAGCACCGTGAAGCCTCGCTCGCCGAGCCGCGCCACCGCCAGCTCCAGCAGCACGACGTTCTGGAAGACGCCGCCCGTCAGCCCCACCGTCCGCACCCCGGTGCGTTTCGCGAACCGTTCGGCCAGCTCGGCGATCATCCCGGCGACGCCGGCATGGAACCGCGCCGCGATCGCCTCCGCCGCCGCCCCCCGCCGGAGATCCTCGACGATGACCCGGATCACCGGCGCCGCGTCGAAGACCACCGGTTCGCCTTCGCGGATGGCGAACTCGTAGCCCTTCTCGCGCGCCGCCTCGAGCGCCAGCGCCTCCAGCTCCATGGCCGCCTGGGCCTCGTAGTTCACCCTCTGGCGCACGCCGGCCAGCGACGCCACGGCGTCGAAGAGCCGCCCCATGCTCGAAGCAGGCACGCAGTTCACCCCCGTCTCGATCTGCCGCGCCAGCACCCTGCTCTCCGCCTCAGGGCAGGCCGCCGCCGGGGCGAGTCCGGTATCCCACGGGATTTCCGCCGCCTGCAGAAACGCCAGCGCCGTCCGGTAGGGGCGCCGGATGGCCGCGTCGCCCCCGGGCAGCGGCACGTAGGCCAGGTGCGCCAGCCGGGTGAAGCCGCGGGCGCTCGCCAGCAGCGCCTCGCCGCCCCAGATCGCCCCATCGGTCCCGTAGCCGGTACCGTCGAAGACGAAGGCCAGGATCTCCTCATCGGGATCTTTGCCGTGCTCGGCGAGCAGAGCTGCGGCGTGGGCGTGGTGATGCTGCACTTTCACGAGCGGCGCATTGCGCGCCTCGGCGTAACGCCGCGCCGATTCGGTGGAGAGGTAGCCCGGGTGCAGATCGCAGGTTACGCGCTCCGGCTCCACGCGGTAGAGCCGCAGGAAATGGGCCACGGCGCGCTCGAAGGCCTCCCAGGTCTCCAGGTTCTCCATGTCGCCGATGTGCTGGCTCAAGTAGGCCCGCCGCCCCTTGGTGACGCAGAAGGTCGCCTTCAGCTCGCCGCCCACGGCCAGGACCGGCGGGGCTTCCTGGGCGAGCAGTACCGGGAACGGCGCGTAGCCCCGCGAGCGCCGAATGGGAAGCTCGCGGCCCTGGAAGACGCGGACCACCGAGTCGTCGCAGTGGGCCTCGATCCCCCGGTCGTGAAACAGGTATCCGTCGCAGAGCCCGGCCAGCCGGACAACGGCTTCTTCGTTGTCCTTCACGATCGGCTCTTCGCTGAGGTTCGCCGAGGTCATCACCAGCGGCTCCTCGCCGAGCAGCAGATAGTGAAGCGGCGAGTAGGGCAGCAGGACGCCGGCGTTGGGGTTTCCCGGAGCCACCAGCGGGCACGCCAGCCGGTCCGCTTCGGCCCCCCGGCGCCGCCGCAGCAACACGATCGGACGCTCCCGGCTCTCGAGCAGCCGCCGTTCGGCTTCGCTCACCTCGGCGAACCGCCGCACGACGGCCACATCGCGCGCCATCACCGCGAAGGGCTTCTCCGTGCGCCGCTTCCTGCGCCGCAGCTCTGCCACCGCCGCCTCGTCGCCCGCCCGGCAAGCCAGATGGAAGCCCCCGATGCCTCGCACGGCGATGATCTCCCCTCGCGCCAGCCGCTCGCGGGCCAGGGCGATGGCTTCGTCACCCCGCGCCGCCACCCGCCCCGGCTCGGAGGCTTCGGCGAACCAGACCGACGGCCCGCAGGCCGGGCAGGCGATGGGCTGGGCGTGGAACCGGCGGTCCCGCGGGTCTTCGTACTCGCGCCGGCAATCGGGGCACATCGCGAAGGCCGCCATCGTCGTGCGGGCGCGGTCGTAGGGGATGTCGCGGGTGATGGTGAAACGCGGCCCGCAGTTGGTGCAGTTCAGGAACGGGTAGCGGTAGCGGCGGTTCCCCGGGTCGCGCATCTCCCGCAGGCAGTCCTCGCAGACAGCGATGTCCGGCGAGACCGGCGTGCTCTCTTCCGCCCGCTTTCGAGAAGCGGCGATCCGGAAGCCCTCCTCGCCCCGCACCGGCAGCCGCTGCGCCTCGATCCGCTCGATCCGCGCCAGCGGCGGGGCTTCGGCCTCGAGCGCTGACCGGAACGCCTCGACGGCCCCCTCCGGACCCTCGACCTCGATGAAGACCCCCTCGCTGTCGTTGCGCGCCCACCCGGCCAGGCCGTAGCGCGTGGCCAGCCCGTAGACGAACGGCCGGAACCCGACCCCCTGCACGATCCCGTGGACGCTGAGCCGCACCCGGATGCGCCCCCCGGCGACGTCTCCCCGCTCGCCTCCGCCCTGCATCTTTTCTCGATTCTACGCGGGGGAAGCCGCTCCCGCGCCGGCGAGCCGAGGCGGGAAATGTGAGTACTGCCACCCGCCGCCATGCGCCGAAGTTCTCACGCCCGCGATCAGGCGCCATTGTGTGGCTGCCTGCGTATCTCCATGATCAGCAAGAAACATACCAGCCACCCAATGATACATACCCCGCCACAAAGAACAATCAGCCATAGAGGATCCACCGGGCAGAGGGTGGCAAGAATATCCCAGGCGCGATCAAAGTCCTGAAGGTACCAACGGAGCAGCTCTACGGCGCGAACCTGCGAGTCCCCATATCCACCATACCAGGGAAGCAGTTTGACTACATAAGTCGCTGAGGATACGTACACCCAAACAAGTACCATAACGCTCAACAGCAATCGTCCCACCCGAGTAGAAGTCCATCTGCCACTTAGCAGTAATAGCAAGATCGGCGCCAAGAGCGGCTGAGCATACCAAGGACTGACCGAGGTAGCAAAGCCCTCGGTGTAGAGGTAGCTCTGCACTGCAGCGTACGCAAGACCTACAGCAAACGAAAGACCGGCTACCAGTATCGCTACTCTATTCGCCGAGAAACCCCTCCCTCGCGTATCGATGGTAGAGAGTACCGCTGCACCAAGTAGCAGGAGCAGTTGGAAGTTCACTGTGTCGGCGGAAAAGGTTGTAAACGAGTTGTTGCCCGTCCAAAGACTCGCATGAGCCAACTGCTTAAGCGCTGGCAGCCAAGGGTACAAATGAAGAGAACGAATGACGTCCAGCGGGCCCAGGCCACCGATGGTTGCCTCCTGCATGCCAGTGAGATTTCCATAGAGGGTTAGGTTGCGGAGATACCATGGTCCGGCGATCAATAGGACGCTGACGATGGACGCGAGGATAGGCGCTGCTTTCCTACTCTCGCGCCAGCTCCGCAGAAACAGCCAGATGATGAGCGGGGCGAAGGCTAGGAAGTATGCCTTAGTCAGCAGGCCAGCCGCGTAGGCGGCACCCAGGACGAGGCCGCTGCTACGTGTCGGGTTTTGCTGGAAGGCGAGGGCTTGGCTCAGGAAGATAGTGGCCAATGGGACGGCGAGCCAGTCGTTCGCGATGTGGGCGATGGTTGCATAATACATCTGGGTCGAAAAGACGAGGAACAAGGCCACAGCGCGAACCGGCCGTGCCACTTCTAACATGCGGCCGAGGCGCCATGTGCCCCAAAACATCAGACACGAGGACACGATGGCCGCGAGGACCCTCAGTCGCCAGATCCGTCCAGGGAACGGTGTGGAGGACCAGATTCGGTCCGGTAACGCCAATAATCCGTAGGCCAACGGCGCCTGATGGGCTTCGTAGTTGGGCACGCCGTTCGAGTAGCTGCTTCGAAGGGCTGGGTCAATATTCTCGAGTTCTAGACGCAAGCGTTGCCGCTGAGCGTGGTCCAGGGCGAAGTAATCGTCAAGAGTCATGAGTGAAGGATGGGTCCGCTCGACTATGTGGCTGACCGGACTTTTCTCCAGCGATTCCCATACCTCATCGGAGATAATACTCTTGCCCAATACTGGCAGCTTAAGTTCATTGGAGAGTGTCTGCACGTAGGCGTAGTGGAATGCCTCGTCAAAGCCCTCCCAGAGTGGGAGGAGGGAGGCATAAAGAATCCCAGCGAGCAGACCGTAAGCAAGAAGGCCAACCAATACCGGTCGCGGATTCTGCCGGTGGGATCGCCAGAGCAGACAATGAGCCATGCCGATTCGCGAATGCATCCACGCCCGCATAGAAAACTATACCATCGCGATGGCTGTGGGGCATGTGATTCTGGATTGTGGAAACGCGGTGACAATCACCCTGTTTCCGGCGGTCTACGCGCAGTGCCTATAGCGCTTCGGCTGCGAAACGGCGCCCGTATAATAGGTGGCGTCAGAACCCCATGCGAGGCTCTGCAGGAACGCGCCCGCCGGGGCACGAGACCGTGGAGGACGGCAACGATGGAGATCGGGAAGCTCGAGGAGGTGAGCCTGAGGGAAGTCTGGCGGCGCGAAGAGCAGGACTTTTCGGTCTGGCTCGAGGAGAATCTGGAACTGCTCGGCGAGTCACTGAGCCTTTCCATCTCCCCATTGGAGCGCGAGAAGGCCGTCGGGCCGTTCCACGTCGACCTGCTTGCCGAAGACGATCGAGGCGAGTTGGTCGTCATCGAGAACCAACTGACCGATACAGACCACGACCATCTGGGCAAACTGCTGACCTACTTGACGGGTCTCGACGCCAAGACGGCGATTTGGATCACGCCGAGACCGCGCCCTCAACACACCAGGGTCATCGAGTGGCTCAACGAGGTGACGCCGGAGGATATGGCTTTCTACCTCGTCCGGGTCACGGCCTATCGCATCGGCGGCTCCCCTCCGGCTCCGCTCTTCACAGTGCTTGCCGGCCCCAGTGCCGAGGCCAAGGCTGTGGGAGAGGGCAAGAAAGAGATGGCTGAGCGCCACCGGATCCGCCGCGATTTCTGGCAACAGCTCCTCGAGCGCGCCAAGGCACGCGGGGTGCACACGCACGCGGGGCGTTCCCCGTCGAACGACTCCTGGCTCTCGGCCGGGGCGGGCAAGTCCGGTTTCGGATTCAATTACCTCGTCTGGCTCCAGGACCAGGTCGGCGTGGAGTTGGAGATCAGAACGCCGGATGAAGGCCGGACCAAGCAATTCTTTGAAGGGCTTTATCAGCAGAAAGACGACATCGAGCGGGCGTTCGGCGGCGAACTGCTCTGGGAAAGACTGGACAACCGGAAGGGTTCGCGCATCCGGTACCTGATCAAATGTGCGGGCATCCGGGACAGGGAAAAGTGGCCGGAGATGCAAGACCAAATGATCGATGCCATGGACCGCTTCTCTAAAGCTTTAACGCCTCGCATCGCCAAGCTCGGGGACTAGGTCGGATCGCCGTCTTTCGCGCCCACACGGTCGGCGTGGGCTTCATCGGTTGAACCTCTGGTTCTTCGCTCACCCCGCTGGCTGGTGGCCGAGCCAACCAGCCGCCTCCATACTGCCGGTCACACCGCCAGCCGAGACGCCATTTCCCGCGGTTTCCGGCGTTTAGATCCCTTCCCGCTCCTCCCGCGGCTGGGCCCGTGCTACAACTCCAAACAGCCGGACGGGCCTCGTCCCGCCGGCGATGTTTGACAACCGAAGGCCAGCCATGCCCGACGTGTGCCTGCACCAGCGGACGCCAGATTCGGAAGCCTCCGGGTACCGCTCGGTTTCGCCGTTTCTTCCCGTTAACTCACTGCCCTTCCACCGTGACGGCGCCGGGGCCCGACGCGTCACGCTGCGCGCTAATCGATTGATAGCACATGGGTTATACTTTTCGATCCGTTGCGCGCTCGAATCCGTCACCCCGTCACGCCGCCGCCGGCCGCCGGCCGGGCGCCGGCCCCCTTTCGGGCCGGCTCCGCCGCGATTACCCGTCCCTCCGCTCGGGATTCTGCTAGAGTGGCCCCTAAGGAGGAGGACTCATGAAGCGCGAATGGCTCGCCCCGGTGGCCCTCGCTGCCCTCGGCGTCACCCTGGCCGGATGGTTCGTCGGCCGGGGCTTCGAACGCGGCCGTTCGGCCGACCGCTACGTGACCGTGAAAGGGATCTCCGAGCGCGACGTCAAGGCCGACGTCGCCCTCTGGCCCCTGCGCTTCGTCGCCACGAACAATTCGCTGGCGGCCGCCCAGGCCGAGGTGAAGCGCAGCCACCAGAAGGTGCTGGCGTTTCTCGCCAAGCACGGCATCGGCGCCGAAGCCGTCCGGGTGCATCAGCTCCAGGTGACGGACCGCCTGGCCAACCCGTATACCCAGGCCCAGGGCGGAGGCAACCGCTACATCGTCGCCGAGACGCTGATGGTGCGCACCGACGACGTCGATCTGGTGGCCGCCGCCAGCCAGGCGGTGGGCGAGCTGGTGGATGCCGGCGTGGTGCTGCAGTCCGACATGGGCGCCCGCGGCGGCCCTACCTATCTCTTTACCCGGCTCAGCGAGCTGAAGCCCGGGATGATCGCCGAGGCCACCGCCAACGCCCGCGCCGCCGGCGAGCAGTTCGCCAAGGACTCCGGGGCCGAGCTGGGCGGCATCCGGCGCGCCAACCAGGGCCTGTTCGTCATCATGGCCCGCAACCGCGCCCAGGGCATTACCGAGCAGGGCTCGCTCGAGAAGACCGTCCGGGTGGTCTCAACGATCGACTTCTACCTGGAGGACTGACGCCGCCGCACCCACCCTCGCCCCCCGGCGGCGCCGCCCGCCGGCACGGCGCCGGGCTATCATGAAGTGCGGAGTGGAGAGGAGGTCTCGCGGGTGCCTCAGGTCTTGATGGTCGCCTCCGAAGCTGCGCCGTTCGCCAAGAGCGGCGGCCTCGGCGACGTGCTCGGCTCGCTGCCGCCGGCGCTGGCCCGGGCCGGCGTGGACGTGGCCGTCGTCCTGCCCCGCTACGGCTTCATCCCGGCGGCCGGGCTCCAGCGCGTCCGGGAGAACCTCTGGATTCCCCTCGGCCCGAACACCTGGCCGGTGGAGATCTACGCCGCCGTCGAGGGTGGCGTGCCGTTCTTCTTGATCGACTGCCCGCCGCTCTACGGCCGCCCGGGGCTCTACGGCGAGGACGGGACCGATTACCCGGACAACCACATCCGCTTCGGCCTGCTCTGCCGGGCGGCGCTGGAGGTGGTCCGACACCTGTTCCGCCCCCGGATCCTGCACTGCCACGACTGGCAGGCGGCGCTGATCCCGGCCTGGCTCCGCTACCCGCTGGCCCTGGATCCGACCTTCCTCGGAATCCGGACGGCGCTGACCATCCACAACCTCGGCTACCAGGGCCGCTTCGCCCGCGACGCCATACCCGAGACGGGCCTGGACGAGAGCACGGTCCCCGTGGACGTAGTGACCCACCGCGGCGACCTGAACTTCCTGAAGGCCGGCATCGAGCTGGCCGATGCGCTGACCACCGTGAGCCCTACCTACGCCCGGGAGATCCAGACGCCCGAGTTCGGCTGCGGGCTCGACGAGCTGCTCCGGCGGCGCAGCGCCGACCTCACCGGCATCCTGAACGGCGTGGACTACTCGCGCTGGAGCCCGGAGACCGATCCCTACATCGCCACCAACTACTCGCCAGAGGACCTCTCCGGCAAGCGCGACTGCAAGGCCGACCTGCTGGCCGAGTTCGGCCTGCCCGCCGCCGCCATCGACACCCCCTTGATCGGCATCGTCTCGCGCTTCACCAGCCAGAAGGGCTTCGACCTCGTCGCCGAGGCCGCCGGCGAGCTGGCCTCGCTCGACCTGCTGCTGGTAGCCCTCGGCACGGGCGAGCCGCGCTATGAAGAGATGTTCCGGAAGTTGCACGAGACCTACCCGGGCAAGGTGGCCGTCCGCATCGCCTACGACGAGGCCTTGGCCCACAAGATCGAGGCCGGCGCCGACATGTTCCTGATGCCCAGCCGCTATGAGCCGTGCGGGCTGAACCAGATCTACAGCCTCCGCTACGGGACGATTCCGATCGTGCGGCTGACCGGCGGCCTCGCCGACACGGTGGAGGATGGCGAGACGGGCTTCGGCTTCCGCGACTACAGCGCCGCGGCCCTGCTGGAGGCCGTCCGGCGGGCCCTCGAGGTCTGGCGCGACCCGCGCCGGTGGCGCCGCATGATGTTCCGGGCGATGAAAAAGGACTTCTCGTGGGCTGCTTCGGCGCGGCGTTACGCGGCCCTCTACGAGCGGCTGCTCGAGGGTTCGAGAGGGGCCGTCCGGGAATTGACATCCCCGGCCGGGCTGGTGGACAATGATCGGTAGCAGGATAGCTGCTCAGCCGAGCGGGAGTAGCTCAGTTGGTAGAGCGCGACCTTGCCAAGGTTGAGGTCGCGGGTTCGAGTCCCGTCTCCCGCTCCATTTCTTTGTCCTCACCCGTCCTCACCCGCCTTCCCCGCTCTAAGCCGGCGCTAGTCCTCCGGCATGTCGAAGTGAACAAGGTTGCGCTGGAAGCCCCGGGTGCGGAGGGCGCCCCAGAGGATTCCGAAACCGAGCCAGCAAAAGCCGGCGAGGCGGGCGGTCCAGCGCAAGCTCAGCCAAATGTAACAACAGATCGTGAACCCCAACAGCGGCGGCAGGAAATGGGTCAGGGTTTTCTTCTTGCCCCGGACCCAGTAGCGCCAGAAAGCGGCGAGATTCACCCCCATGAAAGCGACGAACGCGCCGAAGTTGAGCATCTCGGCGGCCAACTGGTAACTGAGCACGAAGGCGCCCGCCAAGGCAAGAGCCCCCAGGAACAGCACGTTGTTCCTGGGGATCCGGCGCCGGGGCTCGACCGCGCCGAAAAAACGCTTCGGGATGGCGTCGTCGCGTCCCATGCCGTAGAGCAGGCGGGCAGCGGCGAGCTGGGAACCGGTTCCGGAACCGACGGTGGCCACCAGCAAAGCGAAATTCACGAGCTGCAGCAACCAGACGCCTCCGGCCCGCCCGGCCACGTAGACGAAGGCCGTATCGACATCGGGGAACTGGTCGTACTGCGGCCACACGAGCTGGGCGGCGTAAACCTCGAGGCTCGCCAGAACGCCGGTGATCAGGCAGGTGAGCACCGTAGCTCGAAGGATGTTCCGGCGGGGATCCTTGACCTCCTCCGACAGGGTCGAGATGCCGTCGAAGCCGATGTAGGTGAGCACGGCGATCGAGGTCCCGGTGAAGACAAGGTCCATGTCGAACGTCCTGGGGTCATAAAAAGGACGGGTGAGATCGGCTACGGTGAGGGCGCTCGCCGACAGGTACCGGATGGCCGCGATAAAGAACAAGACGATGACGACGCCCAAGCCGGCGGCCACCACCTCGTTCGTGCGGGCGGCGGCCTTTATGCCGCGGAGATTGAGGCCGGTGAACAGGGTCGCGAAGAACACCGCCCAGAAGGCGTAGGGGGTGTCGGGAAAGATGTTCAACGCCGCCTTGCTGCACCAGATAGTGCACAGGATGGGGTTGAGCATGTAGTCCATGGCCATGCTCCATCCGGTAAGGTAACCGAGGCCGGGATGGAGTTCGCGGCCGACATAGGTATAAGCGGATCCAGCGGCTGGATAGGCGCGCGCCATGCGTCCGTAGCTGATCGCCGTGAACAGCATGCCGACCATGGCGATCAGGACGGTGGTTACGACGTGGCCGCGCGCTTCGACGCTCACCACCCCGAAAAGGGGCATCGGCGCGGTGGGCTGGATCAAGACGATCCCGTAGAAAACCAGGTCCCAAAGACTGAGGGCCCGGCGCAGGCGTACCGGGGAACCGGCCGTCGCCTCTGCCTCAGCCACGGCTACGGAACCACCTCGAACTCGCCCTGCAGGCGGATGTCCGACGAAGAGGAGCCCACCATCACCCGGAAGGTTCCCGGCTCGATCACCGGCTCCAGGTGGGCGTCGAGAAATTCCAGATCCTCCGGGTGGAGCGTGAATTCGACCCTCCGCGCCTCGCCGGCCTGGAGGCGGACCCGGTGAAAGCGCCGGAGTTCCTGCACCGGGCGCACGATGCTGCTGACGACGTCGCGCAGGTAGAGTTGTGCTACTTCGGCTCCGGCCCGCGCCCCCGTATTCTTGACGGTAAACCCGACCTTGACGTCCGCTCCCGGGCGGATCCGCCGCGGGCTGACCTCGAGGTCGGAATAGGCGAACTCGGTGTAGCTGAGTCCGTGGCCGAAGTGCCACAGCGGCGCCGCCGGCAGGTCGGCGTAAGGAGCCCGGCGCACCCAGTGCTGCTCGAGCCAGTACGCTTTCGACGGCATGAAGTTATAGTACACGGGGAGCTGACCGGAGTGCCGCGGCACCGTGACGGGCAGCTTGCCGGAGGGGTTCACCTCGCCGAAGAGCACCTCGGCCACCGCCTGGCCGCCCCTCTCGCCGGGGAACCAGGCTTCGACGATGGCGGGCACGTGCTCGGCCGTCCAGCGGATCGACAGCGGCCGCCCATTCACCAGCACCACTACGGTCGGTGTCCCGGTGGCCTGTACAGCCTGGATCAAGTCTTGCTGCAGGCCCGTGAGGTCGAGGCTGGCCACATCCCAGCCTTCGCCGCTGGTGGCTTCCGGCGACCGCCACTCGGCTTCGCCGACGACGACGATGGCCACGTCCGCCGCGCGGGCGGCGGCGGCCGCCTGCTCGATCTCGTTGAACTCCTCGCCGAGGATGTTGCACCCCTTGACGTAGGTAACCCGGGTGCCAGAGGAGACGATGGCGCGGATGCCTTCGAGGATGGTGACGATGTCCTGCAGGACCACCTGCGAACGGTAGTCGCCGCAGAGGTTGAAGGCATCGTCCGCGTTCGGGCCGATCACGGCCACTGATCCGATGGTCTTCGGTAGTGGCAGCAGGCCACCTTCATTCTTGAGCAGCACGATGCCCTCGCGCGCCGCTTCCAGCGCCAGCCGCCGGTGGGCTTCGCGCGGAACCCCCCGGGCGGCGCGCTCGACGTCCACGTACGGGCGCTCGAACAGGCCGAGGCGGAACTTCTGCCGGAGCACCCGGGCGACCGCACGATCGAGCAATGCCCCTGGAATCCGCCCCTCGCGGATGCTCTCGGCCATCTCCAGCATGTAGCCGGACTCGTAGGAGATGCCCACGTCTACCCCTGCCCTGAGGGCCAGCTCACCGGCTTCCTTCTGGTTGCGGGCCACCCCCATGTAGACCAGCGTGCCGATACCGCTGCCTTCGCTGAGGACCAATCCGCGGAACCGGAGTTCGTCGCGAAGAATGCGAGTGAGCAACTTGCGGGAGGCGTGCGCCGGAACCCGGTCGATCGCCGGGTAGGTCGCCATTACCCCTAACGCGCCCGCCTTCCGGATCCCCGCCACCCAGGGCGGTAAGAAAACCTCCCGCAGCTGGCGCTCGGAGATCTCCATGGCGCCGCGCTCCAGCCCGCTCACCGGTTCGCTCTGGCCGGGATAGTGGCAGAGAACCGCGACCGCCTTGTCCGGACGGGATACGTCCCCGCCTTGGATACCCCGCACGATCGCCCGCGCATAACGGCTGCACAAGTACGGGTCTTCGCTGTAAGCCTCGATGTTGCGCCCCAGCCGGGGATCCCGGTTCGGCTCGACGACCAGCGTGCAGAGCTGATGAATCCCCACCGCCCGGGCTTCCAGGGCCGCCGCCGCGTAGATTCTCTCGATCAACCCCGGATTCCAGGCGCTCCCCAGCCCGGCCCCTTCGGGAAAGATCGTCCCGCCGGCGCACTGGAGTCCGTGCGTGCCCTCCTCGGTCTGAATCAGCGGGATCTTCAGCCGCGTCTGCTCCACGGCGATGCGCTGCAGCTCGTTGAAGACCTCGGCCTGGCGGCGCGGACCGTCCGTCAGGACGACATTCGCCAAGGTAAAGAACCCGCCCCCGGGACCGATGCCCTCGACCATCCTCCCGGCGGCGAAACGGCGGCAGCCTTCCAGCTTTTCCCCGGCCGTCTTACCGAGTTGCTCCGTGTAGGCCACCGGCATGTTGATCTGGCCGATCTTCTCCTCGAGCGTCATCCGTCCCAGCAGGTCGGCCACTCTCGCTTCGATGGGTTGTGTCGGGTCCAGGTACGGAGGAGTCTCGGCCGGCTGAGCGGAGGCCGTGAACGCCGGAGCCAGGATGAGGGCCGCTGAAAGGAGGGCTGGTGACAGTACCGTTCGCATCACTGCTCCGACCCGGGGGACCCGCTCCCCAGAACCTTCCGGAAGGCGCCGATGATGTCGTCCTCGTCTTCCCGAGTGAGGCACGAGGGGATGGGCAGCAGAATGCTGCCCTCGAACAGGTCATCGGCCACCGGGCAAGCGCCCTTCGCGTAGTTCCGGCGCTCGGCTGAGGGGAGGTTCTCGGCCAGCCGCCAGGGAGCGCCCCTAGGATCAACGCTGCTCTGGTTCACCAGGCTGAGGTTGTTGTAGTAGAGGTGGAGCCCCCACTCGGTCATCACAATGTTGGAAACTCCCTGGGGATGGGTGACGATCCCTTCGGCGCGCAGGGCGCGGTTCACACGTCTGGCGGCTTCGGGATCAGGATAAGTCGTGATCAAGAAGCCGCCGGTGTCTCCCTCCGGGTCGAGGATCTTCCGGAAGCCGAGACCGGGGAGCCCGGAGATCCCGTTCCGGATGCGGTACTTGCTCTTCCGCATCGAGTCGATGATGCGGGGCAGCTTCCGAAGCTGGACCCGGAGCACGGCGGCGCGCAACTCGTCGAGGCGGTAGCCCATGCCCCACAGGTGGAGGTCCGGCCGGTCCAGGACCAGTTGGCCGTCCCCGTCCTTTGCGTATCCGAGGTCGTGGCAGGCGACGGCGCGGCGGTAAAGCGCCTCGTCGCCGGTGACGATGCAGCCGCCTTCACCCGCCGTCATGTTCTTGTTCACCTGGAAGCTGAAGACGCCGATATCCCCGAAGGTTCCCACCTTGCGTCCGTTCAGAGCGCCGCCCAGGCACTGGGCACAATCCTCGATCAAGAAGAGGCCGCGCCGGCGGGCGATGCCGGCGACTTCCTCGACCCGGCCGGGCGCGCCGCTCATGTGGACGAAAATGACGCCGGAGGTACGCTCGGTAATAGCGGCTTCGACCGAGGCGGGGTCCATGCAGAAGGTCTCGTCGATGTCGGCCAGCACCGGGATCGCCCCGCGGTTCACCACGGCGGCGATCACCGAAACCCACAAATAGGCCGGGATGATGACCTCCTGTCCGGGACCGACCCCGAGTGCGCCCAGGGCCACGTGCAAGGCGCCCGTGCCGCTCGAGACGGCCAGAGCGTGCTTGACCCCGACGAAGCCGGCGAACTCTCTCTCGAACACCTCCGCCTCTCCCTGGGGATCGATGCCGTAGTAGCGGAACGGCGATCGGGAGCGCAGCACCCGGCTGACAGCCTCGATCTCTTCCTCGTCGAAATAGTGCACGCCGGGGAACTCCAGTGGCAGGGGTTCGGTGCGGATCGGCGCGCTCTCGCCCCCCGGCGCGCCCGGCCGCGTGGTGGGTTGGTCTGCCATAGCACAGAAGTATACGTTGGCTCCGGCCGGAAAAGAAGAGAATCTCCCGCTTTTTTGGTCACCTTGTGCGTAAGACGCCTGCCAGGGAGCGGTTCGTGGAGCATCCCTGTGGCAGCGGCCGAGTTGCCGGTCCGAAGGCGGGTATGGGCTCCGGGGACCCCGAGCAACCCTGGAGGAGCACGCCTGAGCGGATCGTCAGCCTACCGGCTTGGGTGGAAGGGAGCCGCCGCCGGCCGGCCGAGAACCGGCGCGGGGGCGCCCGCACGGCGGCGGGCTCTTCCGGTTTTCCACCAGAGCGCTCTCACTCCGCGCCGCTGCTCGAGGATGGACTGGGAGAGAGCGGGGCCCAGCACGTCGAACGCGGTGGCCAGGGCGTCGGCGAGGGCTGCGGCAGGAGCCACGACGGTGACCGTGGCGGCGTCTGTGAGCGCCTTCCCTGAGGCGGGCTCGAGGATGTGCGAGTAACGTCTGTTCCCGACGTCGAGGTGCTGCTGGAGGTCGCCCGAGGTGGAGACGCCACAGTCCGACAGCCGCAAGATCCGGCGCGGATGCCCGGCGGTCTCCTCGGGCCCTACGGCGATCCGCCAGCCGCTCCGGCCCGGCGGCGGCGCGCCGATGGCCATCTCACCGCCGATCACCACCAGGGTCTGCCGGAGGCCCATGCCGCGCAGCAGCTCCAGCGCCCGGTCGGCGGCGTAGCCCTTGGCGATGCCCCCGAGATCGAGTTGCATGCCAGGCGTGGCGAGCGACGCCGTGCGGCGGACGGGATCGAGATCGAGCTTCCGCCAACCGCAGAGCCTCCGGGCGCGCTCGAGGGCTTCCGGCTCGGGCAGCCGGCCTTCCCGGCGCGAGCGGCGCCAGATCCGGGTGAGCGGGCCGAGGGTGGGGTCGAAGGCTCCGCCGGTTTCGGCGGCGATCCGCCGCGCCAAATCGAGCACCTCGAACAGCTCCGGGCTCACCGGCACGGGCCCCTGGCCCGCCCACCGGCTCAGGCTCATCAGCTCGCTCGCCGGCCGGTAGTCCGACAGCCTGGCGTCGAGGGCGTCGAGAAGATCGAAGGCCGCCCGGAAGCCGGCCACCGCGCGGTCTGCGTTCGGGGCGTAGAGCGTGATCCGGGCCACGGTCCCCATCAGGGACTTTTCGGCGGTATAGGATTCGAGGCCTGTTTGCAGGGAGGGAGGGGAAGCGCCGAAGGTAAGCAGCGCCGCCGCGGCGGTCACCGCAAAAACGCCGGCGCTACTCCAAACCCGTAGCACTGTTCCAGTAGTCGTACATCTGTTCGGCGTCGGGGAGCTTCAGCGGGCGCACGAGCCGGAACCCGAGCCAGATGGCGTCGGTATGGTACCAGATGCTCTGGGGCAGTTGGGGATCCTCCGATTTCCAAGACTCCGAACCTCGCCGCGTCCCGCACCGGGCCAGCAGCGCTTCATCGAACCAGGATCCGCCCCGGATCACCCGGGGATAGAGTTTCGTTGCCTTCCTCCACGGATTGACGAGCACCTGGCCCGCCGGGGCCGGCTCATAAGGCGCGTACTGATCCAGGGTCCACTCCCAGACATTGCCATGCATGTCGTACAGGCCCCAGGGGTTGGGCTTCTTTTTGCCCACCTGGTGATAGCGGCCGTCGCTGTTGTCCCAATACCAGCCGTATTCGTCCAGCTTGCCGGGGTCGTCGCCGAAAGAATAGGCGGTTGTGGTACCCGCCCGGCAGGCGTACTCCCACTCGGCTTCGGTGGGCAGCCGGTAGAAGTGGCCGGTCTTGGCGCTGAGCCACTCGGCGTATTTGCTCGCCGCGTGCTGGGTCATGCTGATGGCCGGGAAACCGTTGATGCCCATGCCGAAGCTCATCTCCGAATAGGGCGGCGTGGGGGTGGCGACGGCGTCCACCAGCTCGTCGCCATCCTTGCGGCCGCTCGAGACTTTCAGCATGAAGAGCCGGTATTCGTCCCAGGTGACCTCGTACTCGCCCATCCAGAACGGGTCCAGCCGGACACGCCGCTGGGGGCCTTCGTCATGCCGGCGGCCAGGCTCCGATTCCGGCGTGCCCATCAGGAATTCCCCGCCGGGGATCGGAACCATGCTGAAGGAGACGTGAGTGCCGGGAATCTGGAGCCGATATCGCTTCATCTCGGCCGGGTCCTTTTCCTTAGAGGTGGCCAGGATCCGTTCCCGGATGCGGCGGACGAGTTCGAGTTCTTTTGGGTCCCGCTGCTGGGCGACCGCCACCGGCGCACCGAGGGCCAGGCCGGCGGCAAGCAGGAGCACCGGCCGCCGGACGCTCATAGGAACCTCGTCTGCCCGGGACGGGCGATGGGCGGCACTGGGTGCTTCATGTTCCACTCGATGTGGTCGGGCACGCGTTTCTCCTGGGAGTTCATCGCCTGTTCCCAGGTGAGCTGCTGGCCCGTGTAGGCCACCATGCGCCCCAACATGGCGAGCATCACGCTCGTGGTCATCCACTCGCCGTCGTTGACGGGCTCGCCGCGGCGAATGGAGCGGAACAGCACGTTGTGCTCTTCCTGGTACATGTTGTTCTTGGGGCCGCGATAGACCCAGTTCGTTTCGCCCTCGATCCGCGGCAGGGTTCCGCGGCCGATGGTGCAGCGCCCCTTCGTGCCAAGGATATAGTCCGCGTTCTCGTTGTAGCAACCGGTCTGCTGGCGGCAAGCGAGGAACGCCCGCACGCCGTTCGGGTACAGGTAGTTGACCTCGAAGTGATCGTAGATGTTGCCGCCGTGGGCCGGGATCTGCCGCCCGCCGACGCCGACGCAGCTCACCGGCGGCTTGTCGTGCATCGCCCAAGAGATCTTGTCGGCGCTGTGCACGGCCTGCTCGACGATGCTGTCGCCCGAGAGCCAGACGAAGTTGTACCAATTCCGGATCTGCCACTCGATGTCGCTCATGCCCGGGGGCCGGGTATCGGCCGGAGGCATGGGTTTCACCGGGCTCGTGTAATAGGTAGCGTAGTAGGCTACGACATCGCCGATGGCGCCGTTGTGGATCTGCTCGAAGGCGGCGCGGATCATGCTGTTATAGCGCCAGCAGAAACCGCTGACCAGCGACAGGCCCTTCTGTTTCGCCATGCGCGCTGACTCGATTGCGCTCCGCAGCCCCGGGGCGTCGGTGGCCATCGGCTTTTCGCAAAAGATGTGTTTGCCGGCTTCGACCGCCGCCCTCAGGTGCTGGGGGCGGAAACCCGGGGGCGTCGCCAGCAGCACCACGTCCACGCCGCTGTCGATCACCTTCTGGAAGGCGTCCAGCCCGACGAAACGCCGCGACGGGTCTACTTTGACCTTGCCCGCCTGCCGCTTCTCGACCTGGGCCATCGATTTCTCGATCTGCCCCATGTCGATGTCGGCCATCGCCCAAAGCACCGCCTTGTCGTCGGCGGCCAGCGCCTGGGCGGCGGCGCCGGTGCCGCGCCCGCCGCACCCGACGAGTCCGACCTTGATGTCACTGCCGATCCGATCGGCCCGCAGAACGCTCGGAGCGCTCGCCAGCACTCCGGCCGCCGTCTGCAGGAACCGGCGGCGGGATTTCACTGTATCGTTTGTCTGCCTCATGGTTCTCCACCAACCCTTTCAGTCTATCGCCCCGCCAGGCCAGAAATGAATGAGACCTGATTGTCCGCGATTATAACGCCCTCCCCCGCGCGATGGGAGCCGCTCCGAGGAGGGCGGCATGGAGCCCGGGGGCGGCGCCCGCCGCCGGGGCGAAGGACTCACGGCGGCGCACCCGCGGTATGATGAGCCAAGGAGCTCGTGGAAGAACCCAGCCGCACGGCGTCGGTAGCCGCGCCGGGGTTCACGAGAGACGGGCGAGGGACGCTGCTGCGCCGGCCGGCCGTCTTCGCTCCTGATACGCTGCCCGGTCTCGCGGTCGGAATCAAATGGTGGTTTCCCGGTATATCGCCGCCTGCCTTTTCATGTCGTACGTCTGGGGGCAAGCTCCCGCCACCGAGACGCCTGAACACCAGTCTGGCTCCGAGCAAATCTCCCCGGAGAAAGCGGAGTCCGAGTCCGCGCCCACCGCGGCCGACGCCGAACGCGTGCGGCTCAACATCCTGGGCAAGGTGAACACCGACGCCGGCGAGAGCCGCCGGAACGAGAACGTCCAGTTCAACCTGGTAGACAACAACGCGCTGAAGGAGTTGAACGTCCGGCTGGGCACCACGGCGACGATCATCAGCGAGTTCCGTGCCGAGCGCAGCTATTTCGGGGCCGAGTTCGGCAATCCGCCCTCGGAGGTGATCCACGTCGGCTCTTACTCCCAGCGCGGCTTCCACGGCGATCTGCACTACATGCACCTGAACAGCATCTTCAGCGCTCGCTCCTTCTTCCAGGTGGGCGACGTGAAGCCGGCCCGGGAGAACCGCTACGGCTTCAACCTCGGCGCGGAGGGGTGGAAGGGCGCCTACTGGTTCCTGAGCGGGGGCCAGGAGAAGCTGCGGGGCAGCGTGAACGGCAACGTGCTGGTGCCGGCGCCGGACGAGCGGACGCCCTTGACGACGGACCCGGACAAGCGTGCCGTCATCGAGCGCTACCTGGCCGCGTATCCGAAAGAACTGCCCAACCGCACCGACATCAATCCCCGGGCGCTGAACACCAACGCGCCCCAGGTGATCGACCACAACACCGCATCGATCGGACTCGACCAGGATCTCGGCGCGGCCGACCGGCTGCTGCTGCGCTACCGGTTCTTCAGCCAGGCCGTGGATGCCTTCCAGCTCGTCGCCGGGCAGAATCCCGACACCGACACCCGCTCCCACGCCGCCCGTATCACCTGGAACCGCGTCTGGAGCCCGGCTGCGATCACTGACTTCACCCTGGGTTTCGACCGGCTCACCTCGCTGCTCGTCCCCGAGGAGAACGCCGTGGGGCCGCTGGTTCTGGTCGCCGGCCTCTCCCCCCTCGGACCCTCCGGCAACATCCCGATCGACCGGGCGATCAACCTCTTCCGCGGCGGGGGCCTGCTGCAGCGTCAGGCCGGAGGCCATATCCTCACCGCCGGCTTCGACGTCACCCGGCGCCAGTACAACGGTACCGAGACCGACGTCCACCGCGGGTTCTTCTCCTTCAGCAACGACTTCGGCCGCACCGGCATCGAGAACCTGCGCTGGGGAACGCCCTCGCAGCACATCATCTCCATCGGCCACGTCCACCGGGGCTTCCGCAACTGGGACCTCCAGTTCCACGCCAACGACGAATGGCAGGTAGCCCCGAACTTCACGCTGAGCGTGGGGCTGCGCTACGCTCCGGTGACGCGCCCCATCGAGGTGGACGGCTGGAACGTGGTGCCATACGATTGCGACTGTAACAACGTGGCCCCGCGGTTCGGGTTCGCCTGGCGGCTCGGCGAGGGCCGGGGCGTGATCCGGGGGGCTTACGGGCTGCAGTACGGCGAGATCTTCCCGGTCACCTACGGCCAGATCCGTTTCTCGCCTCCGGGCAGCGTGAAGATCGCCGTACCGGCCCCGGATCTGCTCGATCCGCTGGGCCTGGAGAGCGGCCACCCTCGCACCGATGCTCTGGAGAACCGCTACCTGCTCGATCCGGAACTGGCCACTCCTTACTCGCACCAGTACAACTTCAGTTGGGAGTTCAGCCTGCGGCGGACGTGGCGGCTGCAGTTGGGCTACGTCGGCAGCCGGTCGCACAAGCTGCTGATCATGTGGTACCTGAACCGGGCCCACCCGGTGCCCGGCATTCCGCAGACTACGGCGACCATCAACCAGCGCCGGCCGATTCCGGACCTGGCCGAGATCCGCTACGTACTGAACGGCTCCCGGGGCTACTTCGACGCCGCCCGAGTCTCGCTCGTCGTGCCGCGGTTTCACGGCTTCTCGATCGACGCCGGCTACTGGTTCAGCAAGGCCATCGACCTCGGCGCCTCGTATACGAATACCGCCGCCGGGGCCGACTCGCGCCTCTCGCGCAGCCAGTGGGAGTTCGAGACCCACAAGGACCGCAAGGCCCTGAGCGACTTCGACCAGCCCCACGCCTTCCTGGTCCGGGCGGCCTATGAGACGCCCGCGGCCGGCTGGAGCGGCTGGCTGGGCAAGCTGCTCGGCGGCTGGACCGTAACCGGCATCGCCCTGCTAAAGTCCGGCACGCCTTTCGCCGTCACCACCTTCGACGGGCCCGGCTTCGGCAACGTGGACGGCAACGGCGGCGACCGGCCGAACCTGGCCGATCCTTCCATCCTAGGGCGCACCATCGGTGATCCGGACACCTCGGTCGAGCGCCTACCGGCCTCGGCCTTCTATCCGATGAAGCCCACCGATCCAGCCGGCAACCTCGGCTACAATGTCTTCCGCAAGGGCAAGATCGCCAACGTGAACGCATCGTTGGGCAAGACCTGGGAGATGGCCCGGAACACGCGGCTGAGCTTCCGCGCCGAGTCGATCAACCTGTTCAATACGCCCCAGTTCGCCGAGCCGGGCAACCGTTGGGGGGCGCCGGAGTTCGGCTTCATCACCAACACGTTGAACGACGGGCGGACGTTCCGTTTCCTCGTCGGCTTCGGCTGGTAGGCCACCGGCGGCTCGCGCGGCTCTTCAGGCGGCCTGGGGCAGGCCCGCCTCACGCAAAGCCTTCTCCCAGATCTCCTCGCCGGCCTCCAGATCCGCCGAGGCGGTGAGGCGCTCGAGCGCCACGTCGAAGCCGTCCACCACGTGGCCGTGGATGTCGCGGCGGCTGCGGGCGGCGGGAATCGTAGCCGTGCGCCGCACCAGCTCGATGGCTTTCTCGGCGGGGATGCAGTCGGGCACCAGCGGCATCACGCCCCTGGCCTCCACCCAGGGCTCGGCCAGAACACTCTGAAAGACGTCGGGGCGGTGCGCCGACCACGGATAGGTGATGCCGCCGGCCAACCGCACCAGACGCCGCGTCTCCGGGATCCTGGTGAGCACCCACGGGCAGGCGTAGCCGCGGCAGGCCGAGCCTTCGGGAAGCCGGTCATGCTTCGCGCACCCGCCTTCGTCCCGCAGCCAACGGCAGGCGGTGTTGGCGGGTTGCACCTCCTCCTCGATCACTTCACCTGAAGGAACGAACCGGGGCACTGGCGTCTTCAGCGCCCAGCAGCAATAGGAACAGGCGCCGCACAGATGGCCGTCGTAGACGAACAACGAGCGCACGCACGAACCTCCGGTGTTTGTCGTGTGAGTGGCGTGTTTCCCAGCCCGCCGTAGCGGCGGGTCATCGGCGGAGCCTTGCGCCCCGCCGTGGCGTCAGCCAGGCCGCCCCACGCCCGGAAGAAGCGGCCGACTGGAATCTATTCTAGCAACCAGGGCGCGGCGAGTCGGAGCCGGCCGGCGGCAGGCCGGGCATAGAATAGGAGGAACAGGATGGCCTTCACTTCGATCCGCCTGCGCAATCTCCTCTCGTTCCGGGAGTTGGAGCTGGAGCTCCGGCCGCTCAATGTCCTGATCGGCCCGAACGCTTCCGGCAAGAGCAATCTGATCGACGCGATCGAGCTGTTGCGCGGCGCGCCGGTGGATTTCCACCGGACCCTGACCCGAAGCGGTTTGCCCCGCGAATGGGTATGGCGCGCCGGGGCGGAAGGCGATGCAGCCGAACTGGAGGCCACCTTGGACGCGCCCCGGCCCATGGCGTACCGTCTCGTCTTCCAGGCACTAGGCGATAGCAGTTTCGCGATCCTCAGCGAGAGTTTGCTTGCCGTGGAGGAGGCCGCCTCTCAGGAGATCTTCACTCGCACCTCGACGGAGCTGACGGTGCGCGGGACGAGTGCGGTGGGCAGAACCGAGACGTGGAAGCAGGGAATCCCTTCACAACAGGCTGCGCTCCAACTGCTGGCCTCGCCGCTGGCTGCCAAGGAGCCAGCGGCTGTAGGCGAGCGGCTGCGCGCGATTCGGATTTACCGGAACTGGGACACCGGTCGGACATCCAGGATCCGCCAAGGCGTGTCGGCGGCCGAGCCGGGGGAGCACTTGGAAGAAGACGGCTCGAACCTGGCCTTGGTACTGAACCGCTTGGAACCGACTGGGGTCCGGGACCGTATCGCCGAGCGCCTCGGCGACCTCGTCGACGGTTTCGAAAAGCTCTTCACCATCGCCGAGCGCGGAGCGATGTTCCTTCGCATCCGCGAGCGGAACCTCGGCCTGATTCCGGCCACCCGCCTCTCCGACGGCACCTTGCGGTTCCTCTGTTTGATGGCTGCGCTGTTCGACCCGGATCCGCCGCCCTTGATCTGTATCGAGGAGCCCGAGATCGGCCTCCATCCCGACGCTCTGCAACTGGTGGCCGAGGCGCTCCGGGAAGCCTCCGAGCGGACGCAGATCATCGTCACCACGCATTCCGAGGCGCTCGTGGACGCCCTGAGCGCCGATCCCGAGTCGGTTCTAGTGTGCGAGAAGGACCTCGACAACAGCACCC
Source organism: Solibacteraceae bacterium (assembly GCA_026984795.1). Taxonomy (GTDB): domain Bacteria; phylum Acidobacteriota; class Terriglobia; order Bryobacterales; family Bryobacteraceae; genus JALSRK01. Next base: position 426,872 of record JALSRK010000024.1, on the reverse strand, counting down.
GCATCCAGCGTCTGGAAGCGGACCGGCTCGCCCGGTGGCTCGAGCGCTACCGGCTCGGGGAACTCTGGCGGAAAGGCGAAATCGGCGGCAACCGATGGTGAAGGAAGTCCGGCTGTACTTCGAAGGGGATCCACGGTTGCGCCGCGGAATGGGCGAGTTCCTCGCCGAGCTGCGAGAGCGGGCGCGCCGCGTGGGGTGCGGGTTTCGTCTGATCGCCTGCGGAAACCGGACCCTGGAGGACTTCTGCGACGCCCTTCGGAGCCACCCCGATGCCTATGTGGTGGCGCTGCTCGATAGCGACGGCCCCCTGAGCGAAGAAAAGCGGCAAGCGTTCTTCCATCGGCGGGACTGGAGCCCGCCTGCCGGAGCGGCCCATGCCGCCGAGCGGGTCTTCCGGATGGTCCAGGTGATGGAGGCATGGTTCCTGGCCGATCCGGAAGCGCTGGCGGAATTCTACGGGCAAGGTTTTCGCCCCGCCGCACTGAAGCGGAATCCGTGCGTCGAGCAGATCCTGAAGGCCGACGTGCTGGAATCGCTCCGGAGAGCGAGCCGCGAAACACGGAAGGGGCCGTATCACAAGACGGCGCACGCGCCGGAACTGCTGGCGCGCATCCGTGCCGGCCGTGTCCGCGCCGGGGCCCCCAATTGCGAACGGTTTTTCACCCACGTGCTGGGCTTGTTTTCCGAGTAAGCCCCCTCCGCTCTACCGCAGCCCGCGCTTCTTCAGCCAGGCGATCAGGGCCGCCGGGTCGTCGGTGATGATGGCGTCCACGCCGGCGGCGGCCAGGCGCTCCCAGATCTGTGGTTCGTCCGCCGTCCAGGGGACGACCTCGATGCCCGCCGCGTGGGCGCGGTCCACCTGCTCTTTGGTTACCAGGCGGTAGTGGGGCGAGACGATTCCCGCGCCTGCCTCGCGGGCGATTTCCGCGAAGTCCCTCTCTTGGCCGCTCCACAGGGCGGCGGTGCGCAACTCCGGGGCCAGGCGCTTCACTTCCCGAATCGCCGGGAAGTGGAAGCTCTGGACGATCACCCGCTTCTCGAGCCCGTGCCGCCGCACCGCCTCGACTACCAGCCGGGCGAACTCCCCGACCGGCGGCGCGTAGCCGGGCCGGCGCGGAACCTTGATTTCGATGTTGAAGCCGAACCTGCCGCGCCCGGCCAGATCGAGCACCTCGTCGAGCGTGGGAACCCGCGCCCCGGGCACGCGCTTCTGGCGCGGGAAGCCGGGCGCCTGGAGCGACCCGCAGTCCCAGCGACTCAGCTCGGCGAGCGTCATGTGGTGGATCACCCGCGTGGCTCCCTCCGGTCCGCGGCAGAGGTCTTCCCGGAGCACCGGGTCGTGCGAGACCACCAGCACGCCGTCCTTGGTTACCTGCAAGTCGAGCTCGAGATAGTCGGCCCCGGCCTCGATCGCGTATTCGAAGGCCGGTAGGGTGTTCTCCGGAAAGACGGCCCGGGCGCCCCGGTGGCCGTGGACCTCGATTCGCGCCGCCGCCGGCATCGCTACGAGCATCCCGCAAGCCAGCAGCCGCCGGAGCCGCCCGCGCCAGCCGCGAACCTCAAACCCTGACTTGCGTTGCGCTTCCCACATCGCCGAACACCATCCTCCCACTTCTTTTCTCCCGCGGAGCCGCTTCCGGCTAGCGCAGCGGCGGCAGCCAGGCGTGCGTGCGGGAGCGGTAGTCGAGGTACCGCCGCCCGAAGCGTTCCGCCAGCAGCTTCTCCTCGGCCCGGATCCGAATCTCCGTGCCGGCGACGAAGAGCGCCGCCGCCAAGGCGCCGGTGCTCGGGGAGGCCACCGCCAGAACTGTCGCCACCAGCATACCGAAGAAGGCCGTGTAGACCGGGTGCCGGACCCACCCGTAGGGCCCCGTTTCGACGAGCTCGTGGTCCTCGGCGATCACCGCCCGCAGCCGCCACTGGCGCCCCAGATGCGCCAGGGCGTAGTGGTTGAGAGCGATGGAAGCCAGGGCCAGCGCGATGCCGGCAGCGGCCAGCCATCCGCCCGCCGCCTCGGAACGCCGCCAGACGAAGCTCAGCCCAACGGCGCCGAACTGCAGCGCCATGCCGATCTCCGAGAACCGGGCGGTGCGCACCCGGCGTTCCCGGTGCCTCCCCAGGCGCCGCACCCGCAGATGGTTCACCATGAACCCGGCCAGATAAAGGCCCCAAAGAAGGCCGAAAAGTCTCAGCATCTACCTCTCTGAAGCCGCCGCCTCTTCCCGCGCCTCGCGGTAGGGTTCGGCCTTGGTGTTTTCCGGGTTCCATCGGGGGGCCTCACGGCTCTCGGCCAGCTCGAGCACGCCGAGGGCGATGGTGCGGGTCACCGCGGCCATGTTCTCGTAGTCGATCTTGTCCCAGTGGTCCCCCACGCCGTGATAGTCAGGGAAGAAGAAGGTCACGCTCACGGAGTGGGCCGGGACGCCTTTCTTCGCCAGGGCCATATTGTCGCTGCGGCTGAAGAAAGGTTCGCTGTATTTCTCGTGGCGGTAGACGGTGACCCCCGTCGCCCGGCCGGCGCGCTGCAGGGTCTCGGCCACGTTGGAGAGCTCAAAACCGGTCACCGCCAGGCGGCGGAGTTGCGGGCCCTCGTTGGAGTCGGTCCGTCCCAGGTGTTCCAGGTTGATGTCAGCCACGGTGGCCACCAGCGGGAAGACGGGATGGCGGACGTAGTGCTTCGCACCCAGGCTGCCACGCTCCTCGCCGAAGAAGGCGACGAACAGGATGCTGCGGCGGGGCTTCTGTGGCAAGCGCGCCAGGGTCTCGGCGATCTCGATCATCGCCGCCACGCCGCTGGCGTCGTCGTTGGCCCCGTTGAAGATGCGGTCGCCCTCGCCCTGGGCCTTCATGCCGATGTGGTCGTAATGGGCGGTTAGCATGACGGCGGTGTCCCGCAGTTCGGGGTCGCGCCCGCGGATGACGGCGGCGACGTTCTGCAAGGTGACCTGCCGGCGGTGGGGTTCGCTCCATTGGATGCTCAGCTCCACCCGGCGGCCGGCGCGCCGGGCTGCGTCGAGTTCGGCGGCGAAGGAGGCGTCGTTCACGGCGACGGCGGGGAACTCTTCTCTCGGAGGCTCCGCCGGGTCGATGAGCCTCGGCCGGCGCAAGCGGTTGGAGAAGACCCCTTTCTGTTCGGCGAGAAGCAGCAGCGCCGGCGGGTTCTTCGCCAGGGCCCGGCGCAGGCGCGCGTACCGGCGGAACAGCTCGCGGCGGGATTCGTTGGCGGGTACGATGGCGGCGATGACGGCTCCTGCCAATCCCGGCGTCACCGGCCGCGGGCCGAGTTCGACGACCTTGCACCTGCTCTGATCGAACCGTCCGGCCTCGTCCGCCGCTACTGCAGTCTGCGCCGCGGCGGGGCGGATCACTTTCCCCACCCCACGCAGGGAGATCACCGTGCGTCGCGGCTGCTCGCGCACGATCCAAGGCGCCGTCTGGAAATAGCCGTCGTCGCCCGCCGGCTCGAGGCCGGCGGCCCGGAACCGCGAGGCGATGTATTCGGCTGCCACTTCGAGGCCCTTCGACGGCGTATCGCGGCCCTCCAGGGCGTCGGAGGCGAGAAACGAAACGTGGCCGGCCAGGGAACGGGCCGAAATCCGCTCGAGCGCCGCCTGCCACTGCTGGGGGATCTCCGCCGCTACCGAGAGGGCCGCCGTCAGGAAGAGAACAGACCAACGATGCATGCCGCTACCTACCACGGTAGCGCCATGGCCGGCTCACTTGCCTTCCCACACCTGTAGCGCGCGGGCGGGATCGAGTCCAGGGCCTGGCCGAGCGAGCGGAGAAGGTGATTTCTCAGAGAATCCAGACGCCGAAAGTTTGTGGCTGCGCCAGTGGGACCGGCCGGTCATCAGCTTCACCCGGGGCGGCGGGACGGCCCAGGCCGGCGGTGGAGGCGGCAACGAGAACCAGGACTGCGCGTCTCATACCGAGGATGTCAATCCAGCCGCTCCCGCGGCAGCCAGACCCGGGTAGCTTCTTGGTAAAGTTACTTAGGACAACACACCATCGAGAGGAGCTCTTGCTCATGCACAAAAAAGCGAAGATAGACCGCCGGACTTTTGTCAAGCAGGTGGCTGCGGCAGGAGCGGCGGGGATGGCCGCCGGCGCCCCGGCGCTGATGGCCCAAAGCAGTCCGAATGACACGATACACGTCGCCATGATCGGCGTCGGGACCCGGGGCTTCTACCTGATGCAGAAGTTCCAGGAGATCGAGGGCGTCATCGTAGACACGGTTTGTGACCTCTACGACGGCAACCTCAAGCGGGCCCGCGAACATTCGAAGAACGACAAACTGAAGACGACCAAGGTTTGGGAGGACGTCGTCGCGGATCCCGATATCGACGCCGTCGTCATCGCCACGCCCGACTTCTGGCACGCGCCGATGACGATTGGGGCAGCCGAGAACAAGAAGGACGTTTACGTCGAGAAAGGCTGGTGCGTGAGTCTGGACCAGGCCAAAGCGATGCGCAAGGCGGTGCTCGAGAACCGCATCGTGATGCAGCTCGGCCACCAGTACAACAGCATCGGCTACTTCCACAAGGCGCGCGAGATCTACCGCAGCGGCAAGCTTGGCAAAGTCACCAACATCCGGCTGATCATCGACCGTACCCGGGCCTGGCCGGAATGGCAATTCTTCCAGTACTACAACGTCATCGAGATGCCGAAAGACGCCGGCCCGGACACGATCGACTGGGAGCGCTTCATCAAGGCCGCACCCGTCAAGCGCCCGTTCGACGCCGAGCGCTTCTTCCTCTGGAGGAAGTGGTTCGAATACGGGACCGGCATTGCCGGCGACCTCATGAGCCACCTGTGGGACTCGGCCAACATGGTCGCCGGGATGGGCATTCCCGAGACCGCGGTCACCCAGGGCGGGGTCTACTTCTGGAAGGACGGCCGCGACGCCCCGGACACCTGGCACGTGCTCTTCGACTACCCGAAGCAGGACTTGATCGTCACCTTCGCCAGCACCTTCAACAACACGCACTACGGCGAGGTCGAGCAGTACTTGGGCCGGGAAATGACGATGGAGGTCTCGCCGGACTTCTGCCGCACCTACGCGCCGGAATGGAAGCCCGAGTTCAAGGAGCGGCGCAAGAAGGCCGACGCTATGGCGCGCCAGGTGGGCATCGCCCCGGGTGACTTCCCCGTGCCGCCGGTCTATTCGATGAAGGAGGACGAAGTTCAGGTTTCGTCCCACCAGCAGAACTTCATCGACTGCGTGCGCAGCCGCGCCATGCCGCGCTGCGGAGTCCACCGGGCCTTCGAGGAGGCGGCGACGGTCCTCATGAGTGTCGAGGCCTACAAGCGCGAGACGAAGGTCTGCTGGGATCCGGAGAAAGAAGAGATCGTCTCTTGAGCGGACGCGCCGCGCCGGGGGCCGTCCGGTTCCCCGGCGCCTGGCCGGCCCGGCGGAAGTGTGATAATGCGGGTTTAGACAGCCGACATGCCGTCTCGCTTTCGCTTCGCCGGGCTGGCCTGGGTTGTCGTTCTCGCAGCCGTGGCGGCCGCCGCCCAGTCCAAACCGAATTTCGTCTTTTTCTTCGCCGACGACCTTGGCTACGGCGATCTGGCGTGCTACGGCCATCCCACGATCCGCACGCCGAATCTCGACCGCATGGCGGCCGAGGGCATGCGCTTCACCCAGTTCTATTCGGCCGCCAACGTCTGCACGCCCAGCCGGGCCGCTCTGCTCACCGGGCGGCTGCCGATCCGTTCGGGCTTGACGCGGGTGCTGTTCCCTTACTCGACGGGCGGCATTCCCGACAGCGAAGTCACTATCGCCGAGCTGCTCAAGAAGGCCGGATACACGACGGCGTGCATCGGCAAGTGGCACCTGGGCCACCGGCCGCAGTACCTGCCCACGCGCCACGGCTTCGACCGTTACTTCGGACTTCCCTATTCGAACGACATGACTACGGCCCACAACCCCCGGGCCGCCCGTTACCACCCCCCTCCACTGCCTTTGATGCGCGGTGAGCGGGTCATTGAGCAGGAGCCGGACCAGCGTTATCTCACTCGGCGCTATACCGAGGAAGCCATCGCCTTCATCCGCGACGCCGTCGGCCGCAAGCGGCCGTTCTTCTTGTACCTCCCCTACACGATGCCGCACGTGCCCCTGTTTGCCAGTGAGCGGTTCCGCGGCCGGAGCCTCCGGGGCCGGTACGGCGACGCGGTGGAGGAGATCGACTGGAGCGTCGGAGAGATCTTGCGCATGCTGAAGGAGCTGGGCGTGGACGGCGATACGCTCGTGATGTTCTCCTCCGACAATGGTCCGTGGCTGACCAAGAAGCTCGACGGCGGTTCGGCGGGCCTCTTGCGCGAGGGGAAGGCCACCACCTGGGAAGGCGGCCACCGGGAGCCGTTCCTGGCCCGCTGGCCCGGCCATGTCCCGGCGGCCGTCACGACCCAGGCCTTCGGCACGACGATGGACATTCTGCCGACGCTGGCGGCGCTGGCCGGGGTGAAGCCGCCGGAAGATCTCGTCCTGGACGGCGCGGATCTCTCGGCCGTGTTGCTGAAGAACGACCCGGGGCGGGAGCCGCTCTTCTTCTACTACGAAGGCGCCGAGGTGTGGGCCGTTCGCAAAGGGCCTTGGAAGATCCACGTAAAGACCCGCGAGCCGGCCTCGGGGAAGCCGGAAGCAGTGGGGCACGACCCGCCGCTGCTGTATCACCTGCTCCACGATCCCGGCGAGCATTACGATGTCGCCGCCGAGCACCCGGCCGTGGTCGAGGAGCTGCTGGCGCTTATCAGGAAGCACGTCGAAGAAACCAAGCCAGGGGAACCGCAGACCTAGGGTGCGTAGTCAAGCTTCGATCTTCCGGTTGCTTTGCCCGCTGCTGATCCTGCTCGCGGCGGCGCCCGCCGTCACTGCCGCCCGGTACGCCGGGACTCGCCCCAACATCGTTCTGATCCTCGCCGACGATCTCGGGTACGGGGACCTGGGCGTCTACGGCCATCCGACGATCCGCACGCCGAACCTCGACCGGATGGCCCGTGAGGGGATGCAGTTGATGCAGTTCTACTCGGCCTCCTCGCTGTGCAGCCCCAGCCGCGCGGCGTTGATGACCGGCCGCCTGCCGGTGCGCTTCGGCATGAACGCCGTCCTGCCGCCGGTCACCAACCGGGGCCTGCCCCCATCGGAGCTGACCTTGGGGGAAGCGCTGCAGCAGGCCGGTTACATCACGTCGTGCATCGGCAAGTGGCACTTGGGGCGCAAGCGCCGCTACCTGCCGCTCAACCAAGGATTCCACCGCTTCTTCGGCCTGCCGTATTCGAACGACATGAGCCGCAAGAATAATCCAAAGCACCCGATCTACCGGCTCCGCGTGGTACCTCCGCTGCCGCTGATGGAGGGCATTTACGTGATCGAGCAGGAACCCGATCAGAGCCAACTGACCCGGCGTTTCACCGAGCGCGCCCTCCGGTTCATGCGCTTCGCCGTGGAGGAGCGCAAACAGCCGTTCTTCCTGTATCTGGCTCACATCGAGCCACACCCGCCGCTGCATCCCGGCGAGCGGTTCCGCGGCCGCAGCCCCCGGGGCTTGTACGGGGACGTGGTCGAGGAGCTGGACTGGAGCGTCGGCGAGGTGCTGGCCGAGATCCGGCGCCTGGGCATCGACGAGGAGACGCTGGTCGTCTTTACCAGCGACAACGGCCCGTGGCTGGCCAAGAAGGAGAACGGCGGCTCGCCGGGACCCTTCCGCGAGGGAAAAGGCAGCACCTGGGAAGGCGGCGTCCGGATGCCCTGCATCGCCCGCTGGCCCGGCCACATCCCCGCCGGCGTCAAGAGCCGGGCCTTCGTCACCATGATGGACCTGCTGCCCACCTTCGCCGCCCTGGCGGGGGTCGAGCTGCCGAACGACCGCGTCTACGACGGCGCCGACGTCTCCGACGTTCTCTTCGAGAACGCCCCGGGCCGCGAGCCGCGTATCTTCCTCTGGGTCCGCCACGAGCTGCGAGCTTACCGCCGCGGGCCCTGGAAGCTCCACGTCATTACCAATTTCCCGGCCAACGGTACTCGCAAGACGACGGTCCAGGATCCACCGCTGCTGTTCAACGTGGAGACCGATCCGGGCGAACGGTTCAACGTCGCCGCCGAGCACCCGGATGTGGTTCGGCGGATGCTCGCCGAGATGGAGGAGCATCGCGCGGAGGTCGTGAGAGATCGTCGAGGCAAGCGCCCGGGCAAGTAGCGCGGCTCAGTCGGCCCACTTCAAGATCACCTTGCCGGCGTTGCCGGAAAGCATCACTTCGAAGGCCTTCTCGAACTCGGTGTAGTGGAACCGGTGGGTGATCACTCCGCTGATGTCCAGGCCCCCTTGGAGCATGACCGTCATCTTGTACCAGGTCTCGTACATCTCGCGGCCGTAGATGCCCTTGATAGTGAGCATGTTGAAGATCACCGTGTTCCAGTCGATCCCCATGTCGCCGTTGGGGATGCCCAGCATGGCGATCTTGCCGCCGTGGCACATATTGGCGAGCATGTCGCGGAAGGCCACTTCGCTGCCCGACATCTCCAGACCCACGTCGAAGCCTTCCTTCATGCCCAGCTCCTTCTGGACGTCGGCGATCTTCTCGGTGCGCACGTCGAGCGCCCGCGTCACCCGGACCGTGTTGCGCGCCAGATCCAGCCGGTACGGGTTGATATCGGTGATCACCACGTAGCGGGCCCCGGCGTAACGAACGATGGCCGCGGCCATGATTCCGATCGGTCCGGCTCCCGTGATGAGGACGTCCTCGCCCAGCACGGGGAACGAGAGCGCCGTGTGGACGGCGTTGCCGAAAGGGTCGAAGATGCTGGCGATGTCGAGGTCGATGGAAGGATCGTGGTGCCAGATGTTGGTCATCGGCAGCACGATGTATTCGGCGAAGGCCCCGGTGCGGTTCACTCCAATGCCCTGGGTGTAGGCACAGAGGTGGCGCCGGCCCGCCAGGCAATTCCGGCAGCGGCCGCAGACCAGATGGCCTTCGCCGCTGACGATGAAGCCGGGTTCGAAGTCGGCCACGTTCGAGCCGACCTCGACGATCTCACCCACGAACTCGTGCCCCACCACCATCGGCACGGGGATCGTCTTCTGCGCCCACTCGTCCCACTTCCAGATGTGCAGGTCCGTGCCGCAAATCGAGGTCCGTAACACCCGGATCTTCACGTCGTTGATTCCGATTTCCGGCTCCGGCACGTCCTCGAGCCACAGTCCGGGTTCGGCTTTCGCTTTCACCAGTGCTTTCATCTGCGAGACTCCTGTCCGCCCCCGCCGGCAACCCGCGAGGCCAGCTTTTCATCGTAACCCGCCGTCCAGGAGGCGGATCTGCTCACGTCCTGGCTGCCTCGCGCTCGAGCGTGGCGATTCGATCGCGCATCGGCGGATGGGTGGAGAGGTACTCGCGCCAGCCGGCGGCCTCGCCCGCCTGTTCGATCGCCCTCATCGCCCGCACGGCCGCCCGGGGATCGTAGCCGGCTTGCCGCGCCAGGCGGAGCCCTTCGAGATCGGCCTCGCGCTCCTGCTCCCGGGAGTAGCCCTTCGACAGCAGCTCGGCCACGAACGCGGCCCGCGCCGCGACCGCCTTCAGGACGGCTTCGGCGGCGTAGCGCTCAGCGGCGTGACGCAGCCGGATGTGTCCCATCTCGTGTCCCAGGTAGAAGGCGAGCATCCCGTCATCGCCGCGGCACGCATCCAGCAGGGGCCGCGTCACGAATACGTAACCGCCGGGCAGAGCGAAGGCATTGGCAAAGGGCGCCGTGACCACTTGGAAATGGAACTCACGATTCCCGGCTTGCGCCGTCAGCTTCGCCCCCAGGCGCCGCAGGCGTTCCTGCGCGCCCTGGTCCGGGTCCGGCGGATAGCTCTCGCGCATTCGGGCCGCCAGTTTCTCCCCCACGCGGGCCTCAGCCTTGAGCGCCTCCTCCTCGCTTCCTCCGATGGACTCGTAGATCCACTTCGCCTGATCGAACGTGTCGCGCAGCCTGCGGCCCAACGCTCCCATCAGAGCGCTGATCCGGCGGCCGCCGAAAAGCAGCGCCAGGATCCCCGCGATCACCAGCAGTTCCGCCAGTCCAATCGAGCGCATTCCTCTTCCACCCTAGCAGGCGCCGGGGGCGGCCCATCTCTTCGTACCGGTTCCGCTTCCGGCCACCGGCGGCGGCGCATCTTGTACAATCTCACCCATGCACCCCGTCGTCGTGCTGGTAGCCGCGATCGCCGTCGTCTTCCTTCTCATCATCCGCCTGAAGATCAACGCCTTCATCGCCCTGATCGTGGCGGCCATCGTCGTCGGGGTGCTCTCGCCCCAGGTACCCTTCGGCGAGATCATGCCCAAAGTCGCGGGGCTGTTCGGGACGCTGTGCGGCAAGATCGGCATCGTGATCGCCCTGGCGGCCTTGATCGGCCAGTGCCTGATGGAGAGCGGGGCGGCGGACAAGATCGTCCGCGTCTTCGTGCGCATCCTCGGTGAGGAGCGCTCGTCGCTGTCGCTGGTCACGAGCGGCTACGTGCTCTCCATCCCGGTCTTCTTCGACACGGTCTTCTACTTGCTGGTGCCGCTGGCCCGGGCGATGCGGATCCGGAGCGGCAAGCACTACCTGCTTTTCCTGATGTCGATCTGCTGCGGCGCGACCGTAACCCACAGCCTGGTGCCCCCGACGCCGGGCCCACTGGCTATGGCGGCTGAGCTGAAGATCGACCTCGGGGTGATGATTCTCGTCGGCGCTCTCATCGCCGTCCCGGCCTCCTTCGTCGGCTGGATGTTCTCCATCTGGCGGGACCGCAACTATGAGGTCCCGTTCCGTGAAACGCCCGGCATGTCGGTCGAGGAGCTCGAGGAACTCGCGGCCCGCGACGAAAGCCAGTTGCCGGGCTTCTGGCATTCACTGGCGCCGATCTTGCTACCGGTGCTGCTGATCACCTCGAACACCGTGGTGAATGCCGTCGACAAGTCCAGCCCGCTGGCGGTCTATACCGGCTTTCTGGGAGATCCGAACTTCGCCTTGCTGGTCTCGGCCGCCGTTGCGCTGCACCTGCTCTCCACCAGCCGCCGCATGTCACTGGCGGAGATGGCCAAGCCGGTGGAGCTGGCCCTGGCCAACGGCGGGCTGATCATCCTGATCACCGCCGCCGGCGGCTCGTTCGGCGGGATGCTGGTGGAGGCGGGCGTCGGCAAGGCGCTGGGCGAGATGGCCGGCAGCTACAACATCCCCTTGCTGTTGCTTAGCTTCCTGCTCGCCGTGCTGATCAAGATCGCGCAAGGATCCGGCACGGTGGCGATGATCACGGTTTCGACGATCATGGCGCCCATCGTCCTCGCGGCGGAGCCTTCGTATCATACGGTGTACGTGGCTTGCGCCATCGGCTCGGGTTCGCTGGTGGGCTCGTGGATGAACGACTCCGGCTTTTGGGTCTACAAGCAGATGTCCGGACTTACCGAGATCGAAGCCCTGAAGACCTGGACGCCGCTGCTGGCCGTCAACGGGGTGGCCGGCTTTCTCGCGACGGCCTTGGCTGCCTGGCTGCTTCCTTTGCGCTGAGGCGCCGTCAGCCGGCCAGCTCGCGGTCCAGCCAGCCGAGATAGTCGGCCGAGCCATCTACCACCGTCAAGGCGACGATCTCCGGCACTTCGTAGGAGTGGAGCTTCCGCAGTTCGGCCTCCAGCCGCCGGAAGAGGTCCCGCCGCGACTTGACCACCAGCAGCGCCTCGCCTTCCTCTTCGATCTTGCCTTGCCACCAATAGACACTCCGGAGGCCGGAGATCACCTGCACGCAGGCCGCCACCCGTTTCTCGACGAGGCTCCGGGCGATCTTGCGCGCCTCTTCTTCCGAGCTGCATGTACTCAAGACCACGATCTTGTCCGTCATCTGTTACCTGCCGATGAAGTTTTTCTTACCACTTTTTGACGTTTTCAGTAGACCTGGGGCTCGAACAAGCTTATAAAGAAATGTTGGGCCCTATGTCGGCGCTCTGGAAGAATCTTGGACTGGCTGTTCTGGTCACCATGATTTGCGTGTATGCCTTCCTTCAGATCACCGGCCCCAACGGTCTGCGGGCCCTGCTCGAAAAGCGCGAACAGATCCGCCAGCTCGAGATCGAGAACGAGATGCTGCGGCGGCAAAACGAGTACCGGAAACAGCGCATCCAGCGCTTGAAGGAAAGCCGCGAAGAGCAGGAGCTCGAGATCCGGCGCCGCTTCAAGCTGCAGGAGAAGGGCACGGTCGATTTCTACTTGCCGCCCGGCGAGGCCGGCGAAGCCTCCACCTCCTCGGCCGCCGAGTAGCCCCGGGGCGTCTCAAGAGGCGACGATCCCCTGCACTTCGCTGAACAGCCGCTCGGCTTCTTCCGCTGAGCGCGCCTCCACGGCGATGCGCATCACCGGCTCCGTATTGGAGGCCCGCACGTGGACCCACCGGTCCGGCCAGATCAGCTTCAGCCCGTCCCGGCGGTCCGTCTCCGCCCCCTGGTACCGCTCTTCGAGCGCCTGCATCACGCCGCCCAGCGGGCCATGCTCGAAGGCGACCTTCGTCTGCCGCCGCACGTATCGCGGCAGGCCGGCCGCCAGCTCCGAGACCGTCTTGCCCGTGGCCGCCATGCGGTCCAGCAGGAACGCCATCCCGGTGTAGCTGTCCCGGCACGGGTGCACCGCGGGAAAGATCACTCCGCCGTTCGATCCTTCGCCGCCGATGACCGCGCGGGTGGCCAGCAGCCGCTCCACCACATTGGCCTCGCCGACAGGTGTCCGGTGCACGCGGCAGCCGTAGCGGCGGGCAACGTCTTCGATCACCGCCGACGTGGTGAGGTTCACGACCACGTCCCCCGGCTGTTTCTCGAGCACTGCGTCCACTACGAGGGCCAGAACGTCGTCGTTATCCAGCACCCGGCCGTTCTCGGCGACCACGGCCAGGCGGTCCGCGTCCGGATCCTGCGCGAAGCCGGCGTGACAGCCGAACTCCTTCACCGCCGCGGCCAACTCACCCAGCGTATCGGGCCGGGGCTCGGCCACGCGGGGAAACGGCTTGTGCGGATCCACCGCCAAGGGGACCAGCTCGCAGCCCAAATACTCGCCCAGGAACTCCACCGTCATCTCGCTGCCGGCGCCGTTTACCGCGTCCACCGCCACCCGGAATCCGGCCCGGCGGATCCGGTCCTTGTCCACGTGGGCCAGCACCCGCTCGATGTGGATGCCGGCAGGCCGCCCGTAATCCGCGTGGACCCACCCGATGGCATCGTTGGTCGCGTGGTGAAAGTTGCTCTGGTGATAGAGGTCGATGAGTTCGCTGCGCTCGTAGCTGTTGAAGAAGAGGCCGCTCGAGTTGAACAGCTTCAGGGCGTTGTATTCGGGCGGATTATGGGAAGCCGTGATGGCCAGTCCGCCGCGGGCGCCCCGATTCGCTACGTAGATCTGAATGGTCGGCGTCGGCTGCACCCCGACCCGCACCACGTCGCAGCCCGCCGCCAGCAGACCACAGGCCACGGCGTGCTCCAACATCGGCCCGTGGGGTCGCGTGTCCCGGCCGACCACCACCCGGCCGGGGCCCACATAGGTCCCGAAGGCTTGGGCGAAGGCGCAGGCCATCGGCGGGGTGAGGAACTCGCCCACCTCGCCGCGGATGCCCGAGACGCCGATCTTCAGCTTGTGCTGGCGGACCTTCAATCCAGTCTCCTCACCGCCTCCACCAGCTCCTCGAACAGCTCCCGTGGCTCCTCGTCACGCCGCTCGGCGATCACGCGGATCACCGGCTCGGTCTGGCTCACCCGCACGTGAAACCACCGGTCCGGCCAGTCGACCCGCAACCCGTCGGTAGTATTGACCCGGCCCGAGCCGTACCGCTCCTGCAGTTCGGTGAGCAGTTCGGGGACGCGGGCCGAAACCAGCGGCAACTGGGTCTTCAACATCTTGTAGACGGGATAGCCGGCCAGGATCTCCGAGAGCCGCCGCCCCTGCTCGGCCATCATCGTCAGCACCGCCAGCATGGCCGCGATGCCGTCGTAGACGAAGCGGAACTGGGACATCATCACCGCCCCTGTCCCTTCGCCCGCGATCGCCACCTGTTCCGGCCGGTAGCTGGTCAGCGCGTCGATCGCCGCCTGGCGTCCCACCGGCACGCGGATCACCTTGCCCCCGTGGCGCCGCGCCACCTCTTCCACCAGGGCCGTCGTGGAGAGGTTGGTAATGACGAGCTTTCCTTCGCGCCGCGGCAGCAGGTAATCGGCCAGCAGCGGCAGCACCATCTCCTCGCTCACCGCTTCGCCGGTCTCGGTGGCCAGGGCGACGCGGTCGGAATCGATGTCGAAGAGGAACCCGGCGTCGGCGCCCAGCGGCTTCACCAGCGGGGCGAGCTGCAGCGCCACCGTTTCCCGGTTCGTCGCCGGGTCGTGGGCGAAGCGGCGGCCCTCGGTTCGCTCGTTGATCAGCACCATGTCCAGCCCGTAGCGCTGTTCCAGACGCCTCAGGATCATCGACGACGTTCCGTTCGAGCAGTCCACCACGACGCGGAACCGGCGCAGCTTCTCGAAGTCGTAGTGCTCGCCCAGCACGGCCACGTAGGAATCGATCGCTTCGGCGGCGCAGGGCTCTTCGACGGCTTTGCCGGTACGATCCCACGGGGCGAAGTCGAACCGCCGCAAGTGATAGATGTCGAGCAGCTCGCCGGCCTCGGCCGTCGAGAGATAGATTCCCTCCGGACCGAAGAACTTCAGGGCGTTCCAGTCCGCCGTGTTGTGGCTGGCGCCGATGGAGACCCCGCCGCCGGCTTCCAGGTTCCGGATGCAGTGCTGAATCACGGGCGTCGAAACGACGCCGAGGTCCACCACGTCGTGCCCGCAAGCCGTCAACCCCGCGAGCACCCCTTCCCGGAGCATGATCCCGCTGGCCCGGGGGTCGCGCCCGATCACCACCCGGCAGCCCGGCTCGAGGAAGGTCCCGAAGGCGGCGGCGAAATCCAGCACATGGGCGGCGGTGAGCCCCCGGCCGACGACGCCGCGGAGGCCGACGTGGGAGATGCGCAGCACGGCCTTACTCTCCCAGCACGAGGCGCCCGAAGGACTCCGGCGTGTGGTGGGTGCGCGTGAACGTCGGCCGCCAGGTCACCTGCTTGCGATCCGGCGGCGGCCCTTGCAGCCGGTAGAAGTTCACCCGGAACTCGTTGCCCGCTTTGGGAGGGCGGCTGTCGATGCTGGCGAAGGGGATCTTCATCTCGGCGTACCAGATTTTCCTTTCCCGGTCGATGCGCGCCTTCACCTGGTAGCCGGAGTTCCATTTCATGTCCCGGGGCCAGTTCAGATCGTTGCTGTGAATGTCCAGGTCGACCCATTCGCCTCGCGGCGAGACTTCGAACTCCCGGTAGTGGCGGATGTCGGTGAAGTCGGCTCCGATGAAGACCTCGGCGACGTCCCATTCCCAGAGTTCCGGCGTTTCCTTGTCCGTGACCGGGTCCGGCTTCAGGTAGAGTTCCTGATACGGACAGATGAACAGGAAGTAAAGATGGCGGTCCGTCCACTGGGAACGGATCTCGGTGCGGTGGCCGGGCGTCGGCTTGTTGTAGGCGTCGTTTTCGGCGATGACGCCCGGGACGTCTTTCCAATACGGTGAGGCCGGGTCGGCGGTGAGCGGGAAGTCCTTCGCCGCCCGCCGGCTGACGATCGTCTCCGGCCCGGCGGCCGGCGCCGCCGCCAGAAAAACCAGCAGAACGGGTAACAGAATGCGCACTAGAATCAAGTATAGAAGGCATAATGAGCTTATGGGGAAACGCATCCTGCTCGCCTTCACTGCCTTTGTGTGTCTGCTGGGGCAGGAGGTCCGGCCGCCGGCGGCACAGCTCCCGAGCTGGGTTCTGATCGAAGCCAATGTTCCATACGACCAGTACTCCGAAACCGTCCTCGATATCTACCAGCCCGGCAAAGCCGCTCTGGGCAAGCGTCCCGGCGTCATCGTGATCCACGGGGGCGGCTGGGTGGGCGGGGCCAAGGAGCGCATGATCAAGCGCCATTGCCTCCCCTACCTCGAGAAGGGTTTCGTGGTGTGCAACGTCGACTACCGCCTGGCGAAGACCGCCACGGCGCCGGCGGCGGTGACCGACGTGCTGAATGCGGCGAAATGGTTCCGGGACAACGCGAAGCGTTACCGCGTCGATCCCAAGCGCATCGTCGTTACCGGGACTTCCGCCGGTGGACACCTGGCTCTGATGGTCGGGCTCACCCCCAAAGGCGCCCGTCTGGGGCCGGAGGCCCATGTCGCCGCGGTCGTCAACTGGTACGGGATCACCGACGTGGCGGACCAGCTCGCCGGGCCCCACATGCGCAAGTACGCCGTCACCTGGCTGCCGGCACAGCCGGGACGTCTCGAACTCGCCCGGCGGGTTTCCCCGATGACTTACGTCCGCAAGGACGTGCCGCCGGTACTCACCATCCACGGCGACGCCGACCCCACGGTGCCTTACGAGCACGGCGTGAACCTCACCCGGGCCCTGCGCGAGGCCGGGGCCGACGCGGAACTCATCAGCGTGCGCGGCGGGGGCCACGGCGGCTTCGACGACAAGCAGATGGAACGCCTCTACCGCGATATCTTTCGCTTCCTCGAGAAGCGCAAGATCATCCAATGAACAACCCGCCGCGGCGGGAGACTGGGTGATTCGGAGGGGCGATGTCGGTTTTCGAAGAACACGCCGAGGCGCTGGAGCGCCATGAGTTTCAGATGGGGGTGGAGCGGGGCCGTCTGGCGGTGGCGCTGGACCTGCTCACCGATGCCCTGGTGCTGGTCGGACAGCACGGCGTCTACTGCCGGAGCGCCCGCCAGCCGGGCCGTCCGGCCATGGACATCCAGTTGATCCTGAAGGGGATCGAAGGGGCCAAGGACCTCATCTCCAGCGTCATCACCGAAATGGAGAAACAGCGCCGCGCCGGACTCGTCCCGGACGAGGATCGCCCGTAGGTCCGCCTCACAGGTCCCGCAGGAAGTAGTTGAGTTCCTTCTCCCGGCCGATGGTCGTCTCTTCGCCGTGACCCGGGAAGACGCGCGTCTCCTCGGGAAGCCCGAGCAGCTTTTCCTTGATCGAAGCCAAGATCCGGCGGCTGTCGCCCCCGGGGAGGTCCGTGCGGCCGATGGAGTCCCGGAAGAGCGTGTCCCCGGCGATCAGCTTCCTCTCCGCCGGGATCCACAAACAGCAACTGCCCCGCGTGTGCCCCGGCGTGTGAAGGACAGTCAATGCCATCGGGCCCACCGCCAGCGTGTCCCCGTCCTTGAGTTCCGCGTCCACCTCCACCCGCTCCGGCGGCGCCATGCCCAGCCAGGAGGCCTGCCAGTCGAGCTGGTCGAGCTGCTCCTGGTCCGCCGCGTTCATGTAGACCGGGGCGCCGGTGGCCCGCCGCAGCGCCTGGGCTCCGGCCACGTGGTCGATATGCCCGTGGGTGACGACGATCGCCGTCACCTTCAGCCCGTGGCGGCGGAGCACGGCCAGGATGGTATCGACGTTGTCGCCCGGATCGACGACGATGGCCTCCCTGGTCTGCTCGTCACCGTAGATCGAGCAGTTGCACTGGAGCATCCCCACCGGCAGAACTTCGTGGATCATCTATGCCCATAGCAGCACGAACGCCTGACCCACGGCAATTCGGCGTCCTTTCGCCCGCCGTCCGCGCCCAGGCCCGTAGAATGATGGGGAGAGGCAATTCAATGGAAACTGGGCTGGCCATCGTTTTCCGCTGGCTGCACATCGCCGGGGTGGTGGTGTTGCTGGGCGGTACGTTCTACGCGCGGTTCTGCGCCCGCAGCTATGCTCCGGCGTTCCGGCGGTGGTCCCGGGTAGCGGTGGGCGCCATCGTGGTCTCAGGGATTTACAACCTTCTCGCCAAGAGCACCTTTCCGCCCGGCTACATGTTCTGGTTCGGCATTAAGATGCTGCTTGTCCTGCACATCTTCGCCGTGTCGTTGATGGCGGGCTCGGCGATTGTCGATGAAGCCAAGAAGTTGCGGCTGATGACGGGGGTCGTCGTGTCCGGCTTCACCGTTCTGTTCATCGCCGCCTGGCTGCGCTGGATATCACTGTCATGACGGACGGCTACCAGGCTCTTCGAGAAACGGCTGCTCTGCTCGATGTGAGCGGGCGCGGGAAGGTCAAAGCGACCGGCGAGGACCGCGTGCGCTTCCTGCACGCCATGCTCACCAATCACGTCGAACAGCTCCAGCCGGGCCAGGGATGCTACGCCTTCCTGCTCAACGCCCAGGGGCGCGTCCTCGCCGACATGGATCTCTTCTGTTTCCCGAGCCACTTCCTCCTGGACACCGAGCCCGAGACCCGGGAGAAGCTCTATTCCCTTCTCGACAACTACATCATCGCCGACGACGTGACGCTCGAAGACGTCACTCCGCGGCTCGCCACCCTGGCCGTCGAGGGGCCGCGGGCCGCCGAGACGCTCGCCGCCGCGGGGGCGCCCGTTCCGGAAGGCGATCACGAGACCACCGCCTGGGACGGTGCTGTCGTCGCCGCTGTTTCTCTCACCGGACAGCCCGGCTTCCGCATCTTCGTCCCCGCCGGGGAGAAGGAATCCGCCATTCAGCGGCTAGCCGCCGCCGGCGCCGTGGAAGCCACCTGGCAAGATGCCCACATCGTCCGCGTGGAGAACGGCCGCCCGCGTTACGGTGAGGATCTGACCGAACGTTACATTCCCCACGAGACACAGGTCTTCCGCGCCGTGCACTTCAACAAAGGCTGCTACGTCGGCCAGGAGATCGTCGAACGCGTCCGGGCCCGGGGCCACGTGAACCGCCTGCTGGTCCGGCTTCGCGCCGCTGGCAATGAGGCGCCCGAGCCGGGAACCGCCCTTACCGCCGGGGGCAAAGAGGCCGGCGTGTTGACGTCAGCCGCCTACTCGCCCGCGCTGGACGCCGTCGCCGCCCTGGGTTACGTCCGCGCCGTCCACGCGAAGAAGGGCGAACGCCTCGAGGCCGGCGGACTCCAGTTCGAGGTGGTGGACACGAAGCCGGCGTGACGGCCCTTCCGCCGGCCGAGCCCCGGCCTCTCCGGCCCTGCGGCCCGCGGTCGCATAAGCTAGAGGGGATGCACGGTCCTGCGCCGTGACGCCTGCTTCCTGGAGACGCTCATGAAGGGAATCTTCGCTGTCCTCGCCGCTCTCGCCTGCCTCTCCTGCGGAGGCCCCCCGGAACAGCCCGACCACCGCACCAACTTCGTCCTCATCGTCGGCGACGACATCGGCTACGCCGACCTCTCGCCTTACGGTTCCGAGATCGAGACGCCGAACCTCGAGCGCCTGGCCCGCGAGGGCCTCCGCTTCACGCGGTTCCACGTGGCGAACATGTGCGTGCCCACGCGGGCGTCGCTGCTCACCGGCGTCTACCATCACTTGGCGCTCGACGAGAACCGCACTCTGCGCCGGGAGGCCATCACCGTCGCCGAGTTGCTGCGGCAATCCGGCTACTCGACCTACATGGCCGGCAAGTGGCACCTTTCGAAGCCCGACAATTTCGACGGCCTGCCGCTGCAGCGCGGCTTTCAGCATTTCTACGGCACAATTCTCGGGGCCGCCAGCTACTTCGCGCCAGCCACCCTCATGCGGGACAACGAGGACGCCTCGGCCGACTACCAGCGGCCCTATTTCTACTACACCGACGCCATCTCCGACGCCGCGGTGGGCTTCGTCCGCCAGGCTCCGGAGAACAAGCCCCTGTTCCTTTACGTGGCCTACACCGCCGCCCACTGGCCCCTGCACGCGCCCGAGGAGGAGATCGCAAAGCACCAGGGCCGCTACGCCGAGGGCTGGGACAAGCTCCGCCAGGCCCGCTACGAGCGCATGAAGGAACTGGGCGTCATCGACCCGGCCTGGGAGCTCTCGCCGCGGCACCCGGACGTGCCCCCGTGGGATCGCGTGAAGAACAAGGAGTGGCAGCAGCGGCGCATGGAGGTCTACGCGGCGCAGATCACCCGCATGGACGCCGGCATCGGCCGCATCCTGGAAGCTCTCGAGACCTCCGGCCGCCTCGAGAACACCCTCGTCCTGTTCCTCACCGACAACGGGGCCTGTCACGTCGAGTACCGCCCGGACCGCAAGGGCCCCTACCTGCCCGAGACGACCCGCGACGGCCGCCCCGTGCGCCCCGGCAACCTGCCGGAGATCATGCCCGGCCCCGAGGATACGTTCCAGAGCTACGGCCATGGCTGGGCCAACGCCGGCAACACGCCGTTCCGCTGGTTCAAGCAGTACGATCACGAGGGCGGCATCCACGTTCCCCTGATCGCCTGGTGGCCGGGCAAGATCGGCCAGCCGGGCGGCCTGACGCGCGAGGTTTCGCACGTCATCGACATCGCTCCCACGCTGCTCGAAGTGGCCGGCGTGCGCCACCCCAGCCGCTTCGAGGGCCGCCGCGTCCTGCGCCTGGACGGCAAGTCGCTCGTGCCGGTGCTGCGCGGGGAGCGCCGCCGCGGCCACGACGCCCTCTTCTGGAAGTGGAACCACGGGCGGGCGGTGCGGCGGGACCAGTGGAAGCTGGTGGCCATCGACGACGGCCCCTGGGAACTCTACGACATCGAACGCGACGGCACGGAGCTCCACAACGTCGCCGAGGAGCACCCTCAGGTGGTGGATGCGCTCGCTCGGCTCTGGCGGGCGTGGGCCGGGCTGCGGGCCGAGGACCGCTTCAAGCCCTGAGGCGGCGCTGCGGTACAATCGAGAATCGGGGATGGCTCTGATCGAGACAGCCGTGGACGTATCGAAGCTGGTCGGGCGGGCGATGGAGAGCCTGACGTTCCGCGAACGGCTCGCCCTCACGGGCAAGTGGATCGCCAAGGAGATCTACACCCCAAAGACCCTGCCGCTGCCCAGGATCCAGGCGGTGGGCGACTCTCCCGCCGACTGCGCCGTCCAGTTGAAAGAGCGGGGCCTGGATCCCCGCAACTACGAGTTCTCCCGAGTAAACCCGCCTTACTAGGTCCGGGCGCACCCGCTGCCGCTGGTCTCCCTGCTCATCGTGCAGTCCCTCACCCAGATGCACGCGGGCTATTTCCAGTACTGGCGTTTCGACATGCACACGGAGCGCATCGCCCGGATCTTGAAGGAGCGGACCGCTACTGCGCCCGAAGGCACGGTCTCGATCGCCGCCACGTGGCTGAACCGCGAGGCGCTCGAGTTCTACCGGTCCTATTACCGCATCCGGGCCCTACGGCCCGTCAAACCGCTGCCCGAAGAGACGCTCTGCGGCTTCGACTACTACTTGCTCAGCCAGCGCGACGTGGGCCGCGTGGAGGGAAGCGGCCTGCAAGTCCTGTTCGCCGATCCGCTGGCCCCGGTGGCGTTGGCCGCAGAACCCGGCGCGGCCCGCCCGGGACAGGGGACGTCCGGCCGCCCCAGCCGGGAGCGGCCCTCTGGTCCCCGGACACGCAACCGCCTAAGGTAAATCCTCGGCGGCGATGGAACTAAAGTCCTACCCGGCCCGTGCCGATGGTGGGGGCAGGAGAATTCTCAGCCATGAATCGAAACACGGCGATTCGTCTCATCGCGGCGGCCGCCGCCGCGTTGCTGTTGGCCGGCTCCGGTCTGGCTCAGGAGAGCCCGGAGGCGGTCATGTATCTGGAGGGGACCGTCCAGGAGATCCCGTGGGGGACCGACGGACACCTGACGCTGAACGAGTCCAACGGGCTCGTATTTCAGTATGGCGATCAGAATTACCAGGTTCCCGCCGAGCAGATTACGAGCTACAAGTGGGCCCAGGAGCTCGAGGGCGTCGGCGAGCACCTCAGCGCCGCCGCGGCCAAAGTCGGCCGGACGCTGCTGCCGATGGCGTTCCACAAAGAGCGCTACCTCACCGTCTACTTCCGGCGGCCCGGAGCGAGGCACTCGGATCGGCTCACCTTCACCGTCTCGAAGCAGCTCCGCAAGAGCGCCGATCCGGTGCTGGCGGCCTGGGTGCAGAAAAACCGCTCCAATCCGGTGATGGCCGGCGCCTTCGCCGAGGACGACGACGCCTGGTGGGGCAACAAGTACTGGAAGACGAACCGCAACCGGCATCTCTGGGAGGCGCGGAAGGCCAAGGCCAAGGAGGCCGGCCAGGTGGAGGTGGCCACGCGCGAGGAAGAATAGGCTTTCTGTGGAGCCTCGGAGAGCTTGCGGAGCCCTGCCCACGGGCCCGGACAGCCCGCATAGAAAGTGGGGCCAACTAGCAGACTACTTCAACCCTCAGAACTTACCGTATTTCCGGTACGCCTCCAGCGGGTGCACGCCTGCCAGAATCGCTTTACGAACCAAGTTCTCAGTGCGGACAATCTGGTCCGCCTTGATAACGACCTCTTCGGCGGTGTCCCCAGGGATGATCACCACGCCGTCACGGTCCCCGACGACGTAGTCGCCGGGTGCAATCCGTACGGTGCCGATCTCAATGGGTACGGCGTAGTCCGCGAGCCGCCAGCGTCCCACGATGTCTCTTGGTGTCGTGTAACGAGCGAAGACCGGGAAACCGATTCGCAAAATGTACCCGGCATCCCTTGTACCGCCGTCGATCACTGCGCCCCGAGCGCCACGGTACTGGGCGGTTTCACTCGACAACTCACCGAGATGAGCCGCGGTGGTGTCATTGGACTGGCACACCAGCACGTCACCCGGACGGATGTCTCCAAGCATTTTCAAGTAGGGCAGAAGGATCTTGTCCCGGTCATGCTCGTCAGTCACCGTCCCGAGCAGCGTAAAAGCCCGGCCGGCCAGGGTCTGGTCCGGCCGAAGGGGTCGGATCTCCGGAGGCAGCACTTGGTTCCTAAACCCCATCTCGTCCAAGATGTCACTGATTGCACCGGCATAGGGAATAGCGCTAAGCCTGGCGACGAGGTTCGTGCTCTCTTGCCTGTTCATCTGAACGACCCTCAAGGAGCGATCCCCGCGGTCACCCCCTGAAACGGGCGAACGTGTGTCATGCCCATACCCGAACCACTGTCTTGATGTTTGTGGCTCCCGCCGCTCCATACCGCTTGAGCCCCAGCTCCACCAGTTGGCTAAGAGGCAGATAGCCCGTAATCAACGGTTCAGCTTTCAGCCTCGCATCGGCCAACATGGAGATGACAACCGGGAACTCATCGGCGTACGCCAGTGAGGTCAGAACCTTTTGTTCCCGCGCCAGCACGTCATTCCAATTGAACTCGAGCGGTCCAGGGAAGACGCCCAAAACGCACACGGTTCCATCCCCACGCGCACATTCGATAGCCGTTCGTAGGCTATCTGCCGACCCCACACACTCAAAAGCGATGTCCGCCCCCAGGCCGTCGGTCAGATCACGAACCACCTTAGCGGGGTCCGTCCGGTCCGGGCTGATAACTGCGCTGGCCCCGAGTTGCTCTGCGATTTCTCTCTTGGCTTCCGATTTCTCAACGACGAACACGTGTTCGGCTCCACCCACTCGCAGGATCTGCAACATGCACATGCCGATGGTACCTGCACCGACGACCACGGCACGGTCGCCCACTCGCAGCCCGGATTGCGAGAGTCCGTGCAGCGCGACGGCGAAAGGTTCCGCGAGCGCTCCAGCCTCGTCGGAAACGCTCGGTGGCAGTGGGTGGCAGCATTCCTCCGGAACCGCCGCGTACTCAGCAAAGCCCCCGTCGCGGGAGAAGCCGACGTAGGCCGCATCCCGGCAGAGTGCCCGGCGGCCCCGAATGCAGTAGAAGCACTTCCCGCAGGAGTCCACCGAGTTCACCGCCACCCGATCCCCTACCTTCGTCCCTCGAACGTCAGACCCGATCTCGACGACCTGACCCGAAAACTCGTGGCCGATCACCAGGGGAATCGAACGCCCAGTGCGTGGGTGTGGGGTTTGGGCGATGAACACGGGGCCATGTAGATACTCGTTGACGTCGGTGTGACAGAGACCGGCGGACCTCACCTTGAGGACTACTTCGCGAGGCCTGGGCACCTCCGGATCAGGGAACTCCTCGTATCGGACGTCTTGTCGGCCGTAGTAAACGATTGCTTTCATAACGGAGTTGGTCCGACCACTGGACATCCTCCGCCTATAACGCCGCCCGCATGGCCGCGATCTTTTCTGCCAAGCCCACTGCAGGCTTCTGGGTAGCGAGCAACAGCCTGTCCCGGCCGAATTTCAAGTGTTGAATCATCTCCTGCCGGGCCTCGTCCGGTCGCCGCTTTTCGATAGCCACGTAGATTGCTTTGTGAAACGCGAACGAACGCTCGAGCTCAGTCAACCCCGAGGTGCGGGCGATGCTGGTCAGAACAGCTCGCTGAACGACGCGCATCATCGCTTGGCAAACGCGATTGCCCGCCGCTGCAAAAACAGCATCGTGGAAGGCAACGTCCCCCTCGATGTATCTCATCTGGTCCGACAACGCGCGCCTCATTTGGGTCAGAGCTCCTCGCAACGCCCGCAGGTCGTCGGTCGTAGCTCGCTCCGCCGCCCGAGCGGCGAGCTCCGGCTCTAGCATCATGCGCGCTTCGAACAACTCATGGTGGGAGATGCCATCCAGCAAAACCAGAAAATCAATGGGCTCGGCGAGGATCGCTGACGCGTTGTCGCTGAGGTAGGTACCGCGGCTTACTTGTTGGGTGACAACCCCCATGATTTCGAGCACCTTTAGCGCTTGGCGGAGCGAGGATCGGCTGACGCCAAACATCTTCGCCAACTCCCGTTCCGGGGGCAACCTTGACCCAGGGGCCAGGGCACCGTCGGCGAGCAGCCGTTTGAAGCAGCTGACGAGCCACGCGGTGATGTCCTCCCTCTGAGCTTCCATTGGACGTTTCCCCTCCGCGCCCTCTGGGGTCCGCGTCTCGCGCCTTGGATGGACCATGTCGTTCGCCCGCCGGCTTATCCTTGACACACAACCATACTAACCCGGGAATGCCACGAAGTCAAAACTCAACCCGAAGCCCTTGGCGTCGGCGTTCGATCTGTTGATACTACGGGAGTTCTTCCGAACAACTGCTTGGGCCGACAGGCCGCCGCTGAATCTCTCGATCCAAGGAAGCCCGCCATTCGCTGAAGACGGGGAGCGGAAAAACCTTGACAGCGTTCCGATTCAGTGCCAGACTGAATATGGTCGTACCATGTTTCCCGGAACCCGTCGATCCTGGTTCGACTGGGCGGTCGCAGCCGGCCGGTGCAGGCACTGGCTGATCCCGTTGCGGAAAACGCTCGCGGGGCACTTGGTGCGAGCTTCAACAGCGCTATCAAGGAATCCAGGAGGTGGCATGTCAGGGCTACATGTCGTTGGAACGTCTTTGGTTGTTTGGGGTGTCTGCGCTTTGATATCGCCGAACCCTGCCGCCGCCCAGGTGGGCTCCGGGCAGATCACTGGCACGGTTTACGACGAACAGAAGTCGGTCATTCCCGGGGCGACTATCAAAGTCACCCAGGTCCGCCAGGGGATTACGAAGACGGCGGAAACGAACCAAGAGGGTATCTACGTTGTCGAGTTCTTGCCCGTCGGTCCGTATACTGTCGAAGTCTCGGCACCCGGCTTCAGGAGATGGGTGCAGACCGGGCTCACGCTAACGGTGAACCAAGTCATGCGCGTGGACGCGGTGCTGCAAGTGGGCACCGTGGAGCAGCAAATCGAAGTTCATGCCGACGCGTCGCAAGCGTTGCGGTTGGAAACCGCCGAAATCGGTCAGGTCATCAACCATCAGCAGGTGGCCGACCTGCCTTTGAACGGCCGTGATTTCGCTGACCTCATCCGACTCGTCGCCGGAGTGAACGACGGCATGCAGAATCAGTCGAACTCCGGCTACAACATCAACGGCTCCCGGTCTGACAACAACATGTTCGTGATCAACGGAGTGGACAACCTCGATCACGTAGGCAACCTGAACGTCCGTCCGCCAATCGACGCCATTGAGGAGTTCGCAGTTCAAACCTCGACCTTCTCAGCCGAGTACGGCCGCACGGCTGGTGGGATCGTCGCCGTGCAGTTGAAGTCCGGGACCAACGAGGTGCATGGTTCGGGGTTTTGGTTCCTGAGGAACGAGATACTGGACGCGAACGGCTTCTTTGACAACCAGGTCGCCCTTGCGCCCGGGCAGGCCAAGGCTCCGCGGCAGCCGTTGCGCCGCAATCAGTTCGGTGGCACGCTCGGCGGTCCGGTCGTACGCAACACCGCGTTCTTTTTCATCGATTATCAAGGCACCAGGGACCGCCTGGGGGGCACGACGATTCAATCGGTTCCCACCGAGTTGGAGCGCCAAGGCGACTTCAGCGAGACGTTGCCGCCTGGTCAGCCGCTCTTTGAGAACGCGCTGCTGGGGACGATCTTTGAAGGACAAAGGATCCCCCCGTCGGCCATCGACCCTGCTGCCGCCAAGATCGCACAGATGTACCCTCTGCCCAACCAGCCTGGCACGTTGATTCCCGGCCGCGGGACGATCAACAACTACTCGACGAGCGGGACGCGTTCCGTCAACAGTGATCAGTTCGACGTGAAGATTGATTATCAGATATCGACCCGGGACTCGCTAACGGCCCACTACAGCTTTGTTCAGGGCAGCAGCGACACGCCGGCCGCGTTCGGGGGTGGAACAGTGGGCCCGTGTATCGATTGCGGAGTCGTCCTGGACCTGCTGGCCGGTACAGGAGACAGCCGAGCCCAAAACGGAGGGATCACACATGTCCACACATTCAATCCACACACGGTGAACGAACTTCGCATCGGCTTGAACCGAAACTCGTTTCTGCTGGGCACGTCCGATGGCGGCCAGAACTTGGCTGATCAGGTCGGAATCCCGAACGTGAATATCGACGAGCTCACGGTGGGGCTGCCGTGGTTCTTCTTTAGTTCCGGACCGAGCTGGATCGGCACATCTCCGTTCACCCCAAACCGGACTGCTGCCACCGCTTACCAGCTGTCCGAGAACCTCTCACGCACCAAGGGACGCCATACCCTCAAGTTCGGCTTCGACTTTCGCCGCCGACACATCAACGGCAATGAGAACTTCTTCGGAAAAGGCGCTTACATCATGGTCCCGCTGTTCACCGGGCTCTCGTTTGCCGACTTTCTCACGGGCCGGGCGACGGTCATTCAGCAGGATTTGACGGTGGGGACGCGGGGACTCCGGATGACCGAGTATGGATTCTACGCACAGGACAAGATCAATGTAACTCGGCGGCTCACGCTGAACATCGGGCTTCGCTACGACCTATACCCGGGCCACGTAGAGGTCGCTGATCGCCTTTCCAACATCGATCTCATTGGGGGCAGGGTTCTGTTCGCCGGGGTCGATACTTCCAGGAACTTCGTCAGGACCGACAAGAACAACTGGGCGCCCCGGTTCGGCTTCGCGTTCGCCGTCAATGACAAGACGGCGATTCGCGGTGGTTACGGAATCTCCTACTTCAACCCGTTCGAGCAGGTCCGGCAGGCCGGATTGAACCCCCCGTTCACCCGGAAGTTCAATCTGTTCAACCTGGATTTCACCACTGTGGAGGCGATGTACCGCTTCAGCGACGGCCTGCCGGTGCATCTTGCCCCATCCGTAGAGGATTTCGATAAGGAGAACCCCTCGGGGAGCTACCGGATGTTCGAGCCTAACAGCCGCTCGCCTTACACGCAGTACTTCAGCTTCAACATCCAGCGAGCGCTGCCCGGCCAGATGGTTTTCGACATCGGCTACGTAGGAACCAAGGGGACCAAACTACCGGGCGCGTTCAGTGCCAATCCCACACCCCCAGGAGATCCGGCCACGGCGGAGCAACGCCGCATCCACCACGCGACGGTTCCCAACGTCGGAGACGTGGAAGCCCTGGCCAACGCGTTTTCTTCGATCTACCATTCCCTGCAGGTGAAGCTCGAAAAGCGGATGTCGGCGGGCCTCCAATTCCTGGCGGCGTACACCTTCGGCAAGTCGATCGACGACGCGAGCGGCGGCACAATCACCGGAGGCGGAGATTCGAACCCCAGCGGACGGGGGCACAATCCCTTCGACAGGCGGTCGGACCGGGCGCGCTCCTCATTTGATCGGGCTCATCGTTTCGTGTTCGCCTTCAACTACGATCTGCCGTTCGGCCGAGGCAAAGCGGTGGGGAATCACTGGCGTCCTGTAATGAACGCCGTGCTCGGCCAGTGGCGAATCAACGGAATCCTGACGTTACAAAGCGGGCTTCCGTTCTCGGTGTTCGCGGGTTCCGGCTACAATTGCGGCTGCACCGTCAATGATGCGCGGGCCGATCGGATCGCCGACGGCCGTCTCCCGGCGGACGAACGAAGCATTCACGGCTGGTTCGACAAGAGCGCGTTCAAGGATCCGCCGTCATCGAGTGCCGAAACGGCCGGGCGGTACGGCAATGCTGGAAGGAACATCATTCCGGGCCCGAACTTTCAAACGTTGGACTTTTCGCTGTTCAAAATGTTCAAGTTCACTGAGAGGGTGAATCTTCAGTTCCGGGCCGAGTTCTTCAACCTGCTCAACCGGCCTAACTTTCTGTACCCGGACCAGAGCAACGCCACGTGGGAGGCGGGCGGGGTCATCACTCGCGCCCACGACGCGAGGATCGGCCAGTTAGCGCTGAAGCTGCGTTTCTAGCCATGGGCGTGGTCCCTCTGAACTCTCTGAACTCAGGGGCTTGCCGGATCCATAACGCCAGCGGGTGACCGAGCGGGCCAAATGGAGGAGGGCCGTGATTTCGAGAACCACAATCGTGACAAGGTCAAGAGCAGTGAGCCACGGAGTAGGAATCTTGACGCTTCTGGCGACCATGGCCGCGAATGGCTCTCCGGCCGCCGGCCAGCCCCTAGGCATTCAGGGCCTCTTCACGGACAACAAGGGGAGCGCGGCGCTCGAGCGGGCGCGGGAGGCCGGCGTCACACTCGCCATCGTTCTCGGTCGCTGGGACGAACCCGAGCCGGGCCGCTACAACTGGGACAACAACGTCGATCATATCTCCGGCGTAGCCCGGCATCTGCGCTACGTCAAGCACCATGGATTCAAGATCGCCTTCACGATCGCCAACGTTCACATGGAAGAGCTGCAGATGCCCGAGTATCTCCGGGGGCGGCCGTTTGATGATCCTTATGTACTGGAACGCTGGGAACTGTTCCTGAAGGGGTTCCTCGACAGATTCGGCAGCTACATCGACTATCTGTCTATCGGCAACGAAGTGGACTGGTACTTCTCGGAACACAAGGCGCAGTTCCCCGGTTACGTCAAGTTCGTCGCCCGTGCTTCGAAGGTCGTCCGCCAAGCAGCGCCCCACGTTCGGCTCGGCACGGTGCTCCGCTGGAATTCGCTCGAGCCCTGGTGGTCCCAGCTTGAACCCCAGCTGGATTATCTCGGTGTCACGTACTACGCTCCGGTCAGCATGTTCGGCAGGGGTCGGGAAACGCCGTTGGACAGCAATAGTCCCGCCTACTTCGCCGCCGCCCTCGCGCACGTTCTGGAAACCGCCGGC
The DNA here is from genome assembly GCA_026984795.1 of Solibacteraceae bacterium. Taxonomy (GTDB): domain Bacteria; phylum Acidobacteriota; class Terriglobia; order Bryobacterales; family Bryobacteraceae; genus JALSRK01. The sequence continues at coordinate 397,498 of JALSRK010000024.1, read as the reverse complement.
CGCAAGAAAGTCCTGATCACCGAACTGGGCTGTGCGTCGGCTCCGGAGGTGAACTCCTCGCCGGAGATTCAAGCCGAGTTCATCCGCCGCTTTTTCCGGTGGCTCGACAATCATCGCAGCCGAATCATCGGAGTGATTTGGGAGGGGTATCAGGACTGGAATTACGAACGGACGAAAACCGCCCTTGAGCCCTTGCTCAGTCCGGAGCTTCTCAACAACGAGTCATTCATGAGGTTCCTCACCTCCCTCGGGTTGCGGTATGAGGACGGTTCCCCCAAACCCGGGTGGACGGCGTGGGTCGAAGAGGCTCGTGAGTTCCGTGCGCGAAGCTCCAGGGGAAGCGGGCCGGGCAGCAGGTCCCTTAACGTAGGGCACGGACGCGAGTGACGTTTGTCGAGACCGGCGCCCCAGAAAACCATGAAGCTCCCTGAGGACTTGCAAATCCGCGATTTCGATGATCCTGCTGATGGGGAATATCGCCCGTACCGGCCGGCGACCGAGTTCCCTCGCCAAGAGTTGCCGAGAGCAAGGATCGGGGTCGCCTGCCCGTATCACGATGGAGCCTGCGACCCGCCCGCTTGCGTGGCACCGCGCGAGGATACTCGCTCGGAATCACAACCGAAGAAGAACGCCGCAGGTTTGCCCATGTGCGCACTGTTTGGCCCGCTCCCCGTGAGCGGCGGCGTGAGAGCGGTGGATTCAGTCACGCATGACGGCTGGCTGCCGGGCGTCGGCATGCACGCTCACCGGCACGAACCACCCACGATTCCGAAAGGAGTGTGCGAGGTTTGGACGAGCCGTTTTCAGCTGCCTGCAGGTCCGCACTGAGAGATGCTAGATGAGAATCGCTGACTTAAGAACAATCCAGTTGGCTTGCAGGAACCCCGACGGCAGGAGATGGCGTTGGAGCGGCGGGTATTTCGACTCGTGGAGCTCGGTGTTCGTCCAGGTGGTTGCGGACGACGGCACGACCGGGGTGGGCGAGGTGTATCAAGGCGCCTGCGTGCGGGCCGCCGTCGCTCCCTTTGTGGATTTCTTCAGGCGCTGGCTGGTCGGGGAAGACCCGTTGCAACCGGAGCGCCTGTGGCAAAAGCTCTACGACCATTCGGTGTTCTGGAACCGGCACGGCTATCCGATTGGGGTTCTCGGCGCTATCGACATCGCGCTGCACGACTTGGCCGGAAAAGCTCTCGGAGTTCCGGTTTATGAACTACTCGGCGGAGCTCGCCAGCAAAGGCTCCGAGTCTATTACAGCGCTGGGTGCTGTGAGTCTCCAGAGGAATTCGTGGTGGAAGTTCGCCACGCCATCTCGCAGAACTTCACCGCCTACAAATGGCGGGTTCTCGATCCTGCGAACGCCGCTCGCAGCATGAAGAAGCTCCGGGAAGCGGTCGGTAACCGGTTTGAACTGATGGTGGACGCGGTCCAGGGCAGCTCACCTTCGCCTTGGTCGAAAGCCCAGGTCATCGAGCTGGCGATGGCGATCGAAGAGTGCGGTCCCTGCTGGCTGGAAGAACCGTTCCGAATCGAGGATCCAGCCGCGTACGCAGAACTTCGCCGAATGGTCTCCTACCCGATCGCTGGCGGCGAAAGTTTGACCAGCGTGGCGGAGCTCAAGGCGTATCTCTCGGCGGATGCCCTCGACATTTTTCAGCCTGATCTTTCCGTCGCGGGCGGTTTCACCTTGACGAAACGCCTGGCGGCTCTCGCTGAGGACCGGGGTGTGAAGATCGCGATGCACTCTTGGGCGGGGGCGCCGGCCTTGATGGCGAATCTGCACTTCGCGTTCGCACATCCGAACTGTCTGTGGCTGGAGTGCTGCCAGTATCCGAATCCGTTACGTGACCGTTTCTTGGTGGAACCCTTAGAGATTCAGGACGGCTGCGTCGCGCCGCCGACTTCGCCCGGACTGGGCGTGCGGCTCACTGAGGAACTGATTCAAGAGTACAGCTTCATCGGTTCTACCCAGGAGGGTTTGGTCTTCGGAAAAGAAGAGTCGGAAAACGTGATCTGATGCTGCTGCCTCCATCAACCTGCGGTACGTGCTCCAGCCATCCGTGCCTTCTTCTTCTCGGTTTGAGCGTGATTCTCTCTCTGCGACCGGCGCCGGCTCAGATTCACGCCAGCTTCCGGGTCGACGTCCACAACACTATTCATGAGGTGGATCAGCGCATCTACGGCCACCACTTGGAGCACTTTGACCGGGTCATTCAGAGCGGTCTATGGGCGGAGCTGCTGCGCAATCGGAAATTCTTTCCTATTGATCCGGACCGCACCCAAGTAGCTGTTCCTTGGGAGCCGGACCCCGACCGGACCCACGTCAGTTACGTCATCGATCAATCGAGCGCAATGGTAGGGCGCGCCTCACAGCGAGTCTCCTTGTTCGGAACTTCCACGGAATGGCGCGGCATCCGTCAAACGGGCTTTGACATTCTCGCCGGAAAACCCTATGTCGCCTACGCGTGGATCAAGGCGACCCCAGCGAATCAGCCGGTTTCGTTCCGTCTCGAAGCCGCTGACGGGACGGTGGCAGCGCATGCGGAATTGCGGCTGCAGCCGGGTGACTGGAAGAAGTATCAGGTCTGGCTGACGCCGAATCGAGCCCTGAGGCCCGCAGTATTCCGGATCGCCTTCAACCGTCCCGGAACAAAGTGGATTGGTGCGGCTTCGCTCATGCCGGCTGACAACGTTGACGGTCTGAGACAAGACGTTTTAGAGCTGGTCCGGAAAGTCCGGCCGACGGTATTGCGGTGGCCGGGTGGCGGCTATGCCGACTGCTACGATTGGAGGAAAGCCATCGGGCCGCGCGATCTACGCCCCCAGCAGGATATCCTTCCCTTCGGCCAGCCTTACGGGTACAACAACGGGATGGACGACGGCGACTTCGGCACCGATGAGTTTCTACAGTTTTGTGAGCGACTGCGGGCGCAGCCTTATATCACTGTTAACTTCGGATCCGGCACGCCCGACATGGCGGCTGCCTGGGTAGAGTACTGCAACGGGACTTCGGAGTCAGTCTGGGGTGCGAAGCGGGCGGCGAACGGGAGGCGGAAACCGTACAAGGTGAGGCAGTGGTCGATCGGTAATGAGGTTTGGGGCGAACCCTTCCAGAGCGGCCACACGAATGCGCGCGGCTACGCGACCTATATGGTCCCCATCGCCAAGGCGATGAGGAGGGCCGACCCGAAGATCACGATCACCGCTGTGGGAGGCAGGTCGCTGTTCATACCTCAGCCGGGCCGGCAGCCCGACCACAATGCTGATGCCTGGAACGCGGTGGTGCTCCGCCGCGGGTGGAGCCAAATCGATTTCCTTTCCTTGCACCACTACTTCCCAGTGGGCTTCACCCCGCCACCTTTCACCGAAGGATCGGTGGCGTTCTACAGAGCGGTCGTGGCGGAACCGTCGATCCTGGAACAGAACTTGCGCCGCGTCCTCTCCCAGATCGATGGGATTGCTGCTGGCCCCAACCGGATCGACATCGCCCTCGACGAGTGGAATACGTGGTCTTGGTCGTACCGGCGGCCGAGCGAATCACCCGGACGCTCCGCCGTCAATCAGTTCATCGACCTCTTGAATCGCTCTGGGCTTGAGTTCAATCAGACGCTCCGGGCAGCGATCTTCACCGCCCGGGTCTTGCACGTCCTCATGCGGCTCTGCGACCGGGTCCCCATCGGAATCCGAACGCACCTCATCAACAGTTTAGGTGCGATAAGAACTGACAGCACTCGGGCCTTTCTCACCCCGCCCGGTTTGGCGATGCAACTTTACAGCAACCACTCAGGCACAACCCTTCTCATGAGCCGCTCCAGTGCGCCTACTTTCACTGTCCCGGAGTTCGGTTGGTCCGGCATTTCTTATTTGGACGCGGTCGCCACGCGTTCAGAGAACGCGCGATCGATCTTTCTCCACCTCATCAACCTGCACCCAGACCAGCCGATGGAGACCGATTTTGACATTCGTGGCGCGGGTGTGAGACCTCAAGGCGAGTTGTGGCAGATTGCTGCCGAATCGGTGGACTCGGTCAACGATTTCGACAGGATTACGGTTTCTATCCGGCGTGACCGGATTCGCGGGCTGTCTTCCAACTTCAGCTATCGGCTCCCTCCCCATTCGATAACCACGATTAGGCTCGGGTTGAACGACACCGCTCGAGGCGCGGCCGGCGAATAGTTCCAAACCAGCTGCCAAATCCACGGGGCACGGTAGGGCGGCTTGCCTCGCGTACGAAAGATCAGGAATCGAAGCCGTTTGGGCACCGGTTCCAGCAACTCTGCCAGCAGTGCCAATCGCTTCATCACCGTCAGGATCCCAAGAGTGAGCACCGACGGCTTGTTGAAGCTGAACGATTCCACGGGACTCGCTTTCGAGTTCGGCGACCAGAGCTTCCGCGTCGCCGCCGATCAGATCACCAGCTACAAGTGGGCCAAGGAGCTCGATGGCGTCGGCGAGCACCTCAGCGCCGCCGCGGCCAAAGTCGGCCGGACGCTGCTGCCGATGGCGTTCCACAAGGAGCGCTACCTCACCGTCTACTTCCGGCGGCCCGGAGCCAGGCACTCGGATCGGCTCACCTTCACCGTCTCGAAGCAGCTCCGCAAGAGCGCCGATCCGGTGCTGGCGGCCTGGGTGCAGAAAAACCGCTCCAATCCGGTGATGGCCGGCGCCTTCGCCGAGGACAACGACGCCTGGTGGGGCAACAAGTACTGGAAGACGAACCGCAACCGGCATCTCTGGGAGGCGCGGAAGGCCAAGGCCAAGGAGGCCGGCCAGGTGGAGGTGGCCACGCGCGAGGAAGAATAGGCTCTCGCGCCGCCGCCCGTCGTCGCTGCCAAGGCGCTCGATGTGGCCGCAGCCGGGGACGGCTGTCTCGCCAGCGGCCTGAACCCGGCCCTCAGACCGGCGGGGCTCCCTGCACCCACTCCGCTCCGCGGCGTTCGAGGCCGGCGCGGGCGGCGAGGTCTTCGAGGAACCGCTCTTGGTCTCTCGGCGAGATCAGGATGGTGTCCCCGCCCCAGTCGATCTGCAGCCGGTCCAGGGACCAGGCCGGGCTGCTGAGTGGTTTGCGCGTACGGCGCACCCGGGTGATCCTTTCGTAAGGGATCTTCCACCGCAACAGTCCGGAGCGGACCACCAGCTCCCGCTCTTGCATCTGGTAGTGGACCGGCCAGGCGAACAAGAAGATCACCGCCAAGGCCGACAGAGCGAAGATCGCCACATACAGCGCCACCCGCAGGCCCTCTTCGGGAGTCGGAGCCGTAACGAAACCGATCACCGGCCCCGCGGCCAAGGCCCCGGCCACCAGCAGCGCCAGCCACCAGTCCACCTTGGTTGCGTAGGTCATCAGCTCCGATCGTAACGGGCGGACGCAGATTTTCAGACCGGGGATTCTCTTATAGCCCGGGTACGGACAGGGCGCGCTCAAGTGGAGAACAGGGCCTGCTGCAGCAGCGGCGTCTGGGGGTAGGGGTGGCCCACGTACTGCCGGAAGCCCTCGCCGAACTCGAACCCGGCGCGCGCGCCGATCTCGCGGCTCCACCGCTCCATCATTTCCAAGTACTCGTCGATGCCGTGCTGCGCCCGCAGCCACTCGCGCTGCGAGGCGTGGCAGGCGAGCATGCGGCGTTTGGTTTCGAACACGGCGGCGATGTCTACCGTGAAGTCGGGCTTCACCGGTACGTTGTCCCGGTCCACGCCTCCGATGGGGTCCATGCAGTAGAGGTGCGGGATGGCGTCCAGCGCGGGGGCCGGGTCGAAGGCCGAGGTGTCATAGTTGCGGATCGGGGCTCCGAAACAGGCGTCGCGCACCAGCCGGCTGGTGATCTCGTGGTCGGCCATGTAGTCGACGGGTGAAGCGGTGAGCACCACGTCCGGCCGCGTCCGCCGCAGGATAGCGCAAACGCGCCGCCGCGCCTCGTCGGTCTCGAAGATCTGGAAATCGCGGAACTCCGCGCAGAGGTAGTCCGCCCCGATGACCGCCGCCGCTGCGGCCGCCTCCCGCCGCCGGATCGAGGAGATCGTTTCCGGGGGCAGGTCCGGGGAGCCACAATCGCCGGGCGTCATCGTCACGATGGTGATCTGGTGGCCCTTCCCGGCCAGCATCGCCAACGTGCCGCCGGCCAGGAACTCGCAGTCGTCCGGATGCGCGTGGATGGCGGTGATTCGCAGCCGCATGTATGAAAGTCTACCTTCAGGGCCCGGCCCCGGGCCGCGGGAAGGACTCTTGGACGGGCCGGGGAGAAGCGGACGCGCCATTTCGGGGCTGCGCAGAAAACACCCGGGAAACGGAACCGAAGAAGGACCTAGACGGGCCGGGAGCAAGAAAAAAGGCCCGCCACAGCGCTGGCGACGGGCCGAAGCGTTGAGTCAGAGCATCTGGAAGGGAACGGACAGGACTCATCCGCCCCCTCGTAACTATAACGTAGCACGGAAGCGGCGGCTCATGAAAACGAAAGTTTTCCGCGGGTCGCGGCCCGAGGCCACGGCCGGGAAATATTACAAGTGTTAACCCGGCGGACAGCCGACTACCGGCGGCCGGGAGACCCGGGCGCGCGGGTGCTTGCCGGCGGGGATTCCCGAGCCGCTTCAGGCCGTGGATCTCCCCACAAGAAGCCGCGCGGCGTCAGCACGGCAACCATGGCTCGGCCGAACTCGTAAAGGTGGGGTAGTTCACCGCGGCGGTTCCACTGTTCGAAGTAGGGTCTGAGCGAGGGGCGAGTACCCCCGTCGAGCACCCAGATGCGGACGTCCGGTCCGAAACCATAGCGTTCCCGTAGGAGGCGCAGGTCTGGGCGCAGCTCTTCAACGGAGGCGAACGCCCAGCGGTTGGCGAACAACCGCCAGCCGGCGATGGCCTCTTCCGAAGGCCCGCCATGAGTCTCCGGCAGGCGTGCGTCCGGCTCGAGGTAGTAGGCCAGCACGACCCTGAGTTCCCCCTCGGTGAGGATCACCGTCCCGGGCGGCACTGAGCGCTTCAGAAAGTCGAGGGCCCGGTCCATCAGCTCCTTCCGGGTGTCGGGCCGGACGATTTCGCCCGCATAAGGGCTCCGCACACCGTGCCAGGCGGCGAAGGCGACGGCGGCGACCAACGTGAGCGGCACGATCCATCGACGGGCGAGCCGGTCTATGGCGATCGCCATGCCGGTGGCGGCGAATAGCGCGAGCGGGGCCCCACCCTCCGCGCGACCGCAGGGAAACAGCCCGGCCGCCGAGGCTCCGCAGGTCCCGAGGAAGGGAATCACCAGAAGCCCCACCATGGCCCGGCCGCGCCAGACGGCGCCGTCCGGGGACCTGCGCCAGGCGAAGTACAAGCCCGCCAGAAACAGCAGGAGCGCCGGGACGGCCGGAGCGAGCGCCGGTAGCGAAAAACGCCAATGCTCCGCACCGCTCAATAGGCTCCAGAGCCCCCCGTTCTGCTCCGGTGGGGAGCAGACGTGCCGCAGCCACCCGCCGGCTCCGGAGGCATCGGCAGCGGCCATGCGGAGCGGCCGGATGTGGGCGGTCCACAGCGCCGCATATAGGGCGGCGGCTCCTGCCTGGGACAATCCCCAGATGGTCCAGGCGCTACCGGGGAAACGCTCCCCCCGGCTTCGCAGAAAGAAGTAGGCGGCGGCTCCGAGGGTGAAGAAAGCCGCCGAGTAGTCCGAGAGGATTGCTCCCCAAAGGCAGAGGGTGAAGCCCGCCATCCGCCACGCTGAGCTGGCCTCGATAGCGCGATCCAGCAAGTAGAGGGCCCCTGCCATGAGGAGGAGGGCCAAAGTGTCGGCCCGGGCCTCGGCGCTGAGGTGGATCAGTTCGGGCGCCAAGCAAAGCATTGCCAAAGCCGCCAATCCGGCCAACCGGGCCCAGACCCGGCCGAGCCAACGGTAGACCGCCCACGGCGACAGCGTGCCGGCGATCAACGGAATGAGCCGGGTCCCCAGATCCGTCGGCGCCAGCTCGCGGGCGTAGTGCAGTAATAAGAGGAACAGTGGCGGCTCGGGCCATCGTAGTGCGCTCGACCAAAGCGCAGGTAGCGCGTCCGGCGCAGCCAGCAGCGCCTGGCAGGCCTCGGCCGGATTGACGAAGGAGCCTGTCGCCGCCCGGTAGCGCAAGCCGAATCCGGCGGCGAGGGTCAGCAGCGCGATGGCGTCGATGCGCCACCCGGGCCATTCGTCGGTCTTCGGAAGAAGGCGAAGCCGCGGCATAGACGGCGAAGCGCGATTATAGCGAACCGGGCTGAGGGGCCTCGCCGGCGGGCTCCACCTCCAGGAGGCAGAGCGCCCCGCCGAACTCCCGGATGCGCCGCAGGCCGGGGCGCCCTTGGGCGGCCGTACAGGCCACTGTTACGAATCCGCCGTCGGCCAGGTACAGCGGACCGCTCCAATCCGGATGGCGTTCGCGGAAGGCGGCGATGTCGGCCACCAGATCGGATCCGCCGGCGAACGACCACCGCGCGGCGAACCAGGTGAGCCCGCCGATGGTCTGGGTCGCAGGGAGCGCCTCGAGTTCGGGGAACGGCCGCTCAGGCTCCAGGTAAGCGGCCATCGTCAGGCGTGTCTCGGCGTCGGTGACCACGGCGGCCCCGGCAGGGATCCTGGTCCGCAGGTAGTCGACCGCCCGGGCCATGTCCTTCCGGCGGTTCCGCTCCCAGGGGACGTTGTTCCAGTCGCGGAACTTGGCCACCTGCCACGGGGCCGCGAACAGCACGGCCGCCAGACCAGCGGGCAAGAGGCGCTGCCGGAACAAGCGCTGAAGGGCCAGGCCCACGCTGCCGGCGGTGAAGATCGCCAGTACGCTCGTCTGGCGGGTCATGCCGTAAGGGTGGAGCCGGAGCAGCGCCGCGGCAAAGGCGGCGGCGAACGGCAGAAGGAAAAGAAAAACGTTCGCCAGCGAACGGCGGCTGAAGGTCCAGAGCCACATGAAGAGCACCCCCGCTCCCAGGGCCATGCCCGCCGCCGCGCTGGGGATCGACGGGATAAGGAACCGGAACTGTCCGAATGTTCCCCGCAGAGCGAAGACGATGCTGTCCTCGCCTTCCCGCGGCAGGTAGGGCGCCAACCACCGCGCCAGATACTCTAACGAAGCGCGCCATTTGGCGGCGTGGACCACATGGCTGTAGTAGAGCGACAGGCACAAAGCAGCGAGCAAGAACTGAACCGCAAACCAGGCGAGCTTCATCCGGCGGCCCCGGCCGGGCTCGCAAAGCAGAACCCAGGAGTAGAACGCCGCAGCCGGCAAGAGGAAGGCGGCCGGGTACTCGGTGAGGACGGCCAACGCCGCCAGCAACGCATAACCGGCCAGCCGCAGCGCCGAATCCCGCGCGACGGCTGTTTCCAGGAGCCACAGCGACGCCGCGGCCAAGGCCGTTGCCAGCGCGTAGCCCCGGACCTGGGCGTGTAAGCCCATCAGCATAGGCGATAGCGCCAGCATGACGGCGGCGGAAACCGCCCCCGCCCGGTCGCCGCGGGCCGACAACCACCGATAGACGAACCACGCCGCCGCTGCGCCGGCCAAGACCGAGACACTCCGCAGCAGCGGTTCGCTCGTTCCGAACCGTTTGAGGAAATGCACGATGAAGATCAGCCCGGGCGGGTGCGTCGAGCGCGCGGATTCGGCCCACAGCGCTACGAGGCCCGAAGCGTTGGCGAGAAGGGAGTGCCAGGCCTCGTCCGGATTCAGATAAGATCGCCAGGCGATCGAGAAGCGGCCAAGAAGCCCCAAGAGCACGGCTCCGGCGGCGATCCAGTCGAGGCGCCGGGCAGACCGTGCCTCGAAGCGCTCGACGGCGCCCCACAACCGTTCGGCCTGGCGGGCGAAGACGTCTCGTACGGTAAAGCCCATCGTACACACACGGCGCGCGCGGTGACACGCCCCGAGGCGCCGCCAAGCGAAGAATGGTACCTTGTTCCCTGCTGCCCAGGGCGCCCCGAAGCCGAGCCGGCAACCCCGCCCGCCTCACTCGTGGTGACCGGCGCCGCCCGGGTCACCGCAGCCCAGAACGATACCAGCCTCACTCGCTCCCGAGCTCGGTCTCCAGCTCCGAGACCGCATCCTGCATCTGCCCGGCCTTGCGCAGATGCTCGAGCTCCCGGTGGCACATCCCCATGTGGCCCGTCATGAGTGAGACCTTTGCCAAGTACCAGCACTTGTAAGGATTCTCACCGTCAAGCTCATGGGCTTCCTCAGCTTGCTCGAATGCTCCGACGAGGTTTCCGGTCTCGAGGAGCACATAAGAGAGAAGGATCCGGAGCCCCGAGTTTTCAGGATAGCGCTCGCTCAAGGACGACAGCCGGTTGAGCGCCAATGTATGTTCACCATCCTTGATGAGTTGGATGGTGTCCTGGATCACATCCCGGTCTGCCGGCGTGGGTCCGTTCAGCGGGCCGAGAATCAGATCGTAGTTCAGGACGAAGGCGGCCTGTCCGCCCTGGGGTGCGCCGCCGGGCGAACACCCCGCGCCAAGGAAGAGCAACACCGCGCAAACGCTCAGCACCTGGCCGGCTACGGGCCGCCTCGCCCCTCTTTTTTTTCTGTCTTTGCCCCCGCTGCTCACTTCCGGCTCCACGGAGGAACGACGCCGTTCATCCGGGCGTAGGCGATCGACTGGCCGAGGTGCTCGCCGAGATGCTCAATCATTCTAAGGCAGACCCCGCGGACGGTCGTATCGCTGCCGAACATCTTCACCGGCTTGTCGGCGTCGGCCGGATCGAGCGCCTCCACGGCCTTGCGGGCATGGGCGAACGAGGCCTTCAGCTTCTTCAGAACTTCCGCCTTGTCCGTGGTCAGCTTGTCATAGCCGCGGAACTGGAAGCCCTCGGGCGGCGGAGTGCCGATCACCCGCGGGATGCCGTAGTTCGCCGCGGCGATGTGCAGGAAGACCTCGCTGAACGAGCGCACGCCTTCGGCCGGCCGCCAGGTGTACTTCTCGGCGGGAACCGCTTCGGCCAGGCTGACGACTTTCTTTTCCAGGGTGGCCAGGGTCGCGAGGGCCTCATCTTTGAACGTGCCCCCATACGACGGCGTCAAACCGGCCGTGAACATCAGCGCTACCGCCGGCAAGGCGGCGGCTCTCGCAATTCGACTCATGGTGTGTTTCCCTCCTCGTTCCAGTGTCGCTGATACGGACGCCGCGGCGCCCACGGTCCTTTCCAGTCTATGGCGGGCGGCGCCTCGCTGCTGAGTGAAATGTTGCGCGCCGGCCGCCGGCCGAGACCGGCGCGCTCGCCGCGGGTCTGACCGCAAACGCCGCGCCCGTTCAATCCAAATGGAACTCCAGCGCCGCCTTGGCGCCGCTGAGCGCTTCGGTGACCACCACTTTCCACTTCCCAGCGGGATCGTTGAGAGCCAGCGGGAAGCTCCCCGCGGCTTCGCCCGACCGGGTTTCGAGGGTTTCCGAGTATTCTCGAGCCAGCCGTCCGCCAGGCCGGTAGACGCGCACAACGATCGCGGTTTCCATGCCGCGAGGCAGGCCGGCTTTCACTCTATAGCGGAGCGGCTCTCCCCGCCGCGCCTCGCCGGCGGAAATCTTCACCGCCCCGATCCTGTCCGGCAGCAGCGCGTAGAGCTTGGGTTCGGCGGTCCGGATCGTGTCGCGGATCACACTGGTCTCGCCCAGGTATCGCTTGGCGCGCACGTCGTAGACATGCCAGATCCGGTCGAGTGTGAGCTGAAAGGCTTCGGTGCGCACGCGGTAGTGGTTTTCTTTGATCAGTCCCAGCAGCCGCCCGGAACCGGCGCGGTAGGGGATGAGCTCGTAGTTCTCCATCGGCAGCCCCGCGGCCGTCAAGACGCGGTAGGGCGGCCGGACGCCGCACTCGGCCAGCGCCCGCCCGATCAGCTCCCGCTCGCGCTTGGCCGTGCCTTCGCGCCGATGCTCGACGTAGTGGGCCAGGAAGTAGTTCAGATACACCGCCGTGCCTTTGCCGTACGAGCGGCGGATCAAGACCGGCGCCCCGTCTATCTGGTCCAGCGCCTCACCGCCGGCGAGCTCGAGAGCCTTCTCCGGCTCGCCGGATGCAACTTCCTGTTGCCGCGCCGGCTTCGGGCGCCGGATGCCGAAGACCTCGTCGAGCGACCCGGCCTGCAGCCACCGGGCGTGGCCGTCCATGACGCCCGCCTGCCCGTCGGCGATCACCGCGCCACCGGCTTCGACGAACTTCTCGATCGCGGCTACTTCCTCATCGGTGAGCGACAGCGAAAAGGGAAGGATGAGCACCCGGAACTTCTTCGCCAGCAGCTCGCCGCTCTCGATCTGCTGCCGCGAGACGTAGTCGTACTGCAGCCCCAGGTCCTCGAGCGCGCTGGTCCAGCCGTCGCGGACGGCCCGGAACTTGTTGCCGGTGGGGCCCCAGTTCGTGCCCAGGTCGTTAGGACCGCGGCCCACCGGCGGGAAACTCCGCCCATCGACGATCCAGGCGGCGTGGATGCTCGGGTAGGAATAGTGGATCGCGATGCCGAAGTTTTCGCGCTTCGCCCCGCGGATCAGTCGGGCGATGCCGCCGTCCACCAGCTCGCGGTAGCCCTCGCGGATGTCCTTGGCGCTCTGGCAGAAACGGTAGTCGGGGTTCAGGATCGAGTACTGCCAGAAGACGTAGGAGCCGGCCCAGTAGCCATGAAAGAGGTTCTTGTAGAAGTTGTAAAGTACACGCCGGCCGTGGACGCCGTAGCCGGAGCCGCCGGAGAGCTTGATCTTCGGGTTGAAGCTGCGGTGGAACTCGAGCTGGCCCTCGTGGTTGTACGGGTTGAGGTGATCGACGATGAAGTCGAGCCGCGAGTAGTCGCAGCCGTTGTGCGGCGCAGACGACTGGGTGCCGGAGAGCAGCACCAGCCCGTCCGGGTCGTGCTCGTGGAGCAACCGCTTCACGTAGGCGTAGTTCGCGGCGTAGGTGATCTCCATGAAGGTCCGGTGGTCGGCCCAGGAGGAATAGTTGCCGCGCTTCTGCGCCTCTTCGGCGGTGTCCGGGACGACGTCGTCCCAGCGCGTGAAGCTCGTGCCCCACTGGCGGTTCAGCGCCTCGAGGCTGCCGTACTCCTTCTGGAGCCACCGGCGCATCTTTCTCATGCAATAGCGCGAGAAGCAAAGGTCCAACGCGTCGTCATAGCAGGTGAGCGACGGCTCCTCATAGATGTAGTAGCTCATGGGCGAGAACGGGACCCAGGGTGTGACCAGCTTCTCGATCTCGCGGCGCTCCTGCTCCAGATAGGCCGGGTCGTTGAGGCAGTAGAGGCGCTCCAGGTACTTCTTGTCGTGCGTCTCGTAGTACTTCCGCTTGCGCTCGAGGTAAGGCTTGCGGGCCTCGCCGTCGGGCGACTCCTGCCCGGAGATCCGCGTCTGCGCCTGGATGCCGAAGTTGGCGTGCTTGGAGAGCTCCAGCGGATAGCTGGAGAGCGTGGTGACGTACATCTCTTTGAGCCGCTGCTGGACGGTGTCCCACAGCCCCGGCGCCGGGTCGGTCCCGAACAGGTACATGACGATGTCGTAGTGGTCCCATTTGCGCGGCTGGAGGATGAAGACCTCCTTGCGCCTGCGGTGCCGGAGCTTGCCGCCGGCCAGCACTTCGGCGTCGAGCCGCGCCAGACGCGTGAGGCAGCCTTCGCTCGAGAGCGAGAAGGGAACCGCGGCCGAGGAAGGCGACAGCCGCTGTTCCCGGAGCAGGCGCCCATAGTTGTCATAGAGGCGCAGCCGGAGATGGACGCCGTCGAGAGAGCCGCTGAGGCGCACTTCGCCGGTGACCGCCTCGCCCAGGCGGAAACGGTCCGAGGAGAACTCGATGTCCTCGACGAGCGTAGCCGGCCGGGTGGTGTACGTGGCCGAGCCCCAGTCGATGACCTTGCCCTGGGCGTCCTGGAGGATGACGTCCACGAAGTGGCGGACACCGCGAGGCGGGGACGGCAGGGCGACGGTGATCTCCGAGCCGGGCCGCTCGATCTTCTCCAGGCCGGTGCTCTCGGTCTCCCAGAACTCGTCGCGCACGGTGGTGCGGACCTGGCTGCCCGCGGGAGCCGCGGCGTGGACCACGGCGTAGCGTATGCCGCCCGAGCTGTCGAATCCGATGGAGTCGAGACCTGCCGAAGGCTCCTTGCCCGCGGCCCAGACGATGGCCCGCGCCAGCAGCGAGTACATGTACTCCCAGTAGCGCCAGGTGGCCTCGGTATTCCACTGGTTTTCGACCAGCGGGATCATGCCGCGCTGCACCCAGGCGGCGGTGACGACGCGGCCCTTGCCCACCTGCCGCACGGCGAGAATCGGGTCGTTGTCGCCCGCCCTTAGCAGCACCGTGCCGAGCGCCCGGCTCTTGCGGTGGCTCAACTGGTCATAAGGAAATGCGTCCAAAGGGACGTTGCGGATGATGAAGTGATCGGCGGCGGCCTTCCAGGGCCGGCCGCCAGCGGGAACCGGTTTGGCGTCGAGCAACTCCAGCGCGCTCAACTTCCAGAGATCGACCGCCCTCTTGCGGTCTTTGACCCGCGGATCGATCAGTACCAGCCCCATGCCGCGCTCCACCCGCTCGCGGATCTTGCGGCGCACGATTTCGGGGAACTCGTCCCAGGGCCGGCTACCGGGCAGCACCATGACGTCGTATTCCGGCCCGTTCAGCAGCCGGTCGGCGAGATAGGTATAGGCCAAGGTGAACGGCGCGCCGTAGGAGTAGCCCCGCTGGCCGTAGAAGTCACCGAAGCCCCAGCGGTTCTTTCCGGAGCTGGCTCCGAGTGTCACCGGGTCGAGCCGGCATTCGAGACGCTGGGCGATTTCGACAGCGGCCCGTCCGTGGGCCACGTCGGGGACGATGAGCATATGAACGGGTCCGCCGGCGTACGGTCGCGCCCACTTCACATGGGGGGTCTCGACGTCCAGCCCGTACGGCGCATCCATCTTGCCGAAGCGGGCCAGCACTTCGTTGTACTCGGTGAGGCGGAAGCGGTCGAGGTAGAGCGTGGCGCCCTCCCGAGGGGGCTGCACGTGCAAGGCCAGCCCGTCAATGCGGCGCAGGTTCACGCCCTTGAAACCACTGTTGCGCACCTGAACGTGGTTGACGCCCTTTTTCACTTCCACCTGCTGGCGCGCGCTCCCGCCCCGGGCATCGCGCACCTCGACTTCGAGCGATGCCGGCGCCTCGGCGTAGGTGAAAAACTGCAGGGCCTCGAAGCGGTGCCAGTCCTCGGGGACGTAATCGGTTTCCACGCCCCCCGACGCGCCGGCCGGGACGCGGACCTTCAAGCTATGGGTCTGCCAGGAGGGGAAGTCGCGCGTTGCGGCCACTTCGGCCTTCCCGACGGCTTTCCAGCGGGCGGCCTCGGCGGCGTCTTCGAAAGTGGCGAAGTCCGGCCTCGGCGGCCGGCGGCGGGTTTCCTGCGCCCCGGTGGTGAGAATCAGCAACCCGGCGGCGGCCAGCGGCACAGCGGCCGCCAGCAGCTCCAAGCGCCGGGGAGAAGCGACCAGTTGTTTACGAAACATGACGTTTGCCTCCAGTATGTCGCGCCTGTGACCCGCCAAACATGCACTATCCAATATCAAAGTCTGACCAACTGCAAGCGCCGGTGAAAAACTTCTCCCGCGCTCCACCGTCACGCCGCCCGGGCGGCTCGGACCGGATCTGCAGCGTGGACCTGGCGATTTGTTACGTGTCTACTCTGGCCCGTAAGAAAACCAGTTCCCTCGGCGAGAGCCTCATGATAGAGTGCGGACTGGAATGGAGGACAACAGCGATGCGTGTGCGAAGCAACATCTGGGTTCTGGCCGTGGCGGCGCTCACGGCGTTGGCTGGAGGCGTGGCGGGCGCAATCAAGGTTCTCCCGCTCGACTCGACCGAGGGGCTGGAATTCCACAAGACCAAGGGCGATGTAGCGGTCTTCAATGGCCGAAAGGCGCTCCACGTCGTGAGCACGGAACGGCCCGCCAGACCCGGGCGCCGCGGCCCCGGCGGACGCCCCGCGGGCCCGCCGCGCGAGCGGCCGCACCCTTTGGTGATCGTCAAAGGCCTCGAGTTCCACAATGGGGCGATCGAAGTGGACCTCGCCGGCCAGCCTCGGGAAGGAGCCGGCCCGCAGGCCCGCGGCTTCATCGGCGTCGCGTTCCACGTGGCGCCGGACCTTTCCAAGTACGAAGCGATCTATCTGCGGCCCGCCAACGGCCGCGCCGAGGACCAGCTCCGGCGGAACCACTCGGTTCAATACATCTCCTTCCCGGACTATCCCTGGTTCCGGTTGCGCAAGGAGACGCCGGGCAAGTATGAGACGTATGCCGATCTGGTTCCGGGCCGGTGGACTCACGTCAAGATCGTCGTGAAGGGCGAGAAAGCGCGGCTCTATCTCGATGGGAACGAGCAGCCCACTTTGCTGGTGAACGATCTGAAACTTGGACCGGACGCCCGCGGCGCCGTAGCTTTGTGGACGGAACCCTCGACCGACGCCTGGTTCGCGAACCTCAGAATCACCACAGAATAACGGCAACCCGCAAGGAAGCCAACTCGAAACGAGGCCACCGTGGAAAGGCGCTGCGACATCACAACCACACGGGCGGCGACGAGCGTGGCCGCCCTGGCTTTGTTAGGAGCCGGCGCCCTCCTCGGACAGCCAGCGTTCGTGCAGCGGCCGGAAATCGGGCCGAACCCGAATCCGGCGGCACCGCTGGCAGCCGTGGTCCGGTTCAAAGCGGACCGGCCGGTAACCACGACCATCCGGGTCAGCGACGGGGAGAACACCTGGGAGCTGCGCTATGGCGCCTCCCATGATCCGGAGAAGGGCCTGCCGGTGATCGGCATGCGCCCGGCCCGCAAGCACCATATCCGGGTTCGTATCGAGGACGCGAGCGGCAAGACGGCCGAAGCCCGCGAGGCCCTCGAGTTCACCACGCCACCGTTACCCGAGGACCGCCGCGAGTTCCCGCCGATTCTCGTCAAGGCAAGCCGCCCGGAGCGGATGGAACCCGGCGTGACGATCCTCAGCGTGCGGCGCCTGGGCCGGGCGGACTCTGGTCCAGCGCCGCGGGGCCGCCCGGGCGCGCCGGCCGGAGAGCCGGACTTCGCCGTGAAATATGGGCTTCTGCTGGCGCTCGACGCCCGCGGCGAACCTGTCTGGTACTACCGCTCGAGCATCCGCATCAGCGATTTCGAACCCCTGCCGAACGGCAACATCGTTTTTCTGGGCGCCGACCAGCGCGCGATCGAGATCGACATGCTGGGCAACGTCGTGCGTCAGTGGTACGCGGCGAAACGGCCGCAGGGGCCGGCCGAAGGGGCGATCCCGATTCCCACCGCCGCGTTCCACCACGACATCGAAGCGCTGCCCAACGGCCACCTGCTGGTGCTGGGCGGCGAGGTGAGAAGAATCGAGAACTACTACACGAGCGACACCGATCCGGACGCCCCGCGCAAGACCCAGAAGGTGATGGGCGACGAAGTGATCGAGTTCACCCGCGAGGGCAAGCTCGTCTGGCGGTGGAATGCCTTCGATCACCTGGACCCGTACTTCATCGGCCACCGGACGCTGAACCGCTATTGGATCATTCGCGGCTATCCCGAGACGCTCGACTGGACGCACGGCAACGGTCTCTTCTACGACCCGCGCGACGACTCCATCTTGCTGAACCTGCGCAAGCTGAGCGCCGTGTTGAAGATCCGGCGGCCGGGCGGCGAGCTTGACTGGATCTTCTCCGAACCCACCGGGTGGTCCGAACGCTTCCGCCCGCTGCTGTTCCGGCCCGTGGGCGAGTTCACCTGGCCCTGGTACCAACACGCCCCTGAGCTGACGCCGCAAGGCACGCTGCTGCTGTTCAACAACGGCATCTGGGAGAGCCGGCCGTTCACGCCGGCGAAACCGATCGCCGAAAGCTATAGCCGGGCCATGGAGTTCGCGCTGGACCCGGAAACCAAGACGGCGCGGCTCGTCTGGGTCTCGGACCGCCCGGGCCCCGACGCAGTGACCACCTACGCCATGGGCGACGCCGACTGGCTGCCGCAACGGGGAAACGTGCTGGTCTGCTACGGCGGCTCCACGCGCCGAGTGAAGAAGGGGCGGGGAAGACCGTGGCCGCTGGTGCGGGAGTTCGCCCACACGAACCCGCCCGAGCTGCTCTATGAAGTCGTGCTGGCCGAAGAGGCGCGGCCGCCCAAGGTCGACTGGCTGCTGTTCGGCGCCAAACGAGTTCCGCTGCCGTTCACCAGACCGGCCGCCGGCGGTCCCCGAGCCGGCAACAAAGAAGGCTCCCGATAACACGACGCCCTGTCGAGCCGCCGCCGCTATGTTTCCCGATCCGGTACGGTGCCTGCACCGGCAGGGGACCGCGACTCACCGGCTCGCCTCAGGTGCCCGGCAACCCGAATCCGCAAGTCCCGCTTGCGGCCGTCCTGACGTTCGGAACCGACCGGCCGGGCGCTGTTCGGCGGCGACCGCTGGAAAAGCTGGACGCCGTGAGGCGCGGCCTGCGCCGCACAAGCACGAGAGCCGGCGCGCCGCCGTCGCCCTAATCGATCCGGACCCAGTCGAACTGTGGCAAGCGCCGGCTGACGATCAGTTGGTCGCCTTCCGCCCCGAAGACAGCGACCACGCCAGTGTTGTCATACAGGATTTCCCGCCACGCTCCAGTAGCCTTGTCCCACCGGAGCACGGAGCTGCCCCTCTTGCGGCCGTCGAGCCGCATCTGGGCGCTCAGGTAGACGCTCGAATCCGGAGCCAGGACAAAGCCGGTCAAGATGTCGATGTCCGGGCGTGGAGGCGGCACGGGACTTCGGGACAAGATCTCGCCGTCGAAGGAGAGCGTTACCCATTCCCCGGCTGTCCTGCTGTAGAAGAGGAGGGTCTTGTCGTTGGCGACAAGGCGGCTCTCTTTCGCGGGATGGCGCCTCGCCGAGGTTGCGAAGCTGGAAAAAGGCAGCGCGGTAACTTTGAGTTCGCCGTTGGGAGCGTAGGCTCGAAGAATGTCGTGGTCAGGCAGTGTCTCCTCACCCGGCCGGCGCAGGGCCCAGCCGGCCATCCAGAGCGTGCCGTCCGGGGCGAAGCAGAGCTGGAACGGAGCATAGTCGGTCCACCGGAGCACCCGGGTGATCCTGCCGGCGGCATCGAGCCAGGCGACGAAGGGAACTACCAGCCCGTCGGCGTGAAACGCGCTTCCGTGTACGGCGAACCGTCCGTCGCGGGACGCCGCCACACCGCTGGGAAGTACGCGTTCGGCCTCGGGGAAGGAAAGCGGGGTTCTGAATAATCGCCGGCCATTGCGGTCGTAAGCGACCACCGCCGCTACGGGCTCGATTTCGTAGCGGACAATATAACCGTTCTCCCATTTGGGAATTGGTTTGGCGGTCAGGTCATCGGGCAGTTCGATCGATCGAACGGGAGAAAGGGTGAGCCCGGCCGAGGCCAAGGCCGAACCAAGCAGGAGGGCCATACCGGCCAAGACTCCGGAGTGCAACTTTGCTGTCATCTCGACCTCCTTCAAACCACGGTCACTGCCCGCACTTCGACTCATCACAGTCCGGTATCGTGCACTGGTCCTCTTCGCACCGGCAGCCGTCGCACGCTTCTTCGCCGGTGTAGTACCAGCCGTCGCAGCAACTGCCATAGTTTGGGTCCGAGAAGTACATGTTGAAATAGCCTCCCCCACAGTCGAAACCACAGTAGCAATTGTGAGGAACCATGTAAGCTCCGCCACACGAGCTCTGGACGCAGTCCGCCGCGTAGACCGCTGGGATGTCCAACGCGCGGAAGGCGGTTCTCACCAAGCCCTCTGCACAACGTGAGCCCTTGCTCTCCCAAGAACCTCTGTGGTCCTGGATTGGCAGCCGTCCGCGCAAATCCACGGGCGTCCCGTCGGTCCCGGTGAACAAATCCGGGATCCGGTGATTGTCAGCGTCAACCATAAGATACGTGGAAAGCGCGCTGCTGCCTCCGTGGTTCCCATACACCCAGAGAATTGCGGGCAAGAGAAGTGCTACACACGCTGCGGGGAGGGTGACGCGCAGGGTTTTTCGCGCCATGGCCTTTCTACCTCCGGATCGCTTGCTTCGTCGGCGCGGCAGCGGGCCGGCGTGGCGATACCCCGCGGCGAGGGATACGCTCAGCCTCATTATGGAACGGCTTTTTTTTGCGTCAAGAAAAAAGATCACTTTACTCATTTGGGACCTTCAGCCGAAGGAGCGGTGAGCGAAAAGTTTCAAGATCCGTCAAGAAACCGTCGCTCTCGTCCTTGCGCGGCGGCACTCCGGCGGGGGCTCATCGGCTCCGGCCCGCTGAGCGCCAGAGCACAGCCCGTCCGACAATTTGGGGCGACCGCAGACGCTCGATGTGCTGCCGGGATGGAGACTGTCATCCGGGTCCGCCTACGGGGTCACTCGGGGGCACCGTGCGCCATACTGGCAACAGATGCCGGGTACGCTCTACCTCGTCGCCACGCCGATCGGGAACCTGGAAGACATCACCTACCGCGCCGTGCGTCTGCTCAAGGAGGCCGACATCATCGCCTGCGAAGACACCCGCCACACGCGGAAGCTGCTGGCGCACTTCGGCGTCAGCAAGCCGCTCGTCAGCTACCACGAGCACAACGAGGAGCAGCGGGCCGAGGAGCTGATCGAGCGGCTGCGCGAGGGCAAGTCCGTAGCGCTGGTCTCCGACGCCGGGATGCCGGTGGTTTCCGACCCCGGTTACCGGCTGGTCCGCCGGGCCGCCGAGGAAGGCATCCCGGTGGTCCCCGCGCCGGGACCGTCGGCCCCGCTCACGGCGCTGGCGGCTTCAGGGCTGCCCTCGGACCGGTTCACGTTCCTCGGATTCCTGCCGCCCCGCGGGGCGCAGAGGCGGGAAACGCTGCGCCGCATCGCAGAAATGGACACGACGGTGATTCTGTTCGAGGCCCCGCACCGGATCCTCGCCACGCTGGACGATCTGCGCCAGGTGGCCGGTGACCGCCCGATCGTCGCCGCCCGCGAGATGACGAAGATCCACGAGGAGTTCCTGCGGGGCACAGCCGAGGAGGTGCGCGAGGAGCTGGCCAGGCGCAACTCGATCAAGGGCGAGTTCACCATCGTGATCGGCAAGCCGCCCGAGGAGAAGGCCCCGGAGCCGGATGAAGGAGCCATCCGGGCGGCGGTGGACGAGCAGACGGCGGCGGGGGTCTCGCGCATGGAGGCGATCAAGGCCGTGGCCCGGCGATTCAAGCTGCCCAAGCGGAGGGTTTACGAGATCGTCGCCGCAGAACAGGGCGAAGACGGCGAAAGCTGAACGCCGGCTGGCCCGCAGTTACTCGCCGCCCAAGAAGATGAACCGGGCCAGGAAGAGCGCCGTCAGGACGTAAACGAGCCAGGAGACCTGCCGCGCCTCGCCCTTGAAAATCCTGAGCAGCGTGTGGGCGATGAAGCCGATGGCCAGGCCGTTGGCGATGGAGAAGGTCAAGGGGATCATGATGATCGTCAGGAAGGCCGGCACGGCGATGGCCGGCTCGTTCCAGTCGATCTCGCCGGCGTGGGAGATCATGAGCGAGCCCACGAGGATCAGGACGGGAGCGGTGGCCGCGGCGGGGATGGCTCCCACCAGGGGCGCGACGAACATGGCGGCGATGAACAGCAGTCCGGTGACGATGGCGGTGACGCCGGTGCGGCCGCCGGCGACGACCCCGGCGGCGCTCTCGATGTAGTGGGTCACCGTCGAGGTGCCGGCCAGCGAGCCGAACGTGGTGGCGGCGGCGCCGGTGAACAGCATGCGGTTGGCGCGGGGGATGCGGCCCTGCGCGTCGAACAGGTTCGCCTTCTTGCCCACGCCCACCAGCGTCCCGATGTCATCGAAGAGGTTGACGAAGAGGAAGACGAGCACCACATGGAACATGTCGGGCTTCAGCACCCGGCCTACATCGAGAGCGAACGCCGTGGCCGTGATCTCCTGGATGCTGTACATCGTGGGATTCCACTGGACGAGTCCGGCGACGGCGCCCACGGCGGTGGTGGCCAGCACGCCCAGCAGCATGGCGGCGCGCACGCGCCAGACCATCAAGGCGGCGGTGAGCAGCAGGCCGAACAGGGCCAGGGCGGCGGGACCTTCCCGAAGGTCGCCGAGTTTGAGTACGGTGGACGGATCCGAGTGCACGATGCCCGCCGAGGTGAGCCCGATCAGGGCGATGAACAGCCCGATGCCGACGGCCACGGCGGCGTACAGCTCACGAGGGATCGAGTAAAGGATCAGCTCCCGGATGCCACCCGCCGTCAATGCGAAGAAAATGACGCCGGAAAGGAACACCGCCCCGAGAGCCGCCTGCCACGGCACGCCCATGCCCTGGACCACGGAGTAGGTGAAATAGGCGTTCAGGCCCATGCCCGGGGCCATCGCCACCGGGTAGCGGGCCAGCACGCCCATCAGGATGCTGCCGAAAGCCGCGGAAATACAGGTGGCGGCGACGACGGCCTTGAACGGCATCCCGGCCTGCTCGAGGATCGAGGGGTTGACGAAGACGATGTAGGCCATCGTCAGGAAGGTGGTGCAGCCGGCGAGGATCTCGGTCTTCCAGGTGGTGTTGAGGCGCTCGAATTCGAAGTACCGCTCCAGCCGTTCGCGCATGAGGCCGAAACTCCTGCAACAGAGGCATCCCCGGGCCCGTCCACCACGATAGACAATGAAGGGGGGATTTGTCATGCGGATTCTCTTGGCGGCGCTCGCCCTGCTGGCGGTGCTGGCGGCGATGCCGGCGCCGGCCCCGGCCCAACACGAAGGGCCGCTGGTGGTGAAGCCCCGCCCGCGGCGCCCTCCGCGGACCGAACCCCCTCCCGAGCCGCGCGCCGAACCCACAAAACGCCCGCAACTGAAACGAAAGTCCGAAGCCGAGGCGGCCGAGCCGGCCGCTCAGGGTCCGTGTCCGGCGGGCTACATCGCCGTAGAAGCCGCGCCCTCGAGCGACGAGCGCCCGCCGGTATTCCGGCGCGGTGGTTCCGCCGAACCGGAAGCCCCTTCGAAGGAGGCCGAGCCGCGTGTCGAGTGCGTCT
Organism: Solibacteraceae bacterium; assembly: GCA_026984795.1. GTDB lineage: Bacteria > Acidobacteriota > Terriglobia > Bryobacterales > Bryobacteraceae > JALSRK01. Next base: position 374,564 of record JALSRK010000024.1, on the reverse strand, counting down.
TCGCCGAAACGGTGGTGGACGAGGGCGGTCATGTCATCGAGGAGCGTGGCGGCGACGTGGCCGGCCCGAGCGGCGATCCGTTCATCGAGGCGGCCCGAGCGGCCGTCTTCGAGTTCAGCGAGACGCTGCCGGATTTCACCTGCCGCCAGGTGACCACCCGCTACTCGAGCAGCTCCCGGGGCGAGAAGTGGAAGCGCCGGGATCGCATCGAGGCCGACGTGCTGTTCCTGCGGGGCCGCGAGCGGTATCAGAACATCCGCCGCAACGGCAAGCCGGTGAAGAAGGATCCCCGCTACAGCGGCTCCTGGTCAATGGGCGAGTTCGGCACGCTGTTGCAGGACCTGTTCCATCCCCGCACCGCGGCGGAGTTCAGACCCGCGGGCGAAGGCGAGATCGCCGGGAGGCCCGTGCGCATCTACAACTACAGAGTCGGCGCGCGGACTTCGCACTGGAAGGTCTCGTTCGAGGGCAACCGGTTGCAGCCAGCCTACGAGGGTTCGGTTTGGATCGATCCGGAGACCAGGCGGGTGATGCGCGTGGAGATGAAGGCGGTCGAGATCCCGGCCAGCTATCCGCTCGATCGTATCGAGATGTCGTCCGAATACGGTCCGGTCGAGATCGGCGGTCAAGAGTACATCCTGATCACGCGCTCGGAAAACCTCTCCTGCAAGCGCTACAGCGCCGCCTGCACCAGAAACGAGATCGAGTTCCGCGACTACCGCAAGTTCACCGCCGAATCGACCATCTCGACAGTGGATACGAACGTGACCTACGAAGGGCAGGCCGAGGGCGCCGAGGCCCCGCCGGACGAGCCGAAGAAGAAAGAGCAGGACTGAACGTGACCCTGTTGCGCACTTTCGCGGCGTTTTGTTGTCTGGGGGCGGCCTGCCTGGGGCAGCAGAACGCTTGTCCCGAGGGCTACATCCCGAACCCGGCCGACGCCGACGAAGACGCGCGGCCGCGGTTACAGCGCGGAGCAGAGGTCCCGGCGCGGGAGGAAAAAGCCGGTGGAAAGGGTGTGGAATGCGTCTACGTGGGGGGAGCGGCCACGGGGGCGCCCGTATCAGGCGGCGTCGCGGTGGGCAGGGCGGTCATCCCGGAAGGCTGGGACGCCTTTCTGGTCGCCGTCCGCGACCGGCTCTTCGACCGGGAGAAGGACCTGCCGAACTATGTTTGCGACCAGACGACGGAGCGCTTCCGCGCCGGTTCACGGAAGAACCCGAAGTGGCGGCGCCGCGACCGCATCACCGGCGAGCTGCTGTGGGTGGACCGCAAGGAGGCCTACCGGGGATTGAAACGCAATGGAAAACCTCTGAAGGCCGCCTCCCCAATGGCCACCGGCATGTGGACCACGGGCGACTACGTCTCGATGCTGCTCAACATCTTCAGTCCCGGCGCCCGGGCGGCCTTCCGGTTCGTCCGGAACGAAGCGTTCAACGGCCGGGATGCGCGGGTCTACGATTATTCCGTCGAGCAGGAGAACTCACGGTGGAAGCTCATCTTCGGCGGCGAGCAGTTTTACCCGGCCTTTGAAGGGACCGTGTGGATCGACGACGACACGCTCGATGTTCTCCGGGCGGAGTTCCGCGCCAAAGACCTGCCGATCTCCTACCCGGAAGACGTATTGGAAGTAGCCATCGACTATGCTCTGGTCCCCGTCGGCGGCAGCGAGCACCTGCTCCCGGTGCGCTCGGAGGCGCTGGGCTGCCAGAGGTGGGAGCAACGCTGCACGCTGAACAAGACCGCCTACACCAACTACCGGATGTTCACGGTGGAATCCACAGTGATGGCGACCGACTCGACCATCACCTTCGAGGGGTCCGCCGAGCCCGTGCCTGCAGAGACGAAGACAGGGAAGCCGGACAAACCGGAAGAAGAACCAGAGAAAGAATAAGGCCGGATCCCGCGGGGTTGGTTGACTCCTCGGGATCCGGCCTCCGCCCAAGCGGGTGACTCGCAGGATCCAGACCTCCGGCCTCAGATCGTGGTTCGCCTGGCAACCGGATTCCTACATTGCTTTCACGAACGATAGATAGTCGAAACTGGGCTTGTCGTCGGAGCGGCCGGCCTTGCCGGCGCCGCCTGTAGTTGCGCCCCCGGTCCCATCGCCGGAGCTGTCGCTGCCGTCCTCCTGTTTGTCCTCCGCCTCAGCAGTTTCGCCGGCCTGGGCTTCCGCAGGGGGCTCCTCGGCGGCGGGCTGCGCTTCGGCTTGCGGCTTTGTCTCCCGTTCGGTTTCGGCTACGGCTTCGGCGGCTGACTCTTCAGCAGGCTCCGCCTCGATGGACTCGGCGGCTTCGTCCGCCAGGCCTTGCTCTTCCGCCTCGGCCTCAGTAGAAGGCTGCGCTTGGAGCTTCTCCGGTTCTACGGCAGCCCATGCCTCAGCGGGCGGCGGACCAAGGTTTGGCGCCTCCTGGCCGGCGGCTGCCTCCGGGGCCGGAGCGGCGTCGCCCTCTGCCGGCAGCCCGGTTTCCGCCAGTGGGTCCGGCGGCGTTTCGCCGCTCTCGGCCGGCGCGGTTTCCGTGGCTTCGGTTACAGGCGCCTCGGCCTCCGCCTCAGGTTCGGGCGCTTCCGGTTGGTCGACCTCCGACACGGCCGCACTGCCGGTTACAATCTCCCCTTCCGTCTCCTCGGCCTCTTCGGCGTCTTCGGCGCTCCCAGCCGAAGCTTCGGGAACAGCGCCGGCGGCCTCTGAGGCTCCCTTTTCAGCGACCGCATCGCCGGCCGGCGGCGTGGCCTCGGACTCCTCTCCCGCGGTTTCCGCGGCCGGCGCTTCGGCGGCAGTCCCGGTGGCGCTTGCCTCTTCGGGTTCCGTGACCGCGGGCGCCGGAGGTTGGTCCGGCAGGGCTTCGGCCGCGGGAGGGACCTCGGGAACCGGGGCTTCGGCCAGCGCCGCGGCTTCACCCACCACGGCGGCCGGCTCGGCAATGGGTTCCAGCTCAAGGTCTTGTTCCCTGCCGGAAACGGCGCGCTCCACCGCACCCAGGGAGCGGGGGAACGTATCTACGGGTTCCAGAACGGGCAGGTCACGTTTGACGGCGCCCAGTTCCTGGAACCGGCGGGCGCTTACCAGCACGCGGGACTCCAACGAACCGACGGCGCGGTTGTAGACCGCCACGGTGCGCTGGAGATTGTGGCCGACACCGTCCAAGTGCCGCGCGAAGGTGCAGAGCCGGTCGTAGAGGCTGCGGCCCAGACTGCTGATCCGCTGCGCATTCTCGGCCAGTTTCTCCTGGCGCCAGCCGTAGGCGACGGCCTTGAGCAGGGCGATGAGCGTCGTCGGCGTCGCCAGGATCACCCGGTGTTCGGCGCCGAACTCGACCAGCGACGGGTCCTTCTGCAGGGCGGCGCTGTAGAACGCCTCGCCCGGCAGGAAGGCCACGACGAACTCCGGCGAGCCGTCGAACTGGCTCCAGTAGGACTTGCCGCTGAGCCGCTGCAGATGGGCTCGAACCTGCGCGGCGTGCTCGGCGAGCTTCGCCTCCCGGGTTTCCTCGTCCTGAGCCTCGAGCGCCTCCAGATAGGCCTTGAGCGAGACCTTGGCATCCACGATCACCGTCCGCTGGTTCGGCAGCCGGACGATCATATCGGGCCGCAGGCGCCCGTCGGGGGTCTCGACGCTCGGCTGTTCTTCGAAGTCGCAGTAGGGCACCATGCCGGCAAGCTCGACCACGCGCCGGAGCTGTACTTCGCCCCAGCGGCCCCGCACCGCCGGCGTTCGCAGCGCGTTGACGAGGTTGGCAGTCTCCGCCTGAAGGCGGTTCTGCACCTGCAGCAGCGATTTCACTTGTTCAGAGATACCCGCGAAAGCGGCCGCCCGGCTCTTCTCGATCTCCTGGAGGCTCCTGTCCATCCGCCCCAGGGACTCCCGAAGCGGGCGGACCAACTCGTCGATGGCTTTCTGGCGGCTCTCGAGCTCCGAGCGCGCGCTCTGCTGGAACTTCTCGAGAGTCGCTTTCGCCAGGTCGAGGAAGGCGCGGTTGTTGCTCTTCAACGCTTCCGCCGAAAGCGCCTTGAACGTCTCCTTCAATCGCTCGTTGGCCTCCGCTACGGCCGCGAACTTCTCCTCGGCTACCTTGGCTTGGGTCTCCCGCTCGGTGAGCTGCTTGCGGAGCTTCTCGAGCTCCGCCTTCAGGTCTTCCCGGTCTTTGACAAGGTCGGCGATGCGGCTGTCCTTGCCGTTCAAGCGTTCGGTAAGCTTGTTCAGCTCACCCGCGAGTTCGCTCTTGGCCCGGGCGTAAGCGCTGTTGGCGTCGGACCGGAGCATCAACCAGACGGCCACCGCGCCGAACACGATTCCTGCGGCCAGAGCAAGGAAAAACGTCAGTTGCTGTTCCACAGCACACCTCCAACACCGGCTGCCAAGACTATCGGCAGACCTTCTTCAAAAGTGTAGATTCCCGTAGTACTTTTCCGCGCGCCGTACTTATGGCCGGGTTCCCCGCCCTACACCGGGCCTGAGAGGGGGAAACCGCAACGGCGTTGCAGACGTGGCAAACTCAAGGGGACCGATGCGCATCGCCCTGGACGCCACGCCGCTGGCGGCTCCCCCCGGCGGCATCCGACGCTACACCGCCGAGCTTGCCGCCGCCCTGGCGAGGGAGTTCCCCGGCGAGGAATTCCTGCTCGTCTCCGATCAGCATTTCGAGGCTCCGTCCGGCCCGGCAAACCTGCGGCGGCTCCAGAGACCGCGGGGGCCGGCGCGCCGGCGGTGGTGGAGCCTGGGCCTTCCGCTCACCCTGTTGCGGCATGGCGCCGCGGTGTTTCACGGGACGGACTTCTCGGTGCCGTACGTGCACGTCAGGCCGGCGGTGATGACCGTTCATGACCTCTCGCCATGGAGACCCGGCACGGCTGAGACGGCGTCCCAGCGGGTGCGCCGGCGCACCCCCTGGCTGCTGCGTCTCGGCCTCGCCGACATGGTGATCACGCCGACCGAGGCGGTGCGGCGGGAACTCGAGGCGCATTTCGGGCTGCAGCCGGAGCGCCTGCGGGTGGTCCCGGAAGCGCCGGCGCCGCTCTTTCGAAAAGAAGATGCGCCGCCGGGACGCCGCTTTATTCTTTACGTGGGCGCGCGAATCCCCCGGAAGAACGTCGCTCTGTTGGTCGAGGCCTGGCGCCGGGTGCGCGGGCACTATGCCGTGGACCTGGTGCTGGCCGGGCCGCGGGGACCGGGATCCGAGTTTCCGCCGGAGCCGGGCTTGACATTGGCGACCGAGGCGCCTGACACGGAACTGCGGCGGCTGTACTCGGCGGCAACCCTCTTCGCGTACCCTTCTACGTACGAAGGCTTCGGCTTGCCGGTGCTGGAGGCGATGCAGTGCGGCGCCCCCGTGGTGGCTTCCCGCATCCCGGCGATTCGGGAAGTCGCCGGGGAAGCGGCGCTGCTAGTGGATCCCGCCGATGCCCGAGCGTGGGTGGAGGCGCTAACCGCGGTGCTCGGGAACCCGGAGCTGCGCCGCAGGTTGGCGGAAGCGTCGCTCCAGCGCGCCCGGCAATTCACCTGGGCCCGGACGGCGCGGGAGACGATGGCGGCCTATGAGGAGGCGAGACGGCGTTTTGCGCGGTAAGGAAGCGGGGCTGGTGATCTGTCCCGAGTCGCCGTACCCCCCGGTCGGCGGGGGAGCCCTCCGCACGGCGTCGCTGGTGGAGTACCTGGCGGATCGCTATACGTTGGACGCCGTGGTCTTCCGGGCGCCCGGCGGCGACGACCCCCGGGACACCCTCTTGGCCCGCCGCGCCAGGCGGGTGCTTGTGCTGGACCTGCCCTATCACCGCCGCAACAAGGCCGCGCGTGCCTGCCGGAACCTCCGACGCCTCTGGAGGGGAGTGCCCCCGCTGGTGGAACGCTTCTCGGGCTTCGACGACGAGATCCGCGCGTTCGCCGCCGGGACACCCTACCGCCTGGCGGTCGTGGAGCACTTCTGGTGCGCCCCCTACGCGGCGGCGCTGCGGGCGCCGGGAAGGCGTCTGGTGCTGGACCTTCACAACGTGGAGTCGGCCCTGCACGCCGGCTGCGGGGATGCCGAGAGCTGGCCGCTGTCGGCCGCGCACCGGCGGTTCGCGGACGTCTGCCGGAGGCTGGAGCAGCGCTGGCTGCCGGAATACTCTCTGGTGCTGGCTCCCTCGTCAGCCGACGCGCAGCGGGTCGCGAGGCTGCATCCGGGGGTCCGCGTGGCCGTATTTCCGAACACGATCCCGTGGGTTCCGCTGCCGGAGGCCAAGCGCGCGGACCCTCCGGCGCTCGTCTTCTCCGGCAACCTGGAGTACCACCCCAACGAGGCCGGCGTCCGGTGGTTCCGGCGGGAGATCTGGCCCCGGCTGCGCGAGCGGCGCCCGGGGCTCGTGTGGCGGCTGATCGGAAAGAATCCCGAGGCGGTGCGGCGCTACGTCGCCGGCGATCCCCGTATCGAGCTCGTCGGACCCGTGAAAGACGCCGTCGCCGCGATCGCCTCGGCTACGGTGGCGGTGGCCCCATTGCTGGCCGGCTCCGGAACCCGGGTGAAGATCCTCGAAGCTTGGGCGGCGGGCGTGCCGGTGGTCTCCACGCCGATCGGGGCCGAAGGTCTCGAAGCGGCTCCCGGCCGTGAGCTGCTTCTCGCCAGGACCGCCGGCGAATTCGCATCGGCCGTGGAACGGCTGCTCGAGGATCCCGGCTTGCGCGAAAGTATCGGCGGAGCGGGGCGGGCTTTGTACGAATCGCGTTATACTTGGAAATCTGGGCGGCAGGTTTTGGAGCAGCTCGGACTGTGAACAGGTTCCGGGCCGCCCACTGTCACGGCAAGGAGGAGTCTAGGCCTGCCAGTCGATCGCTCGCGTCCGCTCCCGGCCGACGGGACTCTATACTACTCTCATATAGGAAACGCGCATGCGCTTCTGTGTTGATGCTCACGCGATAGGGCGGCACCTGACGGGCAACGAAGTCTATATCAAGAACCTCTTGCACGGGTTCGCTGCTTTGGACGACAGCTCCGAGTTCATCACTTACCTCTCCGAACCCGGCGCAGCGCACGAAATCCCGGAACGTTTCGGCCGCCGCTACGTGGCGCCGAACCCTTTTCTGCGGCTCGGTTACGAGTTGACGAACCGGTTGCGGAAAGATTGCCCGGACCTGATCCACGTCCAATACACGGCGCCGCTGGGCTGCCCGGTGCCTGTCGTCGTCAGTGTCCATGACATCAGCTTCGTCGACCACCCGGAGTTTTTCCCCATGGCCCGCGTGGCGCAGTTACGCGTAACGGTGGAACGCACGATCAAGCGGGCGGCGCGGGTGCTGACCCCCAGCGAGTTTTCGCGCCGCGAGATTCTCCGGACTTATCGCGTGGAACCCGACAAAGTCCTGGTGGTTCCCAACGCCGTTTCCTCCGAATACCGGCCGCGTTCCCGGGAGCAGGCGGCCGCATTCGTACGGCGGCGTTTCGGCATTGCCCAGCCCTTCATTCTCACCGTTGGCGATCTGCAGCCGCGCAAGAACCAGACCGGCTTGATCTGCGCCTTCGAAAAACTTCTGGCCGCTTACCCGGAGCTGCCCCACCATCTCGTCATTGTCGGCAAAGAGGGGTGGCGGGGCGGCGAGGTCCGCCGGCGCGCCGAGCACTCCCCGGCGGCGGAGCGGATCCACTTGACTGGGTTCGTGAGTGACGAGGACCTGAAGTGGCTCTACGCTGCCTGCGAGATCTTTGTTTTCCCCTCCTTTTATGAAGGCTTCGGACTGCCGATCCTCGAAGCCATGGCGTCCGGACGGGCGGTGGCCTGCTCGAACGCGACGGCGGTGCCCGAGGTGGCCGACGCCTGCGCCATCCTCTTTGACCCATCCTCTACCAGGGACATGACTTTGGCGATGCGGGACCTGCTGATCGACGCCGAACTTCGCAGCCGGATCGAGCGTCTCGGCGTGCAGCGCGCGGCCTCTTATAGTTGGCGGAGCACCGCCGGCCGCACTCTGGAGGTCTATTACGAGATCGCCGCCCGGAAATCGGCCGCCAAATCGTTTACAGTAAAGTCAGTTCCGGTTTCCTGATCATGTGGAATTGCCTTCCCGCGCTTTTCCTGGCGGCTGTGTCAGCCGCCGGGCAGATGCCCTTTGCCTCCGGCGAGGTCCTGGAATACTCGGTGAACTGGCCCAGCGGTCTCAGCCTGGGCAAGGCGAAGTTCTCCGCCGCGCGCTCGGATCCTGATCAGGAGGGCCGGGCCCAGTGGGCGTTCGCCTTCCACATCGACGCTGCCGTTCCCGGCTACCATGTCCTGGACGACTACCAGGCCACGGCCGATGAGGACCTGTGCTCGATCCGGTTCCTCAAAAAGGCCCAGCACGGGAAGCGGAAAGCCCACGAGGAGATCACCTTCGACCAGACGGCCCATCAGGCGCGGCGGAGGACCCTCGGCGGAGGCGGCGCCTCAACCCTGGAAATCCCCGAGTGCGGCCGCGACGCGCTGACGTTCTTCTACTACCTCCGCCGGGAGCTGGCGCGCGGGCGGATCCCGCCTCCGCAAAGAGTGGTGTTCGGGGCCGTCTACCAGGTCCGCTTCCAACCTGCCGGGAGCCAGCCGGTGACAGTGAAGGGGAAGCCCTACGAGGCCGACCAGCTCGCCGTCTCGGTGAAAGGGCCGGCCTCGGAGGCGGCGTTTCTCGTGCTGGTGGCCCGCGACGAGGCCCGCACCCCGGTGCGCGTCACCGTGCCGCTGGAACCGGGCAGCTTCACCATGGAGCTGGCCGCGAAATGAGATGATGCGCCTGGCGTTCTTCTCACCTCTTCCTCCATCCAAGAGCGGAATCGCCGATTACTCCCAGGCTCTGGTGGACGAGCTGCGCCATCTTGCCGGAATCGAAACCTTCGAGGCGGCTCCGGAGGGCTTCGACCCGGGCCGCTACGACGCCTGTATCTACCAGATCGGCAACAACGCCTGTCACGAAGGCGCCTACCGGGCGGCGCTCGCTCACCCCGGCATCGTCGTCCTGCACGAGGCGAACCTGCACCATCTGATCGCCGAGATCACCATCAAGCGCAACGACTGGGACGCTTATCTCCAGGAGCTGGCCCACGACGGCGGCCCGCGGGCCCTCGAGCACGGCAAACGGGTGAGGGCCGGCGAAGCGGGTCCGGACTACTACGGCGTCCCCATGCTGCGCCGGGTGCTGGAGGCCGCCAAAGCCGTCATTGTGCACAGCCGGTACGTGGAAGCCAAAGTGCGCGAGGCGGGCTTCACCGGAGCAGTGGCGGTGATCCCCCACGGAGCCTGGCTGCCGGAGGCGGACCGCAACGCCTACCGGGGGCGCCTCGGCCTCGACGAGGCCACGCCGCTGGCCGGCATTTTCGGCTTCCTGAAGCCCTACAAGCGGATCCCCGAGTGCCTGCGCGCTTTCCGGCGGCTGGTGCGCCTGGAGCCGCGGGCGAAGATGATCCTCACCGGCGAGCCCCACCCGGAGCTGAACATCCCCGCTCTGCTCACTTCACTGGAGTTGGAAGACTCGGTCCGCCTGCTGGGCTTCGTTTCCGAACAGGATCTCAACGGCTTCATCGCCGCCTGCGACGTGGTGCTGAACCTGCGCTACCCGACGGTGGGCGAATCCTCCGGCACCCTGCTGCGGGCGCTGGGGCTGGGCCGGGCGGCGATCGTCTCCGAAGTCGGAGCCTTCGCCGAGCTGCCGGACGAAGTGTGCCTGAAGGTTCCGCCCGGGCCGGCCGAAGAAGACCTGATCTTCGAGTACTTGAACCTGCTCGTCGCGCGGCCCGAGGTCCGCCGGACGCTGGGCCGGCAGGCGCGCCGGTGGGTCGAGACGCAGTGCAGTTGGCCGATCGCCGCCCGCCGCTACATCGACTTCGCCCGCGCCGTCGCCGAGGGCGGCGAGTGGAAGCCCGCTGAGCCGCTGCCGGCTCCCGCTCCCCAGCCGGAGCGGCGCGCGGAAGAAACCGCCGAAGAAGAAGCGCCCTCCGGGGAAGCGCCGAAGAAGGCGGTCCTCGACTGGTGTCCACCCGAGGAAGGCGCCCGCAAGTACGTCGAGACCCACGTGGACCGCCTGGCGAAGACGCTCGCCATCACCCCCCGGGGCGGCGCCGGAGACCGGATCCTCGAGATGGGGGCCTACATGCAGATCACCCCGGCGCTGCACTTCGAGCTGGGTTACGGCGAGGTGCGCGGCTGCTACTATGGCGAGGCGGGCAAGCGGGACGTCAAGGAGGTCACGGCCAAGGACGGACGAAAGTTCACCTGCGTGATCGACCTCTTCGACGCCGAGCGCGACCCCTTCCCCTACCCGGACGAACACTTCTCCACCGTGCTCTGCTGCGAGCTGATCGAGCACCTGCAGCGCGACCCCATGCACATGATGGCCGAGATCAACCGCATCCTGCGGCCGGGCGGCCACCTGGTGCTGACGACGCCCAACATCGCCTCGCTGCGGGCCATTGGGGCGGTGCTGCTGGGCTACCACCCGGGGCTGTTCCCCGCCTACCTGCGCCCCCGTGACGGGGGCGAAAAGGACGCCGGGGCCCGGCACGCCCGGGAGTACACGGCCAAGGAGATCGCTCGGTTGCTGATCGAGGCCGGCTTCGAGGTCGAGCGGATCGAGACCGGCCCGTTCCGCGACGAGCCGCGGCCGGAGCACTATTGGGTGCGGCACCTGCTCGAGCGCTACAACTTGGAAACCGACCTGCGCGGCGACGGCATCTACGCCGTGGGCCGGAAGACGGGCCCCGTCCGCGTCCGCTACCCGGACTGGCTCTACGACGGATGAAGGTCCGCTTCCAGGACGTGCGCTGCTCTCTGGACGCCGGCCGGCGGCGCCTGGATCTCGCCTTCACCGTCGAGAACCGCTCCGGCGAGACATGGTCCCCCGATGGGATCCACCTCGGCTGGCAGTTGTTCGATCCCGACTCGGACCTGTTCATCGCCGAGGGCGAGTGGCATCGGCTGCCGCGCGCCATCGGGGCCGGAGAGAGGGGAGTCTTCGAGCTGAGCGTCGAACTTCCTCCTGAGAAAGGCCGCTATCACGTCTACGTCTCGCTCCTCGGCCGCGAGCACGGCTGGTTCTATGCCCGAGGCGCCGAGTTCCTGCTGGTGGAATGCACGGTGGCCGAGGGACGCGCCTCGCTCACCGAGTGCCGCCCGGCGACGGTCGCTGGCCTTCGCCGCCGCCGCTTGGGCGGGGCCCTGGGCAAGGCCCTTCATTATCCGTTCCGGACCATTCTAGAGAACCGGTCCTTGATCCGCTCGATGGTCCGCCGCGACATCGCCTCCCGTTACCGCGGCTCTATCGGCGACGCCGCCTGGACGGTGCTGAACCCGCTGCTGCTGATGGCGACCTATTTCTTCGTCTTCGGCATCGTCCTGCGCACGCGCTTTGGCGGGGATCCCTCCCGCGCCGGCTTCGCCCTCTACTTCCTGGCCGGAATGCTTCCCTGGCTGCCGTTCGCCGAAGCCGCCGGCCGGGCGCCGGGCATCGTGCTCGAGTACCGGAGCTTCGTCAAGAAGCTCGTGTTCCCCATCGAGATCCTGCCGGTGAACCTGGCCATCGCCGGGCTGGTGACCCAGGCGTTCGCCGTGGCCGTCTTCGCCGTGTTCCTGCTCGTCTCCCGCGACGCGATTCCCCTGACGGCGCTTTGGCTGCCGGCGCTCGTCGCCCCCCAGTTCCTGTTCACCTTGGGAATTGCGTGGCTGCTGGCCGCGGCCGGGGTCTTCGTCCGCGACCTGGGACAGGTGATCGGCTATCTGCTGACGCTGTGGTTCTTCTTGACGCCGATCTGCTACCCGGAAGCCTCACTGCCGGCGGCGGCCGTCCCGGTGCTCTCGCACAACCCTGTCTATATCCTCGTCAGCGGTTTCCGGGCCTGTCTGCTCGAGGGGACGCCGCCGGCCGTCGGGCCCCTGGTAGAGCTGTGGCTGGTCGCGGGGGCGGTCTTCGTTCTCGGCCACGCCTTCTTCTACCGGCTGCGGCGCTCGTTCGCCGACGTGTTGTAGGTGCGCTGGAAGTAGGGACGCCGGATCGGCCCTCACTCCGCCTCGGTCGCCTGCCATTCGCGGCGGCCCAACTCCGAGAAGACCAGGGCCGCGCCGCCGGTGATGCCGGTGCGGTCCTTCACCTGCTGGACGACGATCGGCACGTGGCGCTGCAGCAGACCCTCGCTCCGCCACCAGACCTCGCGGCGGAGGGGATCGAGCAGCGCCTCGCCGGCCTCGACGATCTGGCCGCCCAGGATGACCACTTCTGGATCCAGCACGTGCAGCAGCCCGGCGATGGCGGCTCCCAGATGGCGGATGGCGCGGTCGATGATGGTGCGCGCCGCCTTGTCGCCGCGGGCGGCGTGCTCGAAGACGTCCTTGCAGGTAACCTCGCCGGGGCGGTCGCGGAACTCGTCAGTGAGCGAAGAGACGCAGCCGTTGTGGACGATGCGGAAAGCTTCGCTCTCGATGGCGTCGGCCGAGAAGAGGCTCTCGATGCAGCCGTGGTTGCCGCAGATGCAGATCGGCCCGTCGGTCATCGTCGTCACGTGGCCCAGGTGACCTGCCACGCCGGCCACGCCCCGGACCATCTTGCCGTTGGCGACGACGGCCCCGCCGACGCCGGTGCCCAGCGTCAGCATGATGGCGTCGCGCTTGCCCCGGGCGGCGCCCCAGACCATCTCGCCGACCATCGCCACCTTGGCGTCGTTGTCGGCGTAAACGGGCCCGCGGATGGGGATCAGGTCCCGCAGGTATTCGCCTTCGAGCGGCCGCAGCAGCCCGGGCAGCACGTTGATGCGCGTCGTCTCGTAATCGACTACGCCCTTGCAGGCGACGCCGGCTCCCGCCACGCCGGCCGCTTCCGGCCCCAGCGCCTCGATCAGGCTGCCCACCGCGGCGCGGAACTCAGCCGGTACGATCGGTGTTTCGGCCGTCTCCTGGCGCACCATCTTGCCCTTTTCGTCCACCAGCCCGGCCTTGATCCGGGTCCCGCCGATGTCCAATCCTAACGCCAGCATAACCGGCTAGTATACCCAACGCCCGGCGGGCGGCTCCGGGAGCGGGGACGCGGCGGCGAAGCGGTAACGTTACAGGGCCAGGTGTGCGTCCAGGCGCTCGTTCGAAGCCAGCATCTCGTCCCAGGTGACCGGCTCGCGCTTGTAAGCGGCCATGCGGCCCAGCACGGCGGTCAGGTTGGACTCGACGCTGACCGCGGCGTTGTTCACCGGCTTGCCCGCCCGCACGGCGGCGGCGAAGTTCTTCACGTTCGTCGAGGTGCCGATGTGCATCGTGTTGCCCTGCTCGCCCTCCCAGGGATGGTCCCCGGTGATGCGGACGACGCCGCGGTAGTGCGAATCCACCGTGCCCAGCGAGCCGTAGAAGCGCATGCAGAGGTCGTGGTAGCCCTTGATGAACTGGCCCGAAGAGAAATCGACCTTCACCTCATCCGGATAGTCGAACTGGACGATGAAGTGGTCCCAGCAGTCGCCGACGTCGGTGCGGGCCTTGCGGCCCCCGGTCCCCACGGCGCGCACCGGGTGGGTGTTCGCGTACCAGTTGGCCACATCGAGGACGTGGATGTTCTGCTCGACGATGATGTCGCCCGAGAGCGCCTTGTCGAAGACCCAGTTGCGCAGCCGGTTCTGCTCGGGCGAAAGCTGCGGCAGCCCCTTCGGCCGCAGGCGGCCCGCGTGGTAGTAGACGTGGCCGAATACCAGTTCGCCGATGTCGCCCCGGTGCACGCGCTCGGCCGCCTGCTGGAAGGCCGGCTGGGCGCGGGTCTGGAAGTCCACCAGCAGGCTGAGGTTCTTCCGCGCCGCCACCCGCCCGGCAGCGAGGAAGTCCAGGCAGCCGGCGACGTCCACAGCGATCGGCTTGGCCACGTAAACATGCTTGCCCACGTCGATAGCCGCCCGCGTGTGCACTGGATGCCAGTAAGGCGGACTCGTCACGATGACCGCGTCGACGCCGGTCTCGACGAGCTTCCGGTAGCCTTCCAGCCCCGTGAACGTCCGGGGCGCAGAGAGGTTCAGCTTCTTGCGGATGGCCTCCAAACGGTCTTCGAAAGGATCGTGCAGGGCCGTGATCCGGGCGCCGGCGTACTCCTGAAACATTCCGCCGACGTAATTGCCGCGGCCCCCGCAGCCGATGATGCCCACCGACAGGGCCGAGTTGGCCTGGGAGCCGAAAACAGTGGCGGGCTTCAGGATCAGCAGGCCCGAAGCCGCCTTCAGGAACGTGCGTCGCTTCTCGATCTCCGGCATAGCCGGATTATACGTCCGGGGCGCACGCCGGCGTCCCGCCCGCGGCTATCATTCCGGCGGGCGTTGGGGAATAATAGTGTCATGAGACGGTGGGGCGTCTGTCTTGTGCTGGCCGCTCTCGCCTTTCCGCTCTCCGCTCAGGTGGCGCTCGTGCGCGAGCCGGCGAAGGGAAGGGTGCTGGTGGCCAGCAAGAGCCTGGGCGACCCCAACTTCCTTCACACGGTGGTCCTCCTTGCCCATTACGACGAAAAGGGCGCCATGGGGGTGATCCTCAACCGGCCCACCGACGCCCCCCTGCGCCGCATGTTCCCCCGCGCCGAGCCTCTGAAGGACCGCAGGGATCCGCTCTACGAAGGCGGGCCGGTGATGCCCACCGGCGCCCTGGCCCTCATCCGCTTCGACGAAAAGCCTGAGAAGGGCGCCAAGCACGTGCGGGACGACGTCTACCTGGTCGGCGACCTCGAGCTTCTTGAAAAGGCCGTCAACGAGGGCAAGGGCCCGCTCGAGCTGCGCGTCTATCTCGGCTATGCCGGCTGGGGACCGGGCCAGTTGGACCGTGAGATTGCGGTGGGCGCCTGGTATGTCTTCGACGTGGATCTGGCCACGATTTTCGACCCGGCGCCCGAAACCCTCTGGGAGCGGCTGATCCGCAAGGTCTACGAGCGGATCGCCCGAGTGGGAAGCGGTTTGCGGGACGGCGACTCGAAGCCGGGCCCTCCCGGTCCGGTCCTTGGAGCATACTCGAAGATCGCCGCCCGGTAACAAATCTGCGGCCGGATCGACCTGAATAAGTCCTGCATTCAATCTTTTAGAGAATTGTTACGCGGGAGGCCGAGCGTAACAATACCCGCCCGCCCATCACGCGGCGCTGCCTGGGCTTGCATATCTTAGTGGAAGTGAGTTGAAGCCCGGCGGGAGAACTCACTTCCGGAAAGGAAGGGGTTAGTATGACAAGGCAGGCTCTCTGTGCGCTCGCCCTTACCGGGGCGCTCGCCATCGGCCTTTCCGCCCAACAGGTCGGTCAGATCACTGGACTGGTGCGCGATCCGAGCGGCGCCGTCATCGCCGGCGCCGTGGTGAAAGCGAAGGAAACCGCCACCGGATTCGAAAGACGGACCGTCACCGACGCGGGCGGCCGGTACGTGCTTCCGGCGCTCCGTCCAGCCGACTATATCATCAGCGTCGAAGCACCAGGCTTCAAGACCTTCACCCAGACCGATGTACAGCTCCAGGCCGACCAGAGCCTCACGTTGAATGTGGACCTGGAACTCGGAGACGTCACGGAAACCGTGGAAGTCACGGCTGCCGTGCCGCTGGTGGACACCTCCACCTCAACGATCCGAGAGGTCGTCGATCGGGATCGGGTTGTGGATCTGCCGCTCGACGGCCGCAACGTGGCTACACTCACCACGCTCGTGGCCGGCACCGTCGTGGCGCCGTCGGCCGGGGTTAATCAGGGACTAAGTAAGACGGCCCCGGGCGGTGTTGTCATCTCGTCGAACGGTTCCCGCCAAGGCGGTGTCAGTTATCGCCTCGACGGCGGTAACAACCAGGATTTCTACACCAACATCAACCAACCGTTTCCGTTTCCCGACGCCGTGCAAGAGTTCAGCATCCAGACGAGCAATTACAGCGCCGCCTTCGGCAACAATGCCGGGGCGGTGGTCAACGTAGTTACGCGATCCGGCACCAACGAATACCACGGGACGCTGTTCGGCTTCGTGCGGAATCGGTCGCTGAACGCGAAGAACTTTTTCGCGCGGCGCAAATCGTTCTTGAAGCGGAGCCAGTTCGGCGTTTCCGGGGGCGGTCCAGTTGTTCTCCCCGGCTACGATGGCCATGACAAGACCTTCTTCTTCCTCGGTTGGCAAGGGACCCGCTTGCGCGACCAGCGAAGCAGCGACAATGCCTTCGTGCCGACCGACTCCCAGCTCAAGGGTGACTTCACCCAGTGCGGGGCGCCCTGCTCGACTCCCATCCGAGATCCGGACGGAGGCTTCTTCCCCAATAACCAGATCCCGGTACAACGATTCGACCCGGCTTCGGTGAAACTCACGGAAAACTATCTGCCCCGGGGGACCGGGGACGGCCTCGTCTTTTTCAGCGGCGGCGCGATCAAGCGCGACACCGATGAGGGCGTGGCGAAAGTGGACCACCAGCTCACCGCCAGCGACCGGATCTCGGGACGCTACTTCATCCAGCATTTCCGCAACGCGGGCATCTTCGACAACAACAACCTGCTGACCTACCGAGACTCCTCCCGGATCCGGTCGCAGAACGCCGTGATCAGCGAGACCCACATCTTCAGCCCGACCCTGTTGAACGAGTTCCATTTCACCTACAACCGCGTTCACGCCTCCCGGCGCCCGCCGAGCGGGGTGCCCAACGTGAACGATTTCGGCCTCAATATTTTCCAGCCCGAACCGAAGGCGATTCAGAACATCGGCGTCTCCGGCTTCTTCAGCTTTGGCGACAACCCGATGGCGAAGTTCGTGCGCAACGGTTTTGAATGGACCGACCAGGTGAGCTGGATCCGAGGACGGCACCACTTCACCTTCGGCGGCTCAGCGGCGCGCGAGCGCGTAGACATCGTCAACCAGTTCCGGCAACCCGGCACCTTCAACTTCAGCGGCGACGTTACTGGACTGGCTACCGCAGACTTCTTGCTCGGCCGTCTGCGGCAGTTCCGGCAGGGTAGTGGGGAATTCAAGAACAACCGCAACACGTTCATTGCCTTCTTCGCCCAGGACGACATAAAGGTCAACTCGCGCCTCACCATCAACCTGGGCCTCCGCTACGAGCCGTTCTTCCCCTGGCGCGAAGAGCGGAACCGGGTGGAACAGTTCCGCCCGGTCGATTTCCAGGACGGGTTCCGGTCCACCGTCTTCCGGAACGCGCCTCCTGGTTTGCGGTTCCCCGGCGACCCCGGGTTCATCGAGAACGGCGCCAAGGGCGACCACAACAACCTGGCTCCGCGGGTCGGATTCGCCTGGGACGTGTTCGGAGACGGGCGGACAAGCGTGCGGGGCGGCGCCGGCCTCTTCTACGACCAACGGGAACAGGGGATCATCAACAACCAGGTTGTGGACGTCACTCCGTTCAGCACGCAACTGCTCCTGATCGAGCCGGAAGGGCCGTTCTCCAACCCGTTCCGGAACCGTGAGAACCCGTTCCCGGCGCCGCCGCCGAATGCAGACTCGCCGTTTCCCCTGCCCGTGGTGGCCGTCGGTTACGCCGGGCGCGCCACTACGCCGGTGAGTTACAACTGGAACCTCACCGTCGAGCGGGAGGTGGCTCCCAACTGGCTGGCGCGCGTGGCTTATGTCGGGTCTCACGGTTCGCACCAGCGTCGCTTGCTGGAGCTCAACCCGGCGGTCTTCGTCCCCGGCGTGGATGCCGAGGGCCGGCCGATCTCGACGACGGCCAACACCGATTCCCGGCGGATTTTCGCCCCCTATTTCTCCTCGATCCGGCAGCACACCCCGGACGGCAACTCCTCGTACCACTCCCTCCAGTTGGGCCTTAACAAGCGGTTCTCACAAGGCTTCACCATCCTGGCCAACTACACGATCTCGAAGAGCTTGGATATTCAGCCCCCTGGCGCCAGCGGCGCGGGAGACAACGGGCGGCCGCCCACGCTGCCCTACAACGTACCCAACAACCGGAAGTTCGATTCGGGGCCTTCAGACTTCGACCACACCCATCGCTTTGTCACCTCTTACGTCTGGGATCTGCCGGACTTCATCAGGGGCGACAACGCCGCGCTCAAGAAGCTGCTGAACGGTTGGCAATACACCGGCACCTTCACCTTCCAGACCGGCAGCCCATTGACCATCCTGAGCGGAAGGGACAACTCCCTCACCGGCATCGGTCTGGACCGCGCGATCCTGACCGGCCGGGATCCGGCCCGCCCCGACGGCGCCGACCGGACCCAGTCTTTCTTCAACCAGGCGGCTTTCGCCGTCAACCCAACCGGAACCTTCGGGAACGTCGGGAAGGGACGATTCCGGGGGCCGAATCTTGCCGTGTGGAACATGGGCGTCTTCAAGAACACCGCGATCGGGGAGCGGATCCACACCCAGTTCCGTGCGGAGTTCTTCAACGCTTTCAACCGCGTCAACTTCAACAACCCCGGCACGACGGTGCGCTCGGGCAACTTCGGTAAGATTCTCTCAGCTCGAGAGCCACGCATCATCCAGCTCGGTTTGAAGATCATGTTCTGACCGGGGTGGCCTTCAGGGAGCACGCCCGTTCCCCCCACCGGGCGTGCTCCCTGTTGTCCCATTGCGCCCGCAGTGGTCGCCGGACCGAGATAGATCGCCGGGCCGCCGCAACGGCGTCTTGCCGCCTTCACGGGGCCGGTCCCGACGGGACGGGAATCTCTCCGGAGAAGGCCTTTCCCGCCTCAGGCCAGGCCCAGCTCTTTCCGCACCGCCCGCACGCCTTCCACCATGTTCCGCAGCTTCTCGCGCGCCGCCCAGCGCGCCGTCTGCGAGAGTCCGCAGTCCGGGGCCAGCGACAGGCGCTCCGGCGGGGCGTACTTCAAGCACAGGCGCACCCGTTCGATGATGTCCTCCGCCGTCTCGATGTAGTAGCTCTTCACATCGACGATCCCCACGGCGACGTCCTTGACGCGGGCGATCTGGGCGATGATCCCGATCTCGGCGAACTCGCGGTTGGCCATCTCCACGTGGATCTCGTCCACGTCCAGCTCCAGGAAGGCGGGAAACATCGGCGCGTAGCGGCGCTTGCCCACCGGATGGCCCTTGTAGTTGCCGAAGCAGAGGTGCGTGGAGAGGCGGCAGCGGTCGGCCACCGGCTCCACGGTGCGGTTGAAGATATCGACGAACCGGCGCGGATCCTCCCGGTGGGCGTAGCAGGACATGGACGGCTCATCGACGGTGATCTCCCGGCAGCCGGCGTCGGCCAGGGCCACGAGCTCACGCTGCACGACGGGCAGCAGCGCTTCGGTGATGGCCCAGCGGTCCGGGTAGCGCTCGTTGGGAATGAGCCGGCCGCTCAAGGTGTAAGGGCCGGGGACGCTCGCCTTGAGCGTCGGCCCGGGCGGGGCCAGGCGCTGGAGCCGCTGGAACTCTTCCACCGCGCCCAGGCCCCGGGGGGCGCCGAGTTCTCCGACGATGCGGTGGCGGCCGCGCTGGTCATGGGCGGGCGGTCCGAAACGCCGCCGCGGCGCTTCCTCCAGCTCGATCCCCGAGAGGAAACCGTAGAAGGAGAGGTTGAAGTCCAGGCGCGTCTGCTCGCCGTCGGTGATCACGTCCAGCCCAGCGGTCACCTGGTCATGGATGGCGCAGACGACGGCGTCGTCCTGGGTCTCGCGGATGTCGTCCGGCCCGAACCGGTCCAGGTGCGCCGAAGCGAACTCGAGCCACCCGGGGAACGGGTACGACCCGATGACGGTGGTGCGAAGGGGGTGTTCTTTCATGGCTACTGGATACCCGTGATTACACCATATTTGCGGCAGGTCTCCGGCCGGTCGGGGGGCGCTCATCACCGGGTCGCCGCTGGGGTCGCGACTTCACTGGAGGACGGGGAGGCCACGCTGGCGCAGGAAAACCGCGACGAATGACGGACCGGCCGGACGTTGGGGGACGCCGCACGGCGGAGGACCGCCGTGCGGCGCGCTGCGACAGGGGCGCCGGGAGCGGCGTGGGGGGCTGGCTCCGCTCCCGGCGGGTTGGAGGACGGTAGGTCCAAACGCGCGCTTACCCGGAATCGGTCTGGTCACGCTGGAGCTCGCCGATCCGTTTCCGAATTGCGGCGAGGGTCCGTTCCATCCATTTCGCCCTGTCCTTCAAAACGTCGAGTTCCTCTTCTTCACTGAACGGGCGGCCGGAGCCAAAGTGGCACCAGCGCCGGTGGAGCCGGCGTGGCCGATCCACATATTCCTCAGCGCCCGGCTCCTCTCCGCACCAGTGTCCGAGCCCGAAGCGGCCCCAGCCGGGAGCGCTCGCGAATCCGCCTCTGCCCCATCCACTGCAGAACCCGAATCCGCGTCCCGAGCGCGGCCCGAAGCCGAGCGGCCCGCTCCTGTCTCCGAATGGCATTTCATTCACCTCCTGAGTCGTACTCGTTCGCTGATCCCTGGGCCCCTCGGATGGTGTGGGTCCTCCCGCCGCAGCAGGCCCCAAGGGGACGATGCCGGCGGCGCATTTCGTGTGGGGGTTCGCCACAGCCGTGAGCAGGCGGGGCCGGGGGCTGCCC
This sequence comes from Solibacteraceae bacterium, assembly GCA_026984795.1. Taxonomy (GTDB): domain Bacteria; phylum Acidobacteriota; class Terriglobia; order Bryobacterales; family Bryobacteraceae; genus JALSRK01. Next base: position 354,141 of record JALSRK010000024.1, on the reverse strand, counting down.
GGACTGCCTTCGCCCGCCACTCGCTCTCCCGGGCGTTGAGGCAGTGCCGGTACACCGCCGGTGGCCCCGCCCGAACCCTCGTCCCGGGGTCTGCCCGGCCCCATCGCCGCGGTTCGCCCGGGCACATCCGGGCATCCGGAACGCGGAGCCTTGCAGCTCGCCATTCTCGTGCGCTGCAAGCACCTCCTCGGCCGGTCCACACACGAACGGAATGACCTCGATACCGGCCGACCGCAGCGCGGCCTGAAGCGGCGCCGAGACGGCGCCGCAGATGAGCAAGTTTACGCCCAACTCGACGAGTTCGCTTGCCCGGGCGGCCGGTTCGTGCCGGGTGAGTTTGTGCTCGATCCGGCGCCTGAGCTTGCCCCCGTCAGTCTCAATGAGCCACAGCGTGTCGGCGACATCGAATACCGGGGAAACCCGGCCCATCCATTGAGGGATCGCGATTTTCATCCACCCAGACGGAAGCAATCAAGGCGCCAATCTCTAAGTCATTGATATTTAAGGGATGCGCGACTGTTAAACCCGGCTCTGAGTTGCAAGTTGCAAGAGTGACGGCGGCCTGGCGTTGCATTCTGCAACGACGGCGCTACGCTGGTCATAGGAGATGAAAGTGTCTCAGGATCCGATACTCGATTCCATCAACGAGGGCGTCTTCACGGTGGACCGCAACTGGAGAATCACCAGTTTCAACCGCGCTGCCGAGCGGATCACCGGGGTCTCCCGCCGGGAGGCCGTCGGCCGACATTGCTGGGACGTGTTTCGAGCGAACCTCTGTGAGCGGGCGTGCGCCCTGAGGCGGACGCTGGAAACCGGCGAGCGGATCGTGAACGCCAGGGCCGAGATCTTCAGCTCCGGCGGCGAGCGGATCCCAATCCGCATTTCGACGGCACTGCTCGAGGGCGGCGCGGGCCAGGTCGTGGGCGGGGTGGAGACGTTCCAGGACCTGCGGGCGGTAGAGCAGTTGCGCAAGGAGTTGACGGCCCGTTACACCTTTGAGGACATTGTCGGGCGGGCCTCGGCGATGAGGCGCCTCTTTGATCTGGTGCCTGACATCGCCGCCAGCAGCAGCACGGTCTTGATCGAAGGCGAGAGCGGTACCGGCAAGGAACTGTTCGCGCGGGCGATTCACAATCTCTCGCCGCGGCGCAAGGAGCGCTTCGTGGCGGTGAATTGCGCGGCGCTTCCGGACACGCTGCTGGAGTCGGAGCTGTTCGGCTACAAGGCCGGCGCCTTCACCGACGCCCGGCGCGACAAGCTGGGCCGTTTCGCGCTGGCCGACGGCGGAACCATCTTCCTCGACGAGATCGGCGATGTCTCCCCGGCGCTACAAGTCCGTCTGCTACGGGTCTTGCAGGATCGCATGATCGAACCGCTCGGAGCCGTGGAGCCGGTGAAAGTCGACGTCCGCGTCATCGCCGCGACGAACAGGAACCTGTGGGAGCTGGTCCAGCAAGGCAAGTTCCGCGAGGATCTGTACTACCGGATTCGGGTGATTCACCTGAGGCTGCCGCCGCTCAGGCAGCGCCGTGAGGACATCCCGTTGCTGGTCGAGCGCTTCATCGACAAGTTCAACCGCCTGCAGGACAAGGACATCGCCGGGGTTTCGGAAGAGGTGATGGCCCGCCTGATGGAATACGATTTTCCCGGCAACGTTCGGGAGCTGGAGAATGTGATCGAACATGCCTTCGTACTCTGCCGCGGCGGCTTGATCGAGGTTCGTCACTTGCCGCCGGAGTTCCGCCCCGAGCAACCCCCGGCGCTGCCCGCGCCCTGCAACTTGAAGGCGATGGAGCGGCAGATGATCCTGGCGGCCCTGGAGCGGCACGGGGGCAACCGGACTCGGGCCGCGCGGGAACTGGGCATCCATCCCGCCACCCTGTACCGGAAGCTGAAAACCATGAAAGGACGCTGATCGCCCAACCGGCCGGGGGGATTGGGGACCGTGACAAGGGTGAGAAACCGCTCCGAGTGTGCCACACTGTTTCGTTTGGCGGCGGTGATCGAGGTCCTGGCAATTTTCGGTACCCGGCCGGAGGCGATCAAGCTCTGCCCCGTGGTGCGCGCCCTCCGGCAGGCGCCGGAGCGGTTTCGTACGCGTGTCTGCGTCACCGCCCAGCACCGGGAGCTGCTGGACCAGGTGCTCGATGTGTTCGCCGTCCGCCCCGACTACGACCTCGACTTGATGCGGCCGGGGCAGACGCTGGCCTCGACCACCGCCCGGATCTTCTCGGGCCTCGAGCCGGTGCTTGGAGAAGCGAAGCCGGATATCGTCCTGGTCCAGGGGGATACGACGACCACCTTCTGCGGGGCCGTCAGCGCCTTCTACCAGCGCGTGCCGGTGGGCCACGTCGAAGCCGGCCTGCGGACCGGCGACCTGCGGCAGCCGTTTCCCGAAGAGTTCAACCGGCTGGTGACCACCCGGGTGACGGAGATGCACTTCGCCCCCACCGCGCGGGCGGCGGCGAACTTGCGGCGCGAAGGCGTGCCCGAGCAGCGCATCCACGTGACGGGCAACACGAGCATCGACGCGGTCCTCTACATCGCGGGAGAACTGGCCGCCGGCCGGCTCGAGCCGCCCCGGCCGGTGGAACTTGCCGGAGACGGACCGCTGGTGGTGGCCACGGCCCACCGGCGGGAGAGCTTCGGCGCCGGCCTGGAGGGCATCCTGCGAGCGTTGGGGCGGCTGGCGGCCGAGGGCGTCCGCGTGGCGTTCCTGGTGCATCCGAATCCGAACGTGAGGAGGACAGCCGAGCGGATCCTGGCGGGTTCCTCAGTGACGCTGCTCGATCCGCTGGATTACGTCTCCTTCGTAGACCTGATGCGGCGGGCGGACCTGCTGATCACCGACTCGGGCGGCATCCAGGAGGAGGGGCCGGCCCTCGGCAAGCCGGTGCTGGTGGCCCGGGAGAAGACCGAGCGTCCCGAGGCCGTCGAAGCCGGCGGCGCGACGCTGGTCGGCGTGGATACGGGGCGGATCTACCGCGAAGCGGTTTCCGCGCTCAGAGGGGAGCGCCGGCCGGCGGCCGGTCACAACCCGTTTGGGGACGGCCGGGCGTCGATGCGGATCGCCTCTGCAATCGATTCATTTTTCGGCGCTTAAGCCTGAGCCTCCGCCGTCCTGCGAAGCTTCGGGTGCGGAGTTGTCCGCACCGATTCCCCGCCCCCGCAGACTATAATCCCTGGTGGAGAGCCGGAGCGCCCCCGCGCCCGGCTCGATTCGTTTCCCGGCACTCCCGCCGGCTCCCCGAAGGAACTCGTATGAGCTCGGACCACTTCTTCGAATCACCCCTGGCCGCCGCTCTCGGCCGCCGCGTGATCGGCCAGCAGCGGGCGATCGGGACGATCGTTCCCTACGTGCACATGTACGAAGCGGGCCTCTCGCCCGAGGGCCGCCCCGCGGGGGTCTTCCTGCTGCTGGGGCCCACCGGCACGGGCAAGACCCGTACGGTGGAGGCCCTGGCGGCCGAACTCCACGGCGACGAACGCTCGCTGCTGCGGATCGACTGCGGCGAGTTCCAGATGGAGCACGAGGTGGCCAAGCTCATCGGCGCGCCGCCGGGGTATCTGGGGCACCGGGAGACGCATCCGATGATCAGCCAGCAGAAGCTCGAAGCGGTCGCCAGCGAGAACTCGAAGCTGTCGCTCGTGCTCTTCGACGAGATTGAGAAGGCCGCCCCGTCGCTTACCCGCCTGCTGCTGGGCGTGCTGGACCGCGCCACGCTGCATCTGGGCGACAACACCGTGGTGGACTTCACCAACAGCCTGGTGTTCCTGACCAGCAACCTCGGGGCCCGGGAGATCCTGAGCCGCATCCGCCCGCGCTTCGGACTCCAGCCCGGCGGCGTCCCGGACCCCAAGCTCCACGCCAGGCTGGAACGGGCGGCGAGAAGCGCCGTGCGGCGGCACTTCTCTCCGGAATTCCTCAACCGCATCGACGCCGTGATCACTTACCAGCCTCTGGGGCTGGAGACGCTGCGGTCCATCCTGGACCAACAGTTGAAAGAACTGCAGATCCACATCCGGAAACGGCTGGGGGGCCGGGGCTTCACGGTCTCTGCGACGGGAGCCGCGCGTGAGTTCCTGCTAGAAAAGGGGACCAGCGCAGAGTTCGGCGCCCGCGAGCTGAAGCGCACCATCCACCGCTGTCTTGTGCAGCGGATTGCGGAACTGCACGTGGCCGGCAGAATCCGCCCGGGCTCCACAGTGGTGGCGGACTGGGACCGGCGTTCGGACCACCTCGAGATCGCCCCTCAGGGAGGAGGAAGGATCCCCCGCGGGGCTTCGCGTTCTGACGCGTCCGGGGGAGAGCACCGCTTTCTGAGCGTCCCGGCGTGAAGCTTCGCCCGTCCCGGCCACTTTCTGCGTGAATTGGCACCCCTCGTGCAGCACTTGCTTAGAGTGAATGGCGAGGCCCAACGAACACAGGACCTTAGGCGGAGCGCCGTGAACAAATTACACGCCGCAGCCTTGAAATTTTTACCAGGCCAGTCTCGGGTCCCTGCCCTGACGGCGCCTTCGGCCCCTGGGGCGCTCGCGATTCCGTTTCTCTCTCCCGCAGCCGCAAGCTTGTCGTCTGTGACGTTCTCCTCACAGGCGATGGATGAGGGTTCCTCTCCTCCGTAACCCTCATCGTTTCCAAAAAAGGAGGTGCGGGGGCCGCACGCCACCGCACCTCCGCCGCCAACTTCCTCTTGAATCGCTGGAAACGGCCCGCACGCGGATCGGACCGCCGTTCAGTGCGTGGTACGCTCCAAGTCGGCTGCCAGCAGCTCCGCCCGCTCGAGAAGCCCCCGGGCGGTGACGAGGTCGGTCTTCCGGGTCTCGGCCACCTGCCGAAGAAAAGCCCGCACCCGGTTGAGCAGCAGCGTCTGGTTCTCAGTCAAGGGCCGGCCCTCGACCTTCTTCAGGATTTCATTGATGCGCACCAGCCCGTCGTCGATCTCTTTCGAGTACGCCCAGCGCTCTTCGTCCGTGAGCAACTGGGTGAGCTTCGGCAGCACGGCAGGTTCGGGGGCCGAGGCTTCCGGCCGCGAAGCCGGCTCCCCGGCCGCGCTCGCCGGACGAGACCTGGGATGCGCTGGCTTCCGTTTTGGAGGCGGCGCTGGCAGGCCGACCGCTTCTGTCACGGGAGCCGAGCCCGGCGCGGGCGCCGCGGGCTGGATCTTTGGGGGCGGAGGCAGCTCCTTCGCGGCGGGGACGGGAGCCTTCTTTTCGCGCTGGACCTGCGCCTCCGGAAGTGGAAGTGGCGCCTCGGCGCCCGGGACCTTCTTCCGGCGGATCCGGCAGCCGGGCGAGACCAGCAACACACACAATAACGCGGCCCCGGCGATCAGACGGATTCTTCGGCTCATGTCCGCTCCAACTTCGGCTCCCTGGTGGACGGCGTTTCTCTTGCGGCCCCTCCCATCCCTACTCCTTCGGCCGCCGGCAGCCGGATGTGGAACGCCGCGCCCTGCCCGAGCTCGCTGGTGAAGTCGATCGTTCCATTGTGCAGGTGGATCACCCGGAACGTCATCGCCAGTCCGATCCCCGTACCGCCCGGCTTCGTCGTGAAATACAAGTTGAAGATCTTGTCCCGCAGCTCCTCGGGGATCCCGGGTCCCTCATCCGCGATCAGCAGCTCGTGCTCCTCGCTCCCCCGCCGGAGTTCCAGCCGAAGCCTGCCCCCCTTCGGCATCGCCTCGATCCCGTTCATCACCACGTTCAAGACGGCCTGCTTGAGCAGATCGTGGTCGGCTTCCACCAGCGCCGGCTCGGAATTGGCCCGAAACTCGATCTGGACGCCGACTTTAGTTGCTTCCGGGGTCACCAAGGCGATCACTTCCCGCAACAGCTCCGCCAGGTCCACGCCGCGGAGCTTCAGCTCCACCGGCCTCGTGAAATCGAGGAAGGTCTTCACCACCCGGTCCAGACGTCCGATCTCCCTCTCGATCACATCCAGTTCCGGGCCGACAGCGTCCACGCCGGCGAGCTTGGCCTTCAAGATCTCCAGATGCAGCGCAATGGCGTTCAGCGGATTCTTGATTTCGTGCGCCACGCCCCCGGTAAGGCGTCCGATGGCGGTCAAGCGTGTCGAGACGTCGATCTGGTTCTGGAGCCGCCGCCGGGATTCCACGTCGCGCAAGGTGATGAGCGTGCCGAGCTGATGGAGCCCCGGCAGATTTTCGAGCAGTTCCACGCTCACCAGCAGTCGGGCGGGCGGCAATCCGGGCCGTTCGATGATCGCCGGACGGTCGCGGAACGGCGTGCGCCGGTCCAAAGCAGCGTCGATCGCCGCACCGAGGCCCGTATCCGGTGGGAAGATCTCGGAAAGCTCGCGCCCAATCATGTCTTCCCGTTTTCTGCCCAGGATCCGCTCGGCCGGCTGGCCCGCCAGGACGAGCCGGCGGTCGGGGTCGAACATCAACACGGCCGCTTCCAGGCTCGCCAGCAATTGATTCAGGTTGCCCCGCAACTGGAGCGCGTCCCGGAACTGTTCGCTGAGCAGGTTCAACTTGGAACTGACGGCGGCGATCTCCTCGGACTCGCGCCCGCTGGCGGCGGCGGCGCTGGCGAAATCCCCCGCGGTCAGATAGTCGATCCGCTCAGCCAGGCGGTTCAGCGCCCGCAGCACCATGTTCGAGAACAGCACCGCCAGCATCATCGCCGCCAGCAGTGAGAGCGCCGACGTCAGGGCCAGGCTGTTGACCTGGGGCATCAGGGCGTTACGCAACAAGACTGAGGAAAGCAGCACCCGGACCGTGAACAAGGGGTGCTCCATCCCCTGGACTCCCAGAGGAACGGTCACGCAGTACTCGCGCGTCGAAGCCATCACCTCAAACAGCCGGTCCCAGAGCGGGCGCACGTTCCACTGGGCGAAATCCGGAAGGGACCGGTAGGTCAACCGGGAACTCGACGGGTTCGAGGAGGCGAGGATCCGGCCCAGGCGGTCGCACACCTGGATTTCCACCACTACGTCGGTGGTGGCCAGCAGGCGGGCGAGCAGGTCAGGGATGCCCGGATCCGTTTCCAGAGCCCGGGTCCAGAATGCCACGGTGGCGTCGAGATCGGCGGGCGGGGACTCGGCCAGCCGGACCGCCTGGGCCAGCCGGTCGGCGAGCAGTGCGCTCACCTGCGCGGCGATCGATTGCGAACGATCCAACGCCTGGTGGAAGTCGGCTTCGGCGGTCACCCGCAGGGTGGCTAGGAACTGCACCGTCACCATCACGGTTACCAGGGCGATGATACTGATCCGGAGCCGCTTGCGCAGCGACACGCGCCGGCGCCGCCAGCTCCGGAAACGCGCCTTCCACCGCCGGGGCGAGAAGTCCACCGCCGCCGGCAGCCGGATCCGGACCCGCGGGAACCAGGATCCCAAGCCCCACCCCCGCGCCGCGCCGGATGCTCCGGTTCCCCTGGACGCTCGAGTTCGGCCGGACTGGCTCATCGTTTCTTTTGCGGCGCGGCTCCGTATTCCTTGAGCTTGTTGAAGAGTGTCTTCAGACTGATACCCAGAATCTCGGCGGCCTTGGTCTTGTTGTTGTTCGTATGTTCCAATGTTGAGAGGATCAACAGCTTTTCGGCTTCCGCCACTGTCGAGCCTACGGGTATGGTAACCCTGCCGAGGGCGTCGGCGGCCGCCGGCAGGCGGCTCTGGGCTGTGGAACCGAACCCGGGCGGCAGATGCACGGGCCGGATGAGTCCTTCGCCGGCGAGAATCGCCGCGCGCTCGAGGGCATTGCGGAGCTCCCGCACGTTGCCGGGCCAGTCGTAGGCGCGGAACATTGCCATTACCTCGTCGGCAACGCCGGTCACGCGGCTCTGGTTTTTGCGGTTCAAGTCCGCCAGCAGGGCCTCGACGAGCTGCGGCAGGTCCTCCAAGCGCTGCCGCAAGGGCGGCAGGCTGATGTGAAAGACATTCAGGCGGTAGTAGAGATCATCTCGCAGCCGGCCTTCCGACAGCGCTTCTTCCAGCGGCCGGTTCGTGGCGGCGATGATCCGGACATCCACCTCGAACTCCGTCTTGCCGCCCAGCCGGCGGACCTTGGAGTCTTCCAGCACCCGGAGGAGCTTCGCCTGGGTGCTCACGGGCATCTCGGCGATCTCGTCCAAGAAGAGCGTGCCGCCCTGGGCGAGTTCGAAGCAGCCGCCGCGCCGCTCCACCGCCCCGGTGAAGGCGCCCTTCTCGTGGCCGAACAGCTCGCTTTCCATCAGCGTCTCCGGCAAGGCCGCGCAATTGATGGCCACGAACGGCCCGTTCGCCCGGGGACTGAGGTCATGAACCGCCCGGGCCGTCAACTCCTTGCCGGTGCCGCTTTCGCCCGTGATCAGCACCGCCGCCCGGCTCGGCGCCACCTGGCGGATCAGCGAGTAGACCTCCTGCATCGGCTTCGAGCCGCCGACGAGGTTCCCAAGCACACCTTGATAGCTGAGCTGCCGCTGGAGGCGCTCGCGCTCCTCGGCAAGGCGGCTCTGCGAGGCGGCCCGCTCGAGCAGCACCTTCAGTACCCCGGCTTTGATCGGCTTTTCCAGGAACCAGAAGGCGCCCAGGTCATGAATCGTGGCGATGGCGTTTTCGATATTGCCGAAAGCCGTCAGGACGATGGAAGTGACCCGGCTTCCCTGCTCGGTGAGGCGGCGCAACAGCTCGAAGCCGTCCACCCGCGGCATCATCAGATCGGTGATCAGGATGTGAGGCTCGAATTTCGGTAATTTTTCCAGGGCCTCTTGGCCGTCGCAGGCCGTCTCGGCGATGAAGCCCCAGGCCGAAACCATGCTCGCCAGCCCCCGCCGCTGATTCTCCTCATCGTCAACGATGAGAACGCGAGTCCGGTGCAGCTCCGGCTTCGCCATACCCGTCAGTCTATCCCGTCCCTGAGTTTCGAATCCAACAGCCACCCTCATGCATCTAGCAATTTGGATTCCAGGCAATCCGCGGTCCCCGCGTGCGGCCGCGGCGTTCACAAGAGCGTAACCGCCGGTGTAGGTTCCGGAGGTCCGCGCGCGGGGACGACGGTCTTCGGGGGCCCCGGCCATACCGGGCCCGGCCGGCGAGTCCCCAGATGAGGAGCTGAGGAAATGAAAGGTGATCCGAAAGTTATCGACGCCCTGAACGAAGTGCTGAAAGCGGAACTTACCGCGATCAGCGAGTACTTTCTCCACGCCGAAATGATGGAGAATTGGGGCTACAAGAGGCTTGCCGCGCTGACCAAGCGCGAGTCCATCGACGAAATGAAACACGCCGAGGCGCTGATCGAGCGGATCCTCTTCCTCGACGGCGTCCCGAAGATGGATGAGCTGTTTCCGCTTCGGGTAGGCCAGTCCGTCAAACAGCAAATCGAAAACGACCTCGCACTGGAGCTGGAGGCCGTCGCCCGCCTGAACCGCTCGATCAACACCGCCGTGGAAGTCGGCGACAACGGCTCGCGGGAGCTTTTCGAAGAGATCCTGGAGGACGAAGAAGAGCACGTGGATTTCCTCGAGGCCCAGCTCCACATGATCGCCGAGATGGGCTACGACAACTACTTGGCCCAGCAGATCGAAGAAGACGAGTGAGGCCGACCGCGCCACCGGGGCGGCGGTCGCTGAAGAACCGGCGCCCCGCGCCGCCCGGACGGCGCAGGTTGCTCGCCGGTCACATCTTCCGCCGCCGGATCTCCCCTCGGAGCGGCGGGGGAAACGCCAGCCTCCCCATTGGTGCGCCATAATCGTCCCAGGACCGGATCAGCCCGGCCCGCTCCAGGAGAAGACAGCACGCCATGCGGAAATGCTTCGTCCTCGCCTTGCTCGCCGGCGCGCCCCTGTGGGCCCAGCAGTACGACTTGTTGCTCGCCAACGGGCGCGTCATCGATCCGAAGAACGGCATCGACGCGGTTCGCGACGTGGCCATCCGTGACGGCAAGATCGCCGCAGTAGAGCCCGAGATCGACTCCCGTCAAGCCAAACAGACGCTCGACGTTTCCGGACTCCTCGTCACCCCGGGGCTGGTAGACATCCACACCCACCTCTTCCACACGACGAACATCCCCGACGCCTGGGCCGGCGACAACAGCGTGGACCCGGATTCGTTCAGTTTCCGCACCGGCGTCACCGCCATGGCCGACGCCGGGTCGGCCGGCTGGCGGAACTTCGAGTTTTTCCGCACCACAGTAATCGACCGCGCCGAGACGCGGGTCTTCGCCTTCATCAACATCGCCGGGCTCGGTATGGTGAGCAACATGGTCGAGCAGGGCGATTTCAATCCGGAAGAGGTCGCGCGGCTCGCTAAGAAGCACCGGGACGTCGTCGTCGGGGTGAAGACGGCCCACTATGAGAAGCCCGACTGGACCTCGGTGGATGAGGCCGTGAAGGCGGGAAAGTTGGCCGGTATCCCGGTGATGGTGGACTTCGGCTATTTCGTGCCGGAACGGCCGTACTGGCAACTGGTGACGGAACACCTGCGGCCGGGCGACATCAGCACTCACGCCTTCCGGGGGCCTGTTCCCTGGGTGGACGAGAGCGGCCGTCTGTACCGCTACCTCTTCGAGGCGCGGCGGCGCGGGGTGATCTTCGATGTCGGCCACGGCGGCGGCAGCTTCACCTGGCGGAACGCCGTGCCAGCCGTCCGCCAGGGCTTCTACCCGGACACGATTTCCACTGATCTACACGCCGGCAGCCGCAACGGGGCGATGATGGATCTGCCGACTACGATGTCGAAGTTCCTGGCCATGGGCATGCCCCTGGCCGCGGTGATCCGGGCCGCGACGTCAAAGCCCGCCGAGGTGATCCACCACCAAGAGCTGGGGCATCTGACGCCGGGCGCCGCCGCCGATATCGCCGTTTTCCGAATCCTGAAAGGAAACTTCCGCTTCCGCGACCCCTTCGGCGGCGTGTTCCCGGGCAAGCAGCGGCTGTTTTGCGAACTCACCCTGAAGGACGGCCGAGTGAAGTGGGACTGGAACTCGCGCACTGGAATCGATTACCGGAAGCTCGATCCGCTCTACGGCATTCGCGAAGGCGAGCAGCTCGTCAGGCCGCCCCAATAGACGGCCTCAGGCCCCCACCGGCTCTACCGGGCGCACCACTGCATCGATCGGCCGCGAACCTACCGGGACCATCGTAAACAGCGGCGCCATGCGCCGCCTCCGGCCGGCGAGCGTCTCTATGCGGATGACGGCCATGTCGCCGGAGTCGCGATTGAGCACCAGGGCGTACTGGTCGCCTGGAGTGATGCTGATGTGGCAGGGATAGGCGCCCACCGGCACCGCGGCGACGACGCGGCGGGTGACAATGTCCAGCACCGTGACCGTGGACACGCCTGGGTTGGCGACAAACAGGAAGTCCTGCGAGACGGCCATCACTCCGGGCTGCCGCCCGGCGAGCGTCGTCGAGGCGATTTGGGTTTGGTATGGATGGACCGTCACTACCGCGTCCATCCCTTCGCCGGTGACGAAAAGCTCCCCGCCGTCCCGTTTGAAACAGAAGTGCCTCGGAGCGACGGCCAGCGGCAACTGCGTGACCACCCGCCCGGTGGCGGTCTCCGCGATCGTCAGGCGCCGCAGTGTGCGGTCGCCGATCAAGAGTTGCCGCCCGTCCGGCCGGAAGCAGATCAGATCCGCGCCGGCGCCGCCCGTTGGGTGGCGGGCTTGCTTGCCGCTCTCGAGATCCAGCAAAGCGAAAGCCGCTTCCGGGCCCAGCGCGAAAGCCGCCCGGCGGCCGTCCGGCGAGAGCGCCCAGTCCGCCGGCCTCGACGGCGCCGGGTGGTCGGCCGTGCGCTCCATTCTCTTAGCGTCCACGCCCGATAGACTTCCTTCGATCCGTGACAAGATCCAGATCGTCCGGCCGGTGGCGGCCAGGCGCATCGAATCGCTGCCCCGCGCGCAAGCCAGGCGGCGGGAGGGTGCGAGCGTCGTCGTGTCGATCTCGTGCAGCGCTGCGCTGGCCGGTGTCAAAACGACCACCGCGGGCCGTCCAGGTATGGAAGCCACTTGCACCGGATCAGCGTCGAGGAGTATGTGGCGCGCTACCGCGAACGCCCCAAGATCCACCACGGCCACTGCCCGTCCGGCGCTGTTGGCGACGAAAGCGTAGCCGGGAAACCCTTCGGCCCGCCGGCGGCAAGCGGCGCCTGCGGCCGCCAGGGCCAATAGGAACCGCCGCCGTCCGATACACGCCACGCTGGCCATTGTACGGTGAAACGGCTACATTGGTGTGGTGTGGGCGTTTCTCCTCGCTGCCGTCTGGTCGGCCGGACTTGCGGTTCTCGCCGCCCCTCCGAGCGCCCGGGTGACGCTCGGCAGTCCACTGGCTGAGTGGAAACAGGAGATCGAGTCTATGAGCGGCGGGACGGTGGCGCTGGCCCGGGTCTATTATGACCCGGCGCGGGGCACGGTTCGTCTTCCTCAGGACGCCCCTGAGCGCACGGTGATCGTCCAGTACCTTCGCAAGCCCGGTTTTCTCAAACAGTTCGTCGCCATGCCGGCGGTCACCATCCATCACAAGGACGGCGGCCGCACCCTGCATCTCATCTTGCTGAACATGGGGCGGCGGTCCGAATGGGGCAGGTACGAAGAGGCTCTCATCGGTCAGGAACTCGGACGCGTCTGGCTCTATGTCCGCAACTATCCGGAGCCCGCGTACGATGGAACCCAGGAAGCTTGTCTCGGCATCCAGGCCGCCGACCTGCTTCAACGACAGCTCATTCGTAAAGAGCTCGAGCGGCGGGGTATCGACTACAATGCCTATTGGCTCCCGCTGCTCGAGGCCGCAATGCACCGGATGGAAACGGCGGAAGTGAAACCCGCCGAGGAGATTCCCACCTGTAACCTGATGTCGAAGCTGGTGCTCTGGCTCGATGCGAGGCTGGGGATCACCGACCAGGAATGGCCGGACCGAGGACGCTTCCTTCAAGCCCTCGCGCGAATGTACCCCATCCTCCAGCGGACCTCCGACGATCTCTACACCCAGCTTGCTCCGCTGGAGCTGAGCGACCAGAAGACCTACGAACGCGCCTTGCAGCTTGTCCTGCACACCATGTACGGTTTCGTCAAGCTGGTGCTGAAACGGGGAGGCATCCAGGTGCGCATGGAGAAAGTGCCGCCGAAACCGGCTCCGGCCAAGAGATCCCCAGTGTCCCCCCTGCCGGATTCCCCGCCGGCGGGCGGACCATGACGACTGGCCGGCCGCCAGCCGCCCTTTTTCCACCCCGGCCCGGGTGTTCAGGCAGCCTTCACCGGGTTGCGCAGGACCCCAATGCCTTCGATCTCGACCTCGACCACGTCGCCCGGCTTCATCCTGCTGGTCCTTCCCGGGGTCCCCGTGTAGATCAGATCTCCGGTTTCGATGGTGACGTAACGGCTGATCCAGCTCAGGATCGCGGGTGGCGCGAAGATCAGATCCGAGGTGTACTGTTTTTGCACTACACGTCCGTTCAGGCGGGTTTGCAAGAGCAGCCTGCCGTAGTCGAGGCCGGCGGCGATTGAGGGTCCCACCGGAGCGAAGGTGTCGGCCCCCTTGGCGCGCCACCACTGCAGATCCTTGTCCGGACCGCCCTGCCAGTCCCGCTCGCTGACGTCGTTGCCGCAAGTCACCCCGAAGATCGCCGTCCGGGCCTCGCTCTCGGAGGCATTCTTCAGCTTCCGGCCGGCCACCAGCACCAGCTCGCCCTCGTAATGGACGTTCTTGGCATCCGGGGGAATGACGATGGGGTCCTCGGGATTCTGCAGCGCCGAGACGGGCTTGTAAAAGATCTCCGGCCGCTTGGGGACCGGACGGTCGCCGATGTGGCTCCGGTAGTTCAGCCCTACGGCGAAAATCTTGCGTGGCTCGCACGGAAAGAGCAGCTTGACGTCGTCCAGGCTGAAGCGGGCCGACCACACCTTGTGTTCTCCGAAGATGTTCCCGCTCAACGGGCGGATGTAGTCCTCTTCGAGAACCCCGTAGTCGATGCCACCGCGGTGGCTGAACCGTACGAAATGGGTGGCGCCTCCCCGGTACGCTTCGGCCAGAAGGCCGCCCGCCAGCGTAGCGACGGCCTCTCTGCGGGTCACTTTCATGGGCAGTCTCCGGATCGGATTCTTCTACCGAGTATAGCCGCCGCACCAGTATAGCCGCCCCAGCCGCGGCCCGGCCCGGCGGCCGGCGGTTGCTAAGATGTAAGAAATGGCCAAGAAGCCCAAGAAAAAGCGGGAGCCGGTCCCGCCTGTCCGGCTCTGGGGACACATCGTTGCTTTCGCCTGGTTGATCCCCGGAGGGGGGCATCTGCTGCTGAGACGCCGGGGGCGGGCGGCGATCCTCGGCGCCACCATCACACTGACGTTCCTGCTCGGGCTCTTCATGCGGGGCGCCATGTTCGAGCCCAAGACCGGCGATCTGCTGACGACCGTGATCCATGTCGGCGGCTTCATCGGCGACCTCGCCTCCGGCAGCTTGTATTTGCTGGCTACGCTGCTCGGTTACAGCCAGGCCGATATGGCCGGCTACGCCCACGATTACGGCACGAAGTTCCTCGTGGCGGCCGGTCTGATGAACATCCTGGCGATGGTCGATGCGTTCGAGATCGCGGTACGGAGGAAGGACTGATGCCGATCGTCAAGCTGACCCACTTCGAAGCCACCGTGTTGCTCGCAGTGGCGATCTCCATTGTGCTCGGGGTGACGGGCAGGAAGACAGACCGCGAGCGGTTGCTTTATGGGCTCAAGTGCTTCGGCTATTTCCTGGTGGCGATTTTCGGACTCGGCTGGCTGATGTATTTAGGGCACGGCTGATCCGGCCGCGCCCGCACACCCGCCTCACGAGCCCGGACCCCGTTTCGGGTCAGGACGGTCACGCGGCACGGGCTCCCTGCGCCGCGGCGGCTGCGCCGCAGGCTGGGGGGCCGGCTGCTGCCCCGGTTTCGCCGCCGGAGTTCCCTGTGGCCCCGGTTGGGCCGCTGGCTGAGCGCCCGGCCCGGCAGTGGGCTGCGGCCTGGCTGCCGGCGGAGGTACGACGTCGCGGATGACCACCGTACGCTGCTCTTTGGCCGTCTCCGAGGTCTGGGGCTGTTGCTCCTGCCCGCCGGCCTGGGCAGTCTGCTGCTGGGCTTCTTGGGCCTTCGGCTGAGGCGGCGGCAGGCAATTGCCGCGGCAGATCACTTCGGAGACGGGCTGATAGGCCTCTAACCGGTTGGGATCCGAGAGCGAGACGCGGCGCACCCCGGTGCGCTCGACCACGCTGCCATCGGCCTGCACCTGCTTTTCGACCAGGATCTGCTCGCGGAGCTGCTCGCGGCCGCCCTCGCTGATCGGCCTCCCCGGGGCGCTGGCTCCGTAAACGCTGACCACCTGCCTCTCGCTTCCGTCCGGCCGGCGGACGATCTCCTTCACCGTCTTGCCGGCGAAGCCCATCCGGCCGTCGGCCGTCGCCGTGGTGTTGTATTGAGTGGTGACCGCCGTCTCCCGGTTGCCCTCCCGGACGACCTCGGTGACTTCCTTGGCGGCGGGGGCGAACCGCCCGTCCGCCGGCCGGTAGATGGTGACCTCCCGGCTCAGGCCGTTGTCGCGCTCCACCTGGCGCATCCGCCGCCGCTCGACCACCTTCAGGCTGCCGTTCACCGACGGGCGCTCGACGCGCGTCAAGGTCTCCAGAGTCTTGCCTTTCGTCACCGCTTCGGTGACCTGCCGCTCCCGGAGCCGGAAACGCCCGTTGACGTCGCCTTCGTAAATGGTGGCCGTCGTGGTCCGCTTTCCGGTGGCGTCCCGGCGCTCCTCAATACGGACCTTCTCCATCCCTGCCGGCCGGCCGTCCTGGCTGTAGCGGTGGATGACCCGCTCCACGACCTTGTGGCCCGGGGTGTCCAGGATCACCTTTTCCTCGACCTGCTCGAGGGGCACGGCGCGGCCGTTCACCGACACCACCCGTTCGGTGCGCGAAAGCTCGCCGGGCCGGCGGGTCTCTCCGTAGACGCGGCCGCCGTAACGGTTCCCGCTGCCGTCGTAGGTATAGGCCTCGTACTGGCGCTGCTGCTGGGCGCACAGCCCCAGGACGGCCGCCAGACCGAGGAGGATTGCCTTCCGCATGGTATCCCCTACTTTCCACGTTAAGTGGAGCGATCGAGCCGTTCAATAGGGCGTTTCGCCGAGGCGCTGGTACGCGGGTACCGTATTTCAGCGCCGCCGCGGCCGGGATTGCCCGCCCGGCGCGCCGTGCCGCCGAATGTTTGACACCGTTCGCGCGCGGCCGCTACACTAACGGCTTGGCGGCCCTCTGGGCGCGGCGTAGTGGCGGCCCGACGGGCGCCGCTGCGGAGAATGCTGCTATCCAGAGAATTCATCGGCTACATCGCCCGCGAACTCGTCCGCCGTCTCACCCCCAAAGTCATCGAGGTCGGTACCCCGCAGGCCGCCGTCGAAAGCATCGCCAAGGTCATCGAAGACGATCTCGCCGTCGAAGACCGCCTCAATGAAGAGGTCCGCGAGATCCTCGCCCAGTACAGCGAGTACATGCGGCGGGAGGGCGTCAGCTACCAGGAGATGTTCCGGAAGATCAAGAACATGCTCATCAGGGAGCGCAAGATCATCCGGGCCTCCGGCCGCGACACCGGCGATCCGATGAAGCTGTCCCGCGACAAGGTCAACGACCTCTCGCACAAGATCGTCGCCATGATGCGCAAGTCCCGCCTCTTCCGCCTCAAGCGCGATCCCAACGACGTCCGCCTCGAGATCGTTCGCGAGATGACCGACCTGCTGGTGAAGGAAGAGAGGGTGGACCGCGCCGCCCGGGAGAAGATCCGCTCCCAGAAGCGCGAGATCCCCGAAGGCAGCGAGGAGTGGGATCTGCTGCACCGCAAATACTACGCCGAAGAGCTGAAGAAGCTCGGCATCGACCTCAGCTCATGAAGCCCGCTATCGCCGTCGTCGGCAGCCTGAACATGGACTTCGTCGTGACGACGGATCACCTGCCCGCCCCCGGCGAGACGGTGCTCGGCCGGGACTTTCGGATGAATCCGGGAGGCAAGGGGGCCAACCAGGCGTGCGCCGCCGGCAGACTCAGTCCGCCTCAACTGCGAACCTACATGATCGGGCGCGTGGGCTACGACATGTTCGCCGATCACCTGAAGGCCAGCCTGGCGGCGGCGGGAGTGGACGTCAGCGCAGTCCATGCCACCAAGTCCGCGCCCACCGGCGTGGCGCTCATCTGGGTCGACGCCGAGGGTCAGAATTCGATCGTCGTCGCGGCCGGAGCCAACCTGCTGTTGACGAAGAGCGAGGTGGAGCCGATGCGGCCCGTCTTCCGGCAGTGCGGCCTGGCGCTGTTCCAGCTCGAGACGCCGGTGAGCACCGTCCAGGCGGCGCTCGGGGCGGCTCGCGAGGAAGGCGCCCGCACGATCCTCGATCCGGCCCCGGCCCGGCGGTTGCCCGAAGGGATGCTAGAGGCGGTGGACCTCCTCACGCCCAACGAGACCGAGGCCTGCATCCTGCTTGGACGGCCGGCGGGCCGCGTGGGCCTGGAAGAAGCGCCGGAGCTGGCCGCCGAACTCCGGTCGGCGGGCGTCGGCGAAGTGGTGCTCAAACTGGGAGATCTGGGCTGCTACTACTCGGGGCCCGACGGGGCCTATCACGTGCCCGGCTTCGCCGTAGAGGCCCGGGACTCTACCGCCGCCGGCGATACCTTCAACGGGGCTCTGGCCGTCGCCCTCGCCGAAGGCAAGCCGATGGAGGAGGCGCTGCGGTTCGCCAACGCCGCCGCGGCCATCTCCGTCACCCGTCCCGGCGCTCAAGCATCCGTGCCCACCCGCCAGGAAGTCGAAGAGTTCCTCGGCGCGCGTCCCGGCGGGGAGGAGCGACCCTCAGGATAAGGAAATGCGGCGCCGGCGGCGCCGCAATCCCGGACCTTCTCTTTGTCCCGCTCAGCCGAGTTGCCGGCCGCAGGCGTCGCAGGCGTCTATGTGGCGCCGGAAAAACTCGTCGATCTCGGCTTTCTTAGCCGCCGCCAGCCGGCGCGAGAGCCTTTTCATCTCAGGCTCCGGCATCGGCTTGAAGGTTTTGGCGATCCGGATGTTCTGCTCCAGGTACTCCAGCTTCGGCATCCCGATCACCGCCGAAGCCACCGGCAGCGACATGGCGTAGCGCACCAGCTCCTCGGGCGTGGCGTCGGGCAGCAACTTGTCCTGAGCCAGCACCTTCATCGCCGTGACGCCCATGTTCTTCTCGAGCGCCACCGGCAAGGCGACCTTCTCGAAGCACTTTTCGTAGCCGCGGACATTGCTCGGCTTCGCGTTCCCGATCAGCCCGGCGTTGAGCGCCATCTGCGTGCAGTCGAGGTCGGCCTGTTCGAGGAGCTTGGCGAGCACTTCCGGATCGGTATGGCACGTGACGCCGATGTGCCGCGCGGACTTCTCGTCGCGCAGCTTGTAAACAGCCTTCAGGGCTCCGTTGGGAGCGAGGATGGCCGCCAGGTCCTCCTCGCCGCCGAGGTGGTGCATGTGGAGCAGATCGACGTGGTCGGTCTGCAGGCGTTCGAGGCTCTGCTCGAAGATCCGCATGACATCGTCATAGCCGCGGGGGCCGATCTTCGTCGCCAGCCAGATCTCCTCGCGGCGCTTCCCCAGGAACTTCCCGAGCCGGCGCTCGCTCTCGCCGTTGCCGTAGCTGACGGCGGTGTCGATGTAGTTCACACCGGCATCGAGCGCCTTGTACAGGGCTTCGGCGGCCTTGTCCTCGTCCTTGTACATGAGCCAGCGGCTGCCGCATCCGAAACCCAGAATGGAAACCTTGCGGCCGGTGCGGCCGAGCACGCGCATGGGCATGCCGGTCTTCGAGTCCACGGTGGCGGCCAGGGCCCGGTTGGCGAGGCCCGCCAGAGCGGCGGTGCCCAGGAATGCACGTCTTGAAATGCTCATCTCTTACTCCCCGGTACGGATTGTGATGCTCCTATCATACTGGAATTCCCGTAGGATTATTCACCGATCCAGTGAACGGCCACACTGCGGCGGTGGGCGCGGCGCCGGTGCTCGAATAGATAGAGGCCCTGCCAGGTTCCCAGCGCCAGGCGCCCGCCGATGACGGGGATCGAGAGCTGCGTCTGGGTGAGCGCCGAACGGATGTGGGCGGGCATGTCATCGGGGCCTTCCAGCGTGTGGCGGTAGCGGGGATCGTCTTCCGGCGCCAGGCGCTCGAAGAAGTCGTTGAGGTCGCGCACCACGTCCGGATCGGCGTTCTCCTGCACCGTGAGCGACGCCGAGGTGTGGCGCACCCACAGCGTGAGCAGGCCGGTGCGCACGCCCTGCTCCCGGAGCCAGCGCTCCACTTCGCCGGTGAACTCGTAGAGGCCCTTGCCGCGGGTGGCGATGGTGATCGAGTGCGTCGCCTGCCTCATTCCACCGTCACGCTCTTGGCCAGATTGCGCGGCTGATCGACGTCGCAGCCCAGCCGGACCGCCACGTGGTAGGCGAAAAGTTGCAGCGGAACCACCTCGAGGATCGGCAACAGCAGCTCCACCGCCGCCGGCACGTAGATGATGTGGTCCACCTGGCCGGCGAGCGCTTCATCACCCTCGCACGCCACCGCCATCACCTTTCCGCCCCGGGCTTTTACCTCCTGGATGTTGGCCAAGGTCTTCTCGTAGCGCAGCCGGCTGGCCTCCGAATCATCCCGGGTGGCGACCACCACCACCGGCAGGTTCTCGTCGATCAGCGCGTTCGGCCCGTGCTTCATCTCGCCCGCCGGATAGCCTTCGGCGTGGATGTAAGAGACTTCCTTAAGCTTGAGCGCTCCCTCGAGCGCGATCGGGTAGTGGATGCCCCGGCCCAGAAACAGGAAATCCTTGGCCCGGAACAGATGGCGCGCCAGCTCCCGGTATTCCGGGTCATGGGAGAGGACCGTCTCCAGCTTGCCCGGGATGGCGAGCAGCTCGTTGACCAGCTGCCGGGAGGTCGCCTCGTCCAGGCAGCCCCGTACCTGGCCGAGACGCATCCCCAGCAGGAACAAAGCCGTAAGCTGGCAGGTGAACGCCTTGGTCGAAGCCACCCCGATCTCCGGACCCGCATGGGTCATCAGGGTCCCGTCGGCTTCGCGGGTGAGCATCGAGCCGGTCACGTTGCAGATGGCGATCGTCTTCGCCCCGCGGCGCCTGGCTTCGCGCTGGGCCGCCAGCGTGTCGGCCGTCTCGCCGGACTGTGAAATCAGCACCGCCAGCGTTCGCTCGTCCAGAATGGGATCGCGGTAGCGGAACTCGCTGCCGTAGTCCACCTCGACGGGCAGCCGCGCCAGCTGCTCGATCATGAACTTGCCCGCCAGCCCCGCGTGCCAGCTCGTGCCGCAGGCGACGATCTTCACGGTCTCGAAACCGCGCAGTTCCTGGGCCCCGATATCCATCTCGCCGAGAAAGATCTTCCCCGAGCCGGGGCTCACGCGGCCCACCAATGTATCCCGCACCGCCCGGGGCTGCTCGAAGACCTCCTTGAGCATGAAATGCTTGTAGCCGCTCTTCTCGGCCATGATTGGATCCCACAGGATCCGCTGCACCTGCCGGTTGATCGGCCGGCCCTCGAGGTCGGTCAGCGTCACTCCCTCGGGCGTCAGCACCGCCAGATCCCCGTCGGCCAGGAAGATCATGTCCCGGGTGTGGCCCAGGATGGCCGGGACGTCGGAGGCGAGAAAGTACTCGTCCCCGCCCAAGCCGATCACCGCCGGCGGGCCCGAGCGGACGGCGACGATTTTCTGCGGCTCCCGGCGCGAGAGGATGCCGAAGACGAAGATGCCCTCCAGGAGCTTCACCGCCCGGCGCACCGCCTTGACCAGATCGCCTTCGTAGTTCTGCTCCACCAGATGGGCGATGACCTCGGTGTCGGTTTCGGACTGGAAGCGGTGGCCTTGCTGCTCGAGCTCCCGGCGCAGAGCGACGTAGTTCTCGATGATGCCGTTGTGCACGACGACGATGTCGCCCCGGCAGTCGCGGTGCGGGTGCGCGTTCTCCTCGCTGGGGCGGCCGTGGGTGGCCCAGCGCGTGTGGCCGATGCCGAAGATGCCGTCGATGGGGTTGTTGAGCAGCGACTCTTCGAGCTGGTGCAACTTGCCCTCAGCCCGGCGAACCTCGAGCTCGCCGCCGGCGGTGACCACCGCCACTCCGGCCGAGTCGTAGCCGCGGTACTCCAGCCGCCGCAACCCGTCCAGCAGGATCGGCACGGCTTTCCTCTTTCCGACGTAGCCGATGATTCCGCACATGGTTTGTCAGTCCAAGAATTCCACCCGGTACTCTTCGATCACCGGGTTGGCCAGGACTTCATGAGCCGCCTCCTCGATCTGCTTGCGGGCGCCGGCCGGATCGGCACCGTCCTTGAGCGTGATCTCGAAGAACTTGCCCTGCCGAACGTCCACGATGTCGGTGTAGCCGAGGCTCTGGAGGGCCGAGCAGACGGTCTTGCCCTGGGGGTCGAGAACCGTCTCCTTGTAGGAAACGTACACGCGCGCCTTCATAAGTCTTCTATTGTAAGGGTTCCGGCCCCGGCGCCCTGTTGTCTGGCCGGGTTCTCCAGCGCCGTCGCGCCCGTCAGCCGCACCGGCGGCCCCGGAGCTTTGCCGCCACCGCGTTCGCCGAGGCGAACTCGTCACGAATGGCAGGCGAATCGAGTGAGCTCCGGATGGTTTTCAGTTTTTCGACGTAGGCATCCAGCGCCTCGGCGATGTAGTCCCGGTTGGTGGCGATGATGTCCTCCCAGATCTCCCAAGGGCTCAGCGCCAGGCGCGTCATGTCGAGCAGGCCCGGGCCGCTCACCTTTTCGATCGGCCGACGCTCGGCTTCCGCCGCCAGCGTCGAGGCCAGCGCCGTGGAGAGCATTTGTGGCAGATGGGAGACATAGGCCACCAGGCGGTCGTGCTCAGCGGCGTCCAGCACCACGGTCCGGGCGCCGGTCTTCTCGACCCATTCCCGGAATTCCCGCACCGGCGCGGTCTCCATGTCGTCGGCTTCGAGCGGGGTGAAGACGTAGGGACGCCGGGCGAAGAGCTCCGCCTCGGCCGCCGCCACCCCGCGGCTCTCCTTGCCCGCCATCGGGTGCCCGCCGAGGAAAAGGCCCCGGCGAATGTGGCGTCGCGCCCGCTCGACGATCGCCCGCTTCGTGCTGCCGGCGTCGGTGACCAGGCAGCCGGGCTGCAACGAAGCGTCCAGCCGTTCGATCGTCTCCAGGATCCGCGAGATCGGCTGGGAGAGGTAGACGAGATCGCTCCTGGCCGCCGCCTCTTCGAGCGGGCGGGCCTCGTCGATCACGCCCAGGCGCAAGGCCTCCTCCACGGTGCGTGGCGAACTCACCCCTACGATGCGCCCGGTGAACCCCGCTCTTCTCAAGGCCAGGGCGAAGGACCCCCCGATGAGGCCTACGCCGACGATGGCCACCGTCTTCACTGTCTGCGCCTCGCTCGCCGCCCGTGCCGACTGTAGTGGGGACCGCGGCTCAACTCATACCTTTCTGCCCACCGCCGGGGCGATGATCCGCAACTGGCCCATCAGCTCGGCGAACTGCTCCGGCCACAGCGACTGCGCCCCGTCGCTGAGCGCATGGTCGGGATCGCAGTGCACTTCCACCAGCAGCCCGTCGGCCCCGGCCGCCACCGCCGCCCGGGCCATCGGCAGCACCTTGTCGCGACGGCCGGTCCCGTGGGAGGGATCCGCCACGATCGGCAGGTGCGAGAGCTTCTTCACCACCGGAATGGCGGAGATGTCCATCGTGTTGCGCGTGTAACTTTCGAAAGTCCGGATGCCGCGCTCGCAGAGGATCACGTCGTAGTTGCCGCCGGTGAGGATGTACTCGGCCGACAGCAGCAGCTCTTCGATGGTCGCCGCCGGACCCCGCTTGAGAAGCACCGGCTTGCGCAACCCTCCCAACCGCCGCAGCAGGTTGTAGTTCTGCATGTTGCGGGCGCCGACCTGCAGGATGTCGGCGTAGTCGGCGAACATGGGGATCTGCTCGTGGTCCATTACCTCGGTGACCACCTTGAGGCCGTGGCGGTCGGCGGCCTCCCGGAGCATCCGGAGACCCTTTTCGCCCAGCCCCTGGAAGCTGTAGGGCGACGTTCGGGGCTTGAAGGCGCCGCCGCGCAGGATCGCCGCGCCCGCCCGCGCCACTGCCTCGGCGGTGCGGTTGATCTGGTCCTCGTTCTCGACGCTGCACGGGCCAGCCATGATGACGACCCGGACGCCGCCGATCTCCACGTCGCCGACCTTGACGACGGTCCCCCCGGGACGGAAATGGCGGCTGGCGAGTTTGTAGGGGGATACGATCCGATGGCACTCTTTGACCCCCTCCATCACTTCGAAGTCCGCCGGCTCGACGTCTTCGACGGGGCCCACGCCGCCCAGCACGGTGTGGCGGACGCCGGTGGAGCGGTGAACGGTGAAACCCAGCGAAACCAGGCGGTCGATCACCGCCTGGATCTGCGGTTCGGTGGCCCCTTCTTGCATGACAACCAGCATGGGTGACTATTCCTCCTGCCCCCCTCCGGGCTTGCCCCGGTTTGCTTGCTTCCGATTTCTCCGGTTCACCTGCTGCAGCGTGCGCATCTCGTCGATGATGCGCTCGAACAGCCGCTTGATGGCGTCCGGCGGCAGCGGCCCGTGGTTGAAGCGCACGATATTCTCGAACACCTGGTCTTCACGCTTCGGCTCGTAGACCGGCAAGGAGAGTTCCTCCTTGATCCGCCCTAGCTTCTCGACGATCCGCGTGCGTTCGTTCAGCAGCCGGACGATCTCGCGATCGAGTTCGTCGATCTGGTCGCGGTATTCCGCAATGAGTTTGAACCCGGCTTCCCTATCCATCATTTTCGTGGTAAAGCCACGGCCAGTTCATGGGCCAGGGTCTCCAGGCGGCGCTCGAGTTCGCCGGTTCCGGCATATCTCTCGACGAGGCGCACGAAGGCGCTGCCCACCACCACTCCGTCAGCCAGGGCGCCGACGGCGGCGGCGTGTTCCGGCTTGGAAATGCCGAAACCGACCGCCAGGGGCCGATCGGTGACCTCGCGCATCGCTTTCACCAGCGGCTCCACCGTGCTCGAGAGCGAGTCGCGCTCGCCGGTGACCCCGGTGCGCGAAACCAGGTAGACGAATCCCGACGAGTGCTCCGCCACCAGCCGGAGGCGCTCCGGGGGGCTGGTCGGAGCCGCCAGAAACACCGTGTCCAGCCCACGGCTCCGCATGGCGGCCACGTAGTCGCCGGCCTCCTCGACGCTCAGGTCCGTGAACAGGCAGCCATCTATCCCGGCGGCAGCGGCGTCCCGAGCCAGGGCCTCGATCCCATAGCGTAGCGCGGGATTCAGGTAGGTGAACAGCAGAATCGGAATCTCGGAGGACTGACGAATGCGCTGCGCGGTTTCGAGTACCCCGCGGAGCGTCGTCCCGGCCCGCAGCGCCCGCTCAGAAGCCCGCTGGATCACCGGCCCGTCGGCCACCGGGTCCGAGAACGGCACCCCGAGCTCGATCAGGTCCGCTCCACCACGCTCGAGCGCCGCCGCCAGCGAGGGCGTCCGCTCGAGCGCCGGGTCGCCGGCCGTCAGATAAGCGATGAGCGCCGGGCGCGGCTCTTTGCCCCGCAAGCGCTCGAAGAGGCGGCCGATGCGCGTCATTCCTCCGCCCCCTGGTCCAGTTCCGGAAAACTCTCCCGGTAGATGTCCATGTCCTTGTCGCCCCGGCCGGAGAGGTTGACGATGACCAGCTTGTCCCGGTCCTGCGGGGCCCGGCGCACGGCTTCCGCCACGGCATGGGCCGATTCGAGCGCCGGGATGATCCCTTCGGTCTGCGCCAGCAGCCGCGCCGCCTCGAGCGCTTCTTCATCGCAGCAGGAGGTATACTCGGCGCGGCCAATGTCGTGCAGCAGGGCGTGCTCAGGCCCGACGGCCGCATAATCCAGCCCGGCCGAGACCGAGTGCGTCAGCGCCACCTGGCCGTCCTCGTCTTGCAACAGGTAGCTGTAGGTGCCGTGCAAGACGCCCGGGGCGCCGCCAGAGAAACGCGCCGCATGGTGGCCCAGCGCCATGTCCGTTCCTCCGGCCTCGACGCCAACCAGCCCCACGTCCGCATCGTCCAGGAAAGCGTGAAAGATCCCGATGGCGTTGCTGCCTCCGCCCACGCAGGCGAAGATCGTATCCGGCAGGCGGCCCTCGCGCTCGAGGATCTGCCGCCGCGCTTCAACGCCGATCACCCGCTGGAAGTCGCGCACCATCATCGGGTAGGGGTGCGCGCCCAGGGCCGAGCCGAGCAGGTAGTGGGTGTCGTTGACGTTGGTCACCCAGTCGCGCATCGCCTCGCTGATGGCGTCCTTCAGAGTCCGGCTGCCGGCGTCTACGCCGACCACCTTCGCGCCCAGCAGGCGCATCCGGAATACGTTGAGCCGCTGGCGCTCCATGTCCTCGACGCCCATGTAGACGGTGCACTCCAGGCCGAACAGGGCCGCCACGGTGGCCGTGGCGACGCCGTGCTGGCCGGCGCCCGTCTCGGCGATGATCCGTTTCTTGCCCATCCGCCGGGCCAGCAGGATCTGGCCCAGGCAGTTGTTGATCTTGTGGGCCCCGGTGTGAAGCAGGTCCTCACGCTTCAGGTAGATACGCGCCCCGCCCAGAGCGTCGCTCAGCCGCCGGGCGTGATAGAGCGGCGTCGGCCGGCCGGCGTAGTGCCGCAGCAGATCGTCGAGCTCGCGCTGGAACTCCGGATCTCCCCGCGCCTCCAGATACGCCCGCTCCAGTTCTTCAAGGGGCGCCATCAGCACTTCCGGGACGAAACGTCCCCCGTACGGGCCGAAGTGGCCCCGCTCATCGGGTTGTCTTGCCTGGCTTGCCATTATTCAATCGCTCCGCGCGCCGCCCGGACGAACGCCCGGACCTTCTCAGGATCTTTCCGCCCCGGCGCGGATTCCAGCCGCGAACAGGCGTCCACGCCCCACGGCCGCAGCCGCCGCACCGCCTCGGCGACGTTGTCCGGCCCCAGCCCGCCGGCCAGGACAAACTTCACCCCCAGTCCTTCGGCCCGGCTCCAGTCGAAAGTGCGCCCCGTGCCGCCGTACAGCGATCCCGCCGGAGCGTCCAGCAGCAGGGCCTCAGCGCCGGCCGCCGGCAGCGACGCCGGATCGAAATCCGGTCCCACCGCCACGGCGCGCCAGATACGCAGCCCGGCCGGGGCGCCGCATTCGCCATGCAGTTGCGCCACGTCGAGGCCCGCCTGCCGGGCCACCGCCTCGATCCGCTCGGCCGACTCGTTCACGAAGACGCCCACCTTCAAGACCCCCGCCGGGACCTGCCGCGCAAGAGCCGCCGCCTGCTCCGGCGTCACATAGCGTGGGCTCCGCGGGAAGAAGTTGAACCCCAGCGCATTCGCCCCGGCCTCCACCGCAATCTTCAGGTCTTCGGGGTTCGTGATCCCGCAGATCTTTACGATCATGACGCCAGCGCCCGCAACGCCCGGGCCGGATCGGCGGACTTCATCAGATGCTCGCCCACCAGGAACGCCTGGTAGCCGGCCTGCCGCAGCGTCCCGATGTCGGCCGCGGAGCGGATGCCGCTCTCGCTGACGCGAACCGCCCCGTCGGGGATCTTCTCCGCCAGCCGCAGCGAGGTCTCGAGCGTCACTTCGAAGGTGTGCAGGTTGCGGTTGTTCACGCCGATGATCCCGGCGCCCGAGGCGACGGCGGCCTCCAGTTCACGCTCGTTGTGGACCTCGACCAGCGCCGCCATCCCGAAAGCGGCGGCGAGCTCGCGGAAGCGGCGCATCTCGGCCTCGGTGAGCGCCGCCGCGATCAACAGGATCGCGTCGGCCCCGTGAGCCGCGGCCTCGAGGACGTGCAGCTCGTCGATAGTGAAATCCTTGCGCAGCGCCGGCAGCGCCACCGCCGCCCGGGCGGCCTCGAGGTCCGCCAGGCTGCCCCGGAAGTGCTTCTCGTCGGTCAGCACCGACAAGGCTGCAGCTCCGCCTGCCTCGTAAGCCCGCGCCGTGCGGGCCGGGTCGAAATCCTCGGCCAGAAGCCCTTTGCTGGGAGACGCTTTCTTGATCTCCGCAATGATCGCGGGCATCCGGTCCTGCAAGGCGGCGCGGAAATCCCGCCGGCTTTCGGCGCGCTCGCCGGCCCGGCGCTCCAGCTCACTGCGGCGGCTCTCCATCGCGCTCAGCTCCGCCCTTTTGGCGGCGACGATGCGCGCCAGGATGTCCGGGACCCTTGGATCCATTGGAAAAACCTCATCCTACCACGCCCGTTTCCCAGTGCCCCGGCCGGGGGTTCGAGCGTGACAGGATCTCAGTTGGCCGGGATCGGCAGAGGCGGAATGGGCATCCGGTACCGGCCTTCGAAGACCTCGCCGAACAGCTCCACCGTGGCGTCGTGGACGCGCCCGTTGGTAGCCAGGATGTTCGGGCGGCCAAGGCGGTTCGGAACTCCCTTCATATCGGTGACCTTGCCCCCGGCCTCGGTCACCAGCAGGATGCCCGCGGCCACGTCCCACGGGTTCAATCCAAACTCCCAGAAACCCTCGAGGCGGCCGCAGGCCACCCAGGCCAGATCGATCGCCGCCGAGCCGGCCCGGCGGATTCCGTGGGTCAGCATGCCGATCTGGTGGAAGAAGTGCACGTTGACGTCCTTGTGGCGGCGCCAATTGGGAAAGCCGGTGGCGAAGAGGCTCTCCTCGAAGGCGTCCACCGTAGAGACCCGGATCCGCCGGTTGTTCAAGTACGCCCCGCCGCCGAGTTCCGCCGCGAACATCTCCTGGTGCACCGGGTCGTAGACGACGCCGGCGATGATCTCGTCCCCGCGCTCGAGGGCCAGCGTGACGTTGAAGATCGGAAAGCCGTGGGCGAAGTTCGTGGTGCCGTCCAGCGGATCGACGTACCAGCGGTACTCGGAGCTGCCGTCGTGGCTGCCCGTCTCCTCGGCCACGATCGAGTGGGTGGGGAAGTGGGACCGCAGGCGCTCGAGAACGAGGGCCTCCGAGGCCCGGTCGGCCACCGTCACCAGGTCGTGGGCCCCCTTGTACTCCACGCTCACCCGCCGCTCGAAGTGGTGGGCCAGCAGCGCGCCCGCCTCGCGGGCGATCTCGATTGCCGTTTCCAGGTATGCAGCCATTCCAGGGCGCCGGTCTTATTCGGGAATCTCGTAAAGGTACTTGATGTCGTGCTTGAAGATGAACAGGTTCGGCGCGTCGGTGCGCGTCAGGCGGATGAAGCTGGCATCGTAGTACTCGATGGTCCCCTCGACGTCTTCGTTGTCCGCCAGCCGCACCCGGATCGGGATCCGGTTGTCGATCAGGTACTTGATGTACCGGACCTCTTCGTGAGTCGTCTCCGGGGCCCGGCTCTTGGCCGGCGGTTTGGTCTTCTTCTTTGCTTTGGCGGCCTTCCTGGAGGCCGGTTTCGTGGGTTTGGCCACAGCTACTCCTGTTGCCGGGGTTTCAGAGCTGGTCCTGTTGAACTGGCTTCCCGGGGCTTGGGATCCTTGTATTCCCCATAATAGCCAGTGCGCGTGACCACCCGCAAACCGCGGCGGCGCAGGCGGACCTCGATCCGGTGGAACGGGTCTTGGGAGTAGGGCACTTTCCGAGGGTAGTAGCCGATCAGATACTGTGTTCGCAGGTCACGCAGAATCGAGTCGAACGCCTCGTCCAGCCCTTCTTCCAAGGCGGCGGCGATCACCCGGCCGCCGGTCGCGCGGCACAGGCTCGTCAGTGCATTCTCGCCCGCCACGTGACGGCCGGGATCGTTGGTGACCGGAATGAGCACGATGCCGTAAATCACGGCGTCGGCGCCATGCGCCATCCGCAGCGCATCCCGATAGCTCTTGACGCTGGTGGTGTCGGCGCCGTCGGAGACGACGACGATTACCCGCCGGCCCGGGCGCCGCCGGAGCGAGCGGGAAGCGAAAAACAGCGCATCGTAAAGCGAAGTGCCCGACGCCCCTTTGAGCTGCTTCAGCTTCTTCTCGATCCGCTCCAGCCGCCGCGTCAGCCCGCTTTCCAGGATGACTTCGTCGTTGAAACTATAAAGCATCACCCGGTCGGCTGGATTTCCCTGGCGCAGCAGCGCCCGCAGGAAGCGCATCAAGGAAGCGGTCCCTTGCTTGAGCTTCACCGCCGTCGAGGCGCTCGTGTCCACCAGCAGCGCCACCGAGAGCGGCTGGGACGTGCGCCGCTCGAACAATGCGATCTCTTGCTCGACGCCGTTGTCGTAGACGAGGAAGTCGCCCCGCTCGAGCGTTCCCACCGGATTGCCGGCCTCATCCTTGACCGTGGCCAGCAGCCGCACCAGCTTCACGTCCACACGGAATACAGGCCGGCCCTTCTCCTGTCCAAGCGCTCCCCCCGCCAACAGGAGGCCCGCGGCGGCGAAGGCCGCCATCAATCCGCGTGCAGGACGCTGTCGTCCCACTCTCCCTCCACCCAGATCTCGCCGTCTTCGAAATGTTCCTTCTTCCAGATCGGGACGAGCTTCTTCAGACGGTCGATGGCCTCGGCCGCCGCCGCGAAGGCCGCTCTGCGGTGCGGCGCCGTCACCACGATCGCCACGCTGGTTTCTCCGATCTCGATCCTGCCCAGCCGGTGGACGATCCCGATGCGGCTGATCTCATGCGCGGCGGCGATCTCGCCGCCGAGGCGCGCCATCGTTTTCAGGGCCAGAGGCTCGTAACACTCGTAGTCTAGATACCGGGTCCGCCGCCCCCCGGTGTTGTTGCGGCCCACCCCTTCGAAGACCACCACCGCGCCGTCCTCGCCCTGGAGCAATCTCTTTTTGATCGAACCCACGTCGATCGGCTCCCGGGTCAAAGCGAAAAAACCGCCCGCCGGCGTCACGATCTCCCGCCCGGCGGAGCCCCCGCTCACCGGCGGCATGAAAGCAATTTCGTCGTCGGCCGCTACCGGCTCGTCCGGGCGGGAGAACTCCTGGTTCCGGGCCATCACGATGCTCTTCTCGTACTCCTTCAGGCGCGGAAAGCTGCCGGCGAAATGCTCGAAAACGTCGCCCACGGTGGCCCCGTCGGGCACATCGACCACCTCTCGCGAGCGGCCGGCGATGTCCTTCAACATGCCGAAAAACAGGACCTTGACGCGCACAACGGCTATCCTAGCAGACGCGCCTCGGCGCGCTCCGGGTTCATCTGATACCGGCGCTTGCACCCGCGCCGGGCGCCGGCGTGAGCCGGTCTCGCCCCGCCTCGCCCGAAGCGGCCCCTCCCCCATTGGCAATCACACCACCGGCGGCATATCCTTTCAAGTGGTGCATTGGTTAGTCCTTTGGTCGCTATTGCTGGGGACGGGATCCGCCGCTTCCGCGCAGAAGGCGCAGGACAACCGTTCCACATCCAAGGAGAGCGCTGCCGCCAGCCAGCCGGCCGGCCGGGACGAGCAGACAGCGGACGGCGAGCCGGACGAGACGGCGGAAGCTCAGGAGGAGATTGTCACCAGAGAGCGCACGGAACTGAACCTGCTCGGCGAGGTGGACACAGAAGGCGGTGAGGCCCGGCGCAATGAGAACGTCCGTCTCACCCTCATCGACAACAATGTCTTGAAAGAACTCAACCAGCGGATGGGCGCCACCGCCACGGTGATCCACCAATTCCAGGTGGATCGCCGATACTTCGGCAAAGAGTTCGGAGGGCGCCCGGACGAGCCGCTCCATGTCGCCCCCCGGCCCGGCGCCGGTTTCCACGGCGACTTCTTCTGGTCGCACGAAAACAGCGTTTTCAACGCCCGCTCGTTCTTCCAGGTCGGCGGCGTCCAGCCCGCCCGCACCAACGACTATGGATTGACCACCGGCTTCCCAGGCTGGCGCGGAGCACACTGGACGCTGGAGGCGAGCCAGCGCAAACTCCGCGGCCAGGTGAACGGCAACGTCCTGGTCCCGGCGGCCGACGAGCGGACGCCCCTCACCACGGACCCCGACGACCGCAAAATCGTCGAGGCTATCCTCGGCGCTTACCCGGCCGAGCTGCCCAACCGTACCGACATCAATCCAAGGGCGCTCAACACGAACGCTCCGCAGAACATCAACAACGACCGCCTCGCCGCCACCCTCGACCAGTCCCTCGGCCCGCAGGACCGCCTTGTCGTCCGCTACCAGTTCATGCTGCAGCGCGTCGAAGCCTTCCAGCTCGTCGGCGGGCAGAACCCCGACACCACCACCCGCAACCACCGGGCGCGGATCACCTGGACCCGGAGCTGGTCAGCGATGACGACTTCGGATCTTTCCGCCGGCTTCGACCGGATCGGTTCGCTGCTGGTCCCCGAGGAGACCTCCCTTGGCACCTTCTATCTGTTCTCCCGCGAACTGGAATCCATCGGCCCCGGCGGCAATATCCCCATCGACCGGGCCCAAAACCTCTTCCGCTACGCCGGCCGGCTCCGCCAGATCCGCGGCAACCACACGCTGACCGCCGGCTTCGAAATCCTCCGCCGCCAGATCAACGGCTTCGAGAGCAACGAACACCGCGGCCTCTTCTCCTTCCGGCGTGACTTCGGCCGCGACACCGTGGACAACCTCCGCATGGGCACTCCCTCGGCCTATTTGGTCGCCATCGGCAACGTCCACCGGGGTTTCCGCAATTGGGCGGCCCAGCTCTACCTGGGCGACCAGTGGAGAGCCTCGCCGAAGCTGACCTTGAGCTTGGGACTCCGCTTCGAGCCTTCCACACGGCCCACCGAGGTCAACGAATTGAGCCACATTCCTTACCGCTCGGAC
This sequence comes from Solibacteraceae bacterium, assembly GCA_026984795.1. Taxonomy (GTDB): domain Bacteria; phylum Acidobacteriota; class Terriglobia; order Bryobacterales; family Bryobacteraceae; genus JALSRK01. The sequence continues at coordinate 322,506 of JALSRK010000024.1, read as the reverse complement.
TGGAACAACCTCGGCCCGTCGTTCGGTTTCGCCTGGCGTTTGCCCCCGGGCTGGGGGACGATCCGCGCCGCCTACTCCATCCAGTACGGCGAGATCTTCCCCGCAACGTTCATGCAGTCGCGCTTCAACCCGCCCGGCAACATCACCATCTCCGTGCGCGCCCCCAAGCTTTCCGATCCCCTCCGCGATTTCCGGCCCGAAGATCTCGACCCCCACGCCCGCAGCTCCGTCTTCCGCCTGGCCCGCGATCTCCGGACCCCCTACGAGCACCTCTATTCGTTCTCCTGGGAGTTCGAGCTGCCCCGGGGCTGGCGCCTCGACTTGGGCTACGTGGGCAGCCGGGCGCACAAGCTGCTCGCCACCTGGCACCTGAACCGGGCCCGCCCGGTGCCGGGCATCCCCCAAATCACCCGGACCGTGAACCTGCGCCGGCCCGACAAGCGCTACTACACGATCTACTACATCCACAACGGCTCCCGCGGCTATTTCGACGCCGCCAAAGTGACCTTGCAGATCCCGCGGTGGCGCGGCTGGTCAATCGACTGGTCCTACTGGTTCAGCAAAGCCCTGGATATCGGCTCCGATTACACGAACACCGCTTCCGGCCGCGACAGCCGCATCGCCCGCAGCCCTTCGGAGTTTGCCTATCAGGCGGAGATGAAAGGTCTCAGCCGCTTCGACCAGCCCCATGCCATGCGGCTGCGCTTCAACTACGAAGCCCCCGCCCCGGCCGCGAACGGCTGGCTGCGCGCGGCGCTTGGCGGCTGGCAGGTCAGCGCCGTGGTGCTGGCAAAGTCCGGCACGCCGTTCGGCGTCCGGGCGGGCTCGGACGCCCCCGGTTGGGGCAACGTGGACGGGGAAAGCAGCGACAACCCGATCCTGCTCGATCCCTCCATCCTCGGGCGCTCCATCGACGATCCGGACACCTCCACGGCCCGCTTGCCGCGCTCGGCCTTCGCCACCATCAAGCCCACCGATCCCCGGGGCAACCTCGGCCGTAACACCTTCCGCAAGGACGGCATCGCCAACATCAACGCCGGCATCTCCAGACGCTGGAATCTGAAAGGCGAGAGTTCGCTACTGTTCCGCGCCGAATCCCTGAACCTGCTAAACCATCCGCAGTTCGCCGAGCCGGGCCGCAGCCTGAGTTCGCGCAATTTCGGCGTAATCACCAATACGCTGAACGACGGGCGCGCGTTCCGCTTCACGCTGCAGTTGGGCTTTTGAGGAGCGGCTGCGGACTCAGGCCTCGACGTCGAGCGTCCGGCCCATCTTGAACTTGGGCGGCTTACGGTTCCGGATCAGCTCCTCGTTCTCCAGCAGGGCTGTCACCAGAAGCGGCATGGCGATGGTGGAATCGACGTGACAGGTCACCATCTGGGCGTCCTCGGCGATCTTGCCCCAGCTCTGCGCTTCTTCGAAGGTGCAGCCCGACAGCCCGCCCCACTGCGGCGAGTCCGTTACGCACTGAATGGCGTACTTGTGGCCGTGGACGCCGAAATCGGCGATCATGCCGGTGACCTCGGTCTGCTGAATGAAGTTCTTCGGCGTCCCCCCGCCGAAGTAGACCACGCCGGTGGCCGGGCGGACTTTTACCAGGTAGCTCGTCTCGATTACGTCGCCGACGACGTCGAACATCAAGGCGTTGCCCCCCAGATGGCGGTCACAGGCGATCCCAATGCCGATCGAGCTGTCGCCGATCGCCGGGCAGTAGAGCGGGACGCCGGCCTTGGCCGCCGCCGTCAGGATCCCTTCCTGCTTGCCCTCCTTGATCAGCTCCCGGCCCAGCAGGTAGAGAAATTCGCGCGTCGTGTACGGCCGCGACTGGTCGAGCGTTCCGGCGAAGCGCCCGATCCAGTAGTCATGCTCGCGGAAGACCTTCTCGTCGGCCAGCACGTCGTACATCCGGTCTACCATGTGTCTGGCCAGCAGCGTGTCATCCACGTTCGGCGAGCCCTGGTAGTGCTTGTGGCCGAAAGTCTCGTGCAGGTCGTGGAAGAAGTTGGCCCCGGTCGAGACCAGGCAGTCGATCAACCGGTTCTCGATCATCCGAACCACCAGCCGCCGCATGCCGGCCGGCACCATCGCCCCGGACATCCCCATCATGATCAGGCAGTCGTCGGCCAGCATCTTCTTCCAGACCTCATAGGCCAGGCCGAGCTGCTTGCCCTGAAAGGCCGTCGATTGCATCCGGGTGAGGACATCGGAAAGCGAACCGGGACCCACCGGATCGAAAGGCTCGGTGGGAATCCGGAGCAGGTCCTCTTTGGTGACGGAAGGGTGGTCGTGGTTCATTGCCGTATGTCCTCCTGCGGGGACGGAAACAAGCGGAACGTCCGTCGGACGGCCTTGGGGAAACGGGCGTTCACGAAAGCGGCGCCTGCATTCCACCGCGGCGGGTCACTGCAGCCGGGCCTTGTTCTTCTCGTTCAGTACGAGTTCGTCGAAAATCGCCAGCACCTGCTTGCGGTACTGGTAGACGCGGCGCAGACTCTCCTGGAAGCGGGGATCGTACCGCCTCGGCCGCATCCACTTATCGAAAACCGACTTCGGAACGTCGATATCCTGCCGCAGTTTCTCCACGCTGTGGCCGCGCAAGAACAGCCCGTAAAACATGGCCGCTTCCTTCCGCAGAGCGTTCGGATCGAACTCGTCTTTCCCAGTCATGACTACCACCCACCGGGAACGCCTTGCCGAAATTGCCAGTATAGCGGCGGCTGCGGGTCCGATCAAGTGCTCGGGACCCCCCTGGCCGCTGGAGCCCGCCGGCGTCCCTATCGTCTCTCATCGGCCGCCCCCCGCCGGCAATTTGCTCGGCCACGCCGCCGCCCGCCCACCGGATTTCACCAGCGCCCCGTACTTGCGCGCCGGCCCCCTTCCGCAGGACCAAGTTTTCGCATGCTGGTTGCAGAACAGTTTCTATGCGCCACAGCATCAGCCGCCGCTGGCTCAGCTGGGGCCGGGGAGCTGGCAGGGGCGACGGCGGACCCGGTGAGAGCCTGCTCTCACTGTCCTCGAAAGCAGAAGCAATCTTTTTGTTTCTAATAAGATAACTCCAGTCCCACTGCGTCCCGGGACACTCTCCGCCGCGCACCCGCCAGCGGACATGCCGGCTCCGGCGCTTGCAGTTCCACCCTGGAAAGGCGGCGCACAGCCACGGGTGCGTGCGCTCCGGGAATGCGTAGTTGACATTCAGTTGCAATAAGAGTATCCTGATCCAGGATCTCGAGATCCCCGCGTCCGCCTTGATCAGAAGGCGAAACCACAGGAGTTGGGGGTGGCATTCGATGAAACTCGGAAAGCATATCTGGTTCTGGTTGATTCCAGCGGCCCTTTCGTCGACTTTCTCCCTTTTGGGCCAATCGGTTGAAGGTACCGTTGCGGATCCGGACGGGCTGCCGGTGGCTGGCGCCAAAGTGACACTCGACAGCAGCCGCAGCGCGTGGACGGACCTGCTGGGCCGCTACAGCTTTGCCCGGGTCAGTCCCGGCGCCCACGTGCTCCGCGCCTCGTCAGAAGACTTTGAAGCAGTCGAGTTGCAAATAGATGTTACTGGCGGCGGACTCCAGGCGAACATCCGTTTCCGGAAGGTCCGGAAGGCCGCCGCTTCGATCGAGGTCATCGGTGAGGCCGAGGAAGCGCTCCAGGAAATCCCCGGGTCCGTGGCCTTGGTCTCCCACGAAGAGCTGGCCGTCTCCAAGCCGATCGATGCCAATGAGGTGCTTCGCCGCGTCCCGGGAGTCACCTTGCGCGAAGATTCCGGACCTGTTGGCATGCGCCTGAACGTGGGTATCCGGGGGCTCAACCCCGACCGCAGCCGCAAGGTCCTTATGCTCGAAGACGGCATTCCCATCGCGCTGGCGCCCTACGGCGAGCCGGACATGTACTACTCCCCGCCGATCGACCGTATGCGCCGGGTCGAGGTCCTCAAGGGAAGCGGCCAGATCGTGCACGGGCCGCAGACTATCGGGGGGGTGATCAACTTCGTCACTCCAGAACCCCCGCCTTCCACGCACGGCAGCATCGACCTGGAAGGCGGCCAGCGGGGCTTCTTCGCCTCCAGAGCGCTCGTGGGCGGCAGCGCGCACGAGGAAAAGGTCGGATGGCTCCTCAACTACCTCCATAAACGGGGCGACGGCTTCCGGAGGTTCTGGTTCGACCTCGACGACGTCCAGGGCAAGTTCACCCTCAAGCCCTCGAACCGCCAGACCCTCGGCTTCAAGTTCGGCTTCTACGACGAGGGCTCCAACTCCACCTACCTCGGCCTCACCCAGCCCCAATGGGAGCAGGATCCGAACATCAACGTCGTTCCCCACGACCGCCTCGTGGTGCGCCGCTACTCCGGCTCGCTCACCCACACCATGGCGCTGGCGCCCGAAGCCGTCTGGAGCAACGCCCTCTACGGCTACGACACCGTCCGCAACTGGGGCCGCCAGGACTGGGACCGCTCCGACAAGGGCCGCGACTACCTCTCCATCGAAGGCGACCCCTCGATCCCCGGCGGCGCCATCTATCTGCGCAATTCGGCCGGCAACCGCAACCGAGCCTTCCGCGTCTTCGGCGGCCAGAGCAACGTGAGCTGGATGCACCGCCTCGGGGACGTCCGCGGCAAGCTCGACGCCGGCGTGCGCTACGTCTGGGAACGCGCCGAGGATCGCCGCATCAACGGCCCCGGCTATGACGCCCGCACCGGCCGGCTGCGCGACGGCGAGTTCCGTTACGGGCGCGCTTTCTCCGGCTATCTGCAGCAGCGGTTCTATCTAGGCAGCCGCGTCATCGTCACGCCCGGCATTCGCTTCGAGCGTTACCGCTATGAGCGCGATATCTTCCGCTATCGCTATCGCGACGTGAACACCCGCCGGCCGGACACGATCTTGCAGCCCATCCCCGGCCTTGGCGTCAGCGTGCGCGCGTCGAACACCGTCACCTTCTTCGCTGGCGTTCATCGCGGCTTCGCCCCGCCCCGCACCAAGATCGCCATCACCAGCGACGGTGAATCCCTGGATCTCGACGCCGAGCTGAGCTGGAACTACGAAGCCGGAGCCCGTTTCCGGAAGACCCGCCTCCTGGAGGGTGAGTTCACGTTCTTCCGTCTCGATTTCCAGAACCAGGTCATCACCGCCGCCGAGTCAGGAGGCGCCACCACGACCCTTACCAACGGCGGCGAGACCCTGCACCAGGGCGTCGAGACGAGCTTCCGGGTGAACTGGAACGAGCTCACCGGCGGCTCCTGGCTGCTCTACACCGACTTCCGCCACATGTACCTGGCCACGGCCAAGTTCACCCGCAACGAGCTCTTTCAGGGCAACCGCCTGCCCTACGCGCCGCGCCACACCTTCGCCGTCCTGATGGGCGCCCGGCAGCGCCGGGGCTTCGGCTTCCAGCTCGACGCCTCCTACATCGCCGATCAGTTCGGCGACAACCGGCAGACCGTCACACCCTCGAACGATGGCACCGTCGGCCTGCTGCCCGCCTATATGATCTGGAACTTCGAGGCCGACTACACCATCCGTCGGGAGCGCTATGAGGTCTCGCCCTATTTCACCGTCAAGAACCTGACCAACGAGATCTACATCGCTTCCCGGGCCCCGCAAGGCATCCAGCCCGGACTTTTCCGCCAGGCCAATTTCGGCCTGCGCTTCACCTTCTGAGACCCGCTGCGTGCGGCTCGAAAGTCTGCCGGCTCACGCCGGCCCGGCACTGCGGTCTTCCCCTTTTTGCACCTGGCCGCAACCCGGCGCGAAGATGAAGGCGGATGGAGGATCTGCCGGTCACCGAGCGGCTCACCATTCCGGGCCGCGAGCTGCGCGTCTCGTTCGCCCGCTCCGGCGGGCCCGGCGGCCAGAACGTCAACAAGGTCGAGACCAAGGTCGAGCTGCGCTGGCGGCCGGCGGAGTCTTCCGCCCTCAGCGAAGAGGACCGGGAGTGGCTCCTCGAGCGCCTCGCCCGCAGACTCACCGCCGACGGCGACCTGATCGTCAGCTCTTCCCGCACCCGCGACCAGATCCGCAACCGCGAGGACACCCGCCGGCGCCTTGCCGCCATCGTCGCCCAGGCCCTGGAGCGGCCCAAACAGCGCCGGCCGACGCGCCCCACCCGCGAAGCGCGCCTCCGCCGTCTCGAGGAGAAGCGCCGCCGCGCCGAACTGAAGCAGGCCAGAAAGAAGATCGAGGTCTGAGGGCTCCGCCTTCCCGGCTATTCGGTTACCGCCGCTTCTCAGTCGGTCGAATCCCGGCTGCCGAAGACGACCCGGTCGATCACGCGCCCGTCCAGCGCCACCGCTTCGCTGACGGCCCGGCCGCCCTTTACGGCGACCCTCACGTAGTGCTCCACCGATTCGACCTTCAGCGTCACCCCGTCCAGCGGGGCGTCCACCGGATAGAGTGGCGCCCCGCCGCCGCCGGTGACGATGTAGTGCACGCCGCCGACCAGGTGATGTTGATAGTTGTGGTCATGGCCCATGTATACCGCCGTCACTTTGTATCTCTCGAACAACGGCACCATGTCTGCCACGTGTTTCTTGCCACCCTGACGGCGCTTCACCGCAGTGAACGGCGGGTGATGCATGGCGACGAACCGCAGGGCGGCGTCCTGGTGCTCGGCCAAGTCGCGCTCCAGCCACCGGAGCTGGTCGTCCCAGAAACGCTGTTTGGCCTCTTTCGTGGCCGCGGCGTTGCCGAAGTCGCTGTTCAGGATGATGAAGTGAGCACGGCCCCAGTCGAAGGAGTAGTACGGGCTCTCGATGGCGAAGAAGTCATGGAAGTCCGGGCTGTTGCGTTCATGGTTGCCCAGCACCGGGAAGAAGGCCGCTTCGCGCAGCAACGGCGCTTCGATCTCGAAGAACCGCGGCCACAGGGCGCTTTCCCGACCGTTGGAAACCAGGTCGCCGGTGTGAATGACGAAGTCCGGCTTCGTGTCCCGAACGATCGCGTTGACGATGTCCCGGTGCATCTTGTGCCGTGTCCGCGTGTCGCCGAACACCACGAACTGGAAGTCCACATCGCCCACCGGAGCCGTGCGGAACGATCCGCCCACGCCGTCGTATCCCGGGACCTTGTAGTAGTACCGCCGCCCCGGCTTCAGCCCGGTGAAACTGGCGCGCACCGACCGCAGCCCCGGCGCGACCGCTTGGTTCACCGCGTCCGGGGCGTCGCCCAGCTCCACCTGGAAGTCCTCCACCACCCAGACGATCGTCGCCGACTTCGGACCCACGTGCACCACCACCGGCCCGCCGACGATCTTCGCCGCCACCGCGTGCAACGGCAGCAGCGCCGCCAGGGCAAGAATCGCCCGAACGATATGAGTACGCATCCTGTAACCAATATAGCCCCCAGAGATCTGAACACCCATTGCGTAACCAATTATTGGATGAAACCAGCCCCCGGCCTCTTGCGGTTGCGCGGGCCCCCGGTGGATCGCTTAGATGGAACCAGATGCGCCGTCTCGCCGCGGGTCTTCTGTTGGCCTTCCTGCTGCCAGGGCAGACGCCGGAAGAGTACTTCCACAGCGCCGGGGCCGGCTTCCGCGCCACCGCAGAGGAACAACGCCTCTTCTGGCGGCCCCACGTCGAACAGTCCCGCGAACGCATCCTCGTGGCCGCCGCGGCCGCCGCCGGACGCTCCACGGCGACCGTGCTGGGGGCGGGCGTCTGCACCGAGATCCCGCTCCAGGATCTCGCCCGGCGGTTCGGCCGCGTCCTGCTGGTGGACATGGACGGCGCCAGCATGGTCGAGGCGGTCGAGAGCCTGCCCATCGAGCTGCGCTCGAAGGTCGATCTCCGCGTCGCCGACATCACCACCTTCGCCGCCGTGCTCATGCAACGGCTCCACCGCGCCGCCGAGGAAAGCCGCACGGCCGAAGAGGCGCTGGAGCGCTTCGGGAAGATCTTCGCCTCCCTCGAGCCCGGCCTGCTGCCGGCCCGCCTGCCCCCCTCCGACCTCATCGTCTCCTCGCTGGTGCTCTCCACTCTGCACCGCTATCCCCTGAGCTATGCCGACCGGCTGCTGCGCACCCGTTTCGGCATCCGCTTGAGATCCTGGGAAGGCTACGAGGACGCCCGCCGGCGCCTGATCCGCCTCGCCCTCGAAGACCACTTCCGGCTCCTGCGGGACGCCCTGTGTCCCGGCGGCGCCGTCTACCTGGCGGCCACCGTCGCCCGCGGTCCTGCCTACTGGCAGTTCGGCGAGGAGGTCGCCCGGCGCGTCGAGAGCGAGCTCCTGCCCGAGTTCCGGGAGCTGGGACTGGCGGACGAGGGCGAGTCCCTGGCTGCCGCGGTGGGCAGGCTGTGCCACGCCCGTTACGGCGTCGAGCGGGAGATCGAGGCCTTCGAGCGGCTGCTCGAAGCCTACGAAGCTGCTTCCCCGGCGGCCTTCGAGACGATGGTGGACGTCGAAGCCGCCCGCGCCGAATGGCGCCGCGCCGGCCTGCGCGCCACCGGACCGCCCGGCAAGTGGTGGTGGATCGAATACCCCTGCTCGATCCCCCACAGCCCCGGCGGCTTCCGCGTCCTGAGCTGGATCCTGCGGCCGGCGCTCGGCGGCTCACCGTCCGCTACGGCAGCGGCAGCACCGGATCCGGGCCCGCGCCCTTAGGCGTGCGGATCACCCGCACGATCTTCCGTTCCGGCACGGAAACCACGTAGATCTCGTCCCGCTCCTGTACCCCGGCGTAGGCCAGCCTTCCGTCCGGCGACAGGTTCAGCGACAGCGGCCGCCCGGCGAGCTTCACCATGGCGGTCTGTTTCCGCGTCTCCGCATCGGCGAACCCCACCGCTCCGCCGCCCTCCTCCATCGAGTAGACCAGCGTCGCCCCGTCCGGCGTAACCCCGATCCGGTTCGGCCCCTTGCCGGTGCGGATCTCCCCCACCCGCTGCCGCCGCGCCGTGTCGATGACCGCAATGGAGTCGCCGGCCTCGCAAGTGACGTACAGCAGCCGGCCGTCCGGCGAAAGCGCGCCGCCCTGGGGCCGCGCCCCCACCCGGATCAGCTCCACCCGCCCGCTCGGCAGATGCACCGCCGCCACCGTTCCCGACGCCGTATTGCTTACGTAGGCGTACTCGCCGTGCGGGCCGAGCACCACCATGTGCGGATCCTCGCCCCGCACGTCGTACTTGCGCAGCACCTTCCGCGCCGCCGGATCGATCAGCAGCAGCCCGTCCGGGTTCTCGATGGTGCAGACCAGCCGCCCGGTCCCCGGATCGACGTCCAGCCCGTGCGGGCGGCGGTACTCGCCCAGGTCGATCACGCCCGCCTTCTTCCGGGCCTTCACGTCGATCACCGAGATCGTGTTGCCGCCCCCGCCCGGCTCGGTCATCCACAGGATGCCGTTGTCGGAGACGTAGAGGAACTTGCGGTCCGGCGAAAAAACCATCTCGTGGGGCGCCGGGCCCACTTCGATCCCGGAGACGCGCCGGCCGTCTTCGGTGTAGAACGCCACGCGGCTGCCGATCTTCTCGACCACCACCAGAGCGGGCTCCTGCGCCCGCGCCGGGCCCGGGAACCAGACGGCAACTGCGGCCAGCAGGGCAGGCGCAATTCGAAAAAGCATGGTGGCGTTCCTCTCTCTGCGGTGCAGTTCCTGGAAGTTCATGGCGGCGCGGAACACATCCCAATCTTCACCGGCGCCGCGTGTCGAGTCAAGGGATCTTCGCGCTCCGCGTTTCCGCCGCCGGAAGCCGGCCCTACAGGTCCGGCGGCAGCGGCGCTTTCACCAGCCGTATGTCGTCGATCCACACCTTGCCGCTGCCGGTGATCGCCACGTTCAGACGGACGTTGTCCGGGTTCTCTCCCTTGCGCAGCAGGAACCGGGTCTCCACTCTGATCCAGTGGTTCGTGCCCGAGAGCGCGTATTGCAAGCCGCGAGAGAAATACTCGCCGCCGCCGGGGAAATGGCACCACATCTCCAGGTAGGCGTCCCCCTTCACCTTCCGGGTCTTCATCTGCGCCCGGTAGATGAGGACCGCGTCCTCGACGTCGAGATCGCCCGTCTCGAAGAGCCGGAACGTGGTCGCCCGCCGGGCCTTGAGCTCCAGCGACCCGTTGCCGTCCACCGTGGATGCCCTGTCGAGTCGCACGCCGTCGCGAGTGATGACGCCGTCGAGGCTGTCGATGGGGAACCGCTTCAGCTCCACCTCTTGGACAGCCCCTGCCGCCAGCGCCAGGCACACGAGCCAGCTCAACCGTCTCATTGCATCGTGGGGATCACCCGGAGGGCGCGGGGCCCCGTGGAGCGATCATCCTGAGATCCTTCCCCTTCAACTCACCATAACAATCGGGCAGATCGAAGGCTTTCAACACCCCAGGGGGCATCAAGGCGAGCGGCCAGTCGTATTCCTCGGATTCGGCCAGTTCGCTATACGACGCGAGGGCGTGTTTCAGCGTCACCTGCACGACTCGCTCCGAGAGCAACGCCGCGAAGGCCGCCGGGACCGTCCCCCAGCCCCTGGCCGCCAGGTGCACTTCCCGGTGCCCCGTCTCCTCGAGCCAGGCGAGCACCCGCAGCACGTCCCAGGTCCGCTGGCCGGCGTACGGGCGGTCGAGCATCAGCGCGTGGGCGGCGTAGAAGTAGTCGCTGCCGTACTGCTTCTCGAAGCTGCCGAGGTTGCAGGTTTCCGGCCGCGACTCGCCGATGCCCCGCACGTCGCAGGCGTAGAAGGCGGCCTCGGGTTCCGCCTCGATCAGCTCCCGGACGAGCGGCTCCTCGCGCAGCTCGGCGTCGCTCGAGCGGTCGGCCACGTAGAGCACCGCCCGGCGCACTCCCCGCGGCGGGCGCGACAGCAGCCGCTCCCGCGAGAGCCGGTAGACGACGGCGAGGATGCCCGGCTCGGTTTCCACGAGATAGGGCAAGGCATGGGGGAGAGGATAGCCCCGCTCGGGCAGCGGCCGCAGGATGCGGTAGGGAACCGGTCCCGCCGCCCGCTCGGCCGGCAGCCGCAAGACCTCGGCCACCGTACGTCTCAGCGCCGCTCCGTCCAGCCGCACCCGCCGCCGGGCCAGTTCTTTCGAGCGCTCCTTGGTGAACGAGAAGACGGTCCGCGATTTCAGCTCCGCCACCTGGCCGTGGGGCGTGCACCACAGCGTCTCGTCTTCCTCGATGGTCAGCTCCGGCTCGTGTCGCAAATCCGAGACGCCCGTGCAGCGGTTGAACCACTGGTACATCGCCTCGCGGTTCTCTTTCGAGAAGCCGTGGTAGGACGGTCCGATGTAGAGGCCGATATTGTCTTCAGCCCCGAGCAGCCGGTAGAGCCGGCGGAGGCGGTGGTAGGCGGCCTCGGTTCCCCGGGCGTCGAAATAGTCCTTCTCTTTGCCCAGGATGATGACCGGCTTCGGCGCCAGCGCCGCCAGGAAGTCCTCGTGATCCAGCCCCAACGCCAGCGCCCGCGGCGGGCACTGCTCGGTATCGGCGGGCAGCTCGTTCTCCAGGTTGCGGCGGAACTCGGTGACGAAGCAGCTCGGCGCGGCCATCGTCCAGCGCTGCTCGACGCCGCACAGCCAGGTGGTCATCGTGCCGCCGCCGGAGTTGCCCGTTACGCCCACGTGCTTCGGGTCCACTTCCTCCCGCGAGAGCAGGTAGTCGAGCGCCCGGATCCCGTCCCAGGCCCGCCACGCGCCGAAGAACTCCCCCACCAGGTACTGCTGGTTGCCCGCGTGAAGATGCTCGCGCGTGCCCGTACCGCGCCGCGGCCGGAACTGCTCGTCCACGTACTGCAGCCGCTCGCCCTGGCCAATGGGATCGTAGATCAGCACCACGTAGCCCTGCCGCGCCAGCCCCTGGGCGAAGGACTGGTACGCCTCGGCCGCCTTGCCGTTGGCCGAGTGCCCGCACGTGCCCACTACGCCCGGCAGCGGGAACTTCCGGTTCTTCGGCACATAGAGGTTCGCGGTGACGAGAAAGCCCGGCCGGCTCTCGAAGATAACCTTCTCGATCTTGTAGGCGTCGCGCTCGACGGCGCCCGTGATCCGGGCGTTCAGCGGCGTCTTCTCCGGCGCCGGCCCGAACGAGCGGCGGATCTTCTCCCGCACCTCGCGCACGTAGCGCTCGGCGTCGGCTTTCGTCGAAAGCTGTTCCAGGCGGGCCAGGCGCCGCTCGTAGACCTCGCGGACCTGCCGCACGAAGTATTCCTGGACCATGTGCGGGAGCCGGTTGAGCGCGTGGAACGTCCGTTCCTGCCCGGCGGCGGCAGCAGCCGCTTGGGGACGGGAGAATGCCGCCGGAACCGCCGCCAGGCCGGCGAGACCGAGAACGCCCCGGCGGGTCCACAGTCGAGTTGCGTTGCCGCGTGGTTGCGCCATGGTTGGAGACCTCGGCGTCCAGTGTACACCGGCGGCGCGCGCTGGTTCGGAAGGCTCTATCCGGCGAGCAGCAGCTCCCGCAGCGCTTGGGCGGCCTTGCGGGCGCAGGATTCGGCCAGCGGACTCAGCCCCTCGCCCATCGAGAAGTCCACGCCCGGGATTCCGCACACCCAGGCGCGGCCTTCGAAACCGAACACGCGGCGCGAAAGCGCGACGATCTCCGCGGGCGACGACTCGTGAATGACCGCCCCCGGCCAGCGGACCGCTGGCCGCACGATCTCGTCGAGAAAGACGTCACTCGACGTGCACTCCGGCGCCATTACCATGGCGTCGAGGAACACGACCGTCGAATACGGCAGGATCTCGTCGGCGTGCTCCGGCGTGAGCTGGTGGACTTCCAGGGCTTCCACGCCCGGCGGCAGCGGTTCGAGGAGTTCGATGACCCGGCGGGCCGCGCCGTCGTCGCGCCGCAGAGGGTTCCCCACCGCGATGAGCAGCGTCTCCATCAGTTGCGCGCCAGCCGGTCGAGCAGCTCGCCGTCCCGGCCGCGCAGTTCGATGACGAGCGGCATCTGGCCGATGGCGTGGGTCGAGCACGACAGGCACGGATCGTAGCAGCGGATGCCGGCCTCCACCCGGTTCAGCATCCCCTCCTCCAGCCGCCGCCCGTTGACGAAGTGTTTGGCGGCCTGCTCGACGGTCTTGTTCATCGCCAGGTTGTTCTGCGCCGTGGCGATCAGCAGGTTCGCCTTCCGGATCAGCCCGTCTTCGTCCACCTCATAGTGGTGGAAGAGGGTGCCCCGGGGCGCCTCGCAGGAGCCGATGCCCACCTCGTGGTTGCGGTCCGCCTTCACCCGCACGTGCTCGCTGACGATGTCCGGATCGTCGATCAGCTCCTCGATCCGCTCCACGCAGTGCAGCATCTCGATCAGCCGCGCCCAGTGATAGAGGAACGACTCGTTGCGCACCACCCACTTTCGCTGCCGGAACTCCCTCAGCTCCCGGTCCGCCAGCGGCGTGCCGATGGCGTGGACCACGTTGCAGCGCGCCAGCGGCCCCACGCGGTACATCCCCGCCGGGTAGCCCATCGGCTTGTAGTAGGGGAACTTCATGTAGGACCACTCTTCGCTCGCCTCGGCCAGGAAGGTCTCGTAGCGCCACGGCTTCAGCCCATCGGCGACGATGTTGCCTTCGCTGTCCATGATCCGCAGCCGGCCGTCGTAGAACTCCATGTAGCCGTCCTCGTCCACCGTGCCCATGAACAGCGACGGGAAGTTGCCGATGTGGCGCACCTCCTGCTCGAAGCCGTCGAGGATCGCCTTGAACCGCTCCAGGGCGATCTCCATCGATTTGTAGGCCTCCGGGATCCAGCCGGCCACCTCCTGGCGCTCCTCCTCGGTGAGCGCCTTCAGCACGCCCCCCGGCGCGCCCCAGGAGGGGTGAATCCGCTTGCCGCCCAGCAGCTCGATCACCCGCTGGCCGAACTGCCGCAGCCGGATGCCCCGCCGGGCGAAGTCTTCGTCCTCGGCCGCCACGCCGAAGATGTGCCGCCTGGCCGGATCGGCGTCCATGCCCAGCAGCAGGTCCGGCGAGGAGAGGTGGAAGAAGCTCAGCGCGTGCGATTGCAGCACCTGGGCGTAGTTCATCAGCCGCCGGGCCTTCTTCGCCGCCGGGGTGATCTCGACGCCGAGGATCGCGTCGCCGGCCTTCGAGCTCGCCAGCACGTGGCTCACCGGGCAGATGCCGCAGACCCGCGCCATGATGCCCGGCATCTCGTAGAAGGGCCGCCCCTCGCAGAACTTCTCGAAGCCCCGGAACTCCACCACGTGGAACTGGGCGCTCTCCACCCGGCCCTCGTCGTCCACGTAGATGGAGATCTTGGCGTGGCCCTCGATGCGCGTAACCGGACTAATGACGATCCGCTCGCCCATGGCTCAACCGAACCTCCCCGGCTTGGCCGGCTCCTGCTTGCCGTCGAGCAGGTCGAAGAGGAACCGGCAGATCTCGTCGGCCGACGGCGGGCACCCTTGTAGGAAGTAATCCACCGGCACCACCTCGTGCACCGGCCGCACCCGCTCGAGCAGCGCCGGCACGATCGGGTTCCCGGCCGGCACGCCGATCACCGGCAGCGCCGTCTCTTTGTAAGAGCGGTTCAGCACGTCCTCGACGTCGAACAGGTTCCTCAGCGCCGTCACGTTGCCGGTCACCGCGCAGTCGCCGAAGGCCACCAGGATCTTCGTCTTGGCGCGGATCTCCCGGATCTGCTCCAGGTGTTCGACGTTGGCCACCGCCCCTTCGACCAGGGTAATGTCGGCTTCGGGAACCTCCTTGGTATCGACGATCGGCGAGGCCACGATGTCGGCCCGGGCCGCCAGCTCGAGCAGCCGCTCGTCGAGGTCCAGGAACGACATGTGGCACCCCGAGCAGCCGCCCAGCCAGACGGTGGCGATCCGGGGCTTGTTTTCCTTCACCGGATCCATTGGTGCTCCTTGCGCGCCGTGACGATGTACTTGAGGAACCGCCGGTCCTTGCGCGATTCGGCCACCGTCTTGCCCTTCTCGAACAGCGCCCCGGTCGGGCAGACCTGCACGCACTTGCCGCAGGAGGTGCAGGTCTCGGACTGGCCCCACGGCTCGTCCAGATCGGTGATCACCATCGAGTTGCGCCCCCGGCCCTTCACGTCCCAGGTGTGCGCGCCTTCCACCTCGTCGCAGACCCGCACGCAGCGAGTGCAGAGCACGCACCGGTTGTGGTCGATGCCGAACCGCTCGTGGCTGGTGTCCACTCCCAGCCGCGGGAACTGGTAACGCAGCCGCACGTGGTCGATGCCCAGGCCCTCGGCGAGGTCTTGCAGCTCGCAGTTGCCGTTCTGCACGCAGACCGAACAGATGTGGTTGCGCTCGGCCAGCAGCAGCTCGACGATCAGCTTGCGGTGCGCCTGCAGCCGCGGCGTGTTCGTGCGCACCACCATGCCCTCTTCCACCGGGGTCAGGCACGAGGCTGCCAGCTTCGGCTGCCCTTCGATCTCCACCAGGCACAAGCGGCAGGCCCCGACGTCGGAGAGCCCCCCGATGTGGCAGAGCCGCGGAATGTGGATGCCGGCGTTCCAGGCGGCGTTGAAGATCGACTCGCCGGCCGCCCCGGTCACCATCTTGCCGTCGATCGTGAGTGTCTTGACGCTCACCGCTCCTCTCCTCCCGCCGCCGCGGCGGAGTCTCCGGCGCCCGCCCCGGCCGGTTCCTTCAACTTCGCCTCGTACTCGTGCCGGAAATACTTCAGCGTCGTCAGCACCGGGTTCGGCGCGCTCTGCCCCAGCCCGCACAGGCTGGCTTCCTTGAGCAGGGAAGAGAGCTGCTCCAGCATGTCGATGTCGGCCGGCGTTCCCTCGCCGCGGGTGAGCCGGGCCAGGATGTCGTGCATCTGGACCGTCCCGGCGCGGCAGGGGATGCACTTGCCGCAGGACTCGTCCATGCAGAACTCCATGAAGAACCGGGCGACGTCCACCATGTCGGAGGTTTCGTCCATCACGATCATGCCGCCCGAGCCCATGATCGAGCCCACCGCCGCCAGCGATTCGTAGTCCACCGGCGTGTCCAGCAGCTCTTCCGGAATGCAGCCGCCCGACGGCCCGCCCGTCTGCACCGCCTTGAACTTGCCGCCCCGGGGGACGCCGCCGCCGATGTCGAAGATGATCTCCCTGAGCGGCGTGCCCATCTCGACCTCGATCAAGCCCGTGTTCTGGATCCGCCCGGCGAGCGCGAAGACCTTCGTCCCCTTGGAGTGCTCGGTGCCGATGGAGGCGAACCACTCGCCGCCGCGCTCGATGATCCGGGCCACGTTGGCGAAGGTCTCGACATTGTTGATCAGCGTCGGCTTGCCCCAGAGACCCGACTCCGGCGGATACGGCGGCCGCTGGCGCGGCTGGCCCCGCTTGCCTTCGATGGAGGCGATCAGCGCCGTCTCCTCGCCGCAGACGAAGGCCCCGGCGCCGATCCGCAGATCGATCCGGAACTGGAAGCCCGTTTCGAGAATCCGGTTGCCCAGCAGGTGCTCCCGCTCGGCCTGCCGGATCGCCGACTGCAGCCGTTGGATCGCCAGCCCGTACTCGCCCCGCACATAGATGAAGCCCTGCTGCGCTCCCACCGCATAGGCCGCGATCGCCATGCCCTCGAGCACCCGGTGGGGATCGCCCTCGAGCACCGAGCGGTCCATGAACGCCCCCGGATCCCCTTCGTCAGCGTTGCAGACCACGTACTTCGTGTCCGTCGGCTGCCGCGCCACCAGCTCCCACTTCAAGCCCGTCGGGTAGCCGGCGCCGCCCCGGCCGCGCAGGCCGCTGGTGCGGATCTCGGCGATCACCTCCGCCGGCGTCATCTCGGTCAGCGCCTTGGCCAGCGCCTGGTAGCCGCCGGCGGCAATGTAGTCGGTCACGTTCTCCGGATCCACCCGGCCCGAGTTGGCCAGCACGATCCTGTGCTGTTTGGCGAAGAACGGCGCCTCCAGGTCGGCGCGCTTGAAACGCAACTGCTCGCGGTCCACCGGGTTCGAGGAGATCAGCGCCGGGGCGTCCTCCGGCGCCACCTCGCCGTAGAGTTCGTTGTCGCGCTCGCTGTAGACCAGGGGCCCCCGGCTGCACAGCCCCAGACACCCCGAGCCGCAGACCTCGAGCTTGCCCTCGCGCCCCGAGGAGCGGATCTGGTCGGCGATCGCCTTCTTGACGCTCTCGGCCCCGCAGGAGATGCAGCCGGCCGCCGTGCAGCAGTAGATCCGGTTCTCCAGCCGCTTCCGGCGGTCCAGCTCGGCGCTCTGGGTCTCGTAGAGTTCCTCGATCGTCATTCGACACCGATCCTGTCGAGGTCTTCGTTCAGCTTCTCCGGCGTCATCCGCCCCAGGATCTCCCCGTCGCGGATCATCGCCGGGGCCAGGCCGCAGGCCCCGATGCAGCGGGCCGAGTTCACGCTCACCTTGCCGTCCGGGCTGGTCGAGCCCGCCATGGCGCAGCGCCGCTCCAGCACTTCGAGCAGGCCCAGCGCCCCCTTCACGTAGCAGGCCGTGCCCAGACAAACAATATAGGAATGTTCGCCCTTCGGCTCCAAGGAAAAGAAGTGATAGAAGGTCGCCACCCCCAGCACGCGGCTCGGCGGCAGCTTCAGCTTCCGGGCGATGGTCTTCAGCAGCTCCGGAGTGAGGTACCCGTAGAGCTCCTGGGCGGTGTGCAGCACTTCGATGAGGGCGTCGCCGGAGTAGTGGTGGCGCGACATCGCGCGCTCGAGAAACTTCGCCCGGTTGTCCCTCACGGCCGCGGCTCGAGGTTTACTGGACTCCTGGACGTGGGTCGGCATGCAACTTCCTGGGTTCGTAGACGCAGAAGGGCTCCTCGGCCAGATAGTCTCCCGTCATTCCATAAGCACGGGCGCGGCAGCCCATGCAGACATTCTTGAACTCACAAATACCACACTTGCCTTCCAGCTTCTCGGTATCCCGCAAGTCCTGGAAGATGGGCGCCTTCTCCCAGATCTCCCGGAACGGCGTCTCGCGCAGGCTGCCGGCCGAGACTGGAAGGTAGCCGCAAGGGAAGACCTCGCCCTGGTGCGAGATGAAACAGACCGCCGTACCCGCCAGACAGCCTTTCGTCACCGCGTGCATGCCTTCCTTGGCCAGCTCCGGCACCTTCTCGCCCGCCCGGCGCGCCTCGGCCCGCCGCTGCCGCATGATCCGGTAGTAGTGCGGCGCGCAGGTGGCCTTCAGCTCCAGCTTCGAAGCCAGCGACTGCTCGTAGAACCATTCGAGTATCTCTTCGGCTTCTTCGCCCTGAATCGCCTGCTCGTCCTTGATCGTCAGCCCGCAGCCCACCGGCACCAGCAAGAACATGTGGAACGCCTGTACGCCCAGCTCCTCGGCCAGCTTCAGGATCCGCGGCAGCTCGTGGGCGTTGTGCCGGGAAACCGTGGTGTTGATCTGCGTCGAGACCCCCAGCTCTTTGAGCAGCTCGATGCCCTTCACCGCCGCGGCGAAAGCCCCTTTGTGTCCCCGGAACGTGTCGTGGGTCACCGGATCGGCCCCGTCCAGGCTGATCGAGACCCGCTCGATGCCCGCGTCCGCGATCCGCTGCGCCATCGCCTCGTCGATCAGCGTCCCGTTGGTGGCCAGCGCCACGCGGATCCGCCGGTCCCGGGCATACTTCGCGATGTCGAAGACGTCCCGGCGCCAGAGCGGCTCGCCGCCCGACAGCACCAGGATGAAGGGGGCGAACTCGGCGAGCTGATCGATGATCCCGGTGCACTCGGCGTACGTCAAGTCATCTGGCGACATCAGCTCCGTCGCGCTCGCCCGGCAGTGGATGCACCGGAGGTTGCACCCGGTCGTCAGTTCCCAGAAGACCAGCCGCGGCCGGTAAGTCCCAGGCTTGCCGTGTGCTTGCATGGTGCATTCTGGGAAGCACTTGGCGTTCCAGCCCCTGCGCCTCCATCGAATCAGCAACTTAAGGGTCCAAGGGTGGGGCGTTTGACCCAATGATCGTCTGCTGGAGCGCAGCTCGGCCGTCCAATCCATCCAACTGGGGCAAATTCCCCGTCCCGCGCCCGGTTCGAGCCCGGTTTCCCCCGCAGCGTCCAGCCGCCCCGCTCCGGGGTGAAGAGCGCCCGGAGAGGGATACAACTGGCATTGTTTCAATAGGTTATCAAACCTCACAACCGCTCCGGCGGGACGCAGACACAGCGTGGCGGGAGGTTCTACCGAGGGGGGTTCCGGGGTGCCGGGGAGGTTATTGCTTCAGGGGTCTTTTTGTGAGGTTAGTCTCGCTTTGGTGGGAGTTGCCTCCCCGGCTTACTTCCAATAATAGAATATGAAGATGCGGAGTGCAAGCAAAATCTGCAATTTTCTACAACTCCGTCTTCACCTCCACCCCGGCCATACCCTCTAACACTTTGATAACGCTACAGAAATCCTCTTCCCCCAGGCCCTGGGCCAGAGCCGCCTGGAAGAGCTGCCGCGTCAGCCCGGTTATGGGAACCGGGACATCGGCCGCCTCGGCCAGCTCCAGCGCCAGTCCGATGTCCTTGTGCATCCACTTCGTCGAGAAGTGAGTGGCGAAGTCCCGCCGGAAGATGTAGGGCGCCTTGAAGGCGACCAGCCCGGACCTGGCCGCCGTCGAGTTGATGACCTCGAGCATCAGCTTCGGGTCCACCCCCGCTTTCGTGCTCAGCACAATGCCCTCGACGAACGCCTGCAAGATGTTGGATTGAATCAGGTTCTGGGCCAGCTTCACGCGCAGCCCCATGCCCTGAGGGCCGCAGTAGAAGATCTGCCGCCCCATAGGCTCGAACCACGGTTTCACCTTCTCGAACACCGCCGGGTCCCCGCCCACCATGAAGGCCAGCTTGCCCTGCTCGGCGCCCAGTTTGGAGCCCGTGCAGGGCGCGTCGAGGTAGTGGATCCCCTGCTGCTCGAGCGACCTGGCGATTTTCTGGCTCTCGAGTGCCGAGATGGTGCTGGCATCGATCACCGCCGTTCCCGGCCTTGCGCCCGCCGCGATCCCGTCCGCGCCCAGGATCACCTCCTTCGACATTCGCGTGTCGCCCACGCACAGAAACAGCGCCTCGGCCGCGGCGCCCACCTCCCGGGGCGTCGCGCAAGCCGTCGCCCCTTCCTCGGCCGCCAGCCGCTCGGCCTTGGCCCGGGTGTGCGACCACACCCACAGCTCGTGGCCCGCCCGGCGCAGGTTCCGCGCCATCGGATAGCCCATGATGCCCAGTCCGCAGAAACCAAGTTTCGCCACTGTTTCTCCTCTCCTGCGCCCCCGGTCAAAGCCCGCCGCCGGGGCGACCCCGCCATTGTACGGCCGCGGGCCTCTGTGCGACAATCGCCCCCGTGAGGCCATCCGTACTGATCACCAAGCGCATCTTCCCCGAAGCCGTAGAGCTGCTCCGGCAGCATTTCGACGTCGAATATCACGATACTGACGACGGCCTTCCCGCCGAGGAGCTGCTTCGCCGCGTCAAGGGCAAGCAGGCCGTCGTCGCCCAGCTCACCGACAAGTTCACCCCCGAGGTCATCGCCCAGCTCGACGGCGTCAAGATCATCGCCAACGTCGCCGTCGGCTATGACAACATCGACGTCCCCGCCGCCACCCGCGCCGGCATCCTCGTCTCGAACACCCCGGATGTCCTCACCGACACCACCGCCGACCTCGCCTTCGCCCTGATCCTGGCCACCGCCCGCCGGCTCTTCGAAGCGAACAAGTTCCTGATGGAGGGCAAGTGGAACAAGTGGGCCATCGACCTGCTCGTCGGCCAGGACGTCCACCACCAGACCCTCGGCATCATCGGCCTGGGCCGCATCGGACGCGCCGTGGCCCGCCGGGGCCGGGGCTTCCAGATGCGCATCCTCTACAGCGACGCCCGCCGCGCCCCAGAAGAGGTCGAGCAGGAACTCGGCGCCGTCTACGTCCCACTGGAGGACCTGCTGCGGGAGTCCGACATTGTCAGCATTCACACCCCGCTCACCGAGTCCACCCGCCATCTCATCGGGACCGAGCAGCTACGCCTGATGAAGCCCACCGCCATCCTGGTGAACACCTCGCGCGGACCCGTCGTCGATGAAGCCGCCTTGGTCGAAGCTCTCCGTAACCGCACCATCTGGGGCGCCGGCCTCGACGTCTTCGAGAACGAACCCAAGGTTCACCCCGGTCTGCTCGAGCTGCCGAACGCCGTCCTCGTACCCCACATCGGCAGCGCCACGGTGGCCACCCGGCTGAAGATGTGCATGCTGGCCGCCGAGAACGTCAGCGCCGCTCTCCAGGGCCGCAAACCGCCAACGCTCGTCAATCCCGAGGTGTGGAGCCGTTCCGAGAGCCGGCAAGATGCTGAAGGATGATCAAATCCGAGGGATGGAAGATCGCCCGCCTGGTGGCGCGCATCGTCTCGCCTTCGTTGAGGATGTGGCTCTGGATCAGCTCCCGCAACTGTTCGGTTGTGATCCCGAGTCTTCTGGCCGCCTCCGATTCCGAATAGTGGGTTCTGCTTGCAGTACGTGTCACCATGGGGAGTCGCTTCTTGGTACCGATCATGGACGGGACGATGTGACTAACCTGTCGCCTGAAGTTTTCACTAGAGGCCCATTCTAAGGCTTCGGCAGCGGGCCGCCAATCCGTGGTTCCGCCTAATTCCGGACGGTATCTCGCTGAAACATTCCCCCGTCCCGCCGTTTCCGCGCCACTACGATCATCGACAGCCCCCGCCACGGCAGCACGTGATCGAGCGCTCGCCACAGCCACACCGTCCAGTCGAAGAACTTCAGCAGCGGCTTGCGCAACTGCCGCCGCCGCAACACCTTCCCCTGAAACCACCAGGCCGGCGCCGCCGCCTTGTTGAGCTGGTGTACGCAGGCCGGCTCCAGCCCGCAATCTGCCAACATCCGCTGCAGCTTCTCGCGGCTGAAGCGCCGCTTCAAACCGAGCGCCCGGTCCAGCTCGCTGTAGAGCCCCTCACCCTGTGGGGCCAGGATGATCAGCGTCCCGCCGGGCTTCAACAACCCGACCACGTTCCGCAGCGTGGCCTCTGGGTCGGCCGAGTACTCCAAAATGTTCAGGCACAGCACGGAATCCACCGGCTGCCCGAGGCGGCCGTGGTGCTCCGGTTGCTCTGGATCCAGCTCCACGACCTCCACGTTCGGGGTCCGCAGGAAACGGTTCTTGAGCGCGTGCAGATTCAGTGAGTCGCTTTCGGCCGCTACGTACCGCAGCCGCCGCGCCATCAGCCGCCCGCTGAGCGTCCCCAGCCCGGCGCCCAGTTCGAGCACCGAATCGCCCAGGTACGGCCGGATCACCTCTGTCAGCCAGTCCACGTAGCGCGGCGTGCCCAGGTGCGTGTGCACCACGCCCCGGCCGAAGGGCTTGGTGTAGAGATCATCGATCAGCCAGAACTTCAGGATCGTCGCCAGCGCCTGGATGCCGTCCTTCCAGCCGATCTTCTTGCCCTCTTCGTAGCTGCGGCCGTGGTAGGAGATCGGCACCTCGTAGATGCGGAACTGGCGCTTGGCGCACTTCATCGTGATCTCCGGCTCGAAGCCGAAGCGGTTCGACCGGATCGGGATGCTCTTGAGCAGATCCGTGCGAAACACCTTGTAGCAGGTCTCCATGTCGGTCAGGTTCAGGTTCGAGAAGACGTTGGAGACCAGCGTCAGGGCCTTGTTGATCATCGAGTGCCAGAATGGCAGCACCCGGGTCTGCGCCGCCGCCAGATAACGCGAGCCGAACACCGCGTCCGCCCGCCCGTCGAGCAGCGGCCTCAGCAGCACCGGGTATTCCCGCGGGTCGTACTCGAGATCCG
Source organism: Solibacteraceae bacterium (assembly GCA_026984795.1). Classification (GTDB taxonomy): domain Bacteria; phylum Acidobacteriota; class Terriglobia; order Bryobacterales; family Bryobacteraceae; genus JALSRK01. The sequence continues at coordinate 299,889 of JALSRK010000024.1, read as the reverse complement.
CATCCTGGACGACGCAGAAGTCCCCGGTCGCATACTGGATCGCCGTCCGGATCGCCGCCCCCTTGCCCTGGTTCTTCTCGTGCCGCACCAGCCGGATCGCCGGTTCCCGCTCAGCCAGCCGCTCGAGAATCTGCCCGGTGCCGTCGGTCGAGCAGTCGTCCACCACGATCAGCTCCCGCTCTATCTGCTCCGGCAGCGGCGCCGCCAGCACCTGCGTCAGGCTCTGCTCCACTACGGTCCGCTCGTTGTAGACCGGCACCAGAACGGAAAGCTTCATCGGAATTCCCCAGTATAATGAAAGCGATTCAGACGCTATCCGTCACGCGCAAGTCGTCATCATTCTGAGGAGGTATCTCATGTCCGATTCCTGTGACCGCCGCAGCTTCCTGCATAACACCGCCGGCGCCTCCGCGGCCTTCCTGATTCTGAAGCCGGAACTCGTCCGCGCCACCCAGGCCAATTCCGCCCTCTCGGTCGGCCTCATCGGGTGCGGCAACCGCGGCATGTACGACAGCGGCATTTTCGCCAAGAACGAGTTCGCCAAAATCGCCGCCATCTGCGACATCTACGACGACCGCATCCAGGCCGCCCGCGAGCGCTACTCTGGAGCCAAAGTCTTCAGGGACTACAAAGAACTGCTCGCCTCCGACGTGGACGCCGTCCTCATCGCCACCCCCGCCTACCTCCATCCGGAGATGTTCGAAGCCGCGGTGGAAGCTCGCAAGCACATCTTCATGGAGAAGCCCGCCGCCGTCGATCCCAAGGGTTGCCGCCGGGTGAAGGCCGCCGCCCTCAAGGCCGATCCCACCAAGCGCGTCACCATCGACTTCCAGCAGCGTTATGGCAAGGACTACTGCAAAGCCTACCACCTCGTTCGCTCCGGCGAGCTCGGCGCCATCAAGATGGTCCGCGCCTCCTGGTTCGGGGGCGGACCCCGCATCAGGAGCGGCCACCCGGCCAGTGAAGAGCGTATCCGCAACTGGTACTTTTACCGCGAACTTTCCGGCGACATCCTCGTCGAGCAGGACTGTCACAACCTCGACGTCGTCAATTGGTTCACCGGCAAGCATCCAGTCAAGGTCACCGGTTACGGCGGCAACGCCATCCGCTTCTACGGCGATGTCTTCGACAACGTCGCCTGCACCTTCGAGTTCGACGACGGCCTCATCTTCTCCTACGCCGCCAACCAGTTCCGCAGCCCCGGCTACCGCGATGTCTCGGAGACGTTCATCTGCGAGCACGGCGTCGTCACCACCTCCCGAAAAGGCATCACCATTCACCGGCCCGGCAAGGAGCCCGAGCGCATCGAGACGCGCTACGATATCACCCAGGATTCCGTCAACGAGTTCATCGAGGGCGCCCGCACCGGCAAGATCGAGAACGCCGGCGTCGCCGCCGCGGAAAGCACCCTGACCGCCGTCATGGCGCTGTGGTCCTGTGTCCGGGACCGGCCCTACACTTGGGAGGAGATCCTGCAGGCTTGATCCATTCCGGCGCCGTCCGGCCCGAGCCGGACGCTGCCTCGCAAATCTCTTTATGAAGCGTGACCCAGCCCTCATTCCCCTCTCCCAGCAGCACCACAACGGCTTGGCCCTGTGCGTGCTCACGGACCGGGAACTCGACGCCGGCGCCGACCGGGAAGCCATCGTGCGCCTGGCCGACCGCATCGTCGGCGTCTGGGACGTCGAGCTCACCAACCACTTCGAGATGGAAGAGCAGATCCTCTTCCCCGCCTGCCCAGCTAATCTCTCCGCGCTGGTCCAACAACTTCTCCAAGAACACCGCCTTGTCCGGGAACTCGTCGAGCGCCTTCGCCGGAAGCCCGACGAGAAGACCCTCCGTGATTTCACCGCCCTGCTGCGCCGCCACATCCGCCTGGAAGAGAACGAGCTCTTCGAGAAGGCCCAGCGCGAAATCTCCCGCGATATCCTGGACAAGATAGGCGCCGACATTGGCAAAAAGGCCGTGCGCATATGTCTGAAACCATAAGCGAACCCAACGTCATCCTGGAAACCAACCTCCCCGGCATCAGGCTGCTCTCTCGCGGCAAGGTGCGCGACATCTACGAAGTCGGCGACGAGCTGCTGATCGTCGCCACCGACCGCATCTCCGCCTTCGACTACATCCTGCCCACCGGCATCCCCCGCAAAGGCGAGGTGCTGACGCAGCTCTCCCTGTTCTGGTTCGACTTCCTGAAGGGCATCGTCCCCACGCACATCATCACCGCCGACGTCGATACCTACCCCGAGCCGCTGCCCCAGTTCCGCGCCCAGCTCGCCGGACGCTCCATGCTCGTCACCCGCGCCGAGATGCTGCCGGTCGAGTGCGTCGTCCGGGGCTACCTGGCCGGCTCCGGCTGGAAGGACTACCAGCAGACCGGCGCCATCTGCGGCATCCAGCTTCCCCCCGGCCTCCTGGAGAGCAGTCAACTGCCCGCGCCCATCTTCACCCCGGCAACCAAGGCCACCAGCGGCCACGACATCAACATTTCCTTCGAGGAGGCCGCCGAGATGATCGGCCGCGACGTCGTCGAGAAGGTCCGCGACCTCGCTCTGGACATCTACTCCCGCGCCGCCGGATATGCCCGCGAGCGCGGCATCATCATCGCCGACACCAAGTTCGAGTTCGGTCTCGTGGACGGCGAACTCATTCTCGCCGACGAGGTTCTAACCCCCGATTCTTCGCGCTTCTGGCCCGCCGACGAGTACGAGCCCGGCCGCCCGCAACGCTCTTTCGACAAGCAGTACGTGCGGGACTACCTCGAGTCCATCCACTGGGACAAGAAGCCCCCGGCCCCGGCCTTGCCCCCGGAGGTCGCCCGCAACACCAGCGAAAAGTACCTCGAGGCCTACCGGCGGCTCAGCGGAAAGGATCTCTAGCAAGCCCGGCGGCCGGCCCGGCATACGGAGCCTATGACGCTCAACTGGCTCGACATCGTCATCGTCGCCCTGGTGGGCGTCTCGACCATCGAGGGCATCGCCAAGGGCTTCGCCCGTGTCGGCGTGGGCCTGGCGGCGGCTGTCGCCGGAATCGTGCTCGGCATCTGGTTCTACGGAGCCATCGGCTATTACTTCCTGCCCTACGTCAGCTCCAAGGGGATCGCCAACTTCATCGGCTTCCTGATCATCTTCACCGGCTGCCTTGCCGTCGGCGCGCTCACCGGCAAACTGCTGGCTGCCCTTTTCAAGTGGGCGGGTCTCACCTGGATGGACCGCACCCTGGGGGCGGGCTTCGGCTTCGTCCGCGGCCTGCTCGGCGCCATCGCCCTCGTCCTCATCCTGATGGCTTTCAGCTCGAAGCCGCCGCCCAAGTCGGTGGCCGGGTCCCGCTACGCCCCTCATTTGATCGGTGCAGCGGAAGTCATCGTCGAGTTTGCCCCCCGGGAGGTCCGCGACGGCTTCCTCGCCAGCTACGAGAAGCTCAAGGAGTTCTGGGAGAAGGCCGGCGCCCAGGAAAAGATCCGGTTGCCGGAGGTCGAGATCTGAGCCCCCCGCCGGCCGCCGCCCCGGGGTCCTTACCCGGCGGCGCCTACAATGGAACTATGGGCCCGGCGCGTGAACGTCATTGGCCCCGAACCCGACATGAAACTGCTCATTTTCGACCTCGACGGCACCCTCATCGACTCCAGGCTCGACCTGGCCAACGCCGTCAACGCCGCCCTCCAGCGCATGGGACGCGCTCCGCTTCCGAACGAGCGCATCTATTCCTACGTCGGCGACGGCGCGCCCACGCTTCTGCGCCGCGCCATGGGCCCCGAAGCGCCGCAAGAAGACGTTCATCGCGCCCTCGGGCACTTCCTCGACTGCTACGGCCAACACCTGCTCGATAACACCCGTCCTTATCCCGGCGTCGACGAGGCCCTCGGCCGCTTCGCCGAAGCCGGCATCCCGATGGCCGTCCTCACCAACAAACCCGAGCGCTTTTCCCGGGAGCTGGTCCGCGGCCTCGGCTGGGAGAATCGTTTCTTTCAGGTCTATGGCGGCGACAGCCTGCCCGAGAAGAAGCCCCACCCGCTGGGCATTGAGACGCTGATGCGGGAGGCCGGGGCGCGTCCGGAGCAGACGCTCATGATCGGCGACAGCGCCGTCGATGTCCTCACCGCCCGCAACGCCGGCGTCCCCGTGGCCGCCGTCACCTACGGCCTGCAGCCGGAGACCCTCGGCCAGTATCCGCCCGACATCCTCGTGGACTCACTCGCCGAGTTGGCCCGTGAGCTGCTCGATCCGGACCGCGCCGCCGCCCTCTCCGCCCGCCTTGCGCCGGGCCGCGGATAACCTCGGGAAAAGAAAAAAGCCGGCGCACTCCCGCGGCGCCGGCCTACCGAATTCCTTGCCCCGCCCGGGGCAGGCCGTTACTTGACTTTCACCCAACTCCGGGTCTTGTAGCTCTCGAGGATCTTGTCGAGCAGCTTCATGCCCCACAGACCGTCTTCGAAGGTCGGGTAGTCGACGGGGGCCTTCGGATCCGCCACGCGGGCGTAGAAGCGCTTGTAGACCTGCTTGTGCGCGTCGTCGTAGCCCTCGCTGTGGCCGCCGGGCAGGTCGGCGAATCCCGCCGCCGGACCCATCAGCAGCGCCGGATCCTTCACCAGCCACTCGTTCGGCTCGTTGCGATGCCCGATCCAGAGCTGGTCCGGCATCTCCTGGTTCCAGATCACCCCGGCCTTGGTGCCGAAGATCTCGATCTGGAAGCGGTTCTTGCAGCCGGCGTTGACCTGGCTGACGGTGTAGGCGCCCCGGGCCCGCCGGCCCAGGTGCAGCAGCACCATCCCGAAGTCGTCGGTGTCGATCCGGACCTCCTTGTAGTCCTCCGGCTTGAGCTTCTTGCCGGCGAAGGTCTCGATCGCCCGCTTCGGCTTCTTGCGCTTCTTGTGGAAGGTCTCCATGTCGGCGCAGAGCGCGGTGATTCTCAGCCCGGTCAGGTGCTGCACCAGGTCCATCCAGTGCGAGCCGATATCGGCCAGCGCCCGCAGCGGGCCGTTCTCTTTCGATTCCAGCCGCCAGTTGTAGTCCGTGTCGTAGAGCAGCCAGTCTTGCGAGTAGGTTCCCTGAACGACGAGGATCTCGCCCAGCTCGCCGGCGGCGATCATCTGCCGCACGTGCTGCAGCACCGGGTAGTAACGCAGGTTGTGGTTCACGCAGTGGACGATCCGCTTCTTCCGGGCCAGCTTCAGCATCTCCTCGGCCTCGGCGGCGTTCATCGCCAGCGGCTTTTCACAGAGCACGTGCTTGCCGGCCTCGATAGCCGCCTTCGTGACCGGCGCGTGCAGCACGTTCGGCGTGCAGACGTGCACCGCCTCGATTTCGGGATCTTCGATCAGTTCCATGTAGTTGTCGGTGGTGCGCTCGACGTGCATCGTCCTGCCGAACTGCTCGGCCTCTTCTTTCGATACCGCCGCCACGCCGGCCACCTCGACATTGCCCAACCGCCGGATCCCTTCGGTGTGCACCTTGCCCATGAATCCGGCTCCAATGACCGCGGTCTTGATCTTGCGCATGCGTGTCCTTTCCTCGTTCGTGAGAATTCTTGAGCGTTTTCGCCTCCGTACACTCTACCGCACCAATGCGGGGGTGGGCTACGCAAATCCCGATTCGGGCCGCTCGCTGAGGTCTCCTTGTCTCAGCCAGCGGATGAACCCATACGAGCAGCGGTCGGCGGGACGCAGGCAAGCCCTGCGGGAGGGCAACCGGCCAAGGGACCGCCGGCCCGGCCGCCGCCTTGGTTTCGAACTGCCCCGGCGGCCGATAACCCAGCGAGGAGTGTAGCCGCCGCCGGTTGTAGCAGCCCTCCAGAAAACGGGCGATTCGAGCCCGGGCATCGGCCGCGTTCCGGTAGCCGGTCAGGTAGATCCCCTCGCACTTCAGCGTCCGCAGAAGGCTCTCGGCCAGTGCGTTGTCGTAGGGGTTGCCCGCCCAGCGATCTCCCCCTTGGACTCGACCGAGTGCCGCGATGGCCACACGGTACCAGATCCGCCTTCTTTGTTGTCGTCTTCCCGCATCCAGGAGTCCCTCCCATTCCCTGTAAGGGGTCCCTGTTTACTTTGTCTCAACTTTGGGGTCCAGACCAATTCTGTCACCGGGATTTTCCGAAATTGCGAACAGGAGCCGGCCAGCGGAGAAAAGGAACCCGGCGCGGGACGATGACGCCCCGACGAACCCTCCACCGTCCTGAGCAGGATTACTCCTGATCGTCGAACAGGCGGCGCTGCCGTGTTACGAGCTCGTCCAGCAACTCCTCCAATGCGCTTTTGATCTTCTCTCGCGGCGGCTGGTCGGGGTACTGCTCGTGGGTATCCACCAGAAACGGGTACAGGACCTGTTCGGCCTCGGAGTAGTAGGCGAGAATCCGAAATCCCCCGCGGTTTCCCCGCTTCATGTCGCTGCTCCTGGCTCTGTACTTCCAGACTGAATGGCCCGTCTTCTTGACCTTCCGGGCGTGGCACGCCAGCTGGGGAGCCACGGAGATCTCCGTGAAGGCTCGCTGGAGGTCGTGATCCATGTTAGGGTACTTCTTTCTCAGCTTGCCGACGGCCCTCCGGAGTTGCGGGCTGGCGGAATCGTCTATCCGGATTGGCACTGGCTGATGGGGCGCCTTTCGAGCTTCGAAATCGCTTCGTCCATGAACTGCTGGAGATCCGGATCGAAACCCCAGGCGAGTGTCTCCAGAACGTCGGTGAGGTCCTCCACCTGTTCCTCGAGACGGTTCAGCCACCGGTACGCCAACAATCGGCAGGCTCGCCTGCCGCGCAACCGTCTCAGCACGTCTTCAAGCTCCTCGTGCAGCGCGAGCAATGATTCGTAGAGGTCTTGTGTCTCTTCCGCCGTCAGCTCGGCGGTCCTGGCTCCGGAGAGCGCTTCCGTGATCCCCCTTAGCGCCTTGGGCAGATGGAAATAGCGCAAGACCAGTAGCGGCCAAGCGGACCGGAATGGGTAATCCTGCAAGGCTTTCGCTAGGCGGCCGACTTTGCGGAGGTCCTCGACGGGAACAGTGTGGGCGGCCATGGCTCCTCTCTCCTGGCGGGCCTCTGGAATCTTCATCGGCGAGGCGGCCGAGGTTCTTCACCCGCTTCCCGCAGCTCTGTTACATATTGCGGTATTGGCGCAGCGGCTAATTTTCGCCGACGCGAAGAGCAGGCGCAGTCCGGCGAACGAAGCTTCCAAGGGTCCTTTGTAGTTCGTGAGACGTCCGGACTTTAGCCGGTCTTTCTCGGGATGATCGGTGTTCGCCTTTTCGACGGCTGGGGAAGCCGGGCGCTCAGCCGAAAAGGCGGCCGAGGGGGCTCCCGCGGAGGCGGCGGAGGAAGCCGGCCCAGGTCATGACCCGCCGCCATTCGTTCCAGTAGCGGAGCGGGTGGCGGCGGTTGTGCCAGAGTCCGGCGGGGAGGCTCAGGAGATACTTGCCGAAGCCGGGGCGCAGGGGCTCGAAGAACTGGTCGCGGCGGTCGATAAGGAAGCAGCAATAACTGTAGACCCACCGGAACGGCACATAGGCGTAGTGGCGGCGCAGCAACGCCAAGACTTCCCGGAAGACGCCGCCGCGGGCCCCCAGGGTGATGGTGGCGCGGTGCATGCGCGAGGCGGCCCAGCGGCGGGGGACGTAAACGAAGCGGTGGCGGCGGGCGAGGCGGATCCAGAGATCGTAGTCGAAGGCGTATTTCAGATCGGGGTCCAGACCGCCGGCCTCTTCGAAAGCGCTGCGGCGGATGAAGGCGGCGGGCTGGCAGAGGAAGCATTCCTGAGCCAGGCGGGCGGGGTCGAACTCAGCCACCGGGTAGGGGCCGATCTCGCCGCCGGCCTCGTCCACCCAGACGCCGTCGCCATAGACGACGGCGGCCTCGGGGTGCTCCGTGAAGGCGCGCACGGCCTCGGAGACCGCCGAACGGGAAAGATAGTAGTCGTCGGCGTTCAGCCAGGCGACGATCCCGCCTTCGGTGAGGCGGAACCCCTTGTTGATGGCGTCGGCGGGCCCGCGGTCCGGCTCGGAGACGAAGCGCAGGCGGCCCCCGTAGCGGCGGAGCAGCTCGAGGGTCCCATCGGTGGAGCCGCCGTCCACGACGATGTAGTCGATGGCCGGGTAGTCCTGTTCCAGCACGCTGCGGATGGCCTGCTCGAGGAAGCCGGCCATGTTCAGGCAGGGGGTGACGATGCTGACGGCGGGACCGCTCATGCGCTCCATTCGCGGGGATCGACGAGGCAGCCGCGCTCCAGGCTGGCGTAGGCGGCCTCGACGGCGGCGAAGGTCTTCAGGTACTCGCGGCCGCCTGTCTCGAAGGGCTTGCCTTCGCGGAGGCAGTCGATGAAGTGCTGCTGGGTGGCGCGGACGCAATCGCCGCGGTAGCCCTCGCTGACGGTGTTGCGCCAGGCGAGACGCTCGCCGACGTAGACGTCGCCGCTGGGTGAGATGCGCAGGCAGACGCCTTCGCCGTCGATCTGGGCCCAGCCCATGGCGGGGCCGGGCGGGATGGGATCGACGTAGCGGTTGCCCTCGACGGAGCCGTGCAGGCCCTGGGCGTGGCTGAGGATGAGCAAGGCGCCGTCTTCGCCGGCGATGATGGGGTTCGCCTTCCGGGCGCGGGCGAAGACGCCCTCGATCTCGCCGAACAGGAAGCGGGCGGTGTCGATGGGGTGGACGACGGCCTCGTAGATGATGAGCCGGGGCATCTCGACGAAATAGGGCTGCTTCGGGTAGGGCTTGGGGCCCAGGCCGTCGCCCTGGCGCATTTCGAGGCGGTAGAAGAGCGGGCGGCCGACGGCGCCCTCCTCGATCAGCCGCCTCGCCTGCCGGTACCAGGGTTGCCAGCGCCAGTTCTCGTGAATCATGAGCCGAACGCCCGCCTGCTCGGCGGTGCGGACCATCTCGACGGCCTGTTGCCAGTCCGGAGCCATGGGCTTCTGGCAGATGACGGCGACGCCGCGCTCGGCGGCAAGGCGGACGAGGGGCAGGTGCGAATCGGGCCGGGTGGCGATGTCGAGGAAGTCCGGCTTCACTTCGTCGAGCATCCGGGCGGCGTCGGTATAGGCGTGGGGGGCGGCGGCCTTCGCCCGTGCGAGGTCGAGATCGCAGGCGGCGACGATTTCCGCATCGGGGATACGGCTCCAGGCTTCGAGCTGGATGCCGCCGAAGTAGCCGCACCCGACGATGGCTCCGCGAAGCTTCTCAGACATACAGGATCAGCTTATCGGAATGGCGGGACTGGGAGAAGGCCGTGAGTAGCGGGTCTCTGAAACGTTCGATTCGGCGCCGCGAGCGCCGGCAACGACACAGAGGCGACGGCCCCGGACGCTGGCGGTCCGCCAGCCTCTCGTCGCAAGCGCAGGCGCCGATTCAGCCGGAGACCGAGGAGGCGCTTCTGCCGTTGCCGGCGTCGCAGGCCGGTTTCGACCCAGCGACGGCGGCGCTGAGCGCGGCCAGATCCTTACCGATCAACTGATCCTGCTCGAGCCCGAAGAGCTTCGCCGCGGCGCCATTGGTGAGAATCACCCGGCGTCCCTGGTCGAAGCCCACTATGGCCACTGGCGCCCCATCGATCAACCTTCTGAGCGTATTGTTCCGGGGAAGGCCGGTACTGGGCGCTTCCTGGATCGGGGCGCCGATGGCCTGGGCAACGACCTTCCCGTCGAAAACAGGTGACGGAGGCAACATGGCTTGGGAGAGCCGCAACTGGATCTTAGCCGACTGGTGGCTGGCAACCTCACCGTCGAGAATGACGAGAGCGATGAACAGCAGCAGGGCCACCAGCACGTCGGTGATCTGGCCGCCAATCTCGGCCATCTTGGGAGGGGCGACGTTCAAATACTTCAACTGTCGCAAGCCATGGAAGGTCGCCATCAACCCGATCATGCCCACGAGAAATCGCGAATGGTCACGGGTGACCTTTTGAAGGAGAACGATGGCCCAGCATAGGGCCACCAGGACAAGAACAATGGCAATCGAGGGCAAAGCATTCATGTTCGAACCACCTCGCTGCTATCCTGGGCCGGCCTGCTCCACCGGGCCGGGGGCACGTCCCTGCCCACTCGCTGCGGACCCCGGCACGGCGGAGAGACCGCCCTCCCGCCGCACCCACCTTTCCAGAACGAGCCGCAAGTCTTCCAAGTGAACGGGCTTGCGGACGTAGTCGTCCATACCGGCGGCCAGGCAAGCTTCGATATCGCCTTTCATGACCCGGGCGGTCATGGCAATGACCGGCACCTGCGATCTCGGACCCGCCCCCTGGCGGATGCGCCGGGTCGCCTGGCAACCGTCCATCACGGGCATTTCGCAATCCATGAAAACAAGGTCGTAGTCCCCTCTCAGGGCGAGGTCCGCCGCCTCACTCCCATCGGCGGCCGCATCGACGGCGCAACCCAGGCGCTCGAGCATGCGCACGGCGACTTTGCGGTTGACGGCATTATCCTCGGCCACGAGGACGCGGGGAGCGCGGGTCCAACGGCGGCTGGTAGCGGACTCCGGCGCGGCAGGTCCGCGGTGGGTGCGGACAGGGTGGCCGCCTGGACCGGCCGGCAGCCATAGTGTGATCCAGAAGGTCGATCCCCGGCCCACTTGACTATCCACGCCGAGTTCACCGCCCATCAACTCCACCAGATCCTTCACGATCGCCAGGCCAAGGCCGACGCCCTCGTGTTCGCGGGTGGGTGAACCGTCCACCTGCGAGAATCGCTCGAAGATCATTTCCCGCTTGTCGTCGGGTATGCCGATGCCGGAATCCTCCACGGCGAAGCGCACCCGCACGCGGGAACCTTTCCGTTCCAGGGGCTCGGCCCGGATCGTGACGCCTCCCGAAGGGGTGAACTTCACAGCATTGCTCACGAGGTTCACCAGCACCTGCCGGATCCGGCCGGCGTCTCCGACCAATGAGAGGGGCAGCGCCGGGTCGCAGACAACGGAGACCTGAATTCCCTTCTCCCGGGCTCCCTTGGTGAACAGCCCGGCCACATTGTCCAACAGCTTGCCCGGGTCGAAGGCTTCCTGGCGCAGTTCCAGCTTTCCGGCTTCCACCTTCTCGAGGTCCAGGATGTCCTCGATCATCTTCAGCAAGTCATGGGAGGCGCGGTCGACGGTCTTGACGTATTCGCGCTGCTCTTCCGAAAGCGGCGACTCCAGCAGGAGATCGGTCATCCCGATGATGGCATTCAAGGGCGTGCGGAGCTCATGGTTGACGTTGGCCAGGAACTCCGACTTCAGTCTCGCCGCTTCGCGCTCCTTTTCGAGCGCCTCGAGAAGTTCTTCCCGCGCGGCGACATAGTCGGAGATGTCACGGCAGACCAAAGCTATGAACTCCAGGCCGTCGAACTCCAGGTGACCGGCGAGGACGGAGAAGGGAATAGAGGAGCCGGCGCTGGTTTGGAACCGCGCCTCGAACTCCAAGGACCGCCGCCTCAAAAGTTCCTTCCACAGCTCGTCCCAAGATTCCCGGGAGTGGCTGTCCAAGAGATCCCGAATGCTCTTGAGCGTCAATTCCTCAGCGCCATAGCCCAAGGTCCGGCAGGCTGTCTTGTTGGCGTAGACGACCCTTCCCGAAGGGTCGAGGGTCAATACCACTCCGGGAGAGTGATCGATCGCGAACTGAGTGAGTTTCCACCGGCGCTCTAGTTCGCGCCGGTGGGTCTCCGCGCGTTCTTGTTCGCGCCACGAGCAAAGCGCCGGGCCCAAAGGTTCGGCGGCAGCGGCGATGCGACAGAGCTGAACCTGGCTGTAGGCGTTCTCCCCGTTGGCCAGACACACGAGCCCGACGCAGTTTCCATCGTTGCGAAGCGGGATGACGATCGCGCGGCGAATCGCTCGTGGAATCGCCGGGGCGGGCGCGGCAAGAGAGTTGTGACAGACCACTTCGCCCTGCTCGAGGCACGAGCGCCAGACGGCAGGCCACTCCTGCCTGGGGATCGGCGCGACGCGGCCGTCCGGCAAGTCCGCGCCGCGGGCCTCCAGCCCCGCGACCGCACAGAGAAGCGCCCCACTCTCTTCAAGGCGCCCGAGGTAACCCAGACGGCTGCCGCTCGCCTCGAGAAGCAACTCCAACACCTTGGAGCAAGCCTCCCAGCCAGACTGGTGCGCCAGGGCCTCCAGCACCGAGTTGCTCAGTTCCAGCCCACGGATGCGTTCCCAGAGTTCTTCCATCCCACCAGCTACGGGCACGGCGCGCCCGTCGGGCGGCGAAGGGTCCGAGTATGGCGAAGGGGGACCGCACGCCGCCATCCCACCGAGACCCGAACTCTCGGGCGGCGCGCCACTCCCCCAGGAAGGGCAACAGTTTACATCGGCCTCCGCGCGAGCCCCTTCGGAGCCGCCGGGCGGGCCGCCGCCGGAGCGCTTTGCGGCGGAGAGCGAAGACACCGGCCACCAGCGGACAAACTTGCGCCGCCAACCGCGATCTCCCGGCTCGAAGGCGAACGGTCTCCTCATGCCCGTCACTCGAACGCGTATTCCTTCACCCTGGGAATCGCAGGTTTCCTACAATCCTTTAGGGGCGTTGGGGACCGATTGACGGGCCGAGCCGATTTTTTCCGGCCAGCGGGTGGCTGAAACGCGGCAGCGTCGGGGGATGTTTGCCGAAAACTTTCGGAGACTATTTGGTACACGCCACGAAAATTCGTGGCGAGCGGATGGATATCGCCAGTGCGGGAAGGAGCAGGGCGAACCGTGGCGCTGCTACGGGGCGGCGGCGGAACGCCAAAGTCACGGAAGGCAGTTAGGAGTAAGGCCTGACGAAGTGGCGTTCGAGGCTGCGGAAGGGAACCGCGTGGGCGCAGGCTCGAAGGTCGTGACCTCAGGTTCTTTGCCGTTTGGTTTCCTGGCGCACGCGCTACCGTGGCAGTGTAACTCCGGGTAACTACAAATAGTCTTGCGGCGCCATAGGTAATTAGGATAAGCTTAAGCCAGCATTGTTGCGGCGCAAACTGCGTTTCCGCCCGGACGGCCGCAGGGTGTAGCCACACCCGGGACGGCTGGCGCAAGAACACATTTCGAGCCAGGCGCAGCAGCAATATCCGCTGACTCCACTATCCGGGCGCCGAGGTCTGCGGGAGGGAGTCACCGAATGGAACCGAGAAGTGTGGGGGCCGCCGGCCCCGGCATCGGTAAAGTCCCCACGGGCATCCGGGGCATGGACGAGATCCTCCACGGGGGCCTGCCGGAGAACCGCACGACGGTGGTGGTCGGTTCACCGGGCACCGGCAAGAGCATCCTCTGTTTGCAGTTCCTCTGTGAAGGGGCCTCGAACGGGCAGCCGGGACTGTTTGTCAGTTGCGATCAGCCCGTAGAGGCGCTGCGCGCCGATGCGCTCTCGATCGGGCTCGACCTGGAGAGTCTGGAGAACGAAGGAGCGCTCACGCTGCTCCCGGCGGAGTTCCCAGCTGACTCGGAAATCATCGGCGATTTTCGGTTTGACCCCCTGCTGGAACGGATCTCGAGGGTGGTGCAGAGCCGGGGCGTGCGACGGATCGCCATCGATGAACTCGATCTGCTCCTGCGGCTGTACGAAGATCCAGCCGCCGGGCGCCGGGAACTGTTCCGGATCCACCGGACGCTTCGCCAGCGCGGGATTACGTTGGTGCTCACCGCCAAGACGTCCCATTGGACCCCAGGGGCGGCCTGGAGCCCGCTGCTGCATCTCATGGCTGAGACGGCGGATTGTCTCCTGGAGCTGGACCAGCGCGTGGAGGCGCAGATCACGACCCGGCGGCTGAGGGTGCTGAAGTACCGGGGTTCCGGATTCATTCCCAACGAGTGTCCGTTTGTCATAACGGAGCGCGGCCTAAGCGTCATACCGGTAGCGATCGTCGGCCTGGGCCAGGGCCCCATGGCGCGTAAGGTGACGAGCGGGTACCGCTGGCTGGACGCGCTCCTGGGGGGCGGATTCTGCGTAGGGGCCGAGATTCTGATTGCCGGCGAGCCCGGAACGGGGAAGACGACGCTGGCGGCGACCTTCGCGAGGGCGGCCTGTGAGCGCGGCGAGAAGGTCCTCTACTTGAGCTTCGAAGAGCCGGAGCACAGTCTTCTACGGAACCTGCGCCGTGTGGGGGTCGATCTGCGCCCCGCAGTCGGGGCAGGAAAGCTGCTGTTCCGAGCGGTGGTGCCGGAGTCGGTGGGCGTGGAGCAGCATCTGGCCGAGACGGTCGCCCTGACGGCTGAATTCCAACCGAAGCACATTGTCGTGGACGCTGTTTCGGCCTTCCTTCGCATGGGATCGTTTCAGGGCGCACACGACTACTTGATCCGCCTGGGGAACATTTGCCGGCAGCGGCGGATCACAGCTCTGTTTCTGAGCGAACTGACGGGAGAGCTGGGTGCCCGGTCGCTCAGCATCGCGTACCTTTCGTCAATCGCCGATACGGTGCTCGTCTGCCGGTACGAGCAGGGTGGGCAGGGATACCGCAGGATCCTGCGTGTGTTGCGGTCCCGGGGGTCGGCTCACTCTACGGACTCGCAGGAATATGAGATCACGGGCAAAGGGCTGGCTCCGGTGGGGGCGCGGCCGCCGGATCGGGTGATCCGCACCCGCTAGTCTGCGGCCCGGCTCTTGTCCACCGGGGGCTGACCAATGTGACGGAGAAAAGTCCGGTCCGCCGGACGGCGGCCGAACCGTTCGACGGCGGGTGTCTGCGGGACGCTATGCAAGCTTGCCGGACCGTTGGGAAGTGAAGAGGGAGGTGTCGAAGATGAGGAGCAGCGCATGACGCGATCCATCGAAGGGACAAGAGCTCGGGAGGAATCGGAAGAGTTCGTCTTTCAGCTCTTCATATTCGGCTCGGCGCCAGCCTCGTCAACGGCGCAGCGGACACTGGAACTGATTCGCGACAAGTACTTGCAAGGGCGTTGCAGCGCCGCAGTGATCGACGTGGAAGAAGATCCCCAGGCGGCGGCCGTCCATGAGATATTGGCGACGCCCACGCTGGTGGTCTCCAGGGGGAAACAGAGCCAGCGGATCGTGGGGAGTCTCGACGATCCAGCGCGGGTGCTTACCGTCCTTGGGATTGCGGTTGCGGCTGGTCAGGCAGGGGGGAACGATTTCTAGCAGTCTACGTTCGCTTCCAACGACGCAGTGAGATGAAAGAAGGATTCTCCACGCACGCAGTGATGTTGCTGGCCCCGGAGCCGGCGGAAGCGGAGCAGCTCCGCAATGAGCTTGCCGCGGCCGCCGAAAGGATTCCTTGCCGGGTTGTCCGAAACGCCGACGAAGTGATTGCCCGGTGCCGGGAGGGCATGTGCCTGTTGCTCGTACCGCTTTTCGCCGACGCGAAGCGCAAGCTGGCGATCATCTCGGAACTCCGTGCGCTCGGGGTCGGCTGTGCCGTCGTCGCAGTGATCCGGGAAGGTAATGAAACCGCGGGGGCCGAGGCGGTGAGGCGAGGAGCAAAGGGTTACGTCCTGCAGAGTGAGCTCAGCGGCTCTTCGCTGAGGCGGCTCCTGGAGGCGGCGCGAGGGGCGCGCCCGGGGCCGGCGGAAGCGGGCGACGATTTCCATGAATTGATTCACGTGAGTCCGGACGGCGTGGTGGTCGTGGACAGCTCCGGCGTGGTGCGGTACGCCAATCCGGCGAGCGAGCGGCTTTTCGGGACGAAGGCAACGAAGCTGGTGGGATCGCAGTTCGGCAGGCCGGTGGTGTCCGGGGAAGTGACCGAACTGGTGATCCCGTCCAGGAAAGGCTCCCGGTCCCACGTGGAAATGCGGGTGGCGGAAGTGCTCTGGAAGGGCGAACCGGCGCGGGTTGCTCTGCTGCGGGACATCACGGAACGCAAACAGTTGGAGCTCGAACTCCGCCGGCTGAACGACGAGCTGGCGGCGAGGGTGGCGGAAGTGGCGCGGCTCCGGTCAGCCCTGGAGGAGGAGAACCGCAATCTCCGGGAGATCCTGCGGGCGGAGCGGCCGTTCGAAGAACTGGTGGGGGAAAGTCCGGCGATGCGACGCCTGCTCGCGCAGGTTCGGGCGGTGGCGCCGACCGACACGACGGTGTTGATCCAAGGGGAGACGGGCACCGGTAAAGGCGTGGTGGCCCGGCTGATCCATCAGCTCAGCCTGCGCAGCCACAGACCGCTGGTGACGGTGAACTGCGCCGGCCTGGCTCCGGGGCTGATCGAGAGCGAGTTCTTCGGGCACGAGAAGGGGGCGTTCACCGGGGCGGTCACGCGCCGGGCCGGGCGCTTCGAGCTGGCGGACGGCGGAGCGATCTTCCTCGACGAGATCGGCGACCTGCCTCCGGATCTCCAGGTGAAGCTCTTGGCCGTGCTGCAGGAGGGACAATTCGAGAGAGTGGGGGGGAACCGGACCCTGAAGGTGGACGTGCGGGTCATTGCGGCCACCAACCGCGATCTCGCCGAGGCTGTTCGGATGGGCAAGTTCCGCCAGGATCTCTATTACCGGCTCAACGTCTTCCCGATCACGGTGCCGCCGCTGCGTGAGAGGAAGGAAGATGTGCCGCTGCTGGTCGATTATTTCGTACGCCGGATCGCTGGACGCCTCGGCAAGCGCTTGCGTGGGGTGACACGGGAAGGCATGGGGCGCCTGATGGAGTATGACTGGCCGGGGAACGTCCGCGAGCTGCAGCATGTGATCGAGCGGGCCGCGATTCTGTCCGAAGGCCCGTACCTGGAGATCACGGAACTGCAGGAAGGGAGCCTGGCCGGCGGGGGCCCGCGGCCCGCCAGGCTCGCCGATGTCCAGCGCGAACACATTCTCCGGGTGCTGGAGAAGACGAATTGGGTGATCGAAGGGCCCCGGGGCGCCGCCACTCTGTTAGGCCTGCATCCGAACACGCTGCGCTACCGGATGCGAAAACTGGGCATCCAGAGGCCCCGGCGGGAAATGCTCGAATGAATCGGATCCCGGCGCCCCGTCGGGGCCCTCCAGCATGGCTCCAGCGGCGCCCGGGAAGCGGCGGGCGATCAGGCGACCGCCTGGTGGAGTTCAAACGCCGCCGCCGAAGAGATGCCCCGCTCGGAAAGGGCTTTCCTCAGCTTCCGCAGAGCGGCCGAATGGATCTGGGAGGCCCGGCTTTCCCGGAAGCCCATCTGCTCACCGATCTGTCTCAGCGTCAGCCCCTCCAGATAATAGAGCTCCAACAGTTTCCGGTAGCGCGGGGGAAGGACGCTCATCGAGTCTTCGAGCACCGCGCGGAGCTGCTGGCGAACGGCGAGCTGCTCAGGACTCTGGCCCGCCTGGTCGGGGATCGTCCGGGGCACAGCCTCATCGCCATCGAGCAGGATCTCGCTCGCCGAGACGGCAGCGCCCCGGGGTATCTGGAACAAGATCCGCTCGAGTCGCCGCTCACTGATTCCAAGTTCCGAAGCGATCTCCGCACGGTCGGGGTCGCGTTTCAGATGCGCCCGCAGCACGGTCGCGGCCCGGGCGATATTCTTTTCCTGGCGTCTCTGCTCGCGGGTGGCGACGTCGGCTTCGCGGAGCACGTCCAACATGGCGCCGCGGATCCGGTGTCGGGCATAGGTCTGGAAAGAAACCCCCTTGCCCGGATCATACTTCAGGGCGGCGCTCACCAGCCCGGAAGTACCGGCGTCGATCAGATCGTCCAGATCGACGTGGACCGGGAGCCGCCGGCGGAGACTGTAGGCCATTTGCCTGACGCAGGGAAGATGCTTCAGTATCAACTCGTCCCGAACTCGAGGGTTCACACGTGCCAGATCTGGAGCCGCCACTGATGCCATGAGGTCCTTTCCTCCTTCTCTCTCCAACGTTTCTCCCACCAAACAGAAGAGAAAAAGCGATTGGCAGGACCGAGTTCCAATGTCTTAATCCGGCCCGTGGCAATCCACTTACCAAACTGCTCGGGTTAGTACCTGCCGGTCGTAATGTATTGATCCTACAGAGAGTTAGGCGGCCGGCGGCGCGGAGACCGAAGAGGCGGAGGCGGGGCTGCCCACGAAATATTGTGGAGCCCACCAAATATGGGCGCCATAATTCGTGGGTCCAGAGAAACTCGCCCGCCTTCAGCGCGGGGTGAGGAGAATCCTGACCAAGCCGTCGATGAATTCCCTGGCGGGTCTGGTGCGGGTACCGTAATTGTTCAGGAGAATCGAGAAGGCGAGCAGGCGGCCGGGCCGGAGCTCGAGGTAGCCGGAGAGGGCGCTGACCCCGGTGAGGGTGCCGGTTTTGGCGAGGACGCGGTGGCGGAGGGCACGGCTGCGGAAGCGGTAGCGGAGGGTGCCGTCGCCGCCGCCCACAGCCATCAGATCGAGCCATCCGTCGCGCTCGCGGGAAAGGTACATGAACGAGAGCAGCTTGACGATAGCCCGAGGGGTGACCAGATTCAGCGAGGAGAGTCCGGAGGAATCGAAGAAGCGGTACTCGTCGGCGGCGATACCGATTTCGGCGAGGAACTCCTTCATTTCTTCGAGTGCGGCGGCCCGGGAGCCGATGCCGCGGCGGACGAGGGCAATCTGGCGGGCGACGAGTTCCATGTCCAGGTTGCGGCTCTCTTTGCTGGCGTACTGCAAGATCTCGTAAAGGGGCGGGGAAGGGCGCTCGGCGAGGAGGAAACCCTCCCGGGGCGGAGCGCCGTCGCCTCGCTTGAAGTCCTTCACCTCGTGCATCCACCGGTGGTGCACGCGCACGCGGCCGGTCACCGCGATGCCTCGTTCGCGGAGGGCGCGGGCAAGGGCCCACGCGGCGTAATGGGCCGGATCGCGCACCGCGAGGAGCCGGGCGCGGCCGGCCCTTGGGCGGACCTTGCCCCAGACATGGATTTCGCTCGAGCCGAGAGGCCATTCGACCCAGATCCGCGATTCGCCCCGGGAGACGGTGATGACGTGGTTGTGGATGGTGTAGTACTCAAGCGGCGGCTTGAGGATGATACGCCCCGGCGCGCCGGGTTCCGAACCGGCGATGACCGAGAGGCGGAAGGCGCCATCGTGCAGTGTCAGGGCGCTGACCGGCGCCGCATATTCCCAGGCCGTGTCATCCTGGTCCCAACCCTGGGGATAGGGTTCCCAAACGTAGAGGCTGTCGTCGCCGACGATGTCGCCTTCGATGCGGCGGATGCCGCGGGCGGCGATCTGGTCCACGAGCTCCGCCAGCGGACGCAAGGGATCGCCCCGGACCGGCCCGGGTTCGTAGGGGAACTTCCGGGCCGACAAAGTCGGATCGCCGCCGCCGACGAAGTAAACGTCGCCGCGGAGGACGCCGTCGTCACCGGGAGGTGTGGAGGCGAGGATCCGGGTGTGGAAGCGGTAGTCGGGGCCGAGACGGAAAAGGGCGAGGGCGGCGGTGAAGAGCTTCAGGTTGGAGGCCGGGACGAAGAGCTTGCCGGCGTTGCGCTGGTAGACAATCTTGCCGGTCTCGAGATCCATGACCTGCATGCCCCAGAAGCCATGGAGGGCGGCGGGCGAACCGCGTTCCAGCTCGGCGATGCGGGCGTCGAGGGAGGCGGAGAACGCAGGCCACGCGCCGGCGAGCAAGAGAAGCGCCAAAGCGAGCATGGTCGTTCGAATTATACTGTGGGCGTGACCGCCACTTTTCGAGCGGGACCTTTGGCGGCGGCGTTCCTGCTCGTCCTGCCTGCCTGGGGAGAGCTGGCGCCGCGGGGAAACGCGGAACAGTACCCGGCCCACGCGAAAGCCGGCGGGCTGGAGATCGGGGCGGAATTCGATTACCGGACGGTGAGCCGGGGCCGGGACTGGTTTTTCTTGCGGGACGCCATCGCCGTCGAGGTGGGGATCTTCGGTCCGATGGGAAAGGCGGCGACGGTTTCGCCGGGCCGGTTCACGCTGCGGATCAACGGGAAGGGGCCGGCGCTGTTGCCGCTTCCGCCGGGAGTGGTGATGTCGGAGGAGAAGTGGGGAAGCCGGCCTTCGCTGACCGTGGCGGCGCAAGGGGGCCGGGTGGTCTTCGGCGGACCCGAGGCGGCGGCGCGGTTTCCGGGGGACCCGCGGGCTCCGCGCACCGATCCGCGGCCCGAGCCGCCGGGACAGGAACCGGGAGTGCAGTCGGCTGGTCCCAAAGTGAGTCCGGCGAGGTTCGTGGAGGAGGCGGCGCTGCCCTCGGGCAAGCGGACCCTGCCGGTGGCCGGTTACCTCTACTTCCCGTACCAGGGCAAGATCAAGAAGATCAAGAAGCTGGAGCTCTTCTACAACGGCCCGGAGGGGGGCGCCGTGATCCGGCTCAGGTAGGGGCGACGCGGCCGCTGACGCGGGCCTCGAACCAGATCAAGACGAGAACGAGAAACACCAGCACGGTCCCCGCTAAGGGGAGCAGTACGGCGACACGGATCCCCCAGCGGTCTGCCGCGAGTCCCAGCGTCCAGGGGGCCAGTAGTCCTCCGGCCATGGCCAGCGAGAAGATCCCGTTGAACAAAGTGGGGTGGAAGTAAGGGAAACGGATGCCGATCTTCTCGACCACCAGAGGGTAGATGGTGGCGAATCCGCCGCCGACGGAGAGCACGCCGAGAACGGCCCCGAACCAGTTGTTGGTGAAGCTGAGGATGAGGCAGCCGAACATTGCGGCGAGAACGCTTGGAAGCAACATCCGGGCGTGCGAGATCCGGGGCAGGAACGCCTGAGCGGTGACGCGGCCGGCGAGGAGTGAGAACCAGTAAAGCGCGAGGAGCAGGAGGGCGGAAGCGGGGTTGGCCCCGATCCGGTGGATGAGAAAGATTGCCAGCCACCCGGCCAGCGACCACTCGTTTCCGGACTGAACGAACAACAGCAGGGCGAACAGGACGGCGCTGGGGCTGCGGAAATCCTCCAGGGCGACCCGCCAGTTCACCTCCCGGGGACCGGCGCGGTGGGGGAAGGCCCGCCGGCTGAAAGCGACCGTGAAGAACCCGGGGACGAGGGCCAGCAGGAAGACGGTGCTGGCGACCGTGTAAACGTAGAAGGCGCCGGCGACGAACAGCGCTGCGGCGAGGCCGCCGAGGACGAAGAGGGCGCCGGCGATGTTGACCGTGGCAGCGGGGTTGTGGCGGTAGTGGGGGGAGACGGCATGGAAGAGTCCGTTCAGGAGCATGCCGGAGGCCACGCCCAGGAGGAAGAGGCCGACGCTCCTCCAGCCCGAAGCGGCAGGGGGAGAAACGGCGGCCAGGTAGAACAACGCCGCGCAGGCGATGCCGGAGCCCAGGGCCAAGGCGAAAGAGGCTCCTCTTCGCGGCACGATCCGGTTCGAGAGGGAGACCGAAACGAGGATGCCGGCGGCCATGGCGAAGAAGTGCCGGCCGGCGGCGCTGAAATCCGAGCGGAGCGTATAGCCCCAGGCCGGCAGGATGGCCCCGAGCAGAGACATGAGCAGGCCGGCCAGGAAGAAGCCGGCGAAAGCCGTTCGGGCAGTGCGGGCGTCCAGACCGTCTTCGGGCTGGGCCAAAGGGAGGGCGGAGCCGGCCTTGGGCCGCGTTGCCGTCACCTTCGTATTGTAACTGCAACAACTTTTCGGGAGCGGGCCTTCGGGGGAGACCCGAGAATTCCATAAAGCCATATCGCGCAATGAGCGGGACTACGGATTCCTGTAGCCGCGGAACCGTAAGCTATGGAGAAACAACCAATTGTGTTTGGTACGCGGATTGCCCTTAGAAGGACCGGGGTTGCAGAGGTTTCTCCTTTGGTGGCAGTTGCCTCGCGGTGACTGTCCCTCGCCTCGCCAGGCGCGGGGCTTTTTTTTGGCCCCATCCTTCCGCCGACTTTCGGCGAGACATCCGCGGGCAGGGTGTCAAGGGACGATGCCCCCGGCGGGGAACATTTGTCTTGACAAATGTCGCGGCGCGTCCGTAGGATGGAGGCATCACTGAAGAAAGGAGGTGGTCCAGGCGAATGACATCTGGTAGTAGTAACACGCAACCCATGTGTGAGGTGGCCGACGGCTAGAGTTCGGGTTCAATAGAGCGGTTGGACTCGATCAGTGACGAGTCCGGGTTCCTGCGGACCGGTCACTCACATCGGGTTCAGATGGACTCATAACCTTGTGTAGCCTGGGTCCATCGAAGCTGCATACGGCTACCCGGCCCCCGGACGGAGAGAAAAGGCTCAGTCCGGGGGCTACGTATGTGTAGAGAGGGGGTTTGCTATACTGAGTGGAGTAAGCCGCACCCGGGGGGCCGGGCAAGGCTGATCAGGAAAGGAACTTCCCACGCAATGAAGGCAGGGATTCATCCGGCGTACGAAGAGATCACCGTGACTTGCGCCTGCGGGTTCAGTTTCAAGACGCGTTCGACGCACAAGGGTGACATGCGCGTGGAGATCTGCTCTCATTGCCACCCCTTCTTCACGGGCAAGCAGAAGCTGGTGGACACCGAGGGCCGGGTGGATCGATTCCAGCGCAAATACGCCCGTTCCAAGCAATTGGCGGCTGAACACGAAGAGCGGCAGCGGCGCAAGAGAGAACGCTCCCGGCGGTGAAAGCCGTGGCGGCGAGCTTCCGGTTCCCAGATTCCAGTTTTCCCCTCAGGGTGAGGGTGTATCGCCGGCCAAAGCGGCGGCATGGGCCGCCAAAGGGGTGAGTTCTCCGGCAGGCGATGGAAACGCCACGGCCACCGGCCTCCACGAGAACCAAGCCAACAGCTCCTCGTCGCCAACCCTTCTGCGGGCGGCGATCTCCCGTCGTTTGGCCAGGGCGCGGCGGCGCAGGGAAGCGGCGTGCCAGAAGGCGGGCAGGCACCCGGGCTCGAGCAGCAGGGCCCCACCGAGGATGACCAGGTCGCGGGCGAGGGCGGGCAGCGCGCAGCGGCGGCGCAGACCCGGCGTCATGTTCTTCATCCGCATCAGGAACCGGTTCTTGACCGAGTGCATCCGCACCAGGGCCGGGGCGCCCCGTCGCCGCCGGGCCACCATCCGCCGGACGTGATAGCCCACCGCCTGCGGCACATAGAGGCACTTCCAGCCCAACCACTGGGCCCGCCAGGCCACGTCGGCGTCCTCGCGATAGACGAAGAAGTCCGGGTCGAAGAAGCCGTCGGCGCAGGCCACGTCGTCGATCATCTCGCGCCGGTAGAGCGCCGCCGCAGCGCTGGCTCCGAAGACGTACTCGATCCGGTCGTAGCGGCCATCGTCAGGTTCATTCCAGCCGCGGTCGAAGTGGCGCAGCGAGGGCGTAAAGTAGATGCCGGCCGAATCGATGCGGCGCTCGGGCAGCGGGCCGAGGTCGGCAGCGGCGCGGAGCAGTTTGCCGCAGACGACCCCCACCCGATCGTCCCAGTGCCCGGCTTCGACGAGCCGGGCGACGAAGTCCGGCTCCAGCCTGGCGTCGGGATTCAGGGTGAGCACCCAGGAGCCGCGGCTGCGCCGGATCGCTTCGTTCTGCCCGGCGGCGAAGCCCAGGTTCACCGGCGAGCGGCGGAGCCGTAGCCGGTCCGCATGACGCTGCAGGAACTCCCAGGTGCCGTCGGCGGAAGCGTTGTCGAGGACGACGAGCTCCAGCGGCCGGTAAGTCTGCCGAAACAGGGAATCCAGACAAGCGGCGAGGAAACGGAGACTGTTACAAGTGACGATGGTGACGCTGACCAGCGGCGGCTCCACTCTATTAATGACCCGCTGGAGGGCGGTTCTCTTACACCTGCGGCAAAAAAATCCCTGTCAGTGTAGTTGGAATAGCCCCGAGACCGGTCTTTGTTCGTGACGGCTCATTGTCCGGACCCGTCCCTGTCGGCTCGAAGCGTCCGACGGGGGGCCGGGGGGCGTCCTGGTGTAGAGTGGATTTCAGCACCAAGGCATTCGATGTCGCTCGAACCGGCAGGCGAGGCAGCGATGGGAGCCCTTCGCCTAGGGCGCCGCACGACGCCTGTCCAGGACCGGGTCGCCGAGCTGTTCGAAGAGCTTCGCGAGGATGTTTACCATTACCTTCTCACACTGGGCCTCAACCCGCCGCAAGCGCAGGAGGCGGCCCAGGAGGTCTTCCTCAGGCTCTACGTCACGTTGCGGCGCAACGAGACAGTGGAGAACCCGAGGGCGTGGATCTTCCGGGTCGCGCACAATTACGGCTTGAAGGTGAGGGCGCGGGAGAAAGCGCTCCAGCCTTTCGATCCGGACTTGGAAGCGCGACTGGCCGCCTCCGATCTTTCCCCCGAGATGAGCGCCGTCGAGCGGGATCGCATGGTCCGGTTCCATCGGGCGGTGGAAAACCTCTCGGAACAGCAGCGGCGCTGTCTGTTCCTGCGGATGCAAGGCTTGCGGTATCCAGAGATCGGGGAAGCACTAGGGATCAGCGCGTCCACGGTGGGGGAATTCATGCGCCGGGCGATCGCGCGGCTGAGGAGGTTGAGCGGTGAATAGCCGGGAGCAAGGGCATCTGAGCGACGCGGTCCTGCTCCGATACGCGGACGGGGAACTTCCGGCCGGCGAGGCCAAGCGTGTCCGGACCCATCTGGCGAGCTGTTGGCGTTGCTCGACCGAGCTGGCTGAGATCCAGCAGACGATTCAGAAGTATGTGCGGTACCAGGAAGCCGTGCGGCAGGGGCACTTGCCGGAACCGCCGGCGCCTTGGTTCGACATTTACCGGAAGTTTGGGCAGATCGACGAGGCTTCGCCGGGCCCGGCGTGGTGGAGGCGGCTGGGGGGCGGGCTGCGGGCCCTCGCCGGAGGACCGCGGCGGTGGGTGCCCGCGACGGCGGTTCTCGCGGCCACCCTACTGGTCGTGAACCAGCTTGGAAACGCCCCGTCGGTGAAGGCGGCGGAGCTGCTCCGCAAAGCGGCGGCGGCGGAACAAGCACAGCCGCCGGGGCGGCGGCATATCGAATTCCGCACGGCCTCAGCCACGCTGACGCGCGTAGTGGGCGCCCAAGGGTCGGCGGACTGGGAGGCCGAAGCGGCGTTGGCCACGCTGCGGCCGCTGTTCGAACAGGCGCATTACGACTGGCGCGACCCGTTGAGCGCCGTCTCCTTCGCCCGGTGGCGCAATTCCCTCGCCGAGAAGCGGGACGAGGTCATGACGGTCCGGGACCGCTTCGTCCCGGGCCGAAAGTGCTATCGGATCCGTACGACGACGAACTCCAGCGTGCTGGTGGAGGCCATCCTGAACCTCACGGTGGCCGAACTCCGGCCGGTGGAAGGAACGATGCGGTTCCGAGACAACCAGTGGGTCCAAATGCGGGAACTGGCTGCGGCGGAGATCCCGGCGCCGGTGGCGGAGCTGCCACGGCGGCCGGCGGCGCCGGCGACCGTCAAGCCCGCAACGACCGGGGAACCGGCTTCGCGGGAGATCATCGAGCCGGCGACCCCGGCTGAGGAGCTCATGGTCTTGGCGGTGCTTCACGAGCTCGGCGCCGACCTGGGGGAGCCGGTGGAGGTGAGCCGCGAAGGGGACCGAATCGCAGTGAGCGGCTATGGGGTGAGCCCTGAGATCGCGGCCCGGATCCAGCAGCAATTGGCCGGAGTTCCCGGCGTGGTGGTGCGCCTTGGAGACGCCCCGGCCGGCACGCTCGACGCCGGGACGAGCGCCGGGCGGGAAGCGGCGGTCGAAGTGAACCCGCTGCAGGAAGCCATAGTGGAGCGGCTGGGCGGACCAACCGCCTTTGAGCAGTTCAGCGAAGGACTGCTGGGCATCAATGAGGAACTGATGGCGCGAGCTTATGCCTTGCACCGGCTGGCCCAGCACTTCCCTCCGGGGAAAGAGGCGCAACTGGCCCCAGAGGACCGGAGGCTGCTAGCCAAGCTGCGGCGGGATCACGCCGTTCCGCTGGCGGGCCTGGCGGCGGCGCTGGAGGAGCAGGTGCGGCCCGCGCTCGAGGGACTGGGGCCCGCTCCCGGCGCTGCCGCAGGGCTGCCGGCGGCGTCCTGGCAGGAAGCGACAGAAGTCCTGGTGAATACGGCGCGGCGCACGGACTACCTCACGGCGGTGCTGCTCGGCGGGGCGGCGCCGGAGAAAGGAGTCGAGGAAACAGCGGCCGAAGCGCTCACGGCCACGGCGCAATTACGCCTGCAGGCTGCGGAGTATCTCCGTTATGCCGTAGAATGAGGGCCGGACCGATGCGGCTCGGAGGCTGGTGTCGCCTGCTTATGGCCGGGCTGGCGGGGGTGTGGTTGGCGCCGGCCCAGCAGTATACACACCTGTCGGGTTTGATCCGCGATCCTTCCGGGGCGGTGGCGCCCGGGGCGGCTGTCACCGTCGTCAACCAGGACACCGGGTTTCGCCGGGTTGTAAGATCCCAATCCAACGGCCGCTACGTGGTGGCCTTCCTGCAGCCGGGCCTGTACAAGATCACTGTGCGGAAGCCGGGGTTCCGGACGCTGATCCGGTACGGGGTGAAGCTGGACGCCGGGCAACCAGTGCAGTTGGATTTCCGGTTGGTGCTGGGCAGCGTGCAGGAAGTGATCACAGTGTCGGGGAGGCGGGATTCGATCCAGGCCGAAGACGCGAGCCTGGGGACGGTGGTGGGGCGGGACTGGATCGAGAAACTACCGCTGAACGGCCGGGGGCTGCTCGGGTTGCTGGAGTTGGCGCCGGGGACGGTGGTGACGCCGGCCACGCGGGGCGAGCCGGGCCAGTTCTCAGTGAATGGGCAGCGGCCGAACACGAACTACTTCGTGGTGGACGGGGTGAGTGCGAACACGGGCGTTGGGGGCGGGGGGCTGCCGGCCCGTTCCATGGGGGGATCCCTTCCGGGAATGACAGCCATCGGAAGTCTGCATGGGCTGGTGTCGCTGGAAGCGCTGGAGGAGTTCCGGGTGCAGACTTCGACGGCGGCTCCCGAATTCGGCAAGCTGCCCGGAGCGCACGTGTTGCTGAGCAGCCGCTCGGGCTCCAACGAGTTCCACGGCTCGGTCTTCTGGTATCAGCGGCACGGCGCGATCGACGCCAACAGTTGGCTTGCCAACCGCAACGGAGTCTCCGACAACCACGGGCTGCAGATGCACGATTTCGGGGCGACGCTGGGCGGACCGGTGCGGCGGAACCGGACTTTTTTCTTTCTCTCCTACGAAGGTATGAACCTGCGGGAGCCGTTTGCCTGGCAGGCCGCCTCGCCGACCGAGCAAGCCCGGCAGGCGGCCCCGGAGTGGTCGCGTCCGGTGCTGGAGCTGTTTCCACGGCCGAACGGGCGGGCGCTCGGGGAATCGCTGGCGGAGTGGCGCGGGAGCTATCGGCGGCACGCGGGCTTCCAGGTCGGGTCGATCCGGCTGGATCACGTGGCGGCTTCACGGCTGACGCTGTTCGCCCGCTACAACTTCGCCCTCTCGCGGAACGAGTACACGACGACCCAGGTGAACGACCTCCGGATTCAGTCCGACAGCCTGACGCTGGGAGTGGGTTATCAGGTGAGTCCGAGAATCGTGGTCGATTTCAAGCTGAACCGCTCGGACGCCCGCGGCCGGTCCGAGTGGCGGATGCCGGGAGGTCTGCCGGCCTGCCATCTGGCGCCGGTGGCGGCCTACCTGATCCGGGCCAGCGCGCCGTGCAACCAACTGATGCGGTTTTCAGTCGGCGGCGTCGGGCAGGTGGTGGCCGGCGAGGAACCCGACCACCGGCAGATCCAATGGCACGTTCTTCCCACCGCGGTGCTGGCCCTGGGCGCCCATCAACTGCGGGTGGGATTCGATTACCGCCGGTACGAGCCGCGGCGGCGGGACCGGATGGGAAGCCTGAGCGTGATCGCCGAAGATTTCGACGATCTGTTCGTACGCCGCAACCTCTGGGTGGCCTCGAGCGCGCCACAACAGATCGAGACCCGGCTGGGGGAAACGTCAGCCTTCGTCCAGGACACTTACCGGATTCATCCGCGGCTGACGGCGACTTACGGGCTCCGCTGGGAGTATACCCGGGGACCCGGCCTCGGCGCCGACCAGACAAATAGCGAGCAGCCCGTGTACGGGCTCCCTGAGCAAGCCGTGCTCTGGGATTCCGCCGCGGGATACTTCGCTCCACGAGTGGGAATCGCCTACCGGCTCCTGGACAAGGGGCGGCTCGTGCTTCGCGCCGGGTGGGGACTCTATTACGACTCGACGCTGAGCGTGGCGACCGACGTGGTCAACGGGGGGCCTTTCAGCATTACTCAGTTCCTCAACGGACGCAACGCGCCGTTCTCGACACTGCTGAGCTTCGCCTTCGCCCCGAACCTGCGGCTACCCGCCGTCCAGCAATGGAACGCCACGGTGGAAGGCGGGCTGGGCAGTGTGGGAACGTTGACGGTGAGCTACGTCGGGGCGGCAGGCCGCCAGCTCCTGCGCCGGGAATTCGGGACTTTCGGGGACAGCGAGACGCTGTGGCTGGCCCTGGCCACAAGCAACGGGGCCTCGGATTACCAGGGGCTCCAGGCGCAATTCCGCCGGGCAATGGCCAAAGGGCTGCAAGCGATCGTTTCCTACACTTGGGCGCACTCACTGGACAACAGCTCGAGCGACTCGCTGCTGCACCGAATCGGTCCAGGCATGACGGCGGCCGGAGACCGAGGCTCGTCGGACTTCGACGTGCGGCACAACCTGAGCGCGGCGTTCACTTACCAAACGGGCCTTGGCAAAGGACAGGGGGCGGTGGCGCGGCTCCTGCGCAACTGGTCGATCGACGGCATCGTCCGGGCCCGGACCGGATTCCCGGTAAACGTATTGACGTCCGAATATGCGATGGGTCTGGGATTCGCCAACGCCTACCGGCCGAATCTGGCGCCGGGGGCGCCCGTCTGGATTCGGGATCCGTCGGTAGCCGGCGGGCGGCGCCTGAACCGTGAAGCGTTCCAGCCGGAGCCCGGTTACGGACAAGGGAACCTGGGCCGGAATGCGGTCCGCGGCTTTGGTATGCACCAGGTAGACGTCGCCGTACGGCGGCAGTTCCCGCTGGGCGAGGGCCGGACGCTGCTCCTGCGGCTGGAGGCTTTCAACGTCTTCAATCACCCGAACTTCGCGGATCCGACGCCATTCCTTTCCAGCCCGTTGTTTGGAGAATCGCCCTCCATGCTGAACCGGATGCTGGGGACGGGAAGCCCGGCGAGCGGGTTGACGCCGGTGTTCCAGACCGGCGGGGCGCGCTCGCTGCAGATCGTCCTCCGATACCGCTTCTGAACGTCGCAGCAGAGCGGCGCCGCAGGACGTCGCGGCGGGTCTCGCGGGTCCGCTGAAGGTGTCCAAAGCTGCGACGCCGGCGCTCGGCTACAATGAGAGATTCCATGCCGGTGCCGGAAGCCGCCATCGAGTTCGTCGCCTCGCAAGCCGAGCAGCTCCGCCGGTCCCGCAAGCGGCCCCGCCTCGTATTCCCGGAAGGCGAAGACCCTCGGGTGGTCGAGGCGGCCGGGCGGCTGGCGCGGGAGGAGCTGGCCGATCCCATCCTGGTCGGGGGTGGCGGCGGAGCCGGTGTGACGGTGGCGCGTCCCGAGGACTCCAACGCTCTCCGCAAATACGCGGCGATCTATCTGGAGCGGCGGCGGGCCAAGGGGGTGACCGAGCAGGAGGCGCTGGAGATCGCCCGGCATCCGCTCTATTTCGCGCTCCTGAGGGTGGCGGCAGGCGACGCCGACGGCTTCGTCGGGGGCGCCCACTACACGTCGCGGGAGACGCTGCGGGCGATGCTGCACGTGATCGGCACCCGGCCGGAGGTGCGGACGCTTTCCAGCGTCTTCATCATGGCCCTGCCGGACCGCCGGTTCGGGTGCCGTGGTTTGCTGAGCTTCGCCGATTGCTCGATTGTGATACAGCCGACGCCGGTGCAGTTGGCCGAGATCGCAATTGCCACGGCGGCGAGCACGCGGCGATTGCTGCGGACCGAACCCGTGGTGGCGCTGCTCTCGTTTTCGACGAAGGGCAGCGGCAGGCACCGCGAAGTCGACCAGGTCGTCGAGGCCTTGCGCATCGTCCGGGAGCGGGCGCCGGAGCTGAACGTCGATGGCGAGCTGCAGGCCGACGCGGCGCTGGTGGAGGCGGTGGGGCGGTCGAAGGCTCCCGGCTCGACGGTGGCCGGACGGGCGAATACGCTGATCTTTCCTGACCTGGCGGCGGCCAACATCGGCTACAAACTGGTGGAGCGGCTGGCGGGAGCGGCGGCGCTGGGTCCGTTCTTGCAAGGCCTGGCGAAGCCGGCCAACGAACTCTCGCGGGGCTGCTCGGCGGAAGATATCTACGGGGTGGCGGTGGTGACCGCTCTCGAGGCTGTCTCGAATGGAGATTCCATCCGCTAGCCGCGCCCTGCCATTCCGCGTGATCTACCACGAGGGCTATGACCTGAACTTCGGCTCCCATGTTTTCCCGTCCCACAAGTACCGGCTGATCCGCGAGCGCCTGCTCAGGGAGGGCATCGCCCGGGAAGGAGACTTCCTCGAGCCGGAGCCGGCGCCCCTCGAGGATCTGCTGCTCGTGCATGAGCCCGGCTGGATCGAGCGGCTGCGGACCGGAACGCTCGACTTTCACGAGATCCGCACTCTCGAAGTGCCGTATTCGCGGCAGATGGTCAATGCTTACATCCTCGCCGCCGGCGGGACCACCCTCGCCGGAGAACTGGCGCTGGCCGACGGCGTCGGGTTCAATTTGGGAGGAGGTTTTCATCATGCCTTTCCCGGCCACGGAGAAGGCTTCTGCGCGATCAATGACATTGCTGTCGCCGTCCGCAGCCTGATGCATCGAGGCCGGATCGAGAGAGCGCTCATCGTGGACTGCGACGTGCACCAGGGCAATGGGACCGCGGTGATCTTCGCTGGCGATCCTGACGTCTTCACGCTATCGATCCACCAGTATGCGAACTACCCGGCCGAGAAGCCGCCCTCCTCGGTCGACATCCACTTGCCGGACGGCATAGGAGACGAGGAGTACTTGAAGCGGCTCCACGATCCACTCCTGGCGGCGGTCACCGGTTTCAGGCCGGACGTGATGGTCTACGTAGCGGGGGCGGACCCATATTATGAAGACCAGCTCGGTGGCCTGGGGCTGACGATCGAAGGGCTGAAGGAGCGGGACCGCCTTGTGCTCGAGTCTGCTTTGAGCCACCGTGTGGGGGTGGCGGTGACGCTGGCCGGGGGCTACGCGCTGAAGCTGGAAGATACCGTCCGGATTCACGTCAATACAGTCGTGGCGGCGGCGGAATGTCTGGAAGAAGTGGGGTGGCGGCGGCGCTCCAGCGGAGGAGCAGGATGACTGCCGGGCGGGACTCCGGGACCAGGCATGTCGATTTTGCGTGATTTTGGCGGCCGGCATCCGTAGAATAGAAGTGACCCAGTGGAGGAGTCGGGACGGCGCAGAGCGCCGAAGGAAGGGAGGAGGTGTCACTTCCCATGTTCGACAGCCTCGACGAACAAATGAAGCGAGATGAGGAGGTCCAGAGCACGAAGGCTGAGCGGCTCTTCAAGTGGGCCGCGGTGGCCGTAGTGTCGGTGCTGGTGTTCGGTGGCCTTTACATGGCGATCCAGTTGATGGAGTGAAGGCGGCCAAGAGGACCCCTAGTTCGCAATGGCTTGACCGCTCAGGGCTGCCGGCCCAAGGCGGCGCATCACGTACTTGATCCGGCGCGGATAGTGGGGGTATGGATTGTAGGTCCGCAGGATCCCGTCGAGATCCTTGTTTCGATATAGCCGCGACGTAGCCAACCGGTAGGCCACCCGGTGAATTCCGTCGCGGACGGTCGGGAACCGCACCCGGCAAGAGTCCCAGCCGAAGATGTTGTTGTTCTTGTACCGCTGTCCGGCGCCGGACTCGATGACAGCGATTGCGGGCAGCAGCCGCCAGTCCAGGCCGTAGCGGTCAGCGGCGGCGATGAAGTCCGCCGCCCACTGGGCCGCCGGGCTGCCCCGCTCTTCTAGGTACTGTTTCAGCCTGAGGTACCGCGGGTCGTCGTGGTAGGTCAGCTTGCTAATGTCGTGCTGTTCCGGATGCATCATCTCCGGCGTGAGAAATACGCCGAGACACAACACGAAACCGCGAAGCAGTAGTTTCCTCAGCACGGCGTTCTTCCAACCCTCGTCTAACCAGAGAATGCGTATTCCGTGTCGATACTCGAAAATGCACCGGTAGCAGAGAGGGGGCTCAGCGAGCCGCTACCGGATCCATAGATTCGATGGGGAGCGTTCCCCTCATGCCTAGATTGATTGTACCAAGGCGCAGAAGGTTGCACGAAAAAGGGTGGGGGGCGGCGGGGGCTGGTACTATCGTCCGGTGGGAGCTGAGGCGGTGGAGCCGGGGCGCATTTTCATCCGGGCGACGAACTGGGTCGGCGACGCGGCGGTTTCCAGAGCGGGACCGCCAACCCCATGCGTAGGAAGGGCTTAAAAGCCGCCGCCGTTGACAGCTCGACCGCCATGGTGACATCCTGAAGGCAGGCGAATGCAGCGCAAAGCGAAGGTAACCGCCGGGCTGCCGTCCGCCGCGAAGGCGGCCCGGATTCTCGGCGTGCCGAAAAAAGTCGCCGAAGACCTCTCCACGCTAGCCGAGCGCTCCTGGAAGACGGGCGAGTACAACATCCCCGGCTTTGGCCGCTTGGTGCGAGTGAAGAGCCTGGCCTGCGTACGGCCGGCCTCGGCCAAGCGGAACTCAAAGAAGACCCTCGCCAAGCGGGAGCCGCGCTTCCGTTTCGTCAGGTTCGTCAAGGCTAGTTGAGACCTGTTCCCCGCGGCGGGGCGCCGATAGAATTGTGCCGACCTCTCCCGACAGTGTCTTTCTGAACGTTCCCTACGATGCTCGGTACGAAAAACTATACCTGGCTTTTATCTCCGGGCTGTGCGCATACGGGCTGACGCCCCGGGCCACGCTCGAGATTCCGGGCGGCGAGAGGCGTCTGGACCGGATCTTCCGGCTGATGACGAGCTGCCGGTACTCGATCCACGATCTCTCCCGGGTTCAGCTCGACACCAGACCGCCGCGCACGCCACGGTTCAACATGCCGTTCGAGCTGGGACTCCTGTTGGGCTGGCTGAAGACGGATCGCAAAGTCAGACATACCTGGTTCGTCTTCGAGGCCGAGGAGCGGCGGCTCCAGAAATCGCTGAGCGACCTTGACGGTACCGATCCCTACATCCACGGGGGCAGGGTGAGAGGCGTATTCCGGCAGTTGAGCAACGCCTTGGTCAAGAGCAAGCACCAGCCGTCGCTGCCACAGATGTACCGCGTCTACTCCCACTGCTGGCGCGCTGTGCCGCTGGTGATGAAGTATCGGGGCGCAACTTCGATGTTCGAGGCCAGCGTATTCCGCGGGCTGGTCGTGGTCGCATCAGAGTACGCCCGGCTGGAACTGTCGAGCCAGCGAAGATGAAGACCGGTTCCGTTTTGTAGCCGCACGCCGTTCAGCACTCCCCCGGCCGTTCCCCGGCCAGGAAGACGGGGGCGGCGAGCGGGCGCCGTCCGCAGTCCCCTTCCACCTCACCCTAAGAGGCGGGCGGCAGCTACGCTGTTACGATTCATGGGTAGGATCTTTCAGGCATGGCGTGGCAGCGCATTCTCATCCGGGCGACGAACTGGGTCGGCGACGCGGTAATGTCGCTGCCGGCGCTGCAAGCGGTGCGGCGGCGCCACCCCCGGGCTGAGATTACCGTGCTGGCACGTCCCTGGGTGGCGGATCTGTACCGCCGGGAACCGTTTGCCGACCGGGTGCTGTTGTACGAAGCGCGGCCGGGGGCGGGGGACTGGCGAGGCAAGTGGAAAGCCGCTCAGGCGTTGCACGCTGGGGGGTTCGGCGCCGCCATTCTGCTGCCGAACTCTTTCGAGGCGGCCCTGGTGGTGTGGCTGGCGCGGATTCCAAGGCGGATCGGCTACCGGCGAGACGCGCGCGGGCCGCTGCTGACCGATCCGATACCGAGGCCGGCTCCCGGTGAAATTCCGCGTCACGAAAGCTACTACTACCTGGAGATGCTGCGGCGCGCCGGGCTGATCGAGGAGCTGCCGGTGGTGGAAGAGATCCGCCTGGACGGGGCCGGGAAGGCCCGGGTGCAGGGACAGGCAAGGCTGGAGGCTGAAGGTTTGGGATCAGGGGTGATCGGCGTCAGCCCCGGGGCTGCCTTCGGCAGCGCCAAGCGCTGGCTTCCGGAACGGTTCGCGGAAGCGGCGGCGCAGGCGGCCCGCCGAGCGGGACTTGCCGTGGCGATATTCGGCGCGGCGGGCGAGCGGGCGATCTGTGAAGCGGTGGCCCGGCAACTGGGGGCGGCGAGGATCCCGGTGCGCAACTTCGCCGGACGGACGTCGCTGGCCGAATTCATCGAACTGGCCGCCGCCTGCCGCCTGTTTCTGACCAACGACTCCGGCGCCATGCACGTGGCGGCGGCGCTGGGGGTCCCGACAGTGGCGGTCTTCGGCTCGACCGACCCGGAGGCGACCGGACCTCTGGGCAAACACACGAGGATCATCCGGGAGCCGGTGGACTGCGCCCCGTGCAAGCTCCGGGAGTGCCCGATCGATCACCGCTGCATGACTCGGGTGGAAGCGGCCCGGGTGGCGGAGGCTGCCCTCCAACTGCTGAAATAGGAAACCGTGGACACTCGCAGCAAGATCGTGGACTGGCCGGCGGCGGCCGAGCGGCTGAAGCGCGGGGTGGCGGCCGGCGGCAAAGTGGCGGTGGGGTATTTCGATCCGCTGCTGGCCGCCCATGCCCGCCGCCTTCGGAAGACGGCGGGCAGCGGCAAGATCAGCGTGGTGGTGACTTCGCCGCCGCGGCCGATTCTGGAGGCGGAGGCCCGCGCGGTGCTGGTGGCCGCCCTCGAATGCGTGGAGATGGTCACCACGCTGCCGGCGGACCGCCTTCAGGAGCTGTTCGCGATCGTGCCGGAGCAGGCGGTGGAGTCGATGCAGGCCGGCGACGCACGCCTGGCCGAAGAGTTCATGCGCCGCGTGCAAAGCCGGGCGGCCTCGTGAGGAGCTCTCCGGGTCCGAGCTGCTCCCATCGGCCATGAACGACACCCACGCAAGCCAGCCGGGCTACGGGCCGCACGAGAGCCGGAGAGTCTCCGTGTCGGCTCCTGGCGGCCGGCGTGGGGGCGTGGCGACAGGCGCCGGGCCCCGGAGACACGGCCCCGGGGCCGGACGAAGCCGGCGGGTGCTGGTGGTCCGGATCGGCTCCATGGGCGACGTCATCCACACCCTTCCGGCGGCGGCCAGCCTCAAGCAAAGCCTGGCCGGGTGTCATCTTGCCTGGCTCATCGCCCCAAAGTGGGCGATCCTGCTGGAGGGGAACCCGTACGTTGACGAGGTGATTCCGTTCGACCGGAGACGGCTGCGGAGCGTCTGGAGCGCAGTAGGCGAGCTGCGGCGCAGAGCGTTCGACACCGTGGTCGATTTTCAGGGGCTGATCAAGTCCGCGCTGGTGGCGGCACTGGCGAAAGCGCACTCGATTTATGGCTTCCACCAGTCGCAGCTCCGGGAGAAACCGGCGGCGCTGTTCTACTCCCACCGGGTCCGGGTGACTAGTAGGCACGTGGTGGACAGGAACCTGGAACTGGCGAGGGCGGCGGGCGCCCGTAACACCCTCCGCACGTTTCCCCTGCCGCCGGGGCGGCCGGAAGGGGAGTTGCCGGGAGGAGAGTTCGTGCTGGCTTCACCGCTGGGGGGCTGGAAGGCGAAGCAGTGGCCGCTCGAGAACTACGCGGCGCTGGCGCGGCTCCTGAGAGAACGGCTTGGAGTGCCACTGGTGCTGAACGGGCCGCCGCAAGAGCGGGCTCTGCTGGAGAGCGTCGAGGGCTGCCGGGTGCACTGCCCGTCGCTGGCGGGCCTGATCGACGCGACGCGCCGGGCGCTCGCCGTGGTAGGGATCGACAGCGGCCCGTTGCATCTGGCCGCAGCGATGGGCAAACCCGGGGTGGCGTTGTTCGGCCCCACGGACCCGGAGCGGAACGGGCCGTACGGGGAGAGCTTCGCGGTCCTCCGGGCTCCGAGTGCAGTAACTTCGTACAAGCGGCGGAAGGAGATCGATGCCAGCATGCGGGCGCTGACGCCCGACGAGGTATTTGCGGCCCTCGAGGCGCGGCTGGAGATGGCGGCCGGGGGGACGCCGTGAGGCGGCGCTACTGGTTCCCGAAGCGGTACGCAGACGTGGCGGCGCGGTTGCGCGTGCCAGCGGGCTTCGTGCTGGCCGGGCTTTTCCTTTGGTTCTCGCGACCGACGCCCGCATCGCTGGCCTGGGGGGCGCCGATCTCAGCCGCCGGGCTGCTGCTGCGCGCTTGGGCGGCAGGCCACCTCGAGAAGAACGAACGCCTGGCGATGACAGGACCGTATGCCCACCTGCGCAACCCCCTGTACGCGGGGACCGTGCTGGTGGCGGCGGGACTGGCGATCGGGGCCCGAGAAGCGTGGCTGGCCGCAGGCTTCGCGTTGTTTTTCGTGTTCCTGTACCTGCCCGTGATCCAAGAGGAGGAGAAACACCTGCGGGAATTATTCCCGGAGTTCGAGCGCTACGCGGCCGAGGTGCCGCCGCTGGCGCCCCGATTACGGCCGGTGGCGCGGGGACGCTTCCGTTGGTCGCTGTACCGCCGCAACGAGGAGTACAGGGCGCTGCTGGGCTACCTGGCCGGTCTGGCGGCGCTGGCCTGGAAGGCCTGGAGCGGCATCCCGCGGGGCTGAAAACGGCAGCCGACTGCGGGCTTCGGGTCTCGGCCCAAGGGACGATTAAGGTACCGTCTAGAGAGGCGGAACATCCACGGTGGACAACTGGCTACTCCTCCTGGATATCCTCGTCATCCTTGCCGCCTCGGCGGCGGCGGGGCTGGCGCTGGAAAAGTTCCGGCAGAACGCCATCGTCGGTTACCTGCTGGCCGGGGTAATACTTGGCCGGGCCGGCCTCCGCGTGGTGGAGCGCGGCAAACCAATCGAGACGATCGCCGAGCTCGGGGTGGCGCTGCTGCTGTTCACGATCGGTCTGGAATTTTCCTGGCAACGGTTGCGCCGGCTCGGCGGCGTAGCGCTCGGCGGAGGAATCCTTCAGGTGGCCGGCACCGTCTTGCTGGCGGCCTTGGCCTGCCGGTTAACGGGGCTGGCGACGGCCGAAGCCCTAGTGGCGGGAGCGGCGGTGGCCCTGAGCAGCACAGCGGTCGTGTTGCGCGTGTTGACTGACCGGACGGAACTCGAGAGTCCGCACGGCCGGAATGCCCTGGGGATGCTCCTACTGCAGGACATTGCGGTCGTACCGCTGATTCTGATGCTGAACGTGCTGGGAGGCGAAGGCGGTCGGGAGGCGGTGCGGCGTTTCGCAGCGGCGGCGCTCGAGGGCGGGATCCTGGTCTTCCTGGTGATCGTGGTGACGCGGCATCTGTTGCCGCGCCTGCTGGCGAGCGTTTCCTCGTTCCGGAACCGCGACCTGCCGGTGCTGCTGGCCTTCACGGTCTTCTTGGCCGCCACGTGGGCGTCTCACGCGATCGGGCTCTCGCCGGTGCTGGGAGCCTTCGTGGCCGGAATGGTGCTGGCGGAAACCCCGTTCGCCGAACAGATCCGCGCCGACGTCACGCCGTTCCGGGCGCTGTTCGTCACGATCTTCTTCACCTCGATCGGAATGCTCGTCGAGATGCCGGGGCCGGGGACGATCGCTGCGGCGGCCGGCCTGGCGGTACTGATCGTGGGTGCGAAAACAGCGGTGGCCGCGGTCTCGGTGAAGGTTTTCGGCGGACCATGGAGCCAGTCGATCCGCACCGGGCTGGTGTTGGGGCAGATCGGGGAGTTCTCGTTCGTGCTCAGCGCGCTGGGGCGGCGGCAAGGGCTGATGGACGAGGCGACTTTCCAACTATTGCTTGCGGCTTCGCTTCTGACCCTGCTCGCCACGCCGTACTTGATCGCGGTGGCCGGCCGGCCCCGGAAGCAAATAGGGCAGGGGATCGGCGCCGAAAGAGAGGCTGAGGAGGCAGGAGAGGGGCCGGGCGTGGTGGTGGTAGGGTTTGGCCCTGCCGGCCGCGCAGTGGTCGAGGCGCTCCAGCAGAGCGGGGTGCCCGTGTTGGTGTTGGAACTGAATCCGAAGACCGTCAATGTCTACCGGGTGGCCCTGCCGATCCAGGTCGGAGACGCGGCCCAGCGGGAGATCCTGGAACACGCGGGCCTGCGCCGGGCGGGGGCGTTGGTGGTGACGCTGCCCGATCCTGGCGCCGCCAGAGCCGTGGTGCGGCAAGCGAAGCAGTTGGCGCCCCATGTCCCGGTAGTGGCGCGGGCACGTTACCACATCTACGCACCCTCGCTCCGGGAGGCCGGCGCGGACCAGATCGTGGACGAGGAAGCCTACGTGGGCGAGGAGCTGGCGCGGCGGGTGCTGGGCCTCGTAGGCCGCCGGGAGCGCGAAGGGCACGCTTGAGCGGCGCCCGCCCGCAGCCGTAGGCTGGAAAGATCATGAGCGAGATCGTGGGTGAATTCACCATCAGCGTGGAGCAAGTGGAGGGTTACCGGTTCCAGGCGGACTTCGATCGTCCGGGACTCCCACCGCTGGTGATGGACGAGCCGCCGCCGTTGGGTACCGATACAGGTCCGAATCCGGCGCGGGTGCTGGGGGCGGCGCTGGGCGGCTGCCTGTCGATGAGTCTACTGTTCTGCCTCACCAAGAGCCGGGTCCGAGTGGAAAAGATCGGCGCGAAAGTAACGGTGCAGATGGTGCGTAACGAGCAGCGGCGGCTCCGTGTGGGCAAAGCCGTGGTGACCCTCGAGGTTGAGATGCCGGAAGACGACCGGCCGCGGGCGAAGCGGTGCCTCGGCCTGTTCGAGGACTTCTGCACGGTGACGGCGAGCGTGCGCCAGGGGCTCGACGTGGAGGTGCGGGTCGAGGGGATCTAGACGGAGGGGTTTTTTCGCCAGCAGTTCGTGCGGCGGCGGCCCGCGGGCTCCGGACCCGGGCATCTGGATATAATCGTTAAGAAAACTCGAGAAAGACCACCCAAACAACAGGAGAACCATGGCATTCAAACGGATCGGAATCCTCACCGGCGGCGGCGACGTCCCCGGGCTGAACCATGCGATCAAGGCATTCGTATACCGGGCCACGGAGATCGGCCACGAAGTGGTCGGCTTGCGGCGCGGCTGGGAAGGGCTCACCCACCTGAACATGGACGACGAGGAGAGCCGGAACCGGTACATCAAGCCGCTGGACCGCAGCAACACGCGCACCGTGGACCGGACCGGCGGGACGTTCCTGCACACGAGCCGGACGAACCCCCAGAGAATGAGAAAGCTGCCGGATTTCCTGAACCCGGACGATTTCCCGAAGTCCGAAATCACGAAGAAGGGCGAGACGTTCGAGGTCTGGGATGTCACCGAGCACGTCAAGAAGAACCTCAGCCGGCTCAAGCTGGACTATCTGGTAGCGATCGGAGGCGACGACACGCTGAGTTACGCGGCCCGGCTGGACAAGGAAGGCTTCCCGGTGGTCTGTATTCCGAAGACGATGGACAACGACGTCCGCAATACCGAGTACTGCATCGGATTTTCCACAGCGATCACCCGGGCCACAGACGCGATCAGCCGGCAGCGGAGCACGATCGGTTCCCATGAGCGGATCGGCATCTTCCGGGTGTTCGGGCGCGACGCAGGTTACACGTCCCTGTACACGGCCTATGTCCAGAACATCCGCTGCTGTATCCCCGAGTTCAAAGTGAAGCTGGAGAAGCTGATCGACCTGCTGCTCCAGGACAAGAGGGAGAACCCGAGCAACTACTCGATTGTCGTGCTCTCGGAAGGCGCGGAGTGGGAAGGCTACCAGGTGAAGGAATACGGGGAACCGGACGCCTATGGTCACCGCAAGAAGCTGAGCGTGGCGGAGGATCTCGCCAACGAGATCAAGAGCCGCACCGGTGAGGAGACGCTGGTGAGCGACTTGACATACGAACTGCGCAGCGGCACGCCGGACTTCACCGATTCCATGGTGGCGATCACGTTCGGCAACATGGCGATGGATGCCGTCGAAGAGGGCAAGAGCGGGCTGATGACGGCCATCGTAAACGGCGTCTATCAACTCGCAGAGATCCCCGATCCGAAGCGTGGACCGCGTTCGGTGGATGTCGCGACGATGTACGACACCGATCGCTACCGGCCGCGCTACGACCGCAAGATCGGGCTGCCGGTCTTCCTGTCGCGGCCGTAGGCAGGCAGGCCGGCATTGCCGGGCGATGCCGTGTCAAGGGTAAACTCAGCACGGATGGCGAAACGCAAACGCCGGGCGAAGCGTTAGATAATAGGATTTGGCTTTTGCGGGGACGCGTCCTCTGGACACCTGAAGCGAGGGTTAGCACGCGACCATGAGTCTGCGAAGCGCGATCTGGCCACTGGCGATGTTTCTGGCCTCCGGCGTCGCTTCTGGAGCGGCGGTGGAGCAGCGGGCCCGGGAACTCTTCGAGGAACTGCCCCTGCATTTCGAGCCGAACCTGGGGCAGTGGAGCGATCAGGTGCGGTTCGTCTCCCGGTCGCCATACTCGGCGGTCTTTCTCACCGACGACGGAGCGATGGTGCAGACTCCGGCGGGCAGGATCCGGCTCCGGTTGGCGGGCTCTTCTACCCCGGTGGCGGTGGAAGGCATGGGCCGGATGGCGTCGTCGAGCGGGTATTTCCTGGGCGACCGCCCGCAAGAGTGGAAACCGAATGTGCCGCACTACCGCCGGGTACGCTTCGAAGGTGTGTACCCGGGAGTAGACGTCGTCTATTACGGAAACGGCCAGCGCCTGGAACATGACTTCGTGGTGGCGCCTGGAGCCGATCCGGGTGCCATCCGGCTTTCGTTCGAAGGAGCCGACGGCATATCCATCGGAGCCGACGGGGCCTTGGCAGTGCGGGCAGGAAACGCCGCCCTCCGGCTGACGCGCCCTTATGCGTACCAGGTGGACGGGAGCGGGAGGAGGACGCCGGTGCCCGCACGGTTCGTGAAGATCGGCGAGTTCGGGGTCCGTTTCGAGATCGGCGCGTATGACGCTTCGAGGAAACTGGTGATCGATCCGGTACTGATGTACTCGAGCTACTTCAGCGGCACGTTCCGGGAAGAGGCGTTTCTGGTGGCAGCAGACGCCATGGGCCGGATCTGGATCGCCGGCGAGAGCGGCTCGGACGACTTCCCGACCAACGGGGTGGGTTTGCAGCCCGGGGGCGGGGGCCAGCTCAATGGGTTCCTGACGGTTCTGGATCCGTTCGCCGGGGCCGGGCGGGGATTGGTGTACTCCAGCTACTTCGGCGGCAAACGCGACGAGGCTCCGACGGCGATGACGTTCGACGCCGCGGGTAATGTCTATTTGACGGGCTGGACGTTGTCGCCGGACTTTCCGACCACCGACAACGCGTTAGAGTTTTCCACCAGCACAGCGAGCCAGAACGGCTTCGTCGTGAAGTTCAACATCGACGCCGACCCGAAGATGCTGTTCAGCACGTATCTGGGAGGCGACAAGCGGGACCTGCCGACCGCTCTTGCCGTCGATTCCCAGCAACGGGCTCACGTGGCAGGCTTCACGGACTCCGAAGACTTTCCCATGAGCGGCGATACGATGCAGGCTTTCAACCGCGGCGACGGGGACGGCTTCTTCTCGATCATCGACACAGTGGCCGGGGGCCTGGTCTACTCGACATATCTGGGAGGCACGAAAGGCGATTGGATCTCCGGGCTGACGATCGCCGCACCCGGTACGGTTTTCGTGACCGGCCTCACCGCCTCCGAGGACTTCCCGATCAAGGGAATTCCGTACCAGGGCAAGCTGGCCGGCGGGGGCGATGCCTTCCTCACGCGCATCGACTGGACCAAGCCGGGACTGGAAGCGCTGGGATACTCGACTTACTTCGGCGGCAGTGATTTGGACGAGGCCCAGGCGATCTTGCCGGCGCCTGGCGGGGGCTATTACCTGCTTGGGTACACCCTGTCGGAGGACTTGCCCGTGACCGCGGCGGCGGTCCAAAAGACGAACGGTGGCAGTGCGGATATCTTCCTGGCACGGATCGACCCATCGAGGCCAGGGGGTGAAGCGCTTCTGTACTCGACCTACGTCGGCGGTTCCGGCAGCGACGTTCCGTATCAAATGGGCCTGGACAGCGCCGGCGGGCTGGTGATGGCCGGCTACACGATGTCCGAGGACTTCCCGATCACCGGGGATTCCTTCGACGACACGCCGAACGGCAATGTGGACGCTTTCTTTCTGCGGCTGGATCCGAACGCCCCGGAC
Source organism: Solibacteraceae bacterium (assembly GCA_026984795.1). Lineage (GTDB taxonomy): Bacteria > Acidobacteriota > Terriglobia > Bryobacterales > Bryobacteraceae > JALSRK01. Next base: position 257,975 of record JALSRK010000024.1, on the reverse strand, counting down.
GGCACGGGCCTGACCTGCTCATCATACGTCGGGGGGGCAGGCCCGGAGGTCGCCTGGGCGGTGGCCGTGGACGGCCTGGACAACATTTATATCGCCGGCGGAACACTCTCATCCGACTTCCCCGTCACGCCGAACGCCTTCCTGCGAGTTCACCGCGCCACGCAGAGCGCTTTCGTGATGAAATTCGGCCCCTGCGGAGCGGCGACGGTGAGCGGGACATCGGTGCCGCGAGGTGAGCGGCGCATCGGTCCGAAAGGCGATACCAGGCCTTCGCGCGGCGGCGGTCGCGGACGGTAAAGCGCGGCGGCGCGGCCCCGCCGGCGCCTCCTTCTTCCCCTATCGAATGCGACCAGCGGCTGTGTGCGGCCGCCGGCGGGGCGGCTCGCGACCGGGTAGTAGAATAGGCGGACATGAAGGACTGGGTGCGCATAGCGGAAGGACTGGGGCTGGAGATTCCTGAAGCCGAGCTGGAAAGAGCGGCCTCGTCGCTTGGTCGTGTCGAAGCCCTGTTCCGGCCGTTGCTGGAGAAGATCCCTTTCGAAGCCGAGCCCGCTTTCCTGGTGATGCATGAGCCGGAGGAGGGCGAATGAGAATCCTCGAGGCGGCGGCGCGACTGCGGCGGCGGGAGGTCACGTCAGTAGAGCTGACGGAGGCCTGCCTGCAACGCATTGCGCAGGATCCGGCGAAGCTCAATGCGTTCATCACCGTGAGCGACGAGCAGGCGCTCGAAGAAGCGCGGCGGCGTGACCAGGAGCTGGAGCAAGGCAACCTGCTAGGGCCGCTTCACGGAGTGCCGGTGGCCGTGAAGGACGTCTTCTGCACCGCGGGTGTGCGAACCACCTGCGGCTCGGCGCTGTTCGCCGACTACGTGCCGGACCACGACGCTGCCGTGGTGGAGAAGCTGAAAGCGGCGGGGGCGGTGATCCTCGGAAAGACGAACATGCACGAGCTCGCCTACGGCATCACGTCGAACAACCCGCACTTCGGAGCCGTACGCAACCCGTGGGACCCCGGGCGCATCCCGGGAGGCTCCAGCGGCGGTTCGGCGGCGGCCGTGGCGGCGGCGATGGCCTTCATGGCGATGGGCACCGACACAGGCGGTTCGATCCGCATCCCCGCATCTTACTGCGGCGTGGTGGGGCTCAAGCCGACGCTCGGGCGGGTGAGCCGGTACGGGGTGCTACCGCTCGATTTCACCCTGGACCACATGGGCCCGCTGGCGCGTACGGTGCGCGACGCGGCCCTGACGCTGAACGCGATCGCCGGCTATGATCCCCGCGATCCATCCTCCAGCCGGCAGCCGCCGGAAGACTACACGCCGGCGCCGGAGGTTTCCCTCGAAGGCGTGCGGGTGGGCGTGCCGGAGAACTTCTTTTTCGACGGGGTGGAAGAAGACGTAGCGGGAGCGGTGAAGCGAGCTGTGGAGGCCGCTGCGGAAGCTGGAGCCCGTATCATCCGCGTGCGCGTGCCCGACATGGAGGCGATCAATGTGGTGGGCCGGGTGATCCTGTTCGCCGAAGCCTCCACCGTCATGGAGCGCCACATGGCGGACCGGTCGCTGATCGGCGGCGACGTGCTCTCGCTGCTCGACCAGGGCCGGCTGATTCCGGCGACCGATTACATTCAGGCGCAGCGGCTGCGACGGCTGATGATGGAGGAGTTCGCGCGGGTCTGGGAGCAGGCCGATTGCCTGCTGACGCCTACGACGCCGCTGACGGCCCCGCGCATCGGCGAGAACACCGTCCGGCTGGGCGAGGTTCAGGAAGACGTCCGCCTGGCGACGACGCGCTTCGTGCGGAGCTTCAACGTGCTGGGACTGCCGGCGCTGTCGCTGCCGTGCGGGCGCGACCGCCGGGGCCTTCCGATCGGGCTTCAAGTCGCTGGCCCGCCGTTCCACGAGAGGCGGATCCTCGAGGTCGGCGCGGCCATCGAGGATATCCTGGACGCGTCCCTCGAGCCCAGCTTCAACTGAGTGGTTCGTGGCCGGCCGACCGGACCCGACGGCGAATCAAGAACGTCTTCTTGCCGGAGGGATTCCGGGGAAGATTCCCCGGCTCAGTGCCCATGTTCCCCTCCCGCAGCGGATGCGCCCAGGGGCCCTTCCAGCCGGACGATGGCGGCGCTTTCGACTATATCGATGTCGCACTCGCCGTTCTCGAAGATCTCCAGCTCCACGGGGTCGCGGCCGGGACGGTAGAGGGTGGCCTTTGCGTACTTCCGCAGCGGGCGGATGGTGATGTTCTCCACTGGGTAGTCCGAGTAGTTCACCAGAATGAGAACGGCGCCGCCGCCGGGGGCGGCCAGCAACTCGGAACGCATCGTAGCGACGTTGAAGAGCCGCACGCCGAGATTGGCGCGGCCGATGACCGAGTTCACGCCCTGCCACATGGCGTCCAGCGTCTCCACCTCGTTCTCGTCCACGGTGATCTGGTCGCGGCGCTGGGGCGGGAACCTCCAGCCGGGGGGCGCGTTCAGGACAGTGGCCCCGCGGCGGGCGAAGGCGCGGAGAATTTCTTTCTTCTCAGGCGGCAGCGAGGCTGGATCGAGGGCCAATGCCATACGGGCATGGGCCAAGTGCGCCTCGTCGAGCCTGCCGGGCGGGACGGCGCGCACCGGGACATGACGGGCGGCGATCATGTCAAGGATGCCGCCGGAGAGCAGCGCGCCGGATGGAACACCCAGGATGACGGTGAGTCCGCCGAAGGGAGGGTAGAGGGTGCAAGCACGGTATTGTTCCCAGAAGCGCAGGGCGCCGGCGATCTTCTGCCAGCCGGCGAGCGCCTCGTCTTCCCGGGCGAGCAGACGGCGCATGAAGTCCGGGTCGAGCGCGACCACCCAGCGCGCCCCTACCATCGCTGCATCGGAAACGGCCTGCAAGTAGCGGGCGGGCGGGATGACCTCTTTCTCGGGCGGGCGGTTGCCGATCCAGATCGTGGCATCCGTGGCCGCGCGCACGAAGCGCAGGAAGCCGGCGTTGCTGTCGATCCAGGGAGCGCCGGTGGGAGCGGCCTTGGCGGTGCCGTCCTCAGCCGTGTGAACGCCGGGCCAGACGCCCTGGTACGTGCCGATGACCGGCGCCGGGGATCCCAAGTCCATCTCGACTCGAGGCGGGAGTTCGATGACAGCGAGGCCGGCCGCGCGTGCAGCTTCAGCCGTCGCTCGGCGCTTTGTCCGCTCATGGGGACCTTCGATGACGATCCCCTCCAGTCCAACCTCTTGGGCCGCGGCCACGGCGTCCCGGGCGCCGCCGGGCCTCACTACGCCAAGGACGGCGATTTCCTGCTTTGCGGCTTCACGGCGCAATTCGGCAGACCAGTAGGGTCGGTCCACGAGGAGGCAGTTGACCGGAGTGCCCTGGAGAAGTTCGAGCGAGGCTGGATCGGCGGTGTTCCAACGGGCAGGCACCCACTGGGCCATGAGCGCAGCAGAGATCACCAGAGCGGCAAACATATGCACCAGTGTAGGAGATCGGTCGGATCCGGAGCGCCTCGGCCCACAGAAGCCGAAGACCGGCGTCTAGGCGTGAGGTGGGCCGGCGGCGTCCAGCGGTTCTTGCGGCCAGGCGCCGTGGCCGCTTGCGACCGATCGAGCCCAAGGCGGTTTCCGCCTCAGCCCTTCTTCATTTTTTCTTCTTCGGGGCCTGCAGCACCTGCAGGTTGTTGGTGACCGAGAAAACGCCCGAAACCGAATTCGCCTGGAGCCCGGCAATCGTCTTGTCGCTCTCGGTGTCAACGATCCCCTCGAGCGTGACGTGGCCGTTGTTTACGATGATGTGGATCGGGTGGGGGCCGAGAGGCGGGTCATTCGAGATACCGAGAGCCACGCGGCGATGCAATCCATATATCGGCGTTCCGCGATTCGGATTGTAACGGCTGAGCGCGGGGTGGCCGTAAATCTTGGCGTAGGTCGCGAAGCGTATGTCCTCGTCGTGGCCCGAAGTGGGCAGAACCTCGATCTGGTTGACGACGCTCTCCACGGACTCGATCTTGCCGACTACCCGGCTGATGGACTTCTTGAGCGTGGGCCTGGAGGCATATCCCCCGACCACCACTACATAGCCGCCTGAGGCGCCATGTTTGAGACCGAAGGTAATGTGATCGAAGACGCTGTAGTTGTTGAGGGTGACGATCTTCTTGCGGATCTGACCGGCCAGCCGCAGGATCTGTTCCTGGTCCGGTTGCTGGGCCCCCAGCGGGGCGGCCGCGAGGACGAACGACAGGGCGGCGGCGGACCAGAGTAGTTTGGTTCGATTCGTTTTCATTTCATTCCTCCTTGTTGCATTCCGGCCACGGCTACTTCGGTGGGATCTCCACCGGCCGCTCCTCGTTCCAGATGTCGTAAGCGATCTTCCAGGAGCCGTCTTCCTGGCGGTGCCAGATGGTCAAGTAACTGCCGACGGCTTCTTTGGGCTCGCCAGCGTCTTTGGGTGTGGTCAGTACGACGTAAGTGCCGCGCAAGAGCACCCACTCGGGGGACATGACGACGAGTTCGTCAGGCTTCAGAGTAGCCTCGACTTTTGCGTCGGCCAGCGTCCCCTGGAGCCGCTGGCGGGCGGCGGGCTTGCCGACGATTTCTTCCGCACTGGCCGGCATCCAGATCGCATCGTCCTGGTAAGCCGCCAGATAACCTTCGATGTCGCCGGCGGCAAGGGCCTTCAATCGAGCCCGCGCAGCCTTCAGAACCGGAGCGGTATCCGGCTCAGATCCGGCTTCGACCGCCTTTTGCTGTGTCCCGTGCGTGCAACCCGCCAGAAACAGCGCGAGGGGCACAGCGATCAGCGCTAGAGACAGTTTCACTTCACACCTCTTTCCTCTTCACTCCGCCGGCCGGCAGCGACCCGCCGGACTCGAGTACTAGTTTGGACTCTGCCAGGAGCATTGTCTGTTAGATGCGGGGGGATCGCCCGCGCGGCACAAGATTTTTCGGGTGCGGGGAGGCGGCTACCGCAGCAACTCCTCGAGCTGGAGCTTGGCTTCGGTCTTCGCGTCGCGGTACTTGACGATGACCGGTGTGTACAAGCTGATGCCGTGATCGGCCCCGATGCCCTTCTTGACGGCGCGGGCGCCGGCCACCACCACGGCTTCGGCCGGGATTACGAGGGGGTCTTCGGCGGAGCCGGCGATGATGCGATCCTTGACGAGATCATAGACCGGGGTGGAACGGTTCAGGATGACGCCGGTCCCGAGGACTGCGCGGCGTCTGACGATGGCGCCCTCGTAAACGCCGGAATTGCCGCCGAGCAAGACCTCATCTTCGATGATGACCGGCATGGCGCCGACCGGCTCGAGCACGCCGCCGATCTGGGCGGCGGCGGAAATGTGGCAATGACGCCCCACTTGAGCGCAACTGCCGACCAGAGCGTGGGAATCGATCATCGTGCCGTCACCCACGTAGGCGCCCACATTGATGTACATCGGCGGCATGCAGGTGACGCCGCGGCCGAGGAAGACGCCGTCACGGATCGAAGAACCGCCGGGGACGATGCGGACGCCCATCTCCGCCGTAATGCGCCTCACCGGATAGGTAGCCTTGTCGAACCACGGCTGCCGGGAAGCGTCAATCGACATATCGATGATCTTGCCCATGCGGAAGCCGAGCAGGATGCCTTTCTTGACCCAGCCGTTGACCCGCCAGCCGTTGGGCGCCTCGGGATCGGGCTCAGCCGCGCGCACGCGGCCCGAATTGAGCGCTTTTTTGAAAGCGCAGAAGAGGTCGAAGTCCTCTTCCGAATAGGCCCCGGCGGGCTTGTTGAACAGCGCTTCGATCTCCTCTTTCATCTCTGTTCTTGTCCGGCCTCCGGCTTCACGGGGATTCCCACGTTCGCGAGCACTTCCTGGATTTTCTCCAGGTGGTCGGGCTCGGGCGGCGTGAGCGGCAGACGCCAGACAGGCTCCAAGAGACCCATGAGCCCCATGGCGGCCTTCACCGGGATAGGATTCGACTCGATGAAGTTCACCTCCATCAGAGGCAGGTACTTGTAATGCAACCCCCGCGCCCGGGCGAAGTCGCCGTCGAGGCCGGCCCGGACGAGGGCGGCCATTTCGGCGGGGATCTCGTTCGAGGCGACGGAGATGAGGCCCTTGCCGCCGAGGGCGAGCAAAGGCAACGTCATCGAGTCGTCGCCGGAAAGCACCAGGAAATCGCCGGGCGTTTTCAGAATCACCTGCCCCATCTGGCCGATGTTGCCCGAGGCCTCCTTGACGCCGATGATGTTGTCGATCTGCGCGAGGCGCTTCAAGGTGGCGGGCAAGACGTTGATTCCGGTGCGGCTCCAGACGCTGTAAACGACGATGGGGATTTTCACCGCTGCCGCGATGGCCTTGTAATGCTGATAAAGGCCCTCCTGAGTAGGTTTGTTGTAATAAGGGGTGACCGAGAGGATGCCATCGGCCCCGATCGCCTCCACTTCTTTAGCGGCCTCGACAACTTCGGCGGTGTTGTAACCTCCGGCGCCGGCCAACACTGGCAACTTGCCCTTCGCCTCTTCCAGCGTGATCTCGACCACCCGGCGCCGCTCGGAAGCGCTCAGCGTCGGACTCTCGCCGGTGGTGCCGCAAGGGACGAGAAAATCGACGCCCGCGCCGATCTGCCGGCGGACGAGGGCGCGCAAGGTCTCTTCGTCGAGAGAACCGTCCTTGTGAAAGGGCGTCACCAGAGCCGTGCCGCAGCCGGTGAACATGGAACCACCTCCTTGGAACAGACTAGCAAAGTCGCTCTACCCGAACAGGATTTCGCTGAATTCGTAAAAACCCTTCTTGCCCACCACCCAGCGGGCCGCCGTGAGCGCTCCGGAAGCGAAGCCGAGGCGGCTGCGGGCCTGGTGCCGCAAAGTGATGGTGTCGGCGGCGGAATCGAAGCCGATCTCGTGCGTGCCGGGCATCTTGCCGGCGCGGTTGGACGCGACGTCGACCCGCCGGTCGTAGCCGGCGCGCTTCATCAGCTCGACGAGCTTCAACATGGTGCCCGAAGGAGCATCTACTTTGGCGTCGTGGTGGATCTCCCACCCCCAGGCGCCATACTCGGGTTGCGCGGCCAGCAGCCGGGCGGCTTCCGAGACGAGACGCATGAAGACGTTCATGCCGATGGAAAAGTTCGGGGCCCAGACCAGGCCGGTACCGTGTTTCTCGACGGCCCCGCGGACGCGGGAGAGCTCATGGGTCCAGCCAGTGGTGCCCACCACGGCGTTGACGCCCAGTTCCGCGAGCCGGAGAAGGTTGCCGACCACCGCGTCGGGCACCGAGAACTCCACGGCGACGTCGATATCGCGGAAGTTCTCCGGCGTGAGCCCCTTCTGGTGGGCGTTGTTGTCGACATCGAGCTTCAGCTTGACGTCGAAGCCGTATTCGGGGGCCAGTTGTTCGATCATCCGGCCCATCTTGCCGTAGCCGACGATGGCGAGATTCATGCTCATCACCTTAGCCGATCGAAGACCGCCGGGTCGAGATCCGAGAAGAACTCCGTGTGCAGCGCCTGGAGAGCGCGCTTGACATCGGAGCCGGCGACGACGAAGCCCATGTTCAGCAAGGAGGCCCCCTGAGAAATCATGCGGATATTGATGCCGTTCAAGGCCCGGAACAGGCGGCCGGCGATGCCCGGCGTATGACGGATGTTATCGCCGACGACACAGACGATAGCCTGATCGGATTCGATCTCGACCGTGGAGAACTCCTCCAGATCAGCCTTGATGGCTGCCAGGGCGCGGGCATCGTCGATAGTGGCCGAGACGCTCACTTCGGAAGTCGAAACCATATCCACGGAGGTCCGGTGCCGGTCGAAAATTTCGAAAATGCGCCGCAGGAATCCGTGGGCCCCGAGCATACGCGTGGAGCGGATGTTGACGATGGTGATGCCGTGCTTCGAGGAGATCGCCTTGACGATGTTGCGGCAGGGCACCCGCTCAGCCACGATCCGCGTGCCTTCGGCCTGCGGCCGGTAGGAGTTGAGGATCCGGACCGGGATATTCTTTTCGATGGCCGGGATGAGGGTCGCCGGATGCAGCACGCGGGCCCCGAAATAGGCCAGCTCGGCGGCCTCGTCGAAAGAGATCACCTTCACCCGGTGCACTCCCTCCACCAACCGGGGGTCTGAGGTCAGCATGCCGTCCACGTCGGTCCAGATCTGGATCTCCTCGGCGTCGAGGGCCGCTCCCACGATCGAAGCGGTGAAGTCGGAGCCGCCGCGGCCGAGGGTGGTGGTGACGCCTTGCCGGCTGCGAGCAATGAAGCCGCCCATGACGACGGCGTCGTGGCCGGCGAGCAGCGGCGGGATGCGGGCCCCGATACGGCCGTAGGTTTCTTCGAAGATCGGCGCCGCGGCGGTATGCCGGCTGTCGGTGACGAGGAGTTCCCGCGAATCGGCCTGGGCGGCGTCGATGCCGGCGGCGCGGAACTTCTCGGCCACGATCATGCTCGAGAGGCGCTCGCCGTAGCTGGAGACGGCGTCGATGGTGCGTGGCGTCAACTCGCCGATGACGGCCAGTCCCCGGATCAACTCCGTCAGTTCGGCGAACAGCTCCTCGGTGCGCCCGCTGCACGGATGGCCCTCGCGGAGGTGAAACTCCTCGAGCTCACCCACGAGCCGCAGCGCCTCTGCCCGCCGGCCGGCGGCGGCGAGATCGGCTGCCTCGAGCAGTCGGTCGGTCGTCTTGCCCATCGCCGAAACGACCACGACCGGCCGCCGGGGCAGTCTTTCGGCCACGATGGAAGCAACCCGCCGGATCGCCTCGCTGGAGGCCAGCGACGAGCCGCCGAATTTCATTACGATCATCGTCTCAGAGCAGCCCTTCCGAAGAGAGCAGTTCCGCGTTCAGCACCGCCGCCCCGGCGGCTCCCCGCACCGTGTTGTGCCCCATGGCGAGGAACTTCCAGTGCAGCACCGGACACTCGCGCAAACGGCCGACGAAAACCGCCATTCCGTTCTCGCGGTTGACGTCGCGGCGGGGCTGGGGCCGGTCCGGCTGCGTCATGTAGATCACGGGGTGCGGCGGGGCACTGGGAAGCCCGCGTTCCTGGGGGAGCCCGCGGAAGGAGCGGAAGGCCTCGAGCAGATCGGCTTCCGACGGTTTTTCGCGGAACTCGATGGAAATCGTCTCCGTGTGGCCGTCGAGCACCTCGACACGGTTGCAGGCGGCGGAGACCTTCATCGGGTGGGCGGTGAAGCCTTCGCCGGAACACCCGCCGAGGATCTTCTGCGGCTCGCTCTCCATCTTCGGCTCTTCGTTCCTGATGAACGGATAGACGTTGGCGGTCATGTCAAAGGCCGAATGTCCCGGGTACCCGCTGCCGGAGATCGCCTGCATCGTGGTGACCAGCACCTTCTCGATGCCGAACGGCTTGAGGGGAGCGAGCGCCATGGTCAGCACGACGGTCGAGCAGTTCGGGTTCGTCACGATGGCTCCCGGCCAGCCGCGGCTCTTGCGCTGCAACGGGAGGATTTTCAGATGATCCGGGTTGATCTCGGGGACGAGCAGCGGAACGTCCGGCTCCATGCGGTGGTTCCGGGAGTTGGAAACGACGATGTGGCCGGCGGCGGCAAAAGCCTGTTCAATCTCGGTGGCCACGCTGGCGTCCATGGCGCTGAAGACGAGCTTCGGCGCGCCCGGGACGGGTTTGGACTCATGCACCACGAGGCCGCTCACGTTCCCGGGCATTTCCCCGTCCAGGCGCCAGGTAGTAGCTTCGGCGTACGGTTTGCCCGCAGAGCGGTCACTGGCCGCCAGCCAGGCGATCTCGAACCATGGATGTCCCTGAAGAAAGCTAATGAACTGCTGGCCCACCATGCCGGTGGCGCCCAAAATACCCACTTGGATTCTGTCAGCCATGTTTGCCTCTTGGTTGCTGTTCTGGTGCTGTCTTTTTGCTTCTCAGACTCATGCTTCAGCCCTGTCACGTTTGCGCCTGCAAACGCTCGACCAGGCGCTGATAACACCCGACGGCTTCCACCAGCTCGCGCTTCGGCACACGCTCCTCGGCCGTATGAGCGAGGTGGATGGAGCCGGGGCCGATGAGAAACGGCTCGCCCCAGGAGCCGCCGAAAGCCGGAATGTCGGTGGCAAAGCCCACCACGCAAGTCTCGAACCCGTCGAGGGAACCCAGGCGCAAGGCGGGGATACAGATCACCTCGTTGGCTTCCACCCGGCCGGAGGTGATTTGGGAGACGCCGCGCCGGATGGAGGCGGCATCGTCCACCAGCCGGAACATGATCTCCGCCCGGGCCTCGTCAGGGATGACGTTCGGGGCGCGGCCGCCGCGGATGACGCCGATATTCAGCGTAGAGTCCCCGAGCAGCTCGTCGTGCGGCAGCGGCATCGCGCGCAGCTCCTGCAGGACATCGAGCAGCTTCTCGATCGCCGACTCGCCCAACTCCGGATAGGCCGAGTGGGCCATCTTGCCCCGGGCGACGAGTTCGTAACGCAGAGCGCCCTTGGAGCCCAGCGCCAGCTTGTTCGACGTCGGCTCACCATTGATCAGGTAGCGCGAGCCTCGAGGCTGGCGGGCGGCGGCGAAAGCTCCGGCGCTGTTGCGCTCCTCGCCGACCACGAAGAGCAAGGCGAAATTGCGCACTCCACCGGCGAGCAGGTTCTCCGCCGCCTGGATCATGGCCGCCATCAAGCCCTTCACGTCGCAGGCTCCACGGCCCCAGATCCACTCTTCGTCTTCGCGGGAGGGAATGAACGGCGGTACGGTGTCCTGGTGGGTGGAGAGGGTGACGTCGATCCGGTCACCCCAATGCGCCAACACATTGAATCGGCCCTCCCCGACAGGCATTCTCTCGAGCCGCCCGCCGTAACGGCGGACCAACGGCTCGAGGCGCCGGCACAGGAACTCCCCGAGCGCTCCTTCGTTGCCGGTGATCGATTCGATGTCGATCAGCCGCCTGGCGAGGTCGAATAGGTCCATTGCTACTCCCGAAAGCTGGAGCCGGTGACCGCTGGGGGAAGGAGGCATCGAGGAAGGCTTGCGGGAAGGCCCGCCAGACTCCTCAGTAGCGCTCCATCCAGCCCGCGGCTATCGTTTCCGGCAGCACTCCATCGGGGACTGCCGCGCGGCGAGTGGCCGGATGACAGTGGGCAGGTCTTAACCTCACCCCCCAACCGCCGGCAAAGCAAGCTTTCGCCGGCGGCTTCGGCGGGAATTGTGCACCCCTTTCAGCCGGCCTCCGGAGCTGCCCGGAACTACGGACCGGCTTACTGATGGCTCCCGCGCCTCTACCGGGAAATTCCACGATAGCGAACCGGCTGCGGCCGAGTCAAACAGCGGCCCGCCCGATGCCACCAGTGGACACGCCCGACCCCTGGGGCGGGGAGTCGCGGAGCGCCGACGTCACTCGACGGTGAGGATCAGGCGACGGTGGGCATAAAGCGACGGCTTACCGTCGTCGCGCACTTCGAGGATGATATGGACCCGCGTGCCGGGCTTCGCCTCTTCCACCGTCACCCTAATGCGCGGCGTCGTCTCCCCGCGGAGCGTCACGCGTTTGCGGACCTGATAGCCTTCGGCCTCGGCGTAATGGAACCAGCGGTAGGTGAGGGCGTCGCCGTCGGGGTCGGTGGAGGCGGAGGCGTCCAGGACGACGGGCTCTCCGGGGCGGACGGGGCGCTCGATGACGTTCTTGGTGCGATCCCCACCGATGGCGGGCATCGGGTTGTGGTTGGCCTCGGAAAACGACCGGGCCACGCACCAGTCCATGCGGGCGGCGAAATCGTGCTGGTAAGCCTCGCGCCAGCGCCATATGGTGACCTGGGCCGAGGCGTAGAGGCGGCCGTCGTCGGCGCGGACGGTGTCGCGGGCGCCGCCCACGTTGGTCCAGATGGGCCGGGCCTCCCCGTAGGACTGGTAAAGGACGTAGCGGCCGCCCCAGCCGCCGTAGGCCGGGCTCAGGTAGCTTCCCAGGCCGTTGTTCACCAGCCCTAGAAAAGACGGCGTGTCCCCTTCCATGATGTATTTCCACTCCGGGTACAGCGCCCCCAACGGGCCGTGGTTCTCGATGACATTCTCCCTGAGCCATTCATTGGTGACCAGCTCCCAGCGATATCCCGGACCGTTCTTGTAGAAACGGTCACCGGAGATGCCGGTCCAGGTCGCTTTGTAATACTCCCGGTAGCCCATGGCGCAAGGCGAGACGATGTAGAAGAGGTTGGGGAAGTTGGTGCGGAGCCAGTGGCCGGAATCGTCCTGATCCGAGATCGTGTAGACGCGCAGCTTCGATACGAACCGGTCGAGTTCCTCCTTCGTGCGTGTCCGCCGCACTTCTCAGAGCGCTTGCGCCAGGCAGTTGGCACCGCCCCAGACCGAGATCCAGACGGGCCGCGGATCGTCCCGGTCCACCACTTCGATGATGTGGCGGGATCCCGGAGAGCTCTTGCCCTCCCCCACGCCCCCCATACCGAATTCAGGAATTCCCGCTTTTATCACGCTGAGCAACTGCTCCGCCGGCGGATAGCCCTCGGCATGGATCTGCAAGTTGTCCCGCACCTTCCTGTAGGTCTCGACCAGCCGGCGGATGCGGTCCGGCCGCACCCTGTCCTTCAACCAAATCGACGTCGTCGCAATGAGCCCCTCCACGTCGTATTCATTCGAATAGACAAGAAACCGGACCATGGACTGCTCGTCATCCGGCTCATTGGTGATGTCCGTGAGGACGATCACCCGCGGCTTCGACGGCACGGCGGCCGCGGCCGCCCAAACGAGGAGAATACCGATCGCCAATCGCCGCATAGGACCAGACTAGAACAGAGTGCGCCCAGCTCGGCCGCCAGTAGCCGGGGCTACTTGGACCGGCTGCCGGCGCCTTCGGGCGGCTTGGACGATGGGGCACTACCGGCAGAGGTTTGCCCGGACGGTTCCGGAGGGGCCGCGGCTCTTTTGGCAAGCTCCTCCATGGTGGTTTCCGGCACACGTCCGGGGGTGACGGGGACGAAGAGAAACTCGACGCGTCGGTTCCGGGCCCGCCCCTCGGGCGTTGAGTTGTCGGCGATGGGCACGGTGTCGGCCTGGCCGATGGCGCGGAGGCGTTCGGGCGCAACGCCGTGCTCCACCAGAAACCGGACGACCTGGCCGGCGCGGGCGGCCGAAAGCTCCCAGTTGCTCGGGTAAACCGGTGTGGAGATCGGGACGTTGTCGGTGTGGCCGATCACGTCGATGCGGCCGCCGATCCCGCCGATATAGCGGGCCAGGCCTTCCAGCAGATCGAAGGTCTCCGGGCTCAGCTCCGCTTTGCCGGATTGGAACATGAGGTCGCCCTTGAGCCTGAGGATGACGCCGAAGGGCGTCCTCTGGGTCTCGCCCTGATCCTGGAGGCCGAAGGTTTCCAGGACGGCCTGAAGCTGCTTTTCCACCTTGGCCAAGGGCAGGTTGGGACTGCCGATCTCAGCGATCTCGTCGGTGAGCGGCGTCTTGCCTGTCGGGATCTTCGAGGGGTCATCGGGCGAGTGGAGTCCCAAGGCCTCGCGGATCGAGCCCATGGCTTCCCGGAACTTCATCACCTCGGTGGTGGAGAATGACAACAACAGAATGAAAAAGGTCAGCAGCAGCGACATCAGGTCCGCAAAAGTGACCATCCACTCCGGGGCGCCCTCTGCCGCTTCGTCGCTATCGTCCGGTAGCATCACGCAGCCTTCTGTTCCTCATTGTTGTTACGCAGCTTCGGCGGCACGAAAGCGAACAGCCGCTGTTCGATCGCCCGGGGGTTATCGGCCGCCGCCAGACTCTCCACCCCGTCCAGGCACATCATCATGAGCTGCAGCTCCTCTTGCGAGCGCACCTTCAGCTTCGCGGCCAAAGGCAGGAAAACCACGTTGGCCAGCAGGGCGCCGTAAAGCGTCGTCAGCAGGGCCACCGCCATTGCCGGGCCGATGCTCGAGGGATCGTCCATCGTCGTCAGCATCTGGACGAGGCCGATCAGCGTCCCGATCATGCCGAAGGCCGGAGCCGCCTGCCCCATGCCCTCGAGAATCTCCCGCCCCACCTTGTGCCGGCTCACCGTGGCGCGAAGGTCGTTCTCCATCGTCGCCCGGATCTTCTCGAACTCGATACCGTCGACGAGCATCTGCACCCCTTTGGCGAGGAACCCGTAGCGGATCTCGACGTTCTCCAGGGCGAGGATGTCCTTCTTCTTGCGGGCTTCCTTGGCCAGTTCGACGATCTCTTGAACCAGTTCCGGGGGCGACGGGAGTTTCGAGGAAAACGCTTTGCCGGCGATCCTGAACGTTTGCAACACGACGGCCAGCGGGTTCTTGACCAGCGTCGTTCCGATAGTGCCGCCGACGACAATCAGGATCGAGGGCGCGTTGAAGAACATCCCGGGCGAGCCCCCGAGGACTACGGCGACCACGATCAAGACCGCCGAGAGTACCAGCCCGATGATGGTTGCGATGTCCATAAGCGTGCGGCGCCGCAGACGCTCCCAGAAACTCGTATCGGAAGATCAGCGGCCCGCTTGAATCACGAACTCAAGATTCCCCGCAGGGACACCATCGTGGGGCCGCTTCCGCCATGATGGAGGGGTGGGGGACGGGAAGATCCGTCCGGGTGGGGCCAGACTGATGAGGGCGGCAAAGGATACTCGTGGTCGGAGCAGGGCAGGCCCGTACCCGCAGGGCGCCGTCCAGACGTCCCGGCGGTGGCCGGTCCCGGTGATGGCAGTGTGTCTCGCGGCCGCCTGGAACGGCTGCGCCCCCGCCCCGGCCGGCCTCGGCCCGGAGCGTTCCGACGGGCGAGCGGTCGTGGCCCGCGCCGTCCGGGCCCACGGGGGTCTCGACCGCTGGCGGGGCTACGAAACCGTGACCTTCCATTACTCGGAAAGGTGGTTTCCGCCGGCGGCCTGGCTGGGACTGAACCCATGGCCCCGGAACCCCATTCAGGGAACGATGACCCTGTGGCTCCACCGGGAAGCGTCGGCTATCCGGTTCGGCGGCCAGGCCGCCCGGCAGTTCCTGGTACGGGACCGCGGCGGCGGCCGCGAGCTCGAGGTGTCGGGTCCGGACGGGAAACCACCGAAGCTCGACTGGAAAGGGGAGTTCGCGCTCCCGCGCACGCGCTACATCACTCTGTTGCCCTGGCGGTTCCTGGACCGCGGCGCGCGGATCGAGTACCGCGGAAGGAACAAGGGCTATGAGGTCGTGCTGATCACCTTCGCGCCGGGAACCGGAGTCACTCCGGAAGACCGTTACGAAGCATTCTTCGACGCAGCGACGGGAGTCCTCTCGCGCGTGGTCCTCACCGTGACCGCTTACGGACGCTGGGCGGTGGGGGATCTGCGTTACGAGGACTGGTTGCGGGTGCGGGGATTGCTGATGCCGGGCCGGATTCGGGCCTACTGGAACGGCACCCCTCTGCCGCTGCACCTGGGCGAATACAGCGGCTATCGTTTGCGGTACGCCGCCGGGGAATGAATCGGGCAGACGCGGTGCGCCGGAGCGCCTCAGACCAGATCCGGCAGGTCGAACTCCCCCAGATCGAGCGGGTACCGCCCCTTGTCTCGCACCAGCCCCAGGACGTATTCGTAGCCGGCGGCGCTGACGTCGTCCGGCACCGAATGATCCGATTGGAAGATGTAGCCCCCGCCTTTGGCGGCGTTCAACTTGGTGAGCACCACCCGCTTCAGCTCCTCACGGTCGCCCCGGGCCCAGACGCGGACGTCCATGTTCCCGCAGAAGGCGATCCGGTGGCCGAAACGGCGCCTCAGGTCGATGACGTCCAGGCCCGCCTTGGCTTCCAGCGGGTTGTAGGCGTCCACCCCGATCTCGATGAAGTCGCCGAAGATCCGGTTCACGTTCCCGCAGCCGTGGTAGATGACCGGCAGCCCGTGGGAATGGCACTCCTCGATCATCGCCTTGACGCCCGGCTTGAACACCCGCCGCCAGTAGTCCGGCGAGAACAGCATCCCCTTCTTGTAGGCGACGTCGCCCCAGATCACCATCCCGTCCAGCATGCCCCCGGCGGCGCGGATCTGGGCCCGGATCAGCTCCAAAGAGAACGCGTTGATCCGTTCGACGAAGCGCGCCACCTCGTCCGGGTACCGGCCCATCCAGAGCATGGCGTTCTCCGAGCCGACGATGCGCCAGAGCATCTCATGGCCCTCGCAGACCGAGCCGAAGACCGGAAAGTCGGGGTAGACCTCCCGGACGCGCTCGATCCAGGCGGGGATGTTGCGCTGGAAGCCGTCGCCGACGCCGTCGATCTGATTGTCGCCGGCGGCGAAGAAGCGGCGCTCGTCCCAGGGGTCGTCGAAATGGAACGCGCGCATCTTCTCGACGGTGTCGGTTTCGAATTCGAGGAAAGCCGGCATGGGCAGATCCAGACGCTTGCGGATCACGGCTTCGAACCCGGTGCGGACCACCACCTCGCGCTCGTTCTCCTCGAGGATCTCGAAGGGTTTGATGTGAGGGTCCATGTTCGGGTTTACCACCATCCAATCGAGATCGTAGTAGCGGTAGGGATCGGCGTCGGCGGGCAGGCCCAGCTCCCGGCGCCAGCGCTCGAGGAAACGGCCCCAGAAGAAGTCGCTCACGGGGACGCGGTCCGGCTCTTCATGGCGGAGCGCCTTACGCATGCGGTCGAGCTTCGCCACGCAGGAGACCGATCTTGCGGTCGGGAGCACTCCGGAAATCATCGCACCACGGCCGCGACTCCGGTGTCAACGCCCACAGCCGCGTCTGCCACACTGGAAGGTTGGCATGGGTCTCGAGCTCAGGTTTTCCCAGCGCCTCGATTGGGAGCAACCTCCGAACCGCCTGGCGCGGGCGCTGGCCGAAAAACGCGCCGCCGGCGAGCCGGTCCTCGATCTGACTGAATCGAACCCCACGCGGGCGGGCTTCCTCTACGAAACCGAAGCGATTCTGGGCGCCCTGGCGCGGCCCGGGTCGATGATCTATGAACCCCAGCCGGCCGGGCTCAGGCGGGCGAGGGAAGCCGTCAGCGCCTACTACGCCGAGCGCGGACTCGCCGTCGGACCCGACCGCATCCTGCTTACCGCGAGCACCAGCGAGGCCTACGGCTACCTTTTCAAACTCTTCGCCGATCCTGGAGCCGTGGCCGCCGCGGCGAAGCCCTCCTATCCTCTCTTGGACTACCTGGCCGACCTCGACGGCGTCCGCCTGCGCTACTACCGGCTCCGCTACGACGGGCGGTGGCACGTGGACTTCGACTCGTTGAAGCAGGCTTTGGCGCGCGGCGCCCGGCTCGTCCTGGCGGTCACGCCCAACAACCCCACGGGCTCCTATCTGAGCCCGGAAGAGACAGCCCGGATGGCGGCGCTTTGCGAGGCGCACGGGGCGGCCTTGGCGGTTGACGAGGTCTTCTGGGATTACCGGCTCGAAGAGACGCCCGCGCCTGAGATCGAGGCGGGCGAGTGCCCGGTGCTCGTGTTGAACGGGCTCTCGAAGATCCTCGGCCTGCCGCAGATGAAGCTGGCCTGGATCACAGCGCTGGGGCCGGGGCACGAGAGAATCCTTTCCCGCCTGGAATGGATCTCCGACGCCTATCTCTCGGTGGCTACGCCCGTGCAGCAGGCGCTGGGCGAGTGGCTGGGGCTCCGTCGGCGCTTCCAAGCCCAGGTCAAGGTGCGCCTCCGGGCCAATCTCGGGGGGCTCGAAGCCGCCGTGGCGGGAACCCCTTGCGATGTGCTGCGCCCCGAAGGCGGCTGGTACGCCGTGCTGCGGCTGCCGCGGATCCGCAGCGAGGAAGACTGGGCGCTGAGCTTTCTCGACGACGGGGTGCTCGTGCAGCCGGGCTACTTCTTCGACTTCGAGAAAGAGGCCTTCGCGGTCCTCAGTCTGCTCACGCCGCCAGAGACGTTCGCCGAAGGCGTGGCGCGGATCATGGCGCGGGTGGCGCGGCAGGCCGGATGACGACGTTCGTGGGCGCTCCGGCGAAAAAGTTGCTCACATTGTCCAGGGCCAGCCTGAGAGCGGCCTCCACCGCTTCGCGGGTGTTGCCGGCGGCGTGGGGGGTGAGGACGACGTTGGGCAGCGCCGTCAGCGGGTGGCCGGCCGGCAGCGGCTCGGTTTCGTAAACGTCGAGGCCCGCCCCGGCGATCCGTCGCTCGCGGAGCGCTTCGACGAGTGCTTCTTCGTCCACCACCGCGCCCCGGGCGGTGTTGATCAGGATCGCCCCGGGCTTCATGGCCGCCAGCTCTTGGCGCCCGATCATGTGTCGCGTCTCCGGAGTGAGCCTTACGTGGAGGCTGATGACGTCGCTGTCGGCGAGGACCCGTTCCAGAGAATGGTGGTCGAAGCCGAGCTCGGGCTTCGGGTGGAAGGTCCAGGTGAGGACGCGCATGCCCAGGGCGATGCCCAAACGCGCGACCCGGCGGCCGATGGCCCCGAGCCCCAGGACGCCCAGGGTCTTTCCGATCACTTGAACGGACTCGGCCGCCGGCCAGTCGCCCCGCCGGGTGGCGGCGTCCACCAGGGGAATCCGCCGGGCAACCGCGAACATCAACGCGAAGCAGTGTTCCGCGATGGAATCGGCCGCCACCTCCGGAGTGTTGGTCACGGTGGCGCCGTGCCGCGCGGCGGCTTCGAGGTCGATGTTGTCCGTCCCGGTGCCGAAGACCGAGACGAGGCGCAGGGCCGGACAGGCTTGGAACACTTTCCGGGTGAACCTGGTGGAAGCGCGCACGCAAATCACCGCCTCGGCGTCGCGAATGCGGCCAATCAACTGCTCTTCAGAGCCGGGAAGCGTATCGTACAGTTCGGCCTCCCGGGCGAGATCCCACTCCTGAAACGCCCGGCTCGGGCCCATCACCGGGGGATAGTCGTCGGGAATCACGATCCTCGGCATCACTGTCCAGCCTACACTGCCGGCGGCCGGCGCGTCGGAGGGATTTGCGCTTCACGGCGGCGGCCGTGGGTTAAGATGTTAGCGACCGATGGCCACGACGGATCTCCAGAAGTTCGCCGGCCGGCCGTTCTCGTTCTACCCGCCGATCCTCAACATCGAACACAACGAGTGGACCTATCAGGAGGGCTCCTGGTCCGAGGTACGGGTCCGCAACACGAAGACCGGCCAGGACCTATGGATTCCGCGCCGCTTCCTCGGCGAAGTTTCCCAGGTAGACAAGCCGGTGATGATCGTGGGACTCGAGCAGGAGCTCGAGTACGCCGCTGGTATGGTCGCCCCGCACCGCCGCCGGGTGATCGAGATCCCCGCCGCCGGCAAATCGGCGGAGAGCGAGGTGGGCGGAGAGCCCGAAAAGATTCCGCCCCCCTCAGGTCCGTCGGCGACGGAGCGCCGCATCCAGCACCTCATCCTGCTCACCCTGGCAGTAGCCGTCTCTGTCGCCTTCCTGGCGACTTTGCTGACGCGGGGCCGTCAAAGCAGCGAGCGGGTGAGCTTTGAACCGGTGCTCCAAGCCGAGCTGGACCTGACCGCCGAAGACGACTACTTCGCCGTGGTGCGCAAGCTGGGCCAGCCGAGCCGCGACCGCTGGAAACCGGGCGCCGGCGAACGCCAGTTCCGGGCGTTGGACTACCCGGCTCTCGGCATCACCGTGATCCTGATGGGAGCCGATCGCGAAAGCGCCCGCTACATCGGCGCCAAGGACAGACAATGGCGCACCGTTCATTCGGTGAAGCTGCCCGGGGGCGTGAGTACGGACTCCATCTTGCGATCGCTCAAACCCTTCTGAAGCCTGGGAACAAGACGGCGCACGGCCAGCGGCTGATCAGCGGTCCTCACGCAAGGCCTCCTCGAGAACCACGCCTTCGGCCGAAGGGAGCTTTAAACCGAGCAAACGGGCGATCGTAGGAGCAATGTTGCGGTTGTGCGTGTGGGGCAGCACGACGCCGCGTTTCACGCCGGCGCCGGAGATCACCAAGGCCGGAAACATCCGCGGGTGGGACGGCAGGTAGCCGTGGCTATGGACCGGCCGCGCCATGGGCCGCCGCTCTAGGGAACCCGCGGGGCCGGTGGTGAGATAGGTGTCGATATCCGGAACAAGGATGTAGTGGCCCGGAACGAAATCGTTCTCTTCGTAGCGCGGGAGGCCGATCGCGTGCATCTCGTCCGGGGTGATCAAACGGTGGAGAAGGCCGGCGTTGCGGAGCGAAGCGAAGGCGGCTTCGAGGCGGGGCCGGTCAGTGGCGGGGTCGAACTTCTCCGTCAGTTCTACCCAGACCATCCAGCCGCCACCGTGCAGACGGATTCTCCCCGCGAGGCCAGCGCGGCGGAAAGCAGGGGCTACGCTCGCCTCCCGGGTGGCGGTGTGGAAGCCGTGGTCCGCGACGATGAAAAAAGCAGTCTCGTTTTCGATGCCCGCCTCGCGGACGGCCTTGCGCAACAGGCCGATGGCGAAGTCGGCGTCGGTGAAGGCGGCGCGCGTGAGGTAGTGGCTGGGTCCCCAGCGGTGCTGGGTGGCGTCGGTGGAGACCAGATGGATGGCCAGCAGATCAGGCTGGTGGCGGCGGATGACGTAGGCTGCCGCTTCGGCCAGGAAAGCGTCGCCGGCTGTTCGCCGGGGCGTGCCGTACCAGCGGAAGAAGTAGTCGATCCCGATGCCGCCGCGGCGCAACTCTTCGAGGAAGGCGGCCGGGACGGCGCGGACATCGGCGCGATGTTCGGCGTCGAAAACTTCCGGCAGGTTGTAGTCGATCGACGGATCCCCCCTCGTCTCGGGCCAGTAGAAGGCGGCGGTGACGAGGCCGGCCCGCTTGGCAGCATCGAACAACGTGGGGACGTGGACGACTTCGGTTCGCTTCTTGTTCGTGGGGTGGAAGCGCTCGCCGGTGCGGCGGTTCACCATGTTATTGCTCAGCACGCCGTGGGTGCGGGGCATCACGCCGGTGAGGATCGTGGTGTGCGAAGGGTGGGTGACGCTGGGGAAGACGGTTTGGCTGGAAACGAACCACGCCCCTTCAGAGATCAGTTCGCGGATGTTCGGCACCTCCAGCCGGTCATCGAGAAGCTGGTAGGCGGCCAGTCCGTCCACGGAGACCAGAACGACGTGGCGGACGGCGGCCGGAGCCGAGAGAGCGGCGAAGAGGAGCAGTGCGAAGCGTAGGGAGCGCATGGTCTTCTTCAGGATATGCCCGCAAGCGGCGTAGCGGGAACCGGAGCGGCGCGGGAGACGGCCACAGAAAACGAAAATAAACGAAACCATCTTTCGGGTTGACTTTTCCGGCGAACGGTTATACACTGCTGCCACACGGGCAGGTTCTGCCCGTCGGAACGAGTTCCGAAAAGTGAAACAAGATTTCCTCTTCGGAAAAAACAGGGGTAGTGGTTTCGAGACATCAGGAACAGTGACAGGGATAGGTTAATCCACGATGAGAAGAATCGAATTCCGTCTTCTGCTCTGCCTGGTGGTTTCGCTAGGCATCGCCTGGGGGCAAGGTTCCGTCGGTACATTGAACGGGACCGTAATGGATTCGACCGGGGCCGTGATACCAGGGGCCACGGTCGTAGTGACCAATGTTGCCACAGGCGTGGAACACACAACGACAACGACCTCGGCAGGCGCGTATACCATACCGTACCTGCCGGCGGGGACCTACACGATTCGCGTCTCGTCTCCCGGCTTCCGTACCGCGGTCCGGGAGAACGTAATCCTGAGCGTCGGCCAGGTGATGACGGTAAACATCACCCTGGAGCTTGGCGCAGTGACAGAAGAAGTGACGGTAAGCGCCGCCCCACCCTTGCTCGAAGCGGGCACGGCGGAAATCGGGCGCTACATTACGTCGGAGGAGTACCAGAACTGGCCGATCATGGTCGGCGACGGGCAGCGGCAGATCCAGGACTTCATCTTCCGCAGCCTGCCCGGTACCACTGGGGGCACCTTCCAGGGCTCGATCAACGGCGGCCAGCAGTACTCCCACGAGATCCTGATCGAGGGCATCCCGCTCGGCCGCATGGACCTCTCCGGAGGCAACAACAACGAGATGAGCCCCTCAGCGGAAGCGATCGGCGAGTTCAAGTTGCACGTGGGAGCGATGGGCGCCCAGTACAACGGCGGCCAGACGGCGGTGGCCAATTTCAGCATCAAGTCCGGTACCAACAACCTGCACGGCTCGCTGTACTACTACGGGCAGAATGACGCCTTCAATGCCACGCGCTATTCCGACAGTTCCCGCGGCCGGAAGAAATCGCCGCTGCGGCAGCACAACTATGGCTATTCGGTCGGCGGCCCGATCTACATCCCGAAGGTCTACAACGGGAAGAACAAGGCGTTCTTCTATACGTTCTTCGAACGGACCACGCGGTCGGACTTCAACATCTCGGGGTTGAACACGACGCTGCCGACGCGTGACTTCAAGAACGGCGACTTTTCGCGGCTGTTCGACCCGGCATTCACGGGCAACCCGCTGTCGGGGACGGTCGTCGGCACCGACGCCCTCGGCCGGCCGGTGGTGTTCGGGCAGATCTATGATCCCCGAACGACCCGGCTGGCGCCGGACGGCTCGGTGGTCCGCGATCCGTTCCCGGGCAATATCATCCCGAAAGATGCCTGGAGTACGGTGGCGCGGAACATCGTCGAGCAGGTCGGGATCATCGACCCCGAAATCGACCAGATGGTGCGGAACACGCCGACGATCGGCACCTGCTGCCCCTTCTTCAAGCTCTACACGATCGGCGTGAAAGGCGACTATAACATTACCCAGAGCCACCACCTGTCCGGCTACTACAACCACGAGTACCGCCTGCGGAACAACTCGCCGGGCGGCCGCTATCCGCCGGTGCCGGGCCTTCCGACAGGCTTCTTCCAGAACCAGTACACTCCCTCGCGGATGGTCCGCCTCTCGTTGAACTCCACGCTGGCCCCGACGGTGCTCAACCGGATCGCCGCCGGTTACAACCGCTTCCGGAACAGCAACGAGTCGGTGTACGTCGACCAGGGCTGGCCCGAGAAGATAGGCCTGAAAGGTGTCGCCCCGACCCACTTCCCGAGCATGAGATTCGGCGGGAACGAGTGGCAAGGCGGCACGCTGGCGCAGATCGGCTCGAGCACGGCTGGTGAAAGCTTCAACGGAAGCTGGATTGTCCAGGATGACTTGACCGTCATCAAGGGCGCCCACACGTTCCGGTTCGGTTACGAGTACCGGAAGTATTACTACAACACGCGTTCGAAGAACGGCTCGGGCGTCTTCCAGTTCCGGCCGATCGAGACCCAGTTGTCGGGCTTCGGCGATGAGACCGGCCATGCCTTCGCCAGCTTCCTGCTCGGCGCGGTGCATAGTGCTGGCCGTGGTGTGACGACACTCTACAGCGGTTTCCGCCATCCGTCCCACGCCTTCTACGTGATGGATGACTGGAAGGTGACTCCGAAGCTGACCTTGAACCTCGGCCTTCGGTGGGAGATCATCCTGCCGTTCTACGAGGTGACGAACCGCATGTCGATGGCGGACCTGGACGCCCCGAACCCGGCCGCGGGCGGCCTGCCCGGCGCATTCGTGTTCCGCGACCGGTTCCAGGACACCTACCCGTGGATGATCGATCCGCGGATCGGGTTTGCGTACCGGGTGAGCGACAAGATGGTGATCCGGGGCGGCTACGGCATCACCAACATGCCGCAGATCCGCAACGACTGGGGCTTCGGCGGCTTCACCCGGGGCTTCAGCGCCAGCATCCCGATTATTGCGGGTACCAGCCCTACGGGCTTCGCCGACGATCCCGCGTACTGGCTGGACGATCCCTATCCGCCGCTCGAGGCGCCGCTGCCCAATACGGACCCTGGACAGGGACTGTTCACCGGTGTGACGACGACGGCGCCGGACTCCAACCGGCTGCCCTACGTGCAGAACTGGAACTTCACCATCCAGTACTTGCTGCCGCAGGAGTTCGTGCTGGAGGCCGCTTACATCGGCAACAAGGGCACTCGGCTGCGGCATAGCTACTGGAACCAGCTCAACGTTCTGCCGGCCTCAATGCTGAGTGCGGGCGATCTGCTGATTGAGCCAACCGGGGACCATCCCGGCTACAAGCCGTGGGACGGCTTCCCGGACGGCCAGCAGGTGGCCCAGGCGCTGCGGCCCTGGCCGCAGTACACCGGCGTTTCGGAGGCCTATCCGTACTACGCAACATCTTTCTACAATTCGCTGCAAGTGACCTTGAAACGGAACTTCACCGAGGGCTTGGGCGTGCTGGCGGCGTACACGTGGTCGAAAGCTCTGACTTACGACGACAACGCGCTACAGATCGATTGGACCCGGGGAACCCAGGACTATTTCAACCGCGGCCTGGAACGCTCGGTGGCGTCCTTCTCGGTGCCCCACGTGCTCCGGCTGACGTGGATCTACGAGCTGCCGTTCGGGCGCGGCAAGAAGTGGAACCTGGGGGGCTGGAACTGGGTCCTGGGCGGCTGGACGCTCAGTGCGATCCAGGAGTACCGTTCCGGCTTCCCGGTGGCCGTGGGCCAGTCGGGCATCCGCACACCGCGCGGCTTCGGTGAGATCCGCCCCGACCGGACGAATGCCGAACAGACCGTGGGCGGCGCCCCCGAAGACCTCGACTTCTTCGTAGGCACGCCCTATCTGAACCCCGGCGGCTGGGCGCCGGTGCCGAAGACCGGCAACAACGTCCCGTTGCGCGTAGGCACAGCTCCACGGTACGAGCCGAACCTGCGGGGGCCGCACTCCAGCTCGGAGCGGTTCCGCTTGACCAAAACCTTCCCGATCTACGAGACGCTGGAATTCGAGTTCGGATTCACAGCAGTGAACCTGTTCAACCGGCACGGGCGGGGGTTCGTGACCACGAACATCATGAGCCCGGACTTCGGAAAACTCCGGATTTCCGGCGGCGGCCAACGGGTGATCCAGCTCGAAGGCCGTTTGACGTGGTAAGCGAGAATACCCGCGCACGACCGGACAGACCAGCGCCCCGGCCCCCGGCCGGGGCGCTTTTTTGGTTCGATAGTAACTGGGGGTGGTGGCAACAGCCATGATGTGGATTCTTCTTGCCTTAGCCCTGACCGGAATCTCGTTCGGGTCCCAGGAGATTACTTTCGAAACACCGCGGGCTGCCGCACCGCTTCCCTGCAACCAGGAACGCAGCGATCAGTTTGCCGCGCGGGCCCGGTCAGCGCTCTCGGGCGGGGATCCGGCCATGGCGGCGGGGCTGTTCCGCCAGGCTTACGAGGCGTGCCCCGCCAAGCGCGTCTTGTTGCTGGAGGTCGCGCGGGCGCTGACCGGCCAACGCAAGTTCGACGAAGCGATCCGGACGGCCAACGAGTACTTGGCGAGTGAGCCCGCCTCCATCCCGGGCCTGCTGGTGCTGGCCAACGCGCTGTTCATGGACCAGCAGTGGGAAAAGTGCCAGGAGGTCTTGGACAAGGTGTTGGCGGTGGAGCCCGATAACCCCACCGCGCTGCTGCTCGAGGGCAACAACGAATACTTTCTCGGAAACACCGACAAGGCCGAGAAGACATTGCAGCATTTGCTGGATGTCAAGCCGGACGACGTGGACGCCGCCTACATGCTGGGCCGGATCTATTACATGGACAACCGGGCCGAATACGCCATGGGGATGTTCCAGCGCGTCTTGCGGCTCGATCCCAAACACTACAAAGCTTGGGACAACCTGGGGCTCTGCTATGACGCGCTGGGCGACACGGAGATGGCGATCCGGCATTTCCTCACGGCAATCAAGCTGGTGGAGAAGGACCACCCGGAGTATGAGTGGCCTTACGCCAACCTGGCAGACCTGCTCTTGCGGCAGAACCGATACGAAGAAGCCTACCAGGCGGCGACGCAGGCAGCGAAGCGGAACCCTTACCGCGCCCGGAACTTCTTCCTCGGCGGCAAGGCGCTCGTCAAGCTCAAGCGGATGGAGGACGCCCGAAAGTGGCTGGAGCGGGCGGTCGCCCTGGATCCCGACTATACGGACGCTCTCTATGCCTTGGGGCAGCTCTATGTCAAGCTGGGCGAGAAACAAAAAGGCATCGAGACCCTGAAACGCTTCCGCGAAGCGAAACGGAAGGCGCCGACACAGCGACGGTGAACTCCTCGCATATCCCAGCACTAGCGTTGCTCATCGGCTTTGCCGCCGGCGCACAGGCGCCGGCTCCTCAGATCCGGTTCCGGGACGTAGCCGGCACAGCGGGCGTGGATTTCGTCCTCGAGAACCACCCAACCGAGCGGAAACACTTGATCGAGACGATGGCCGGGGGGGTGGCCGTCTTCGATTACGACGGCGATGGGCTCACCGACATCTTCTTTACCAATGGAGCGGTGATCCCGTCGCTCGAGAAGGAATCGCCGAAGTACTTCAACCGGCTTTACAGGAACGAGGGCGGCATGAAGTTCCGGGACGTTACGGAAGAAGCCGGGCTGGCGGGCGCCGGGTACTCAATCGGTGCGGCGGCGGCCGACTACGACAACGACGGCGACGTGGATCTCTTCGTAGGCGGGGTCCGGCGCAACACGCTGTACCGGAACGAGGGCGATGGGACCTTCCGCGACGTCACCGAAGAGGCCGGCATCAAGGGAGGACGCTGGTGCGAAGGAGCGGCCTGGCTGGACTATGACAACGACGGCTGGCTCGACCTGTTCGTCGTCAACTACCTCCAATGGTCGCCCGATTTCGACGTCTATTGCGGGGACCGGGCGGCCGGCGTGCGGGCCTACTGCCACCCGAGGCTCTTCGATGGATACCCGAACGCGCTGTACCACAACCGGGGAGACGGGACGTTCGAAGATGTCTCCGAGGCCTCAGGAATCGCCTCGCATGTCGGCAAAGGGATGAGCATCGCCATCGCCGACTACGACGGCGACGGCTATGTGGACATATTCGTCACCAACGACAAGGTACCGAACTTCCTGTTCCACAACAAGGGTGACGGAACCTTCGAAGAGGTGGCGCTGCTCGCCGGCGGAGCGCTGTTGGACAGCGGGATGGAGATCTCGAGCATGGGCGCCGATTTCCGGGACGCCGACAACGACGGCGACCCGGACATCGTCTTCGCCGCCCTGGCGGGAGAGACCTTCCCCATCTTTCTCAACGAGGGCGGGATGTTCCGCGACGCGGGGCACACGACGCGAATGGCCCCCCTCAGTCACAACCGGAGCGGGTGGAGCATCGGACTCTTCGATCTCAACAACGACGGATGGAAAGACATCTTCACCACGGATTCCCACGTGAACGACACCGTCGAGTTCTTCGAAGCGGCGAAGTACAAGCTGCCGAACAGCGTCTTTGCCAACGCCGGCGACGGGACGTTCGTGGACGCGACTCCCGGCTCGGGGCTGGACAAGGGACGGCCGCGGGCCCACCGCGGCTGCGGGTTCGCCGACTTCAACAATGACGGGCGAATCGACGTGGTGGTCTCGGCGTTGCGTGAGCCGGCAGAAGTTTGGGAGAACATCACAGGGGGCGACAATTCCTGGCTGATCCTCCGCTTGCGGGGGACGAAGAGCAATCGTGACGGCATCGGAGCCCGGATCCGGATCGGGTCGCAATACAACCATATGACGACGAGCGTGGGCTACGTCTCGTCGAGCCATTTCGGTGTGCATTTCGGCCTGGGCCAGGCGAAGAAAGTGGACCGGATCGAAATCCGATGGCCGAGCGGAGTGAAACAGGTGCTGGAAAATGTGGCAACCAATCAAGTGCTCGAAGTCCGGGAACCGTAACCGCCGGAACTGCCGGCGCCGGGCCCCCGGAGCGGTTACCCGGTGGGGAAGGCCGGCCTGCGTGGCCGCCGGTTTACTCATGGTCCTCGCAGCGCCGCTCTCGGCGCGGGCGGGCAAGAAATCCGCGCCGGCAGGAAAAACGGGAGAAACGTTCCGGGTGACCACGCGCCTCGTGGAGGTGAGCGTGGTGGCGAAAACCAAAGACGGCGGTCCGGCTCGGAACCTGAAGGTTGAGGATTTCCGGCTCTATGACAACGGCGAACCGCAGAAGATCGTCTTCTTCGACCGGGAAGCGCCGCCTCGAAGCAGGCTGCCGCGGCAACTGCCTCCGAACGTTTACACGAACCGGTTCGAGCAGCTCGGCGAGGACATCCCCGGCGTGACGGTCATCCTGTTCGATGGGCTGAACACCCCTCTCGTGGACCAGGTCTATGCGCGGCAGCAGATCTTGAAGTTTCTGCAGCAGCTTAAACCGGGGGACCGCGTGGCCGTCTACGTCATGGGCCGGGGGCCGCGGGTGATCAAGGACGTCTCGGGCGATGCAGGGGCGTTGGCGGCGGCGCTGGAGCACTACAAACCCGAGCAGCGTCCCTCGCTTGACGCGCCCTTGTACGATCCCTCGTTCACGCCGGTGGCGCACTTCAACGCCTGGCTGGGCGAGCTGACCTTCAATCTGGCAGACTATTTCGACCGGGATCGCGCCTTCCGCACGGTGCGGGCGCTGACAGCGATCGCTCGCCACCTGGAACGGCTTCCCGGGCGGAAGAACCTGCTTTGGGTGTCGGGGAGCTTTCCGATTTCCGTGGCCGGAAGTTCGATCCCCTTGCCCGAGCGGCTGAAACGTTCCGCTTCGACCGGGAGATGGCCGGAAACGGACCGGCTGATGCGAGCTCTGAGCCGGGCCAACTTGGCTATCTATCCGGTGGACGCCCGGGGGTTGATCGCGCCGCGGAACTATCGCGCCGACAGCCGGGCGGTCGTCGCCGACGACCACCTGCAGGACGCACAGACGTTCAGCGTCATGCGGAAGCTGGCGGCGCGCACCGGCGGGCGCGCCTTCTACCAGAACAACGATCTGGTGCAAGCGTTCCGCCGGGCGGCCGACGACGTGCGGGCCACCTACACGCTGGGCTACTATCCGGGCCACGACGAGTGGAACGGGCGGTTTCGCGAGATCCGCGTGGAAGTCGTGCGACCGGACGTGAAGCTGCTGTACCGCTCCGGCTACTTCGCGCAGCCGGACGAGCCCCGGGAGCACTGGTACCGCGAAGAAGTGCTGAAGGCGGCGATGTTCAGTCCACTGGAGGCGTCGGAGGTGGGGCTCACGGTTCAGGTGACTCCGGAAGACGGATCGATGGTGCTGGATCTCGGAGTCGATGCCGGCGACATCACGTTCGAGCCGGTGAAAGGCCAGTGGAAGGCGTCGCTGGATCTGTGGATGGTGCAGTTAGACAGCAAGGAACGCCATCTGGAGACGGACGCCCAGACGACGAACCTGACCCTCTCGCCGCTCGATTACGAGCGGGTCCGCCGAGCGGGCGGCCTGCGGCTGATGGGCCGGGTGAAGCCGAAGAAGAAGGCGCTGCTCGTGAAGGTCATGGTTCGGGACGTCGCTTCCGGGGCGCTGGGATCGGTGATCATTCCGGTAGCGCCATACCGTAGCCGGCTCAAGAAGCACTGATTCACGGCGGAGTAAGAGGGTAGTCGCGGTCGAGTGCCTTGCGGCGCTTCTCGGCCTCCCGCCGGAGTTGCTGGTATTTCTGGATCGCCTCGCGGGCGAGATCCGGCTGCCCGCTCATCTGGTAAGCCCGGGCCAACTGGAAGTGAAAGGACCCGTCTTCGTCCTCCGGCAAAGTTGCCTTCAGGTGCGCCACCGCTTCGGCGGCGCGGCCCGTTTTCAGGAGGGCTTCGCCCAGGGCGGCGCGGGCCTCGAAACGGTCCGGGGTGAGACTCGCCGCGCGCCGCAGGTGGGGAACGGCCTCGCCCGGCTTGCCGGTCTGGAGCAGAGTGCGCCCAAGGAAGTAGGCGACGTCGGGATCGCCGGGTTTCTGCCTGGCAAGCTTCTCGAACAGGGGGAGAGCGCCTTCCCAGTCGCGGTCCCGGTAGAGGGATAGCGCGAGCCCTTTCTGGAGCGCGTAATTGCCCGGAGCCAGCGCCAAGGCCTTTCGCCATTCGGCGGCCGCCTGCCGGAAGCGCGCAAGCTCATCGAGACGGCGGGCACGGAGCTCGTGCAGTTGCTCGCACTCGGGCAGGACTTCCAGGCGAGCGAAGGCCTGCTGGGCCCGTTTGCGGCAGGCGACGGCCTTCCAGTAATAGGCGGCGGCCGAGGTCTCTTTCGCAAGGCGGCTCACCGCCGCAACGAACTTCCCGGCAAGCGCATCGCAGGCTCCCGGCCAGGCGGAGCAATCCGGCGGGTTCCGGGAGGCTTTGGCTTCTTCGGCTTGCGCCCATTCGGGTTTGCCCGCGGCGCGGTAGAGCCGGGCGATCGTACGGCGGAGGCCCGGGAAGTCCGGCCGCAGCTCCAGCGCCTGGCGGTAGTGGTGCAGCGCCCGGCCGTAGTCTTCACGGCGGAAGAACAAATCGCCCGCCGCGGCGTGCCACCAGGCCGAGCCGCGCCCCAGTCGCTCGAGGTCCCGCTCAGCGCGCTCGGCAAGCAAGGTGTAGCCCCTTTCCAGCCCGTACCAGACGCGCGGTTCCCGAGGCAGCAGTTCGGCGGCGCGTTCGAGTTCAACGACGGCTTCCTCCGGCCGTCCGAGTTGTAACAAGGCCTCGCCGAGCATCAGCCGGGCGTTTCGTTCGTTCGGCTTGGCCGCGAGAACCTTCCGAAGAGGTTTTATAGCCTCCTCGTAGCGGCCGGTCTGGAACCGGCTCGCGCCCAGAAACAGCCAAGCCCCGACAGCGTCAGGACGCCGCTCGAGGATCTTTCGGCACAGCGGGATCACCTTCTCGTATTGACCTGCCTTAAAGCGGGCGACGGCGAGGTTCATCATCAGGCCGGGGTTGTCCGGAGAAGCCTCGAGCAGCTCCTCATAGATGGGCACGGCGTCGGCGGCGCGCCCGGACAAGACCAGCTCCCTTGCCTGAGCTAGCTTCTGGCGCACAACCGCTGTCTGAGCCGCAGCGGCCACGGCGGCCGCCAGGGCCAGCCAGACGAAGCGGATCGTCAACCGTCTGCCCATGGACCAGTCCCTGAGGGGCTTCGCTGACTGCATTCTAGCGAACCCGGCGAGACGGCCGGGCGCAGCACGCCACTCCGATATAATCGGGTTACGGCCACCGTGTGCGGCCCGTGCTGAATGGGGTTCCCGGTGAAAGCCTGTCTGGTTTCGATACTCGCCGTGGCCGTCGCGGCCGCCGGCGCCGAGACACCGGAGCCGCCGCTGCCCATCTACCGCAACATTACCAAGTCCACCGGAATCCACTTTCGGGGCGAATCGTCGCCGACTTCGCAGAAGTATCTGGTCGAATCGATGATCGGCGGGGTGGCGATGTTCGACTACGACGGCGACGGCGACCAGGACCTCTTCTTCGTTAATGGCGGAGCGATTTCCGACCCCATGCCCAAAGGCGCGCTGCCGGACAAGAGCGATCCAAAGTACTGGGACCGCCTGTACCGCAACAACGGCGACGGCACCTTCACCGATGTCACCGAAGAGGCCGGCGTCAAAGGGAAGCACTACGGCATGGGGACGGCCGTCGGCGATTACGACAATGACGGTGATCCGGATCTCTACGTCACCGGGTTTCCCTTCAACGTGCTCTACCGTAACAACGGCGATGGTACCTTCACCGACGTCACCGAGGAGGCCGGCGTGGCCGGCGGGAACTGGTCGGAAAGCACCTGCTTCGTGGACTACGACAACGACGGGTGGCTCGACCTGATCGTCGCCCGCTATATGGACTGGAGCTTCGACAAGAACATCTGGTGCGGCGGGCATGAGCCCGGGCGGCGCTCCTATTGCCATCCGGATGAATTCCCGGCGATTCATCACCTTGTCTTTCACAACAACGGCGACGGCACCTTCACCGACGTCTCCAAGGCAACTGGATTCGCCGATGCGCCGGGCAAAGGGCTAGGCGTGGCCTTCAACGACTACGACCGCGACGGCTGGCTGGACATCCTCGTCGCCAACGACGCGACGGCACAGCAGATGTTCCACAACAACGGCGACGGCACCTTCGAAGAAGTCGGCTTGGTTCTCGGCATCGCCTACGATGACGACGGCAACGCTTACGCCGGCATGGGAGCCGACTTCAACGACTACGACAACGACGGCTGGCCGGATATCTTCCTGAACGCCCTGGCGCGGCAACATTACTCGCTCTACAAGAACATGGAGGGGATGTTCGTTTACTACTCGGGCCCCTCGGAAATTCAGAAGATCACCAAGCTGCACTCGGGCTGGGGCGCTCGCTTCCTCGACTTTGACAACGACGGCTGGAAGGACATCTTCGTCGCCCAAGGCCACGTGATGGACAACATCGAGCTGACGCAGCCGGAGCTGAAGTACTGGGAACCGCCCCTGATGATGCGCAACGTCAAGGGAGTCTTCGAAGACGTCTCCGATCAGCTCGGGCCTGATTTTCGGATCCGGATGGCGTCCCGCGGAGTCGCTTTCGGGGACATCGACAACGACGGCTGGCTCGACGCAGTGATCTACTGCAAAGATTGTGAGGCGGTGATCCTGCACAATGAGGGCGGCAACGGCAACCACTGGCTGCTGGTGAACACCGTTGGAACCAAAAGCAACCGCGACGGGATCGGCGCCCGCATCCGCATCGTGCTGCCGGACGGCTCCGAGCAATACAGTATCGTAACGACGACCGGAAGCTATTGTTCGGCAAGCGACAAGCGGGTGCACTTCGGGCTGGGCGCGGCCACCAGGGTGAAACTGCTCGAAATCACCTGGCCCAGCGGCATCGTGCAGAAGCTGGAGAGCGTAAAGGCCGACCAGATCCTCACCGTCACCGAGCCGGAAGCCGGCGGGCCGACGGATTCGCAGTAGCGACCCGGCCCTGTGCGGCCGCTTGCCGAAGAACCTCCAAATACCGTTCGGCGCAGCGCCCGGGATCGTGCTCGCGGGCGATGTGCGCAGCAGCCAGAGCGCCTATGCGCCGACGGGCCGCAGCGTCCCGGGCAAGCCAAAGCATGTAGTGAGCGAGCATCGATTCTTCCGCCGGCCCGGCGTCGATCCGGATACAAGCGGACTCGGGGAAGCGGGCCGTCTCCTCGCCCGAGGTGACGATCACCGGCTTGCCCATCCCCATCAACCGGATCGCGATGCCTGAGATCTCCCCGGCCGCCGGGTAGCGCAGGTTCAGGCAGACATCGACGGCGGCGGCGTGGAGAGCGAACTCCCCGAGCGGGAGGAAGCCAGCGCGGCGCAGACCCGGCGCTCTCAGCCACGGAGCCAGGCTGCGTTCGAACTCTTCCGATTCGAAACGGCCGGCCACCAGCAAGACGCACTCCGGCGCCTGGCGGCGCACCCTCTGGAAAGCCCGCAGGATCACCGCCAGTCTCTTGGCCGGCCGCAAATAGCCGAAAATCCCGAACAGCGCCGCGTGCGGCGCCACTCCCAGCCGCTCGCGGAGGCGGGTGACTTCCACCGGATCGGTGGGCGGGAGCGGCAGGTCGAGGTGCGGGATCTCGACGATGCGGGCCTCGGGCGCGTGGGCGGCGGCCAGGCGGGCGGCGACGGGATTGTGGATCACGACGGCGAGGGAGCGCTCGGCGATGCGGCGGAGCATCGGGTAGCGGAAGTAGCGCGGGTCCTGCGCCGACCGGCTGCGACTCCGCCAGAGCTCCCGCGCCAGCCCGCGATACCACTCCCCGTAGTTGTAGACGAACTCTGCGACGTAGTCCTCCTCATCGAGGGCCCCTAGGAAGAAATGCTGGAGCACGGCGTCGTGCAGCACCGCCACCCCGGGCCGCTCCAGCGCCCGCCGATAGATCTCCCGGTGGAGCTGGTTGTTGCCCAGATGATAGAGCTCGACATCGCAGGGCCGGGAAGGGTTGATCCGGATCTCAGCGTGGCGCCCTAGCTCGCGGGCGAGAGCGGCGGCGTAGTCGGCCACGCCGGTCCGGGCGGGAGCGAGCGGAGCGTGGCAGCCGACGGTCACTGCTTCCTGGGCCGAGGTCCGAACAGGGCGGTGCCGATCCGGACGTGCGTGGCGCCCTCTTCGATGGCCACCTCGAAATCGTTCGACATGCCCATCGACAGGCAGGGTAACCCAAGGCGCTCGGCCATCTCGCGCAGCCGGACGAAATAGGGCCGGGCGGCCTCCGGATCCTCGAAGAAGGGCGGCATGGTCATCAGGCCGCTGAGGTGCAGGTGGGGGTAGGAGCGGATGGCATCGGCGAGCTCGGGTACGGCCTCCGGCGGCGCGCCGCGCTTGGTCTCCTCCTCGGAGAGCTTCACCTCGATCATCACCTCGAGATCCCGTCCATATTCGTCCAGCCGGCGGGCCAGCTTGGGCGTATCCACCGTCTGGATCACGTGGAAGATCCGGGCCGCCGGTTTGGCTTTGTTCGACTGAAGATGGCCCACCAGGTGGAAGCGCGCCTCGTGGAGATCCTCGAGAGCGGGGCGCTTGGCGGCGAACTCCTGGACGTAGTTCTCGCCGAACTCGCGCAAGCCAGCCTCGTAGCCGGCCCGGATCACCTCGGCGGGAAACACCTTGGTCACCGCGACCAGCGTCACTTCCCCGCGTTTCCGGCCGGCCCGCGCGCAGGCCCGCTCGATGCGCTCTTCGACCGTTTCCAGGCGCGCCCGGATCGCGTTCCTCAAATCGAGAGCAGCGTCAGCCACGGTGCTTCGCCTCGGCCACCGCCGGCCCCGCAAGCCGGCGGCCCAGCCGTTCAGTGCTTCCAGAGATAGATGCCCCCGAGCAGCCCGGCGACGTTGGGGACGATCTTCACGTTCTTCGGCAGTTCCATCTCGATCTTCTTGGCGTTGCCGCCGCCGATGTAGAGCACGCGGTAGTTGAAGATCGCCGCCAGCAGGTCGATGGCCTCCAGGAGCCGCTTGCGCCACCACTTGAGGCCCTTCTCCTTCATCGCGGCCTCGCCGAGGCAGTCTTCGTAAGTCTTGTTCTTCCGGAACGGGTGGTGGCCGAGCTCGAGGTTCGGCACCAGGCGGCCGTCGGTGAACAGGGCGGAGCCCATCCCCGTACCCAGTGTCAAGACCATCTCGACGCCCTTGCCCTCGACGACGGCCATGCCTTGGATGTCGGCATCATTGGCCACCCGGGCGGGCTTGCCCGTGAGGTTCTCCAGCTCCTGTGCCAGGTTCACCCCTACCCAATCCGGGTGCAGGTTCACCGCCGTGAGGATCACACCGTCGATCACCACGCCGGGGAAACCGCAAGAGACGCGCTCGAACTCGCCCGACTTCTCAGCCAGGCGGCCGAGCACCTCGAGCACGACCGCCGGCGTGGGAGTGTCGGGAGTTTTGATGCGGACGCGCTCGGTGATCGGCTGCCCTTCGGCGTCGAGCACAAGCGCTTTGCAGCCGGAGCCGCCGATGTCGATAGAGAGCGTTCTCGGTTGGGTAGAAGTCGCCTGGGCCACGTTCCCGAGTTTAGCGGATTCCTTGGTATCCGACAACGCCCGTTGCGGCACCGCCCTCCGGTGGATTCCAATACGGGAACGAGGACGAAATCCTATGGCCATCAAATACGAAGTCACCCGCTCCGGCATCACTTTCGGCACCGCCCTGGCGATCGCCATCTCGTGGTCGGAGAACCACTCGATTCTGTGGGCCATCATCCACGGAATCTTCAGTTGGCTCTATGTGATCTACTACGCGTTGTTCAAATGAAGCACCCGGCCGTCAATCCGCCCGCCGCAGCTCGATGACAGCGATTTCCGGCGGATTGAGGAAGCGCACCGGCGGCCCCCAGAACCCCACCCCCGTGGAGGTGTAGACCCAAAGCCGCTTCCACCGGTGCAACCCCGCAGGGAACGGGTGCAGGTGCGGGATGATCAGCGTGGCCGGAAAGAACTGCCCGCCGTGGGTGTGGCCGGAAAGCAGAAGATCGAAGCCGGCCGCCTCGGCGGCGAAGGCGTCGGTGTTGCGGTGGGCGAGGAGGATGCGGACGGCGGCCGGGCCGTCGCCGGAAGCGAGCAGGACGGGATCGCGGGCCCGTGGCGGCGCGGCCCGGGCCATGGCCGGATCCACCAAACCGGCGATGAGCACACGCTCGCCGGCGATGGAGAGGACGCGGCGGTCGCCGGCCAAGACAGTGACGCCGAGAGTCTCAACGAACCGCGCCCACGCCTCGGCGCCGGAATAGACGTCGTGGTTGCCGATGACGAAGAAGGCCGGGGCGTTCAGATCTTTCAGCGGCTCGGCGTCGCGGCCGCGGAACCGGACGCTGCCGTCCACCAGGTCGCCGGTGATCGCGACCACATCCGGATCGAGCCGGTTCACGGCGGCCACGATGCGGGCCAGGTCCCGCCGCTTCTTCCACGGCCCTAAGTGGATGTCGCTGAGCTGAACGATCCGGAAACCTGCGAGCGCCGGCGGCAACCCGGCGATCGGCACGCTCACCCGGACCACGCGCGGCTCCCCCAGCGCCTGCCACATCCCGATCGCCAGGCTCGCCGCTGAGACCGCGATCACCGCCAGGCTGGTCCGCCGGAGCCACAACCGGCGGCGGGGCGCGGCGGGCAGCCCGGCGAGGCGCAGCGCCAGCCAGGCGACGTCGCGCGCCGCTACATAGAAGAGCAGGAAGATGAAGAGACCGAAGCCCACATACGCCGCCGCGGTCACCGCGTCCGTCCACCCTGCTTCGACCCGGCGGTGCAGCCCCATCGTGGCCGGGGTCGCCAGCAGCAGGACTTCGATGACGGCCCAGCCAAGCCGTTTCCGCCGGCGGCTCCACTCGAATGGCGCCAGGAGCCGGTGCGCCACGTAAGCGGGGAGCACCGCCAAGATGAACAGCAGGACGGCGATGAAGATGGCCAGTCTCACGGCGGCGGGGGGTCGCGTGCGATGTTCTCAATCAAGGGAAGCAAGCGTCGGGAGCCTCCAGTCCGCCCTTAGAGGGCCTGCAGAGCCGTTCCCGCCCCGCGCGCCCGGCGCCTGTGCTTCAAGCCTCCACGATTCGCTTGTGCGCCCCGTCCCATCGCATGTACTTGCGCAGGCGGTAGGACAGGTTGCCGATCTCGGCCGCCACCACGCCGTACCAGCCCGTCCAGCAGTCGCACTTCAGCTTTTCGCCTTCGCGGATGGCCGCCATCAGGTTCCGGTGGTGCAGGTCCACGCGCTCGCCGCCGGTGCGGGTGTGGGTGATCTTCTCCATCCCCTCGGCGACGCGCTCCTCGGGGACGATCTCGAACCCGTCGGGGTGGAAGTAGAGGGTGGCCTTGTGGCCGCGGATCATGTGATGGATCTTGGCCCCGTTGGCCATCGAAGAGACGAGCTGCACGGTGAGCCCCTCAGGATAGTCGAGCAGGATGTTCAGCGTGTCGGGTACCTCGGCCGGGCTTTTGACGAAATAGAACTTGCCGCCGGCGGCCGTGCCCCACTTCGGGAACGTCAGACCCACCGCCCGGATGATGCGCGTGACTCGGTGGATGAACAGGTCGGTGGCGATGCCGCCCGAGTAGTCCCAATAGTGCCGCCACCGGAAGTAGCGCAGCGGGTCCCACGGGCGCTTCGGCGCCGGGCCGAGCCAGGCCTCCCAGTCGAGGTTCACGCCCGGCTTGGCGTCGGGGTCGATCTTGTACGGCCAGAACTCCTTCGGATAATTGCGCGAGTAGTCGATCTGCGCCAGAACTACCTTGCCCAGGGCGCCCTCGCGGATGTAGCGGTTGGCGGTCTCGTAGGAGTCGTCGGACATGCCCTGCACGCCCACCTGGAGCTTGAGCTTGGTCGCCCGCACCTTGGCCACCAGCTTGGCGGCCTGTTCGGAGGTCTGGGTCATGGGCTTCTCGCAGTAGACGTGCTTGCCCGCCTCGAGCGCATCCACAGCCATTTGGTAGTGCCAGTGCTCGGGGGTGGCGATGAGCACGTAGTCGATGTCCTTGTTCTCGAGCAGCCGGCGGTAGTCGTGGTACTTCCTGCCGCCGGTCAAGGCCGCCCCCTCGTCGAGGCGCTTCTCGTAGACGTCGCAGACGGCGATCACCTCGACGTTGTCACTCTGGCGCATCTTGACGAGGTTCCGCATGTGGTTCTTGGCCATGCCGCCGCAGCCGATGACGCCGACGCGCAGCCGCTCTCCGGCGCCCTTCACCTGGCCATAGCTGCGAGCCGACAGCGCCGTAGCGGCAGCGCTCAGAAAAGACCTCCGCGTGGTTTCCATAGGGCCAATTCTATGACAGCCCAAGGGCGGCACGATACCGCACCGTTGGTCCGGCGTCGATTAGAATCGTCCTCACATGGTCCCGAACAGGTTGCTTGTCCCGGTCGTGGTGCTGGCGTGCGCGGCTCCGGCCGGAGCCCAAGTTCCGGCGGAGTATCAGCGCCTGGACCGCGAAGTGATTCTCAAGCGGCTGCATACGGTCGTCCGCGGAGACCAAGCCCGGCTGGCGAAGCTGAAAGAGCTCTTCGAGCGCGCCGGGTGCCGCGGCGAGCAGCTCACCGAACAGCCTGTGCCGGAGCTGGAGCTTCCGAACCTGGTGTGCCGGCTGCCGGGCGAGGCTGGGGGCATCATCGTCGTTGGAGCCCACTACGGCGCCCACCCAGCGGGTGACGGAGCGGTGGACAACTGGAGCGGCGCAGCGCTGCTCCCCAGCCTGTACCAGAGCCTCCGGGGGCGGTCCCGTCGCCACACGTTCCTGTTCGTCGGCTTCGCCGGCGGCGAGCCGAAGCACCGAGGTTCCAAGACCTTCGCCAGAAGCCTCCGCAAGCGCGACATTCGGGCCATGATCAACCTCGAATCGATCGGCATGGTGCGGCCGCTCGCCTGGGATTACAGTAACGAGCGCCGGCTCGCCCGATATTTGAATAGGGTCTCCCGCACCTCCATGCTCCCGGTGGACGTCATGCCGCCGGAGAAGCTCGGCAAGACCGACGCTCAGGCCTTCGCCCGCCGCGGGATCCCGGCGCTGACGATCCATTCCGTCTCCCCGTCCAACTACATGATCCGCCGGGACGAGCGGGACATCGTCGAAGCCATCCGCGAGAACGAATATTACGAGACCTACGCCCTCGCCGCCGCCTATCTCGCCTATCTCGATGCCAACCTTCCGTAGCCCCGCCGGCTGCATCCGGCCGTCGAAGTGCGCCTGCATTACAATTGGGGCGTGCGCGAGGCTGAGTCGAAGCGGTCCCGGGCGCGGCGCGCCCGGCCGGTGAACCGCGACAGCTTCATTCAGGAGTGGCCCGAAGCCGGTCTGGCGGTCTTCCACAGCCCGGCCGACCCGAAGCCTTCCATCCGCGTCGAGAACGGGCGCGTGGTGGAGCTCGACGGCCGGCCCGAGAGCGAATTCGACCTGCTGGACCGCTTCATCGCCCGCCACGCCATCGACGCCGAGGTCGCCCCGGAAGCCATGGCGCTCAAGTCTCGCGCGCTGGCCCGGATGATGGTCGATATCTGCATCCCGCGGGAGCTGGTGGTACACATCGCTTCGGGCCTCACCCCCGCCCGGCTCGTCGAGGTCGTCAGCCACCTCAACGTGCTCGAAATGATGATGGCGCTGGCGAAGCTGCGGGCCCGCCGCACGCCCTCGAACCAGGCCCACGTGACGAACCGCAAGGAGCACCCCGCGCTACTCGCCGCCGACGCCGCCGAAGCGGTGGAGCGGGGTTTTTCGGAGCTGGAGACCACGGTGGGCATCTCCCGCTACGCCCCGTTCAACGCCCTGGCGATCCTGATCGGCTCGCAGACCGGCCGCGGCACGGCGCTGACCCAGTGCGCCGTCGAGGAGTCCCTCGGCCTGCGCCTGGCCTGGCTCGGGCTCACCTCCTACGCCGAGACGCTCTCGGTCTACGGCACCGAACTGGCTTTCCGCGACGGCGACGATTCGCCCTGGTCGAAAGCCTTCCTGGCCTCGGCCTACGCCTCCCGCGGCATCAAGGTGCGTTTCACTTCCGGCAGCGGCTCGGAGGCGCTGATGGGGCACTCGGAAGGCAAGTCGATGCTCTATCTGGAGGCCCGGTGCCTGATGGCGATCAAGGGCGCCGGCTCGCAGGGGGTGCAGAACGGCTCGATCTCCTGTATCGCCCTGCCGGAATCGCTGCCCGGCGGGGTTCGCGGCGTCCTGGCCGAGAACCTGCTCGCGGCGATGCTCGATCTCGAGCTAGCCTCGGGCAACGACGCCATGGCCTCGCACTCGGAGATCCGCAAGTCGGCCAAGCTGATGCTCCAGTTCCTGCCCGGCGCCGACTATGTCTTCTCCGGCTACAGCGTCATGCCCCGGGAGGACAACCTCTTCGGCGGCGGCAACTTCGACGGCGAGGACCTGGACGACTACAACGTGCTCCAGCGCGACATGCAGGCCGATGGCGGCCTCCGCCCCATCACCGAAGAGGAGCTGCTCGGCGTCCGCCGGCGGGCCGCCGAGGCCGTCCAGGCGGTTTTCGCGGAGCTCGATCTGCCGCCCATCACGGACGAAGAAGTGGAAGCGGCGGTGACGGCCCGCGCCAGCGGCGACATGCCGGACCGCGACGTCGTCGCCGACCTGGCGGCGGCGGACCGTTTCCTCAAGGAGCGCCGCAACGTGCTGGACGTCATCCGCGCCCTGGCCCGCCGCGGCTTCCGGGACATCGCCGAGAAGATCCTCGCCGTCCAGAAGCTCCGCATCTCCGGCGACCACCTGCAGACCGCCGCCATGGTGCTGCCGGGGCCCCGCGTCGTCAGCGCCGTCAACGATCCGAACGACTACCGCGGCCCGGGCACCGGCTACCAGCTCTGCCCGGCGCGGGAAGCCGAGATCAATGCCATTCCCCAGGCGCTCGATCCGCGGACGATCGGCACAGGCGCCGCCGCCGGCCCCGCGCTCCAGGAGTACGGCCCGGCCCGGGCCTCGAGCGATCCCAACGACATCGTCATCGCCGTGGGCCCGGCCTTCGGATCGGCCCTGCGGGAGACGATCCTCGGGTTGCCGCATGACGAGGTCGCCCGGGCCCTCATCCAGGGCGTCGCCGAAGAGGGCCTGCGGCCGCGGCTGGTTAAGATCTATTCCACCTCGGACTGCGGCTTCATCGGCCATGCCGGGGCCCGGCTTTCCGGATCGGGCGTCGCCGTGGGCATCCAATCGAAGGGCACGGCAGTCATCCACCGCAAGGACTTGCCGCCGCTCGACAACCTCGAGCTCTTCCCCCAGGCGCCGAACCTCACCTTGGAGTCCTACCGCGTCATCGGCCGCAACGCCGCCAAGTACGCCAAAGGCGAGCCGGTGCTGCCGGTGCCCGTCACCATCGACAACATGGCCCGGCTCAAGTACATCGTCAAGACGACCATCCTCCACCTGCGCGAGACCGAGCAGGTGGATCCGGACAAGGGTCCGCAGGAGGCCGGCTATGAGTGAGTATCCGCTCATCGAGACCGCCCGCGACCGGCTCCGCACACCCACCGGCAAGAAGCTCGACGAAATCGCCGTGGACGCCGTCTTGGCGGGCGAAGTGACGATCGAGGACCTCCGCATCACGCCCGAGGCCCTCGCCATGCAAGCCGAAATCGCCGAGGAGGCCTTGCGGCCCCAGCTCGCCGAGAATCTGCGGCGGGCGGCCGAGCTCGTGGCCGTGCCCGAAGAGAAGATCCTGGAGATCTACACCGCTCTGCGCCCCGGCCGGGCCACCCGCGAGCGGCTCCTCGAGCTCGCCGGGGAACTGGAGACCCGCTACCGGGCCCGGCGCTGCGCCGCCCTGCTCAGGGAAGCCGCCCAGGGTTGAAAACATCCCACTTGTGACCGGTATCCCGCCCGGCTCACGCATGTAAACATACAGGGATTCTGTCTCCGCCGGCCGCCGGACCGGGCGACAATGGAGGC
This sequence comes from Solibacteraceae bacterium, assembly GCA_026984795.1. Lineage (GTDB taxonomy): Bacteria > Acidobacteriota > Terriglobia > Bryobacterales > Bryobacteraceae > JALSRK01. Next base: position 216,474 of record JALSRK010000024.1, on the reverse strand, counting down.
ACATTTCCGTCCCAGGAGGGGAAGACGATGTCGCTGATTCCCGAAATGCCGCGGCCGCCGCGCCGCCTGGCCGAAACCTCGCTCGATCTGACCCAGGAAGACTACCACTGGATGGTCGATCGCCGGCTGGCCGCCCTGGAGATCGAGCCGCCGCCTGAGCGCGGCGAACACTACGACACGCCGCTCGAGCGCATCGTCGAGGTGGCCAATTTCCTGCCGGTGAACTTCCTCTCGGTGGGTGCGCAGCGGGCCCGGGCCGTCTGCCGCATCGAGATGTCGGACTCCCTCGGCCGCTGGCGCGCCTGGGGCACCGGCTTCCTGGTCACTCCCGAAGTGGTGATGACCAACAACCACGTCTTCGAGGCGCCGGAATGGGCCGAGGCCGCGCGGCTGCTCTTCGGCGACGAGCTCGACGACGAAGGCGAGCCGCGCCAACCGGAAATCTTCCGCCTCGCCCCCGAGCGCCTCTTCGTTACCAACAAGGAACTCGACTTCACCCTGTGCGCCGTCCAGGGCCGCCCCGGCGACAAATACGGCTATCTGCCCCTGAACCGCGATCCCCACATCATCAGCCGGCACGAGCACGTCAACATCGTCCAGCACCCGCGCGGGCGCAAGAAAGAGGTCTGCCTGCAGGAGAACCACGTCGCCTACGTCAAGACCCGCGTACTGCTCTACACCACCGATACGGAACCCGGCTCGAGCGGGTCACCGGTCTTCGACAACGGCTGGCGGGTGGTGGCGCTGCACCACGCCGGCGGCGAGCGCCAGGATGGCAAGTGGCTCAACAACGAGGGCGTACGCATCGCCAGCATTGTCCGGTACCTCGAGGAGCTGCTGGCCGGGGGCGCGGAAGAGCGCGTGCGGGACGTTCTCGGGCACGCCGCCGGCGTCAATCCCTACGAGGGACTGTTCGGCGTCTGGGGCCGGCGGCCGCGCGTGCCCGAGGAGTGGCCCGGGGCCGAGAAAGTCGTCTACAACTACCAGGGCCAGGACACCTTCCTGGACGTCGGGTTCTGGAACATCGAACGCTTCAACGCCTCCGCCCCCGAGTGGCGCCGCCGCAAGGTGGCTGACCTGCTGGAGCAGTTGTCCCTCGACGTGATGGGCCTGGTCGAAATTCAGGAAGCGCCGGTACGCTGGGTGGTGGAGGAGCTGAACCGGCGCGGCTTCCGCATGAAGATGATCGTCGAAGACGCCCCGGGCTCCCAGGACCTCGCCCTCGTCTACGACGCCCGCACGGTGCGGGCCGAGAAGATCCCCTGGAGCGCCGAAGCCGCCGAGAGGCTCAGGGCAAAGGTTCCCGGCACGAACAAGAGCGCCTGGTACCGGCTGCCGCTGCTGGCGCGGGTCACGACCACGGCGGAGCGCAGCCTCGACGGCGAGCCCTTCGACTTCCTCGTCTGCGTGGTCCACGCCAAGGCCACCACCTCGTTCGACGAGCCCGGCGTTCCCCAACAGGTCCGGGCCGAGGCGGCCAAGAGGCTGGTGGCCGAACTCAAAGCGGTGATGGACGAGCTCGGCGAGGACGACGTCATCGTCGGCGGCGACTTCAACGCCAGGCTCGAGGAGCCAAGCTTCAATCCACTCGCCGACACCCTCCGCGCCGTGGCCTTGACCAGCGGCGACGCCCAGAGCGGCGATCCCGACGCCTACACCTACCTCGGCAGCAAGAAGGGCTTCATCGACCACATCTACGTCACCCCGGGAGCCAAGGTGAACTACGACCCCGGCTCCGTCAGCGTCACCCGCATCGACCGCGACATCCCCAAGTTCCGCGACCAGATCAGCGATCACGCCCCGGTCATCGCCCGCTTCACCTTCGCCGAGCAGGACGGCGGCCGCGAGCCGCCGGCCCCAACCGGGGAAGAGCCAGCCTACGAGGTGAAGGTTCCGGCGGGCACGAAGAAGGTCGTCATCCGGCTCGAGTGAGCGCCGGCTCGCAGAACGCCACCGCCGTTCCGGTCCCGTTCACTGGATCCGGCCGTATTTGCGCGCCGCGTCGCGGGCGTATTTCAGGTTCTCCCACGGCGTCAACAGGCTGGTGGTGCAGCTCGAGGCGTAGATGAAGTGCCGCTTGTCGCCCATCGAGGCGAACAGCTCCCGCGTGTAGCCGTGCAAGAAGCCTTCGGCGTCCTCGGAGACTTCCATGCGTGATGCGTCCATGCCGCCGTTCACCGTGAACCCTTCATAACCGGTGAGCTCGCGGGCTTCGCCCAGTTCGACGTTGCCCATCGGGGGCGGCGTGAGCCCCTCCAGGCAGTCGATCCGGCACTCGCCCGCCAGGGGGAGCAGCTTTCGCTGCCGCCCGCAGGCGTGGGAGCACAGGATCTTCCCCCGGCTGTGGACGATCTCGGCCGCGGCGGCGAAGAAGTCGCGGCAATAGTCGCGGAACAGATAGGGCGGATAGAAGGCCGAGTCCAAGTTGTCCAGCGTGATGAAGACCTCGCATTCGGGGTAGTCCGCGATCCTCTCCAGGAAAGCGAGCACCTTCCGCTCATGGATGCGCGCCAGCTCCTTCATCTCGTCGGGATGGTCGGCGATGAAGAGACTGGCCTGTTCGGCGCCCGCGAGCCAGTGCAGGGTCTTCAGCGGGCATTCGGTCAAATGCACCATCACGACGCCGTCGTCGCCGGCGCGCTTCACCCACTCCTGGAAGCATTCCCGGTCGAACTCATAGTCGCGGGCTTCGAGGAAGAAACGGACGGCCCGGTACTCCTCCCAGCGCTTCCACCAGTGTTCCGTCTCGAAGTCGGCTCCGGCCTCCTCGCTGAGCCGCCAGGTGTGGGTGAGGGTTCCGTACGGCGTTCGGAAGACGCGACGCCGGACGCTCCTGCGTGGCGGGTAGATGTTGAAGGCGGTGACGACGGGCTCGTCGAAGCCGGAGTCGCCTTCGAACGTCTCCGAGTACTCGCCGGCCGCGTAGACCTCGCGGGTGCAGTGCTGGGTGTCCCAGCGGGCCAGGATATCGGCCCCCAGCGCGCGGAGGGCGTCGAAAGGATGCTCGGCGCCGGCCAGCTCCTCCGGCAGCGCCCGGCGCACTTTGCGGCTGTAGAACCAGTAGTAGAGGTTCGGCGCAAAGGGGACCATGTCGGGGGTCTCGCCGTGGAACGCGGCGAGGATCCGTTCCCTGCCCGTCATTTCAGCCTCCGCCGTTGCCCGCGGCGCGGAGATCGGCGATCCGTCCGGCGGCGAGCCTCCCTGCCCGGCGCAGGTCGTTCGCCACGACGGCCACGTCCCGGACGCCGCCCCGCGAGGCATCGAGAAACGCGGGCACGGAATCGCGCAGCCGGCAGCCGAGAATCATGGCGTCGCGCACCTCTTCCAGCCGTACCGGCGTCACGCTGCCCGAGAACACCCAGTTCTCCAGTTCCAACCCGGCGACGTCCTCGCAGACCAGCGCCGGGCGGGCGTCGGCTTCCTCGGTCGCGACTTCCACGTTCCTCAAACGCACGTCCCGCACGTGCCGGCAGAAGAAGCCGTGGGCCGGCAGCGTGCCGAACATCTTGTGCTCGGGATAGGCGTCTTCCTTTTCCGGAACCTCCTCGATCGCCTCGGCGACGCCTCCCTCGGAGAGGATGTAGACCGTGTCGATCGTCAGGCGCTCGATCGCGTGGCCCGGGATCCCCGAGATCGCGCAGCCGATCCGGCTCGCCCCCGTGGCCTTCACGTCCCGGATGACGACGTTGCGCAGCACGCCCACGCCGGGCTTCGGACCGCCTTCCCGGAACGGCCGCGCCCGGTTGCCCAGGCGTACGAAGATCGGGTTCTTGACGTCCCGCATGGTGATGCCCGAAACGGCGACCCCGTCCAGCACGCCGCCATCCACGCACTCGATGGCGATGCCGCTGAGCCGCGTGTCGTACATCGTGCAGTTGCTCACCACGATGTCGCGGAAGCCGCCGTTCGATTCGGTCCCCATTTTGAAGGCGTTGCAGTGGCTGCTCAGCACGCAGTTCGTGACGGCGACGCTCTCGGTGGCGCGGTCCGCCGTACTCTTCAGCACAATGGCGTCGTCGCCGGAGCTGATGTTCGCGTTGGCGATCACCACGCGCCGGCAGCAGTCGATGTCGATGCCGTCGTTGTTCTTGTTGACGCGGCTGTGGACGCGGATTCCGTCGATCAGCACATCGTCGCAGGCCAGGTAGTGCTGCACCCACATGGGCGAATTCCGGATGGTGAGCCCGGTGACGCTCACGTTACGGCAGGAGACGAAGCGGATCATGTACGGCCGCACCTTGTAGGGGCCTTCGAACGACGCGCCGCTGCCGTCCAGCACCCCTTCGCCGTGCAGGCCGATGTTCTCGCAGTCCTCGGCGAACAGGAGGCTGCGCTCGGTGTAGTTGTCGGTGTAGGAGCGGAAACGCGGAATAGTGCGGGGGTACTGCTCCAGGTGCGGGCTGCCCTGGACCACCGCTCCGGCGCTGAGGTAGAGGTGCACCCTGCTGCGCAGGATCAGCCCGCCGGTCCAGTAATGTCCGGCGGGGAAGTAGACCGTGCCGCCGCCGGCCGCGGCGCAGGCGTCGATGGCCTTCTGGATCGCTTCGGTGTCGTAGTCGCGGCCGTTGCGGCGGGCGCCGAAGTCGGCGACGTTGAAGACGCTCGTGCCGTCCAACGGGTCGGCCGCGCGGCTGCGGGAAGCTCCCACGAGACCAGTGGCCGCCAGGGCGGCGAGAAAACTGCGGCGAGGATTCTTCTCGGCCATGACGCGACGAGTCTATCACCGCCGGACCCGGCGCGGGCGATCGGTTCCCGGGAAGCGGCCGCCGGTCAGTGCTTCCAGTCGATCTCCCGCAGATAGGACGGGTTGTCGCGCCAGTTCTTGCGCACCTTGACGAACAACTCGAGAAAGATCTTCCGCCCGAACCAATGCTCCAGCTCGAGCCGCGCCTCGGTGCCGATCTTCTTGAGCATCGCCCCCTTGGCCCCGATGACGATACCCTTCTGCCCGGGCCGCTCGACGACGATCGAAGCGCTGATGCGCAGCAGCCGGTCCGTCTCCTCCCAGTCGTCGATGAGGACCATCACCGCGTGGGGCACCTCCTGCCGCGTGTGGGCCAGCACCTTTTCGCGGATGATCTCGGCGGCGAAGAACTCCTCCGGCTGGTCCGTGATCATATCCTCGGGGAAATAGCGCGGCCCCGGCGGCAGGCGCTTCACGATCGCCTCGCGGACGGCATCGAGCCCCTCCCCAGTCAACGCCGAGATGGGAATGAACTCTTCGAAGTTCGCCAGTTCTTTGTAGCGCTCGATGAGCGGCAGCAGCTTGGCCTTGTCGCGCAGCAGGTCGATCTTGTTCAGCAGCAGCAGGCAGGGCGTGCCGGAGCGCGCCACCAGCTCCACCGCCTGTTCGTCTTCCGTGCTCACGCCCCGCACGCAGTCGGCCAGGTAGAGCAGCAGGTCGCGGCCCTCGAGCGCCGCGGCCACCTCCTGCATCAGCTTCTTGTTGATCAGCGAATCCGGGCGGTGGATGCCCGGCGTGTCCACGAAGACAATCTGCGCGTTGGGCAGGTTCAAGACGCCTTGAATCGTGGTGCGCGTCGTCTGCGGCTTGTCCGAGACGATGGCCACCTTCCTTCCCAGCAATGCGTTCAGCAAAGTGGACTTGCCCGCGTTAGGCCGCCCCAGGATCGACACGAAACCGGATACGAACTCTTCACTCATCTTGGAATTTCACCCCGCGCCGGTTCAGTGCTTCACCGGCGCCACGCGGCTCACCCGCACCTGCTCCACGTGCCGGTCGTCGGCGGCAGTGACTTCCATGCGAATCCCGTCGCGCTCCACCGCCTCGCCAGGCTCCGGCACCCGGCCCAGCCACTCGCAGACCAGCCCGCCCACGGTGGTCGATTCCGGGGCCTCCTTCGGCCGGTACAGGACCAGATCCTCGAGCGCGTCCAGGTCCACGTTGCCCGAGACCAGATAGACGCCGTCGGATTCCCGAATGATCTCGGAAGCCGAGTCGTACTCGTCGCGGATCTCGCCGAAGACCTCCTCGAGGACATCCTCCATAGTCACGATGCCCGCCGTCTCCCCGTACTCGTCCACGACGATCGCCAGGTGCAGCTTCTCTTTCTGCATCTCCCGCAGCAGATCGACGATCGGCTTCGTCTCCGGCACGAACTTCGCCGGGTGCGCGAACTCCTTCACCTTCCGCTTTTCTCTTTGTTCGTAGTCCAGCTGCAGGATGTCGCGCACGTGGATGAAGCCGGTGATGTTGTCGATGGAGCCCCGGTAGACCGGAAACCGCGAGTGCGGATGCTCGAGGGCCACGGCGCGGGCTTCTTCGATGGTCGCGTCCTCGGGAATGGCGACGATTGCCGGCCGCGGCGTCATCACCTGCCGGACGGTCTTGTCGCCCAGGGCCACCACGGAGTGGATCAACTCGCGGTCTTCCTCTTCGATCAGGCCCTCGTCGGCGCCGGCCTCGATAAGGGCCTCCAGGTCGTCTTCGGCCGTGGAGCCTTCCTCGGGCTCCCCACCGTTCTCGTCTCCCAGGGAAGCCAGTTTCCCGACCAGCGACAGGGTGGCGACAAAAGGCTTTGCGACACGTCCAACCAGCCGGAGAGGCGCAGTCAGCGGGACCAGCCAACGGGCGCCCGTCGCCCGGTAGAGCAGATGAGGACCGAGATAAGCCCCGGCGAACATCAGCAAGAGGCCCAGGGCGAAGGCCTCGGCAGTGAGCTTCCAGGAGACAGGCCCGGTAGACACCATGTGGAGTGTTGCGGTAAGCCCGACACCGACCAGAAGGGAATGCTTGAGCATGGAGAAGGCAAGAAGTCCTTCTTCGGGTTTCAGGCCGATGCGCTGCTCGAGTTCTTCCTTGAAGTACTCCAGAGCGGGAACGTCACGAGCGCGGAGCCGCATCGACTCCTGGTAGAGCAGCTGCACGAAGGCAGCCAGGCCCAGCAGTACGGTCAAGCCGGCCGCCACCCCGAGGATCATCTCTCGACCCTCCCGGTCCGTTCCGTCAGGCTGGCGGGCAAACCCAGCCGTCGCCGCCACCGGCGTTCGGCGCGGCGCATCCGGCCACGGTCAGTCTCATGATCCATCCCCAGCAGATGAAGCAGCCCGTGGAGCATCAGGATGCCGATCTCTTCCTCGACGGAGTGGCCCAGCGCCGCCGCTTGCTCGCGCGCCCGGTCCACTGAGATCGCCATCTCTCCCAGCGGCCCAGGACCGGACCCGTCGGGCGCGGCGCCTTCGGCGGCGGGGAACGAGATGACGTCGGTCGGACGGTCCTTGCCGAAGAAGAGGCGGTTCAGCCGCCGCAGCTCGCGGTCGTCGGTCAGCAGGCAGGTGAAGGGACGGCCGCCGGCTACCTCATCGGCCAGGCGCCGCGCGAGGCGGCGTACGGCCCGCCGGTCGAAATCCCGGCCGGCCCGTCGGAAGAGGACTCTACTGTCGTCGTCGGCAGACATGGAAAGGAATCAGGCTTGAGGATCGTGCCCGTTGTCAGGGGCGTCCCCGGCGTGGTTCAGGCGGAGGAGGCTCTGACGGGAGGCCCCGGTCGTCTCCTCGTACTTCTCGTACGCCTTGACGATCTTCTGCACCAATGCGTGCCGGACCACATCCCGTTCATCGAAATAGACAAAGCTGATCCCATCGATGCCGCGAAGGACGTCTACGGCCTGTAAGAGGCCGCTCTGCCGCCCAGCGGGCAGGTCGATCTGGGTCACGTCTCCGGTGACCACCATCTTGGAGTTGAAGCCGACCCGGGTGAGCAGCATCTTCATCTGCTCCGGCGTGGAGTTCTGGGCTTCGTCGAGAATGACGAAGCTGTCATTGAGCGTCCGGCCGCGCATAAAGGCGATCGGCGCCACTTCAATCACGTTGCGGTCGAGCAGCCGTTCGACCTTGTCCACTTCGAGCATGTCGTAAAGCGCGTCGTAGAGCGGCCGCAGGTACGGATCGACTTTCTCCTGGAGCGTGCCCGGCAAAAACCCTAGACGTTCGCCCGCCTCCACCGCGGGCCGCGTCAGAATGATCCGGGTCACCTTCTTGTTGAGCAGCGCCGAAACGCCCATGGCCACGGCGAGGTACGTCTTGCCGGTGCCGGCAGGCCCGATGCCGAACACCAGGTCGTTGCGCTCGATCGCCTCCAGGTAGAGGCGCTGATTCAACGACTTGGGGGCGATCAGTTTCTTGCCGAAGCTGCGCTTCCGGCCGCTCTCGACCAGCCGCTTCAGGCTGATCTCGGGATCCGCGACCAGCGCTCTCAGAATGCCGTTCAAGTCCCCGTTCGAGAACTCGTGCCCCTCCTGAACCAAGGCGACATAGTCCTCCAGGATGCTTTCGGCGCGAAGCACCCCGGCTTCGTTCCCCTCAATCTCTAAGGAATCGTTCAACAGGCGGGTCCGGATCTGCAGGCCGTCTTCGAGCACCCGGATATTCTCGTCACGGGTCCCGAACAGGGACTCGATACCCCGGCTGATCTCGACACAGACTTTCATCAGTTAGGGAACGGCGCTACCTCCAGAAGGGCGGATTGGGTGGAAGGCGTACATCCGCTTCCGCGGAATCCTTGTCAACATCCACTTTGACTATAGCAGAACGAGGTAGCCGCCTCAACGGGTTTCGAGAGCGCCCCAAGACCCGGAAAGCCACGGCCTCCGCCTCCCGCGGACGCCGGTCCCTCCGGGCCTCAAAACCTGGAGCCCCCAGCCGGCTTCGGGCATCCTGCCAGCCGTCTGTGTGCTTGGCCCCGACGTCTTTGCGGCCCCCTTCTCCCGGCCGGGGGATCACCCCCGGGCCACTCCAGCTCTTGGGATAGCAACAGGATGCGAGGACCTGCCGCGCCGTCCTCTCCCGCCGCCGCGCTTTGTGGAAGCGCCGCCCCTTTCGCTTCCACCCGGCCGACCCAACGATCGACCAGGAGCCCTTCCCGCCGCGCCCGGCGACGGTCCCGTGGAACCCGCCCTCCCGGAAAGGGTCCGTGCCGAACGAACCCAATTCGCACTTATCCTTCTTAATATGTGTTAATTATCCTGTGGAAAACATACTGCTTCCAGCGGCGCCGGCCGTCGCCGTGCCGGGTCGGCTAAGATCGAATCAGACGATGCGAGCTTTGATCGGCCTCGATCTCGAAGATGTGAGGGGGCTGCTCGGCCCTGCTGAGCCCCCCTACCGCGCGCGCCAGCTCTACGAGGCCCTCTACCGCCGGCGCATCCGCGACCTGGCCGAGGCCACCGACCTGCCCGCCGCCCTCCGCCGGAAACTGGCCGAAGAGACGTCTCTCGGGCTTCCCCACATCCTCGAACGCTACGAATCGGCCGACGGCACGCGCCGCTACTTGCTGGAGACCGGGCAGGGGGGCAGCGTCGAGGCGGTCTTCATGCCCGAAGAAAGCCGCGACACGCTCTGCATCTCCACCCAGATCGGCTGTCCCGCTGGGTGCAGGTTCTGCCTCACCGGGCTCATGGGCCTCGAGCGGAACCTCACCGCCGGCGAGATCCTCGGCCAGGTGCTGGAGCTGGCCCGGGACAACGGGCTCGATCCGCACTCCCGCCGCCTCAATATCGTGCTCATGGGCCAGGGCGAGCCGCTGCTCAACCTGCCCGAGGTGCTGAAAGCCGTCCGCATCCTCGCCGACCCCCGGGCCGTCGGCGTCCCGGAACGCCGCATGACCCTCTCCACTGTCGGCATCGTCCCCAAGATCCGGGAGCTGGGCCAGGCGCCCGTGCGCCCGAAGCTGGCGGTCTCGCTGAACGGCTCCACCCGGGAGCAGCGCTCCGAGCTGATGCCCCTGGCGCGGAAGTACCCGCTCGAGGAACTCATCGAGGCCTGCCGCCGCTACCCGCTGCGGCCCTGGGAAAAGCTCACCTTCGAGTACGTGCTCCTCAAAGGGGTGAACGATTCGCCCGAGGACGCCCGCCGCGTCGTCCGCCTGCTGTCGCGCCTGAACTGCAAGGTGAACCTGATCGCCTGGAATCCCGGCCCTGGGCTGCCCTTCGAAACCCCGGAACCGGAGCGGGTCGAAGCCTTTCAGGCCATCCTCCGGCGCAGCTTCCCGACGTTCATCCGCAAGCCGCGGGGACGCGACATCTTCGCCGCCTGCGGACAGCTCAAACGCGCCTCCGCCGGCGAGCTCGTCCGTCCGTGAAGCGGCGCTCCGGCCGGCGCGCCGGTACAATGGCACAGACGCCGATGCGGAAGATCGAAGCCCTTCAACGCGAAGTCGTCGCCTGCACCCGGTGCCCTCGGCTGCGCTCCTATTGCGAGGAGGTGGCGCGCAAGAAGCGCCGGGCCTACCGCGACTGGGACTACTGGGCCCGCCCGGTGCCCTCTTTCGGCGATCCCGGCGCCCGGCTCCTGCTCATCGGCCTCGCCCCGGCCGCCCACGGGGCCAACCGCACCGGCCGCATGTTCACCGGCGACCGCTCCGGAGACTTCCTCTACCGCGTCCTGCATCGGGCCGGCTTCGCCTCCCAGCCGCAAGCCGTCTCCCGCGACGACGGCCTCGAGCTGCGCGACTGCTACATCACCGCCGCCGTGCGCTGCGCCCCGCCGGCCAACAAGCCCTCCCGCGAGGAGATCGCCAACTGCCGCCCTTTCCTCGAGCGGGAACTCGAGTTGCTGCGCCGGCTGCGCGTCGTCGTCGCCCTCGGCCGCCTGGCCTTCGACGTCTACCTCTCGATCCTGCGCGACCAGGGGCGGATCCGCAGCCGGGCGGCCTTCCAGTTCGCCCACAATCGCCTCCAGCCCGCCGTCGAGGGCGCCCCGGCGCTGATCTCCTCCTACCACCCGTCCCAGCAGAACACCCAGACCGGCCGGCTCACCGAGCCCATGCTGGCGGCCGTCTTCAACCAGGCGCGCCGCCTCATCCGGCCACGCGGTTGACGAGCCGGCGCCCGCCTTCCACTGTCCCGCCGGACCGCCGTATCTTCTTGATGGTTGCCGAATTCGCCCTAGTGCAGGAAACTGAAGTTTTCGGGAGGGTGTTCTGATGAACCCGAAGTTCGCCGCAAGCGTAGCTGCGCGAGAACCCGCCGACCGCTGGACGGTGGCGGAAGCCGCGGAGCTCTACGACGTCGCGCGCTGGGGCCAGGGCTACTTCTCCGTGGGGCCGAACGGCCACCTCTGGGTTCATCCCACGCGCGACCCGGCTAACGGCATCGACCTGAAGCAACTCGTCGACACGCTCGTGCTCCGGGGCATCTCGCTTCCGATCCTGCTCCGTTTCGGAGAGATCCTGCGCGACCGCATCGACCAGCTGCACAGCGCGTTCACCGACGCCATCCGCGAACTCGAGTACGACGGCGGCTACTGCCTCGTCTACCCGATCAAGGTGAACCAGCAGCGGCACGTCGTCGAGGAGATCTACCGGCACGGCCGCAAATACGGCTTCGGCCTCGAGGCCGGGTCGAAACCCGAGTTGCTGGCCGTGATGGCGATCGCCGATGAGGAGACCCCCATCATCTGCAACGGCTTCAAGGACGAGGAGTACATCGAGACGGCAATGATGGCCCGGAAGATCGGGCGCCGGATTATCCCCGTGGTCGAGAAGTATACGGAACTGGACCTCATCCTGCGTAAGGCGGCCGAAATGGGGGTGGACCCGGTGATCGGCCTGCGGATCAAGCTGGCGAGCCGGGGCTCGGGCCGCTGGAAGTCCTCCGGCGGCTACCGTTCGAAGTTCGGTCTGACGGTCTCCGAAGCGCTGCGGGCGCTCGAGCAGCTCAAGGCGCTGGGGATGGCCGATGCGCTCCAGTTGCTCCATTTCCACCTGGGCAGCCAGATCACCAGCATCCGCCTCATCAAGGGCGCGGTCACCGAAGCCGCACGGGTCTACGCCGAGCTGAAGAAAGCCGGCGCCGGCCTGCGGTACCTCGACGTGGGCGGCGGCCTCGGAGTGGACTATGACGGCTCCCAGACCGACTTCGAGTCCAGCGTGAACTACACGCTGCAGGAGTACGCCAACGACATCGTTCACCACATCCAGAACGTCTGCGAAGAGGCGCACATCCCGGTGCCGACCATCATGAGCGAGAGCGGCCGGGCGGTGGCCGCTTACCACAGCGTGCTGGTGTTCAATGTTCTCGGCGTGGCCGGCTACGGCGAAGAGGCCGCGCCCTCGGCGGTGCCCGACGAGTACGAACAACCGGTGATCGACTTGATGGACACCTACCGGGAATTGACCTCCAAGAACTTGCTCGAGAGCTTCCACGACGCCCAACAGGCCCTTGACGCCGCCCTGAACCTCTTCAGCCTCGGCTACCTGCCCATCGAGCAGCGCTGCGTGGCCGAGAACCTCTACTGGGCCATCTGCCGGAAGATCCAGAAGCTGGCCGCCGGCCTCGAGGAGTTCCCCGAGGAACTCGAAGGTCTCGACCGGCTGCTCTCGGAAACCTATTTCTGCAACTTCTCTCTCTTCCAAAGCATTCCGGACAGTTGGGCGGTGAAGCAGCTGTTCCCGATCATGCCGATCCACCGCCTGGACGAAGAGCCCACGCGGCACGCGATCCTGGCCGACATCTCGTGTGACTCCGACGGCAAGATCGACCAGTTCATCGATCTGCGCGACGTGAAGAAGACCCTGCTGCTGCACCCCTTCGATGGACGGCCGTACCTGCTGGGCGCATTCCTCATCGGCGCTTACCAGGAGATCCTCGGTGACATGCACAATCTGTTCGGGGACACCAACGCCGTCCACGTGAGGACGGGCGAGCAGGGCGAACCGGTACTGGAAGCGGTGGTCCGCGGCGACACGGTGCGCGAGGTGCTCCACTACGTCAGCTTCAGCGCCACCGACCTGGTGGAGCGGTTCCGGGCCGATGTCGAAGCCGCCATGCGCGCCGGCAAGATCGATTACCAAGGCGCCGGCCGCCTCGTGCGCGCTTACGAAGAAGGCCTGCGGGGCTACACCTACCTGGAGGACGGCCACGGGAAGTGAAGCCTCTCCGGCCGCGGATGTCGGTTCCCGGCTTCGCCGGCGAGGCCCGGCGGCGAGCATGAAGATCCTGATCTCGGCGGGCGAGGCGTCGGGGGATCTCTACGCCGCCGAGCTGGCGAAGCGGCTGCGGGCGCGCCGCCCGAAGATCGAGCTGTTCGGCTGCGCCGGTCCGCGGATGGCCGAAGCTGGGGTGCGGCGCGTGGTGGACGCCTCATCGCTTGCCGTCGTCGGCCTCGTCGAAATTCTTCGCCACATCCCGCGAATCCACCGCGAGTACCGGAAACTGATCGCCGCCGCCCGCCGGGAGCGGCCCCGTCTCGCCATCCTCACCGACAACCCGGGCTTCCACCTCCGCGTGGCGCGGGCACTGCACCGCGAAGGCATCCCTGTCGTGCAACTGGTGGCGCCGCAGGTCTGGGCCTGGAGGCGCTGGCGGCTGCGGCGGCTCCGGCGCGACGTCAAGAAGTTGCTCTGCATCTTCCCGTTCGAAGAGCGCTTCTTCCGCGAACGGGGCGTAGACGCCGTCTACATCGGCCATCCACTGTCGGGGCTGATCGCCGCCCACACCCCGCGGGAGGAGTTCCGCCGCCGGCACGGAATTCCGGAGGATCGCCCGCTTGTCGTCCTGTTGCCGGGCAGCCGCCGGGACGAAGTAGCCCGCCATCTTCCGGTGGTGGCGGGAGCCGCCGAACAGATCCTCCAGCGCCGGCCGACTTCGTTCCTGCTCGCCGCCCCGCCGGGTGCGCTCGAGCGCTGGGGGGGCAATTTCTGGGAACCGATTTCCCGTTTGGCCATCCAAGTTATTGAGGGCGAAACCTGGGACGCGATCGCGCACGCCGACCTGGCGCTGGCCGCCTGCGGTACGGTGACGGTGGAGGCGGCGCTGCTCAGGACGCCGATGGTGACCTTCTATCGCGTCTCACCCCTGACGTGGCGGCTGGGCCGCTTGCTGGTCCGGGTTCCCTATTATTCGATGGTGAATCTGATCGCCGGAGAGCCCGTGGCGGCTGAGCTGGTACAAGAGCGGTGCACACCAGAGTCCCTCGCTGGTGAAGTTCAGCGGCTGCTGGAGGATCCGCCAGCCCGCGAAGCGATGAAACGGAACCTGGAGGCGGTGCGAGCGAAGCTATTTTCAGACGCAGATCCGATGGAAACGGCGGCGAAGTTGGTAGAAGATCTGTTATAGGCAATATGCGCAGGCGAGCGGCTGTACTACCCCATTCGATTGCTCCGGTCCTCCTCGCAGCAGCCCTGGTGGTTTGGGGGACGACCGGGCGCGCTGTAGCCCAGAGTGAACTTCCCCCGATCGACGTCCAGCGCTACCTCATCGAAGCCGAGATCCATCCCTCGAGCGAGGAACTGACCGCCAAAGCCGCCGTCACGTTCGCCGTCGTGGACGACGGTATCCGCTCTGTCTCCTTCGAGCTCCACAACGATCTGGAGGTAGACAGCGTCGCCGACAGTAACGGCGAGGAACTCCAATTCTCCCGCTCCTACGATGACTTCAGCGTCCGGGTGAATTTCGGGCGCCGCCGCCTCAAGGCCGATACCGAGACCCTGACGTTCACCTATGGCGGCCACTTCACGGGACCGGATGAATCGCCGGTGTGGGGCATCGATTTCGCCGTGATCAACCAGGACTATGCTTACCTGCTCTACCCGGCGCGGTGGTTCCCGGTGAGCGGCTACACGACAGACCGTTACCAGGCGACCCTGAAAATCACGGTGCCCGAAGGCTACACGGTCGTCGGCAGCGGAATCACTCTGACCGAGACGGGCAGCGACGGGCGGACCACTTACACGCTGGAGTATACGCAGGAATCCTTCCCGGGCTCGATCGCAGTGGTGCGGGGGGAGCCCCAAGTGGTGGAGAGCGAAGGGGTGCGCACCTCTTTCTATCTCCGTGAGGATGCGGCCCCCATGGCCGGGCCCTATGGCCAGGAGATCGGCCGGATCATGACTTTCCTGACCGACCGCTACGGCCTGCCCCCGGAAAGCAATCTCACGGTGATCGAAACCAGCGATACGGCGCCGAACGGATACGCGGCTCCGGGCCTGCTGTTCCTCTCGCCGGGGGCGATCGGCGAAGAGGTGAACACCCGGCTCCTGGTCAACCAGATCTCCCGGCAATGGTGGGGCGTGCTCACGTCGCCGGCGACGCGGAACCATCTGTGGCTCACCAACGGCGCCGCCCGCTATTCCGAGTTGCTATGGGTTGAGGAGACCGAAGGCCCGGCGGCGGCGCGGGCACTCGTACACGACGACTACGTCGAAGCGCTCACCGTGGACAACGTGCCGCTGATCCAGGCGGCGCGGATCGAGGACTACTCGCCGGAGTTCTGGGCGGCCACGGCGGGCAAAGGGGCGGCGGTGCTCCACATGCTGCGCCAGGTGACCGGCGATGAGAAGTTCAACGCCATTCTGAAACGCTTCCTCGAGCAATACGCCTGGAAGAGTTTCTACACCGACGATTTCCGCAAGGTCGCCGAGGCGGTCTCGCAGCAGAACCTGAAGGGGTTCTTCATCCAGTGGATTGAATCGAGCGGGGCGCCCGAGTTCGACATCGAGTACACCGTGTACCGTACGCAGAAGGGCTTCCGGATCATCGGCCGGATCATGCAGGACATGGACACGTTCCGGATGCCGGTGAAGCTGCGGATCGAGACCGAAGGCAATCCGGAAGAGAAGGTCATCGAAGTGGTGGGCCCGTCGACGGAGTTCGTCATCGACACCTTCGGCAAGCCGAAGAACATCATCATCGATCCGGACGGCGACGTGCTGCGCTACGACGACAAGATGCGCGTCGCAGTGGCCATCCGGAGAGGCGAGCAGTTCGCCGAGATCAGCGAGTTCAGCGACGCGCTGCGGGAGTACCAGAAAGCGCTCGACGTCAACCGTTACAGCTCGCTGGCTCACTACCGGGTGGCCGAGGTCTTCTTCCTCCAGCGCAACTATCAGGCGGCGGCCAACGAGTTCCGCGAAGCGATCAACGGCGACCAGGAGCCGAAGTGGACGGTCGTCTGGTCGCACATCAATCTGGGCAAGATCTTCGACATCACCGGGCAGAGAGAACGCGCGGTGAACGAGTACCAGCGGGCGCTGCGCACCAAAGACAACACCCAGGGCGCTCTCGAGGAAGCCGCGAAGTACCTGCAAAAGCCTTACGAGCGGCCGGCCGAACACATCTGAACCACCGGTTATTTCCGGTTTTTCCCTGCAACTTTTCCTGGGGCGGCGGGTTTTGTCCTATGTACGGCCCGCGCCCATCCTCCAAGCGGCCATCACGAGTCTCTCTTCCCGCCGCCGCCCACGGGATGGGTGTGGCCGTGCGAAATCCGCTTTTCAGGAGAGAGAACGATGGAAACGACATGCAGGTGGAAGGGAACCGGGGTCCGAGTGCTGCTGCTCGCTCTCGCGACGATCGTGGCGATGCCGGCGCAAGAGTCAGCTGGTGACAGCGCCCGGACCTTCGTTTATTCTGCCAAATTCGTCTGCAAGGACGCCGGCGTGCCGGCCACCGACGCGGCCCGGGCGTTCGTTCCGGCGGTCTACCGCACGGTCGTCAATCTGCACAACCTTCACGCCCGTCCGGTGAAGATCCTCGTCCGGGCCATCGAAGCGCATCACATCGCCAACCCGGAGCCCGGAGCGTCGGGGAGGATCGAGAAGCGGCTCGCCCCCGGCCAGGCCGTCTTTCTGGGCTGCCGCGTGATCCAGGAGATGCTCGGCGGCAACGCCGATGTTCCGGACAAGGTCGATGGCTTCCTGACGATCGCCTCGCCGCTCCGGCTCGACGCGGCGGTGGTCTACACGGCGGTCAACCGCGCCCCCGTCGGACTGAACGACGGGGTAACGATGGACGTGGAACGCCTGCGGCCGAAGATCGTGTACCGCGACGGGCGCGTGGACGAGGAGTAGCAGCGGCGGGGCTCCGGCGCCATTCCATTCATCGGGCCGCGACTGTGGGCGAGGGAGGGACTGAGTCCTGCGCCCCGGCCGCGGCCTGGCGCCCGAGAGAAGCGCCGGCCTTCGCCCGGATCCGACGCCGGCCGGGTGGCCAGTCCAGACCGCCGCCTCAATGACCTGCGGAGACGCCGGACGAGCATCCCGTTTCGTTCGAAGGCCTTGCCGCGGGGCCACCAGCCTGCTGGCCCGGCGCCGCCGTTCGGTGCTGCGCCCGCACTTCGGCGCGGGCGTTTGCAGGTGCCCGGTTCCGCCGTCTTTTGCGGGGATCCAGTTTGGCAAGTTGAGGCCAGCCGCCCTCGGCTTCCGCCAACCTGAGGCGGGTCTCGAGAGTCTTCCGGTTGCGGATCTCGAGGTCAAGCAACAGCACGGTGAGCAGGAACAGGGTGGCGACGATGGCTTCGACCATCTGGTTCAGCCACCCGGTGACGGGAACAACGACGCTGCTGTATTTGGCTGCCAGCGTGACCGCCTTATAAAGAGGCAACATTCCCACAATGGCCGCCAGAAAACGGAACCTCCAGTTCGACCCACGCCACAGGAGGGCGAACGAAGCGCTCGAGGCGAGCAGGTACCCAATGATCGCCCCGGCGAGTCGTATTTTGTCGTCAGTCAGTGCTTGCATCTCTGTCCTCCCGCCCGCGACCCACCTTCGAGGAACCGCTAGAGTTCGAACGCGGCCCCCACCACCCCAAGGGAACCTCCGGAGAGGCTGCCAGGATCCGCTCACTTGCCCAAGCGGGTCTCGAACGCGAAACTCCACCACCGGACGGCCACGGCGAACGGGGAATGCGGCCTGGCCCCTCAGGAGAAACCATTCTGCCGCCGCAGTCCCCGCCCGGACGTGTCTCCTGTGCCGGTTATCGTTGGAGTGTTCGCGTGCGTGTAATCGGGGGCGGCAGGGATATTCTTTAGATCGACCCGAAGAACGAGAGCTGAATTAGGCAGATTGTCGTAGACCTGTTACGACAGTCTACGATAGTCGCTGATCTCTCCGGTCACGCCCGCCGCCTTGTACGCTGGGGGCGATGACCGGGGCCGGTGGGGCGCTGACGGACCTCGCTACCGGGCTTTCATGGGCTTATTGCCGGCAGACCGATTCGTTTTCATCTCCGGCATGCCCTCCGAGTACTCCGCGATGGCGTACATTCCGTGGGCCACTTGCTGGAGATGCCCCCGAAACACGAGCTCCTTCAAATACTCCGAGCAGGTGTTGGGCCTCAGGTTCATCAACCGCGAGAGCTGGCCCGGAGTCATAACCCTGTGTTTCTTAACGACATTGTACACTTGCAGGAGCCGGGGAGAAAGCAGCAGCTTCCGCTTGGAAACGGGGGCCTCGGCGGGAGCGGGCGCTAACTGCGGCGCTCCCGCCAACAGCGTTTCGACCCTTCGCAGGGCTTGTTCCAGGGCCTGTTCCCTTTCAGTGATCAAGGTGGTCGCGTTCTCCAGTCTTCGGATCGACTCGCGCAGCCGTGCTGCCAGGCGGGCGATACTCGAAGTCCTGCCCGCTCGTGGCGGGCTGACTGTGTAAGTACGACTAGAGATATACCTCGGCACTCGCCTGACACCTTGGCTGCGGGCAACTCGGTTGTTTCCCTTCACAGCTATGCGGCGACTCGGTTGTCTGGCTTGAGGCGGATTCCGATGCGCCGCTCCGTTTCCTGAAGGCAGCACATCACACCTCTCACGCGGTGCAAGTTATATCGGCAACCTCCAACCGCCGAATATAGTCGAGGACGCCCTGATGGATAAAGGTACTACGAATATCGGAGACGATTTGCGAGTCTCGGTACGTTTCCTGTTTTTTTGACGCGCCTGCGGAATAAAGCGTTGCACACTCATTTCGACTCCATCTACGATTGGATTAAGGAACGGCGGGCTGTGTGCGGCGTAATGAGTCCGGTCAGCAACCGCCTAGGGCCGATGCCAGGGGAGAGTCACACTCTTGTGCCGAGAGCGGCCGTTAGGGGTCCGACGGCTCCTGCTTCCGTTGGGCAATACCGGCGCCCACGGTCCCTGGAATTCAAACTCAACAACGAGCACGGCAGTCACAAGCTGAACCGCTGCGGTTAAGAGGTTCAGACATGGAAAAAACCGGGAAGAACGAAAACTCCGAGTCCGATCGAGCCGGGGACCGGAGCAAGGCAGAGCTGTTACAGGCCAACAGACTCGAAACACTCGGCCGATTGACCGTGGGAGTAGCACATGACCTCAACAGTCTCCTGACCGTCATTCTCACATGCTGCGATGCCCTCACAAAGAGGCTTCCGGCCGAGGACGAGGTGCAAGACAGCTTAAAAGGGGTCGAGGAGGCCTGCCGCCGGGCGGCCGGTTTGACCCGGCAATTACTCACCTTCGGCCGGCCGGTTGAGTCCCGCAAGAGCAGCTTCGACCTGAATGAACTGCTTGCCGACGCTGAGGGGATGCTGCGAAGGCTGCTGCCCCGCGATATCGAACTCTCCGTGCGGCTAGCGTCGGAACCGGTTTTCGTGGCGGCAGACCGCGTTCAAATCCAGCAGCTACTGCTCAACCTGGCGCTGAACTCGAGAGATGCCATGCCGGAAGGGGGCCGTCTTTCGATCGAACTCCAGCCGCTTCCAGACGCCGATCCCGCCGATCAAGGCCGAACCGGTGCAGAGCCAGCGCGTTTTTTCCAACTCACGGTACGCGATACGGGTACTGGAATCCCAACGGATATCCAGGAAAAGATCTTCGAGCCGTTTGTGACGACGAAGTCGGCGACCGGCGGCAACGGTGTAGGGCTGTCCACCGTTGCGGAGATCGTCAAGCGCCACGGCGGATCGATCGGGGTAGAGAGCGAGCCCGGGGAAGGAACAACGTTTGCCGTACGTCTGCCCCGTGCGCGGCCTGCGCGGGTCCGGGAACAGCCGAAACAGCCTTGCGAACCGGAGCCGTGTGGAGGTGAGACGGTACTGGTGTTGGAAAACGACAGCCGCCTGTGCGAGACCCTCCAGCGGATCTTGCGTGGCGCCGGGTACAGAGTCCTGGTCGCCAAAGACGTCGAAACCGCGGCGAGAATCGTGACACAACACCCCGCCGTGATCCATCTGCTCCTGGCTGATTCCGATATCGCCGCTGCTCGGGCCCCGGAGTTCGTCGCGGCGATGGAGGCGTCACAGCCGCAAATTCGGGTGGTGTACACGTCCAACAGCGGGGACGAGGCGCTGGTGAAAGAGCATCGTGTCAAACCGGGCACGCCGACGATGCTGAAGCCGTTTTCCAGCAGTGAGCTGCTCGCCGTGGTAAGAAAGGTGCTGGCGGAATCCGTTTCACAGAAGCTTGCTTTGGTAGTGGACGGGGATCCGATCTGGCGGGAAGCAGCGTCTCGCCCGTTGCAGGAACGGGGATACACGGTGATCACGGCGCAAGACGAAAGAGAAGCTTCGGGGTGGCTCAAGAAGAAGGAGTTCGACCTCTGCGTCGTGGAAGTGGCAGGGTCCGCTTCGCCCGACACGGATTTCGTCCGAACCATCCGCGAGAAGTGCCCTCCAGCCGTCTCCGTCCTGGCCACCGGATATTTCCACGGGGACTTGCTCGAAGCCGCCAGATCGTCAGGCGCCGACGCGGTGATGCAGAAGCCTTATTCCAGAGACGATCTCTTGATCGTCCTCGATACGCATCTCGGCCGCCCGTCCGGGAGAGCGGCGGCCGGGCGGCGCGCTTGGGCATCCGAACTTGGTACGGCCTTCAACTGACCAGCGAGAAGACACGGGAGCCACGGCTCGGCGGCAGGGTTGCGCGGATCACCGCCCTCCGCGCATTGGAGGCTGGCATCGTTCACCGCCGGAGCACCACTGCGCCGGGGCGCCGGAACCTCACTCGAGCGGAGCTCACATCAATGGGCGCCGGCGGGCCAGGCGCGACGAAGCGTTCCTCCTCGGTCGAGAGCAGCACTCGCCACTGGTCGCCCGGGCGCAGGCGGCTCCAAGACTTGCGGCGAAGATCGACTGTCGCCGGGCCCTCGAGGCAGACGATGGCGAGCAGGGGCGGGAGAAAACCACCGCCGTAGCGCAGGGCTACGCAGTTGCCGCCAATCGGCTCAGCCAGGCATTCGGCGCGCGAGGCGCCGCGGAGGGCAGGCTCGCGCCGGCGCAGATCCAGCAGCGCCCGGTAGAGCGCCCGGGCGCTGCGGTGAGGCGGCTCCTCTCGTTCGTCCCAACGAAGGCGGCTGGCAGTGAAGGTGGCCAGCGCTTGAGGATGCGGAACGTTTGGCGGCACGGAGCGGCCAAGCTGCCGCCGGTACCCTCTGAACCGCCCGGCGGCCACTCTGCGGCCCAGGCGGGGGTGATGGTCGGTGAAGTAGAGGAACGGCGTAGAGGCCGCCCATTCCTGACCCATGAACAGCAGGGGCGTCTGCGGGGCGAGCAACAGCAGGGCCGAGGCGGCCCGCCACGCCGCCGGGCCGGCTGAAGCGTGGAAGCGATCTCCCAGCGGACGGTTGCCCACCAGGTCGTGGTTCTCGAGGTAGACGACGAACCGCTCGGGACCGCGGGTGGCGGCCACACCGGGCCGCCCGCCCGGACGAGACAGGCCCAGCCGGAGTTCCCGGACGATCGAGGCGGCGCTGCCTTCGGCCCGGGTCAGCAGCCCGTGGCGCTCGCCGGTGAGCCGGCGGCGCAGCTCGTGGTGGAGGCCGTTCACCCACATGGCGTCCAGCCCCCAACCGCCTTCACATTGCGGCGCGAGCAGCGCGGCGAAGTCGCGGTGGTCTTCGGCGATGAGTGTCACGCGGCGGTCCAGGCGGAAGGCGGCACGGCGGACAGCCTCGGCCAGCTCGGCCACGAAGTGGCGGGGACTCGCGTCGTGGATGAAGCCGGTGGCGTCCAGGCGCAGCCCGTCGAAGTGGAACTCCTCGATCCAATAAAGAGCGTTTTCGATCAGGAAACGCCGCACGCCGGCCGAGTGCTCCTCGTCGAAGTTCGGGCTCGGGCCCCAGGGTGAGCTGTGGCGCCGGGAGACGTAGTGCTTCGAGATCTTCTTCACATAGGCTCCCGGACCGAGGTGGTTGTAGACGACGTCGAGGAAAACGGCGAGGCCGAGGCGGTGAGCGTCGTTGACGAGCCGGCGCAGATCGTCCGGCGTTCCGTAGCAGCGCGCCGGGGCGAACAAAGCCGCGGCGTCGTAGCCCCAGTTGCGGGAGCCGGGGAAATCGGCCACCGGCATGAGTTCGATCGCCGTCACCCCCAGGTCCCGCAGGTAGGAGAGCCGCCGCCGGACGCCTTCGAACGTGCCCTCGGGGGTGAAGGCTCCCACGTGCAGTTCATAGAGGACCAGCTCCGGGAGCGGCGGGCAGCGCCACTCCCCGTCCCGCCACGGAAAACGGCGCCCGCCGGGGCATACCTCGGAAGGCCCGTGGACGCCGGCGGGTTGGTGGCGGGAGGCCGGATCGGGATAGGGGCCGCGGCCGTCCACCAGGTAGCGGTACCGGTCGCCGGCGTGGACTCCGGGGACGAAGGCGGCATGATACCCGTCGGGTTCCGGATCCAGGGCGAAGACGCCTCGGTCCTCGATGGCGACCACCACCTCCCGGGCCTCCGGGGCCCACAGGCGAAACTCGACGCCGCCCTTCTCGAGTGTGGCCCCGAGTTTGCCGCCCGCCTGAGCTGGTTCCGTCATGGTGAGAAAAGATAGAGACCCGCCACGCTCGCCGAGATGGCCAGGAACCCTCCAGACCCGTGGTTTGAGCGCCGGCACATCGATTGCTAGACTTCGATTATGCCTGTGCTCCGCTCCTTGCGAATCATTCCCGGTGTTGTGCTGGCGGCCTTGTGGCTCGCCTCTTGCGGGCAAGAAACCGATCCCCGACTAGCCCGGGCCTGGCGCGCCCCGGAAAAGAACGGCTGGATCTTTGTCCATCTGGAGGGAAATCCCGAGGAGATCGGTTTCCAGCACGGCTACCTGCTGGCCCCGGAAATCGAAGACGCTTTCGGGGTAATCCGCCTGAACCTCACCCACGACGGAGACAAGGATTGGGAGTTCTATCGCCAGGCGGCCCGCGAGACGCACTGGCCGCACGTGGATGAGGAATACCAGCGCGAACTGCAGGGCATCGCCGAGGGTTTGAAGGCCCGGGGCGTGGCCATGGACCTCTGGGACGTGGCGGCGATGAACGCCTGGCTCGAGTGGGATTACTACACCAAGTATTACGACAAGCTGCACGGCATCGAGACGCCGGAATCGAAAGGGGCGCCGGAATCCTGCAGCGCCTTCGTGGCCACCGGGAGCTATACCACGGACGGCCGGATCGTCATGGCCCACAATGCCTGGACCGGCTACATGGACGGCGAGCGCTGGACCATCATCTTCGACATCGTCCCGGAGAAGGGCCACCGCATCCTGATGGACGGCTTTCCCGGGCTGATCCACTCGGCCGACGATTTCGGCGTGAACGACGCGGGGATCATGATCACCGAGACGACAATTTCGAAGTTCGAGGGCTACGATCCGGACGGCGTCCCGGAGTTCGTCCGGGCCCGGAAGGCGATGCAGTACTCCTCCTCAATCGACGACTACGTCTGCATCATGAAAGAGGGCAACAACGGCGGCTACGCGAACAACTGGCTGGTGGGGGACCGCAAGACGGGCGAGATCGCGAGCCTGGAACTCGGCCTGAAGAACGTCACGTTGCGAAGGACCAAAGACGGGTATTTCGTGGGATCGAACTTCCCGGTCAACGAGAAGCTGGCGCGCGAGGAGACGACCTTCGACCTGGCCGACCCGAGCTTGAGCCCGAACGCGCGGCACATCCGCTGGAAGCAACTGATGGCCGAGTACAAAGGGCGGATCGACGTCGAAGCGGCGAAGCGGTTCCTGGCCGATCACTTCGACACCTATCAGAAGAAAGAGGAGCCGAACGAGCGGACCTTGTGCGGGCACGTGGACCTCTCGCCCCGAGGCGTGCCGCCGTGGCAGCCGCCGTACGGTCCGGCGGGAGCGGTGCAGAACAAAGTAATCGACTCGGTCTTGGCCGAACAGATGGCCTTGTGGGCGGCGGCCGGCCACGCCTGCGGCATCGATTTCCACGCTGAGGAATATCTCAAGCAGCACCCGGAGTTCTCCTGGCAGAAGGGATACCTGCGTGACATCCCGTCCCGGCCGTGGACCCTTTTTGAAATCCGCCGCTAGGCTGCCGGCCCGCGCCCCCGCTCAATTCCCACGATCGAACCAGGCCAAGCCGCCGGCGCAGTGGTGTTCACCAGCGCCAGCGCAATCCGGCGTAGACGTTCCTCCCCCGCTCGTAGATCCGCTGGCGGGTGAACGGGTTGAGCGAGTTCAGATGCTCGTAGTATCCTTTGTTCCCCAGGTTCTCGACGGCCCCCAGCAGTTGCAGGCCCCCGTGGACGCGGAATGCGCCACGGGCGGAGAAGACGGTGAAGCCCGGCGTCGGGGTCTCGAAGCGGGAGTAGGCGACGCGGTCCTGCCGCCAGACGTTGCGCATGGCGAATTCTCCCCACAGCCGGTCTCGCCAGCCGCGCCCGCGCAGCGCCGAGCGGACCTCGAGCGGCGGGATGCCAAGCAGCGGCTCGTTGCGGTAGATGGGCGGGGCGTGGGCCTCGATGTCGTCGGCCAGCGTCTTGGCCCCCGTGACCCGCAGCTCGGCGCGGTGCGGCAACTGGAGGCGCAGCCCGAAGTCAAACCCCCGGTAGACGGCATGGTCGCCGGTGAGGTACCGGTAGACGACCGGCGGGCTCAGGGGCAGTTTCTTCGGCAAGTCCGGGTCGGGCGCCACGGTGATATAGCCGTCGAGGCGCCTGTAGAAGAGGCCGCCGTGGAGCGCTAGCGGCTGGGCGCGCCACTCGAGCGAAAGGTCGCCCTGGTAGCTGACCTCAGGGCCCGCCCCGGGGGCGCCGAGAAACTCGGCGGCGATCTGGAACTTCGTGCTGGGGAACCGGTCCGAGTAGCGCTCCACGGCGTTGGCGAAGCGTACGGCCCGGCCGAAGCCGAGCCCGAGGGTGAAGCCGGAGCCGAGCCTGCGCCAGGCCGCCAGGCTGAAGCTCGGGCTGATGTCGCTGCGGCGGATGGCTCCGGTAGTGTGCTCCAGGAAGAAGTCCGACGGGGCGCGTGCGTCGGCTTGCGAGAAGTCCAGGCGGAAAGTGCCCGAGAGGCCGCCGGCCTCGGAGCGGCGCTCGGCCTGGAACCAGAGGCCCTGGCTGCGCAGCGTGACGTCGGGCCAGGGGCGGTCGTGGACCAGCAGCCGGCCGTCGCGGCGGCGGGAGATGTAGCGGTGGGCGTCCTGGGCGACGTTGAAGAAATCGAAGCCCACCCGGGCGGTCCACTGGGGCGCAGGGCCGAAGACGGCTCGGGCGGCTCCGCCCCAGGTGTCGGACTCGGCGGGCACGGAGATGTCCAAACCGAACGGGGGCATCCGTCCGGGCATGTCCCGGGCGGTGGGTTTCTTGTCGTTGCTCATGCGGTGGCTCTTCTTGTTCAGGTAGAGGTTGGCTTTGAAGAGCTGCAGGACGCCGCCGGGCTGCTTCCACTGATAGGCGCCGGCCCAGGAGCGGGTGATGAAGAAGACGGCGTCCAGCAGGCGGCCCGGGTAATCGACGTCGCTCTGCTGGTCGTAGCCGCTCTCGAGCAGCAGCTCGTGGACATCGGCCCAGGCGGCCCGGAACTTACCGCCGCCGTGGTAGCGGGAATAGCGGGAGGGAACCCAAAGCTGTGGCGCGGGGCCTCCGGCGCGGTAGTCGTTGGCGCGGCCCGCGCCGCCCCACAGCAGGAAACCGAAGCGCCGGTTCCCGGCGTGGAACTCACCGTCGGCGAAACGGTCCGAGCCATTGAAGGAATAGCCGGCGGCGGCCGCCCCGCCCCAGGCCCAGGAGTCGTAGTAAGGCACGCTGCGGGTGCGGACGAGGACCGCGGCGAGAGTGCCGCTACCCTCGGCCAAAGCGTAAGGGCCGTTTACGACCTGGACGTCCTCGACGAGCAGGGGCGCGACGTGGCTCAACTCCGAGTCCATCCGCGCGGGTCCGGCGGCGAACGTCCGGGTCCCGTCCACAATGGTCGCGAGCTGGGACTCGCGCAGGCCGGAAACCACGGGGTCGAGATTCACCGGGCCGCGGCGCACGCTTCCCACGCCGGCTGCGTCCCGGAGCATCTCGGCCAGGTCGCGGGGCGGTTCGGCTTCCAGCTCCTCGGCCGCCACCTGTTGCGAGTGGATCCGCGGCGGGGCCTCCGCGCTCACCTGGATGACGGTGCTCAGTGGAGAGATCTCCAGCCGGGCCTCGACGGTCTGGTCCGCAGAAAGCCGCAACCGGGGCGCCTCCCAGTCCTCGAAGCCGGCGGCCGAGACCCGCAGGCTGAATTCGCCGGGCGGCGCCTCGAGCCGCGCCACGCCCTCGTCCGAGGCCCGCGCCGAGGCCACGACGGCGTCTGAGGAGCGCAACTCGACCGCCGCTCCCGGTACGGGACGGCCGCTCGGGTCCAGCACTCTGACGGTAAGCTGCGCGGCGGCCAACAGGCCCGCCGCCAGGAACATGCCCGAGCCCAGCCGGGCGATCCACTTCAAACTCATGACCACCTCCGATGGCAAACGTAGTTTTGTTTTCTTGATGGAACACATCCCCACCGGCCGGGGCCGGGGCGGTCTGTGCGCGGTTGCGAAAAGGACTACCAAAGACACGGAGCCGCGGACGCTGGTTCGCCTGGCCGGACAGGGCTCCGGCGAGCCAGAGCCGGCATCAGCGGCCGGCGGGCCGTGGAGGCGGAACGGTTACCTCAAAGGCGGGATTGCTCGGGGAAGCAGCCGGGGCGGACAGCGTGTCCGGGCATCGGCCGGGGATGGATAGAGCCGTCGGCCCGGGAAGCACAGCGGGAACGGCGAGCAGCCTGGTACCCGGCTGCTGGGAGCAGCGGGACCAGCCGTCGCCCTTCCGGGCGGCGGCGCGGCGGCAGCAACGCCCGTGATCGTCGTGCCGGCAAAGACAACGCGACGCTTCGCAGCCGCAGCCGTGGAAACCTTCGTAACCGAACAGGGCGCCGGCGGCGGCCCCAATGTGGAGGCACAATAGCAAACACGCCAAGCACGCGCCGAGCTGTCGCCGGCCAGCTAATGATACGCGCCCCCCGATTCCCAACATTGCCGCCCTTGCCTCTCCGGTCGCCGTCATCCCCGAACGGCGGAAACAACAGTCTACCAGGAAGCGGCTGGAGTTGAGCACGGGATTTCGGCGGCGTGTGGCGGAGGAGCGGGGCTCCGCGCAGACAGGCTAGTCCGGCACGTCCGCGAGGAAAAAGACCGCCGGCCCGAGGTAAAGGCCACGCGCGGTGATCTCTACAGGGATCGCGTAACGCTCGCCGGGGCGGGCCTCGCGCAACCGGAACTCGAGGCGGCGGCCCGCCGCGGACCGGGTGGGGACGATGAACTCGCCGCTCGATGGGGTGACGGCGGCGGGCGCATCCCTCTTGACCCGATATGCGATCTGCATCGGCTCGTCGAAGGGATTGTCCACCCGCAGCTCGACCGTGCCTTCGGCCCCCCGCGTAATCAACGGGTAGGCGCCGAAGACATGGGGGTTGAAATCATAGCGGTGGTTGCCGCTCGGCGACAGGGCGTCCAGGGCCCTTGCCGCCTCCTCGGCCCAGCGGACGCGGAGGCGCCACTCCCGCTCGCTGTACCAGAAGGGTTTGGCGTGTTCGGCCAGCACCCATTCCGGCCGGATGTCGATCATCAGCCGGGCCGAGCGGGCGTGATATTCAGGAAAGCCGCGGTTCAAGCCGCTCCAGCCGCCGGTGCCGTCGGCGAGGTCCCAGTGGGCGACCGGGTAGAAGCTGTCGCCGGAGAAGACGGCGCGGTGTCCATCGATGGTGGTCTCCAGGAAGGAATGGAACCAGGTCTGGCCGGGAGCGAAATGGGCCCGGAAGCGGTAGCCCCGCCACTCGAACTCCTCGCCGTCCTCCAGCACCCGGTCGGGCTTGACGCCGGCGAAGTTGGCATACGGATGCAGGTAGGCCCAGGGTTTCTCGAGCAGGTCCGCCAGCGGCTCCACGGTGAGGATCGCGAGGCCGTAACGCCGCCGGATCTCGGGCAGCCGCAAAGTGTGGTCCGAGTGCAGGTGGGTGACCCAAAGAAACTCGACCTTCGTGGCGCCGATGCGTTCGAGGATCGGCTGCCAGTCCTCGGGAGCGAGGTTGTTGTCTACGGCGAAGCAGGCGCCGCCGTCCGAAACAAGGAAATAGTTGTTCCCAGCCAACCATAGATGCCGGCTGAGGCGCTCGAGGACGGTCTTCTTGCCGCTGGGCAGGCCGATGCGGTGAATCTCGAGCCGGTTCAGGATCCTCGTCTCGGTGATCGGCGGCTGAGCCGCCATGGCGAACAGCTCGAAGTTCTTCAAGCGAGCGGCCCGCCAGACACGGTCCGCGGTGAGCATCAGTTTTTCGCCGATGTTGCCCGCCATTGGCTCTCCGTGGGCCGGCAACAAGAGATCCGGACGCTCGTCTTTGATCCGGAGCAGGGAGCGGAACTCCGCCTCGTAGCCCAGTCCCCGCCAGTGGTCCCAGTCGAGCTGGTAACCCTGCCAGACCTTTCCGGGGGCATAGATCAGATCGCCGGTAAAGGCGACGAGCCGGCCGCCGAAGCGGATCAGGTAGGCGACCTGGTCAGTGGTGTGGCCTGGGATGGAGAGGACGCGGAGGCGGCCCGCGGACGTCTCGATGTCCGACGCCGGGCGTACATCGACGAGGGGGTAGTCGGTGGGTTGGGTGATGATCGAATAGGGAAAGCGGCTGTTGGGTATGGGGAACCATCGCCGCCAGTAACGGCGGATAGAGGCCGCACTGTAGCCGCCGGTCTGGGGGTCGGCGGCGGGCGCGTGAACGGGAACGCCCCGGTCTTCCGCTTCGCGGAACCCGAACCACTGGTCACGATCCCGGTGGGTGAGGTAGACCGCTTCGACATTCGTGATGCCGATGCCCGGCAACGCGTCGAGAACCGTGCCACTGCCCAGACCGATCAAGACGGCGGCCTCGTCCCGCCGGAGGACGTAGACGTTGGTAGAGTCGCGCCAGCGGAGGAGGTTCTGCCGGACCGTTTCGAACTGGGCGGGGAAAGCCGGAAAGGCCAGAGCACAGAGCAGAAGCACCCGGAGCACGGTGAATCGAATCATGAGGGCTAGCGAGGATTCTACCACTGCCCCCACGAGCGGCGATCCGAAGTGGCGCACGGTAAGGGGGCGCACTGGCCCGCGGTTTGCTAGTCTGAAAGCGATAGCGAGCGGGAAGTACGGAATCGCTGCACCGAGAGGCAGCGGCGGAGTGTACTTGTTGCAAGGTAGTGTAAATATTGCAGGTGAAGCGGCTTTATGTGGAAGCGACGCAAAGAAGAGACAGCGACGGAAAGGCCCAGGGAAGCGGCGGCGCGCCCGGGCGGAATGTTCGAACCGCCCCAGCCGGCGCCGGCGCCAGCCACGCCGGCCCCCCGGGTGACGCGTACTGAGGCGACAATCGGCAAGAGCGTGCGGATCAAGGGCAATTTGTATGCCGAGGAAGACCTCTACCTCGACGGACAGATCGAGGGAACCCTGGATCTGCCCAAGAACCGGCTGACGATCGGCAAGAGCGGCAAGGTGCAGGCGACGATCAAGGCGCGGGAGGTGGACGTCCACGGCACGGTAAACGGCGACATCGAAGCCAGTGCAAAGATCACGATCCGCAGTGCAGCCAACTTGGTGGGCAACCTGAAAAGCGCTACGATCTCCATCGAGGACGGCGCCTATTTCAAAGGCAGCATCGATATCGTGCGGGCCGCGCCGGCCAAGCCGGCCCCGACCAAACCGGCCACGCGGCCTCCGGCGGAAACCACCCCCTCGGCAAAGGCCGCCGGCGGGCCGCCAGCCGCCCGGGCCACCGGAAAGTCCTGAGCGGGGAGCAGCGCTTAGCGCGTGTCGGAGATGGTGCGCTGCAACGCTGTCACGATCTTCCCGGCTGCCTTGTTGAGCTGTTTGCTCGAGTAGTTCTTCGGGGGCAAGTAGGCGGACCAGACGACCTGCCGGCTCTTCAGGTCCACCAGGAAGACATTCCCTTTACCGCGCCGGAACGAAGAGATGATCGGGCGCTTTTCTTCGCGCGTTTTCTTTGCTTCGGCGGCCGCCGCTGTAGCCTCGGCGCTTGCCTGGGTTTCCGCGGGCGCTTCAGCCGATTCCCCGGCGGCTTTCGCCGGCTCCTGCTCTTCGGGTTCGGGCGGGTATAGCTCTTGGAGCTGCAGCTCGAACGCAGGCCCGATCTGGTCAGTGAACACAGCGTCGGCTTTTCGCGGATCGGTGACCACACGAAAAACGCCTTTCACGGTAAGCTGGTTGGCGAGGTACTGGTCGAACCCGCTGGCCATGGGCAGCAGATAGACCTTGCGGATGGCGGCCAGCTCACCCTGGCCCATGACCGGGGCGCTCCACAGCCAAAGGGCGGCGACGAGTGCCGGCGCAGCTTTCATGTTAATCATGGTACTCCTGGCGGGCGCAGGCGGCTCCTGGCCTCAATAGGGAAGACTCCGAAAGGGCGCAAAAAGTCGGCGTACAATAATCATCGACTTGTACCGTGACCAGCGCATCACCGTGATCATCCCCTGCTTGAACGAAGAGCAGGGCATCGAGCAGGTGCTCCGGCGCATGCCGGGGTTCGTCGATGAGGTGATTGTAGTGGACAACGGCTCGACGGACCGCACCTCGGAGGTGGCGGCGCGGTTCGGGGCGAAGGTGATCCGGGAAGAGGTTCGGGGTTATGGTCGGGCCTACAAGCGGGGCTTTGCCCGAGCGACCGGCGACATCATCGTGACGCTCGACGGCGACCACTCCTACCCGCCGGATGCCATCTCGTATCTGCTCGAGGCCTTCCGGCACCTGGAGGTCGATTTCCTGAACGCCTCGCGCTTCCCGGTGCGCGATCCCAAAGCGATGAGCCTGAAGCACAAGCTGGGCAACCTGGCGCTGTCGCTGGTGATGTCGCTGCTGTATCTGACCTGGGTCCGAGATTCACAGTCCGGGATGTGGGTGCTCCGGCGAGAGATCCTTCCGGAGTTGGAACTGACGTCGGACGGCATGGCGTTCAGCGAAGAGATCAAGATCGAGGCGATCCGGCACCCGAAGGTGCGCTTCACGGAGATCTCGATCCAGTATTCGAGCCGGCTGGGGGAAATCAAGCTGAATCCGTGGAAGGACGGATTCTATAACCTTTGGTTCCTGGTCCGGAAACGGTTCCGGCGGCGTCGCCGAGCCGCTCGGGCCTTGGCTGAAGCGACGAAGCTGTGATAGATTCGGGTGCTGCCCGCCTGCGTTCCCTCCCTATGAATGCGGTTTCCGCGGTGATCCCGACTTACGAGCGGTGGGATCTGCTCGAGCGGCTGATGGAGAGCCTCGGGCGGCAGACCCGTCCTTTCGACCGGATCATCGTAGTGGACAACGGATCGACCGACGGCTCGGCTCAGAGCGCCCGCGAGCGCGGGGCCCAGGTGCTCGAGCTGGGACGCAATGCCGGCTTCGCCGCCGCCGTGAACCGGGGCATCGAGGCAGCCGATACGGAATACGTCGCGGTGCTCAACAACGACGTCGAGCTGGAGCCGGAATGGTTGGAAAGGGCGCTCGAAGAGCTGGTCCGGGAGGGCGGCTGGTTCGCCGTCGGCAAGTTGTTGCGGCACGGCGCGCGGGACGTCATCGATGGCACCTTCGATGCCGTCTCGCGGTCGGGCTGCGCCTGGCGGTGCGGCGAAGGCAGGTCCGACGGTCCGGTGTGGAACGAGCCGCGGGAGATCGCCGCAGCGCCCTTGACCGCAGCTTTGTTCCGGCGGGAGCTGTTCGACCGGGTGGGGTTGCTCGATGAGCGCTTCGAGTCCTACCTGGAAGATGTGGACTTCGGCATCCGCTGCGCCGCCGCGGGTCTGAAGGGCCGCTACGTCCCCGAGGCCGTCGCCTGGCACCGCGGCAGCGCGACATTCGGCGCCTGGGGGCGGGAGAAGGTGCGGCGGATCGCCAGGAACCAGGTCTGGATCGCGGCCAAGCATTTCCCGCCCCGCTGGTGGCGGCTCGCATGGCCGGCGCTGGTGGGGCAACTGCTATGGGGCGGTGTGGCGCTTCGACACGGAGCCGGGCTGGCCTACTGCCGGGGGAAATTGGAAGGGCTGTGGGGCTGGCGGCGCATGCGCCGGACCATGGAACCCGTATCGCAGGGGCTCTTTGAGAACGGGGAACGCCTCATCCGGGACCTGCAGCGCGCGACCGGGTTCGATTGGTACTGGAAATGCTACTTCGCTTTGACGTGAAGAGGCCGGGAGTCATCGTCGTGACCCACAACTCGGGCGACGTGATCGGAGAGTGCCTCGACGCAGCGCTGCGAACAGGGGCTGATCTCCTCGTCGTAGACAACGGCTCCAGTGACGGGACCGCAGAGGAAGTCAAGCGGCGCGGGAGAGCCCGGCTGATCGTCAATGCGGAGAACGCCGGCTTCGCGGCCGCGGTGAATCAGGGCGTGCGCGCCCTGAACAACGAGGCGTTGCTGCTGCTGAACCCCGACGCGGTCCTGCAGACGGGTCTCGAGCCGCTGACCGAAGCGCTGTTCGAGCCGGGCGTCGGGGCGGCGGCGGGCAAGCTGGCGGACGCCGGCGGGCGGCCACAGAAAGGCTTCGCCGTGCGGCGGTTCCCCACACCGGCGGCGCTCGTTTTCGAAACCCTCGGCCTCAACCGTTTCTGGCCGGGCAATCCGGTGAACCGCCGCTACCGTTGTTTCGATCTCGATTTGGACGCCCCGGCCGACGTCGAGCAGCCGGCCGGGGCGCTGCTGATGTTCCGCCGCGAGGCTTGGGTGCGAGTAGGCGGCTTCGACGAGCGGTTCCACCCGCTGTGGTTCGAAGACGTCGATTTCCTGAGGCGACTCCATCTGGCCGGCTACCGCGTCCGCTACGTACCGGATACCTGGGCCGTTCACCAGGGCGCCCACTCGGTCAAGAAGCTGGCGCCGGAGCGCCGGCGCGTTTACTGGTATGGTAGCCTGCTAGAGTATGCGGCGAAGCACTATTCGCCCCGCGGACGGGCGGTGGTAGCCCTTGCCGTTTTGCTCGGGGCCGCGCTGCGGGCGCCTTGGAGCGCGACGCAGGGCCGCAGCGTACAGCCGCCGGCGGTTTACCGGCCGTTGATGCAGCGGGCCCTTTCCTACCTGGTGAGGGGCCCTCGGAACCAGGAGGCGCGGGCGGCCTCGAGGACCACAACCTGTTCCATGGTGTAGAGGATGAAGGCCCGGTAGAGTTCATGTGCTACGACGATCTGGTTTCGGTAACCATCGTGACCTACAACAGCGGGCGATTCATCAAACGGTGCTTGGACTCCGTCCTGGAACAGAAATACCCCTATGTCGAGGTCATCGTCGTCGATAACGCTTCGACAGATGGCACCGTAGACATTCTGGAACAGTTCGAAGACCGCTGCCACATCGTCTACAACGACGCCAACATCGGTTTCGCCGCGGCACAGAATCAGGCGATCCGCCTTTCCCGGGGAGACTGGGTGCTGACCCTGAACCCGGACGTTCTATTGCTGCCAACTTTCGTGCCGGCCCTGCTCGAGGCCGCTTATATCGACCGCCGGGTGGGAACGGTTTGCGGCAAACTGCTGACGCTGACGCCCGACTTCCACATTCCGGACAGACCACGGGTGGACTCGACGGGGATCTACTTCAACCCGATGCTGCGGCACCTCGACCGCGGCAGCCAGGAAGTGGACAACGGCCACTACATGAACTTCGAGTACGTCTTCGGCGCCACCGCCGCGGCCGCGCTCTACCGCCGCAAGATGATCGAGGACGTCTCGATCGGCGGGGACTTCTTCGACCCAGACTTCTTCGTCTACCGCGAGGACGCCGACGTGGCTTGGCGGGCGCAATTGATGGGGTGGCGCTGCATCTATACGCCCCGGGCTCGCGGCTATCACGTGCGCAAGGTGCTGCCGGGGAACCGCCAGGCGCTGCCGGCGGAAATCAACATGCACTCGGTGAAGAACCGGTTCCTGATGCGGATCAAGAACATGACCGGGGACTTGTACCGGCGCAACTGGCTGTCGATCACCACACGGGACCTGATGGTGGTCGGTTGGTGTCTGTTGCGGGAGCACAGCTCGTTGCGCGCCTTCTGGTATCTGGCGAAGAATTGGCGCCGCTTCTACGCGAAACGCCGGGAAATCATGCGGCGCCGCCGGGCGAGCGACGCTTACCTGGCCACCTGGTTCTCCTACCGGCCGGCCAGCCGGCCGGCTCCGAAACCCTCGGCGCGCCTCTATGCGCGGGTGCGCGCCGCCCGCGGCTGATGAGAGTGGCGATCGTCGGAACCCGGGGCGTTCCCGCCCGTTACGGGGGATTCGAGACGTTCGCCGAGCAACTGTCGGCCCGTCTGGCGGCGCGGGGACACCGGGTCTTCGTCTATTGCCGCCAGCGCTACCCGGAAACCATCTACCGGGGCGTCCGCCGCATCTACCTGCCGACGATCCGCCATAAGTACTTCGACACGATCGTTCATACCCTCCTCGCCACTTTCGACCTGCTCTTCCGCCGGGCCGATGTGGCGCTGTACTGCAATGCCGCGAATGCTGTTTTCACGCTGCTGCCGCGCCTGACGGGAATCCCGGTGGCGCTCAACGTCGATGGCCTCGAGCGCAAGCGGAAGAAGTGGAACCGCATCGGCCGGGCCTGGTATCGGATCTCGGAGCGGCTCTCGACGTTCTCGCCGACGGCCGTCGTCTCGGACGCAGAACAGATCCAGCGGTACTACCGCCGCCGCTACGGCAAGGAAACCTCTTTCATCCCTTACGGGGCCGAGACGGGCAAAGTCGGCACGATGAAGACGCTCCACCGGCTGGGGCTCCAGCCGGGCCGCTATTTTCTGTACGTCAGCCGCCTGGAGCCGGAAAACAACGCGCTGCTCGTACGTCAGGCCTTCGAGCGTGTAGAGACGGAGATGAAGCTGGCCATCGTGGGCGATGCCCCGTACGCAGCGTCCTATATCCAGCAAGTGCGCGACACGCAGGATCCACGGATCTTGTTCCCCGGCGCCATCTACGGAACCGGCTACCATGAGCTGCTCTCGCACTGCTTCGCCTACATCCACGCCACCGAAGTGGGCGGCACCCACCCGGCGCTCATCGAAGCCATGGGGCGAGAGGCGCTCGTGCTCTATCTCGACACGGAAGAGAACGCTGAGGTTGCCTCCGGGGCGGCGCTGCCGTTTCAGCGCGACGCCTTGGCTGAGCGTATCCGCGAGGTTCTGGCGATGGACGAAGAGCAGCGCCGGCAGTGGCGGCGCCGGGCGGTTGAACGCGTCAAGCAGCGCTATAGCTGGGAGGCGGTGACGGATGCCTACCAGCGCCTGCTAGAGGGGCTGGCGCAGGGGAGAAAGGGGCGCCGGGAGGATGGCTGAACGGGGGTTGCGCTCGTGGGTGGAGGTCTCCCGGAGCCGGTTGGCGGCCAACTTCCGGGCCGTGCGCGAACTCGTCGGCCCGGCGGTCGAGGTGATGCCGGTCGTGAAGGCCGACGCCTACCGCCATGGAGCCGTCGAGGTCTCGCGGGTCTTAGAGGCCGAAGGCGCCCGGTGGCTGGCCGTCAGCAGCGTGGAGGAGGGAGTGGCGCTGCGCCAGGCGGGTATCCAGGCACGGATCCTCGTAATGGCGGGTTTGCTGCCTAGCGAGCGGGAGGCCCTGTTGGAGTTCGCACTGACGCCGGCGCTTCACTCCTTGGATGAAGTGGCAGCACTGGACCGGCTGGGCGCCTCCCGCAATACCCGCCTACCATACCACCTGAAGATCGACACCGGGCTGGGGCGCCTCGGCGCCCGGGCGCTGGCTTCTCATATCGTCGAGGCCGTGGGGGCCGCGCGCAACGCCGAGTTGGAAGGGCTGATGACGCACTTCGCCTCAGCGGCGTTCTACGACACCGAGCAGACCGCCGAGCAGATCGCAAACTTCGAAAAGATTCACCACAGTCTCTCGCGGGCGGGTCTGGCGCCCCACTACCGGCATCTGGCGGCGACAATCCCGATCGCTTACGGCCGCCGCGAATCCTGGGGCAACATGGTGAGACCGGGCCATGCTATCTACGGCTATGTGTCCCCGGTGCGCGGCCCGGCGCCCCCGCGGCAACTCAATGTCAAGCCCGTCCTGACTTGGAAGGCGACCGTGCTGGAGGTCAAAGACCTCCCTGCCGGTACTCCGGTGGGCTACGGAGCCATGTTCCGAACCAGGCGGCCCACACGGATGGCCGTTCTCGCCGTAGGTTACGCGGACGGGCTGCCGCACCGGCTCTCGAACCGCGGCCATGTGATCGCCGCCGGGCGTAAGGCGCCGATCCTCGGGGCTATCTCGATGGACCTGACGAGTATCGACGCCACCGACTGTCCGGAGCTGCGGCCGGGCGACCCGGTAACGCTCATCGGAGAGGAATGCGGCGAAAAAATCGACGCGCAGCAGATCGCCAGGACCGCCGGGACGATCTCCTACGCGGTCCTGTGCGGCATCAGCGTCCGTGTCCGCCGCATCTACGTCTAGCACACCCGGATGGGAGCGAGAACAGAAGTTTCGGCCGATGTTTTAGCTGGCGGCGGAGCTTGGTTACTATAGCAGTAGTAGTTCAATCCACCCTTACAACCTATTGGAATTAAAGGGATAACAATTTCCGTAATTCCTTGTGCCGAGTGCCGCCAACTGTGGTAGACTGATGTTCCGCAGCCGATAGGTGCGGTGACGCACACGCCGGTGCAGGCTGCATCTCGCCGTCGGTTCCAGCCGAAACGGAGACGGAGTTGTTCGAGCTTATCCACAGTCTGTGGAAGACGTGTGGATATTCTGTGCCGCAAGGCACGAGAGTCTGGCGATATGGATGTTTGGGAACGGATCAAGCAGCATCTTGCAACGCAGCTCAGCGTCCAGAGTTACCGGAATTGGCTGGAAAAGACCACCCTGGAGAACGCTACCGGCGAGCTACTGTATGTGAGCGTTCCTGACGCGGCCAGCCGCGAATGGATCGAGCAGGAGTATGGCGGGCGCATCCTGTCGGCCATCCGTGCGCTGGGTCTGCCTTACCGGGCGGTGGTCTACCAGGTCCATACGAACGGTGACGCCCCGGGGGAGGCAGGCGCCAACCCCGAGCACGAAGGTCCCCTGCCTCTGGGCTCCCCGCACCTGAATCCACGGTTTACATTCGGGAACTTCGTAGTCGGCCCGTGCAACCAGTTCGCCCATGCGGCGGCTCGCGCTGTCGCGGAGATGCCGGCCCGCAGCTACAATCCGCTCTTCATCTACGGCGGCACGGGCATGGGTAAGACGCACCTCATGCACGCCATAGGGCATTCGCTTCTGGAGACGAGCCAGCGTGTTCGAGTGGTCTACACCACCGGAGAGCGTTTCATGAACGAGCTGATCCGTTGCATCCGAACGGATCAAATGGGGCTGTTCCACCGGCATTACCGCCGGGCCGACGTCCTGCTCGTAGACGACATCCACGTGCTTGCAAACAAGGAGCGCACACAGGAAGAGTTCTTCCATACCTTCAACGAGCTCTACGACCACCAGAAGCAGATCGTGCTCTCCAGTGACTCACCGCCGGGCGACGTCCCAGGTCTCGTCGATCGCCTGCGCTCCCGGTTCGAGTGGGGCCTGCTCGTGGATGTGCAGCCGCCGGACCTGGAGACCAAAATGGCGATCCTGGATCGGAAGGCGGAAATGGAGGGGGTGGAGCTCCCTGAGGATGTTCGTATCTTCATCGCCACCAAGGCAAAGTCGAACGTCCGCGAGCTGGAAGGGGCCCTCATCAAGCTGATCGCATATTCATCGGTGACCGGCGAAAAGGTCAGTTTGACCATGGCCCGCCAGGTGCTGAAGCACTTCGAGGCCGGGCAGCGGCACCGGATCACGATCGATTCAATCATCCGCGAGGTGGCGGAGCGCTTCAACTTGCAGCCCTCCCAAATCAAACAGCGGACGAACGCCCGCAAGATCGCATATCCCCGGCAGATCGCCATGTATCTGGCCAAGGAACTCACCCCTGCCTCCCTGCCGGAGATCGGGCGCGCTTTCGGCGGCAAGCACCACACGACGGTGCTGCACTCGGTTCAGAAGATCGACCGGCTACGGCAGAAAGACCCGGATTTGAACAGAACGCTCAACAGCCTAATCGACTCGCTCAGCTAGCGTTGAGGAAAGCTCAACAACACGGCCTCCGGACAAGCGAAGCGGTTCTGTGGATAACGCCGCCGAGGCTGCGGGACGCACAGCAGACGGACCGTTTTCCAGAT
Organism: Solibacteraceae bacterium; assembly: GCA_026984795.1. Lineage (GTDB taxonomy): Bacteria > Acidobacteriota > Terriglobia > Bryobacterales > Bryobacteraceae > JALSRK01. Next base: position 178,348 of record JALSRK010000024.1, on the reverse strand, counting down.
GCTTCAGAAACAGACAAGCCCTTGATTTGGTATAATTTAGGAAGGATATCAACATTTCGACAGGCCCGGTGACTCCGGTATACTCCGACATCTCATTTAGGAGTGCAGGTACACAGAGAAAGGCAGGAGACCGAAGATCATGGAATTCACGGTGAACAGGTCGGACCTCGTTCGGGAGCTCAGTTTGTCACAGGGGGTGGTGGAGAAGAAGACGACGATCCCGATCCTCTCCAACGTCCTGATCGAGGCCTCCGGAGACGGGCTCCAGTTGACCGCCACCGATCTGGAGCTGGCCATCGAATGCTCGTGTCCTGCCGAGGTGAAGACGGCCGGGGCGGGGACGCTGCCGGCGAAGCGGCTGTTGGACTATGCTCGTCTGCTGCCTGACGCTCCAATCCACTTCCGGTTTACGGAGTCGCACTGGGCCAACTTGACCTGCGGGCGGGCGCGCACGAAGATCGCCGGGATGTCGCGGGAGAGCTTTCCGGAAGTGCCCGGCCGGCCGCCGGCGCTGGCTGAGATTCCGGCTGCGGTGCTGGTGAAGTTGATCAACCGGACGGCTTTTGCGGTTTCAGTGGAGGAATCGAGGTTTGCGCTTAATGGCGCCCAGCTCCTGTTGGCGCCTGAGCGGTTGACGATGGTGGCTACCGACGGGCACCGGCTCGCGCTGTGTGAAGAGACCGGGGACTTCGGCGCTGCCGCAGCTCACAAGGCGCTGATCCCTAAGAAGGCGATGATGGAGCTGCTGAAACTGCTCCACGACGACGATCCTGAAGCGAAGGTGGAGTTCTCGGCTGACGAGAACCACCTGTTTTTCGGCGCCGGACGACGGCTGCTGGTGAGCCGGAAGCTCACCGGGAACTTCCCAGACTACGAGCGGGTTCTGCCGGCGGAACATCCTAACCGGGTGGCGCTGAGCCGGGAAGAGTTCCGAGCGGCCGTGGAGAGGGTAGCTCAATTCTCCGACGAGCGTTCGCACGCGATCCGAATCGGCTTTTCACCTGGGGAGGTGAAGCTGCACGCGTCCCTTTCGGATACGGGCTCTACCGAGGAGACGCTGCCAGCGGTCTACGACGGGCCGGAGGTGCAGGTCGGTTTCAATGCCCAGTACATCATGGATTTCCTCCGCGCCGTGGGCGAGGGCGAAGAGGTGCTGTTTCTGTTCCGCGACAGCAACAGCGCCGGCGAGCTGCGGCCGGCGGAGGGCGACGGCCTCTCGTACCGCTACATTGTGATGCCGATGCGTATCTGAGGCGGCTGTATGCGTTCCTGACGGCGCCGGAGCGACAGGAAGAAAAGTGGGCCGGGGAGAAGAAACCACAGTTATGAACAGAGACGTGCGCGAAGACGAGGCGAAGTACAACGGTGAGAGCATTCAGGTGCTCGAGGGTCTGGAGGCGGTACGCTTGCGGCCCGCGATGTACATCGGATCGACCGGCGAGTACGGGCTGCACCACCTCGTGTACGAGGTCGTGGACAATGCTGTAGACGAAGCGCTGGCCGGCTGCTGCACAGAGATCCGGGTCACGATTCACATCGACAATTCCATCACCGTGCAGGACAACGGCCGTGGGATCCCGGTAGACGTCATGCCCGAGGAAGGGGTGTCGGCGGCGCAGGTGGTCATGACGAAGCTCCACGCCGGCGGGAAGTTCGATACGAACGCTTACAAGGTCTCCGGCGGGCTGCACGGAGTGGGTGTGAGCTGCGTGAACGCGCTCTCGGAGTGGCTGAAGCTGGAGATCTGGCGGGACGGCTACGCGTGGGAGCAAGAGTACGAGCGCGGCGTCCCAAAGAGTGAGCTGAAGCGAATCGGCAAGGCGGGCCGCAAGACGGGGACCCGCATCACCTTCCGCCCGGACCCGACCATCATGAAGGTGACCGAGTTCAACTACGACACCTTGGCCCAGCGGCTGCGCGAGCTGGCGTTCCTCAACAAGGGGCTCCGCATTCTCCTCGCCGACGAGCGCCAGGACCCGGTCAAAGAGCATGAGTTTTACTACAAAGGGGGGCTCGCCGAGTTCATCCGGCATCTGAACAAAGGCAAGACTGTGCTGCACGACAAGCCGATCTACTTCGAGGGGGACCGGCAACTCCCGGACGGCAAGGTTCTCCACATCGAGGTGGCGCTGCAGTACAACGACAAGTACAACGAGACGGTCTTCAGCTTCGCTAACAACATCAACACGGTCGAGGGGGGCAGCCACCTGAGCGGCTTCCGAAAGGCGCTGACGAGGACGATCAACCACTATGGCCAGCAGGCCGGCCTGTTCCGGGATCTCAAAGCGAATCTGACGGGTGACGACGTCCGCGAAGGGTTGACGGCCGTGGTGAGTGTGAAGCTGCCGCAGCCCCAGTTCGAAGGCCAGACCAAGAGCAAGCTGAACAATGACATCCAGGGCGACGTCGAGAAGTTCGTCAACGAGAAGCTGGCAGAGTACTTCGACAAGCACCCGCCGGTGATGCGAAAGATCGTCAGCAAAGCGATCGACGCCGCACGGGCACGCGAAGCAGCCAGGAAAGCGCGCGACCTCACACGCCGCAAAGGCGCATTGGACTCGGGGGGGTTGCCGGGGAAACTGGCCGATTGCCAGGAGCGCGACCCGGAGCGGTGTGAGCTGTTCCTGGTGGAGGGCGAATCGGCCGGCGGCACAGCCAAGAGCGGCCGCGACCGGCGCTACCAGGCCATTCTGCCGCTTCGCGGCAAGATCCTGAACGTCGAGAAGGCCCGCTACGAGAAGATGCTGAGCCACGAGGAGATCCGGTCGATGATCACGGCGATCGGGGCCGGCATCGGCGACAAGGACTTCGACATCAAGAAGCTCCGTTACGGCAAGATCATCATCATGACCGATGCCGACGTGGACGGCTCTCATATCAGGACCCTGCTGCTGACGTTCTTCTTCCGGCACATGCAGGAACTGATCACCCGCGGCCACGTGTATGTCGCGCAGCCGCCCCTGTACCGCATCAAGAAAGGCCGGAGCGAGAAGTACATCAAGAACGACCGGGAGTTCACCCAGGAGATCCTCCGCCGAGCCACGGAGAACCTGAAAGTGAAGGTCGCGAGCAACGGCGCCGGGCCGGGGGAAGGGCTGGAACTGGAAGGGGCGGACTTGAGGAAGTTCCTGAGCCGGCTGGACGAATACGAGCAGATCTTCCGGCGGGTGGAACGGCGGCTCCGGGACCCGCGGGTGGTGGAGATCGTGGCCCGGCCGGACTTGGCGCTCGACAGGAAGGAGCACTTTTCGACCAAGCAGAACCTGCGCCCGCTGCTCGAAGCGCTGAAGGCGGCGGGAGTCAAACCGGAGCTGGCTCCGGATGAGGAGCACTCGGCCTGGCGCGTGGTCTTCCGGGACGCCACGAATGCGCCACGGTTCATCGATCTGGAACTGAGCGAATTGCCTGAGTACCGGCGGTTGCGCCAGTTGGGCGCGGAGGTGGCGCGGTACAACCACCCGCCGTTCGTGGTGAGCCGAAACGGCGAGACGTCGGTACAGCAGAACTGGCGCGACCTGCTCGCCTTCGCCAAAGCGGAGGGGACCCGCGACTGTACGGTCCAGCGTTACAAGGGACTGGGCGAGATGAACGCCGAGCAGCTTTGGGAGACGACGATGAACGCCGAGACCCGGACGCTGCTCAGGGTAGAGCTCCGGGACGTGGTAGAGAGCGAAGAGATCTTTTCCACGCTCATGGGTGAGAACGTGGAGAACCGGCGGCGGTTCATCGAAGAGAACGCCCTGGACGTGCGCAACCTCGACATCTGAGGGTCTACGCCGCCACCCTGCCTTGACGCTGCGAAGCCGGCGCTTTCCACACCCCGGGATGCTCCGGGAGGGGTCTGGAGTTCGGCCACCGCGCCCGCGGCGTCGCTTCCGTGAGAGTTCATCGGACGGGAGGCGGAGACCTTGAGCCCCGGGGGGACGCTCAGGGCGCCGGAGAATTCCCCACCAGCGGTCGCACGTTTGGGCCATACTGGGGAGCAGCGGCTACGGAGGGCTTGTGCAGGAGCGCGATTGGGGAAGCGGGGAGAATGAATCCCGCCATGACTGTGGCGAACCCGCCGACAAGGTTTCTGGGGGATGGGGACGGGCGCCCTGCGAAGGCAACGAGTTCCGGACCGGCTGGGCAACGCCACTCTCTGCGGAGGGACCGTGAAGGCCGACTGGTGGGTTCAGGCTTCTCCCGAGGCGGCTCTGCTGGTCGAGGTGGAACGTTTCGACATCTTGGATGCGAACGAGCGCGCGGAGTGGCTGTTTGGGATGCAGCGGGAGCAGCTCTGTTCAGCCGGTCTTCCGGCGCTGCTGGCCGAGGAGCAGACGGAGGGGCGCACGCGGGCCGAGGTGCTCGCCGAACTCCGCGCCCACCTGGCCGGTGAGAAGATCCATCGGAGAGAATGCATCGGCTTGAGTCCCAGCCGGGGGCGATTCGTGGCCGAAACGTGCGTGGTGCCGCTGCCGGCGGCTGGGGGGCGCCGGGTGGCCTTGCTGAGTTTCACCGACATTTCCCGCCGCCGCCGCGCCGAAGAGAAGCTGAGGGAGAGCGAAGCTCGCTACCGGACGTTGTTCGAGACGGCGAACGATGCAATTTTCCTGCTGCGCGGTGACCGGTTTGTGGATTGCAACCCTAAGACGTTCGAGATGTTCGGGGGACGCCGCGAGGAGATCATCGGGGTTTCGCCGTACGCTTTGTCGCCGCCCCGGCAGCCGGACGGCGCCGAGTCGGCTGCCAAGGCCCTCGGCTTGATTGCGGCAGCTCTTTCGGGGAAGCCGCAGCGCTTCGAGTGGCGGCACCGGCGGTTGGACGGTTCTCTCTTCGATACGGAAGTCAGTTTGAACCCCGTCACGATCGGCGGTGAAGTCCTGCTGCAGGCGATCGTGCGGGACGTCACGGAGCGGAAGCGGGCCGAAGAAGCGCGGCGGGTGAGCGGAGCGTTCGAGCGCCTCGTGACCGGGGTGTCGGCACGGTACGTACAGACCCCGGCCGAGGGCATCTACGAGGCCATCGGCGAGGCGGTGGCCGAAATCGCCGAGTTTGCCGACGCAGACCGGAGTTATGTGTTCCTGTTCTCTGCGGATCGAGACGAGATCCAGTGCATCGCAGAATGGGCGCGGCCGGGCATGAGGCGCCACGGAGGCCTCGCCGCGGCCCCGATTCCGGTGAAGGGCCACGAGTGGTGGCGCGGCTGCATGGAGCGCAACGAGGTCGTCCACGTGCAGACGCTGGACGAGCTGCCGGCGGAGGCGGGGGCCACGCGGGCCGCCTTCCAGGAAATGGGAGCCAGATCGGTGCTGCACGTCCCGATGTTCCACGGCGACAAGCTGCTTGGGTTCCTGGGGTGGTCGTCGGTGACCCGCGAGCGGATCTTCTCCGAGAGCAGTGTGGCGCTATTGCGGGTGGTGGCGGAAATCACGGCCGGCGCGCTGGAGCGGCGGAGGCGGGAACTGGAGTTGCGGGCGGCGAAGAAGGCGGCCGAGGCCGCAAGCGAGGCCAAGAACCGGTTCCTGGCCAACATGAGCCACGAGATCCGCACGCCGTTGAACGGCATCCTGGGCATGGCGCGCCTGTTGCTGGAAAGCGGCTTGACACCGGTCCAGTCGGAGATGGCCGAGACGATCGAGGAGTCGGCGGAGGCCCTGGTGCGCGTCATCGACGACGTCCTCGAGTATTCGCGGATCCAAGGCGGCGGCCTCGAACTCGAGTGTGAAGAATTCGATTTGAGAGAGGTGCTGGAAGAGGTGCTCAGCATCCTGCGGCCAGCGGCCAGGAAAAAGGGGTTGGAGATCGAGTTTCGCTACGGCCGTGGCCTGCCGGCGAGCTTTCGCGGGGATGCCGGCCGTATCCGCCGGGTAATGTTGCATCTGGCGGCCAACGCGATCGAGTTCACCGAGCGCGGTGGGGTGACGATCGAGGCGGAGCGGTCCCGGGCCTTGGAAGGCAAGACGCTGGTCCGGCTGGCGGTGCGAGACACCGGGATCGGGTTTCCCGCCGAGATGCAGGAGACCCTCTTCGACAAGTTCACGCAGTTGGACGCCTCGCTGCGCCGGCGCCACGGCGGCATGGGGCTGGGGCTGGCGATTTCTGATGGCTTGGTGCGGCTGATGGGCGGCTCGATCGCCGTGCGGAGCCGGCCGGGGCAGGGGTCGACCTTCGTTGTGACCCTGGCGCTCGAGCCGGTCCGGGGGCGGGGTGAAGGGCACGGCCGTCCTCGCCAGCGGTGTCCGGAGGAAGCGCCACCCGCGGCGGCTGCGCCAGGGGTTCCCGGGAGGCGGCCGGGCGGGCCATTCTCGGGCCGGCGGGCGCTTCTGGTCGAGGACAACCCGGTGAACCGGCGCGTGGGTGCGGGGCTTCTGGAGAAGCTCGGGCTCGCCGTCGATGTGGCCGAGAACGGCCGGCAAGCGCTGGAAGCCGTGGCAAGGCGCCGTTACGACGTGGTCTTCATGGATTGTCAGATGCCGGGGTTGGACGGGTTGGAAACGACGCGGCGGCTGCGTCGCATGGGTGGGGAGGCGGCGCGCGTTCCGGTAGTCGCGATGACCGCTCTGGCGCTGGAAGAGTATCGCGCCGGTTGTTTCGCCGCCGGCATGAACGACTTCCTCAGCAAGCCGATCCGCCTGGAGGAGCTGAGAGCGGTACTGCTGCGGCACATTTCCCGTCCCGATGACGCCTGAAGGCGGGGCCGCCGGGAATGTTATGATGATGCGTGCATGGAGCGGCGTGAGGGGCTCCCCACGGTCGTCATCCTGGGGCGTCCCAATGTCGGCAAATCCACTCTCTTCAACCGCATCCTCGGCAATCGGCGGGCGATTGTGGGCGACGAACCCGGCATCACCCGGGACCGCATCGTCGGCGAGGCCGAATTCCACGGGAAGCGGTTCCGCCTCATCGATACGGGGGGGCTGCTGGTGCGGGAGACGGAGGCGATCCCTGCGGAGATCTTCCGGCAGGCCCGCAGAGCGATCGAGGAAGCCGACCGGATCATCTTCCTGCTCGATGGACGCACTGAGATTACGGGTACCGACACGGAGCTCGCTCAGATGCTCCAGAAGCTCGGCAAGCCGGTCACGGTGGCGGTAAACAAGATCGACGTTCCCTCCCGCGAAGCGTTGGCCCACGAATTCTTCCGCCTCGGTTTCGAGCACGTGTTTCCCGTCTCGGCCGAGCACGGACTGGGGATCGAAGAACTGCTGGAGCGCGTCACGCAGGAGTTCCCCGCCGGAGAGGCCACGGCCCGGGAAGCGGCGCCGCTGCAGATCAAGGTGGCTATCGTCGGCCGGCCGAACGTGGGCAAGTCCACCTTGCTGAATGCGCTGACGGGAGCGGACCGGGCAATTGTTTCTTCGGCCCCGGGAACGACGCGGGATGCGGTGGACGAGTCGGTGCTGCGGGACGGGGTCGAGTACGTGTTCGTAGACACGGCGGGCATCCGGAGGAAGGGCAAGACCCGGCTGATGGCCGAAAAGCTGAGTGTGGTGATGGCTCAGCGCCACCTGCGGATGGCTCAAGTGGTACTGGTGGTGCTGGACGCCACTACCGGGGTTGTGAACCTGGACGCGACGATCGGCGGATACGCGCACGAGAGCGGGCGGTCCGTCATCCTGTGTGTGAACAAGTGGGACGCCGCGCCCAGCAAGGACAAGGCGGCCTTCGTCGAGCAGCTCCGCTGGCAGTTGAAGTTTCTCGACTACGCTCCCATCGCCTTCCTCTCGGCGAAGACGGGAGCGGGTGTGAGCCAGTTGTTTCCGCTCATTCGCCGGGGCTACGAGGCGGCCTCGAAGCGGATCCCCACCGGAGAGCTGAACCGGTTTCTTGGCTCGCTGGAGTTCGACAAGGACCTCCACGTGAAGTACATCACCCAGGTGGGCGTGCGGCCGCCGACGTTCGTAGTGTTCACTGACCAGGCGCGTGAGCTACATTTCTCTACGCAGCGCTATCTCGCCAACCGGATCCGCGAGGAGTTCGGGTTTCCCGGCACGCCGATCGTGATCAAGGAGCGCACCAGGCCAAAGCGCGAATTCCCGGGCGCCGGACGCAAACGGGAACGCCGCCCGAAGGCGGGGCGCCGCAGGTAGGGGCGGGCCGCGTTCGCCGGACCCCGCCGGCCTACCGGAGGCCCGCTTCGGGACCGGGTTCCTCCCACGCGTCGGAGCGGGTGCGCCGGCGGCGGTGCTTGCGGTAGGGCTTCAGCCCCAGATTCCCCAGCACGATGTAACCGGCGAAACCCGCGGCCCAGGCGAGCAAGGCGGCTGGCTGAGCCAGGTGCTGGAAATGTTCCGGCACCGGCATCAGGTGAAAGGTTCCAGCGAGGATGCCGAGGATCCACGCCCCGAAGCCGGCGTAGTTTACACCCGGCCGCGCGTGAGGCCAGCGCCGGTCATGTTGCCAGTAGTCGGCGGCCATGATGCCGCACAGGGGAGCACACAGCGCCCCGCTGACGGTGATGAAACGCGAGAGGCTGCCAGGGAGGCCGCTGAGAACGGTGAGGGAAGCCACGAGCGCGACCGCCAGACTGAGGGCGGGGCGGGGAAGGTCCGGGAGCATCACCGCTGCGCTGTCGATGGCGAGCCACGCGATGAACCAGCAGGCCGGCAGGGCTCCGGCGGCCAGCAACAGGGGGATGAGGGCGGCTGCGCCTCCCCCTAGACCGGCGGCTGACTCCAGGAACCCGAAGCCGGGGATATCAGGGTTCAGAGCCTTGGCGCCCCCGACGGTGAGCACGGCCAGCAGGCCGGCCCCTGCGGCCGGAGCGGCGATCCCCAGCAGACCGGCCCGCCGCAGATCCCGCTTGGACGGCAGATACCGCGCCACCGCCGGGAATGCAACGGCGAAGGGCGCCGCGAAAGCAGCGGCCAGGTGAGCGCTGCGAGCATAGGCGAACAGCGGCTCGGGTACCTCCATTTCCCATTCGCTGATCCCTGGCCCGGCGGCGATCAGCCCGATGCCCAAAGCAAGTATCGAAGAGCCGCCGAGAACAAGGGACGCGATGGCTACCCTCCGGAGACCGCTGTGGCCGGCCGCCGCGAAGACCGCCACCCACACGATCACGACAAGAACATGCAGCCGGGTTCCCGCCGCGTGCCGGGCGCCGGCAGCCATGAGCGCGGCTTCAGCGCCGTAGTAGGCGGCCACCCCAAGCCAGGCGGAGAGAACCAGCGCGATGACCGGCCCAGGTACGATCAGTCCGCCTCGGCTGCCGAACGTAGAGCTGCCAAGCACGCCGGCCGGGTAGCCGGTCTGCATGCCTAGGGCGCCGGGTATCAGGAAAAGCAGGAAGTGGCTGGCCAGAGCGCCGGTGGCCAACCCGAGAAAAACCGTGCCGAACGGAGCCCGATCGATCGAACCCGCAGCCAGCTCCTGGTAGTAGACCACGCACAGGAAGAGGGCGGCGAGGCAGGGCAGGGCCTGGAGGTGCCACGGGGTGCGGTTGGTCGGGGGATTGGGCCGTGTCTTCGTCAGATACGCGCGCATCGGGGTCGGAGTTCCGCCTTCAGCCCGCCGGTGAACACCCCGGCGAATCGGATTTCACCGCCGCCTGGGGTCAGCCGCCGGGAGAATCGGTTTCACCCGTGCCCGCCAGGTCTTCGATCTTCGTGCCGTGGCAATCGATCCGCTGGGGAATAGACCGCCGCATCGAGACTTGATGCTCCCGGGCGCCTGGATCATGGACCGGACTTGGCTGACGAGGGGCCGCTTTGGCTTCGAGACGGGCTGCCTCCTGCATGAAATCGAGCAACAAAGTCTCCAAGGGGGTGACGAGCCGGTCCAGGTCCGGCCGGTTCAGCGAGGTGCAGAAATGGCGGGGAGACATCGATTCGAGCACGACGCCGCGCTCGTCCTGAATCGCGGCGATGCGGCAAGGCAGGAATGCCGCAAAGCGGATGTCGGCGGCGAGGAGCGCACTGTAGAGTTCGGTATGGCAAATGGTGAACGAAATCGCCGCCTGGGCTGCCCCCCGGGCCTTCTCGCCCAGCAGGGTGTCGAACGGGGTAATCGCGAGGATATGAATGCCGTGCTGCGGCGCCGCGCGCGAGAGAGCCCCCTGGACCTCCTCGAGCTTGAGTTCGGAAGTGACTTGGATCATCCCGCCTCCCACTTGAATGATACTCCAGGGTGTATGGCTTCGGGAGGGGACTGTCTTGCGGGCGAGAGCGGAACCGGCGTCGCACCGGCGCGGCCACCTCAACCGGGTCGGGTGACGAGGAAATCGACCTGGACCACCGGGCTGGTCTGGAGGCGGCGTACGACGCCGCTGTAGGCGAGCAAACAGCGGGCTTCGGAGAGAGTCTGCGCCGCCTGCGGCGTTAGCGTAAGCCGGTAGCGGTCCGCCTGATACGAATAGCAGTAGTCCCGGTAACGGAGTTCGCCGAAGCGGACCAGTTCGAGCAGCACATCCCAGAATGACTTCCGGCGGAACCAGGATCGCTTGACTAAAGCGTCCTGCCGGAGTTCCAGCAGGCCGCCGTGGGCGAAGTGAAGGACGACGAGCCGGCAGAGCTCGGGGGCGAAAGCCCGCCCAGGGTCTGGGTCCGGGTAGCGCCGCAGGAGGGCTTCGAGTTCAGACTCCCCCGGAGAACAGCCCTCCCAGCGGTACCGGGACGCCCCGCTCACCAGAGTCCCCCCTTCGAGCAGTCGCCGCACCCGGGCGCTGTCTTTGCCGACCTGTGCGACAATCGCGTCCATGAGTTCGTGGAGCGGCATCTCCCGGACTACGACGGGGCTCAGGCTGATCGCCCCCGCTTCGTCCGGCAGTAGTTTGACGCGAATGGCGCTGGGCAGTGCCATGGCGTGGCGGCCGTGCGGGCTCCTCCCGTTCATGATAGCCGAGGCGCCGCGGTGCGGCGAGTGCCGGACGGAAAGGCGACCGCTGAGCGGGCGGCCCGTGTAGCATGGTCCCGGGAGACTTCGGGGGCAATCCAGGGTAAGGATGAAGACGATGGGCGGGAGCGAAAGCGAACACGCCGACCAGGCGCTCCTTGAGAAAGTCCGGCGCGAACTGCGCCGCTACCGGCACCTGGCGCTCAGTTTCGACGCCGAAAGATCTGCCGGCGGCGGGGTGGAGCTGGTGATCCGCTTCCGGAACCCCCCGCCGGGCGCTCACGTCTACCGGGCGCCGCTTCATCCGCGGGACGTCGAATCGAGCCAGTTCGCCTGGAACCTGCAACGCTATTTGTACGACTGCATGCATGACTACCTGGTGGAGCTCTTCATCACCACGCCGCAAAGCAGAACCGAGGAGGACGACACCGAACCCTCATGAGCCCGGCTGCCGAGCTGCTGCGCGAGGAGATTCGCAAGAGTGGGCCGGTGGCCTTCAGCCGGTTCATGGAAGTGGCTCTATACCACCCCGAGTACGGCTACTACCGTGGCTCCCGCGACCCGTTCGGCAGGGGCGGTGATTACTACACGGCAGCCCAGATCGAGCCGGTTTTCGGTCTACTCGTGGCGCGGATCGTCGAAGCCTTGCGGCGCGAAGCCGGCTCTCCGCCGGTCTGGCGAGTCGTGGACCTCGGGGGCGGAAGGGGCGAGATGGGCGAATTCCTGGGCCGCTTCGGCTATGTGAAGGTCGAGGCGGGCGAACCGTTTCCGGACGCGGTGTCGGGAGTGGTGCTCGCCAACGAGTTTTTCGACGCGTTGCCGGTGGATGTGGCGGTCCGCCGCGGGGCGGGATTCCGGCAGCGCAAGGTGGGCTGGCGGAACGGACGCTTCGTCTGGGTGGAATGCGACGATCTGAACGCTGAGTCGCTCGCCTATCTCGAACGGTTCGCCCCTGCCACGCCGCAAGGTGCCGTGGTAGAGATCGCGCTCGAGGCGCAGCGGTGGATCGAACGGATCGCCCGCCGGCTCGAGGCCGGCTACGTTCTCATCTTCGACTACGGCTATGACGTCGCCGAGCGCATCCGGTTTCCGGAAGGCACGTTGATGAGCTACCGGCGGCACCAAGCCATCGAGGATGTACTCACAGACCCGGGCGAGCAGGACATCACCGCGCACGTCTGCTGGGGGGCTCTCGAAGCGAAGGCGCGCGAATGCGGGTTACGGAAGGTGTGGCGAGAAGGGATGAGCGCCACGCTGCTTCGCGCCGGCGAGGGGGACCAGTTCCGAGAGGTTCTGGAAGGCGTGGGGGAGGAAGAACGCCGCCGGCGGCTGCTCCAGATCAAGACGCTTGTCGTCGGGATGGGGGAGACGTTCCAGACGCTTCTGCTCGGCGCCGCACATAAAAACGGCCCCGGGGAACCGGGGCCGCATCCGTGAACTCTTGTAGTGGGACTGCGAGAAAGCTACTTCTTCTTCTTCGCCACGGCTTTCTTCTTCGTCGCCTTCTTGACAGTCTTCTTAGCGGCCTTCTTCACAGCCTTCTTCGCTGTTGCTTTCTTCTTCGTCGCCTTCTTGGCGGTCTTCTTCGCAGCAGCCTTCTTGGCGGTCTTCTTCACAGCGGCCTTCTTGGTGGCCTTCTTCGCAGCGGCCTTCTTGGTGGCCTTCTTCGCAGCCTTCTTGGTTGCGTACTTCATCGATCGATTCTCCCTAGACATCAGATTTGCGGCCTCAAGATGACCGCAGTGTGATTCATATATAAGGTTGTTTGAAAGGAATGTCAAGGAAAAAATGCGTGACAGTCCGCAAGCGGCATGGTGAGCGCCCGCAAGGCCGCCTGAAACGTTTGCGTCTACAATTGTTGTAGAACATTTCTTGTGGTTCATGGAGTAGCCGATGGTTGCAGGAACCGGTGGGCGGGTGCGAGCCGCCAGGTGGACTGTGCCGATCGTTTGCCTTGTTCTGGTCGGCGCCGGGACGAGCTGCCGCAAGCGGCAGCCGCGCGTATCGGTTCCGCCGGCGGTGGCCCAGCCCGGCGAGGAGGTCGGTATCGCGAGCTGGTATGGGCATCCCTATCATGGGCGCCGGACGGCCAGCGGCGAAGTGTACGACATGGACGACTTCACCGCGGCGCATCGAACACGGCCGTTGGGTTCCTGGGTGCGTGTCTACAATCTCGAGAACGGCAAGTGGGTGGATGTGCGCATCAACGACCGCGGTCCATTCGTGGACGGCAGGATCATCGACTTGTCGCGGGCGGCGGCCCGCGCCATCGACATGATCGGCGCCGGGACCGCCTGGGTGCGATTGCAGACGATCCCCGCGCCAGGCGGCGCGGCGGAGGCCGCGGGTGCGGCGGCGGCGGGCCAAGCACGCTACGGCATCCAGGTCGGGGCGTTCCGGCGCCGGAAGAATGCCGAGCGGCTGGCGCGAAAGATGAAACGGCGGTGGCGGAAGGTCGAAGTCCGGTACAGGGACGGCGATCCCCCGTTGTGGCGTGTCGTGGTCGGCAGTTGGCCGGCTGAGCATCAGGCGCGGGAGGCGATCCCGCGGGTGAAAGGCGCCGGAGGCCCGGCGTTCGTGGTCCGTCTGGATCCGGAACCACGACCGAAGAGTTGAGAAGGCAGTGTGGAGCGTTGGCTTTTCGTAGGGGAGGGTCGGGCGACCCTGGAACCTCCCCGGCGGTAGTTCTAAGGCATTTACTGGAAGGCGTCACCCCCGGATGCGGTAGGCCGATCTAGGACCGATCCCACATCTGGGGCATCGGGAACACCACATCAAAGATCCCCAAGACGCTTAGCTTGCGGTGTTTCCCTTAGAGCACATCTTCCTGTAGATTCCTTCTTAGACGATTTGACTATGTTCTTTATCAGGCTCGGAGCCACCGGGACGGCAACGGAGGCGGAATCATTTCCGAAGGGCCGCAGCCTGCGGGTGCGGCCAGGGCCGGCGCCGGGGGAATGGGAGCAAACCGACCTGGCCTCGAGTGCGAAGGCGGGAGTGGAATGATGGCGGTAAACGTTGAGATCCGCGGTGCGGCGCGGAGAATCGTTGGAGTTTCTGAAGCGATCCAGAAGACGATACGGCTGATCCGGAAGGTCGGCCGGGGGCCTTGGCCGGTCCTGGTGCTCGGCGAGACGGGCACCGGCAAGGAACTGGTGGCGCGTGCGGTCCACGATGTGCAGTCGCGAGGGCCTTTCGTGACGATCGACTGCTCGGCGCTGGTCGGCCCCCTCATGGAAAGCGAGCTGTTCGGGCATGTACGCGGGGCCTTCACCGGGGCGGTAGGGGCCAAGACCGGCCTGATCGAGCGAGCCAACGGGGGCACGGCGTTCTTCGACGAGATTGGCGAGCTCTCTCTGGACCTGCAGGCGAAGCTGTTGCGGGTGCTGCAGGAGAAGGAGTTCCGGCCCGTCGGCTCCGTGGCGGCCCGGCGTTCCGACTTCCGGGTCATCGCCGCCACGAACCGCGATCTCGCGAGAGAGGTGGAGCGAGGGAACTTCCGGCGCGATCTCTACTACCGCTTGAACGTGGTCTGTTTGAAGCTGGCGCCACTGCGCGAGCGTAAGGACGATATCGGCCCGCTGGTGGAACACTTTCTCCAGCGGTACGGTGCCGGCCACCGGCTCACGAAAGAGGCGATGGACGCCCTGATGGAGTATGACTGGCCCGGCAACGTCCGTGAGCTGGAGAACTGCATCCAGCAGATGGTGGCCATCAACACCGGCCCGCTGCTTCACGTTCACGATCTGCCGTCGCCGGTGCGGAACTTCCTCGTCGCTCGCCGGAAACCGGTGGCTTCGGCGGCGGCGGCGGGGTATCGGGGCAGTGTGCGGGCGGCGGCTCGGGCAGAGCCGTTCCCACCGCACAGGCCGGTTGCCGGGGACCCTCCGGTGTTGCCGCTGGAGGAGGTCGAGCGGCGGGCCATACTACAAGCGTTGCAGTACACGAACGGAGACCGCGCAGTGGCGGCCAGTCTGCTGGGCATTGGGAGGACGACCCTGTACCGGAAGCTGAAAGAATATTGCCTGGCCAGTTGAGGGCGGCGATCCGGTGAGATTCATCGCGCTGCGGGGACACTAATCTCCTAGGGTGGAGGAACGGCTCCGCCGGCAACAGGGAGGAACACGTCATGAGCCGACGGCCGCTGCGGGTGTTGGTGCTCGCCGAGGACCCGGATGAAGTCCAGCTTCTCGAAGAAGCCTTTCGTGAGCTGCGGGAATTGCAGTTCACACGCCCGTACCTGGCGCCGGCCGAGTTCGGCCTGGCCGAGTCGGCCGACGAAGCGCTGAGGATGCTGGCCGGCGGCAGCTACGAGGCGCTCCTGGCTGACCTGGGAACCTTGAATGGTGGCGGCAGCGGCCTGCTGCGCCGGGTGCACGAAAGCCACCCCGAGCTGCCGGTGTTGTTCCTGGCGGCCGACGGCGAGGAGCCCGAAGGGCTGTCGCTGGTGCGCCAGGGGGCACAGGACTGCTTGCCGAAATCGGAGCTCGATTGTGTGCCGCTGGCGCGGGCCTTGCGATTCGCCGTGGAGCGCGCCCGCATTCGGGCGGCCTTGCGGAGCGCCCGCCTGCTGGATGAGCTGACGGGCTTGTACACCGACCGGGCCTTCTTCGACCTGGCTGCAAAGTGCTTGTGGTTGGCCGAGCGGGCCGGAGAGCCGGCGGAACTCCGGCTCTTTGCGTTGCAGCCACGGGACCAGGCGGAGGCGGCGACGGTCGGCTGGACACCCGACGCCGACCTGGCTCTCATCGCGCTGTCTGAGGCGCTGAAGGCGCGCCTTTCCAGTATGGAGGTCGCTGGCCGGGTCTCCCACCTGGAAATCGCGACGCTCTGTATTCCGTCCGGCACGAGGTGGTCCGCCGACGAGATCACCAGAGAGATCACCGGGGGCTCGGATGGGGGAGCCGGCGGACCCGACGGGGCGTCCGCCGCCGGAGGCTTCAGCGTCTCCGCTTCCGCAGTGCCGGCGCGTCCGGGCGGTTCGCCGGCCGAGCTGCTCTCGGCCGCCCGGTCCGCCCTGTGCGAGAATGGGCGGGCGAGGCCGGTCACATTCCGCTGACCGGTGGGCCGGTTCCGGCCCGGCGGGGAGCCTGAAATCGAGTTGCGCATTGCTCTGGATGCGACTTACGCCGTAGGCGGTGAACTGAGCGGCATCGGCGTCTTCTCACGCGCCCTGATCGAGGCGCTGGCCGAAGCCTTCCCGGACGATATTCTCCTGTTGGCCTTTCGCCCCCACCGTTTCTTGCGCTCGTTTACCTGGCGCACGCCGCCGAACAGCCGGCGCCGGTTGCTGTTCGAGAATGTCCGTGTAGGAGGCGCCGAGGTCTTCCATGGATTGAACCAGAGGCTGCCGTCGGCCCGCTACCGCTGCACGGTAAGTACCTTCCATGACCTGTTCGTTCTCACCGGCGAGTATTCGACGCCGGAATTCCGCGCCCGTTTCGCCCGGCAGGCCCGGGATGCGGCCGGGCGCTCGGACCGGATCATCGCGGTCTCCCGGTTCACGGCACGGCAGGTGCGGGACTTGCTCGGGGTGGAGGAGTCGCGAATCCGAGTGGTGCCCCACGGGGTGCGTTTGCCGGAACGGGTCCCGCGGCGGCGGCGGCCGATGGTGCTGCATGTGGGAGCGATCCAGGCGCGCAAGAACCTGGTCCGTCTGGTTCGGGCCTTCCAGGTTCTACCCCCTGAATGGCGGCTGGTGCTGGCCGGCGGGCGGGGGTATGGAGCCGAGAGGGTCTTCGAGACCATCGCCTCGAGTCCGGCGCGGGATCGCATCGACACGCCCGGGTATGTAAGCCGGGCGAGGCTTGAGCAGTTGTATGCGACGGCCGGGTTGTTGGCGTTCCCCTCGCTGGACGAGGGCTTCGGGATCCCCGTGTTGGAGGCCATGGCCTGGGGATTGCCCGTGCTCACCTCGAACCGCTCCGCGTTGCCGGAGGTCGGCGGGGAGGCGGTCTGGTACGTAGATCCACTCGACGAGGATGAGTTGGCTGACGGGCTCAGCCGATTGGCTGGCGACCCCGGCCTGCGGGAGAGGCTCTCGCGCCGGGGACGGGAACGCGCGGCGCAATTCCGATGGGAAGACTCGGCGCGCGCCGTGGCCGCTGTCTACCGGGAGGCGGCCGGTTAGTCGTCTTCGATCGCTATCTTGAGAGCGCGCAGAAACTTCTCATCCTGGGAGGTCCACCGGATCCGACGGGGCGACGACGAAGGCGGCGGACAACTCGCGTCGCCGGTCTCGACTCCGGACTCCTCGGTGTCGAGGTCTTCGTCGGGGGTTCGCTTGTTGAAGCCGATGGTGGCTTCCAGGACGAGGAAGACATCGTAACCGGCGCGCTTGATCTCGCCGATGGCACTCGCGATCCGTTCCGAATCCGACAAGGACTCGTTGATCGCGTTGCCGAGTTCCTCCATCAGTTCTCTCAATCGCTCGTCCACCTCAGCCCCCTTCCGTGAGCCACTTCCAGGATAACACCGCGACCCGGCGCTGTGGACCCGGTTTCGAGCCCGTCCCGTGTCGCCGGGAGGCAGCGTTCGCCGGGTGCGGGTTTCAGCGACGCCCCTGCCTGTCTCATCGGACGAAGCCGGCTTGCGCTTCACCCACCCAGCTCGGCGAGGAGCTTGCGGGCATGAACGGCAGCCCGTTCGTCGAGGCCGGCGCTGAGCGCGGCCTTGACCTCGCGGCGGGCCTGTTCGAGATCTCCGTTCTGGTGGTACGCCAGAGCCAGATGGTACCGATAAGCGGCCCGATCCGGGTATTTCGCCGTCAACTCCCGCAGCAGGGTGATCGCATTGTCGTTGAGGCGCCGGCGAATGTAGACGAGCGCCAGGGTGTCGGAGAAGTCCGGGTTGTCCGGCGAGGCGGCCATCGCCTTCTGGGCGAGCGTCATCGCCCGGTCCAGATCCGTTCCGAGTTCGGCGAGCACAAAGGCCAGGTTGTTCCGTGCGACCGGGTTCTCGGGATCCAGCTCGAGGCTGCGCTCCAGGTACGGCCGGGCCTCTTCGTAGTGTGTTTCCTCAGCGAGCAAGGAGCCGTACATGGAGAAGGCCTTGGCCACCGGCGGGACAGCTTTCAAAGCGCTGAGCAACTGCCGCCGGACGGCCTTTCGATCCCCTCGTTGGGCGGCGATCCGCGCCAGCAATATATGAGCCTCGCCGTTGTGGGGTTCCTGTTCGAGGAGCTTCTTGAGGTAACCTTCGGCCTGCGCCGTGTCTCCAAGTCGCATCGCCAGGCGCGCTCCGGCCAGGATCAGCGCCGTGTTCCCGGGCTGTTTCTGCAAGGCTTCGTCGATGAGGGGACGGGCTTCGGGAAGGCGGCCCCGGCGCGCCAGTAACTGGATCATCCCGTCGAGCGCCTGGGTGTTGCCTGGGTCGGCAGCCAGCACGGCTCGGAAACCGCGTTCGGCGGAGGCCCATTTGCCCTCGAGCAGGTCCACCTGGGCGCCCAGTGCCGTGGTGCGCAGGCGCATACTCGGCACGCCGGTCAGACGGGCTAGTTCCTTGCGGGCTTTGGCGTACTCCCGCCGGCCGATGTGTGCCAGAACCAGTCGCACCCGGGCTTCCGGGTTGAAGGGCTGGCTGCGCAGGATCTCGCGGCAAGCGATCTCGGCCAGCGAGAACTCACGGTTTTGCAGGTGCAGGTCGATGAGCGCGTAGCGGGCCGGAAGGTACTGCGGATTCACTTTCAGCGCTTCGCGGAATTGAGCCTCGGCATTGACCCGGTCACCGCCGGCCAGCAAGGCCTTCCCGTAATGAAAACGCAGCATGTAATCTTCCGGGGCGGCGGCGAGGGCCGTCCTCAAGTCGGCCAAGGCGGCTTCACGGTCTGCCGGCTTGCCGAGGCGAAGCTTGGCCAGTCCCCGGAGGCCGAGGGCCACACCATCGTCAGGATTCTCGGCAAGCAGCGTCTCGGCCTCTTTGAGTGCGCTTTCGGCGTCGTCGGCGACCAGCAGCGCTTGGATGACGCGGTAGCGGTAACGCCGGCGTATGGCATCGTCTTTTTCCTCGGCCAGGCCCGCCCGGTAGTACCGGACCGCCCGCTCCGGCTCCCCGTTCAGCAAGCAGAGGTCCCCCACGGACTGCTTGGCGCCGGGGAAAGTTTCCGGATCGCCGGCCAACTTCTCGAGGATTTCGTTGTACTCCGTCAACTTGCCGACCGCGTGGTAATGCGCCGCCAGCGCCAGCCAGTTCCTGGCGTTGCCTGGAATCGCCCGGCATTTCTTCTTGAGGATCTTTTCACCTGCCTGCCGGTCGCCTTGTCCGGCGTAGAGCAGATAGAGGAAGTCGTAGAACCGGCCCGCCTGCGGGTGTGCGGCCAGGTAGTCCCGGGCGATCTTTTCAGCCTGCTTGGCGTCGCCGGTGCGCAGGGTGGCGGCGGCCAAAGCGAGCGTCACCGATGGATCTTCCGGGGCGGCCTGGTGGGCCCGGTGGAACAACGCCAGGGCCTCTTTGTCCTCTCCCTGGTAGGCGAGAATCTGGCCCTTGATCAGAGTTACCTCCATGGCGCCCGGGTTCCGCTCCTCGGCCTGCCGCTCGAGTTCCATGAGTGAGCGCAGCGTCGCCTCCCGATCCGCTCCTGCCCCCTGGCCGAGGGCGAGCACGTGCAGCTCGGCGAGCTTCCGGAAAGCGTCCATGTTCGAGGGGTCCAACTCGAAGGCGCGCCGCAACGCTCCCGCGGCGGCGTTCCAGCGGCGCATCTGCAGGAATGTCAATCCGAGGCGATAATAAGCCTCGGCGAAGCGCCGGTCCACTTGTATGGCTTTCCGGTAAAGAAGCGAGGCCTCCTCGAACTGCTGTCTTTCGAAGTATTGATTGCCGCGCTCCAGCAGCCGCTGCTTTTGTTGTTCCGGGTTTGCTCGGCAGCCAGAGCCGGCCAGGAGCAGCGCGGCCAGCCCAAGCGCGCAGGCCCCGGCGATGAGCGTTCTCGGCTTCACAACCGACCAGTATAAAAGGAGCTCCCGGTGGTTCGAAGGCCGGGCGCCGCGTCCGAGGGAGAATTCCGCTCCGGCCCCGCCACTTTCATAAGAGGGAGGCTCGAGTGCGGGAGCCGATGCTCTGGCCGGCCGGCGCATTGGCCGCCGGCATCCTTCTTGCCCACGCCGGGCTGGTGCGCCCGGGCGAGGTGCTCAGCGCCGCTTGCGGGTTCGGAGTTCTAGCCGTGGTGAGCCGCCGGGCGGCTCGGCCGTGGTTGCAGCGCCTGTGCGTGTTGCTGCTGATCGTGGCGGCGGGGGCCGGCCGGACGTTTGTCGAAAGCCGGCGTCCGGTCCCCGCCATCGACGCGGGGCCGCGTGAGAGGGTCGTCATCGAGGGATGCGTCGTGGAGCCGGCACAGGCCGCCGCCGGCCGGTATGAATTCATCGCCGAGCTCGCGCCCGGCGCCCGGGCCCTGGTGCGCGTCTTCCAGACGAATCCCGGGCCCGGGCCGGAGCTTCGTTACGGGCAGCGCGTGGATATCACCGGTAGGGTCCGGCGTCCCCGCGGGTTCCTGAATCCCGGCGCCTTCGACTATCAGCGGTATCTGGAGCGCCGCAAAATCTATTGGACGATCAGCGTCAGCCGGTCTTCCGACGTGAAGTTGCTCGCCGGACACTGTGGTTCGCCGTTCCGGGGGCTTGTACACGGGGCCCGGAGAGCGGCTTTGCGGCGGCTCCGGCAGGTATTCCGGGATCACCCGGAAGCGGCCAAACTGCTGGCGACCGCGCTTCTCGGCGACTCGGCTGCCTTGGACGGGGCGTGGCGGGAGCGCTTCCGGGAGACGGGGACCTATCACACCCTGGTGGTTTCCGGCTTGCACCTGACCATCCTCGCCGGGCTGGTTCACTTCCTGCTGCGCGTTCTCGGGGTCTCGAGAGGCTGGAAGGCCTTGGCGGCCTCTGGTGCGGCATGGGGGTATGCACTCTTGACGGGCGGCCGGCTGCCTGTCGTGCGGGCCGCGGGCGGGTTGACGCTGTTCTTGATCGGCTCGTGGTTTTTCCGCCGGCCGCGGCTGTTGAACCTGCTCGCGGTAGTCGCTCTTGTGTTTCTCCTGGCGGACCCGGAACAGCTTTTCGACGCCAGCTTCCACCTTTCCTTCCTGGCGGTGGGGGTGATCGGCGCTTGGGGGCTGCCGCTGTTGGAACGGACCACCCGCCCGGTCGTGGCAGCTCTGCGGGGACTCTCCGACGAGGAGCGGGATCCGGGCCTGCCCCCGGAGATCCAGCGCCGGCGCGTAGAATTCCGGCTGGTGGCGGAGACGGCGGCGCTCTGGCTGGGCGGCAGGCGGCGGCTTTGGGGTGTGGTCCTCGGGGTTCTGTTGCGCGCGGTGGTGCACGTCTTCGAGTTGACGTTGATTTCAGCGGTGATCCAGGCCGCCCTCGCCTGGGCGATGGTCGCCTACTTCCAGCGCTTCTCCTGGAGCGGCATAGCCGCCAACCCTATCGTCGTTCTGGCCATGTCGGCCGCTCTGCAGGCCGGCCTGGCGGCCGTCGTCACGGGTTCGGCGGCGGTGGCATCGGTGGCTGCGAGGGCCGCCGGAATCGCCTTGTGGGCCGTGGACACGCTCGCCCGGTGGGGATCCTCTTGGAGGGTTCCTCCCCCGCCGCTGTGGTTGTCGGCCGGGTTCCTGATCGCCTTGGCGGCGGCGGCGGTATCGATCCGCCACGGGGGCCGCCGGTGGTGGGTGGGCTGCGTGGTCCCGGGGCCCTTGCTTGGTTTGCTGTTGGTTCATCCGTTTCCGCCCCAGGTAGAAACCGGGACGCTGGAGCTCACGATGATCGACGTCGGGCAAGCCGAGAGTCTCCTCGTGGTGTTTCCCGATGGACGGACAGCCGTGGTCGACGGGGGGGCGCTGCGCCTTTCGGCCGGCGGAGGGCCGGTGTTCGATGCTGGAGCCGATGTGGTGGCGCCGTACCTGTGGTCGCGGTCGATCCGGCGGCTGGACGTGATCGTTTCTACTCACGGCCACCGGGATCACATCGGGGGTCTGCCGGCATTGATGCGGCTGTTCCGCCCGAGGGAGCTTTGGCTGAGTGCGGCCGCTCGCGATCCGGCCACCGCTTCCCTGGAAGCCCAAGCCAGGAGTCTCGGGGTGAACGTGTTCCGGCGGCGAGCCGGTGACCGGTTTCGCTACGGGGGCTCCGAGGTGCAGGTGCTGGCCCCGGTTCCCGGTCGTGCCGGCGGCCCGGAAGCGGACAATGACGACTCGCTGGTGCTGCACATCCGTTTCGGGCGGCGCGGATTCCTCCTGACGGGCGACATCGAGGCCGCCGAGAGGGAGATCGTCTCGGCCGGGGCGCCCCGGGCGGCGGTGCTCAAAGTGCCTCATCACGGCAGCGACACTTCGACACGCGCCGGCCTGCTCCGGGCCGTGCGCCCGGCCATGGCCGCCGTTTCAGCCGGCTACGCCAATCCCTACGGATTCCCCGCCGCCGCCGTCGTGGAGAGGCTGGCCGAGGCGAGAGTGATGACGTTCAGCACGGGCTGGAACGGGCTGGTGACGTTCCGTACCGACGGCTGGAGGGTCTGGGCGGAGCCGGTCCGGTGGCCTCCCCTTGGCGCCGCCCGAATCCGCAGGAGCCGCCCGCGGCGCTGAGTCCGAATCACTCTTCGCCGGCGCGCTCGGCTTCCTCGGCTGCTTGCGGGCCGGCGGCTTCGGCCTCGGCAAGAATCTTGCGGGCGAGATCGGCGTATTTCCGCGGCACTTTGACGACGAAGCGAAGGTTCGGATACTGTGGCGGACTCACGAAGACGGTGGGGATCCCATTGGCCTCGAGCACGCTGCGGACGCCCAGCGCTTCGACCTCGGCGGTGGCGCCGAGCGCGCTGAAGATCGGCACCGGATCCAGATCGTGGGAGGCGTCGCCTTCTTCGCCTTTCTCGGGAAGCGTTTCCTCAGCCGTGCGGATGATCTCTTCGGCCTTGGCGGCCTGCCCGGAGGGTACCCGGACTTCAACGGCTCCCAGGGGGACGCCGGGGGCCGAGTCGTTGACAATGACCGGCGACAAGCCGGCTTCCTCGAGCATCTCCCGGACCTCCTGCGCCTCCTCGGCAGCCGAGGGATCGGCCGAACGGTAGACGGTGACGAGTTCCTCCCCGCTGCTCATACACCGAGCATAGCATTTGAGAGGAGCCGGCCCGGGTAGGCGGGAAGGTTGGCGGGCCTACGGGCGGCTGCCGCGGCGCTTGACGCCGCTCCGAGTGGATCCCTACAATGAAGGTGTCTTCAAGGAGGCCGCATGAGATCGATTGGCTTGCCGGAACTCCTCGTCATCTTGGGAATCGCCGTCCTACTGTTCGGCGGGCGCAAGATCCCCGAGGTGGCCAAAGGGCTGGGAGAAGGAATCCGCAATTTCAAGACCGCTCTCAAAGGTGACGAGAAGCCGGACGAGGCCGAGAAGAAGCAGGCCTGAGGCTTCAGCCGCGTCGCTGATTCGAGCGGGCGCCGTATCCCGAAACGAAGAAACCCCGCGAGCGAGTCTCGCGGGGTTTCTATTTCCGTCTTCGTCCTGGCCGGCCGCCGCTATTTCCTCTTCCGCGGCGGCACGATGGCCTCCTTGCAAGCCTTCGAGACCGTGAATTTCACGACCTTCTTGGCCGGGATCCGGATCTTCTCGCCCGTTTGCGGATTGCGGCCGATACGGGCTTTCCGCTCCACCTTCTTCAGGCGGCCGATCCCGGGCAGAACGAAGACTCCATGCCTTTTGGTTTCGGCGATTGCGACGTCCGCGTAAGCCTGAATGATCTCTTTCGCCACCTTGTTCGTGACACCGCCGACCTCGGCGATCTTCTTCACGAACTCCGTCTGCGTCATTTTCTTCTTGGTCGTTGCCATAGTTCGATCTGTCTCCCAATGAAATCTCGCCCTCCCCTCGTCGGGGCGGGCACTGATCCGCATCGCCGCGCTGGAGGCGGCCCTCGGCATCCGTCGGCCGTTCCAACGCTCGTCAGCCCCGGAACACCCTCGCTCCGGGTATGCGGCTGATTAATGATAAAAGATCCGCGCCGCGCCTGTAAAGAGAAAAGTGCTCCGAAGCCGCTTTTTTTGCGGTTCCGGAGGCCCTATGGTCGCTGCGGGGCCGGTTTGGCGCACCTTGGAGGGGATTAGGGAGGCGGCCCTCGGCGCAGAAGCGTTGGGGACAGGGCTTCAGCGAGCCAGCCCGGGCAGACCGCCGAGCGTCGGGGCGTGGCGGACCGCGCGTACGATCGCGCGGACGAGGGCCTCAGCCGCGGCCGCGCCGAGGGAGTCGAGCGGTGCTTTCTCAGTGCCGGAGGAAAGCGCGATGACCACGTCACCGTCCAGGGTGGTCCAGGCCGGCGATAGCGCCCTCGCCATGCCGGCCGAAGCCAGGCGCGCCAATTGGGCGGCTTCGGGCTTGCTCAACCGCACGTTGGTCGCCACCACGGCGAGCGTCGTGTTCCGGCCGAACGGGTGGGCGCCCGCACCCGTGAGCATCTGCCCGGCGGTGTCAGCGAGTTCGATGCTGTCCGGGGCCTTGCGCGCTCCGGCCACGAGTTTGCCGGTTGCTGGATCGCGGACGTCGCCGAAGGCGTTGACGACCGCCAGCGCCGCCACCCGGCCGGGGGCGAGGGGGCCTTCCAGCTTCACCGACGCCGAGCCGACGCCCGACTTCATCGCCTGCGCCATGCCGAAGAGTTTCCCGACCGTGGCGCCGGTCCCTGCCCCCACGGCCCCCTCCTCGACAGCCTCGTCGGATGCGGCGGCGGCGGCCCGCTCACCCATTTCCCGGGTCGGCCGCGCTTCAGCTCGGCCGATCGCGAGATCGTAGAGGATCGCCCCGGCGACCAGCGGCACCCGGGCGGCTCCGGTCGGATAACCGATGCCTTTCTTTTCCAGGAAGCGGCGGACGCCGGAGACGGCCTCGAGACCAAAGGCGCTTCCTCCGGCGAGGCAGACTCCGTGGATGCGCTCCGTCAGGTGAAGCGGCGAGAGCAGGCCGAACTCTTCCGTCCCCACCGCGGCTCCGCGCACGTCGCAACCGGCGGTTGCGCCTTCGGGGCACAGGATCGCCGTGCATCCGGTGAGGCCTTCGAGATCCGAGGCGTGGCCCACGAGGATTCCGGGAATGTCGGTGAGCCCTTTCATCGTGTCTCGGTCCGCCCCGATGCGGCACTATGGTAGCATCTTGGGTGACGAGGGAAGACCGGATTGCTCGATTTCCTCAAGCCACCAGTCCTCGCCTTTCAAGAGTTTTTCCTCCTTGCTGGACGGGCGTTCCGAAACATCTTCCGCAAGCCGCACTATTTCGATGACATCTCGCTGCAGATGGACCTGATCGGCGTGGGTAGCCTGCCGATCGTGGCCCTGACGGGGTTTTTCACCGGCGCGATCATGGCGCTGCAGATGTCCCGGGCGCTGAACCAGTATGGGGCGGCGAGTACGGTGGGCCAGATCGTATCGATTTCTTTGGTCCGCGAAATGGGACCCGTGCTTTCGGCGCTCCTGGTGGCCGGGCGCAACGCCAGCGGCATCGCCAGCGAATTGGGCTCCATGAAGGTGACCGAGCAGATCGACGCCATGCGAGCCCTCGGCACCGATCCCATCCAGAAGCTCGTCACCCCCCGCCTCATCGCCATGTGCATCGTGCTCCCGCTGCTGGTGGTGATCGCCGACTTCATCGGTATGATCGGCGGGTACCTGGTTGCCTGCCCGCTGCTGAAGCTGACGACGGCCACCCAGTACTGGAGCAGCGCCTGGCGCGCCCTCGAGTACAACGATATCGCCCAGGGGTTGTTGAAACCTTTCGTCTTCGCCGTCGTGATCTCGCTGGTGGGCTGTTTCTACGGGATCCGCACGACCGGCGGCACCCAGGGCGTGGGCCTGGCCACCACGCGGGCGGTGGTGGTCTCGTCGGTGTGGATCTTCGTCTTGACCTTCTTCATCGGAAAACTGTTTGTCAGCCTGTAGCCCGCAAATGCCGGAGACTCACGCGGAAACCGTCCTGGAGTTCGAAGACGTGCTTCTGCAGTTTCCCGAAGGCGACCGGCCGGCGCTCGATGGAATCTCGTTCGCTTTGTCGGCGGGACACTCCTGCGTCATCATGGGCGCCGCCGGTAGTGGGAAGACGGTCCTGCTGAAAACGGCGGTCGGGTTGCTGAAGCCTGACGCGGGCCGGGTGCACCTGTTCGGGGAGGAGATCACCGGCATGACCGAGAAAGAACTGTTCCATCTCCGGGCCAAGGTGGGGATCCTGTTTCAGGAAGGTGGCTTGTTCGATTCGTTGACCATCGAGGAGAACGTCGCCTACCCGCTGGTGAACCAGCCCGGGGCTCACTACCCGCCCGAAGAGGTGCACCGGCGGGTGGTGGAAGCATTGCGCCTCGTCGAATTGGAACGCACTTTGGACAAGTTCCCGAGCGAGCTTTCCGGCGGCATGCGCCGGCGCGTAGGGATCGCCCGCGCCAACGTAACCGAGCCGCCCCTGGTGTTGTACGATTCGCCGACGGCCGGGCTGGACCCGATCACCGCCCACACGATCATGGGCTTCATCATCAAGGAACGCGATACCAAGAACACGACTACGGTGATGGTGACCCACCGGTATCAGGATGGCAATCTACTGGCCAAATATCGATACAATCAGGTAACGGGACGGCTGGAGCGCGCGACCTCCGGAGCCGGCGCCGCCGGGCCCCCGACGCGGTTCATGGTTCTGCGCCAGGGAAAACTCGTCTTCGAGGGAACGCAACAGGAGTTGGAAGCATCCGCCGACTCCTATGTCCGGAAGTTCTTGCGGAGCGTCGGCGGATAGAGAACGGCAGGTAACAGAATGCCTTCGAAAGAGAAAGTTCGGTGGGCGCAGCTCAAAGTCGGGCTGATGGCGATCTTCGCGCTCGCGCTCATCGCCGTGCTCATCTTCCTGATGACCGGCGAGCGGAAGCTGTTCGGCGAGAGCGTGATCGCTTACACCTACCTGGACGACGCCGTCGGCATCAACCCGGGGTCTCCGGTCCGGCTGAATGGGGTGCTGATCGGAAGCGTCAAGGAGGTGGAACTTTCCGGCGAGACGCGGCCGAACCGGGCCATCCGGGTCACACTGAGCATCGACAAGGAGTTCATCTCCCAGATCCCGTCGGATTCCGAAGCGCTGGTGGCTTCCGAGAACGTGCTCGGCACCAAGTTCATCAATATCAAGAAAGGCCGCGGCAAGACGCCGATCGAGCCGGGCGGTGAGATCGCGGCCCGGGATGTCCGCGCGTTCGAGGATCTGGTGGCTGAGGGGTACGCCACACTCGACTCGTTGCGCAGCATTCTGCGCCGTGTGGACGCCATCATTTCCGAAGTAGAAGTGGGCCGCGGCAGCGTTGGGAAGCTGCTCACCGACGATGCGCTCTACGAGCAGCTCACCGGAACGGTCGCCGAGGCGCACAAATTGACCGCGGCGCTCAATCGGACCGAGGGAACGGTGGGCAAGCTGATCAACGATCCGGCCCTCTATGACGAGCTGCGCGACGCGATCACCAGGATCGATGCCATCATCGCCGGGGTGGAGAAGGGAGAGGGAACGGCCGGGAAACTGTTGAAGGACGAAGCGCTCTATGCCGATATCCGGGCCACCGCCCAGGAGCTGCACCAGATCATGGCCGATGTGAACGCCGGCAAGGGCACGGTGGGCAAGCTGCTCAAAGACGAACAACTCCACAACCGGGTGGCCAGCGTGGTCGAGCGCCTGGACACCACGCTGGAGAAGGTGAACTCTGGCGAGGGCACGCTCGGCCAGCTCCTGGTGAACCCGCAGCTCTACGAGTCGCTCAACGGGGCCAGTTACGAGCTGAACGAGTTCCTGAAGGAGTTCCGGAAGAACCCCAAGAAGTATCTGCGCATCAAGGCCTCGATCTTTTGACGCGCCCGGCCGCGGCTGGCGAGTTCATGGGTTCCGATCCTCGGGTGAGCGACGGCGCGGGGCGAACGCGCCTGGTGGTGAACGCCGACGATTTTGGGTTCACCCGCGGAGTCAACGAAGGGATCGTCGAAGCGCACGTGTCCGGTATCTTGACCGCTGCCACGCTGATGGCTACGGGACCGGCGTTCGATCACGCCGTGGATCTGGCCCGCCGCACGCCGACGCTCGACGTCGGCTGCCACGTCACGCTGGTCGGGGGATGGTCGCTGCTCGACCCGGACCGGCGGCTGCCGGACAACCCGGCGGCTCTGGCGGCGGCGCTGGCTCTGGGGCGGTTCCCCGTAGAGGAAGAAATCCGGGCGCAGGTGCGCAAGCTCGCCGGAGCGGGCATCCGGCCCACTCATATCGACACGCACAAGCACACGCACCTCCTGCCGGCGGTCTTGAAGGCGGTGGCCCGGGTGGCGCGGGAGTTCGATATTCCTTGGGTCCGCGTGCCGCTCGAGGCGCCGGCGCCGGCCGACGGAAGCCCGCTGCGGCTGCGGGCGGTTGCCCGGGGGGCGCGGTGGTTGCGGCCGGTCTTCGACCGGGTGCTTTCGCGGCACGGGCGGCGTACTACCGGCTACTTCATTGGGTTCCGGCTCACCGGGCGCCTCGACGTTCCTGTCCTGCTGCGGCTCATCCGTAACCTGCCCGCGGGTTCCGTCGAATTGATGTGTCACCCGGGTTATTGTACGGGCGAGCTTCTCCGAGCCCGCACGCGCCTGAAACAGAGCCGCGAAAGGGAGCTCGAAGCGCTGCTGGCTCCCGAGGTGAAGGCGGCCGTGCAGGCTGCCGGCGTCGAGCTGGTCAACTACCGGCGATTAGGAGGATCGAATGAGTGAAGTCGCTTACCGAGGCGAGATCCGCATCGAACGGGTCCGTGGTCCCGTCCGCCGCGCCTGGCTCCCGGGGGAAGCCGAGCCGGTGACGTTCGGCGTTCACGGGGCCATTGCTGAGCACTACGGCGTCTCCCCGGAAGAGTTTCCTCCCCACGCGACGACGATCGACTACGTCATCGCCGCGGCCGCCGGTTGACTCATGGGAACTTATGGAGGCGCGCTGGAGGCGCGTCAGATCCCCGCGAGCGAGGGAAAGCTCACTGCCGAGGCGACGGGAGAGGTCGAGAAGGAGAGCGACGGGGTGCTGGTTCTGAAACGGATCCACGTCACGCTGCGGTTGAAGGCTCCGGAGGCGGCCCGGGAGACCGCCGAACGGGTGCATGGCTTCTTCGCTGAGAAGTGCCCGGTATACCGGTCGTTGAAGGCGGCGATCCGGATCACGACGAGCCTGGAGTTCGAGCCCGAGGGCTGAGGGCGCCGGACCGGGGGCGGCCTCAGCGGTAGTAGCCGCGCCGCGCCCGGATCGTGAGGTGGCCATACCGCTCCCGGACGTCCGGGGTCACATCCACTTCGATGGTGCGAAACTGTCCTGATTGCCCTTTCGGGGCCCGGTAGTGCAGCGAGTAGCGGGTGCGGAGGCCTTCCAGGAGACGTTTCAGGGCGTCCCCTGCCTGCCGGGCGCGAATGGTTTCGCCGCCGGTCTCCCGCGCCAGCAGGAAGACGTCGGAAGGCGTGAAGTCGGGATTCGCGCCGGCGCCGAGGGGCCGGGGGGCGCGAGCGTTCCGCGTGGCGATCACGTTGAGAACGGCGTCGGCTTCGTGGAGCGCCCGGAGGACTTCTTCGTTGGGCACCCGGTAGTTCAACCCCAAGTTATCGGTCAAAATGATGATCGCCCGGCGGCCGCTTGCTCCGGCGTAGTCGCGGAGATGGTGCGCCGCGTCGATCACCGCCGCGTTGATGCGGGTGCCGCTTCCCAGACCGCGTTCCTCGACGGCGGCGCGGAGGCTTTGGGCGACGGAGCGGAAATCGCTGGTGAACTCCTGATGCACGCGCGTGTGGCGGCTGAAGAGCATGACGCCGACATGATCGGCGGGCCTCATCGCCGCCAGCGCCTCCCGGGCTGCAGCGGCCATTTGTTTGAGGTGGCGGTTCATGCTGCCGCTCACGTCGAGCAGCAGCAACACCCACAGCGGCTCGGTGTCGCGGCCGAAGTAGACGATCTTCTGGGGGACGCCCATGTCCTTGACGATGAAATCCTCCCGCCTCAGGTCTTCTACGGGCCGGCCTCCGGCCACCACTTGGGCGTCCACTTTCACCAGCAGCACGTCGGCGCGGAACACGGGCGGCGCCTGGGGCTGGGAGAACGCCGCCACGGCCGCCGATAGTACGATGAAAAGCGTCCGCATGCGCAACATCATCGTCGGAACTGCGGGCCATATCGACCACGGCAAGACGGCCCTGGTGCGTGCCCTGACCGGCATCGACACGGACCGGCTGAGCGAGGAGAAGCGCCGGGGCATCTCGATCGAACTCGGTTTCGCTCACCTCGATCTCGGCCCGGATCTGCGCCTAGGCTTCGTCGATGTGCCCGGCCACGAGCGCTTCGTCCGGACGATGCTCGCCGGGGCGGCCGGGGTCGATATCGTCCTGCTGGTGGTCGCCGCCGATGAGTCCATCAAACCACAAACCCGGGAGCACTTCGACATTTGCCGCCTGCTAGGCGTCTCGAGCGGCCTGATCGCTCTCACCAAAGTCGATCTCGTAGATCCGGAGCTGCTCGAGCTGGTGCGTCTCGAGGTGCGGGAGTTCGTGCGCGGATCGTTTCTCGAAGCGGCGCCCGTGGTAGCGGTGAGCGCCCGGACCGGGGAAGGGATCGACGAGCTCAAGCGGCGTCTGGCGGAGGCCGCTTCCCGGGTAGCGCAAAAGGACGTTTCCCGGCCCTTCCGTCTGCCGGTGGACCGCTCGTTCGTAATGAAAGGCTTCGGGCGGGTGGTTACCGGCACCCTCATCGCCGGTGCGGTCCACGTCGAAGATGAGGTCGAGATTCAGCCTTTGGGGGAGACGGTCCGCGTCCGGGGCATCCAGGTGCATGGCGAGGCGGCGAAACGGGCGGTGGCCGGCCAGCGCACCGCCTTGAACCTCGCCGGACCGGCGGCGGACCGGGTGGCGCGCGGCATGACGCTCACCCGGCCCGGGCTGTTCCAGCCCACCCAAGGCGTCGAAGCGCGCTTCCACCTGCTGGCCGGGGCGCGGCCGCTGAAGCACCGCGCGCCGGTGCACTTCCACGCCGGCACGGCCGAGGTGATCGCCGAAGCGCGCCTGCTGGAAGGCGACCTCGTGGGATCAGGCGGAACGGCGCTGGTCCGGTTTCTCCTGCGGGAGCCGGTGCTGCTGCTGCCGGGCGACCGCTTCATCGTACGCATGTTCTCCCCGGTGGTGACGATCGGCGGCGGAGAAGTGCTCGAGATCGCCCCGCCGCCGCGAATCCGCCGCGCCGAGGCTGTCCGCCGCCTGCGCGCTCTCGAATCCGGCTCCCGGGCGGACCGGGTCGCTCTGCTCGTGGCCGAAGCCGAGTACGGTCTGGGAGCCGATTCCCTGGTGGCCCGCACCGGGCTGCTGGCCGGGGAGATTCGCGAAGCGGCGGCGGGCGACGAACGGCTCCTACTGTTCGAGGGGCCGTCGGCGTGGCTGGTGGACCGCGAGCGTTATGCCGCCCACGCCGCCAAAGTCCGCGCCGCTCTGGGCGAGCACCACCGGGTCCATCCGCTCACCCCCGGCATGCTCAAAGAAGAGCTCCGCTCGCGGGAGCTGCCCGGGGCGCCTGCCTTCTACCTGGATGCGATTCTGGCCCGGGAGCGTGACCTCGTGGCCGAAGGCGACATCGTGCGGCTCGCCTCGCACCAGATCCGCCTGCGCGGCGAGGAAGAAGAGGCGCTGCGCAAGATCGAAGCGGCGTTCCGGCGGGCCGGCCTGGCGGCGCCGGCTGTCAAGGAGGTTCTGGCTCGTTCCGGCCTCGATGCCGCGCGGGCCCGCAACCTGCTGCAGGTCCTGCTTCGCGAAGGAAAGCTCGTGAAGGTAGGCGACGAGCTGGTCTTCCACGAGAGCGCCATCCGCGGCCTGCTGGATCTGATGGGGCGGCACAAGGGGGAGCGCTTCAAGGTGCCGGAGTTCAAGGAATGGACGGGCGTCTCCCGCAAGTACGCCATCCCACTGCTCGAGTACTTGGACCGGCGGCGCGTCACCCGCCGGGAGGGCGACGCGCGAGTGGTTCTCTAAGGGGCGGCGTCAATCGAGCCGGGGCACGGGCGTTTCCCGTCCCAGGTCGTCGGCCGAGACGTAGCCGGCGTAGATCGTCAGGGTGATGTCGATGGCCAGCTCCAGGTCGCTTTCCGGGGGCCGGCCTTCGCGCAGCGCGGCCAGGAAGTCTTCCAGCTCTTTCCGGTAGCCGAGGCTCCAGCCTTCGTCGGGCGAGGCGGGGATCCAGCCCTCGTTCGAGCTGATCTTCTCCACCAGATAGAGGTCTTGGAACTGTTCGTGCTTCGGGTTGTAGACATCGACGACGTTGATGGGGCTCATCCGGCAGCGGGTGCGGTGGTTGTTGGCGAAGACTTCGACGTAGTCGTAGATGCCGCCGAGGACGATGTCGGAGGCGGTGATGTCGGCCACCATGCCGTCGTCGAAGACGATGTGCATCACGCAGTAGTCCTCGATGGGATCCTGGTAGCCGGTGCGGATGAAGCCTTTGTCCTCGAAAGCGGGCTTGGCGGTGATGGAGTGTGCCCGCGCCGAGACCGCCACGGGCCGGATCGGCTGGCCGGTGCGGGCCAGGCCTTCCTTACGCTTGAGGTAGAGGATCGCCCCCAGCGGGTGGCAGCCCTTGGCGATGAGCGCGCCGCCTCCCTGGACGCTCCAGACGCCGTAGACCGGGGAGTGGGAGCCGTTGTGGGACTCCTCGCCTTGCAGCCGCAGCAACTGGGCCTTCGTCTTCTCGACGATCTCCCGCTCCTTCTGGATCGAGGGGGCGTAGACGAAATTCTCCGCGTAGCCCAGCGTGACGCCGGCGGCGCCCACTTCCTCCCGCAGCCGCCGGACCTCGTCGGCGACCGACTGAAGCATCTGCCCCTTGGTGAACTCTGTCGGCGAGCCGAAGAAGCCGGTGAGCGGCTTTTCGACGATCACGTGCTTGCCGGCCTTGGCGGCCGCCAGGATGTACTCGCTGTGCGAGGACGGCGGCGTGCAGATGTCCAGCACGTCGATGTCGTCGAGCATCGCGGCTACCGAGTCGTAGGCCTTGATGCCGTGGCTGGCGGCGAAGGCCTCGCGGCTCTCGCGCCGGGCCGAGGTGACGCCGATCACCTGGGCTTCCGGCGGCATGTTTTCCAAATGGAAGCTGGCGGCGAAACCGGCTCCGGCGATGCCGATGCGGAGTTTGGATGTCGTCTCTGGCGTCATTCCGGATAGCGCTCCTTCTGGTCTGGGTTTCAGGAAGGTACGGGAACGAGTCCCTATTATACCCGGGCGGCGGAGGCCGCCAACGGCTTCATTCCAAGCGGGTTGCCGGTCCGGGCGCCCGCCTCAGCGGCCGAATTCGAGCACCACGCCCGCCGAGGGCAGGATGGGGAACATCCGGAAGAAGCCCAGCCAGGCGCGGCCGTCGCGCGGGCGATACCAGCGCAGCTCGTCGAAGCGCTCGTTGCGGCGGTCGTAGACATTGATGACCTCAGCGTAGAGGGTCATCTTCCAACCCGGATAGACGAAGGCCTTGTTCACCCGTACGTCGAGACGGTGGTAGACGGGCAGCCTCAGCGTGTTGCGGGTTTCGGCGAGGTAATAACGGTCGCCTTCTTTCCGGAAGTAGCCAGGGATCGGGAAGCCGCTGCCGTAGAGCCACCGGAGGCTGAGGTTGATCGTCGGGCGGATCCGGTAGGAGCCGAAGATGTTGATGGTGTGGGTCTGGTCGTTGTCGGAGGGGAAACGGGCCCCGGTGACGCCGTCGCGGTAGTTCGTCTTTCCGTAACCGTAGGAGATCCAGCCGCTGAGGCGGTTGGCGCTGCGCCGCTGCAGGAAGATTTCGAAGCCCCGGGCGTAGCCGCGTACGACGTTGCCCATGGGGGCGTCCTCGGGCGGGATGAAGACCTCGCCGTCCACGATGCGGGGATCGGCCAGCGAGCGGAAGAGCAGGTCCCGGTCGTCGCGGTTGTAGAACTCCACGCGAAGCCTCATACGCTCGGTGAGGCGCTGCTCGAGAGACGCGATGAGATGGTTGGCCCGCTCGGGGGCCAGCGACCGGCGCCCGATGCGCATGAGGAAGAAGCGCAGGTCCGGATACTGCGCCGGCTGGGACCATCCGAGGCGGAGTTGCGTCTTCGGGTGCAGATAGACGGCCGCGGCGGCTTGCGGCGACAGGGTGGAGACGGCGTTGACGTCGTGATGGTCCCAGCGTAGGCCCGCCGTCAGGTAGAGGCGGCCGCTGAAGGCGTGCCAGCTCTGCTGGGCGTAGCCGCCGCCCCGCAGGCCGGTTCCGGAATAGTTGTAGAGCTGTTTGATGATGAACGGCTGGAGCTGGTACTGGTTCCAGAAGCCGCCGTCACGCAGCCGGCGGAAGCCGCCGCCGAACTCCAGGGTGGCGTTCTCGGCCCAGCGCCAGGAACCCTCGCCGCCCCAGACCCATTCGCCGTAGCGGCCCCGGGCGAGATCGGCGAGCAGGCGGTTCTGGTTGTCGAACTTCTCGCGCAGAAAGGCCCCGTGGGAGGAAAGCAGGAAGTTGCCCCACGGGGCGTAGCGCCAGCCCACCCGGGCCAGCGTGGTGTGGTAGTTGGCGAGCATGATGGCGTTCAGCCCGAGATCGGGCCAATTCTGGAAGCGGTCGAGATCGGAGAAGCCGTCCACGATGGAGAGAGTGACGTTTTGTTTCGGCGTCAGGTCGTAGCTGATCTTGCCTTGGCCGTCGATGAAGCCGAAGGCCAGCGTGTTGTCTTCGGTGACGCGGCGGAGCAGGTACTGGAGGTAGCTCTTGCGGACCGTCGCCAGCCAGGAGCCCCGCTTGCCCAGGGGCCCTTCGGCCAGAATGCCCGCGTTGGACATGCTGGCCGTGCCGCGGACGAAGATTCCCCGCCGGGAGCCCTCGCGGGTGCGGACGTCGAGGATGGCGCCCGTGCGGTCCGAATACCGGGCGGGAAAGGCCCCCGCATGAAGCGACACGGTCTCGGCTACGTCG
The DNA here is from genome assembly GCA_026984795.1 of Solibacteraceae bacterium. Classification (GTDB taxonomy): domain Bacteria; phylum Acidobacteriota; class Terriglobia; order Bryobacterales; family Bryobacteraceae; genus JALSRK01. The sequence goes on along the minus strand of JALSRK010000024.1, from coordinate 143,597 downwards.
CCGCTGAACATCGTCAGCGAGCCGGTGGGGTTCTCCTCCATCACCGTGTGGAACGGCATGTGGAGGAGGACGCCGTCGAGGTAGAGGCCCACCCGGCGGAAGCTGGCGCCCCGCACTGAGAAGAAGCTGTTGAAGTCGTCGTTGGAGCTGACCCCCGGCATGCTCTGCACGGCCCGGAGGGGGTCGTCGGCGAGGACGCTGGCCAGGTTCTTGACCTCGTTACCCTGGATGGTGAGTTCCGAGGGGCTGTCGCTGCGCACCGGTTCGAAAGGTCCGGCGCGGACCTCCACGGAGTCGCTCTGGCGCAAAGTGTCCGGGCTGAGGACGACCTCGAATTCCACCGTTTCTCCGGGCTCCAGAGTGAAGTCCCGGGTGGCCAGCCGGTAGCCGACGGTCGCCACGTGCAGGGTGTAGCGGCCCGGGGCTACCTGGGGGAACGCGAAGCGCCCTTGCGAGCCGGTCACCGTGCGGTGTTCCGTCCCGGAGAGCCGCACCTGGACGTTCGCCAAAGGCTCGCCGCCCTGCATGTCGAGGACGACCCCTCGGATCTCCCCCATTTGTTGTCCGGCGGCTGCCACTGCGAACAGCAGCCACAACCAGACTTTCATACCGGGATTATACGCGACCCGCCGCCCGCTCCAGCACCGCGAGGGTGCCGCGGGCGCAGCGTTCCCACGAGAAACGGGCCGCCCGCGCCTGTCCGGCGGCCGCCAGGCGGCGCCGCAGGGCGTCGTCGGTGGTAATCCGCCCGAGCGCGTCCTCGATCGCCCTTTCATCCTCCGGCGGGAACCGGAGCGCTGCATCGCCGGTGACTTCGCGCAGCGGCGGGATGTCCGAGCAGGCGCAGGGCACGCCGGCGGCCAGCGCCTCGAGCGCCGGCATGCCGAAGCCTTCGAACGTGGTGGGCAGCACGAAAGCCCAGGCGCGGCGGTAGAGGTCGCGGACGGCTGCGCGGGGAATCCACCCGGTGAGCTCTACCGCCTCTCCCAGCCGGCTTTCTTCGACGGCTCGTTCCACGGCCGCGGTGTGGAACCCCTTCATGCCCGCCAGCACGAGGCGGAAGCTCGGGTACTTGTTGTGGAAGCCGGCGAAGGCCCGGATGAGCCGCTCGAGATTCTTGTGAGGGTGGAGTGTGGAAACGCAGAGCAAGAAGGGTTCCGGATCGCGCTGCCGCGCCACCCGGCGCAGTTCTTCATCAACGCCGTGATGCACGATGGTGGTGCGGGGCGCCGTCCCGGGATAGTACCGCTCCAGATCGGCGGCGGTGGCTTGAGAGACGGCGATCAGGGCCTTTGACGTCCGGGCGGACTGCCAGAGGAACCAGTTCCAGAACGGCAGGTCGAACCAGCGGAAGTACTCCGGGTGGCGTTTGTGCTGCAGGTCATGGAAGACGGTCACCGAAGGGCACGGGCAGCGGGCTGGCGCGGTGAAGCCGGGGTTGAACAGCACGTCGAGCCGCTCCCGCCGGACGGCCAGGGGCAGCCGCAACTGCTCCCAGAGCAGGCGGGCCGGCCGGGTCGCCGCGCGCACGCCGGTCTCCACGGTCCGGAAATTCCGAGCCGCGGGCGCCAGGTCCGCTCCGGTCTCCCGGTTGGTGAACACGATGTATTCGTTGTTGCGGTCCACGCCGGCCAGGGCGGCCAACAGGCTCCGGAGATAGACCTCGGTGCCGCCGACCGCCCCGGGGATCAGGTAGAGGGCATTGACGCCGATACGCATGGGGGTGTGCGTCACCCTCCGCCGGCAAGCGAGCGTTCCACCCGCGCGAGCGCGCGCCGGGCGGCGTCGAGGTCCGGTCTGAGTTCGAGCGCCCGGCGGTATTCCCTAGCCGCTTGCTCGTACTCGCCCAGCGTCGTGTAGACGTTGCCGCGGTAGAAGTACGTGACGGCGAAGCGCGGATTGATTTCGGCGGCCTTCTGCAGCGCCGCCAGGGCCTGTCTGTGACGGCCCAGCTTGGCCTGCATCATCCCGATGAGCGAGTAAACGTGGGCCGTAGACTCCAACCGAGCGGCCTCCTGAAGCTTGGCCAGCGCTTCTTCCGGCTGATTCGCGCAGTCGTAGGCCAAGGCCCAATCGACGAGCAGGCGGTAGTCCGGGGGACGCAGCTTGGCGGCCCTCGCGTACTGCCGAACGGCATCCGAGCAGCGCTGGTGCTCGAAATAGGCGTAGGCGAGCTGGAAATTCGCCCGCCAGTTCTTCGGGGTCTTGGCGACCGAGTCCTCCCAGAGGGGGATCGTGCCCCCCCACACCCGCGCCCGCTGGAAACCCAGGAAGGTGATGACGACGAGGACGGCCCCCACCGCCGCGCCAAGGGTTTTCGGTGGAACCTTCCATCGCCGGAGTAGCCCGGCCGTCACGATCAGCAGGCCGATCATCGGCAGATACAGCCGGCGCTCGACCAGGGCGTCCTTGATCGGTACGAACGACGAGGTCGGCGCCGCCAGGAGCAAGTACACGTAGAACCCGTACACCACCAGGGGACGCTCCCGGCGCCGGAGCCAGGCGAGGATCACCGCCACGGCCAGGGCGGCGAATCCCATCAGCGCCACCGGATCCAGAGGCGAGGAGACCATCGGGTAATCGTGGTCCACGTTCTGCCCGACCGGCAGCACGAACATACGCAGATAGATCCAGATCACCTTGCACTGGGTCGCGAAGTAGTTGTACCAGGGCAGGCCCTCGACTCGGAAGCCGGCGGTGTCGGATGCGGCCAGCGTCTTGAGGACAAACGCCAGACCCGCTGCCCCGGCCACGCCCATGCCGGCGTAGAGCCGCCAGTTCCGCTTGATGCCGGCCAGCGAGAAGCCCGGGTTGAAGAAGTAGTCCGTCAGCAGCAGCAGCACAGGCAGTACGGCCGTGTGTTCCTTCGATGTCACCGCGGCGCCAAACAGCAGCAAGATCGCCGCGGCGGCGCCGATCCCGATCGGTTCCCTGTGCCGGTATAGAAAGAACGCAAAGGCCGCGTAGAAGAAGAAGACGCTCAGGTTCTCCGAGCGGCTGGCCACATAGGCGACCGCCTCGGTCTGCATCGGATGGAACAGGAAGACGGCTCCAGAGAAGGCCGCCAGCGTCTCGCGCCGCCACCGCTCGATCTGCACGCGCTCGAGGAGCCGGCGAACGATGAGGAAGACCAGGGCTCCATTCAGGAAGTGCAAGACGATGTTGATGAGATGGTAGGAGTACGGATTGTCCGCAGAAAGCTGATAGTTGACCCAGAAGGTGAACATCAGGGTGGGGCGAACGCCGGCCAGCCAGGCCGTAAGGGGCAGCCTCTGGAAGTTGGGGCGCGTAAAAGGAAGGTACTTATCGTCAAAGAGGAAAGGCCCATTGATCGCGGGCCCATACATTTCGTAGAGGATGAAGAACGCGACGGCGAATCCCGCGATCACCGGCCATTGGGTCTTCCGGACGGGGCGACGGACGTCCGCCGCGGGTTTCCCGGCCTTCCCGCGGTTCGCGACGGCGGCGCCCGCAGAGCCACGCTTAGCCCGGTTGGGACGTTTCCCTTTCTTCATGGAGCGATTCCACCTGGTACTCGAGAATGGCGACCCGCTGAGTGAGGGCGATGTTGGCATCGCGGAGCGTGGAGATGATCATCGAGAACCGGTAGAAGACCAGCAGGAAGACACTGAAGCCGGTGAACAGCAGCGCCAGCGCCGGCTCGGCCACCCCGACGAAAGCGGCCACGGCGCCGAGCAGCGTATCCGACTGGGACAACACCAGCATGGTGACGCCGGCGGCGAGCCAGCTTACCGAATACTCGACCCGGATGTGTTCACGGCGCAGTGATCCGAGGACGACGACGATCAGCGCGCCGCTCAAAACCGCGACGACATCGAGAAAACGATCCATGGGCGATCAGCGCCTCGGGCGCCCTCCTTCATATCTCAGGATATTCACAAACACGCCGAGGAGGACGTGGACCATGTAATAAAAGGATTTCAGCGCCGTAATCGAGCTGCGTCCGGCCTTGCGCGGCCGAAAGCGGCAGGGGACCTCTCGGAACCGGAACGCCCGGCGCTGGAGCACGACCAGCGTTTCGATCTCGGGATACTCCAGCGGAAAGCTCCGGCTGAAGACCGCCAGCGCCGCGCGGTTCACGCCAACGAAGCCGGAGGTGGGATCGTAGACCGGCTGGCCCAGGATCGGCCGCAGCACCAGCCGGAAGAACTTGATGCCCAGCCGCCGGGGTAGGCTGGTATAATCCGCTCCGCCGTCCACGAAGCGGGAGCCGATCACCATCTCGCAGCCGGAGCTCTTCAACGTTTCGAAGATGCGCGGGATGTCCCGGGGATCGTGCTGGCCGTCGCCGTCCACGCGGATGACGTAGTCGAACCCCATCTCATAGGCGAACTTGTAGCCCGCTTGCACGCATCCGCCCAGTCCGAGATGGTATGGGAGGGGGAGAACTTCGGCGCCGGCGGCCCGGGCCACATCCCGGGTGGCGTCCCAGGAGCAATCGTCCACCACCAGCACCGGCACGCCGGGCGCCGCGCGGTGGATCTCCTCGACTACGAAGCCCACTGCGGCTTGCTCGTTGAACGCCGGGATGAGGATGAGGAGCGAGTCGGGGCCTCGAGGTCGTATCACAGCTCTGCCACCTGCCGCGGGCGAATCGAGTGGGCAGCCATCAGCGCGCGGAACCCCCGCGCGTCCACGCGGCTGACGCGGCGCACCGCAGCCCGTGCGCGGAGCAGCCGCCCGAGCGACGCCAGCGCCGCCAGATGCGCCTTGACAACGTACCATACGAGGGCGAGCGGATGGTTGCCTTCGCCCTGGAACTCCGAGGCCGTCCCCCGCCCTTGGAGCAGGAATGCGGTATGCCAGAAGTATCTCTGGATCGCGTAGAAGGGCACGGCCAGGAACATCCCGGCGGGGAAGTTCTTCAGCACGAGGAAGACCCGGTTGCGCTCCACCAGATAAGCCTTCAGCCGCGAGGCGCGGCCGGCCGACTGCGAGTAGTGGTGCTCGACCACCGCCTCGGGGACGTAGAGGCACTTCCAGCCGGCCCAGCGCCCCCGCAGCCCAAGGTCGGTGTCCTCGCAATAGAGAAAGAACGACTCGTCGAAGCCCCCGACCTCTTCGAACATCCGCCGCCGGTACAGCGCCGCCGACCCGCTGGGGAAGAGGACTTCCTCCGGCCGGCGGAACTCTTCCGGCCGCTGCCCGTGGCCGCGCTGCTTGCTCGATCCATCCAGGCACAGCAGCATTCCGGCCGAATCGAGCCGCCCGCTGCCCGCCAGCAGCACCCGGGAAGCGCACATACCCACTTGCGGATCCGCTTCCATCACTCGGACCAGGGCCTCCAACCAGCCGGGACGGGCCACGGCGTCGTCGTTGAGGGTGGCCAGGAACCGGGCCGGCCGGCGGCGGAAGCCCTGGTTGACGGCGGCGCCGAAGCCCACGTTGCGTTCGTTCTCGATCACTTCCACGCCGGGCCACGCCCCTTCTTTCCTGACCCTCCCGGAGCCGCTGTTGTCGACGATGACGATGGCCGTCCCCGGGAGGGTCTGCCGGATAAGGGACTCGATGCAGGCGGCCAGCTTGGATCCTGCGGTCAAGGTCGGAACGACGACGGTGACTCGAGGCTCGTCCAAAACGAAGATTTTACGCCATTGGGCCCGCCCGCGCTCCGAGGGTTCTCAACCTGCCGGCGCCGCCGCTATTTCGACGCCTTGCCCAGCCACCGGATCCGGAAATTCAACGAGCGGTGCGCGCCGCCGTAGAAGGTCAGGTAATGAGGGGAAGCGGTGTTGTTGTTCACGGTGTTGGGGTTGTTGTGATTCGTCAAGTTGTTGCAACCGAAACGGAAGGCCCAGAGGTGGCCGGCGAAAGAGAAACGGCGCTCGAGGTGCAGGTTGAGTTCGAAGAAGTCCGGGAAACGGCGCTCGTTGACCTTCCCCAGCACCCGGCCGTCTTCGTCCACGATCGAGAACGGGAACCCGGTCCGCCATTCGAGCAGGTAGGCCACGGCCCACTTCTTCCACGGGGTCGGCAGGTAGCCCCAGCTTACCACGCGGTTGGGGGCGTCCCAGGGCATCGGGCCGTCGTTGTCATAGACCAGGAGGGGTTCATCGATATTCGCGTCCACGACGGCGTTGGACCGGGCGCGCGAACGCGTGTAGCTCACCAGCCATTCGTACTGCCGGCGGATCACCTGCCGCACGGTGACGCGCAGGTGGTCGTACTTGTCGCGGCGGTCGTTGGTCAGCCGGTAAACGGCATCGACGGCGGGCACATCGTAGCGGGACAGAATCTGGAGCGGCGGGGGCTGCCCCGGCAGGATGCTGTTCACGTAGGTGAAGCCCAATCCCCCACGCTTTCGCAACCATTCGACCCGGGCGTGCAGACTCGCCGGGAACTCGTGTTCGACCGCAGCCACCCAGTTGCGGTACCGGGGGCGGGCGGGCCGCGGGTTGTCGATCGTGAAGAGCGTCAGAGCGGGTCCCCGCTGCGGGTGGCCGTTCTCGTCGAAATAAGTAGTGAGGGCGTACTGGTCCATCGGCCGCGTGAACACCCGGAGGTTCGTCGCGTCGTAGATGACCCCGTAACCGCCTGAGATTTTGGTTCGGGACAAGCCGGGCGGGCGCCAGGCGGCTCCGATGCGGGGAGAGGCGTTCCAATAGTGCAGAATCTGATCCCAGTCGCCGCGCAGGCCGATTTCGACCAGGAGATCTTTCTGGGGCCGCCAGGAGTCCTGGAAGAAGAACGCGACCTCGTAATTGACGATCTCCGCCCGCCCGTCGCCGGCGAACACCGTGCGCCGCGTCCGGATGAAGTCCTCTCCATAGTTCTCGAAGCCGGTGCGGCGCGCATCCTGCCAGTAGCTGACGCGGTTCAAGTCCGCCCCGGTCTTCACCCGATGTTCGCCTAGCAGCCGAAAGGCCGGCAAGAAGGCGTCGGCCAGGATCTGGTCGCGAGAGGCCTTGCGGGTGGCGTCGAGGAAGAAGTTGCCGCGGCGGCCCTCGGGAGTGATCCGGTAGAACTCGTGGCCCTGGGGGATCAGGCGCCTGAAGGTGCGATTGGCGGCGTAGCCGAACTCGACCAGCATCCCGTTGGGAAGGTAGGCCTGATCCTTGGCATGGAAGAACCACTGGCGAGCCCGCCGGTCCACCGTTGTTTCCCAAGGGTCCAGAGCGCTGAGACCTTCCCGCGCGGAGGTGTAGAAATTGGCCAGAGCCCCTGAGTAGAGGATGTTCGACGGCGTGAGGTTCACCTGGACGCCCAGGTGGTCGCTGAAACGCCAGCTTTCGGACTGGTCGGCGCCTTTGGGAAGTTCATCGACGACCGTGTTGGTGTACACGGTGTCCAGTGAGTTGTAGAACCAGGCCTTGCTGCGCTTGATGGGGCCGGAGAGGTTGATGCGGGGCGTCCAGTTGCCGATGATCAGCCCTTTCCGGTACTCGACCCCCGGCAGGAAGTTCGTCGCCGTGGCGCGGTACTTGTCGTCGCCGGTTCGCGTGTGGATCGCCAGCACGCCCGCCGAGCCCTTGCCGTACTCGGCCGAGACCAGGCCGCTCGAGACGTCGATCGTCTGGACGCTCTCGACGCTCAAGCGGCTCTCGAACCGCCCGGTGAGCGGGTCGGAGATGTTGAAGCCGTTCAACGTGTAGAGCGCTTGCTCTTCCTTGCCGCCGTTGATGTGGAGCCGGCCGCCGGGGCCCTGGAGGATGCCGGGCGCCACGCGCAGCGCATTGCGGAGATTGTTCGTGCTGGGGTAGGGGATGTTGACAATCTCGGTGCCGGTGACGGTCTCTTGGTTTTCGGTGGTTTCCATGTTGATCGGCGGCGGCGTGGCCACGACGTCGATGGATTCGAAAACCTCGCGCTCGCGGTTCAGCGTAAAGTCAGCCTCGTTGGCGCCGGCGACGACGGTCAGGCGCTGGCCCCGCAATGCAAAGTGACCCTTCCGCTCGACATCCACGAGATACCGGCCCGGGTGGGGCAACTCCACATCGTATTCGCCCGCCGGATCCGTGAAGGCTTGAACCTCGTTGGCGGCATCGCCGGCGGGGCGCAGAATCAACCGGGCCCCGGCCAGGGGAGCCCCGTTCTCATCTACAACGCGGCCGGCGAGGCGCACCCCCGTTTGCGCCCAGGCGAGGGCTGCGAGCAGCCCGGCGAACGCGATGGTCCAGCACCGCTTCATCCCGGCTCCTCCCCCGAAAGGCGCGAGGACGGCTCCCCGGCGGTCCCGCCCTCTCTACCGCCACTATACACTGAACGTTCCCGCCCGGCGAGAAGAGGCGGACGTTCGATGCCTGACGACGCCGGCGGCGCCCGGCGGTCCGGATCGGCCGGCTGTTAGAGGTTCTCGATCGCTACCGGGGTCAGTTCCCCGGCCGGTTCGAAGCCGAATACTTTCCCGTAGAAACAAAGCTCCGCTTCGAAGGCCCGGCGGATCGTCTCGGCTCTCCGGAAGCCGTGGCGCTCGCCTTCGAAGGCCAGATAGGCGACCGGAATCCCTTTCTTCCGCAGCGCATCCACCATGGCTTCAGCCTGGCTCGGCGGGACGACCTTGTCTTCCAGCCCCTGGAAGAAGATCACCGGGCACGAGAGGCGGTCGACGTGGTGGATGGGAGAGCGCTCGCGGTACAGATCGCGTCTCGCCGGGTAGGGGCCGATCAGCCGCTCCAGGTACCTCGATTCGAACTTGTGGGTGTCGCGGAGCAGGGTTTCGAGATCGCCGATGCCGTAGTAGCTGGCCCCGGCGCGGAACAGGTCGTGGAAAGTGAGAGCGGCCAGGGTGGTGAAGCCCCCGGCGCTCGAGCCCCGGACGATGAGCCGCCCGGGATCCGCCTTGCCCTTCTCCGTCAGGAAGCGGGCCCCGTGGACGCAGTCAGCCACGTCAACCACGCCCCACCGGCCGTAGATCAGCTCCCGGTAGGCGCGCCCGTATCCGGTGGAGCCGCGGTAGTTCACGTCGAGCACCGCGAAGCCGCGGCTGGTCCAGAACTGGATCTTGAGCTGGAAGCCGGTGCCGGCGGCGGCCGTAGGGCCGCCGTGGCTGGTGACGATGAGCGGGGGCTTGTCTCCGGCGGGAGCTTCGTAGGCGGCGTTCACCGGCGGGTAATAGAAAGCGTGGGCGGTATCGCCCTCCGTAGTCGGGAAGCTCACCGGCCTTGGATCGGACAGATAGCCCCGAAGGTCCCCGGCGTCTTCGAAGGACCTTCGCAGTACCTGCTTCTCGCCAGTGTCGAGATCCAGGGCGACGACTTCCGGCGGGCGGTCCGGGGAGCTGCCGATGAAGACGACCCGGCGGCCGGAAACCGCCACGTGGTGGATTTCCGTGTGTCGGATCGGAAGCCGCTCCAGCACGCCTGTCGAGGGGTCGATGAGACCGAGCCGCCACACGGCCCGGTCGCAGTAAGCCGTCACGATGCGCCCGTCAGCGTCGAAGCCGAAGGTGCGCAGGCCGAAGTTCCACTGGGGAACGGCGAACTCGGCGTCCTTCTTTAGCACGCACCAGGCGCGGTCGCCGTTCCAGCGATAGAGGTTCCACCAGCCGCGGGGATCAGCGGCAAAATAGAGCCCGCCGAGAGGAGACCAGGTCGGCTGGAAAATCGAGTTGCCGTACCCGCCGGCCACCTTGCGGTGGGTCCCCAGATTTCCGTCTTCCTCGAAGCGCGCGACCCAAAGCTCGGTCTCGTCCCAGGGCATGGCCGGATGGTTCCAGCTCAGCCAGGCGAGCACGCGCTCTTCCCGGTTCAGGCTCGGCGTGGAATAGAAATCGTGGCCTACGGCCAGTGGGGAGACGGAGCCGTCGTCGAGGCTCACCGCAACCAGCTCGTTGGCCGGCTCGATGGCCGTGGAGTGGTCCTCGCGCACGCAGATCAGACGGTTCCGCGGCCGGTCCAGTGCCAGGTCGGCGTAGCGGTACGGCCCTTCCTCGGTCACCGGCGCCGGCTCAGCGCCGGGCTGCCGGGCGTAGATCCGCTGGTCCTCGTCGTTCACGAACCAGATGCGCCCCCGCGAGACGAGATAGGCTCCTCCGCCGTACTCGTGCGCCCGGCTGCGGACGCTGAAGCCGGCCGGGGTCACATCCTCTAAGGCTCCGCCGGCACTTCGCCGCACCAGAACGTTCCGGCCCTTCTCGGCGGGCCGTCCCTCCACCCAATAAATGTCGTCCCCGTCGATCGTCACTGCGCTCAAGCGGATCGCCGCGCGCGCCGTCAGCTCCGGTGTGATCGGCGATTCCCACTCCCCATAAGGGGCTACCTTTTTCGTGGACATGGCTTATACAATATAGGACCGCCAGGCGAAGCCCGCGTCAACTGGCACTCTTTATGGCGCTCTCTCTGAGCGCCGCCGGCGCGGTGGTCGCTTTCCGGTTGGCGGACGGGGAACGAATCCACATCAGCGCCGGCCGTCCTACCGGCCCGCCCTACCGCCACGTCGGGCTGGTGGACGGGAACCGTCTCAGCTTCGTCTGGGACAATCGCCGTTACGAGATCTCCTCGAGCGCCGGGATACTGCGAGCTGGCGTCCAGGGCCAGGTCTGGATCCGGGTGGAGGAGCCGGCGGCGCAACGGTAGGATGGCGCTCCCCGCCCTTGCAATCGTCGCCGGCGCTTCCACTACGCGGTTCCGGAGGGGAGGGCGATCGCGGAAGGAAGGTAAAGGGGAAGCCTAGAGTCTGCCGGACTGTAAGCCGGTTTCTGTACCCCGCCGAGGCGGGGCGGCAGCCATTCATCTGGGCCGCCCATTGCTGGACGGCTCTAGCGACCTACCCGGGAGTCGTAGCGGAGCGGGCCACTCCATCCTCCCCTATTTGGTCTTGCTCCGCGTGGGGTTTGCCCTGCCGGCCGCATTACTGCGGCCGCGGTGCGCTCTTACCGCACCTTTTCACCCTTGCCTGGGACCTTGCGGCCCCTTCGGCGGTATGTTTTCTGTGGCACTTTCCGTGAGACGCCCTTTGAGAGCGCCTCCCCGGCTGTTAGCCGGCACGCTGCCCTGCGGAGACCGGACTTTCCTCCCTTTCGGGCGGCTGCCCGTCCGGCAGGCTCTACTAATATTCTCGCACGAAGGCGCCGTCCGGTTTCGTTCGCGGAAGCTGCCGGGGGGCGGGCCTGCAAGGCCCTTCATCGCCGCGGCGGCCGCCCAAGCCGGCGGATGCGTTCGGCGGCCTGCTCGGCCTCTTCGCGGCTGACGTAGCCGTCCCCGTCCGCATCCATCCGGTCGAACCGCCGGAGCATCATTTCCGGAGCTTCTTCGCGGCTCACCCGGCCGTCGCCGTCGGCGTCCGCGCTCATGATTCGTTCCACCAGATCCGGCGGCGGGCCTCCCATCGGGGGCCGGCGCATTCGTTTCTCCAGCTCCTCGCGGGTGATGTAGCCGTCGCCGTCGGCGTCCATCCGGTCGAAGCGGCGCAGCAGCCTCTCGGGAGCCTCTTCGCGGCTGATCCGGCCGTCGCCATCGGCGTCGGACTCCATGATCCGTTCGATCATCCGGGCCGGCCCGCGCCTCGGCGGGCCCCGCCGCGCCCGGCCGCCGTCGCGATCCACCTCCCACCGGATCCGGTAGTTCTGCGAGACCGGAATGCACATCTTCTCGTCGCAGGCGAAATAGTGGAAAGCCACGGTGACCGGCTCGGTGGAATCGCCACGATCGACGTCGAGGAGGAACTCCCGTGGATCCGCGTCGGCCTCCTGCTCCACCTTCGGCCCCTCTCCTTCGGCCGGCTCGATCCGGATGCCTTCCGGCAACGAGAACTCGTAGCGTACCGGCGCCACGCGGTTGTTCCAGTGCACTCCGTACAGCGGATCCAGGTGGAAGCCCAGGTACATCTTGCCCTTGCCGTTGCCCAGCAGCGCCCGGTCCGCCTCGGCCCGGAGCTTCACGTAGAAGGGGTGCTTGCTCGGCAGCGGCTCGGCCTTGAGCGGCCGCATCGGCTCGGTGATCCGCAGGCGGGGGACGACGCCGGTGGGCGCGGTCTTCGGCGGCGGCTCCACCTTCAGGTCGAGGTCCGCCACGGTGGTCGGTTTTTCAACCGGACCCACCAGCCGTTCCAGATCCTTGCGCAGCGCATCCGGATCGCTCCACAGGCGCATCACGACGATCTTGCCGTCCGGGTCGAGGACGAACTCGGAGTTGTTCGCATCCCCGGTGGCGTGCTTCAGATCGTTGTTCATGTTGTCGCACAGCCAGGGGATCTTCGTGCCCAGCGTCCGTTTCGCCTCGCGGATGTGCATCAGCCGCTCTTCGAGCGTCACCGGGCCGACGTAGCCGTGCAGCCCGGGGTGCGCCAGCGCTTTGTAGACGTAGTAGAACTGCACGCCCTTCGGAGCGTAATCGACGAACACGGTCTCCAACCTGGGGACCTTGCTACGGAAGGGCGGTCAAGTGAGGCAGCCGTTCACGATCACCGTGTACTTGCCCTTGAGGCTGCGGGTGTGGAACGGCTTGCCCTCCTCGTCGTAGATACTGACCTCCGGAAACGGAACGCCCGGCTTCAGGCCGGTGGCCTCGAAGCGCGCCTCCAACCTTGCCTGTTCCGGTCCGCCGGCGCGCGGGGGCTGGGGCCACGTCAGTGGCGCCAACCCGAGAGCTGCGGCGGCGATTGCCGCGATGGTCTTCCCCTTCACTTCGAATACCCCCTTACCGATTGTCACGACGACGCCCGCGGCCGGTGGGGTTACCCGCCCCCGCGGTAAGTGTTACGACCGGCTTCTCCCGAGGCTGGCAGTGTGGCGCTGTGCCTTCCATCGCTGATGGTGGCGGCGAGCCGGCCCGTGACCGTCGCCGCCCCGGTGGTGGGAGTCGTCATCTTCCTGTATCTCTATTGGCGGCTGCGGAAGTTGGCGGCGATCGTCGGGCAGTTGTCCCGCCTGCCGGCCGGCACGCGCCGTTACGTGCTCGAGCGGGAATACCCCGCTTGCCCCGGCGCGCACAACGTTCCCATGGCCTCCCTCGGCAGCCGCCGGACCAGGCTCAGAGCCGCCGCGGCGGCAGCGCTCATCCTGCCTGCCCCCGGTGTGTTCGGATTTTCCTTGCAACTGTGGGGAACGCCGGGAGGATCGTCTGGCAAATCCAGAATCCCCCGCCGGTGGCGGCGGGGAGCCGCTTCGTTGGGGACTTGACGTTCCGGAACCCGTCGGGGGGAACGGTCGAGATCAGGCGGGTGGAGCTGGAGATCGTCGAGCCGGCCGCTGATTCGGAAACGTGGCCGGCTTCCTCTCCTGTACCGGCTCCGGTCACGGAAGGCCGCCGGATCGTGGTCCTCGAAGGGGGGAACCAGCGGGTGACCGTAGTCCCGCCGGAAGAGGCGTTCGAGCTCCCCCCGGCGGCGGCCGTCTCCTTGCCCCTCGATGTGGAACCCCCGGACCCTTCGCTGCGGGGCCGAGGCTTTGCCGTGCGCCTGGCCGTAGAATGGGTCGTCCCCGGCAAGACCGCCGTGCTCGAGCGCCGCCGCCTCCGCCCGATCGAGATGTCTGAGGGAAGCGATGCCGGCCGCAGCGGCGGTTGAGCTCAAAGATCTCCCGGTGCGGAAGGTCACGGTCCGGTCGGGCAGCGGAAGCCGGACGACAAAGAGTGGGGACCGGAATCCGAATCCAACGAGCAGGCTTTGGACGGCTACAGACCGCCTCAGTCCGCAAACCGCACATCCGTCCCGCGGCGGATCACCGAGTGTTTGCGGAACTCCTCGCGCTTTTCAGGGAAATCCTCGCGGTAATGGCCGCCCCGGCTCTCTTCCCTCGCCAGGGCGCAACGAGCGATCAGCGTGGCCACCGTGTGAATGCTCCGTAGCTCGTGCAGGCCGCGCCGGGGTTCGGCCTCGACGATCTGGACCTCGGCCTCCAGCCGTCGCAAGGCCTCGCGCAATCCTTCTCCGGAGCGGATAATGCCGCAGTAGCGCCAGGCCGTCTTCCGGACCTGTCGTGTCTCCAATTGGGGGAAGCGCTGTGGCGCTGGCAGCTCTCCAGCGCCCAGTGGGGCGCCGGCCAGCTCCAGCATCGCCCGCGCCGCCCGTGCTCCGTAGACCAGCCCCTCGAGCAGCGAATTGCTCGCCAGGCGGTTGGCCCCATGGACGCCCGTGCACGCCACCTCGCCGGCGGCGAACAGGCGCGGCAGATTCGTGCGGCCGTCCAGGTCCGTGCGCACGCCGCCCATGGCGTAGTGTGCGGCCGGATGCACCGGCGCCGGCTGCCGGCTCAGATCGACCCCGTAGGCCAGGCAGGTCTGGTAGATCCGTGGGAAGCGCTTCTTGACGAACTCGGGGTCCAGGTGGGTGAGGTCCAGGAACATGTGGGGCGAGCCCTCGCGGGCCATTTCACTCACCATGGCGCGGGAAACCACGTCCCGGGGAGCGAGCTCGGCGGCCGGATGGTAACGCTTCATGAACGCCTCGCCCGCCGCGTTGCGCAACCGCGCCCCCTCGCCCCGAAGGGCCTCGGAGAGCAAGAAGCGCGGGGCTCCCTCGACGTGCAGCGCCGTCGGGTGGAACTGCACGAACTCGATGTCGCTGATCTCGGCCCCGGCGTTCCAAGCCATCGCCACGCCGTCGCCGGTCGCCACCGCCGGATTGGTCGTTTCTTTGAAGACCTGTCCCAGCCCCCCGGTGGCCAGCAGCACCGCCCGCGCCAGGATCGCCACCGAGTGCCGGGCCTTCTCGTCGCAAGCGAGCGCCCCCACCACTTCTCCGTCGCCGACGAGCAGGTCGGTGACCGCAGAGTAGCTCTGGAAGCGAACGCTTTCGAGCGAAGCGGCCTTGAAGTAGAGCGCCCGGGAGATTTCGCGTCCGGTGGAATCCCCGTGAGCGTGGAGAATGCGGCGGCGGGAATGGGCCCCCTCCTGAGTGAAGGCCAGCTTGCTGCCCTCACGATCGAACTGGGCTCCCCACTCGATAAGCCGCAGGATCTCGCCCGGGCCTTCGTTGACCAGGACGCGGACCGCCGCGGGGTTACACAGGCCGTCGCCGGCGGCCAGGGTGTCCTGCTCGTGGAGCGAGACCTCGTCGTCGTCGCTGAGCGCCGCCGCGATGCCGCCTTGCGCGTACTGGGAGGAGGACTCTTCGAGCGCGTCTTTAGCCACCACGAGGACTCGCCCGGCCGGGGCGAGTTCGATGGCCGCGCGCAGCCCAGCTACTCCGGCTCCGACGACGAGGAAATCGGTTTCGATCTGGGCTCTTTCTTGCGCCGTAACTTGCCATGATACAACGATGTGTATGCCCGTGTTTACGGTCACCACGCCGCTGCGCAGCTATCCGGTCCTCGTTGAGCGGGACGCGGCCTCGAAGCTTCGGGACTACATTCCGGAGCGCGCCGGGAAAGTCTTCGTGGTCACTACCGTGGACGTATGGGATTTTCACGGCGCCCGTTTGACGGCCGCCCTCTGGGGGATCTCTCACGAGGTCCTCATGTTTCCTGGTGGAGAGGAGAACAAGCGCCTTTCGGAGGTGGAGAAGCTCGCCGAGCAGATGGTGGCGGCCGGAGGGGACCGGACGAGCGTGGTCGTCGCCTTCGGCGGCGGCATCGTCAACGACGTCGGCGGCTTCCTGGCGGCCTGTTTCATGCGGGGCGTGCCGGTCATTCAGATCCCGACCACGCTATTGGCTCAGGTAGATGCCGGAGTCGGGGGCAAGACGGGGGTGAACCTGGTTTCCGGCAAGAACCTGTTCGGGGCCTTCCACCAGCCGCTGGCGGTGCTCATCGATCCGGAAGTGCTCAGCACCTTGCCGGAACGCGAATACCGCGCGGGCCTGTACGAGGTCCTCAAGACCGGCGTCATCCGTAGTGCAGAGCTCTTCGAGCTCATGGTGAAGCAGCGCCAGGCCATCCTCGCCCGGGAAGACGGCGTGGTGGAGGAGATGGTCGCCCGCTCGGTAGCCGTCAAAGCGGCGGTGGTGAGCGCCGACGAGCGGGAGAGCGGCCTGCGCCGCATTCTGAACTTCGGGCACACGCTGGGCCATGCCCTGGAGGCCGAAACGCGCTATTCGCGATTCCTGCACGGGGAGGCGGTGGCCTTCGGCATGCGGGCGGCAGTCCACCTGGGCTGTCTCCACGGGGACCTGGACGAGGCCGAGGGACGCCGGATCAACGAAGCGATCGCCTCGTATGGTCCGATTCCTTCCCTGAAGGGGGTCGAGGCCCGCGCCCTGGTGCGGCGGCTCCAGAGCGACAAGAAGACGGTTCAGGGCCGGGTGCACTTCGTTCTGCCGGTGCGGATCGGCGAAGTGAAGGTGGTCGCCGGCATCGACGAGGCGCTGATCCTCGAGGCGGCCGAACGCGCGGTGAAAGAAGTCACTCCATGAGCGCCGGCGCCTCGCCGCCGCCGGCGGCCGGAAGCCAGCAGAGCGCCCGCTGGGTGCGCGAAATGTTCGGGCGCGTGGCCCGCCGCTACGATCTGTTGAACCACCTGCTGTCGTTCCAGATGGACCGCTACTGGCGCTGGCGCACCGTCCGGCGTTTGCGTTCCCGGCTCCAGCGTCCCGAGGCGGTGGTGATCGACCTGTGTTGCGGCAGCGGCGACCTGATGCTGGCCCTCGAGCGCGCCGGCGCGGCCCGGGTCTTCGGCTGCGACTTCTCGCGCCCGATGCTGCTCCGGGCCCGCCGGAAGGCCGCCGGGCGGCCGGCTGCGAATCGGCTGTTCGAGGCCGACGCCCTCGGCTTGCCGCTAGCCCCACGCTCCGTGGATGTGCTCACGGTGGCCTTCGGGTTCCGGAACCTCGCCAGCTACCGCGCCGGCCTGGATGAGATGCTGCGAGTGCTGAAGCCGGGCGGCGTGGCCGCGATTCTCGAGTTCAGCCGGCCGCCGAATCTCCTCTTCCGCCGGCTCTACGAGTTCTATTCGGCCCGCATCCTGCCGGCGGTGGGGAACTGGATCTCGGGAGATCCCGAAGCCTACTCTTATCTGCCCGAGTCTGTCCGCCGGTTCCCGGACGCGCCGGCGCTGGCCGAGGAGATGAAGGCCGCCGGATTCCGCGACGTCTCCTACTTCTACATGACCGGCGGGATCGTCAGCCTGCACACGGGAGCGGCGCCGTCCGGAGATCGCACGCCCCGGACCGTCACTTCCGCCGGCTGAGAGCCTCCTCGATCGCGGCTTCCAGTTCCTCTTTCGTCAGCGTGGTGCTGACGAACAGCTCCTGGCGCTCCCCGGCCGAGAAAGCGATCGCCTTCCAGCCGTTCGTCGTGGGGACGGTGACGCGGATCTTGACCGGCCCCCTGGCGTCGCGCACCTTGCGGATAACTCCCGGGATCACTAACCGGATCTCCGGCCGCTGGTCTACCAGGCGCTCCAATACCTCACGGACACCCGAGATGATGCGGTGCTCCACCTTCAGCTTGCCTTTGGCGGCCCTGAGTTTCAATGGAGACTCCACCCCTCGCCGCCGCGCAGCGGCACGAACCGGCACAAGGCGGCTACGCGCTTCTTCGTTTTTCCGCCGGACTTCGTCAGGACGACCAGTTCCTGTTCCGAGAGTGAGCCTACCGGAATCACCAGCCGGCCGGGATCGTTCAATTGCTCGACCAGGGCTGGAGGGATGTTCGGCGCCGCCGCCGCCACCGAGATGGCGTCGTAGGGAGCCATGTCCGGATAGCCGCGGGAGCCGTCGCCGGTCACCACCATGACTTTATCGGCCAACCCCACAGCTTCCAGATTCCGCCTGGCCGTATCGGCGAGCTCCCGAACGATTTCGATGGTGATGACCCTGGCCGCCAAATAGGCCAGCACGGCCGCCGCGTAGCCGCAGCCGGTGCCGACCTCGAGCACCTTCTCGGCGCCCTTCAGCTCGAGCGCCTGGGCCATCAGGGCGGTCATGTAGGGCTGGGAGATCGTCTGCCCGTATCCAATGGAGAGCGGCTCGTCGGCGTAGGCCCAGGGGCGGACCTTGTCGGGCAGGAATTGCTCGCGCGGGATCTTCGACATCGCCTCGAGGACGCGCTCGTCACGGATGCCGCGCCGCCGGAGCTGCTGCTCCACCATCTGCAGGCGCTGCGCTTCCCAGTCCGTAGCCGCTCGTGTCACTTCAGAACCTATTGTTGCGCCGAATCGGGTTCCGGCGTCAAAAGCTCTCCGGGCTCAGCGGAACCGCCGGCGGTAGACGAAATCTACGCCGAAGACGCCGTTCGAATCCCGTATCGCGAAAAACGACCAGTTCGGATGGAAGTTCCATTCGATCCGGACGATCTGCTGCTGGGTTCGGGTCAGGTTCGTCACATAGGTCAGCGTGATCTCGCGTGAGATCTGCTGCTCGATCGTCACGTGGGTTTCGGGGGTGTTTTCGACGCCCGTCAGTTGTGGGTCGATCTTGATCCGGCTCACGCCGAAGAAACGCTGCAAGCGGTTGGAAACAGGGGCGGTGAGAGCGTGACCCAGAAAGCTGCTGCCGCCGGCCTGGAAGTAACCGGTCCCGGAAGGCGCCGACGCAGTGGGGGATCCGGTGTACATTGGCGTACGTCCGACAGTGAGCAAGGCGATGATTTCCTGGGATTGCAACGGGGGATCGGAGCGGTAGGAGAAGTTGAGCTTGTCCAGCGGGCCGGAGAAGTTCATCATCACCGTGTACCCCCGGATCCGGGTCTCCAGGTCCATGGCGATGACCGGCTCGATCTTCACGGGATTGAAGAACTGGACCTCGCCCCGGACGATCGTGTACCGGTTGCCGAAGAACTGGATCTCGCCCCGATTGATGCCGATGCGGCCGAGCAGCACTGGACGGACGATCGTGCCGCGCAGCCGCAAGTCCGCTTCCACTTCGATGTCCCGCGTCAACGAGGTGACGAACTCGGCGTCGGCGGCCGTGAGAATCCGCAAATCGAACTGCATTCCCCGCAGGAACGGATTCGTAATCACCGCTGGCGCCCCCCGGGCGGCGGTACGCGACAGGAGGCCCCCGATGTCCGAGCCTGGATTGAACGCCGCCCGGCGCACTTCCACGTCGCCCGAAAGCAGGCTGCGGGTGGCCGAACCGGTAAGGTCGAGTTCCGCATCGATGATCATGCTCACGCCTTCGGGGTACCGGATGCGCACCCGTTGGGCCTGCCCGTGAAGCCGGTAGACCCACTCCTCGCCGCCGAAGCCGATGAATCCCGACAGCCGCAGTTCCCCGCCGCCCGTCTTCGAGGTGAACTTTTCAAAAGTCGCGCGCGTCCGGTTGAAAAGGATCGCGCCGTTTACCTGTTCCAGGCCGTTCGGCAGGTCGCGCAGCCGAAAAGCGGCGTTCTCGAATTCCAGGCGGCCGTTGATCTGAGGTTGCAGGAGTGAGCCGCGGACCCACGCGTCCACCGTGGAACGCCCTTCGGCCATCAGATCTTCCCGGAATGCGGTGAGCATGGAGAGATCGAGTGAGCCTTGGAGCCGCAAGTTCCACGGATTCCGCCGTAAGTACGAGAGTGTCCCGGAAAGCTGCAGATCGGTGTCCGGGGAAGTCAAGCGCGCCGTTTGAATGGCGATGCGCGCCGGCTCGATGGCGAAGATCAGGGGACCCTCGTTGCGCAGAGTCAGGTCACGGTCGCTGGTGCGGTTTGGCGCCACCGGCGTCAGCTCCATCCGCGTGACCTTTGCGATCCCGCGCCACTTCGATGGCTGCAATATGGGTCCGACGAAGCCGATCTCGCCGTCCATCGAACCCTTGAGGTGAAGGTCTGTGCCCGGACCGCCGAACAGACCAAGATCCTGAAGAGCCGCCAGAGTCAGGTTCCGGAAATCGACCTGTCCCAGCCCGAAGGATTCCCGGGCAAGGTTCCACTGCGCGTCGGCCCGGATGCGGGCGTCCTTGAGCGACGCCGAGGCGCCGACGACGAGGATGTTTCGGCGCGTCCGGGCGGTGATCGCCGCATCGCCCAGGCGCCGGCCCTCCAGGAGAAGCTTCGCCAGCCGCACCTCGCCGTTCAAGGCCGCCAGCCGGGGGCGGCTCCGCCGGAGCTCCAATGTGCCGCTCACCGTGGCTTGTAGGCCCGCATCCAATCCCTCCCGGAATTCCCGCACCCGCTGGAACTGGTGGATCCGGAAGCCTTGCGCTTCCAGTTCCCACTGGAGCCGCCCGTCGCGCCAGTCGTCGCTTTCCGCCTGGTAGGTGCCGTGGAACGAGAGTCTGCCGGCGCCGGCCCGGGCGGCGGCGTTCTCGATCAGGATGCTGCGGCGGGTATAGCGCATGTTCACTGCCGCGGCGTCGAATCGCTCGCCGTACGCGGTGAGGTCACGGGCCGTGACGCGGGCGATGAGCACTGGATCCCCTAGCGTGCCGTTCAGCGCCGCGGCAAGGTCGAACTCCCCTTCGAGCGGCTCGCCGATCGCCGCCGCTTCGAGCGCTTCGGCTATCGATCCGGCATCGACGCCGAACTCGCCTTTGATGCGCCCCGCGCGGACCGGTCTCCAGTTCTCCAGCTCCATTTCGAAGTCGCCCCGCAGCGCCGTCTTCCGGTGGCGTACGGTGAGGCGCCGCAGCCGGAGGCGCCGGGCGGTGAGGTCGAAATCGGCCGCGCCGTGCTCGATGAGCCTACCTTGGAACCGGAACGGTCCCAGCGCCAGATGCCCGGCGATTCTGGGTTCACCCAGCGCGCCGGAGACCAATCCGGCGAACTGCATCACCCCGCCGTCGAGCCGCACCGGGAATGGATGGGGCGGCTCAGCCCCGAAATACGCCAATCCTGGCAGTAGTTCGGCGAGGTTCTCGCTGAACACGCTTACTTCCAGCCCGTTACGGAGCGATCCCGCGAAGGCGATACGGCTGGCGCCCGCATTCACTTCTGAAGTCGCGAATTTCACATCGCCGGCCGCGGAGTCGAATACCGCCTCCACGAATCCCTGGATCGGTATCCCGGTCTGAATTCCCGGTTCGAGCGCCAATCGCGCCCGTCCCTCGACGGGCCCCGTGAAGCGTCCCCGGGCCTGTACGTCTCCGGACAGGACCGCGTTCCACTCACCCGCACGTACCCGGACATGGGGAAGGATCTCTTTGAGCGACAAGCCGGAGAGGGAACCGGCGGTCTCGAATTCCCGGAATCCTCGCACCAGCGTTCTTCCCCGGAATTCTCCGTTCAGGAGAGTGACCACCAGGGGATCCACACGGATTTCTCCGGCGGTGGCTGCAAAGTGGCCATGGCCCCCGATGCCGGGGAGATCCACGCGCCGGTTGCGCACCCTCAACCCGGCGGCCGTGAACTCGCCTTCCAGGGAAAACGGTTCCCGCCGGGACCACGCCGCCACGCCTTCGAGTTCCACCCGCCCCGCTGGATCGACCGGCAGCTTCAGGGGCGCCGCCAGATCCGCCAGCGCCAGAATGGAGCGGACCTGGATCCGTCCGCTCGATTCCCGTCCCGCCAGGACCCGGCCCGAGGCTTCAATCCTGGATTCCCCGGCCTGGAAATCGGCCCGTTCCAGTTCGATCCGCTTCTCCGTAACGGCCAGGGAGACGGCTGCATCGAAGGCCACAGGTACGGCCTGCGGCGCCCGCAGGAGCAACTGCCGCCACCGGGATTCCACGCGGTAACCGGCCAGCTGCGGATCATAGACGGCGCGCGTGACCAGATCCTCGCCCCGGAAGTCGGCTGTACCCTTCCGGCCCCCGTAGCGCCACTCGCCGTTGTTCAGCCGGAACTCCCGGACGGCCAGCCTGACGATAGGCCGGAGCAGGTTCCGTTCTTCCTTGCCGGGGCGGGCGGCCGCCGGACGCGGCAGATTGGAGCGCCCTTCGGCGTCCTTGCGGATCCAGAGCACCGGCCGGTCCAGCTCCAGGAGCGCCAGATCGACGTCACGCCGGAAGACCGAAACGACCTTGAGTCCCACCACGATCCGGTCCACGCGGAACAGCGGGGCTTCGTTCGGGGGTTCGGTGCCGTGGAGAACGAAGTCCCGCGCCTCGGCCCGCAGATGGCGCCAGTCGAAGTGGAAGCTGCCCAGTTCCGCCCGCCCGCCGGTGGCCTTCTCGGCCTCCCGGAGGATCCGCAGCCGAACTTGTTCGCGGAACCAGTCCGACGGCAGAACCACCGCCGCGGCGACGAGGAGCACCCCGGTCAGGAATGCGGTCGCGGCGGCCGTCCAGCGCAGGTACTTCGTCACGCGGTTCATTGGAATGCCTCGTTACGGTACTCGATATGCGCCTGCTTCTTGGCTTGCTCCAGCCAGCGGTTCAGGGCCGCCTCTACATGCTGTTCAACAAGGATCTCCTCGATCTTATCCCGCACGTCCTCCAGCGCTGGCGCCGGGGTGTCGTTACTCCGTTCCCAATCGGGCAGGAACTCGTTTCGATAATAAGCCTCGATTTCGTCGTCCGATACTGCGACGCCCGGCCGGAAGCGGTACTCGACGAAGCGTAGCAGCGTGAGCTGAAGCAGCAGGCTTTCGCGCAGATCCTGTTCGCTGAGCCGGTAGGCGGCGAGGGCGTCCTTCAGCTTCGTCCGCTCGAGGCCGCGCTGCTTCAGAACGCTGTCGAGCAGCGGTTCCACATCCTTGGGCGACGGCGCCGGGTAGCGGCTGATTTCCATTTCCCGCCGTACCAGCACCTGCTCCACCATCTGGTCCGCGGCCTTACGCATCGCCTCGGGAGTGATTCGAAGAGGCTCGCCGTTCAGAAACGCCGCCACGCGCAGGTGGGTGACCAGATCGCTCTCGGTGATGACCACCCGGTCCACTGTCACCGCCACCCGGTCGATGATCTCCCCCCGGGCCGCAGCGGCGGCCAGGAGCAGCACGCCGATGGAAACGACGTTCTTCATCAGAAGGTCTGCCCGATCGAGAAGAAGAACTGGAACCGGCTGATCCGCTGGTCCACCTTCTCTCCTCTGCCCGCGATCAGATCGTCGAGGCTGCCGCGGAATCCGAAGAATCGGGGGGAATTCGGCACGTACGCCAGATCCAGGCGGATCGGCCCGATCGGCGTCTGGTACCGGATGCCGAAGCCGAAGGCATGGACCATGTAATCGAAATCGGTCTTGTCGCGCTGATGGATCCGGAACGAGATGTTTCCGAACGAAGAATAGACGTTGCCGGCGTCGTGGAACAGGACCCCGCCGACGGTATCGCCGATGAGCGGAAAGCGCAGCTCCAGGTTGTGCATCAGCACCGCGCGGCCGCCCAGCGGAAAGCCCGTTTCCAGGTCGCGGGGGCCCGCCTGGTTGTCAGGGAAGCCGCGGTGCGAGCTGGCGCCTCCGGAGAAGATGCGCTCGGGCAACGGGATCGGGTTCGTGGCCGGATTGGAGGCCGGGTTTGCCAGCCAGCCGATGGTGACAGACCGGGCCAGGATGATGTCGCGGCCGAGGCGATGATAGCTGGAGTTCCGGCCGGTGATCCGGAAATAGTCGGTTTCCGAACCGAAGATCTTGCTGGCCACCGAAGTCTCCACCGCGTTGTAGTAGCCTCGGGTGGAGCTGAGCGGGTCATCGCGTTTGTCCTGGATGAAGTCCATCGCCACGAGCCCGACCCGGACCGGCTGGGCGAAGATCGGGATCAGCTCCGGCGAGATCTTGACGCTGCCGAGACCAACCCGGCGATAGGTGAACCGGTAGCGGAAGGAGTTGGCGCGCGAGGTTCGGTGGCCGAACTGGACCGAGCCCTCCCAGCGGCGGCTTTCGAAGGTGTTGATGTCGCGGGAGAAGTCATAAAGGCCGCTCACGGTCACGTTGTAGCGGTCGTTGCCTTTGAATTGCGGGGCGAAGTAGTTGAGCAGCGCGCGGCGGCGCGTGCTCGATACCCGGGCCTGCAGCCCGGCCGTGTGGCCCGCCCCGAACATGTTGGCCCGCGTCACTCCCACTGAGATTCGAGGGCTGAATCCAGGCGTTCCGGCCGGATTGTCGAAGTCCGTGAACCCGCCGCCGCCGATGCGGGCGATCTGGGCTCCGAGGCCGAGGTTCAGTGAATACCGCCGCGCCTCTTCGAATTGGTGGATCAGGTACTTGCGCGTTTCGTTGCCATCCGGGTTCTGGATCGCCTGGTCGACCCGGGCGAAGATCCCCAAGTCGTACAGCCGCCTCTGCGTTTCGATCATCAGGCTCTGCGAAAGCGGCTCGCCGGGCTGGAGCAGGATGCGGCTGTAGACGAGACTCGGCCGCGTGTCTTTCAGCCCGCCGATCAGCGAGGCGCGCACGAAACGCTGCGCGCCTTCGCGCACCGTCACGTCCACTTCCACCGTGTGGCTGTCCGGATCGGGCTTCGCATCCCAGTCGAAACGCGCGTTCAGATAGCCGTTGTCGTAATAGTACGAAAGGACGTTGTCCCGGTCGGCGGCGATCGCCGCTTCGCTGAACGGCTGCCCAGGGATCGTCGTCATGAGCAGTTCCACCTGCTCCCGGTTGGCTTCACTGACGCCGTCGAGCCGAAGCTTCGAGACGCGCCATTGTGGCCCTTCATCGATCTCCACGACCACTGCCAGTTCATTGTCCGGGGTGGTCTCCGTTTTCGCCGAGACCTGGACGTCGCGGAACCCGTTGGCGCGGTACAGTGCGGTGATCGCCGCCAGGTCCCGCTCGAGCATCGCCTGGCTGAAACGGCCCCGCCGGTACCGGAGGCGGGTGGCCGGGGTGATGGCCATCCGCTCGCGCAGGGTGGCGTCATCGAAGTACTCGTTGCCCCGGATCTCGAGCCGCGTCAGCTTGTAACGGGGCCCGGTCTCGATATGGTAGACGATGGCTCTCTCTCCGCCGGGTTCCTCGTGGTTCTCGAAGGTGACCTTGGCGTCGAAATAGCCCTTGGCCTGAAAGAATTGAGTGAGGTTGCGCGCTCCCTCCGCCAGCAGATCACGGTCCACCGCTTGTTCCTGGAAAATCGGCACCAGCTCCCGGAGTTTGCTCTGCGACACGTCCCAGCCGACTGTGTGGACGTGGATCCTCGGGCCCGGACGGATTCGCAATACCGGCGTCACGGTGTGGGACTCGCCGTCATAGAGCATGTCCTCCAGGGAAACGGAACTGAGTAGGCGGCTCTGCCGCTGGTAGTATTTCCGAATCCGTTCCAGCCCCTTTTGCACCCGCCGTTCCGTGGCTTCCTTCCAGCCCGGCAGCACCCAGAAACGCTCCCAGCGGGTCGCCTTGACGAGCCTCTTCGCTTCGGCCGGGTCCGCCCCCTTCAGAATCGGCCGGGCCAGCCGTGCCCGCGGGCCCGGTTCGACCATGAAAACTACGTTGACTTGGGAGAAAGACGGTTCGTAGTCCACGAACCGCTCCACCCTCGGTTCGAAGAACCCGTTGGCCCGCAGAACCTCCTCCAGGTGGCCGATCGCCTGGCGGGCCGCCTCCTCCGAGAAACGCCTGCCCAGCTCCAGGCGCGTAGCGTTCACTAATTGGCCCTCATTGGGCGGAGGAGGGACGCCTTCTACCGACACCCGGCCGACGAACCAGGTGTTTCGCGTCAGGAAACGGATGATCACTCCGCCGCCCGAAAGCTCCGCGTCGGCCGCGATGTCCCGGTAGCGGCCGGTGTCATACAGCCGCACGAGTGCCTCTCGCAGAGCGGAGAGGCGCAGCGGCTCGCCCGCCTTGATGGGCAGCATCTCGGCCAGTTCATCGTCTGGGAGAGGCTGCAAAGCCGGGTCGAAGAGGATCTTGACGATCTTTTTCCCCTCGTAGTCCTCCGGGGCGCCCCTCGAGATCCGGGGGGCCAAGATGGCCAGAACCGCCACGGAACACAAAAGCTTAGCGCCCACACTGGCCACCACAAGCAATGATAGCAAGCGTGGCTGATACCATTGGAAATGAAGGGCATGCGGCCCTCTCCGGTCCGCGATGCCCGCATCTCTGCGGCGACGGATGAATCCCGAACAGCGGCAACGGTATTCCCGGCAGCTCCTCTTTTCGCCTCTGGGCGAGGAGGGCCAGGAGCGGCTGCTCGCCGCCCGCGCCGTAATCGTCGGTTGCGGCGCCCTCGGGAGCTTTCAGGCCGAAGCGCTCACCCGGGCCGGGGTGGGCTATCTGCGGCTCGTGGACCGCGACTACGTCGAGCCGAGCAACCTGCAGCGGCAGTGGCTCTTCGACGAGGCCGATGCCGCCGAGGGCATGCCGAAGGCCCCGGCCGCGGCCCGGCGCCTCGCCGCCATCAATTCGGATGTGCGGATCGACTCCGTCGTGGCCGATCTGACGCCGGAAAACGCCGTAGACCTGCTCAGCGGCGTCGACTTGATCCTGGACGGCACGGACAACTTCGAAACGCGCTACTTGCTCAACGACTTCGCTGTCCGGGAGAGCGTGCCGTGGATCTATGGGGGCGCCCTGGCTTCCTACGGCATCGCTATGCCGGTGCTGCCCGGAAGGACCGCCTGCCTCAAATGTCTCTATCCCGAGCCCCCGGCCGGCGCCCAGCCCACTTGCGAGACCGCCGGCGTGCTGAACACCGTCACTGCGGCCGTCGCTGCCATCCAGACCAGCATGGCATTACGCCTCCTGGCAGGGCGGGAAGACGGGTGGGAGCCGCGGCTCACCACCGTGGACCTCTGGAGCGGGCGTATCCGCCAGACGCCCGCGCCCCGCCCCTTGCCGGATTGCCCGGCGTGCGTCCGCCGGCAGTTCCCCCACCTCGAGGGCGGGCGGCGAGCTCCGATCAGCCTTTGCGGCCGGAATGCCGTCCAGATCCATGAACGAGCCCGGCCGCTCGATCTGGAAGACCTCCGCCGCCGGCTGGAGCCGCTCGGCGCCGTCAGGGCCAACGAATTCGCCCTGCGATTCTTCATCGAGCCTTACGAAATGACGATCTTCCCCGACGGACGGGCGATCATCAAGGGTACCCAGGACGTGGGGCTTGCCCGCAGCCTCTACGCCCGATACGTCGGCGCGTGACCCCCTCCCGCCGCCGCCTCGCTTCCCGGGATTCCCCAGTCCCGGACACCGGATTCCCGGCCGCCGCGCGGGCGCGGGGACGCTCGCCGGAACTTCTGCAGGAGGGCCGGTGCCGCTTTTTTCTTCCCAGTGCGCGACAGCGAGCCAGAGCTTACTTTAAGATGGAATTCTCGTGGGCGAGAGGCAGCCACCCCAGGGGGAGAGCGGCCGGCGGCTTGTCTCTTGGAAGGCAATCGCCGGATATCTGGGCGTCAGTGTGCGAACGGCTCAGAAGTGGGAGCGGGAGCGCGGGCTCCCCGTGCACCGCACCCCGGGCAAGCGGGCCACTGTCTTCGCCAGCGCCCGGGAACTCGATGCCTGGGCCGCCGCCGGCGTTGGCGAACCCCCGGCTTGGGGCGGCCGCTGGAAGTGGGCCGGGGCCGCCGTCCTGGTCTTTCTCGGAGCGGTCCTGCTCCATGCGCTGTATCGCGAGCACGGAGCCGACCCGCATTCGTGGAGTTTCGCCGCCAACACCCTCGTCATCTTCGACGCACACGGTGTTCCGCTCTGGCGTAAGAGTTTGCCGCCCCAACCGGCCAACCGGTTGCACCCGGACGCGGGCAGCCACACCCAGGTTCAGATCGCCGACCTCGACAGCGACGGCCGGAGCGAGGTCGTCGTGGGCTATGTCACTGACCAGCCGCCGGAAAGCCGGGTGGACTGCTATTCTGCCGACGGGGAGCTCCGGTGGACGTTCCAGCCGGGCAAGCAGGTCCGGACTCCGCACAAAGAGTTTTCCTCCTCCTTCGATGTCCGTGCGGTGGCGGTGATCCCAGCGCATCCGCCCTCGGTGGCTGTCGCCTCGGTACATGCCGTCGCCTTTCCCTCCGAAGTGGCTTTGCTGTCGCCGGACGGCGCCGTGCTGAGCGAGTACTGGCATTCCGGCTACCTCACTGACCTCGCCGTAGGAGACGTGGACGGCGATGCCCGGCCCGAATTGCTCGCGGGAGGCGTGAATCAGGCGGAAAGGGCTGCCGAACTCGTGGTGCTCGACCCCGAGGAAATGAACGGCTGTTCGCGCGAGCCGCAGGAATGCCAGCTCCTCGATCTCGGCCCGCCCGTCGAGAGACTGCGGCTGATCTTTCCCAAGACGTGTCTGGCCCGCCGGTTGGGCAACGGGCGAAACAGAGTCAGCCGGATCACCCTCGGCCCGGAGACGGTGGCGGTGCAGGTCGAAGAGACCCCTCACCGTTACAACCTTGTGTATCGGCTGCGCCGTCCCGGTCTGAAGCTGAGTGGAGTCGAGGTAGGGTCGGCGATTCCCAGAGTCCACAATGAACTTTACAAATTGGGCCTCGTCGATCACCGTTGGAGCGACAGAGACCTGAAGAGCCTCCACCATCTTGGGGTCATCGCGCCTCGGGCCGTCCTCGCCGAGCCTTCCAGTTGACCGCCGCCCCGGCGCACGCGGCCGCACCCCGGTGCGGGCCTATTCCGGATTCTCGATCGTTACCGCCGCAGACTTGCCCAGCGAGTTCTCCAGAGCCGCCGTAATGGAGGCCACTGCGCCCGTCTGTCCCGAGACCGAGTTGGTTGCCCCTGAGAA
Organism: Solibacteraceae bacterium; assembly: GCA_026984795.1. Classification (GTDB taxonomy): domain Bacteria; phylum Acidobacteriota; class Terriglobia; order Bryobacterales; family Bryobacteraceae; genus JALSRK01. Next base: position 115,308 of record JALSRK010000024.1, on the reverse strand, counting down.
CGAAAGCGGCACGCTCACCGTGAACTGGCTGCCGAACTGAACCGACTGCGAGTTCTGATACCAGGCGGCGAACTGGGACTCCGCCGGAATCGCCAGGCTCGTCGTCGCCAGGTTCTCCCCTGTCCGGCCCTGGAACGAAAGCTCGATCCGGGTCACTTCGCGCGGCGTGGAGTACCCGGTAATCTCGAGCACCATCGAGGACAGGCGCTTCTCGGCGATCACCAGGCTGGTGATCGCCGGAGCCTCCGCGACAACGGTGAGCGTCTGGGCGCCGGGAGACTCCGGCGTGAGGTTGGCCCCACCTTCGGTGGCGAACGTGGGACTCAGGATGATCGTCCCTGCCACCGTGCCCGTCTGCACTTTCACGCGGGTCGTGCCATTGGGGAAGACCGCTTCGGTCTCCCCGGCCGGTATCTCGAAATCCACCTTGCGGCCGCCGGTGGAGAACTGCACCGAGGGATCGTCGGCAAAGGCCTCCGAGGCGAAGGTCAACGTCATCGATCCCACGACGGTCAGCGGGTATGGCTCGGTGAGGCTGAGGCCCACGGCCGGTTGTGACCGCGGCGGTTGGGTCCCGGAGGCCCCCTCGAAGCGGTATCCGGCCAGAGGCGCCGGCGCAGTGCCGGTCCCGGACAACTGGAAGGCGGCCGTGTTCACCAGCAGCGTCGCCTTGGCGGCGCCTTCCACCTGCGGGCGGAAGGTGATCTGGAAGCTCTGCGCCCCTCCCGCCGGAAGAAGCAGTGGCAGGGCCGGGAGATTCGTCAGCTCGAACGGCCCGCCTCCGCTTGCCAACGCGATGCTTCTGATCTCCGCATCCTCGCTGCCGGAGTTGCGGATAGTGAACACTGCGCTCGCCGAAGCTCCCACCATGGTCGGCGGAAGCAGCACGGTACCGCCCTCTTCGACCGTTTCGGTGGCCCCGTCCACAGTGGCGGAGTATTCCAGGAACGAGCCCACTCCGTTGCCTGAGAGGTCGAATTCCGCCTCGCCGATCTTCAGCCGCCCCGTGTGCGGCCCGGTCTCGGCCGGTGTGAAGCTCAGCGTGAACGTCACGCTCTGGCCGGGCGAGAGTGTCGCCGGCAAGAAGGGCAGGTCACTCAAAGAAAAGGCGGCTCCAGCCGTCTGGATCATCGGAACGGTCCCGTCGGCGTTGCCGTCGTTGCGAACGCGGATCACGACGGAACTCGTTTCCCGTATCGGCGTGTCCGGGAGGCTGATCGTAGCCGGAGGCGCGATCGGCTTCGCCTGCCCCCCCTCGAGTATTTCATAAGCGAACTGCGCCCCTGTCCCTGTCCCCTCGAGCGCGAAGCTGACCGGGCCGCCGGCCAGCTCCAGGCTCAACGTCCCCGTGCGGAGCCCCAGCTCGTCCGGGGTGAACCGCACGGTGAAACTCAGGCTGGACCCGGGCGCCAGCTCCAGCGGCAGCAACGGCAAGCCCACCGCCTCGAAGGCCCCGGTCGCCTGAACGCTGTTCACCTGCCCCGCAGCCGTGCCGCGGTTCGTAATGCCGAAAGCGCCGCTCGAACTCGCCTCCAGAGTGGTGTCGGGGAACGCCAGCGTCTCGCCGGGCCTCACCTGGGCTTCGTTGGCGCCGGCCGGCGTAAACGTGTATGCGAACTCCGGCGCCGTCCCGTTCAGGTTGATCGTGAACGTGGCATCGCCGCTCTCAGCCGCGTAGGTCACGGTGATCACGGCCTCCTTCAAGACGCTCTCGCTCGCTAGGTAGCGGGCGGTGAGCCCGAAGCTTTGCCCCCGGTCCAAAGGAAACGGGGGCGTGGGCGCACTGAGTGAGAAGTCGGTGGACCCGGTCAGCTCGATCGCCTTGATCGTGGTCGCCGTGGGGTCGTTGTAGATCACCGTGAACCCGGCCGTCGCCTCCATGCCCAACGCCGGCGCTTCCATGAGGACAGTGCCGCCGTCGCCTATATTGGCGACCGTATCAGCCTGGCGGACCTGGATCGTGAACGGGAACGGAGCCTGCGCCCTGGCCGCTGGGGCGGATACGAAGAGGGAGATCGCGAGAACCGGTACGGGCAAGGAAGAAAGACTCAGTCGCTTCTCGATCACGCTTTAGTCCTCCACCGGGGTCGCGGCCGCGCCGGCCGAGTCGCCCGCGGGGATGAAGTAGACCGCGGGCCTGCCGGCGCTGTCCAGCACGTAGAGTGTGTCACTCCCGGAAACCCGGTCGTTCAGCAACCAGAACCGCTCCCCCAACGGCGCGAGCCGGGTCGGTTGAATGGAGACTTCGAGTTCCGCTTTCCGGGCCCGCGTGGCCACGTCAAAGAATTCCAGCCGCCGCGGCTGAGCCTCGGCTGCCAACAGCGTGCGGCCGCCGTCGATCACCGCCAGCGCTACCGGATCGTCGACGCCGAGCCCCGGACCGGCGAACAGGGTAATGTCAGGGCTTGTGTCGTAGCTGCGGATCTCCAGGATCTCGTCCCGGGCGCGATCAGCTACGAAGAGCGCCGACTCGACGACCACGAGAGCCACCGGTTCGTCTGCCGGAGCGATCAGCGAGGCGGGCGAATCCCCCCGGGCGAGATAAAGTCCGCCGGGTACGGCGTAGACCACCTGGCCGCCGCCGTCCACCGCCAGGGCGGTAATGGAGCCGTCCACGGCGCCCAGATCCTCGAGCCGGGGGGCTGGGCCCGCTCGGCGCGCGGCCCGGAAGCGGCTTCCGCGTGTTTCTCGATGGTCCGCCGCAGCCACCTCGTCGGTCAGTCCTGTCCAGACCCGCAGCCTGCCCTGATCTGCAGACCAGACGGCGACCGTCCGGGAATCCGGCGACCACGCGGCGCGGTCGGCCGAAGCCCGCTGTTCCAGGATGCGCCATCGCAGTTCCCCGTTCCTGAGTCCGCGGACGAAGTAGAGCGTGCCTCCGGCGAGAACCACCGCCCGCCGGCCGTCAGGCGCTATGCGGGCGAAATCGATGCCGGAGGCCGCTGCGGGCCCCAGGTAGGCCGCCCCGGGAATGCCGATCACCGGCCGGATAGCCCGGGCTGCACCGTCGTAGACCACGCCGGAAACCGGACCCCGGATCGCGCCGGTCTGTCCCGCGGCCGCCGGTAACAGGCAGAGCGCCAAGGGAACCAAAGCTGGAAATCGGCGACGAGTCATCGTCGGTTTTCCTCCTTGTCCGGGGGGCTCCAGCGCGTCACCGCGGGCCTCCCACCGATATCGGTCCCGGGGTGATCGTCACTGGGTTTTGCTGTCCGGGCGGCGCTTCCCCGCCGCCCCCGGCCGCCACTCCGGCGATGATTCCCGCTGCCGCCCCGGCCGCCACCGCCCACCAGACCCACTTCTTGCGCGCCTTCGCCTGCCGGCCGCGAACGTTGGTTTGCGAGATGACCGCCGATCCTTTCCGGCCGTCTGCGGTAGCCGTCACTTTGATATCGAAGGGCCCCTCGATCTGGTTCGGCGCGTAAGCCGTCGCCGCCGCGATGCCGTCCTCATCCGTGCGCACCGTCTGCGTGCGGACCCAGCCGCTGAACACCCCGCTGGGGCCGCCCCTGGGCAGCGCAAAGACCACCTCCGCATTGGCGACGGGATTGCCCGATTCATCGGTGACCCGGACCCGCGGGGCAATCGCCACCCCGGCCTGGATGTCATTCTGCGCCCCTTCTCCCTCCAGCACTTCGATGTTCAGAACGCCCTTCGGCTCCGGTGGCGAAGCCTCGGGTGCTGCTTGGCCCGCCGGAGGCGGCATCGCCGGCGCCACCTGCCCGGGTTCAGGGGCTTGCGGGGCCTTCCCCTGGGCCACGTACCTCTGGGCGATCGGCGAACCGGACGGAGAGAACCTCGGAAACTGCTGACCGGCGGATGGAAACGCGAGGAAGAAAGTTAGAATGAGGACCACGAATCTCTGTAACCGCACGTCATCTCCTGAAACGGCTGCTCGCCGCATGGCTGCCGCTGCCACCGCGCCCCTGCCCGGCAGCCGCCCTGGGAACACCTTCCCGTCCCTGCCGCGTTGCGCTTTCTTGGTGCCACCGCCTCGCGGGGACCGCTGCGGGTAGCCGGCTGCCCGAGTGGGCGCCCTCGAGCAGTGCTCAACATAGCAACGACGACCGTTCTTCTCCCGGTGTTACGCAGCGGGCGCCAAATTGTGGGTTTTGCGCCGGGATCGGCTCCCGGGCGGCCCGCTATGGCTTCCAGCGGCTGCCGGTGCCGCGGCGCAGGACGACCTGGCGGTCGGGCTGCACGTCTTCCCACATCTCCCCTGCGCCGTCGGGCCAGATTACGCCAATCCGCAGCGGGCCCGTGGCGACGCCCAGCCCGAAATGAACCCGGATGTCATGGGAGCTGGCATAGCTCCCGTCGCGCCGGGCCCGCCTCCATAGCGGTGGCTGGCCCTGTCTGAACAGGACCACCCGGGCGCCCACGGCTTCGAGGTTCTTGCCTGGCTCGCGAAGCGTCACCAGCAGCCAGGATCCCTTCTTAGGCGCTTCGTTCAGGTAGAGCCGGGCCGGGCCGTTCGCGGTGGAGACCACGATGTCCAAGTCCCCGTCATTGTCGATGTCGCCGAAAGCCGCTCCCCGGGACGCTTCTTCGAGTAAGAAGGCCGGACCTGCTTTCTCAGAGACGTCTTCGAAGCGCATCTGGCCGGTGTTCCAGAAGAGCTGGTTCGGCTGCAGGAACGGAAATGGCGTTCCCCGCTGGGACTCCACGATCGTCATCGCGCCGTTTGCATTGAACAGGTCTAACCGCCCGTCGTGATCGTAGTCGAACCACCCCGAGCCGTAGGTCGACATGGCGTAAGTCGACGCCGCCAGCCCGGCCACTTCGGTGACGTCTTGGAAGACCCCGGCGCCGTCGTTCGCATACAGCGTGCTCGTTTCCTCGGCGATGTTGGTGGCGAAGACGTCCTCGTCACCGTCGCCGTCGAAATCGCCTACCGGGATGCTCATCGAGGATTCGGGCTGGCCGTTGGCGTTGTAGGCGAGACCGGACACCAGGCCTTCTTCATCGAACGTCCCGTCCCCCTGGTTTACCCAGAAGAGATTGGGCGTCTGGTCGTTGGCCACGACGACGTCGATCCACGCGTCCCCGTTGAGATCGGCGGCGGCCACCCCGAGCCCGTTGCCCACCGCCGCTCCCAGACCCGCCTGCCGGGAGACGTCCGTGAAGCCCGCGGGCCCGTCGTTTCGGAAAAGCCGGTCCGGAAGGGGATTGTAGACGATGGGCGAGCAATAGTCCCGCGCCCCGGTGGCGTCATAGCAAGGCTTGTTGCCTTGCACCGTGAAATCGACGTAATTGAGCAGGTATAGATCCAGGTCGCCGTCCTTGTCGTAGTCGAAGAAAGTTGCGCCGGTGCTGTAACGCGAGTCGTTCACCCCGGCCCAGGCCGTGACGTCGGTGAAGGTGCCGTCGCCGTTGTTGTGGTACAGTACGTTTGGGCCGAAACAAGTCACATACAGGTCCGGAGCGCCGTCGCCATCGTAATCGCCCACCGTTGCCCCCACACAGTAACCCTGGTGGCCCACGCCCGCCTGATCCGTGACGTCGGTGAACCGCAGTCTTCCCTCGGGCCGGAGTTCGTTGCGGAACAGCCGGTTGCCGGGCCAATGGCTCTTCGGGGGCGGGAAGATCGAGTCCCCCGGCTTGGCTCCCGGCGTGAGCATCTGCCCCTGCGGGAAGTAGACATCCAAGTCCCCGTCGCCGTCGTAGTCGAAGAGAGCCACTCCTCCGCCGTTGATTTCGGCCAAGTAGTATTCCCCGTCAGCGCCCAGGAAATACTCGAAGTCGAGGCCCGTTTCCGCCGCCACATCCCGGAACAATGGACGGTCCTGTGAAGGCACGGTGCCGCTTCCGGCGCCGCAAGCCGTGAGCAGGATCGCACACGCCGCCGCCGCAAGCCATCCCGCACGCGGCTGGCGGGTCGCTCGTAGATGCCTCGCCTCGTCCGGGTTCGGCTCCGTCCGTTCGTAAAGAAGCTTCCTGGCCGAGGCGTCCCCCTGTGCCGGCGGCATCGCTCACCCCACAAAAAGAAGCCGGAGCAGGAGCGTATCCTGCCCCGGTGACCACCTGCCGATCTCTGTCGAAAAACTCACAGCTCGTCGAGCTTCGGCCTCATCACATCGACGAGTTCTTTGACGGCCGAAGCGCTCTTCTGTAAAGCCGCCTTCTCTTCGTCACTGAGCTTTAGCTCGTAGATTTTCTCGATCCCGTTGGCGCCCAGCTTCACCGGCACGCCGACGAAGAGGTCCTGGATCCCATATTCCCCCTGGAGGTAGGCGGCGCAGGGAAGCACCTTCTTCTTGTCCTTCAAGATCGACTCGGCCATCTCGACGGCCGCCGAGGAGGGCGCGTAATAAGCGCTGCCCGTTTTCAGGTATTTGACGATCTCGCCGCCCCCGAAGCGCGTCCGCTCCACGATCTTGTCGATCGTCTCCTGATCGAGCAGGTCGGCCACGGGGATGCCCGCGACGCTCGTGTACCGCACCAGCGGCACCATGGAGTCTCCGTGGCCGCCCAGAACAAAGGCCACGATGCTCTCCACGGAGACGTCCAGCGCCTGGGCCAGGAAAGTCCGGAACCGCGCCGTGTCCAGAATCCCGGCCATGCCGATCACCCGGTTCTTGGGAAACTTGGAGACCTTCAACGCCACGTGGCACATGGCGTCCAGCGGATTGGTTACCAGGATGAGAAATGCGTTGGGGGAGTACTTGGCCGCCTGCTCTACGCAGGACTTGACGATCTCGTAGTTCTTCCACAACAGATCGTCGCGGCTCATGCCCGGCTTGCGCGGAAAGCCCGCCGTCATGATGACGATGTCGGAGTCTTTGGTCTCTTCGTAGCTGTTCGTGCCGACGACGCTGACATCCGAGCCTTCCACCGGACAGGCCTCGAGGATGTCCAGCCCTTTGCCTTGCGGGACGCCTTCGACGATATCGACGAGAACGACGTCAGCCAGTTCTTTGTCGGCGATGCGAACGGCACAACTGGCGCCGACATGGCCGGCCCCGATGACGGTGATCTTTTTTCTCATTGCGCTCTCCTTCTCGAGTCCACTTCCACTTGAATCTGTGGGCGCTGCCGCCCGGGTGAGGCGGCCGCGCCGCTTGCTGCCAGGCGTCGCCTTTCAGCCCATGTTCTTGACAATGGCGGCGCCGAATTCACTCGTACGAACCTTGGTCGCGCCCTCCATCTGCCGGTGCAAGTCATACGTCACGGTCTTTTGGCGGATCGTCTCCGTGATCCCCTTCTCGATCAAGGCCGAGACCTCCGGCCAGCCCATGTAGCGGAACATCAGGGCCCCGGACAAGATCACGCTCGAGGGATTGATCACGTCCTTGTCGGCATACTTCGGCGCCGTCCCGTGAGTGGCTTCGAAAACTCCGTGCTCGTCGCCGATGTTGGCCCCGGGGGCCATGCCGAGTCCGCCCACCTGGGCGGCGCAGGCGTCCGAGAGATAATCGCCGTTCAGGTTCGTCGTGGCGATCACATCGTACTCGGCCGGGCGCAGGAGCACCTGCTGGAACATCGAGTCGGCGATGCGGTCTTTGATGATCACTTTGCCTTCCGGCGGCTCACCGCTGAGCTCGGATTCCGGGATCGTCACGTCGCCGAACTCTTCCCGGGCCAACTCGTAGCCCCAGTCACGGAAGGCGCCCTCGGTGTATTTCATGATGTTGCCCTTGTGCACCAGGGTCACGCTGCGCCGCTTGTGTTCGATGGCATACTGGATCGCCTTGCGGATCAGCCGCTTCGAACCCTCCACCGAAACCGGCTTCACCCCAATGCCGGAGTCCTCGCGGATCGTGCAATCGAGTTCCGTGTTCAGGAAGTCAATCACCTTCTTCGCCTCCGGCGTGCCTTGGCGCCACTCGATTCCCGCATAGACGTCTTCCGTGTTCTCCCGGAAGATCACCACGTCCAGAAGTTCGGGGTGCTTCACTGGCGAGGGAACGCCCGGATAATAGCGGACCGGTCGCAGGCAAACGTAGAGATTCAGCCTCTGCCGCAGGGTCACGTTGAGACTGCGGAAGCCGCCGCCCACCGGCGTGGTCAGCGGACCCTTGATCGCGATGCGGAACCGCTGGATCGCTTCGACGGTATCCTGCGGGAGCCACTCGCCCAGCTTGTTATAGGCCTTCTCTCCAGCGAATATCTCGTACCAGACGACCCGCCGCTTGCCGCCGTAAGCCTTCTCTACCGCCGCGTTGAAGACCGCGTAGGCTGCTCTCCAGATGTCGCGGCCGGTGCCGTCGCCCTCGATGAAAAGCACGATGGGCTTGTCACCAGCGATGAATTTCCCGTCCTTGACCTGAATGGGTTCCCCTTCGGTGGGAATCGGAATTCCGTTGTAGCTCTCCATTGATTCCTCCCGGGGACGTGCTCGCGCTCCGCCCCCGCTTTCGGTGTCTGTTTCGGTTTGGGCCGGTTGTTGTCCGTCGCTTCCTTCAGCGTGCGCGGCTGACGTGGCTTCGCCGCCGGCGCCCGCGGACTCCTGTGACCCCGGGTGTTTCCGTGCTTCGCGGCGTCTGCAATCGCGAGAGGCCGCTTTGCGGCCGTTGGAAGTTTGCCGGGACCCGCTACACGTCGGGCCGACACAGCCAACCGCTTAAAAGATACTATCGCCTCGGATTTGGTGTCAATGTTGAGCGCGGCGCTGGACTCCTTCCGGCTTCAGCCGGCCGGACCGGGACTCGGGCGGCGTGTTTGTGGGGCGGACGTTGACTTCCTGGTAGGGACGGCAGGATTCGAACCTGCGACCTGCCGCTTAGGAGGCGGCCGCTCTATCCTACTGAGCTACGTCCCCACAGCCGTTACCATTCTACCAGCGCTTGAGCCCCTTCCGGCCGATGTCGGTCCGGTAGTGGGCCCCTTCGAAGTGGATCTTGCGCACCGCCGCGTACGTGTTCTCGATGGCCGAGCGCAGGTCCGGGCCCGAGGAGGTGACGCCGAGCACCCGGCCGCCGTTAGTGACAAGTTTGTTGTCGAGCCGCTTCGTGCCCGCCTGGAAGACCACCGCGCCGCAGTCCTCGATCCCAGTGATCACGTCGCCTTTCCGCGGCGTCCCCGGATAGCCCTGGGCGGCCATCACCACGCAGACCGAGGGCTCCGGCTTCCACTCGATCGGCGCTCCTTCGGCCAGCGTCGCCAGCAGGTCGCTCGCCATCCGGTGCATCAGGGGCTGGCATTCCGGATCCCCCATGCGCACGTTGAATTCGAGCACCCTGGGGCCCTCCTCGGTCATCATGAGGCCGGCGTAGAGGAACCCGGTGAACGGCTGGCCATGGTGGCGCATGCGCTCGATCACGGGCAGGATGATCGTCTCGGTGATCTGCCGGCGCTGTGAGTCGTCGAGAATACGCGTGTCGCAGTAGGCCCCCATGCCGCCGGTGTTCGGACCCTCGTCGTTGTCGTAGACCGGCTTGTGGTCTTGCGTCGTCTCGAACGGGATCACCCGCACCCCGTCGCTCAAGACGATGAAGCTCACCTCCTCGCCGGTGAGGCACTCCTCGACGACTACCCGGCCCCGGGGCAGCCGCTCCATCGCCGGCCGCAGCTCCCTGTCTTCCCGGACGATGATCACGCCTTTGCCCGCCGCGAGCCCGTCCGCCTTCAGCACCACCGGGAAGCCGAACTTCGCCACCGCCCGGGGAATCTCCTCCACCGAGTCCACTACGGTGAACTCCGCCGTGGGGATCCCGGCCTCCTTCATGAACTGCTTGGCAAAGGCCTTGCTGCCTTCGAGTTGCGCCGCGGCCGCCGAGGGACCGATGATCCGCCGCCCTTTGGCTCGGAAGGCGTCGGCGATGCCCGCCACCAGCGGGGCCTCGGGACCCACGACGGTCAGGTCGATCTCTTTGTCTTCGGCGATCTCCAGGAACCCTTCGGGCCCCGGCGCGGCCGGCGTGAGACATTCACCGATCTCGGCCATGCCCGGATTTCCCGGCGCTGCGTATACTTTGTCGCAAAGAGGACTTTGTGCCAGCTTCCACGCGAGGGCGTGCTCCCGCCCGCCGCCGCCGATGACCAGTACCTTCATAGCGATACAATGATAACAATGCGGCGGAACTACGACGTGGTCGTGGTCGGCGCTGGGCACGCCGGCTGCGAGGCTGGCCGCGCCTGCGCCCGCATGGGGCTCGCCACGGCGATCATCACCATGAATCTCGACCTCGTGGCGCAGATGTCCTGCAACCCCGCGGTCGGAGGCATTGCGAAAGGCCATCTGGTGCGCGAGATCGACGCTCTGGGCGGCGTGATGGGCCTCGTCACCGACGCCGTCGGCATCCAGTTCCGTTTGCTCAACACGAGCCGCGGACCCGCTGTCTGGGCGCCGCGCGCCCAGTGCGACAAGAAGCGCTACCGCCTGAAGATGCGCGAGGTGCTCGAGCAGGAGCCGAACCTGCGCATCATGCAGGCCGAGGTCGCCGAGTTGCTCATCGTCGAAGGGGACTCCCGGCGGCGCGTGCGCGGCGTGCGCCTCGTGGATGGCCGGACTATCGAGGCCGGCGCGGTGGTCATCACCACGGGGACGTTCCTGAATGGGCTGGCCCACGTGGGCGAGACCAAATACACCTGCGGGCGCAGCGGCGAGCCGCCTTCGGTCGCTTTGGGGAACCAGATCCGGGGCCTCGGCCTGCGCTGGACCCGCCTGAAGACCGGTACGCCGCCGCGGCTCGACGGCCGCACCATCGATTGGTCGCAGTTCGAGCGCCAGCCCGGCGATCCGGTCCCCACCCCCTTCTCTTTCTTGACCGAGAAGATCGACCGGCCCCAGATCGACTGCTACATCGGCTACACCACCGAGACAACCAAGCGGATCATCCAGGAGAACCTGCACCGGGCGCCGCTGTTCAGCGGCCAGATCAAGGGGATCGGCCCCCGCTACTGCCCGTCCATCGAAGACAAGATCGTCAAGTTCCCCGACAAGCCGCGGCATCAACTGTTCCTGGAGCCGGAAGGCCTCGACACCTACGAGGTCTACGTCAACGGCATGCCGACGAGCATGCCCATCGACGTCCAGGAGGCCATGATCGCCTCCATCCCCGGTCTCGAGAAGGCGGAGATGATCCGGCCCGGCTACGCCATCGAGTACGACGCCGTGGATGCCCGGGAGCTGAAGCCCACCCTGGAGCTGAAGGCTCTCGAAGGCCTTTATCTCGCCGGCCAGATCAACGGCACGTCGGGCTATGAAGAGGCCGCCTGCCAGGGTCTGATCGCCGGTATCAACGCGGCTTCCAAGCTCGGCGGCCGGGACCCGGTGATCCTCGGGCGGACTCAGGCCTACACCGGCATCCTGATCGACGACCTGATCACCAAGGGTACCGACGAACCCTACCGCATGTTCACTTCGCGGGCCGAGTTCCGCCTGCACCTGCGCATCGACAACGCCGACGAACGGCTCACCGAGATCGGCCGCCGCGCCGGGCTGGTCTGCGAGAAGCGCTGGGCGCTGTTTACCAGGAAGCGGGAGCAGAAGCGGAGGGTTCTGGATCTGCTGCGTGGTGCCCGCGCGAACGCCGAGGAGTTTCCCCAGCTCGGGCTCGCCCCGGACGATCGCCCCACCCTTGAGATGTGGTTGAAGCGGCCCGAGGCCGACATCGGCAAGCTGCGGGACTGGATCACGGCGAAGCTCGGCGAGGAACCCGTGCGGGGGCTGCTGATGACGGTGGCCACCGAAATCAAGTACGCCGGCTATCTGGCCCAGCAGGAGCGCCAGATCCGGCGGCTTCGCGAGGCCGAGCAACGGCGCATCCCGCCCGGATTCCGATTCGACGGCATCCCCGGGCTGTCGAGGGAAGTGACCGAGAAGCTCGAGCGCGTCGGGCCGCGGACGCTCGGGCAGGCCAGCCGGATCCCCGGCGTGACCCCCGCGGCCATCGCGGTGCTCGATTGCTACCTGACCCTGCAGCAGAGAAGCGCGTGAGCGAGTTCCAGAAACTGCTGGCGGACACGCTACGGGGCAGAGTTCCGCTCCCGGCAGAGCAGTGTGAGGCGCTGGCCCGGCATTGGGAACTGCTCCAGCGCTGGAACCGGCGGGTAAACCTCACGGCGGTTCGCGACGTGAAAGAAGCGGTGCCACTGCACTACTGCGAGTCAGTGTTTTTCTCGACTTTGCTGCCGGAAGGGCCCATGCGGGTCGCCGATATCGGCAGCGGCGCCGGATTTCCTGGACTGCCGTTGGCGGTGATGCGGCCAGGGAGCGAGGTCTGGCTGGTGGAGGCGAATTCGAAGAAATGCGTCTTCCTGCGGGAGGCGGCGCGGGCGATGGGGCTGGGGAACGTTCGGGTCCTCGAGCGGCGCGCCGAGGAGATGGAAGAGTCCGTGGATTGGGTGGTCTCCCGGGCGGTGCGCTGGACCGGTGTGATCGAGCTGGCGCGAAGGCTGGCCCGCCACGTGGGCCTTCTGGTCAGCGAGCAGGGGGCGGAAGAGGCCCGTGGGGCGGCGGGGCTCGATTGGCGTGCGCCGGTGCGGATCCCGTGGGGCCGGCGCCGGGTTGCGCTGCTAGGCGATGTGCTCGAGCCGGGCGCGAGTTGCCGAAGCGTGGGCGAGATGTTCCACGTGAAACAGTTACCCCAAAGCGGCCAATAGGTTCCACGTGAAACGCCAAGCGGTCTCTCAACCCTGAGCCCCAGACAGGACGGAAATTCTTTCCCGGCCGCCGCAACCTTTCCCACTCCCTCGTGCTACGATGTGATTTCCCGCCATGGCTAAGGTCATCGCCATCGCCAACCAGAAGGGCGGCGTCGGCAAAACTACTACCGCCATCAACCTCTCGGCCTCCCTCGCTGCCAACGACCTCCACGTACTGCTCATCGACTGCGACCCCCAGGGCAACGCCACTACCGGCCTCGGCAAGGAAAAGGTTCCCGAAGAGCTCAAAGTCTACGACGCCGTCGTCGGCCCCGAAGACCTCGCCTCCGTCATCGTCCCCACCAGCTTCCTGGGACTCGACCTTGCCCCGGCGGACCGCAACCTCGTCGCCGCCAACGTCGAGCTCGTCGATGCCGACCGCCGCGAATTCCGCCTCCGCGACAAACTCCAGCCCGTCCGCAGCCGGTACGACTTCGTCATCATTGACTGCCCCCCGGCCCTCGACCTGCTCACCCTCAACGCCCTCGTCGCCGCCGACAGCGTGCTCATCCCCATCCAGTGCGAGTTCTTCGCCCTCGAAGGGATCTCCCAGTTGCTCGACACGATCGACCGAGTCCGCTCCTCCTTCGATCATCCGCTCAGGATCGAGGGCATCCTCCTCACCATGTACGACGAGCGGACCAACTTGACACGCCAGGTCGCCCAGGACCTCCGGGAGTTCTTCGCCGGCGAGGTCTTTCGGACCGTAATCCCCCGCAGCATTCGCCTGGCCGAGGCGCCCAGCCACGGCAAACCGATCCTCGTCTACGACGTTCGTTCCCGGGGCGCCACCGCTTACATTCAGCTCGCCAAGGAGATTCTGGCCCATGAGCAAACCGCACGAACCGCGCCGTAAAGCCCTCGGCAGGGGCCTCTCCGCGCTGTTGCCCGAGCGGCCCCAGCCGCCGGCGCCAGAGCCGTCCGGCGACGCGATCGCCGAGATCCCCATCGACGCAATCGCGCCCAATCCGCTCCAGCCACGGCACGTCTTCGAGCCGGAGAAGCTGGCCGAGTTGGCCCAGTCGATCCGCGCCAACGGCATCATCCAACCCCTGATCGTGCGCCGCGCCGGACCGGACCGTTACGAACTGGTGGCCGGCGAACGCCGCTGGCGCGCCGCCCGCATGGCCGGCCTGGACACCGTGCCCGCTCTTGTCCAAGAATTGGCCGACGAGCGCCTCCTCGAGATCACCCTCGTCGAAAACATCCAGCGCGAGGATCTGAACCCCATCGAGCTGGCTCAGGCCTTTCACCGCATGGGGCAAGAGCTTGGGCTCAGCCATGAGGAGATCGGGCGCCGCACCGGCAAGGACCGCTCGACGGTCACCAACACCTTGCGCCTCCTCCGGCTGCCCGAGCCCGTGCAGGTTCTGCTGGCCGAGCGACGGCTCTCGATGGGCCACGCGCGGGCCCTGCTCGCGCTGCCTACCGCAGAAGAACAGATCGACCTGGCGGAGAAAGCCGCCAAACACGGACTCTCAGTCCGCCGGGTGGAGCGCCTGGTCCAGAAACTCGTCCAGCCGCCGGACGAGGAGCAAGACCGCAAAGAGAAACGCCAGGATCCCAACGTCCGCGCCGCCGCCGAGGAGATGGAGCGGGCCCTGGGAACCCGGGTGCGGATCGTCGAGAAGTCGCCCCAGCGGGGCCGCATCGAGATCGAGTACTATTCCCAGGAGGAGCTCGACCGGATTTACAATCAGATCGTCGGAGACGGCGGGGAATGAACAAGACGTGGTGCCGGCGGAAGGATTCGAACCTTCGACCTACGGATTATGAGACCGTCGCTCTAACCGCTGAGCTACGCCGGCAACGCCAGCCAATTACCAGCGTATCGGCGGACCGCCGCCTTTGTCAATTCCGCCTCCGATAACACCCGGCGGAGGTGAAACTGCACGCCAGCCATGAGCGCCGAAGCCATCGTCGAGTTCGACAAGGTCTCGAAAAGCTACGCGATCTACCCGAGCCCGGGCGATCGCCTGAAGGAGCTGCTCAGCTTCGGCCTGCGGTCGTACCACACCGATTATTGGGCCTTGCGCGACATTTCTTTCGAGGTTGCCCGCGGCGAAACCTTCTGCGTGATCGGCGAAAACGGCGCCGGCAAGAGCACGCTGCTCCAGCTCGTCGCCGGCATCCTCGAGCCGACCTCCGGCGCCGTCCGGGTCAAAGGCCGGATCTCGGCGCTCCTCGAGCTGGGGGCCGGTTTCAACCCTGAGTTCACCGGCCGCGACAACGTCTACCTCAGCGGAGCCATCCTGGGCTTCAGCACCGCCGAGATGGATGCGAAATACCCCCACATCGAGCGGTTCGCCGAAATCGGCGACTTCATCGACCAGCCGGTGAAGACCTATTCGAGCGGCATGACCGTGCGCCTGGCTTTCGCCGTCGCCATCCACGTCGACCCTGAGGTGCTCCTGGTGGACGAGGCCCTCGCCGTCGGCGACATCTACTTCCGCCAGCGGTGCATGCGCAAGGTGCATGAGCTGCGCCGCATCGGCACCACCATTCTGCTGGTGACCCACTCGATGGCCGACGTCAAGAGCCTGGCCGACCGCGCCCTCTGGCTGGACCACGGCCGGATTCGCGCCCTGGGCGATCCGGCCGGGGTGATCGCCCAGTACCAGGCCGCCATGGCCGAGAAGGACGCCCGCTACCAGCGCCAGCAGCAGCAAGGGCCGCCGCCCCTCGAGGAGGCGCCCGGCGCGCCGCCGGAGATCGCCGATACGATCCCGAACGTCGATCACCGCTACGGCGACCGCAGGGCCGAGGTGCTGGGCATCGCCGTTCTCGACCCCAGCGGCAAGCAGGCCGGCGCGCTCCCGCCCGGCGGCTCGATCGTCGTCCGCATCAGCGTCCGCGCTCACCAGCCCATCGCCCGTCCGAACGTCGGCTTCATGCTCCGGAACCATCTCGGCCTCGATTTCGCCGGCACCAACACCACCCGCGAAGGACGCCCCCTGCCGCCCATGAAGCCGGGCGACATTTGTACGGTCGATTTCCACCTCGAGCTGCCCGTGCTCTACGCCGGCCACTTTTCCTTCTCCCCGGCCATCGCCGACGGCGACTTGGAGGACTACACTGTGTGCGACTGGATCGACAACGCCTTGACGCTCGAGATGGCCCCGGCTTCGGGGCCGGTCTATGGCTTCCTCCACCTGCCGGCGCGCGTGGAAGTGAACCGGCGGCTGCGGGAAACCGTCCCGGCACGGGAGGCGCGGCTTGATTGAGTTCACCGGCGAGCGGGTGATTCCGGGCCAGGTGGAGCCCGACCTCTGGAACGAGCACGTCTCACGCTACCTGTTCGCCTCCCGGCTCAGCCGCCGGAAGCGCGTGGTGGACGTCGGCTGCGGGGCGGGCTATGGAACAGCGGAGCTTGCCCGCTGGGCGGACTGGATCGTCGGAATTGACAACTCTATTGACGCAATCCGCTATGCCACCGCCCGCTATCCCGCCGCCAACGCCCGCTATCTATGCGCCAGCGGCACGGCGCTGCCGCTGCCGGACGCCTCGGTGGACCTGGTCGTCGCCTTCGAGATGATCGAGCACCTGCCGGACTGGTCGCGGCTGCTCGCCGAGGCCCGGCGGGTGCTGGCCCCGGGCGGACAGTTCGTCGTTTCGACGCCCAACAAGCTGTTCTACGAGGAGTCCCGCAAGCTTTCCGGGCCCAATCCCTATCACGCCCACGAGTTCACCTTCGAAGAGTTCCGCTCGGCCCTCTCCGAAGTCTTCCCCCACGTGGCGATGTTCGTGCAGAACCACGGGCCGGCGATCGTCTTCCACCCGGTGGGGCAGCCCCGGGGAACCGAGGTGCGCCTCGAATCGGCCTCGGTGGCGCCGGAGGAGTCGAACTTCTTCATCGCCGTTTGCGCGCTGGCGCCTATGGTCGGCTCGCCCGCCTTCGTCTACCTGCCCAGCGCGGCGAACGTGTTGCGGGAAAGGGCCCAACACATCGAGAAGCTCGAAGAGGAGCTGGCGACGAAGGACCAGTGGTTGGAGGCGGCCAAGCTCGAGCACCAGGAGCTGCTCGAGAAGTTCCGGGCCCTGGAACAGGAACTCGAGGAGCGCAACCAGTGGGCCGAGCAACTCGACGCCGAGCTGGCCGAGGCCCGCCGCCGCCTCGACGAGTTCCACGCCGCCAAAGAGGCCGAGATCGCCGAGATTTCCTCCGGCTACGAGACCAAGATCGCCGGCCTCGAGGCCGAGATCGCCGAAAAGGCCGCGTGGGCCGCAAAGACGCAGAAGGAGTTGGACGCCAAGGCTGAAGAGCTCGCCAGGTGCGTGGCTGCGCTGGACGACGCGGAGAAGCGCGTCAAGGAGCGCACCGAGTGGGCCCTGAAGCTCGACCGCGAGGTCGAGGCGCTCCGGGCCAAGCTGGCGATGGTCGAGAGCTCCCGCTGGGTGAGGCTCGGCAAAGCGATCGGCGTCGGGCCGGGGGCGCGCCTGAAGTAGGCCGATGGGCATGGTGCTGCGATTCCTCCGGGCGCTTCCCCTGCTGATTCTTTCGCCGCTGTTCACGCTCACTGCAATGGCGGCATTGGCAGCCGGCGACCTCGTTTACGCATTGCGACGGCCGAAGACGCCGCCGAAGGATGTGCGTCCGTCCAACCGCGCCGCCTCGATCGTCATCCCCAACTGGAACGGCCGGGACCTGCTCGAGAAATACCTCCCCTCGGTGGTGGCCGCTGCCGAACGCATCCCGGGCAGCGAAGTCATCGTCGTGGACAACGGCTCGAGCGACGGCAGCGCGGAGTTCGTCAGAGCCAACTTCCCGTCGGTCCGCCTGGTGGCGCTCGAAGAGAACCTGGGTTTCGGCGGCGGCTCGAACGCCGGCGTGCAGGCCGCCCGCAACGACGTCGTCGTCCTGCTGAACAACGACATGCGGGCCGATCCGGACTTCCTCCCGCCGCTGCTCGCGGCCTTCTCCGACGACGAGGTCTTCGCCGTCTCCTGCCAGATCTTCTTCAGCGATCCGGACAAACGCCGGGAGGAGACCGGGCTGACCGAGGGTTGGTGGGAGCTCGGCATGCTCCGGGTCCGCCACCGGATTGACAACAAAGTTGACCGCCCCTTTCCCTGCTTTTACGGCGGCGGGGGCTCCTGCGCCTTCGACCGGCGAAAGTTCCTGGAACTGGGCGGCTTCGACGAGCTGCTCGCTCCGTTCTACTTGGAAGACACCGACCTCGGCTACCGGGCCTGGAAACGGGGCTGGAAGGTGCTCTACCAGCCGGCGAGCCGGGTCTGGCACGAGCACCGCGGCACCATCGGCAAGCGGTTCAGCGATGCCGAGATCCGGGCCGTCCTGCACAAAAACTTCCTTCTGTTCGCCTGGAAGAACATCCACGAGTGGCGCCGCCTGTTGGAGCACTTCTTCTACGCGCAGGCCGGCTGCGCGGTGAGCGCCCTCTTCGGGGAAACGCCGGACCGGGCTTCGGCTGGGGGCTTGTGGCGCGCCTGGCGGCAGCTTCCCGGGGCGCTGCGGTCGCGCTGGGCGGCGCGGCGGCTGGCCGTCGTAAGCGACACCGAGGCGTTCCGCCGCCCGCTCGGCGGCTATTTCCGGGACCGTTTCGCTTCTCTAACGGGCGGTCCCGAACGCCTCAAGGTTCTGTTCGTCTCTCCGTATCCGATCTGCCCGCCGGTGCATGGCGGGGCGGTTTTCATGCTGCAGACTTGCCGGACGCTCGCCCGGCTCACGGATCTGCACGTCATCGTAATGCTCGACCGGCCGGACCAGAGGGAGGCCCATGGCGAGCTGGCCCGCTCGGCCCGGTCGGTCGAGTTCCTGGTGCGCGACCCGGGGAGGCCCCGGCAGTTCGCTTCCATCGTGCCGCGCGCCGTCCGGGAGTTTGCGAGCGACGACCTCCGCTGGCTGATTCACCGCAAGATCTGTCTCGATGAGATCGACGTGCTCCAGCTCGAGTACCTGCCTTTGGGCCAATATGCCGGGCGCTTCCACTGTCTGGCGTCCATCCTGTTCGAGCACGATATCTACTTCCAATCGATCGCCCGTTCGCTGCGGGCCGCGCCTGGATGGAGGACGAAGCTCGAGGCGGCGTGGGAATACATGCGCGCTTTGCGCTACGAGCTGCGGTTGCTCCCGCGGCTGGACCGGGTCCAGGTCTGCAGCCGGGCCAACGCGGAGTATCTGCTGCGCCACCTGCCGGAGCTCGCCGGCCGCCTGGACGCGGACTTCCGCGCCGGCATCGAGCCTTGCCGGTACGAGTTCCGCCCCCGGGGCCGGGAGCCGAAGACGATGCTCTTCCTCGGCAGTTTCCGGCACCTGCCGAACCTCAGCGCTCTGCGCTGGATGGTCGAAGAGGTGCTGCCCCGCGTCCTGGAGCGGGAGCCGAAGGCGAAGCTGGTTGTCGTCGGCAGCGACCCGCCTCCGCCTCAGACCTTGCCCGCACCGCGGGAAGCGGTGGAGTTCCGCGGCTTCGTCGAGGACGTCCGTGAGCCGCTGGGCCGCTACGCCGTCTTCGTCTGCCCGGTGCGCACCGGCTCCGGAGTCCGGGTGAAGCTGCTCGAGGCCTTCGCCGCCGGCATTCCGGTGGTCTCCACGCGGCTGGGGGCCGAAGGGCTGGCGGAAACAGACGGAGAGATCTGCGCGTTGGCCGACGATGCCGAGGCGTTCGCCGCCAGGGTCGTGGCGCTGCTTGAAGACCCCGAAGCGGGGGCGGCCATGGCGGAACGTGCCCGGCGCAAGGTGGAGCAGGCCTGGGACATCCGCCGGATGACCGAGCGCCTCGTGGCCTGTTATCGGCGCACGGTGGCGCTCAAGCGGGCCGCTTCGGAGTGAACCGACGCCTTCCCCGTACCGCCGGGATCTCGCTCCCAGCCGTCACTCCGTCGTAAAAATGATCAGGTACTGCTTGCCGGGCACGTGCTCCCTGTCGGCGGCGAGGCGGAACCCAGCCTGTTCGATTTCCTTGATCACTTCCGGTTTGTCGGCGCGGATGTGCCCCGGTTCCCGGAACCCCTCCGGGTAATAGTCGAGCACGGCAAACCGGCCGCCGGGCTTCAGCGCCGCTTTGATGCCGGCCAGCATCTCCTCGGGGTAGTTGAAGTGGTGGTAAGCGTCCACGGTGGCGATGACGTCGGCGGCGCCGGGCTCGAGGTTCGGGCTGCGCTCAGTTCCCAGCACGAGCCGCAGGTTCGTGATGCCGGCCTCATCAGCCGTTTTCCGGGCCGCGTCCAGATAGTCCTGGTGGATGTCCTGGGCGATCACCGTACCCCTAGGGCCCACCGCGGACGCCAAGAACGGCAGCAAGATGCCCGCGCCGGTGCCCAGGTCCACCACCGTGTCGCCGGGTTTGAGTTCCAGAGCCTCGACGAGCTTCCGGGCCCGCAGCCGCTCCGCCCGCTCCGGGTTGGAAAGGACCTGGATCAGCCGCTGGCGCCCTTCCGCCGACTCCAGCCGGCGATTGGCTTCGGTGGCCACTTGTCCGGGCAACAGCAGCCCGGCCGAAGCGGCGAGAATCAGTACAAACTGAGAGGTTTTCATAAGGCCGTTTCCATCGGCATGGCCAGCGGGTCTTCCACCATGAAATCCAGTGTCCGCATCTGCTCCAGAGCTTCGCGCACGGCCGCCTCGCGGCTCCGCTCGAGGGTGATGACAAAAGGCAGGTCGTCTTTGGAGTCCGACGGGAGTTGAAGGACCGCGTCGATACTAATACCCCGGTCGGCCAGGATACGCCCGAGGGTGGCGATGATGCCCGGGCGGTCTTTGACCCGGAAACGAAGATAGAAGGCACTCTTTTGGGTTTCTACCGGTATGGGTCTGTATTCGCCGAGGCGCTCGTGAGCGAACGGCGAGACGCGCTCCGGACTTCCCCGCCGGATCTCCCGCGCCACCCGCATCAGATCGCTGACCACGGCGACCCCTGTCGGCTCGGGTCCGGCCCCTTTTCCGTAATAGAACGTATCTTCCCCGTACCGGCCCCGGACCCACACAGCGTTGTACGCGCCCTGGACGCTGGCGAGAATCGTGCCGCGCGGAATCAGCGACGGCCGCACCGAGAGCACCAGTCCCTGTTTGGATTGTCGCGCGGCGCAGATCAGACGGATCGTATGTCCCAGCCGCTCGGCGTATTGGAAATCGACGGGCGAGATGCGGCGGATGCCCTCCGTGTAAATGTCGTCCGGCGTGATCCGTTCTCCGAAAGCCAGAGCCGCGAGGATGGCGAGCTTCGAGCGGGCGTCGGCTCCGTCGATGTCGGCGCTGGGATCGGCTTCGGCGTAACCGAGGCGCTGAGCCTCAGCGAGCACCTCGGCGAAGTCGGCGCCGCAGCGCTCGATCTCGGTCATGATGTAGTTGCAGGTGCCGTTCAGGATGCCGTAAAGGGCGACGATCCGGTCTCCGGAGATGCCCTCCCGCAGAACGGCGTGGATCGGGATGCCCCCGGCCACGCTGGCTTCCATGGCCAGGTTGATGCCGGCGGCGATGGCCCGATCCCAGATCTCAGCCCCGGCCAGCGCCATCAGCTCCTTGTTGGCGGTGACCACGGACTTCCCGTTGGCGATCGCTGCTTGAACGATCTCGGAAGCCACCGTTGTTCCGCCTACCAGCTCGGCCACGATGTCCACCTCCGGGTGTGTCACCACCTGCTTCCAGTCGGAGGTGCGCGGCACGTCGCGGAAGGCATCCGGCAGTTGCTTGGCGGCCGGATTCCGGCTGCACACCACCCGGACGCTCAGGCGGAAGCCCAGTTTCAGCTCGATCTGCGCAGCATTCTCCGCCAGGATGCGCAGCGTTCCGAGCCCGACGTTCCCCAGCCCGATGATGCCGACCTTCACCTCCCGCATAAGAGGCTATGATACCAGTGAGGGATCATGAAACGCCTGATATTACTGGCCATTCTGAGCGCGTTGCTGGCGGCGCAGCAACCCGAAGACGCGACCCAGAGACGCATGCCGGATGGCCGCACCCAGGCCGAACACATCCTCGAGCATGAGTACCGGAAGTCCCGCCAGGATGCCGCCGAACTCGTCAAGCTTGCCGAAGCGCTGAAGAAAGAGCTGGACGAAAACGACTACCACGTCTTGTCGCTCAACGCCCTGCGGAAAGCCGAACGGATCGAGAAACTCGCCCGGCGGATCAAGAACCGTCTCAAACGGTTCTGACAGCGTCAGCCTCAGCCCCGCAAGACAGCGCCCCTCGAGCGGCAACGGACCGTTTCCGATGCGCCGTCCGCCGTTTCCATTACATAACCCTGGCGGAAGACGGTGCAGATGCGAACGCCTGGGGTCCTTTCCAGTTTCTTCCGCAGCCGGCGGATATGGACATCGACGGTTCGCGTGCGCGTCCCCTCGTGGTAACCCCAGACCTCACGCAGCAGGTAAGACCGGCTGAGAACGCAGTTGGCGTTGCCGGCCAGCGCCTGGAAGAGTTCCCGTTCTTTCTTGGTGAACCGCACGCCGGCTGGCGGCAGCGGTGCGAATGGAGCCGTCATGGAACATCCCTCCTCGAGAAAAGCCCTGTCTTAATTAGTGCCACAAAAATGATCGTTGGAACAACTTTTTTTGGCCGCCCGCACCGCCACGCCCCCGGCGCGCCGCGTCACCGGGCCACCCGAAGGCGTGTGGTACGCTGGGCGGTTGGCGAGGCCGGAATGAACGGGCGTGGCAGCGACGGCGTGCAGATCATGAGCGCCTCGGAGATCCACCGGACTCTGGTGCGGCTCGCCCATGAAATCGTCGAGAAGAGGCCCGAGCTCGATCGCCTGGCGTTTGTAGGCATCCGGCGCCGCGGGGTTCCGCTGGCGACGCGGCTGGCCGGCAAGATTCAGGAGATCGAGGGCCAGGCGCCGCGGGTCGGGATCCTCGACATCCAACTCTACCGCGACGATCTTTCGCTGGTCGCCCGGCAGCCCGTGGTGAACGCCACCGAGATTCCTTTCCCAGTGACCGATCTCGACGTGGTCCTCGTTGACGACGTTCTCTTCACCGGGAGGACGGCTCGCGCGGCCTTGAATGCCCTGTTCGACCACGGCCGCCCGGCGCGGGTCGAGTTGCTCGTCCTGGTCGATCGCGGGCATCGGGAGCTGCCCATCGAGGCGCAATACGTGGGGCGGCGGATTCCGACATCCAGAGACGAGCTTGTCGAGGTGCGGCTCCGGGAGATCGACGGCGAAGAGCGGGTCCTGCGGCTGCCCGGCGGCGCCGGCTCGTGAAACGCCCGGGGCCGGTGTTCTCCCGCGGGCGCGCCGGCGAAAGCGGGAGGCACTACACTGGAAAGTCGAGGCGATCATGATCCAAGGGCTGCTCGGTATCGAGGATCTACCACGGGAAGAGATCGAAGCGATTCTTGATCGAGCCAAGGACTTCCAGCCGGTCGGGGACGGCTCCTTCGCCCAGTTCGACAGGCTCCGGGGCAAGACCGTCGTCCTGTTGTTTCTCGAACCTTCCACGCGCACCCGCACGAGCTTCGAGATCGCCACGCGGCGTCTCGGCGGCGACGCAATCCTCATCAGCGGCGCCGGTTCGAGCCTTTCCAAGGGTGAATCTCTGGTGGACACCCTGAACACCCTCGCCGCGATGCGCCCGGACGCGATCGTGATGCGCCATAAGGCCTCCGGGGCCCCTCATTTCCTGGCGCGGCACCTCCGGACGCCGATCATCAACGCCGGTGACGGTACCCACGAGCATCCGACCCAGGCGCTGCTTGACGCCCGCACGATTCTCGATCGCAAGCGGAGCCTGGAGGGCTTGCGGGTAGCCATCATCGGCGACATCGAGCACAGCCGGGTGGCGCGCTCCAACGTCTACTTGCTGTCGAAGTTCGGCGTCGACATCGTTTTGTGCGGGCCGGCGCCGCTGGTGCCGCCGGAGTTGGCCGGTATCGCTCCCGGGGTGTCGATCGAGTACGACATGAGGAAGGCGATCCGGGGCTGCGACGTCATCATGATGCTGCGTGTCCAGCTCGAGCGCCAGCACGAGCCCGATTTTCCCCGCGGGGAGTACTTCTCCTTCTATGGGTTGGCGCCCGAGCACATCGAACTGGCCCGGCCCGACGTTCTGGTGATGCATCCCGGGCCCATCAACCGAGGCCGGGAGATCTCCTCCGAGGTGGCCGACTCCCAGAGATCGGTGATCCTCAACCAGGTGGAAAACGGAGTCGCCGTCCGCATGGCGGTGCTGGAGAGAGTTCTTGGATAGCCATGGGAAAACTGATCATCAAGAACGGGCGGGTGATCGACCCTGCCACGCGGCGCGATGAGACTGCCGACCTGCTGATCGAGGGGTTTCATATCGAGGCCGTGGAGCCGAACATCGAGGTCGAAGGCGCCAGGGTCTACGACGCCGCCGGCAAGATCGTGGCGCCGGGCTTCATCGATTTGCATGTCCACCTGCGTGAGCCCGGCTTGCCCCACGCCGAGACTATCGAAACCGGCGCCCGTGCCGCCGCCGCGGGCGGCTTCACGCGGATCTGCTGCATGCCGAATACGCAGCCGGTGAACGACAGCGCCACGGTCACCGGCTATATCCTCGAGAAGGCCCGGCAGTCGGCGGTGGTGAAGGTCCATCCCATCGGCGCGATCACTCAGGGAAGCAAGGGCGAGGAACTGGCCCCGATCGGCACCCTGAAAAGGGCCGGCGTCGTAGCCATTTCCGACGATGGCATGCCGGTGATGAACGCCCGGGTGATGCGCCGGGCCATGGAACTGGCCCGGTCTTTCGGCCTCACCGTCGTTCAGCACTGCGAGGACCTGCACCTGTCCTCGGGCGGCGACATGCACGAGGGGGTTGCTTCCTGCCGCCGAGGGTTGCGGGGCATCCCGGCTTGCTCCGAGGACGTGATGGTGGCCCGCGATCTGCTGTTGGCCGAGATCACCGGCGCCCGCTACCACGTCGCGCACCTCTCCACGAAGAACTCAATGGCCATGGTAGCCTTCGCCAAGTCCCGCGGCCTGCCGGTGACCTGTGAAGTGACTCCGCATCACCTGGCGCTCACCGACGAGGACTCGATTCCATACGACAGCAACTTCAAAATGAAGCCGCCGCTGCGCGGGCGCGAGCATCTCGAGGCTCTTCTCGAAGGGGTCGCCGACGGGACGGTGGACGCAGTGGCCACCGACCACGCCCCCCACACCGGTTATCAGAAGATGCAGGAGTTCGAGCGGTGCCCCTTTGGCGTAATCGGGCTGGAGACCGCTGTGGCCGTCGTGTTCGACGTCCTTTTCCATCCGGGCCGGATTTCGCTGATGCGGCTCGTCGAGCTGTTTACCACCGGCCCGGCCCAGGCCTTCGGGCTCCCGGCGGGCCGTTTGGCGCCGGGTGAAGCCGCGGACGTCACGATCCTCGATCCCGAACTCGAGTGGACCTACGACGTGAACCGGACCTTCTCGAAGAGCAAGAACTCGCCATTCGACGGAAGGCGGTTCCGCGGCGCCGCCGTGGCGACTTTCGTGGACGGCCAACTCGTCTGGGAGCGCAAGGACGGCTGAAGCCGCCCTGCGGCTCAGCCGGGGTCGCGCAGTTGTCTGTAGCGAGCCTCTCCCTGCGCGCGGCTCACCCTCGGTCCCCAACCCAAACACGGGTTTTCCTGCGAACGCCGGGGCCGCCGGCGCCGCCGGAGCTCAGGAAGGGGCTCGCGAGAACAGGGAGGAAAACAGACCGGCGAGGGAAGCTCCCTTGGCCTTTCCCCGTTTGTGGGCTGTCTCGTGGTCGGCGGTTTCGTCGGCGCCGGCCAGCCGCCGGGCGAGCTTCGAAAGGTGCTTGCCGAAAGCGCTGCTCGAATTCACCGGCTTGCCCTCCACGAGAGCTTTCTGCACGGCCTCGTAATCGCTCGGGATCACCGCGAATACGTCGGTGTGCAAGGCGGTGGAGATTGCGTCGGTGCTGAGGCCCACGTCCCGGCTGTAACGATTCACGACCAGACGCACCTTGGATCGTTCCACCCGGTTCCGCTCCAGGTGTCCAAGTACCCGTTGAGTGCTCTGCAGGGCCGGGAGTTCGTTGGTGGTCACCAGCAACAGGTCCGTGGCTACCCGCGCCAGGGCCAGACCCCAATCGCCGAACAGGCCCGCACAATCCACGATGATGACGTCGTAGAGCTGGCGGGCGAACTCCAGCACCGGGGCCGGATCCTGGAGTTCGCTGATCGAATCCATCGGGTTCTCGGGAGCCAGAACCACGTCGATCCCGTTCCAGCTCGACACCACGCCGTCCCAGAGGTCCCGGTCCAGACTGGTGGCCAGGTTCATGGCGTCCAGGATGCTGTAGTTCGACTTGAGTTTCAGCAGGAAAGAGATCGTGCCCGTGAGCGGGTCGAGGTCGGCCAGCAGCAGCCGGTTGGCGCCGAGCGTCTTCTTGCGCGTGGCCAGGTTGGCGGCGATGGTGCTGGCGCCGCAGGCCCCTTTGGCCGGGGCCACGCAGATCACCCGCCCGCCGCTGCCGTAGTTCATCGAGGGACTGAGCTGAGAGAGCCGTTGCAGCACCGGCGCCAGCTCTTCAGCCGTGAACGGCTGCATCAGAAATTCGGTGGCGCCCTGGCGCAGGCAGCGAAGAATCAAATCCGGCTCGTTCTGCCCCAACAGAACGATGATGGGCAGGCTCGGATCCAACAGTTGCAGCTCGCGGATCAGCCCCAGGGCTCGCTCTGGGTCCGTATCCACATCGAGAAAACACAGCCGGGGGTGCTGGTTGACGACGAAGTCGGCCAGAAAGCTGCTCTCCGGATACTCCTTGACAGAGTGAAGCTGCACCCCCGGGATGTTGTGCGTCAGCAGGGGCAGCAGCTCGGCCATCATCTTGGCGTTCGGGCAAACGAGTAACGCTCCGAGGTTTACGTTCGGCGGGCTGGTCACGGATTTCGCCATTGTCGTCTACAGCACGCTGCTGAGGAGGCCCGGCGGGGCCCCTTGGGGGTCAGGCGCTACGTGCGCCGCCATACCGGCGCGTCCACGTGCGGAACCCTCAGGACCGGTGACGCTGTCGTGCGGCGTTCCTGGCCTCGCATCAAATCCACGTGTTTCCATCGGCTGATTAGGAGAAAAACATGAGAGCATTGCCGGCCTGGCTCCACATAGTTGTCAGGATTGCGGGTTCGATCCGATAAGAGCAGGCGGAACCGCGCCGCCCCGCGGGGTCACGAGCCCCGAAGGGAAACTCCCCGCCCGCGGTTCCCCGGCAAAGGAGACCAACGAGATGACGACGGTTGGGATCTGCGACAGCCAACCCATTACGGCACAAGGGCTTAGATCCGTTCTGGCGGAAGCCGGCGACATGGAGCTCACCCATATCACGGCGTCGCCGGCCGAGGCGATCCAACTGGCTGCAGACGGCTCTCCGGACATCTTCGTTTTCGACAAGTCCTTTGGAGCCCACGCCGTGTTGAACTGGCTGGCCCGCTGGCGGGACGCCGGCCGGCCTTGCGCCGTCGTCGTCTGGGGCCATTCCATCTCCGAGCCCGAGGCGCTCCGCCTGCTGCAAAGAGGCGTGCGCGGCATCGTGCGCAAGAGCGCCCCCATACCGAAAGTCCTCGCTTGCTTGCGGGCCGTCGCGCGGGGTACGAGCTGGATGGAAGACGAACTGCTCCGGGATGTCGTTACTTCGCCGAGGCATTCCCGCTCCGGCCTCACGCCCCGCGAAAGACAAGTGCTCGAATTGGTGGAGCAAGGCCTGAAAAACAAGGAAATCGCCCGCGAACTCGGCATCCGGCCCGGCACGGTGAAGATCCATTTGAAACACATTTTCGAGAAGACCGGTGTCCGCGGGCGTTATGGCCTTGCCCTCACCGGCATGCAGGAAAAAGGCTTGCTCACACTCCCGCAGAACCCAGTCGAGCAGACCGAAATCGCTCTCCGCCGGAGCGACGAAGCCGGCGGGCGCTGAGGGGGCGCCGGCGGCGGCGTGCTATTCTGGTCAAGGTGCGGATTCGGGCCGGGCGCGTCTTCCTCGCCCTTGCGGCGCTGCTTGCGGCGGCGCTTCTTCAGGCAGAGCCCCCCGATCTGATTCGGATCCTTTCCGCGGAACTCCAGCGCAACTTCAACATTTTGAACCAGAAAGCCTCCCCCTCTCCCTATTTCCTGGGTTACGCCGTCACGGACTCCACCACCAACACGGTGGCCGCCGCCTGGGGGGCTCTCGAGGGGGAATCGTCCCGGCGCAGCCGTGTCCTGGACGTCACTGTGCGGGTCGGCTCTCCCGAACTGGACAATTACCACGTGATCGAGGGCTACTTCCCCCGCTTCACTTCCGGGCGGGCCCTTCCCATCGAGGATCGGGAAGCGGCCATCCGCCGGCGGTTGTGGCTGGAGACCGACCGCGTCTACCGGCTCGGCTCGGAACGGCTCATCAAGATCCAGACCGACCGGCAGATGCGCGTCAAGCAGAGCGACAGCCCAGGCGACTTCAGCCGGGAAGAGCCCGTTGAGGACTACCGGCTCCCGCCCAATGTGACTTTCGACGCCGGGAAATGGCGCCGTATCGTCCGGAGCGTTTCCAGCGAGTTCCGTGGCTTCCCCCAGGTGCTCGGCTGCGGCGTCCGCGTCGCCATCCAGCGGCAGGTCAAATACCTGGTGACCTCCGAGGGCACGCGGCTGGTCCACGGCTGGACCTCGGCCCGGGTCTCGATCTCGGCCCGAGCCAAGGCCCCCGACGGAATGGATCTGTTCACGCTCGAGTCCTTCGAAGCCCACGCGCCGGACGGGCTGCCCGGACCCGAGATCCTGCGCGCCGCGGCCCGGCGGGTGGCGGGCTTGGTGACGAAACTCGTGGATGCCCCGCTCGTCGAGCCGTATGTGGCCCCGGCCATTCTCTCCGGCCGGGCGGCCGGCGTCTTCTTTCATGAGATCTTCGGCCACCGTGTGGAAGGGCACCGCCTCCGGGATCCTTCCGAAGGCCATACGTTCCGTGATCGTCTCGGCAAACCAGTGCTTCCGGGCTTCCTTTCCGTCGTCTTCGATCCCACGCGGCGGAGCTTCGGCGGAACCGACCTGATGGGCTGGTACGACTACGATGACGAGGGTGTCCCGGCGCGCCCGGTCGCCGTTGTCGAGAACGGGATCATGAAGACGTTTCTGATGTCCAGACTCCCGGTGCCCGGGATCGCCCATTCCAACGGCCACGGGCGCCGGCAGCCGGGCCGGGAAGTGCTTTCGCGCCAGTCGAATCTGATTGTGCAGTCCCGGCGGCAGGTGAGTGCGGACCGCCTCCGGGAGATGCTGATCGAGGAGATCCGCAGGCAAGGCAAAGAATACGGCTTCTATTTCGCAGAGGTAACCGGCGGCTACACGATGACCGGCCGGCGCGGGATCCAGGCGTTCAAGGTGATTCCGCTCGTCGTCTATCGCGTCTACCCGGACGGCCGGCCGGATGAGCTGGTCCGTGGCGCCGACATCGTGGGAACGCCCCTGGCGGCTTTCTCCAAGATCCTCGCGACGTCGAACGAGCCAGGCGTGTTCAACGGTTACTGCGGCGCCGAGAGCGGCAGTGTACCGGTCTCGGCCGTCTCGCCGGCGCTGCTGGTTTCCGAGATCGAGGTCCAGCGGAAGGCGAGCGCACAAGACCGCCCGCCGATCCTGCCGCGCCCGTTGCTGCCGGCGGAGGCCCCGTAGGAAAGAGCCATGCACTGGACCCGGCGAGTGACATCGATATCGGCGCTGGCGCTGCTGGGACCCTGGGCGGCGGCGGGGCAGACGGTGCGGTCTCCAGCCGTCGCTGAGCAGATCGCCGCCGAAGCCGTGCTCACCGCGATGAACGCCGAGATGGAGCGGGCGCGGGCCCTGCGCCTGGTCTCTCTGGCCGACGACGTCTACTTCATCCAGTATGCGCTGGACGATACGGAGAACTTTTCGGTACGCGCTTCCCTGGGCGCCATCGTCAGCCGGGCGCGGACCCGGATGCGCGTGCCGCGGATCGACGTCCGGGTGGGCAGCTACGAATTCGACAATACCAACTACGTCTACAGTGACTTCTTCGCCCGGCGCGGCTTCATCGGACAGGCTCCGCTCGACGACGATCGGTTTGCCCTGAGGGTCTACTTCTGGCTGGCCACCGACCGCGTGTTCAAGGGCGCGATGGCGGCGATCGCGCGGAAGCGGGCGGCGCTCAAGAATGTGACGCAGCGCGAAGACCTTCCCGACTTCAGCCGGGCCGAACCGGTGGTCTTGATCGAGCCGCCCCGCCGTGAGGACGTTTCCGAAGACGAGTGGACGCGCCTTGTGCGAGGACTGTCGGCGGTCTTCGCCCGCTATCCGGCGGTGGTGCGCTCGCAGGTCCGTTTCGAATCCATCCAGGCTACCGCTTACCTCATGAACACCGAAGGGACGGTAGCGCGCTACCCGGAGATACTGCACTTCTTCGAGTTCCGCGGCGAGGGGCGGGCGCCGGACGGGATGCACGTTCGCGACGCCGACGTGATTGAGGCGCTCCGGATCGGTGATCTGCCTTCCCCGGACGAATTGGAACGGCGCGTGGACGAGACGGCCCGGCGGATCCAGAACCTGGCCGCCGCTTCGCTGGGCGAGCCTTACGCCGGCCCTGTGCTGTTTGAAGACGCGGCCGCGCCGCAGTTGTTCGCCCAGTTGCTCGGGGAGAACCTCGGCTTGACCCGGCGTCCCGTGTCCCAGCCCGGCCGGAGCGCCGATTTCCGGGAAAGTGAGCTGGCCGCTCGCTTGGGCGCCCGCGTCCTGCCTGAGTGGATGGATGTGGTTGATGATCCCACTCTCACCGAATGGGACGGGCGGCCCCTCGTCGGACACTACCGTCTTGATCTCGAAGGCGTCGAACCTGAGCCCGTGCAGGTGGTCGAAAAGGGCCTGTTGAAGGCCTTCCTGCTCACCCGGCAGCCCGTCCGGAACTTCACCCGGTCCAATGGGCGAGCCCGCTTGCCGGGCCGTTACGGGGCGAACACGCCGAAGTTCAGCAATTTGATTGTCAAAGCCCGCGAAACCGTGGAGCCGCAACAGTTGCGGCGCAAGCTGCTGGAACTGTGCGAGCAGCGGGGGAAACCGTACGGCCTCGTAGTCCGCCGGCTGGACTTCCCGTCGTCGGCCTCGCCGGAGGAGATCCATCGCCGTTCGCAGCGCCGCCGGCAGCAGGGCGGCGCCCGGCTGTTCAGCCCTCCGATCGCCGTTTACCGGCTCTACCCCGACGGACGCGAGGAGCTGGTGCGGGGCCTGGAGTTCCGCCGCGTTTCCTCACGGCTGCTGCGCGACATCGTGGCCGCCTCCAGCGAAGAGCACGTGTTCCAGTTTCTGGGGAGCAACGCGCCGCTGTCGCTGATCGGCGCCGGGGGCTACATCGTACCGATGTCGGTGGTGGCGCCGTCGGTCCTGGTGGAAGACATGGAACTGGCCCCAGTGGAGCGGGACTGGCCGAAGCCGCCGGTGGTTCCCCCTCCCCCGCGCGAAACCGTACACTGAACGTGGAGAATGGGGCTTCTCGACCGCAAGATCTTTCGCGAAGTGGCTTCCAGCGCCCTGCTGGGCACGACCCTGTTCACCTTCGTTCTGTTCCTCCAGAAGCTGGGCCGGCTGTTCGAACTGCTGGTGCGCAGCTCCGCCGATCTCGGCACCGTGTCGTACTTGTTTCTGCTCGTGCTGCCTCCAGCGCTGACCTTCTCGGTGCCCGTGGGCGTCCTGGTCGGGGTGCTGCTGGCGACGAACCGGATGTCCAGCGACGGGGAGGTGATCGCGTTGCGGGCGGCCGGCGTTCCCAGCCGGCGGTTGCTCGTGCCGATGCTGGCGCTCGCTTCGATCGCCACTGTCGCCGCCGCGGCCGCTACCCTCTGGCTGACGCCGCTCTCGATCCGGGAGACTTACCGGGTGCTCAACCGGCTGCTGGCCGAGCAGATCACCGCGGAGATCCAGCCGCGGGTCTTCGAAGAGTCGTTCCCGAACACGATCCTCTACGTCGGCGACGTGATCTCCGGCCCCATCGTCCGCTGGCGGCACGTCTTCCTGGCCGAGACGGCGTCTTCCAGCAGTACAGAGGCCTCCGAGACCCACCCCCGGATCACCGTGGCCACCGAGGCCGTCGCCGTAGCCGACGCCCACAACAACCGGATCCAACTCTCGATGTTCGACGGACGCTCGTACGTGGTGGGCGAGGACAACCAGTACAACAGCTACGCCTTCCCGCGGGGGGAGCGCGTACTGGAGGCTCGCGCTCCTCACAAAGAGCAGGCCAAACCGTTCACCTGGATGGACACGGGCCCGCTGATCGCCGAAGCGCGCAAGTCTGTGGAGGCGCGCATCGAGCTCCACCAGCGGTTGGCCCTGCCGCTGGCCTGCCTGCTGCTGGCGCTGCTCGGAGTGCCCCTCGGCGTTTCGACGCGGGCTGGTGGCAAGTCTTCCGCTTTCGTGCTCACGGTGATGGTGGCCTTTCTCTACTACATGGCCCTGGTCAGTTTGATCGGCATGGCCAAGCAGGAGCGGCTGCCGGTGGAAGTGGCGGTGTGGAGCCCCAACATCGTCTTGAGTCTGCTGGGGCTGGCGCTGATCCGGCGCCAGGAGCGCCCCGGCGCCCACGATCTCGGAATGTGGCTGCGCTCGCGAGCGGTGGAGGCGCTCCAAACGCTGCGGCGCTGGTGGCCGGCCCACCGGACGGGGACCGGCCGGGGCCGCAGTTTCGCGCCGCTGTGGCCCCAGATCATCGACGCCTACGTCCTGCGCAGTTTCCTTTTCTATTTCATCGTCTTGCTCACCAGCTTCGTGGCGCTGACCCATGTCTTCACGTTTTTCGAGCTTCTCGGCGACATCGTCAAGAATCAGATACCGATGTCCCGGGTGCTCACCTACCATTTCTTCCTGACGCCGAAACTGATCTACGATTCGGCGCCCATGAGCGTCCTCGTGGCCGTTCTGGTGACCTTCGGGGTGATGTCCAAATACAATGAGGTCACCGCCGTGAAAGCCTGCGGCATCAGCTTGTACCGCCTTTCGGTCCCCGTCCTGCTGACGGGCCTCGTGCTGAGCGGCGCCCTGTTCGCCTTCGACCACTACTACGTCACCGAGGCCAACCGCATCCAGGACGGCATCCGCAGCGAGATCAAAGGCCGGCCGCCGCAAACGTACCTGAGCCCGGAACGGCAATGGATTTTCGGCCAAGGTTCACGGATCTACTACTACCGCTATTTCGATCCGACCGAGCAAGTGATGTACGGCATTACGGTCTTCGAACTGGAGCCGAACACGTTCCACCTCCGCCGCCACATCTACGCCGAGCGGGCGCGGTGGGCGCCGTCGCTCAACACCTGGATCTTCCAGGACGGCTGGAGCCGCGAACTCAACGGAGTGCGCGTGGTTCGGTATGACGATTTCGCCGGCGAAGCCCGCACCTTCTCCGAGTTGAACGAGCCGCCGGGCTACTTCCTCAAGGAAGTCAAGCAAGACCAGCAGATGAACTTTTCCGAGTTGGCCGCCTACATCCGCGAGTTGCGGCAGAGCGGGTTCGACACCGTCCGGCTGCAGGTCCGGTTCCACAAGAAGTTCTCGGTGCCCCTGTTCGCCCTGATCATGGCGCTCATCTCGGTACCCTTCGCGTTCCTGGCCGGTCCCCGGGGAGCGATGGCCGGAGTCGCCGTGAGCTTCGGAATCGCGATCGCCTACTGGGTGGTCAGCCAGTTGTTCGAGCAGGTCGGCAACCTGAACCAGTTGCCGCCGGTGCTGGCGGCTTGGGCCCCAGACGCCATCTTCGCCCTGGCCGGGCTCTATCTGTTCACCCACATGCGAACGTGAGCGGCCCCTCAGGCCCGATGTTGCCCCCCAGGGCCCGGCGTGTTACACCAAAGGTAAAAACCGCACCCCTGGAACGGCCCCGCCCCGGCCCTGCAGCGACGGCAATAATCCCAGAGGGGCTTGTGGGGGCGGCGGCGAAGGAGTCCGGCCGCCGGGCTGGACGAGAACGCCAGCGAAGGAGAGACGCCGATTCAACTCGGAAAAGTCTATCTCGTAGGAGCAGGTCCGGGCCATCCCGAGCTGCTGACCCTGAAAGCCGCGGAACTGCTCCGCACCTGCGACGTCGTCGTCTACGACCGCCTGATCCAGGAAGAGGTCCTCGCCCTGGCCAAGCCCTCCGCGGAACGGATCTACATGGGCAAGCCGGTGGGCCGCCACGACTCGCGGCAACAAGAGGTCCAGGAGCTGCTCGTCCGCAAGGCCAGGGAGGGCAAGATCGTGGTGCGGCTGAAAGGAGGAGATCCTTTCGTGTTCGGCCGCGGGGGCGAGGAGGCCGAATACCTGGCGGACCGCGGCGTCCCTTTCGAAGTGATCCCCGGCGTCACCTCCGCTTTCGCCGCTCCGCTCAGCGCCGGCATCGCCGTCACCCACCGCGGCGCGGCTTCCTCGGTGGCCGTCGTCACCGGACACGAAGCCAAGAAGGATCATCATCGTGTGAACTGGCAGGCCCTGGCCGGCATCGACACGCTCGTTTTCCTGATGGGGGTCAGCAACGTCGAAACCATCGCCGAGACGCTCATTCGTCACGGCAAGGATCCCGAAACGCCGGCGGCGATGATTCAGATGGCCTTCTGGCACGACGAGCTGGCCGTCACCGGAACCCTGAGCGATATTGGGCGCAAAGTGAAGGAAGCCGGCGTCCGGCCCCCGGCCACGCTGGTAATCGGCGAGGTCGTGCGGATGCGCGGCAAGCTCGCCCGGGCCGAGCGCGACCTCCGGCGGCGGCCCGACGGCAGCAGCCGCTTCGCTCCCGCCCCTGCGCCGGACCAGTTGTTCCGCCTGGCCACCGCCGGCCTCGGCACCCAGGTACTCGGCTTCGCCCTCGAGTGCCGGCTTTTCGACGAGCTCGCCCGTCCCCGTTCGGCCGGGGAACTTGCTTCCGGGCGAGGCTGGGATGCCGCCGCCGCTGCGGAGGTGATGGAGGCCCTGACGGCCCTCGGCGTGCTCGAGAAGACCCCGGACGGCTACCGCAACCTGGAGCTGGCCGCCCGGTACCTCCGCAGCGATGCCCCGGAGAGCCTGCGGGAGGCTGTCCTGTACCAGTGCCGGCTCGCCGCCGGATGGTCTGACCTGAAAGCGTACGTGCGCGGCGGCTGCCGCGACTTCATCCAGATTCCGGCTCCGGAGGAGGCGCTCCACCAGAGGTCTTGCGAGGCCTTGGCCCGGTTCGCCGCCCCGGCGGTGGCTGACAAGCTGGACCTGGGCGGGAAAGATCCAGCGCTGATCGTCGGCTACGGGGGCGAGCGCTACCGGGAAGCCATCGGCCGGCGGTGGCCGAAACTCTCGGTGACCGCTGTGAACCCGTTTCGCAACCCCGGCGTCCCGCTGTCCCTGCAGCCGGGACTGGCTGCGGCCCCGGGCTCTTTTGGGGCGGTGATCCTTTCCGGCTTGCTGGGTTCCTCCAACCGGGGCGAGGTCCAGCAGTTCCTGGAATGGTCGGCCCGGTGGCTTCGGCCGGGTGGCTTGCTGGCGCTGCATGACTCCTTCTTACCGGGCGGCGTGTTGCCCCCTCCCGAGGTGGTGCTCGGCGCTCTGGGGCGGCGCATGCGCCGCGGCGGGTGCCGGACCTGGTCGATCGACCGCCTGCGCAGCGCCTTGGCCCCGCTGGGGTTCGATACCATCAAATGGCAAAACCTTCATGCGGGCACGGTCCTGGTGACCGCGCGGCGAAGCTGACTTCGCCGGGGGGCGCAAGAGCGCGGGAGCCCGCCCCGGCGCCGCCGCCCGGGCTCTGGAGGAACGGAAACCAATCCCAAGGAGAGTGAAGATTCGCGATGCCGGACTACTACAATCCCGAAGATCTCAGCCGCGTCAACGAAATCGGCGCCGATGCGCCTTTGCTGTGGAAGCAGTTCCGCAATTGGTATGGGCATGTCTTCAGCGAAGGCGCTCTGTCGCGGCGGGAGAAGAGCTTGATCGCGCTGGCGGTCGCTCATGCGCTGCAGTGCCCCTATTCGATCGACGCCTACACGGAGGACTGCCTGGAAAAGGGCTTCAACATGGCTCAGATGACTGAGGCGGTCCACGTGGCGGCGGTGATGCGGAGCGCGGCCAGCCTGATGCACGGGCTGCAAATGCGCAACGCCGCCGAGCGGCTGCGCCGGTGAGCGGAAGGATCCGGGTGGAGCGGCGCTCCGGACCGGCGCAGCGTTGCCGTAGGCCGCCGGTGCTGGAATACTGGAAAACGGCTATGCGAACGCCGGCGATGCACTGGTTCCTGGCTCTGCTCGTCCTCCTGGCGGCAGCCTGTTCCCGCGATCCCCTGGAGCGCGCCAGGGCGTTCGTGGAGACGGGGAACAAATACTTTCAGAACCAGAAGTTCAAAGAAGCCAACATCATGTACCGCCGGGCGATCCAGAACGACGCCCGGAATGCGGACGCCTATTACGGCGCCGGCCGGACCGCCGAGAAACTCGGCCGCATCCGGCAGGCTTTGTCGGGTTACCGCCGGGCAGTGGAGCTCGATCCGGCGAACGAGGACGCCTACGCCCGCCTCGCCGACCTGTGCCTGGCCATCTACCTGCGCGATCCAGCCCGCTTCAAGCCGGTGCTCGCGCTCCTGCAGGAGGCGACTGAGCGTGTCGAAGCGCAGCGCCCCGACTCTTTCCCAGTGATCCGCGCCAAGGGGCTGCTGGCCATGTTGCAGCAGGATCCCGACTACCCGGCGGCCTTGGAGCTGTTGACCCGGGCCCGCGATCTGAGGCCCGGCGACGGGCGGACCGCGCTGGCTCTGGCCGAGTGCCTGGCCAAAATGGGCCGCACCGACGAAGCGATGCGGACGGCGTCCGACTATCTGGAAGAGCATCCGGATTTCGTCCAGCTCTACGACTTCCTGTACGTTGCGCACCTGCGGGCCCGGCGGTTCGACAACGCTCTCGAGGTGCTGAAACGGAAGATCGCCCATTTCCCGGACAATATCCGCTATCGCCTCGAACTCGCCCGCCACTATGCCGTCCAGCGCCAGCCGGAGCAGATGGAGGCTGTGCTGCAAGAGCTGTTGAGCGAGCCCGGCAAGTTTCCTGGAGCCCATCTGGCCGTGGGAGACTTCTATGTCCGGCTGCGCGCGTTCGATCGGGCGCTGGAGACTTACCGCCAGGGCCTCGAAGCCGATCCGGCGCAGGAGGTCCGTTTCAAGATCCGCATGGTGGAGGTTCTCGCCCTTCAAGGCCAGTACGACGAGGCCTACAAGACCATCGAGGGGGTCCTCGAGAAGGATCCGGAGAATTCCTCCGCCCGCGCGTTGCGGGGCGCGCTGCGGCTTCGTGCCGGGGGCCGGAAAGAACTCGCGGCGGCGGTCGGCGACTTCGAGGCGGCGTTGGTACAGATGCCGAACAACGCCGTCCTTCGCTACAACCTGGCGGAGGCTCACCGCGCGCTGGGCGACCTGGACCGCGCCGAACTGGAGTATCGGGAGGCCATCGATCAGCGGCCGGACTACCTCCTGCCCCGCTACCGGCTGGCGGGCCTCTACGCCGCCCGCGGCGACTATGCGAAAGCGGTTGCCGAAGCCGAGCGGATTCTCGAACACGCTCCGGGCGACCTGAACGCGCAACTGATCCGGGCGCATGCTTGGATGCGGATGGGTGAGAGGGCGCAGGCCCGAAAGTCTTTGGAAGCCCTGCTGGAGCGGCACGCCGACGATCCTAATGTCTTGACTCTGCTGGCCAACCTCGATCTGCTCGAGAACAAGCTGAAGGACGCCGAAAGAAGGTTCCGCCGGCTGTACGAAACTCCGGCGGGGGCCTTGGCGGGTCTCAACGGCCTGGCGCAGGTCTACCTCCGGCAGCGCCGCCCGCAGGCTGCTGTCGAGTTGCTCCGCCGGGAGGCCGCCAGGCGTCCGGAAAACACCTCCCTGAAACTCCAGCTGGCTTTCATACTCAGTCTCGCCGGACAACACGAGGCGGCCGTCCGCCTGACCCGGGAAGTGTTGAAGCTACGGCCGAACAACGGCGAAGCCTACCGATTGCTGGGCGGGATCTATTACACGAAAGGGGACCTGACCAACGCCGAAACCGCGTTCCAGCGCGCCGTTGAGTTGCGGCCGCGGGATCCGGTTCCGCTCTTGTTCCTCGGCATGGGGGCCGAACGGTTGGGAGCGATCTCGCGGGCGATCGAGTATTATCGGAAAACGATCGACTTGGCCCCGAACAACCCCATCGCCCTCAACAACCTGGCCTATGTTCTGGCCGAGACTTCCACGGACCTCGACGAGGCCCTCACCCTGGCTCAGCGTGCCCGGAACGTGCTGCCGGACGACCCGAACATCACCGACACCCTGGCTTACATTTACATGAAACAGAACCTGGTGGACCGGGCGGTCGCGCTCCTCGAACAGGTCGTGGCCAAGTATCCCAAGGTGGTGCTCTGGCGGTATCACCTCGCCATGGCGTTGCACCGGAAGGGCCTCGACGAGAAGGCCCGCCGGCATCTCGAGACCGCTTTACAGCACAACCCCACCAGCGAAGAGAAGTTCAAGATCCGCGAGCTGATGGGGAAGATCGGTTCATGATACCGGCGTGGCGGCGCCTCCGGGCTCACGCGGCGTTCCCCTGGGTAGCGCCCTTCGTCCTGTTTCTTCTGCTGCTCGCCATCGTCCCGCGGATGCCCCTCGGCCTCTGGGACCAGCCGCTGCAGGCGCTGATTCTGGCCGCGTCCTTGTGGATCTTTTCGCGTCCGGTCATTGACCTGGGCGTCTCCCGCCCCGCCATGAGCACGCTGCTGGGCGCGGCCGTCTTCGCCCTTTGGGTTGCTCCCGACCTGCTCTGGCCCGGCTACCGGGCGCATTGGCTGTTCTCGAACGTATTGACGGGACCGAGCGCCGGGACGCTTCCCGCTGGGTTCGCGTCCAGCCCAATGGCCATCGCTTCCCGGGCCGTAAGGGCGGTGCTGTTGGCGCCGGTGATCGAGGAGCTGTTCTGGCGGGGCTGGCTGATGCGGTGGATCGTTCGGAGCGATTTCGAACGCCTCCCGCTGGGCGCATATTCGCCCCGGGCCTTCTGGCTTACGGCGGTGCTCTTCGCCTCCGAGCACGGCAGCTTCTGGGCCGTGGGACTCCTGGCCGGCATCGCCTACAACTGGTGGATCGTTCGTACCCGCCGCCTCGGCGACTGCATCCTTGCCCACGCCGTGACCAATGGGCTGCTCGCCGCCTACGTGGTCGCCGGGAGCCGGTGGGAGTACTGGCTGTAGCTTTCCGGCCGGCCTCATGCGCGGCGCTGGAACTTCCGCTGGGGAGCCCACTGCCGCGGCTGCTCGGGCTCACGCAAACGGCCACGGGCCTCCAGCAACGCGTCCGCCGCTTTCACCACCGGGACCATCTGCCGGACATCGTGCACCCTCACGATATGGGCGCCGCCCAGGATAGCCGCCGTGACGGCCGCTGCGGTTCCCATCAGCTTCCCTTCCTCGGTTGCCTGTGCCAGGAACGACTTGCGTGAGGGGCCGACGAGAATTGGGAAGCCCAGCTCCGCGAGTTCCGGCAACCGGACCAGAAGGTCGTAGTTCTGCTCTCCCCGCTTGCCGAATCCGAGGCCCGGGTCGAGGACGATGCGTTCTTTGTCCAATCCCACGAGCAGGGCTTTGCGCACCGCCGCTTCCAGCTCCCGGCGCACGGCCGCCATCGCGTCCGGCAACGGGCCCAGGCGCATCCACGTCTCCGGCGTACCGCGCATGTGGTTCAACACCAGGGCGGCGTCGAACCGAACCGCCGTCTTCGCCAATTGCGGGTCGAACGTCAGCCCGGAAGGGTCGTTGATGATCGAGGCTCCCAGTTCCAGGGCCCGGGCGGCCACCCGAGCTTTATACGTGTCCACCGAAATCGGAACCGCCACCTTGCCCGCCAGCCGCCGCAGCACCGGCACCAGGCGCTGCAGTTCTTCTTGTTCGGAGATGCGCCGGGACCCCGGACGCGTGGATTCGGCGCCGATGTCGATAATGTCGGCGCCTTCGTCTTCCATCTGAAGCGCTCGGGCGAAGGC
Organism: Solibacteraceae bacterium; assembly: GCA_026984795.1. GTDB lineage: Bacteria > Acidobacteriota > Terriglobia > Bryobacterales > Bryobacteraceae > JALSRK01. The sequence continues at coordinate 75,848 of JALSRK010000024.1, read as the reverse complement.
ACGGTCCGGATCCAGGTATCGTCCCCCATCGGAGAATGAATCGGGGGTGACGTTGAGAACCCCCATGATCAGAGTGCGCTCCCCAAGGGGCAGTTCGCCGCGCCGGAGCTTCCATAAAAAGCGCTTGCGCATCATCAGCCGTACTCGAAACCCGCCGCCGCGTAGACAAGGGAGTTGTCGATTTCGAGCGGCTTGGCGAAAGCTTGGCCGCGCCGCACCATCCGGAGCAGCTTCCGGCGGGGTTCGAAACCGAATTCCTCGGCCAGGCGCACGGCTTCCAGATTCCCGGGCAACAGGTCCCAATACACGGCTTCACCCGGGTGGCGGGACAGGAACCAACTGATCAGAGCCCGTGCGGCCTCCGGGCTCCGGGCAATGCATGGGCCGCACGTCCACGCCCGGGCGCCGGGACGCCCCATGACGAACCCCTCTCCCGGGATCGATGCTGCCTCGAACAGGCTGAGTTCCTTCAACAGCCTGCTCCGGTCGGCGCCGAACGCCTCCAGATCCAGATCGGGAACGGGCGTAAAGCCCTCGGGCCCGGAGGGCTGCAAGGATTCCGGCGCCACGCCCACCCACCGCTCGATCGTGTCTTCGGTCCGGAAACCGAGCCGGGAGTATAGCGGCCGGCCTAACTCCGTGGCGTCCAGCTTGAACCACTCGATCCGGCAGCGGTGCAGGTGAGCCAGCACGTGCTCCATCAGTTTGCGGGCGTAACCCTTGCGCCGGTGATGCGGATGGGTGAGCACCATGCCGATCCAAGCCAGACGCCGCCCGTAGCAGACGGCCGTCGCCGTCGCCACGATCGAGTGGTCCACCTCGACGCCGAAGCAACCCCACGGCTCGAGCAGCAGGATGCGGCGCCAGTCAGCCGGAGTCTGGTTCCAGCCGGCCGCGTTTGACAAACACAGCAGCGCGGGCAGGTCGGAGATTCGCAACCGCCGAATTTCACTCATAGCGCAAGCAGACGATCGGATCGAGTCCCGCCGCCCGGTTGGCCGGGTAGTAGCCGAAGAACAATCCGACGCCTATGGATATCGTAACGCCGAGGGCGACCCAGAGGAGCGACACGTCCGCCGGGATGTACGGAATGAACCTGCGCACCAGGTAGGCGACCACGGCTCCGAGCAGAATCCCAACGATCCCCCCGGTGAGGCTCAGCACCGTGGCTTCCATCAGAAACTGGGCCCGGATGTCGGAGCGCCGGGCCCCGATCGCTTTGCGGACGCCGATCTCCATGGTGCGCTCGGTGACGGAAATCAGCATGATGTTCATCACCCCGATGCCACCTACCAGCAGGCCGATCGAGCTGATCACGGAGGTGAGAATCACCAGGGCGCTGGTGAGCTGGTTCCAGAGGTCGGACAGGAAGTCCGGAGTGAAAATGTCGAAGTCGTTCTCCTCGTTGTACGCGACCCGGCGCCGCCGGCGCATCGCGTCGATCACTTCGGTCATGCCCGCTTCGGTCGGGACGCCGCGACGGATGACGAAGGCGATCATGAATTCGCGGATCTCCGGGTAGTGTTTGCGGAAGGTGGAAAGAGGAATCGCCGCCACCTGGTCCATCCCCGGCCCCCCGAACAGGCCTGGATCCTCCCGGAAGACACCGATCACCTCGAACTCGCGCCCGTTGAGCCGCACTTTGCGGCCGAGCGGGTCGATATGCGGAAACAGCGCTTCCGCGATCGCCTGGCCGATGACGATGACATTCCGGGCGTGGTCTTCGTCGAATTGAGAAATGAAACGGCCGTGGCCGACGTCGAAGAGCGGGATCGCCGCGCCGATCTCCGGCTCCACGCCGCGCAGGATGGCATTGTCGACGAGCTCGTTGCGGTAGCGGATCTCATTCAACTTCATTGCCGGTCGCGAGGGCCCCAGCGGGCGGCCGCTGAAGGCCGTGGCGATCTCCAAGGAGGGACACCTCTCCCGCAGATAAGCAGCGTCAGAAGGGTGCAGGTATTTCCGTTTCCGGATTTTCTCCGGTACGCGCCCGAAGCCCGCGCTCATCGAGAAACGCGAGATGTAGTACGTGCGGGAGCCCATCTCCTCCACGCGCCGGGCGATGTAAGCGTTGAGACCATCGATCACCGCGGCCACCGAGATCACCGAGGTAACGCCGATCACGATGCCCAGCACCGTAAGTCCGGACCGGACCTTGTGGGTGCGGAGCGTCTCCAGCGCTATGCTGAGGTTCTCCCGGAGTTCGCCGCCGCTCATCGTTGGTTACTCGCTCCGCAAAGCCTCGACCGGGTCGAGCCGGGCCGCCCGGGTCGCCGGGTAGATCCCGAAGAACAGGCCGATGGAGGAACTCAGGGCGATCCCCAGCGCCGCCACCCACGGCTGCACGGCCGCCGGGAAGTCCGTAAAGGCCTTCATCGCTGTGGCCGCCCCGAAACCGAGCAGCGTTCCCAGCCAGCCGCCGGCCAGGCACTGCAGCACGCTTTCGGTCAGGAACTGCCGCAAGATGTCATTTCGGGTGGCGCCCGCAGCCCGCCGGATACCGATCTCCTTGGTCCGCTCCACCACGCTCACCAGCATGACGTTCATGATGACGATGCCCCCGACCACCGCCGAGATGGAGCTCACCGTGACGAAGACGGCGAAGAATGCGCTGCTGATCGACTCCCACAGCGAGATGTAGCTCGAAGCCGTGCCCACGAAGAAGTCGTTCTCCTGGGTGGGCCGGAGTCGGCGGCGGACGCGCAGGATGACGGTGGCCTCGTCGATGGCCCGCTGGAAAGCGGCGTCGCTTCCGGCCGCCTGGACTTCGATGACGATGCTCCGGCGGCTGCCCCGCAGCCGTTGAAAAGTCCCCATGGGGATTACCAGGAAGTTGTCCTGGTCCATGCCGAGGATCGAGCCGATGGGTTCGTACTTGCCGATGACGAGCAGTTCGGTGTTGCCGGCCCGTAAGGTGCGCCCGACCGGATCGAGGCCCGGGAACAGTTCTTCCGCGATACCGTCGCCGATAACGCAGACCCGCGCCCCACGCCGGTCTTCTCCCGGTGTGAAATAGCGCCCGAGTTCGACCGTGCGGGTGTCGATGTCCGCCATGGATGCCGTCTGCCCGATCAGCGAAGCATCGGTCAGCTCCCGATTGCCTGCCCGAACGCGCGTCTGGCTGGCCACCGACGCCCCCACCCGTCGGCAGGACCGGCAGCTTGCGGCAATGGCCCGCATGTCGTCCAACTCCAGCCGGCGGTGCCGCATCGCCTTCAGATAGACAGCGAAGTCCGTGGCCGCGAAGGGCAAGCGCGAGATTTGAAATACGTTCGTACCCAGGTTGGCGATCTTTTCTTCCACATAGCGGTTGGCGCCCTGGATCAGGGTCATCACGGTGATGAGGGTGGCCACTCCCATCGTCAGGCCCAGCACGGTGAGCGACGCCCGCAGCTTGTGAGCGCGGAGAGCGTCGGTTGACTGCCTCAGGTCGTCACGGAAACAGAGCATCGGCCGGCACCCAAGGGAAGGACGGCACGGGGAATCGTCGCCAACCGTCCGCGCAGGCATGCGCCACTCGCCGGCATACCTGCTGCTCCTGACGGTTCGGCGCGACCTTCAAACACGATTGTACGCCCGGCCGCGGCCGGCCACCGGCCAGACGCCCTCGAATGACCGGCCCGTTTCAGCTGGAGGGCCGCTTCAACGCCGCCCGCTCCCTGGCGCCGTACAGCCGGCGGTAGATCTCCGTGTTGCGGAGAACCGTCTGAACGTAGCTCCGCGTCTCCGTGAACGGGATCGTTTCGACAAACTCGGCCGGCTCGCGGAATTCCGCCCAGGCCAGCCAGCGTTTTACCCGGTTCCGGCCGGCATTGTACGAGGCGAGCGCAGCCGCAGTGTGGCCGTCGAGGTCATCGATCAAACTACGCAAGTAGTAGGTGCCCATGTTGACGTTGATCTCAGGCCGGTAGAGGTGCGAGGTGCGGTAGTGGCGGATGCGTAGCTTCCGCGCCAGCAGGCGGCCGGTAGAGGGAAGGATCTGGGTCAGGCCGCGCGCCCGGGCTCGGGAAACGGCGCGGGCGTCGAACTCCGACTCTTGTCGGATCAGGGCCGCGAGAAAATAGAGATCGAGCTTTCGGCGGCGGGCATACTTCTCCAGAATCGAGCGATACGGCAGCGGGAAAGCGAGCCGCCAGAACTCCTCCGGGGCGTCCTCGAGCGCCATCGAAAGGTAACCCGGAGCCAGTGCTTTGATGAACCGGATGCTCTCGCCATAGCGCCCGGCTGCCGCTGCCGCCCGGGCCAGTTCCATAGCCAGAATCGGTCCCTGGGCCCCGGTGCGGGCGCCCCACCGCAGCTCCCGCTCGCCCCACGACTGAAAACCGGCGGCCAGCAGCAGGCGGGCGCGCCGGAGGCGGGTCTGGGTGAGCGCGGTCGGGGTGAAGTTCTTGCGATGGCGGCGGAGAGGGAACTCGATGCGTGAGAGGAACCGGCTGACTTCAGCCGCCGCCTCGCCGTCCCCGCCGGTCTTGCCCAGCGCCTGTAGACGGTCCTGGGCGAGGAAACCGTAATACCAATTGGGATACTGGTGGGCCGCTTCGCGATACCAGGCCGCCGCCGCGGCCCGATTACCGGAATCCTCGGCGAGACGGCCGAGGAAATACAGGGCCGCCGGGGCCTTCTTCGAGGCCGGATAACGCTCCACGTGAAGCCGCAGCAGCCTTGCCGCCTCCGGGCGCCGCCGGATGTAGTGGCTCCAGGCGATCTTCCAGTGGCAGTAAGACGCCCGGCTGCTTTCCGGAAACTCCTCGGCGCAGGCGCGAAAGAAAGGCAGGAAACGCTCGTGATCGTTCTCGAGCAGATACATGTTGCCGGCCGAGACAAGGGCTTCCAGGCGCCACTCCGAGTGCGGGTATTTCCGGCCGAGTTCCCGAGCGATCCGCACCACTTCGCTCTTGCGGCCCAGGCGCCGGGCGGCGGCCAGCAGATAGTACAGCCGTTCGGCGTCGGCCTCGGCGTCGCCGACTTTCAGCGATTTCAGCCACCGGTAGGCCACCGTGTCGTGATGCCGTACATGCCGCGCCTTCCCCAGCCAGACGCGGGCCCGGTCGCGGTCCGCCCCGCCGAGCATCGTCGTCATCCGCTGCAGCTCGCGCCGGGCGGTCAAGTGCCGGCGCGCCTGGATAAGCTTGTCCACGCGGCGAAACATGGCTGCCGCCGTCACCGGCGGGTAACGGCTGCGGAGCCGCGTCTTCAGCCGGGCTAAGGCCTTCGACGCTTCCCGCGCTTCGGCCGAGGTGGGGTACCCGTAGTAAACCTCTTGCCAGGTTGCCGCCGCGGCGCTCAGCATTCCGGCGGCCTGCTCGAGCCGGGCCTGGATCGCCAGTCCCTCAGGGGCCGGCAGCAACCCGGCATAGCGGCGCATCAGCCGCACTCCGAGCGCCGGGTTTCCACTGTCGAGATAGACTTCCCCGGCGCGGAGGATGGCCGGTAACTGGTATGGAGAGCGGGGGTCGAAATTGAGCACCCACTCGAGCTCGGCGATTGCCTCCCGATGGCGGTCCTGGGCCGCCAGGGCGCGGGAAAGGTGGTAGGCGGCATAGTCGGCGACGAGCGGGAGCCGCTTCTTGGCCTCCCGCAGCCACGCCTCCGCCTTCGCCGGATCTCCGCCATCGGCTTCGGCCGCACCCAGCGCCAGCAGCGCCAGCGCCCCTTCTTCGCCGCTGGGGTGCGACTCGGCGAACTGGACCAGCGCCGCCCGCGTCGTCGGCGACGGCTTGCTCCGGTAGGACTGGATCAGCTCGGCCGCGCCGCCGGCCGGCCGGCCGAACGCCCGCGGCGCACACAAGCTAAGCCAGAGGCCCAGGATAGTCGGGACCAAGCAACGCCGCATCGTCGCCTGCCAGTGTTCGCACCAGCTCTTCATGGAAGTAATCGGTCTGTAAACCCGCTTTCTCGAGGAATTCGGCCCGGTACGCCGCCCGCCCCGCCTCGATCTCGGCCCGAAGGCGGCGGTAGAGATCGCCCGCCGCCCGGCCCTCCTTCACCGTCTGCGAGTGCCGCTCCAGGATCGCCGCCACTTTCACCCGGGCGAACCGGCGCGCACTCTCGTCCAGCCTCAGCGCCTCATTCCCCACCGGCTGCAGCGCCGGTTCCGCCGGCGGCGAAGCTTCGAGCTCCACGAGGTCCGCGGGGGCCGGAACAGGGCGAAACAGAGCATCCGCAGCCAGGCCCGCTACCACGGCCAGCGTCTCGACCGGCGCCGGGCATTCGGCTGCCCGGCCGCCCTCGGCGTAGAGGACCCCGTGGGTCGTAAACCGGCCCGCGATCGGAGCCAGTACGACCCGGACACCCTTCTCGGCGGGCAGCGCCCGAGCCAGAACTACGGACAGTTCCGTCGGCGTGTGCATCGCCACGACGCTGTCGCTGCTTTCCACCGCTTCGGCCAGCGCCGGGGCGGCGCCGAGGGAGACCTCGCCGGGCTCCGGGGGAGGCACAAAACCACAACTCGCAGCCAGCCGGAGCGAATTCCCAGAAAGCAGCAGCACTGCCGTGCGGGGGGCAAACCGGCCCGCCGTTTCCGCAAGAACGGAGGCCAGCTCCGGCAGCCCGCCGGCCTCACGCATCCTTCGCACGGCCGCCAGCATGGCTTCCCAGTTCAGGCTGTTCTCCATTCAGAATTCCGACCCCGCCGCAGACGCCCGCGCGGCTCTCCGGCGCCGCCCGCACTGTTGCCTCAATCCGTCATTCTATCCCACGGGGACTGCCGGGCCGGACGGCCAACTCGAGCGGAACCAGCCGGCCCGAGGCTTCGTACCAGCGGCGGGCGTCGAAGAGGCGGAGCCGAATTCTTCCCCGCGTATCGACGCGGCCCCAGCCGTCGAGAACGCCCCTCCCTCGGGTCGCCAGGCGAAGGCACGGCAGGACGAACTGAGGTCGGAACCCGGCCATGTGGACCTCGAAACATCCGCTCGCCGCCCGGATCCCCGCCGCCGGTTCCACGAACCTCGCGGCAAACTCCCCCTCGCCCCTGAGCGAGGCGATTGCCTCCACTCCTGCCCCTTGTGTTTCCACGCTGCCCACGGCCTGCAGTTCCGCGCCGTCCCAGAGGAATCCCCGGAGGCTTCCGGACGCCGTCCAGCGTGGCTGGCCCTTCGTCAGATCTACGTGAAGGGCGCCGGCGAAGCTGCCCGGCGAGGTGGAGGCGTGGTCAAGATGGATCTCCAAACTGGGACCGTTCCAGTAGTACCGGGCCGCCACCCCAGTGAGCCGGGCCGGGCCGGCAGTAACGGTTTGAGCGGTGAACGTTCCCTTTACATGCCGGTGCGCAAGCCACTTGGGCGGCTTCCCGCGGCGCAGCCGCAAGGTGCGGGCGATCAGGCCCGTCGGACCCCAGGACAGAGACGGGTGGAGCAGTTTTTCCAGATCCTCTATCGCCGCTTCGCTGCAGTTTAGGTCCAGCCGGTCCGGCTCCGCCCACCGGCCCTTCACGGTGATGCCGCCCACCCGGGCGTCGAGGCGGACCTCGCGTCCCAAAGCGTCCGTCTCGGCTCGGACAAGCCGGACCTCTCCATCGATTCCCGGCACAGCGAGCCGGCGGTCGCTGAGCACGATGTTGCCGCTCCAGAACTCTCCTTCGGGAGTGCCACGAAAGCGCAAAATGCCGGTCCAATGGCCTCCGGAGCCCAGCCGGAACGCCCGGGGCGCTTCCGAGCGCGCCATTGCTTCCCAGAAGGAGACGAACCGCTCGATGGGGAACTGCCGGGAGCCGACGATGATGTTCAACTCCTGGGCTGTCCGGGAATAGGACCCGCTGACAGTGGCCGCTTCACGCCCCTCCACAAGAATCGGGGCCGGAGCCACGCTGAGAACGTCATCCAATGCCGTAATCGTCGCTGCCGCCACGTGGACCCTTTGCCCGCCGGGGGCGCTGAGATCGACGTCTGTAACACGGAAGCGGCCCTGGATCCGCCCATCCGCCGAGCGGCCCACCGCTCCGGACAGCCACCCCTGTAGCTTCAGCCCCGTAAACAGCGGCACGCCGAGTTCCGAAGCCAGGGCCGGGATCGTCTCCAGTTGCAGCCGGTCCGTCGCAGCCACGATGGCCCACCGCGGGCGGCTGAGATAATCGCCGGCGAAGAAACGGATCGAGACGGGCAGCCGTTCCCGCCGCGGCCGCGTCCGGAGCCTTACCTCCTGCCCGATCAGGTCCAGCGTGCCCTCGTAGTTCAAGGCCCATTCTCCGGACCGTGGCGGCAGGATGAACCGCTGGTCCACTTCGGCCAACTGGAGCTCCCCGCGGATCCGCACCCGGGACAGAGGCCCCTCGAATTCGGCCCGGGAGGCGAGGAATCCGCCAAGGCCGGCCCCATAGCCTCCGAACAAGGTCAGTAACTCGGGGATGGCGCTGCGTTCGAGCCGTACTACCATCCGCAAGCGGTGTTCCCCAGCCTTCGAGTACACGAATCGGCCGTTTCCGGAAAAGCGGCCGAAGCCCTGGGCCGCGCGATCCGTCCTCGACGGCGAGGCCGAGAAACGGAAGCGCAGCGCCGGCTCTTTCCCCGGTTCCGGGCCGACGGCGATATCGGCGTCCGAGAGATAAAACACGGATTTCCGGTCCCCGAACTTGAAGTTCAGGCGTCCGGCGCGCAAGTCGATCCGGGGCAGCAGCGCCCGTCCCGACGCCGGGGCGGCAAAGAGGCGTTGCAGCAGGCCCGGGTAGTTCCATTCGCCTTCCGCGTTCTTTACCAGGTTCATGCTCGGCTCGACGAGCGTCAGGCCGCGGAACGTCATGCGCCCCCGGAGCAAGCCGAAGGGATCCAGTGAGATTTCCAGCTCGGGGACGTACGCGAACGGCTCGATTCCGAAGGCGGCCTCGTCGGAGATTACTGCATTCTCGACGATCACTGCGGGTGACGGGAGCAGACGGAAGCGCAGCGGGCCGCCGATTTCCACCCGCCGGCCGAGCGCTCTCTCGAGCGCCGCGCGCACCGGGGCGTTCAGGGAGGCGATGGGGAAAAACGGCGCCGCGAGCGCCAGGGCGGTGGCCAGGGCCACCCCCGCTACCGCGTAGCGCGACGCCCGGCGCGTCATCGGTCCTGTCCCTCCAACCGGCGCAGGTCCGCCGGCGTGTCCACATCGCGCAAGACCCCGGGATCGCCCGTTTCCACATAGACAGTGGAATTGCGGAACCGGCGGATAGCCTCCCGCGGGCTGGCCGTGGGCCGGAGCCCGAGCAGTTCATCGATCACCTGCCGGGACACCAGCACCGGGTGGCCGTGGCGGCCTTCGCACGTCGGCACGACCGCCCGAGTCTCCGGCTGCGCCCGGAACGCTCCCGCCAGCGCCTCCACTGTGGCGGCCCTCACCAGCGGATAGTCCACCGGGCAGAAGATCGCCGCCGCGGCATCCGCCGGCAGCTCCCGCAGCCCGCACTGCAGCGAGCTCAACATCCCGCGTTCCGGGTGGGGATTGATCACGAAACGGACTGCGCCGGCCAGCCGCACGCCCCGGCGCACCGCCTCTTCGTGATGGCCCAGTACGGCCAGGATCGGGTCGCAGGCGTCTTGCATCGCCGCCGCCATCCGGTCGAAGAAGGTTTCTCCGTCGAGCTCGAGCAGCGCTTTTGGAGAGCCCACCCGCTGCCCGGCTCCGGCGGCGAGGATGATCCCGGCGATCGTCACGGCCAAGCAGCTATTTCAGCAGACCGCGCAAGGAGGGGTTGGTGAAGATCGACTTGGAGAGCTCCCGCCATTTGGAATCCGGCTGCCGGCGGACGGCGATCATCTCGGCCACCACGCTGACGGCGATCTCCTCCGGCGTCACCGCCCCGATGTCCAGCCCCATGGGAGCCGTCAGGCGCTCGAACTTCTCCCGCGGGATGCCCTCCTTTTCGAGCTCTCTTACGATGCTGATGACCTTGCGCTTCGAGCCGATCATGGCGATGAAACGCGCCGGCGACTGAACCGCCAGCCGCAGCACCCGCATGTCGTCGCGGTGTCCGCGCGTCACGATAATCAAGTAGCTCGAAGAGTTGATCTCCAGCCGCGGGAAGATCTCCTCGTATTCGCCCGCGTGGACCTCTTCGGCTTCGGGGAAGCGCTCGCGGCTGGCGAACCGCTCCCGGTCGTCCACCACCACCGTGGCGAAGCCCGCCAGCTGCGCGATCTGGGCGATGGCCCGGGAGACATGGCCCGCCCCGAACAGATAGGCCCACGGCTGCGGCACCACCGGCTCCACGTACACGTTCAGTTGCCCTCCGCAGATGAGCCCGTTTTCATACGCCGCGTCCTGCCCCAGGGAGAACTCGAGCATCTTGGCTTTCTCGGTCTCCATCACCTCGCGGGCGGCGTTGTACACCTCGGCCTCGACGCACCCGCCGCCGACCGTTCCCACGAACGAACCGTCTTGCCGCACGAGGATCTTGGCGTTCTGATACGAGGGGATCGACCCGTTCACCGAGACGATGGTCGCCAGCGCGCACTTTTCGCCCCGCCGGCGCAGGCGCACAAGCTCCTCGTAGACGTCCATAGGTCTGGTTGTATTGTAGCGCTGCGGGCTCCCGGGAGCGCGCCTCAGCGGGAGCGCGCGCGTTCGCGCGCCTGGCCCGGCTTGGTGATCAATTCAGTCTCCGGGTTGAAGATGAGCCAGGCAAAGGCGAAATAGACCCCGTGGCGCACCGGCTTCAGACGCTTCCCTTCCAGGGGCCCCTTGGTCGCGAAGCCGAGGACGTTCCACTCGCTGCCCGTCTCGCGGTCCCGGATCCGCCCGCCTTTGCGCTGGAACGTCAGCCGGCGGCCCTCTACTTCCGGCACGAAGACGCCCACCGAACCCACGTCGCGCGAATCGGCGATCCGGCTGCGGTCGAGCGCGGTTACCGTCCCGCGCTGATGGAACACCACGTAGCGCAGTCCTCCCGTCACGCCCTCGATCACGCCTTCCCGCCGCAGCAGCCCGAACGAATAGGCCGTCGCCTCCCCGCCGGACTCCACCACCACGATGCGCTCCTTGGGAGCCTTGAGGCCCTTCGGCACTTTCGGCTTGAAGAGGAACTCTCCGAATTCGTAGCCGACGTAAGGGTTCGTCCCGTAGGGCCGCCGGTGGCCTGTCTCCCGGCTGAGCACCTTCCCTTCGGGGAAGGCCCGGGCGAAGTCGCCGAAGGCGACGGTCTGGCTCGAGACCACCCGCAACCGCTTCCCCGTCATCACGCCGACGATCGCTTCGCCGGTCACCTGCTGCCACAAGGAATCCGTGGGGCGGTCGTACATTACCATGTCGCTTTCCCGCAACAGCCCGGAGACCCCGAAAGAGTAAGTCTCGCCGTCCACCCGCCGCTCGAAGACGATGGCGCTGTTGCAAAGCGGGCAGTAGCTCACCAGGATGGGCAGATCCCCGATCGTGTCGTTGACGAGTTCGTGCCAGATCATGATCTGAAAGGGGTAAGCGCGGGCCTCCCCCTGATACTCGACAACCAGTACCGGCTCCTTCGCGTCGAGCCACTCGGCCGCCTGTTCCGGCGAAACGAATTTCGGGTGATCGATCGCCGGTATCCCGTCCTTGGGCGGACCGCCGCCGCGCAGCTCGGAAAGCTCGATCGACCGTTTCGAAAGGTCCGTCCGCCAGTTCCCTGCGGGAAGCTGCCCCCAGCCGGGGGCGGCCACGGCGAGAGCAAGTAGAACCTGCGCCCAGTTCGTGTTCATGACTCGTATGGAACTTCGCTCCTGGGCTCCGAATGGTCACTCCGGCGTCCGGCCGCCGGGTTCGTCATTCATTCTGACGCTTTCCGGCGGCTGGAGAAAGTAAAGATGGCTGCCGGGCGGTCCGCCGGCCCCGCGGCCGCCGATTGCCCCGCCTGAGCGCGCCTGCGACACTGAGAACAACAGGACGTTCCGTGCACGAACTCTCTATTGCCCGTGAACTGGTCCGGATGGCCGAAGAGGCCGCCCGGGCCAACGGCGCCCGGAAGGTGCGCGAGGTCCGGCTGCGCTTGGGCGCCCTCAGCGGCGTGATGGAAGAGGCGCTGCTCCTCGGCTACGAGGCGGCCTGCCGGGACACGCTGCTCGAAGGCTCCCGCCTGGTGATCGAGCCGGCGCCGGTCCGGATCCACTGCCCGCGGTGCCGTCGCGACGTCGAGCCGGAAGGCTTACAATTGATGTACTGTCCTGTATGCGGCGCTGCCGGGGGGACGCTTGTCCAGGGCCGCGAGATCGAGTTGGCGGCGCTGGAGATCGAGAGGTAGGAGGCGAGATCCTCGAGGGGCTGGACGATGCCGGCGCGTATCCTTGAAATCCGCCGGAGCGTGCTGAACGAGAACGACCGCCGGGCGCGGGTCTTACGCGCGGAGTTCCGCGAGGCCGGCCTGCTTGCCGTCAACCTCGTCTCCTCGCCCGGGGCGGGGAAGACCTCGCTGCTCGTCGAAACGCTGCGCCGGCTTTCCTCCGCTCACGTCCCCGCCGCGGTCATCGCCGGCGACGTGGAGACCGACAACGACGCCCGCCGTCTCGCCTCGGCCGGCTGCCCGGTGCGCCAGATCGAAACCCACGGCGCCTGCCACCTCGACGCTGCCATGATCGCCCGCCGCCTCGATGGATGGAACCTCGAGACCTTCGACTACCTCTTCATCGAGAACGTGGGCAATCTGGTCTGCCCGGCCGGCTACGATCTGGGCGAGGGGCTGCGGGCGGTGATCCTGTCGGTCGCCGAGGGTGAGGACAAGCCCCTCAAGTATCCGGCGCTGTTCCATTCCGCCGACGTCGTGCTCGTCTCGAAGATCGACCTCGCCGGCCCGTGCGAGTTCGACCGCGAAGCCGCCTTGCGCAACATCCGGGCCGTCCGCCCGGACGCCGCCGTCATCGAAACCTCGGCCAGGACCGGAGCCGGCCTCGACGCCTGGCTGGAACACCTCGCCGCCGCGCGCTGCAGATTCTTGACCGAAAAGGAGGCGCCACCGTGTGTCTAGCGGTTCCCGGCCGCATCGAAGAGGTCTACGAGAAGGACGGCCTGCGGATGGGCCGGCTCGACTTCGGCGGCGTCGTCAAGGAGGTCTGCCTCGAGTATCTGCCCGAGGCCGGGCCCGGCGACTACGCCATCGTCCACGTCGGCTTCGCCATCAGCAAGCTGGACGAAGAGGCCGCCGCCCAGACGCTCGAGGCGTTGCGGGAAATGGGCGAGCTGGACGGGCCGGAGTGGCGGCCCGGTGATGAGGACGGCGCGCCTGCAGGATGAACGCCTGCTAGGAGACCCACCGACGTGAAGCACCTTGCCGAATACCGCGACGCCGCCATCGCCCGCGGTCTGCTGCGCGAGATCGAGCGGCTGGCCACCCGTCCCTGGACCATCATGGAGGTCTGTGGCGGCCAGACCCACTCGATCATCCGCACGGGCATCGACCAGGTGTTGCCGGCCGGCCTGGAACTCGTCCACGGCCCCGGCTGCCCGGTCTGTGTCACCCCCCTCGAGCTGATCGACAAGGCGGTGGCCATCGCCGCCCGGCCCGGCGTCGTCTTCTGCTCCTTCGGCGACATGCTGCGCGTGCCGGGCAGCGCCAAGGATCTGTTCCAGGCCAAGAGCGAAGGCGCTGACGTCCGCGTCGTCTATTCTCCTCTCGACGCCCTCCGCCTGGCGCGGGAGAACCCCGGCCGCGAGGTCGTCTTCTTCGCCGTCGGCTTCGAGACCACCGCGCCGGCCAACGCCATGGCCGTCAAGGTGGCCCGCCGCGACGGCATCGCCAACTTCTCGCTGCTCGTCTCCCACGTGCTCGTGCCACCGGCCATCGAGGCGATCCTCCGGGCCCCCGGCAACCGCGTTCAGGCCTTCCTCGCCGCCGGACACGTCTGCACCGTCATGGGCTACCGCCAGTACGTGCCCATCGCCGAGCGCCACCGGGTTCCCATCGTCGTGGCCGGCTTCGAGCCGGTGGACCTGCTCGACGGCATCCGCCGGGCCGTGGCGCAGCTCGAGCACGGCGAGGCCCGCGTGGAGAACGCCTACGCCCGGGCGGTCACCCGCGACGGCAACCTGGCCGCCCGGAAGCTCCTCGGCGAGGTCTTCGAAGTGACGGACCGCAACTGGCGCGGCATCGGCCTCATCCCCGCCAGCGGCTGGCGCCTGGCCCCCGGATACCGCGACTTCGACGCCGAGTCCCGCTTCGATGTCGGCGCTCTGAGCGTTGGCGAATCTCCCCTTTGCCGCAGCGGCGAGGTGCTTCAGGGCGCCATCAAGCCTACTGACTGCCCCGCCTTCGGCAAGGAATGCACGCCCCGTACCCCACTCGGGGCCACCATGGTTTCGAGCGAAGGCGCCTGCGCCGCCTACTACAATTACCGGAGGCGCGCCGTCGCGCCCGACCCGGATTGACCCTTATGGCCAAGAACCTCGATCCCGGCAAGTGGAGCTGCCCGCTGCCGCTGCGCTCCTATCCGAACGTCGTCCTCGGCCACGGCAGCGGCGGCCAGCTTACCGCCGATCTGATCCAGCAGCTCTTCCTGCCGGCGTTCCGCAACAGCGCGCTGGAAGCCCTGGGCGACGCCGCAGTGGTTGCCGCCGCCGGCCTGCGCCTGGCTTTCTCGACCGACGCCTACGTGGTGCGCCCGCTCGTCTTTCCCGGCGGCTCCCTCGGTGAGCTGGCCGTCAACGGAACCATCAACGACCTCGCTGTGGCCGGGGCCCGGCCTCTCTTTCTCAGCGCCGCCTTCCTCGTCGAGGAAGGCTTCCCCATCGAGCAGTTGGCCCGCCTCGTCCAGCGCATGGCCGCCGCCGCCCGCGAGGCCGGCGTCGAAATCGTCACCGGTGATACGAAGGTCGTCGACAAAGGCCACGGCGACGGCTGCTACATCACCACCGCCGGCATCGGCCTCGTCTCCGAAGGCGTCCAGCTCGGTCCCCAGCGAATCGAGCCCGGCGACGCCGTCATCCTCAGCGGTCCCATCGGCGACCATGGGATCGCCGTCCTCAGCGTCCGCGAAGGCCTCGAGTTCGGCGCCCGCATCGAAAGCGACACCGCCGCCCTCCACACCCTCGTCGAGACCATCCTGGAGACGCCCGGCGCCGTGCGCTTCATGCGCGACCCCACCCGCGGCGGCGTGGCGGCGGCGTTGAACGAGGTCGCTGCCGCCGCCGGCAAAGGCATCGTGCTGGAGGAAGAAAAGATTCCCGTCCGCGCCGAAGTCGAGGCGGCTTGCGAACTCCTCGGCCTCGACCCCCTGACGGTGGCCAACGAGGGCAAGCTGCTTGCGGTGGTCGATCCCGCCGCCGCCCCGGCCATCCTCGAGCGCATGCGCGCCCACCCCTTGGGACGCGACGCTCAGGTGATCGGGCGCATCACCGCCGAACACCCCGGCGCCGTGACGCTCCGCACCAGCATCGGAGCGGCGAGGGTCATCCCGATGCCGGTGGGCGAGCTCCTCCCGCGCATCTGCTGAAACGCCGCGCGGCTCAGCGCTGCAGGTCCGGATCCACCTCCGGCACCTTCAGTTCCGCTCGCAGCCGCTTGAGTTCCGCCTTCAGCTCCTTCACCACCCGCGCGTAACGGGGATCGTTGTAGACGTTGTGCAGTTCGTACGGATCCAGCTCCAGGTCGAACAACTCCCACTCGTCCTTCTGGTAGTAGTAGATCAGTTTGTGCGTGGGCGTGCGTACGCCGTAATGCCGGGCCACTTTGTGCACCGCCGGCGGCCCCTCGTAGTAGTGATAATAGAAGCTCTTCCGCCAGTCGGGCACGTATTCGCCCTTGAGCAACGGCACCAGGCTGCGACCCTGCATGTCCGGGGGAACCGGCACGCCGGCGATTTCGAGGAAGGTTTCCGGCAGGTCGATATTGGAGACCATGTGCGTGTCCACGCTGCCGGGTTTCGTCACCCCGGGCCAGCGAACGATCAGCGGCGTCCGCAGCGATTCTTTGTACATCCACCGCTTGTCGAACCAGCCGTGCTCGCCCAGGTAGAAGCCCTGGTCCGAACTGTAGACCACCACGGTGTTCTTCGCCAGTCCGGAAACGTCCAGGTAGCGCAGCAGCCTGCCCACGTTCGCGTCCACCGACGCGATGCACCGCAAGTAGTCCTTGATGTAGCGCTGATACTTCCAGCGCACCAGCGCCCGGCCGGTGAGGTTGGCCTTGTAGAAGGCCTCGTTCTTCGGCCCGTAGGCGGCGTCCCACATCCGCATCTGGTCGTCGCTCATGCGGGCGAAGACGGCCGGCAATTCTTCGCCCCGCTTCTTCGCCTCGAGCAGCGAGATCAGCTTCAGATCGGCGACGTCCCTCATGTTCCGGGCGATCTCCATCTCCTGCTCCCGGGCCGGACTGGCCCGGGTGGAGTAGTCGTCGAACAGCGTCGGCGGCTCCCAGATCTTCACGCCGTCGTACAGGGTCAGGTATTCCGGCGCCGGCATCCAGTTCCGGTGCGGCGCCTTGTGCTGGCACATGATCAGGAAGGGCCGGTCCGGATCCCGCTGGTTCTTCAGCCAGTCGAGTGTCAGATCCGTGATGATGTCCGTCGCGTAACCGTCGATGCGGATGTCTTTGCCCCCGGGCACGCGGAAATCGGGGTTGTAGTAGTAGCCTTGCCCCCGGAGGACCTTCCAGACGTCGAAGCCCTGCGGCTCGCTCTTCAGATGCCACTTGCCGAAAATCACCGTTTGATAACCGGCCTTCTGCAATAGCTTCGGAAAGGTCTGCTGCGAGCCGTCAAAGACGATCCGGTTGTTCAGGACGCCGTTCAGATGGCTGTACTTGCCCGTCTGGATCACCGCCCGGCTCGGGGCGCAGATCGAGTTCGTCACCAGCGCATACCGGAACAGCATTCCCTCGCGCGCCAGGCGATCGATGTTCGGCGTCTGGTTGATCTTGGACCCGTAGGCGCTGATCGCCTGGTAGGCGTGATCGTCGGCGAAGATGAAAAGAATGTTCGGCCGGGAATCTTTCTGAGCCGCGAGCGGCGCGGCCGCCAGCATCGCAAGCATCATCGCGCCGCCGAATAGCATCCAGCTTCTCGAAACAATCCGCATTCGTTCGACCTCCTTGCTGCCAGAGTGCGGCCGCCGCTTCCTCCGCCGGCCGCCGGCTCCCCCTGGGCGCACCGGAATGTACTTTATCACGCCCGCCGGCCGGTGGATCAGCAAGAGCACCGGCGGGCCTGGCTCGTGGCCCGGTGTCCAGAGGTGAACGTGCCGGCTAGAACCGCCACCCTGAAGAGGCTCTGGACAATCTCCGCGGAGCGCTGGAGCTGCATTTCCAGGAGCCCCGCGCCAGCGGGCCGGTATGATGGAATGGGAGCCGGGATGAAGTACCGCGTATACATCGAGCGCGACGAAGACGGGATGTTCGTGGTGACGTGTCCAGCCTTGCCCGGGTGCGTTTCGCAGGGCCGGACCCGCGAAGAGGCCCGGGAGAACATACGGGAAGCGGTGTCTTTGTACCTGGAGAGTCTTCGCGAGCACGGCGAGCCCGTCCCGCCGGGCGTCGAACAGGAGATCGTCGAGGTGCCGGCGGCGTGAAACTGCCGGCGGTCTCCGGCCGCGACGCGGTGAGAGCATTCGCCCGGGCCGGCTATGAAGTGGACCGGCAGCGCGGAAGCCACATTCTTTTACGCGAGAAGAAACCGCCACACCGGCGGCGCCCGCCGCTCTGAAGGATTCGCCCGGCCATGAGGCACGCGCTCTATCTCGCCACCCGATACCTCGCCCGCAACAAGCTCACCACCGGCGTCCTTGCCGCCGCTATCGCCGTCGTCCTGGCCCTGCCTCTGGGTTTGCGCACGCTCGTCCGCCGCGCCGACGGCCATCTCCGCAGCCGGGCCGCCTCCACACCGTTGCTGCTCGGCGCCAAGGGCAGTCCCGTCGAACTGGTGCTGAACTCCCTCTACTTTCGTCGCCCCGTGCCGCCACACCTTGAATACCGGCAAGCGGACCAGGCCGCTGGTTCGAATCTCGCGACTCCGATCCCTTTGTACGTGCGCTTCCACGCCGGCCCCGACCCCATCGTCGGCGCCACCCTCGACTACTTCACCTTCCGCCGCCTACAGGTCTCCGAAGGGGGCCTCATGACCCGCCTGGGCGATTGCGTCCTCGGGGCTGAAGTCGCCGGCCGCCGCGGCTTGAAGCCGGGCGATTCGGTCGTCTCTTCTCCGGAGAGCGCCTTCAGCCTCGCCGGAGTCTATCCCCTGAAGATGCGCGTCACCGGCGTCCTTGCCCCGTCCGGCACGCCGGACGACCGCGCCATCTTCGTTGACGTAAAGACCGCCTGGCTCATCGAAGGACTCGCCCACGGCCATCGGGACCTCTCCTCGCCCGAGGCCGCCGGCGCCGTCCTCGAGCGCAAAGGCAACCTCGTCATCGGGAACGCCTCGGTCGTGGAGTACAACGAAGTCACGCCGGAGAACATTGCCTCGTTCCACTTCCATGGGGACCCGGACTCGTTCCCGATCACCGCCGTCATCCTCGTGCCCCGGGACCAGAAGGCTGCCGCCCTGCTCCTCGGCCGCTTTGAGAACTCCGCCGGGCCGCTGCAATTGGTGCGCCCCGAGAAGGTCATCGCAGGGCTGATGGCCACCGTTTTTCGAGTGCAGGGCTACGTGGCGGCGGCGCTGGCGGCGGTGGCTGCGGCCACCCTGGCGGCCACGGCGCTGGTATTCGTCCTTTCCATCCGCCTGCGGCGCCGCCAACTCCAGACCATGGTGCGGATCGGCGGCGCACGCTCGCGCATCGCCGCCGTCCTGGTTTCCGAAGCCGCCCTCGTGCTGGGGACGGGGGCGCTGCTCGCCGCGGGAATCGTCGCGGTCGCCGGGCGCTTCGGCGCCGGCGCCATGGAACGTTTGCTTACCGGCAAGCTGTAGGGACGCCGCGCTTTCACTCGGCGTAGTAGCCCGGGCGTGTCCGCACCTTTACTCCGGGGCGCTTCACGTGCACTTCGATCGTCCGCCAGCTCCCGTCGAACTCCTGGTTCTCCGGATAGTACGCCAGCGTGTAGACGCTCCTCAGCTCGTCGGCCACCAGGTCATAGACTGGATCCAGGTCCTCGATCGAGCGGGCAGGGAAGAGGCGCCCCCCGGTGGTTCGCGCCAGCGCCTCCAGGTTCCGGCGCGCTTCGGCGGCCCAGCGCGGTGGAGGGACGAACCGGAACGGGTCCAGGAAGACCGGATAGATCAGGACGTTCATGCTCTCGGCCGCCCGGCGGAGCTTCTTGATCGAGACCTTACTGGCATCGACGTCGTGGCGCAGCCGGCTGTCTACGCCGTCGGTGATCACAATGAGCGCGTTCCGCTCCAGCGGCCGCTGCCGCAGCTCCTGCGCATACGCCAGCGCAATCGCATCGTAGATCGGCGAGCCGCCGGAGACGTCCGGGATGGCGTCGATGAGCTCGTAGACGCGTTCCCGGTCGGTCGTGAGAGGCGAAACGACCTGGAATATACTGGCGGCCAGGACGTAGACGGCGACTTTGTCCTGGGGCCGGGCAATCCCCACAAAACGTTTCGCCGCCGCCATCATCGACTTCCGGTCCCGCCTCGTGCTCCCGCTCAGGTCGAGCAGCAACGCCAGGTTGAAAGGCTCTTCCCCGCTCCCGGTGTGGGCAAGGTTCTGGCGGACCCCGTCCTCGAAGACCTCGAACTCCTCGGGCGTCAGATCGGTCACCGGACGTCCCTGCTTGTCATACACCGCCACGGTGAGCGTCACCATCCGCACCTCCCCGGTGAACCTGGCGATGCCCCCTTCCACGATGATTGGCTCACCCGCCGGCCTCCCCGCGGCGCGGCGCCGTGGCTGCTTCCCCTTCCGGGCCAGCTCCCGGCGCTCCAGAATCTGGTTGACGATCTGTGATGCCAGGCCCGGCGGCTTCACCGGCGCATCGTCGGGCACTTCCATCGCCTCCAGGATTACCGCCCCGGGTTCTTCCGCCTGCGCCACAATGCGCCCGTAGGTTACGTCCGTGTCCCTGAGCTTGTCGCTCAGCCTCCATTCCGCGTCCGCCTCCGAGTTGGAACGCGACGGTCCCCTCACACGCACCTTGAGCGCCGGGGGCTTCTCGAATCTCCCCGGCCGCCGCCCGCAAACCACGAACAGCCGGGTGAACGTCCAGGGCGCCTTCAGATGCAGATCGCCGCTGACGGTCGCCAGGTCGGCTCGCCGGATCATGCCTTCCACCCGGATCGGGCCGTCCGTCGTCCGGGCCTCCAGATGGTAGCCGTACGGCAGCGAGATCTGTACGTTCAGGCGGATGCCGTCCGGCGGCTGCACCCGAATCGTCGTCCGCCCCTTTTCCCGAACGATCGCGATATCCCCGTTGCGGATCCGCCGGTCTGGCGATGTCGCCTGCATCCGCGCTTCCTTGCCCGGCACCACACGGGCCTCGATCGCTCCCGCCGGGTTCTCTACGCGCACCGTCGGCGCCGCCTGCAGGCACACTGGGAGCGCCAAGAGAGCCAACGTGCGGCGCGCGTTCCCCATGAGGCGGGTTCCCACCCCAATCTTCGCATAGCCGCTCTACACTGTTCCGCCGAGCCTGGAAACACTGGTTCACCTGTCCGGAATGCAATACGATGGGAAGCGGACTCAAACCGGAAAGTGCAACGAGAGGAGCATCATGGCACAGATCAAAGGACCCGCAATCTTCCTGGCGCAGTTCATGGGCGACGAGGAACCGTTCAACAGCCTGGAGTCGATCACCGCTTGGGCCAAGTCCCTCGGCTACGTCGGCGTCCAGATCCCTTCCTGGGATCCGCGCTGCATCGATCTTAAGAAGGCCGCCGAGTCCAAGGACTACTGCGACGAGCTGAAGAGCCGCACCAACGGCCTCGCCATCACCGAGCTGGCTTCCCACCTCCAGGGCCAGCTCGTCGCCGTCCACCCCGCCTACGATGAGCTGTTCGACGTCTTCGCCGCGCCCGAGGTCCGCGGCGACCCCAACGCCCGCACCGAGTGGGCGGTGGAGCAGTTGAAGCTGGTCGTCCGCGCTTCGGCCAACCTCGGCCTGAGCGTCTCTCCCTCGTTCACCGGCGCACTGCTCTGGCCTTTCCTCTACCCGTGGCCGCAGCGCCCCGCCGGCCTGGTCGAAGAAGGTTTCAAGGAGCTGGCCGCCCGCTGGAAGCCGATCCTCGATTTCGCCCGTGAGCACGGCGTCTCGCTGGCCTATGAGCTGCACCCCGGCGAGGACGTCTACGACGGAGCCACCTTCGAGCGCTTCCTCGAGGCCACCGGCAACCATCCCAGCGTGGCGATCAACTACGATCCTTCGCACTTCGTTCTCCAGTGCCTCGACTACGTCCGCTTCATCGACGCCTACGCCCCTTACATCAAGGCCTTCCACGTCAAGGATGCCGAGTACCGGCCCAACGAGAAGGCCGGCGTCTATGGCGGCTACCTGGGCTGGAAGGAACGCCCCGGGCGCTTCCGCAGCCTCGGCGACGGTCAGGTGGACTTCAAACAGGTCTTTACCCGGCTCACCGCCGCCGGCTACCACTCCTGGGCCGTGCTCGAGTGGGAGTGCTGCTACAAGGACGCCGCGCAGGGAGCCGCCGAGGGCGCCCCGTTCATCAAGTCGCACTTGATCGACGTTCCGAAGAAGGCCTTCGACGACTTCGCCGGCGCCGGCACCGACACCGCCCGCAACCGGCGCATCCTCGGGCTGGAGTAAGCGGCAGGAGGCCCGCTTTTGCCGGGCGCGGCCGCTGACCCTCCCGGGCCGCGCCCCCGCCGCTCAATCGTGCCAGTTCGGCGGCCGCCGGACGCCCTCCGGCAGCTTCGTCTTGCTGTCGCCGCGGGCCTGGGCGAGTTGTTCTTCGGTGAGATCTTCGGCCGTGCTCAGGTCGGCCCCCGCCAGGTCGGCCTCCTCGATGTCGATCCCGATCAGCCGCGCGCCTACCAGGTTCGCGCCCCGCAGGTTCGCCCACCTCAGGTCCGCCCCCTCCAGGTTGGCCATGACGAGATTCGCCCCCGAGAGATCGGCGTCGGCCAGGTTGGCGAACATCAGGTTCGTACGGCTCAAGTCCGCTCCGGAAAGGTCAGGAATGATCTGGCCGTTCTCGGCCCGCCACTGGTTCCAGGCGTCCACGTCGGCCTTGAGTAACAACACTTGCTTCGGATCCGCCATTTCCACCCCTGAGTTACAGACGCAACTTCTTATTCTGCCAGCTACAGGTTGTCTGCCGGGGGAGCCTTGTTTCTGGAAACCGTGGCCGTCCGCTATTCGAAAACCACCTCGACCGTGTTGCTCCACAGCCCGTCCACCGCGAGCCGCACCTCCACCCGGCCCGCCCCGGCCAGCGACCGCGGCAGCAGCACGTTCACCTGGTCCAGCCCCGGGTAGAAGCCCTGCGGACCGGCATAGGCCGCCGGCAGATCCAGATCGCCCACCCGCACCGTCACCGCCCCGAGCGAGCTCCGGCCGCGGATCCCGGTCCCGTAGAGCACCAGGTAGAGCTGCTCCCCCTCCGGTCCGAAGGCGACCGGCACGGCGACGAACGCCGCCCGCTCCTCGTCATAGCGCAGCACGGCTTCGAACGACTGCGTGCCGTCCGCCCGGACCCGCTGCACGTTGGCCGCCGCCACCCCCTCTCCCGACGGATCGCCCGAGTAGAGCCACGGGCCCGGCAGCGGGGCGTACGCGATCGTCACCGACGAGACGGCGATCTCCTCCACCCGCCCGCGGCTCAGCGGCGCCGGCCGTGTCGAGCCCGCCGCCCAGATCTCCATCTGGTTCGCGTGGAACGGACTCTGCGGGTCCTCCGAGATCCCCGGCGGCAGCACCGCCCGCGAATTGTCCACATCGGCCAGGTCCACGATCTGCGTGTAGGAGTTGGCCTTCTGCGACCAGATCGTCCCCGTCTGGCCGCACATCAGCGGCGGCGACTCCAGGTTGAACTCCGGCTCCAGAACCGGCAGCTTCATCGGCCCGTTCTGCTGGTAGGGCATCCGCTGGATCTCCCGCGATTGCCCGTCCACCGGCGCCGGCCCCGCCGCCCGCCCCGCGGCCAGGTTCTCGCCCGCCAGCTCCAGCCAGTCCATCAGGTACTCCCGCACCTCGGGGTCCGTGGGCGTCGCTTCGGTACCGCCGAACTGGTCCTCGATCAGCCGCGCCAGGTGGCTGATGCCGCCCCCGCCGCCCCCCAGGCGGTCGTTCAGCGGGGAGCGCCGATAGGGCGTCAGCAGTGCCCCCGCCAGCGCCATCGCCGCCGGATAGGTGGGCTGGTCCGCCCGGTAGTGCAGGTCCCAATTCTCCAGTTCGTCGAGCAGCCGCTCGACCTGCCGGTTCGGCACGCCTTCCTCACGAACCACCCGCCGCGCCACCGGAAACAGCGCCGCCACGTTCGCCTGCACATCGTCCCGGTGAACGTCGCTCTCGAAGCTCTCCACCGAGAAGAGCCGCTCGCCGCTCAACAACTGCACCAGCCGCAGCGACCGCGACGAGTGCCCCGTGCCGCCGGTGCCGATCGCCAGGTCGTAGGGATACCACGAGCCCACCGGCAGGTTGTTCGCGTGGCTGATGAAGCCCGCGTCCGGGTTCAGCATGTGCGGCATCTCATCGAGCGGAATCCGCCCCAGAATCTCGTCCTCGCCCGTCCAGCCTTCGAGCGCCATCCGCCGCGTCCGCTTCGTCAGCGGCGCCCACACCAGCGTCTGGTAGCCCAGATTGCCTTCCGTATCGGCGTAGACCAGGTGGATGCCGGGGCTGTAGTAGTCCTCCATCGCCCGCTGGAACTCCTCCCAGTTGCCCGCCGCCATCATGCCGAACATCGCCAGCATCGACGTCGCCCGGCGCTCGGCCTTGGTGAAGTGGCTCACGTAGGTCTCGCCGCGCCGCCGGTCTTTCACATAGCGGTCGAAGACGAACCCGTGCCGCGTGCGCCGCACCTCGAACTCCACCCGCTCGCCGCCCTTCACCCGGATCACCTCGCGGCGCCGCTCGAAGGGCAGCGTTTCTCCCCGGTAGAGATATCCCGCCCCGTCCGGCGCCAGGCGCTCGATGAAGGTCACCGTCGAGCCCGTCCCCAGCGCCGACACTCCCCACGCTACCTTCCGGTTGAAGCCGATCAGCAGGCCCGGCGAGCCCGCCACCCCGATGCCCCGCACGTCGAAACGCCCCGCGCTCAGGTGGAACTCGTACCACAGCGGCGGGTAGTTCACCGGCGTCTGCGGATCGCTCTCGAGCAGCGGCTTGCCGGTCACCGACCGCGCCCCGCTCACCGCCCAGGCGTGGCTGAACTTCAATAACTCATCCGGGATCGACCGGAACCAGTTGCCCGGCGTCGGCGGCGTCGCTTTCAGCTTCGCGTAGATCTCCGGGAACTTGGCCATCTCCGATTCGGGCACCACCGCGGCCGCGTCGTCGAGCATCATGCCCCGGCTCTTCAGCGCTTCGTCCTCGCCGATCTCCTCCGCCAGGTCCCGGAACTCGTGGTAGCGCTGCACCGCGCCCGGATCGTAGAGCCGGTCGAACAACGTCGCCACCGCCATCCACGCGCAGACCGAATCCCCCGGGCGCCACGCCTGCGGAACGATGCCGTAGGCCTGGAAGCGCCGCGCCACTTCTTCCGGGTGGTCCCGCAGCCACGTGTTCACCCCCGAGGCGTAGGCTTCGAGCCATCCCCGCTCCTCGGGAGGCAGCGCCGCCGCCGCTTCGTCGCAGTAGCGCCCGACGCCCGCCGTGCGGAACTTCCGGTCTGATTCGACGAACCGCGAGCCGAACACCTCCGCCAGCCGCCCCCGCGCCCGCCGCCGGAACAGCTCCATCTGCAGGATCCGGTCCTCGGCGGTGGCGTAGCCCACCCCGAAGAAGCCCTCTTCTTCGGTCTTCGCGAAGACGTGCGGCACGCCCCAGCGGTCCCGGAGGATCTCGACCCCCGGGCGTTCGCCGTTTTGCGGAACCGCCCCGCTCCACAGCAGCCCCAGGGCGGCGAGAATGAGAACCAGCCAGGCAGACAAACGGCGCATCGTCGGCTCCTATTCTATTCGGGGCGTGCGCCGCCCCGCGAGAGTTACAGGAGTCGGCCGCAGCCGCTACTTCTTCACTGAGAAGCGGTAGACCGTCGTCGTGCGGTAGGTCTCCCCCGGCCGCAGCACGACGCTGGGGAACTGCGGCTTGTTGGGCGAGTCCGGGAAGTGCTGCGTCTCCAAGCAGAACGCGGCGCGCTTCTGGTAGCGGATGCCGCCCTTGCCCTCGAGCGTCCCGTCCAGGAAGTTGCCGGTGTAGAACTGCACGCCCGGCTCGGTGGTCAGCACCTCGAGCACCCGCCCCGTCGCCGGCTCGTAGACCCGCGCCGCCAGCTCCAGACCCTCGCCCGTGCGGTTCAGCACGAAGTTGTGGTCGTAGCCGCCGCCGAAGCGGATCTGCTCGTCGTCGGCGTCGATCCGCTCGCCGATCTTGTGCGGCTCGCGGAAGTCGAACGGCGTGCCTTCCACCGGCCGCAGCTCGCCGGTGGGGATCAGCGTCTCGTCCACCGGCGTGAAGCGGTCGGCGTTGATCATGATCTCGTGATCGAGAATCGGCGTCGCCCCGGCGTCTTTCAGGTTGAAGTAGCTGTGGTTGGTCAGGTTGACGACGGTGGGCTTGTCGGTCGTCGCCTCGTAGTCGATCCGCAGCCCGTTGTCGGGGGTCACCGTGTAGGTCACCCGCGTCCGCAGCGTCCCGGGGTAGCCCTCTTCGCCGTCCGGACTCACGTAGCCGAGCGTCAGGCTCGAACCGTCCGCCGCCTCCACCTTCCAGTTCTTCTTGTCGAAGCCCTCGATGCCGCCGTGCAGGTGGTTCGGACCATTGTTGGCCGCCAGCTTGTAGGTCACCCCGTCCAGGGTGAACTGCGCCCCGCCGATGCGGTTGCCGTACCGGCCGACGATCGCCCCGAAGTACGGGTGGCCCTTCAGGTAGCCGTCCAGGGTGTCGAAGCCGAGCACGACGTCGCCCAGCCGGCCCTGGCGGTCCGGGACCTCGAGCGAGACGACGATCCCGCCGTACGTCGTGATCCGGGCCTCCATGCCCGCCTCGTTCGTGAGCGTAAAGATCTTGACTTCCTCGCCCGATGGCAACTTCCCGAAAGTTTCCACGATCGCTTCTCCTGCCGCCGGCTCCGGCGCCGGCCCCGGCGACGGACCACAACCAGCCATCGCCACGGCTACCATCGCCGCCCAAACCCTCACCCCGCGCATCGCCTAGACAGCTTAGCAGAGATGCTGCGTGGGGGAGACGCTCCGTTCGTCCTCAGTGCCAAATCAGGGGCTGGACCACCAAGCCGAGCGAGGCTTTGATCGGCTTCGTTCTGGTGCCCACGGTCAGCCTCCTTTCGGCGCGCTGGCTTCGAGTTTCAAGAACACCATCGGAGAGCGCAGCTTGCATGGGTCCTTTCTCCGCTGGCTAGCCTTACAGATCCGGCCCGGTGTACGGAGATTTCCCGACACGAGCAACAGGCGTCCCAAACACGCCTCGCCCCTTCGCGATGGGCTACAGATGGGTCATAATAGTGGAGCCAACGCGATGAGTGCGGGCCGTCATTTGCACTGATGGAGAACGGCGTTGGATTTTCTGTAGCGGTTGGTATGACCTCTGAACAGAAGCGGGCAAAAATGTTCTGGTAGCGGGCTTGAGCATGAGCAGACCGGAAGATCTTCCTGATTTCCGAAATCCCCCGCTGGTGGAAACAGTTCTGTCCCTCCAGTTCGAGCCGATCGAGGGCCTGACGGCGGCTCACGTGGGTCTGCTGTGGCAGAGATTCCGGAAAGAGCTGCCTCTGATCGAGGAATACGCCCCACTGGCTCCGGTGGTGGAGACCTTCGGACCACCCTCACCCCCCCAGGCTCAGGTGACGATCGAAGAACGGCCGCCGGCGCCGCGGTTATGGTTCCTCAATGAAGCGAAGTCCGAGTTGATCCAGGTGCAATCCGACCGCTTCATCCACAACTGGCGTAGAACGGCGAAGGATCAGCCATACCCGCGCTTCGAGCCAATTCGCGAGAAGTTCCGCCAGGAGGTCTCCGTCTTCGAGCAATTCTTAAAGGAAGAGGGGTTTCAGCCGTTAGAGGTCAACCAGTGCGAGGTCACTTATGTGAATCACATTGAACCCGGTGCGGTGTGGGAAGGTCACGGTCAGCTCGAAAAGGTCGTGCGGATTTGGGCAGGTCTTCCGGAGCGCGCCTTTCTGCCGGAACCCGAGAACGCCGCCGCCACGCTCCGTTTCATAATGCGAGATGAAACGAGGGCGCCGCTCGGCAGACTGCATGTTCTCCTGCAACCCGCGTGGAGGAAGACGGACAACGCCCCGATTTTGACTTTGAACCTGACGGCCCGTGGCGCCCCTTTTAGCGAAGGGATCGACGGCGCTTTTCAGTTTTTCGACCTGGGGAGAGAATGGATTGTGAAAGGGTTCGCCGACTTGACGACGCCCGAGATGCATGCCGCATGGGGGAGGTCAGATGCTTGAGGCCGTTGCAGCAAGAGAACAGGTTTACAGCTTGTCGGAAACCACCGTTCTTCCAGAGCCAGGACTCTCCGGGGCGACGAGCCCGGATGCATTGGTTCGGCAAGCTATCACTCCGGAGGGCGAAAGTTCACTTGTTTCCGCGATCTGTAGGATAGTGATTCGCACGGGCGGGCTACGCCCAAGCGTGGAAGTGCAAGCCAGGGGTCCGTTACCGCGGTCTTTCCGAAGGAGTGTCGAGAAGGTAGTAGATCTCCTGGCCCTTCCTACGGGATGGAACTCGTACTCAGCCAGACCGATTGCGCCACAGAATGTGGTCACGGCGATTCGGTTGCTGGCCGAGCTGCTCGACTTCAGGACAGTTTCTCCGGTCGTTGTCCCGACTGTACGAGGAGGAATTCAGCTAGAGTGGCATACGGAAAGAGGTGACATAGAGATTTACATCAGGTCTCCTGAGAATGTCACGTTCTTTGCTGAAGATCTGGAGTCAGGAGAGAGCGTGGAGTCACCCGTGACCGGCCACGAACACGAGCTCAAACGCTGGGTCGAACGAATCTCGACACGATAACCATTCTGATGTTGTGAGCACGCGGGAATACTGTGCCGAGAATTTCCCCGACGATCCCGATGTTGGCGATGGCGAGGACTTACTGCGCCGAATTCCTCCCTGGCATTTCTTTTTTGACAAGAGACTCAACCGTCTTCGCCCGTCGTCCGCAGCCTTCGAGGATGATGAGGACGGCGATCCAATGTCCGTATACCGGAGAGATGTTATCGAGTCAGAGGGCGGCGACGTCCGCAGAGTGATGGAGGGCCATGAGGGATACGGACTCGTCTCATTGACTGCTGGGCAGGTTCGATCACGCGGACAGACCGTCTGCTCTGACCCGCTACCCGAGGAGTCCTCTCACGCGGTTGTCTGTGGTCCGAAGACAGATTCCACAAGGCGCTGGTTCGCTCGCCGCGCGCTTTGGGTCGTCGCCCCTCCTCGTAGGTAGAAGTGTTCGCCGGCACCTGAGGTCGTTCGTACTTGAACTGCCCTTCGCTGAGAATCTCCAGAGACCGGGCCGAATCGGTGAAGTGCAAAGGCGCGACAGGCGGTCTTCGTGGTATGCACGGGCAGGATCCCGGCGGATAGACCCGCTGTCATCCCCGCTTCCGCGCAGCGCAGTCCCCGAGGCGCGATCAACGGCACGTGCTGTTGGCTCGCGGCGCGCAGAATCCGGCAGCCGGTGCGGGCCGCGGTGGGCTGTGACCCGAGGGCGCTACTTGCCGCACCGGATTCCGGAACGTCGAGTTTCGCGTTGAGGCTGCCTGGTCCAGTGTGACCGCTTTCCACGGCTGACGCGCCTGATGAGTGCACCGTGTTACCCGTGTCTCCCCGGCACGAAGAACACCTGTACACATCGGGGTCGGCGCTCTCGAGCCAACGCCAGGCCCCCGGGGACACCTCCGTTTCTACCCCGTCATTCTTTGAGGTGGCTCAGTCCTACAACCTCCACAAGCTTCGTTCGGAACAGCGGCTTTCGGGGATTCTCGGTCGTTACCAGTTGCTCACACTTTGCCAGGTGCGCAGCCGCGGCATGGAGCGCGTCCATCGCTGCCATGCCGGAGCGCTCGGCTTCGGACGACGCGATCTCGTAGATCCGGTCGAGATCACCGAAGCAGGTCGCCTCTCTGAAGTACGTCCGGTAGAACTCCGCCTCATCGGTGTTGCCATGGTAGACTGCCTTCGGCAACACCTCGAGCGCAACGAACGGGCTGTAGTAGAACCACCGATCGGGATTCTCGATCACCCGAAGGGCCCGGCGCCGCAGCCTGTCTCTCCCCACTGCCGCGGCGATCAGCACGCCTGAATCGAGGAAAGTACGCACCGGGTCCGAAGATCTGTCAGCCGCGCCGCTCGGCAACCTCGCGCCGCACTTGCTCGAGCGTCAAGCCCTTCTTGCCGCTCGCTGCAATACGGTCGCTGATCTCCCTCAGCTTGCGGCGTAGTTCGAGACTCCGTGATGTGGCCGACTCCGTCCTCTCTCCGCTGGTCGTTCGGACGTTCATGTTCGTGGTACTCGAAATCACCGCCATTATACGAGTAGAGTCATCCCCAACGAGCGATTCTCACCGGGTTTCTTTGGGACGGGGACCAGGCCGCCATCTGCAACTTCCACCCGGCGCCCCAAAACGCCACGGCGGCCGGGAGCCGTTCCGGGCGCTTTGTCTCTCTTCCAGCTACCGCCACCGGACGCTCGCCGGCGGCTCGCACGAGTGGACTGCTGCCTGCCCTTGACCAGCAAGCCCCTGCCCCCAGCCCTCGTCCGCGGCCCGCGCCCCTCTTTCAGTGCCGCTGGCCCGCCTAGCGCCGGAATCGCGTTCACACGCTTCCCGGTCCCACAATCCCTTGCCGCTCCTGCCACTTAGACCCACTCGGCGGGCGAGCCTTTCCTGACCGCGTGCTAGAACTCGATCAGGCGGACCGCCACGCGATCCGCCGCCGATGTTTGACAACCGCAGAGCCATGACGCTTGAACTGTGCCTCTACTCGAACCTCCAGCCTCGGAACCGGCGAATCCCTGCCCGTATTCGCCGTTTCTTCCCGTTGACAGATTGCCGGGCGCCGGTAGCGCCGGACCGCCGCGACGCGTCACACCTGCCTCTAACCAGCGGAATCGGCGGGACTTCGCCGTTTTCTTCTTTCGCCACGAATTCCCGCCACGCGTCACACCACCGCCGGGCACGCCATCGCCGCGTGGGCCACTTTTACAGCCCGGCCGAGGGTCCCGCCGCCCCGCCGCCGGCCGGGAGGCCGTGGGCTCCTGCCCGCCGCCCGGGGCTGCCCGTAGCGCGCCTTTTCCGCCTAACACGGCGCGTCACCGGTGTGAGGCGGGACTGCGAACTCCAGTGATATCAAGCAGTTCGCTGGTGATACGCCGTGCAACAGCAAGTGAGTTGATGTGACTTGCCTCTGACCGGCCCCCTCCCTAGCATTGGACCGCGGATCGGGCTGAGACTTGCCACGAGCGCGGGCCCGGTTCCGGCGGTTCGAGCCCGGCGGCCGCCATGCGCGGCGCGGGCTCTACGACTAACGACAGCTCGCGGGAAGCCGGATGCACCGGCGGTCGAGAACGGCCCCCGCGACACGATGGGAGTGAAAAGACTGATGGGATGTGATAGCAAACACGACAGTCACACGCGGCGCCCGGCAAGCACGGCGCTTACGGCACTCGGCGTCGCTCTGCTTCTTTTCCTTCTTCCGGCGGTCTTGGCGGCCCAGACCTACTACAGCACCATCCGCGGCACGGCGACCGACAATTCGGGCGCGGTGCTGGTCGGGCTGGTCGTCAAAGCCAGGGAGATCAACACCGGCCAGGAGTACGAGACGGTGACGAACGAGGTCGGCAACTACGCCCTCCAAACCCTGCTGCCGGGCGTCTACACCATCACCGCCGAGCTGCCCGGATTCAAGCAGTTCGTGGTTTCCGACATCCAGCTAGACGCCCGGGCGGACCGGCGTGTGGACGTGATCATGGAGCCCGGCGACGTCACCGAAAGCATCACTGTTACGGCCGGGGCCCAGGTAATCGAAACCGAGCGCGCCACCCTCGCCGACACCAAGCCGGCCGAGATCTTCAAGGTCGTCCCGATCAACCCGAACTACCGCTCCATCTGGCGGATGCTGGTGCTCAGCCCCACCAACGTGAAGACCTACAAAGGCGGCAACGTGGACTACGAGAACAGCACCTACTCCATCGACGGCCTCCAAATGCGAGACGGCTGGAACGGCGGGAACACGGCGGTCAGCGCCTTCGCTTATATGGAAGCCTACCGGGAATACAAAGTGGAAGTGGCCGGCGTCAACGCCTCCGGCGCCACGAGCACCAATGTCGCCATCGTCTCTGAGAACGGCACCAACGAACTCCACGGCGAGGCATGGCTGCACTACAACGCGCTCGGGCTCAATGCCCGGCCGTTCTTTTCCAAGAACCGGCCCCACGGGCCGCCGATCTTCCGCCCCAACGCCAAGATCGGCGGACCCATTTATCTCGGCAAGCTCTATGACGGCCGCAACAAGAGCTTCTTCCACTTTTCGTGGCAGGGTTTGCGCGGCTCGCAGTATCCCAGACAAGCCAACTTCGTCGTTCCGAACGAAGCCTACCGCAGGGGCGATTTCTCCTCCCTCTCCAAACAGCTCGTCGACCCCCTCACCGGCCAGCCGCTGCCCGGCAACGTGATTCCATCCAGCCGCATCAGCTCCGTTTCCAAGTATTTCCAGGAGAAATACTACCCTCTGCCCAACAGTCCGGGAGACCGCTACAACGACATTCTCACCCCGACCACGCGCGGCGACTACTATTCGGTCCGAGTGGACCACCGCGTGAGCCAGAAGAACTCGCTCTTCGGCCGGTTCCTCAAGTCGAAAGGGCGGACGCTCAGCCCCACCGGCGGCAACAACCCGCTCGTCGGCCAGCGCGACCAGTGGCGCTATGCGATCCAGGTGGTCTTCTCCGACACGCACGTCTTCTCCCCGACGCTGGTCAATGTGATCCGCGCCGGCTACTCCCGTGACGACAGCCAGTTGCACGGCGAGCAGTGGGGTCCCGACGTGGTCCGGGAGTCGGGTCTGATCCTCGAGGGCTTGAACCCCGTTTATGCTCTACCGCAAATGGACATCAAAGGGTTCAACTCGATCAGCCAGATCCGCCACGGGGCGTACACGTGGAGCAACTATTACCTCCAGGAGACGCTGAGCTGGACGAAAGGCAGGCACAACTTCAAGTTCGGCATGGACTGGGACAACATCAACGGCCGCCTCTACCAAACGCCGGCCAGCGAAGTCTATGGACGTTACGACTTCAACGGCCGCTTCTCCGGTTTCTCCTACGCCGACTTCCTGTTCGGCATCATGAACAAGAGCCGGCGCCGGACCTCGGTCGGCCTGGTCTACCCCCACCAGGATAATTTCGGCTTCTTCGTCACCGACGACTTCAAAGTAAATCCGCGGTTGACCCTGAACTTCGGCTTGCGCTACCAGTGGATGACCCCCCGCACCGTGGAGCAGGACCTCATCGCCAACTTCGATCCGGCCCTGAACGCTCTCGTGGTGCCGAGCAGCCAAGCTCTCAGCCGGGTGCACCCCGGGTTCCCGAAAGCCGTGAACATCATCACCGCAGACAAAGCCGGCGTCGGGCGGGGGCTGGTGCATCCGGACAAGAACAACTTTGCGCCCCGTTTCGGCTTCGCCTGGCGGCCGGGATTCGCCGAAGACTTCGTCATCCGCGGCGGCGCCGGCATCTACTATGTCGCGCTGCATCCCTACATCGGCCACGGGGGCGGTGCCCCGTTCGAGTTGAACGAGAGTTTCACCAACGAGATCAAGGACGGGCAGCCCGCCTTCGCCTTTCCAAAGCCGTTCCCCGCCTCCACGTTCGTGCTCGGGGGAACCGGCGCGGGGGGCCTGAACCCCTACGTCAGAACCCCCTACTCGATTCAGTACACCTTCACCCTGGAAAAACAGCTCGGCGACTTCGGCGTCTCGGGCTCCTACATCGGCACTTTGGCGCGCAAGAGGATCTGGAACCGGGACCTCAACCAGCCGCCGGCGAACGAGATCCCGTACGAGGACAAGCGCCCGTTCGTTCCCTTCCCGGACCTGTTCTGGGCCAGCGTGAAAGACAACGGGGCCAACCACAACTACCACGCCCTCGTCGCCAAGGTGGAGCGCCGGATGGCCCGGGGCTTCTATTTCCAGGGCCACTTCACCTGGTCCAAGAGCATGGGCGATGACTGGCACACGCCTGAGGACGCCTTCAATCGCGCTCGCGAATACTCCCAGGGCCCCCGCATCCCCCATACGCGCACCGTCTTCCTGTTCGTCTACGAACTGCCCTTCGGCCGCGGCAAACACTTCGGCGGCAACTGGCCGAAGGCGCTCGACCTGATCGCCGGCGGGTGGAACATTTCGGGAACTTGGGTTCTGGACCAGGGACGGTACTTCCATCCGACTTTCCGCGGCCGGGATCCCTCCAACACGAACAAGTTCAGCGGCAGAGCCGACCGCATCGCCGACGGCAACTTGTCCCAGGACCGGCCGAAGTCCGAGCGCCTGGCCAAGTGGTTCGACACCAGCGCCTTCGTGGCGCCGCCCGCCGGCATCGGGCGGTTCGGCACCTCGGGAGCCTACGTGATCCGGGGGCCCGGGATGAATGTCTTCCACTTCTACACCGGCAAAGACATCTCGTTCACCGAACGCGTGAAGCTGCGCCTCGAGGCGCAATCAACCAATTTCCTGAACCATCCGCAGTTCAACTGGCCGGGCACGACGATTGGAACGAGCAGCTACGGCAGGATCACGAGTACCAACCGAGACTACGGCAGCCGCTGGTTCCAGTTCACCGTCCGGCTCTCTTTCTAGCCCACGCAACCCCTGCGGCTGGGCGAGGCCCCGTCCTGTGGGGCGGGGCCTCGTCCCATGCCGGGACCGGACCCGGGTCGCCGAACGGAGCAAGCGAACCATCAACGCGAATCATCAACGGAGTAAGCGAATCATGAGACGTACCCCCCGAACGCGCACAAACCTGGCCACGCAGACCGCCGCTCCTTTCTCGCGCTGCCTTCTGTGCCTCTGTCTGGTTGTGTTTCTCGCCGTGGGGTACGCGTGCGGCGGGCGCAATCCCAAGGCGATGGAATCTGCTCCGGCCGGGCACATCCTCGTCGGCTACGTATGGGGCTTCGACGACATCGGCGGGATTGCGATTACCCCCGGATTACTAAACCTCCTCAACGAGCACTTCCCCGATTACCAGATCACCACTTTCGGCGGATCGGCCGAGGCGCGGTCTTTCATTCTCGACCTCTTTCCCGACTGCACCGCTTTCGAGGACCGCTTCCGCGGAACAGCCTATCGAGAAGCCTTGTCGGAGGCGCGGAAGCACTTCCGCGGCCGGCTCCCTCCGCTGGACGAGAGCGTCGCCGACTACGCCCTTGGCCCTTTCACCGACGATCTCGTCGCCGCCCTCCGGCGCAGCAGCCCTGAATTCATGGAAGCCGTCGAGCGGTCCGATCTGCTCATCCTTCCCAGCGGCATGATGCTGAACTACGGCAAGAGCACGCTGGCCGGGACGGACTTCTGGGGAGAGACCGTGCGCCTCAGCCTCCCTCTGATGGTGGCCCGGAAGCTCGGGGTGCCTTACGGGCTCTACGGCCAGTCGTTCACGGCCTTCGAAGGGCCGGGCGCGGTGCGGTTCTTCAAGACGCTGCTCGAGGACGCCCGGTTCGTGACCTGCCGGGACGGAGACTCGCTGAACTACATTCGCAGCCTCGGCATCGAGCCGCCCGGGCTGATGTTCGTCCCCGACAGCACGTTCTCTTTCGGCCGGCGGGACGACGCCTGGGCCGAACGCTTCCTCGCTGAGAACGGCCTCGAGACCCACGAGTTTCTCGTCGTCATTCCCCGCACCTGGCCTCGAAACTCGCGGATCACGGAGCTGATCGGCAAGAAGCGCAGCGAGATGCACACCAGGAAACTCCGGCGGATCATCGCCGATTGGGTGCACCGGACGGGTATGAAAGTTCTGATCGCTCCGGAAACGAGGGGACAGGAGGTCAACTCGAGGCATCAGATCTACGAACCTTTACCCCCCGACGTCAAGAGCCGTTGCGTCAACCTGGACGAGTTCTGGATCTCTGACCAGGCCGCCGCGGTCTTCCGCCGGGCACGGATGTTGCTGACCATGGAACAGCACTCCTTCCTGCTGGCGATTCCCGAAGCTACCCCCACGGTGGTCGCCATCTCCGCCGAGAGCGGCAGGAAGCGGTGGATGCTGAGGGACTTCGGGCTACCGGAATGCCTCTTCGATATCGACGCCGATCCGGTGGCCGAGATTGAAAAGGCCCTCTACCACATCCACGAGAACTACGAAGCCGAAAGACGCCGGCTCGAGACCGGCGTGATCCCGCGCATGCGGGCGATCGAGCGGCGCCAGATGGAGCTGATCGCCGAGGCGCTGCAAGCCGGGCGGAGACGGTGAGCCGATTCCCCGGCGCCGGGCGCAACCCAGCTCCCTCGGCATGAGATCGCAGTCGAGAACGTCATGAGCAAAGAGCGACTACCGTTTTTGCGCCCCACCAGCCGGCGATCCCTCTTACAGATGTTTGCGGCTGGATGGACTCCGCTGGGCAGGGCAGGTGCGGCGTTCGGCGCCGCGCTTGCTCCCTCCGGCGGCACCAGCTCACCGAGACGAGTTCTCGTGGCGTTCTCCTGGAGTTTCCGGAACATCGGGGACATCGCTATCACGCCAGGGCTACTCCGTCTCTTCCGTGAGTACATACCGGGAACAGAGGTGACCGTCATTTGTAATTCGTTCCTGGAGGAGTATCGCGAATACCTGTCGCCGCGGTTTCCGGCCGTCCGTACCGTTTACACACCGTTCAAGTCCGCCAGGCCGGCTTCCAAAGTGTTTCGGCAGGCGTTCGCGCAAGCTGACTTGCTCCTTTATAACTCGGGCACCACCCTCTCCTATGGCCGCTGGAGCCGGGACTGGAACCGGACCATACCACTGGCCATGCCTCTCTTCATGGCGCATCTGGCGGGGAAACCTCATGGCATCTATTGCCAATCGTTCGAGAAGTTTGCGCCGCCGAGCGACCTGGTCTTCCCCCAACTACTCTCCGGCGCGCAGTTCGTCTTCTGCCGCGAGACGGATTCCCTGGAATACCTACGGTCTCTCGGAACACGCCCGCCGGTCCTCGAGTTCGGACCGGACTCCACATTCGCTTTCGACTTGCGGGACGAAAAGTTCGCGGACCGCTTTCTCGCTGAGCACGAGCTGGAGCCGCGCAGGTTCATCACGCTGACGATTCGCACCAAGGTGCAGGGTTTCCTCGACGACCGGCGGGAACAAGACCATGCCGCAAAGTTGCGCCAGCTCGTCACGTCCTACGTCCGCCGGACAGGCGAGAAGGTGCTTCTGTGTCCGGAGGTCGTCCACGAAATCGAACCCGCCCGCCGGCTGATCTTCGCCCCCCTGCCGGAGGACGTGAAGAGGAGCGTCCGTCTCAAAGAGAGCTTCTGGCTTCCGGACCAGGCCTTTTCGGTGTTCGCCAGGGCGCGCGCCGTAGTGAGCATGGAGATGCACTCGGTGATCCTGGCGATCGCTGCCGGCACTCCGGCCCTTCACCCCGTCTTCGCCGAAGCCGGCCGAAAACGCTGGATGCTCCGCGATCTCGGGCTCAGGGACTGGCTGTTCGACATCGACGCTGTCCCGCCGGGCCCCATCCTGGAGGCCGCATTGGCCGTGCAGCGTGACTACGCCGGAGCGCTGGCCAGCGTCCGGTCGGCTATGGAGATCGTCCGGCGGCGCCAGGCGGAAACAATGGCCGTCGTACGCAGGGCGCTGGAGCGCCCCCGGAGGGTGTGACGGCCGGCGCTGCGGTCGAGGGCGCGGGATCGTACAGTTGAGAAGATGAAACAGGCGTGCGGCTGGCGGCGGACTCTCCAGATCGGAGTGGCGCTGGCGGTGTGCGCCGCGGCGACCGCCGCCGCGGACCGGGCGTCCGCACCGGACGCCCCGCGGCCCCGGCTCCTGGTGCTCACCGATATCGGCGGCGATCCGGACGACATGCAGTCGATGCGCCGCCTGATGCTCTACTCGAATGAATTCGAAATCGAGGGCCTCATCGCCACCGCCAGCGGGACGCCCGGGGAACTCGGCCGCGAGGTCACCCAGCCGGATCTGATCCGGGAGATCATCCGGGACTACGCCGCAGTGCGGGGCCGGCTGCTCCGGCACGCCGCCGGCTACCCCACGGCGGAATCGCTGCTCCGGGTCGTGCGCAGCGGCAGCGCCAAGCGCGGCGTCGCTCACCTCGGGCGCGGGCGTTCGACGCCGGGGTCGGATCTCATCATCCGGGCAGTGGATGAGAGTCCGGAACCCCTGTGGGTGGCGGTCTGGGGAGGGTGCCACGATCTGGCCCAGGCTTTGTTCGATGTCCGCGCCGGACGGGATCCGGAGGATGTTGCGCGCTTCGTGGCGAAGCTGCGGGTCTATGCCATCACCGATCAGGACGCCCAACCGGGGCAGCCCGGCACCGGCGAGTGGATCCGGGAGCGCTTTCCGGAACTGCGCTACGTCGAGACCGCGCCGCCCGGGATGAACCGCTTCGCCGCCCTGTTCCGCGGCATGTATCAGAACGACTCGGCCGGGGGCGGCGCTCCCCTGATCCAGCTCGTGCGGGATCCGGTCATCCCGTTGAACCAGCAGGCGTGGGTCGAGAAGAACGTTCGCACGGGCCACGGGCCGCTGGGAGCCGGCTACCCATTGGTGCGGCAGAATCCCACCTCCCCGCACAACACTTTAGGCGTCAAGGAGGGCGACACGCCCTCCTGGTTCTTCGTCCTGCCCAACGGGCTTGGTGATCCGGAGCATCCCGAGTATGGAGGCTGGGGCGGCCGGTTCCGGAAGGAAAGCGGCGGGCATTGGGTGGACGCCGAGGACGAGCACTGGTCGGGCAGCCGCGACCCCGCCGTCCGGCGGAAGTGGACGGTCGCGAGGTGGCGCGAAGCCTATCAGAACGATTTCGCCGCCCGCCTGGACTGGTGCGTGGCCGAAAGCTACGCCGCAGCCAACCACAACCCGATGGTGGTATTGAACGGCGACGGCGGCAAACGAATTCTGCGGATCCCGGCCCGCGCCGGAGACCCCGTGAAGCTGAGCGCCGCCGGCAGCCGCGACCCCGACGGCGACCGGCTCAACTATCACTGGTTCGTCTACCGCGAGGCCGGCACTTGCCGGGGGGAAGTCTCGTTGGAGGCCCGCGGCCCGGAGGCGCGGTTCACGGCCCCCGGCGCAAGACGACCCTGCCAGATCCACGTCGTCTGCGAAGTGATCGACGACGGCTCCCCGCCGCTTCATTCCTACCGGCGGGCCGTCGTCACGGTAGAACCGAAATGAGCGATTCGCCGGCGGGAGGGCAGCGGAAGCCCTCCACGAGCATGATATCCGTGTGGTCGCTCTCGCGCCGGACGAAGTAGAACCACTCCCCGTCGGGGGAGATCGAGCAGCCGGCCCCCACTGCCGAGGTCGCCTCCAGCGTGACGAGGCGCTCGACCCGCTGCGTCGAAAAGCGGAAGAAGTTCACCGAGAGGGAGCCGGGAGCATCTGCCGCCGGGTCCTGGGCGAGGAAGTAGATCCCCTCCCGGACCGGCACCCAGTTCCGGGCCTGTCCCCAGGAGACGCCTCCAAAGGCTAGGGTCTCCTCGCCGCCGTCCACCGGAACCTTCCAGATCCCGGGCGGCGTGCGCCGCACGAAATAGACGAACTGCCCGTCCGGAGCCGGAACGGCTACGAAAGCGCCGCGGCGTGTGATCTGGACAGCCTCCCCTCCCTCGGCAGGGATCTTCCAGACTTGCATGGTCCCGCTGCGGTCCGACGTGAAATAGATCCACTTGCCGTCCACCGACCAGGAAGGCAGGATGTCTTCGGCCGGATGCGTGGTGAGCCGCACGGCTTCGCCGCCCTCGGCGCTGGCGACGAAGATGTCCAAACCGCCCCCATAGGGGGAGTCGAAGGCGATCCGCTTGCCGTCCGGGGACCAGCGCGGGCTGGCGGAATTGCTGCCCAGGCTGGTGAGACGCACCGTCCGGGAAGTGCGCAGATCATAGGTCCAGATCTCCTTCTTCTCCAAGTCTCCGGCGGAGAACAAGAGAACGGACCCGTCGGGGGAGACCTGAGGATTCATGGTGCTGGCGCCGGTCTCCAGCGGGAGCGTCTCCGCCGCGCTTCGTCTTCCCGGCGCCCCACGGAGCCGCACCCGGCAAATGCTCGTCCCCCACGCGGGCCTCACGTAGGCGAGCCGGTCTCCGCGCGGGGCCACCGCCGGCAACGTCGCCTCTCTACCCGCAAGCAGCAGCAATTGGGGCGGGCCGCCGGCCAAGGATACCCGGAACAGCCGCCGGTGCCCCGCCCGCTCGGCCGAATAGATGATGTGGCGCCCGTCGGCGCTCCAGGTGAGCCCGGAGAGGTTGCGGCCGTCCTTGGTGAGCCGCCTTAGGGATCCGCCGCCGAGGCCGGCGACGTAGATGTCGCCCACCTGTTCGGTCTTCCGCCGGACGAACGCCAAGTAGCGGCCGTCGGGCGAGATGGCCGGATCTCCATCGCCGACGAAGTCCGGCGGCGGTTTCGTTAGCGGCTCGGGCAGCCCCCGCTGCGCGGCTTCCACCAGGAATATGGCGAAGGGGTGGTCGGGGGACTCCTTGTCCACCGCGGCGATGAATTCCCCGGAGGGATCCCACGCGAGCCGGCCTGGCGTCCACACGCCTCCCGCGGAGGGCGAGCCGGGACCGGGCGGGCCCACACTGAGTCCCAGCAACCGGATCGGAGGCTCCCCGGGGGACGGAATCATGTAGACCGCGGAGCTGACGCCGGTGTTGCGGTAGAAGGCGATCCGGCGCCCGTCGGGAGAATAGACGGGCGCGAGATCCTGCCCCGGGCTCGTCGTCAGGCATTTCAGATCCTGGCTGCGAATGTCGATGGAATAAACGTCATAGTTGTCGGTGCCCGGACGCCGCCACGAAAACACGATCTTCCTGCCGTCCGGAGAAAACGAGGGAGTCGTTTTGGCGCCGGGCTTGGCAATCAACGGGTGAGCGCCGAGGCTGCCTTGCGGGGCGGCCGTCCAATGGCGCCATACCCAGGCTCCCACGAGAACGCCGGCGATCACCGCCAAAGCGGTGACAGCCAAGAACCGCCACCGCCCGGAAGCCCGCTCCGTGCCGGTTCCCCCGACGGACTCTGCCGCAGGGGACCCCTGATCCCACTCGACCGCGGCCAAGAACCGGTATCCCTCCCGAGGGACTGTCAGGATGTAGCGCGGCTTCTCGGCCGAGTCCCCAAGGGCGTGGCGGAGCCTGTTGACTGCCGTGTTCAGGCACCGGTCGAAGTCACCGTAGGACTCGTCGGGCCAAAGTTCCTCCCGCAGGTCTCTGCGTGTGACGGTTTCTCCCGGCCGCTCCAGCAGCCGCGCCAGGATCTGAAAAGACTGATGGGGAAGCCGCACCCTCACCCCATTCTTGTGGAGCACTTCGGCTTCCAGGTTGACTTCGAATGGGCCGAAGCGTGCAGTCCCAACCCCTGCGGGCTCTCGGCGATGTCCTCCCATAGAGGAGCCTCGGCACCTCGTCCAACGGGATGCTACCACCGCCCTTTGATTACAGTCAAGGAAAGCCATGGGCCGGCTGGCAGCGCGGCGCCTGACCGTCGCAAGGCCGTATCGAAGGGGGCACGAATCTTGCGCCGCCCCTTTCGTTGCGCCCGCCGCGGTGCGGTGGAACAATAGCGGCTGACTCTTCCAAGCGGGCGGCTGCGAGCCCGCCGTCCGCTGGAGTTTTCGAGGAGTGGTTGGCATGAAAAGAACGCGTCGAGAGTGGTTCCGATCCTGCGCCGGCCTGGCCGCAGCGGCCGGCCCCGCCCCGAGCGCGCTCCGGGGCCAGACCCGCACGCCCGGGCTGCCCAACGTCGGCCTGAAAGCCGACACCGGCCCGGCTCGCTCGGAATGCGGCGTCGGGGCGCTGCTGCCCTGGGCCGATGCGCTCTGGGCGGTCACCTATAACTCCCACATGGAGGCCACCGGAACGGGGCTCGGACTCTACCGCATCGACGAGCGCCTCGAAGGCGAGCGGGTCCACGTCCACAACGGCACCTACGCCAATCGCATGGTCCACCGGGAGTCGAACACCGCCTTCATCGGCCCCTACGCCATCGACATGCGCGGCAACTTCCGCTACATCGCGGCCTTCAAGAACCACCGGCTCACCGCGACCATGCGCCACCTGACGGACCCGGCCAACCGCGTCTACATGCTCACCATGGAGGGGCTGCTGTTCGAACTCGACGTCGAGACGCTCGAGCCCCGGCTGCTGGCCGACCTGGTCCGCGATCTCCGCATCGCCGGCCGCCCCCACTTCAAAGGCGGCTTCACCGGCCAGGGCCGCGTCGTCGTCGCCAACAATAGTTTCTACAAGTACGGCGACGCCTCCGGCGGGCTCTTCGAGTGGGACGGCCGGAGGTGGCGGACGCTGATGCGCAAGCCTCACATGGACTGCGCCGGCCGCGAGAACATGCAGAACGTCGTCTTCTGCACCGGCTGGGACGAGTCCTCCGTCCTGTTCTGGGCCCTGGTGGACGGCCGCTGGCAGCGCTACCGGCTCCCCAAGGGCAGCCACGCTTTCGATCACGCCTGGCAGACCGAGTGGATGCGCATCCGCGAGGTCGAGACCGAGCACTTCCTGATGGACATCGTTGGCCAGTTCTACGAGCTGCAACCGATGGTCTTCGAGAACGTCGTTCGCGGGGTGAAGCCCATCTGCAACCACCTGCGGATCATTCCGGACTACTGCTCCTTCCGCGGCCTGCTCGCCCTCGGTGGCAACACGACGTCGCCCAACGGGGACAACAAC
Organism: Solibacteraceae bacterium; assembly: GCA_026984795.1. Taxonomy (GTDB): domain Bacteria; phylum Acidobacteriota; class Terriglobia; order Bryobacterales; family Bryobacteraceae; genus JALSRK01. Next base: position 34,070 of record JALSRK010000024.1, on the reverse strand, counting down.
ATCGTGGCCGGCCAGCCCCAGTCCGGCATCTGGTTCGGCAAGACCGACGACCTGTGGAGCTGGGGCAAGCCGCAGGGCTGGGGCGGGCCGTGGCGCCGGACGGCCGCCGTCAAGGACCAGGCTTCGGACCCGTTCCTGATGACCGGCTTCGACAAGAAAGTCCTTCACCTGAAGGTCCACACCCTCAGCCCGGCGGAGTTCTCGATCCAGGTCGATTTCCTGGGCAACGGCGAGTGGGACGAGTACACGCGGATTCGTGTGGGCGGCTACGCCTACCACGTCTTCCCGCCGGGCTTTAGCGCCCATTGGGTGCGGCTGGTCCCGCTGTGCGACTGTACGGTCACCGCCGAATTCCTCTACACTTGAAGCGGCGGCGCGGTGGGGCCCTCAAGATTTCTTGGCGGCGTGCCGATCCAAGTAAGGGGACGGTGACCTGCGCACGGGGCCGCCTGATGGGCCGCGACGGCGGATCGCGTCCCTCAGGGAGTGGACCGTGAGGCCGGAACTCGTGTCTGAGTTGGACTTACAGGCTGCGCTGGCCCGCGTCGATGGAGACCGGGAGCTGCTCAAGGAGATCGCCGGGCTGTTTCTGGAAGAGTGCCCGGCGTCGCTCGAAGCGGTGCGCGCGGCGGTCGCAGCCGGCGACCCGAAGGCGGTGCAGCACGCGGCGCATTCGCTCAAGGGGGCGGTGAGCAACTTCGGCGAGAAGGCGGCCCACAAGGCTGCGCTGCGCCTCGAATACATGGGCCGCGGACGCGACTTGACCGGCAGCGCCGAGGCCCTGGGGGAACTCGAGGAGGCGCTCGAGCGGCTCTGCGCCGAACTGCGCGAGTTCATCGCCTCTTAAGCGGGCCCTCACAACCGGCTCGGATCTGCTGCCGCTTCGAAGACGGGCCGAGCAGGCGCGCATTGGAGAGCCGGGTCGGCGGCCGAAACCGCTTCCTAATAACAATGACCGGCCCGTGTGGCGCCCAGACTCAGCCCGGCGGATACGGCGGGTACCGCCGCCGGGTCTTCTTGCGGGCCTGGTAGGCGCGGGCCAGCTCGATATAGACGCCGAGGTCGCGGTCCAGGTCGCTTTCAGTCCCGTCGAAGTAGAACGTCCGGATCGGCAGCCCGTCCAGGTCGCGGCTCAGCCGCGGATAGACGGCTTCGCTCACGATCCCGTTCATGCAGGTGAACGGGCTGATGTCCACGATCCCATCCACGCCCATCGCTGCGAGGCAGACGGTCTTGCCGGCGTTCAGCACCATCTCGCCGAGCACCCCTTCCGGCGGCAGGTACGGCTCGGCGGCCTTCAGGACCTCCTTCATCGGCGGCTCTTCATAACCGATGAAGTGCTCCCGAAACGGCTCCATCAACGTCTCCTCGTCCCGGTGCTGGATCCGGTTCTTGATCCAGGCTTTGAAGGCATCCATCGAATACTGCTTGCCCATGAGCCGCAGCTTCCGGAACTGCTCGGAGTTGGTATACCAGACCCACTCGGTGATGTTCGAGACCCAGCACTCGGCGCCGTACTCCTCGAGCCGCCGGATCAGGTCGTCGTTGGAAAAGGTATTCAGCCGGCAGAAGATCTCGCCCACCACGCCGATCAGGGGCTTGGAGCGGTCCCGGTGCGCCGGCACCGCCCGGAAACGGTCCCGCGCCCGCTCCATGGCCGCCCGCATGGCTTCGAGCTGCTTCGGCGGATCCAGCGGGCTGGAGGCGATCGTCTCGCTCAGATCCTGGAGCGACGCTTCATAGGCCCGATCCGTGGCGCCCCCTTCGAGTTCGTAGGGCCGGTAGATGAGCTGGATCTTCTGGAGGATGTCGGCCGCCACCAGCGCCCGCCACTGGGTCCGGAAGAACGGCCGGGCCAGCTCGCCCAGGCCCTCGTAGCCGTTCCCGGAGGTGGGCGATAGGATCTGCACCGCCCGGAAGCCGTTCTCGTCCAGGATCTGGCGCAGGTACGGCGAGTACTGGCCGAACCGGCAGGGCCCGTCCGAGGTGGGCATGAAGAAGACCGTGCGCTCGGGGTCGGCCTCGGCCGACTCCAGATACTTCATGAAGTCGCCGATCGTCACCTTCGCCGGATAGCACTCGTCGCCGCAGGTGTACTGCTCGCCCAACTCCCGTGTTCGGGCATCCGAGGGCGGCGTCGGCGCGGCGTCCACCCCCAGGGCGCGGAAGCCGGCGGCGAACAGCTCGGCGCTGCCCGCCGCCATGGGCGGAATCAGCACCTTCTTGCCGGCTAGCGGGTTCCGGCCGCCAGCGTCTTCGGCTGGACGAGTTCCGTTCCGGAGTCGTAGCATCTCAGGATCCCCTTGCTGTCGAGGTAGGCCTCGCAGCGCGTCATGTAGCCGGCGTCGTTGCCGTGGCCGTCGAACTGCAGCACCAGCAGCGGAGCGCCCGCGGTCTTGCGCGCGAAGTACTTGATGTATGAGTCCGGCCCGCACTTGAAGTTGGTGATGTAGATCAGGTGCAGATGCGGGCGCGCCGCCGCCAGCCGGGCCGCCTCGAGAATCTTTCGCCCGGAGGTCCAGTACATGTTCGGGTGGAGGTCTTCCACCAGCTCGGCGCCGCTTACCAGGAAGTCCAGCGGGATGACGTTGGCCCCGTACTGGCGCCGCAGCTTCCGCGGGATGTCGCAGTTGATGCCGCGGTCATAGATGTTGTAGGTCCGCCCCAGCAGGATGAGGCCCGGCTCACCGGTTTCTTCCAGGACCGCCAGCGCCCGGCGCCCCGCTTCGAGCAGCCGCTCCTGGAACTCCCGCTGCGCCGCGTAGGCCGCATCCACCGCCCGGTCGCTCACCGCCCGCTTCACGCCGAGCCGCGCCGCCACCTTGGCCATCTCCCGTTTGATTTGCTCGCGGCCGAGCTGGAAGTGCAAACTGGGCGCCAGAAACTTCCGCCGGTGCTCGGCGATGCCCGGCGCCGACTGCAGCACGTAAGGCAGCGTCTGGTTCCACGGACAGTAGTGGGAGATGCAGTCGGACTCCTCGTGGGTCTCGGTGTCGAGCATGTTGGGGACGAACAGGTAGTCCACCCCCAGATCGATCAGCCACTCCAGATGCCCGTGCGCCACCTGCACCGGGTAGCAGGGCTGCGCCAGGGCCAGCTCCACGCCCCGGGCGGCGATCCGGGCATCGGTCTGTGGGGAAAGGACCAGGTTTACGCCGATCCCGGCGAAGTACCGCCGCCAGAAGGGCAGCCGGTCGTAGGTAGCCATCGTCCGGGGCAGCCCGACGTTGAGTACGCCCGGCTCCAGCTTCACCTTCCGCGGGTGCAGCGGCTCGCCGGTGATCTCCTCGATCACCTTGTCCCGGTAGGCGATCAGGTCCTCGATTACCGGTTGCCGGCCCGTCTTCGACGCCTTGCGGTAACGGTCCGAACACTTGTCGCCCCAGAAGCTCTTCTGGCCCTCGATGATGAACTCCTTGATGTCGCAGTGGTTCGAGCAGGCCTTGCAGACGAAGTCCCGGGTCTTGAGTTCCAGCTTGTGCAGGTCGTAGCCGCGAAAGCGCGTCGCGCCCCCGGTGGCGTGGCGCCATTGCCGCGCGATCAGCGCCATCCCGATCGCTCCCATCACCCCGTTGTGCGGCGGCACGGTGATCGTCTTACCGGTCAGCTTGGCGAAGGCCGCAGCCACGGCGTCGTTGTAGGCCGTGCCGCCCTGGAAGTAGATCACCTCGCCGATCCGGCGCCCGCGCACCACCCGGTTCAGGTAGTTCAAGGCGATCGAGTAGGCCAGCCCGGCCACCAGATCCGGGATCGTCTCGCCCTTGTGCAGGAGGCCGGTCAGGTCCCGTTCCATGAAGACCGTGCAGCGCTCGCCGAGCCTCGACGGCGAGCGCGCCGCCAGCGCCAGCCGCGCGAACTCGCCCTTGATCGAGATTCCCAGCTTCTCGGCCTGCTCCTCGAGGAAGCTTCCGGTACCGGCGGCGCAGGCCTCGTTCATCGCGAAGTCCACCACCACGCCGTTCTCGATGGAGATGAACTTCGAATCCTGCCCGCCGATCTCGAAGATGGTGTCCACCATCCGGTCGCCCAGGGTGTTGCTCACGTGCACGGCGCCGGTCTTGTGGGCGGTGATCTCGTCGTGGACGGCATCGGCTCCGACGAACTCGGCGATCAGCTCGCGGCCCGACCCGGTGGTACCCACGCCCCGGATCTCGAGCCGCCGGCCCCACTTTTCCTTCAGCTCCGTGAGCCCCGTCTGCACGGCCTCGATCGGCCGCCCCGCCGTGCGCAGGTAGATCGAGTGGATCACTCGGCACTGCTCGTCCATCGCCACCAGGTTGGTCGAGACCGAGCCGATGTCGATTCCTAAGTACGCGGGGATCGGCCCGTCGCCCGGCGGCGGCTCATAGGGCCTGGTGTGCTCGCGCAGCAGGACGACGTTGTCCATTGAGAGTGGGGTGCTCGCCACCTGCTGGCGCTTCACTGACTCATGCTGGCGGAGCTGGTGGATGTCCTTGAAGCTGCGCTTCTTGGTCTCCCGCGCCTCGAGCATCGCCGCGCCGATCGCCCCGCACCAGGCGTAGGCCTCGGGGACGAACAGGTCGGCGGGCTGCAGCCCGAAGGCCTCCCGCACGGCGCGCACTACCGCCTGGTTCTGGGAGACGGCCCCGACGAAAGCCACCGGCGGTTTCACTGTCCGGCCCTTCACGATGCTCGATTTGAAGTTCCGCGCCACCGCATCGCACAGCCCGCGCAGGATCTCGGCCGGCGTGTAGCCCTTCTGCTGGGCGTGGATCATATCGCTCTTGGCAAAGACTGAGCAGCGCCCGGCGATACGCGCCGCCGTCTTCGCCCCCAGCGCCACCGCGCCGATCTCCTCCACCGAGTAGCCGAGGCGCAGCGCTTGCTGGTCGAGGAACGAGCCGGTACCGGCGGCGCACTCGCCCGAGCGGTCGTAGTCGGCGATCGTCAGCCGCCCGGTGGCCGGGTCCGGTTCCAGCAGAATGCACTTGGAGCTCTCGCCGCCGATCTCGAAGACCGTCCGGACCTCGGGATGGAACGCGGCGATCATCTGGGCGATCGCCTTGAACTCGTTCTCGAAATAGATGCCCAGCAGGCGGGCGATGGTCCGGCTCCCGGAGCCGGTGACGCGGATGCCCTCGACCCGCTCCTCAGGGACCCTCTCGTAGAACTCGACCAGCAAGTCGTAGGTGGCCTGGATGGGCGAGCCGGCGATGCGGCGGTAGTCCGACAGCGCCAGCGGCAGCTTCTCGCCGCCGTCTCCCCACTCCCGCAGATGGAACGCCGGCTGCGCGCTGCAGAGCTTCTCGAGCAGATCCCAGTCCCCCGGCCCCCCGACCGCAGCCAGCTTGAGACTCACCGCCCCGATGTCGAGCCCGATGTTGATGCCCATCTCCGCGTCTCGCTCGTCTTCTGGCTGTCTTGGCTACCGTGCCCAGCAGCGGCGTGCCATAACCAATCATACAAAAGGATCCGGATTTTGCATCCACTTTGCGGTGAAACGGGGAGTTCCCGGCCCGGAACGCGCCTGTTGTGGCCTGAACGGCGACGCCGCCATGCAGCCGATGCCCAACCGGTTCAGTGACTTCTGGGTTTCTGGTTTCGACCGAGGCAGGCCGGCCCGGGAGCGGCAGGGAGTCAGCGGCCCGGATGCCCGCCCGCGGCGGGACGAGAGCAGAGGATAACGCTGTCGGTGGGTGATTCCGGTCTTGGCGGTGAAAGGAAGGCTGGTCGGGCCGGCCGGATTTGAACCGGCGACCTCTTGCACCCCAAGCAAGCGCGCTAACCAGGCTGCGCCACGGCCCGCCAGCCATTATTGTATCGCAGGGCGGAAGCGCCGGGAATTCCCGCTCCCAGCGCCCCCTCGGCGGCGGGCTGCAGCTACAGCGCCCGCAAAAAGGCAACCAGGGCCTTCTTCTCGCCGGCCGTCAGCTTCACACCAGTGACCAGATTGAAGAACTCCACCGTGTCCTCGATGGTCAGCAGCCGGCCGTCGTGCAGGTACGGCGGCGAGTCCTTCATCCCCCGCAGCGGGAAGGTCTTGATCGGACCGTCGCCCGCGGCCATGCGGCCGTTGATCATCTTCGGCCTGTAGAAGCGCTCGGTACGCAGGTTGTGCATCAGGTTGTCGGTGTAGTACGGGGCCGGATGGCACATCCCGCATTTGGCCTTGCCGAAGAAGATCTCCTGGCCCTGGAGCTCCTCCCGGGTGGCCTTGGCCGGGTCGAGCTTGCCGTCGATACCCAGCTTGGGCGCCGGCGGGAAGTCGAGGAGCTCTTGAAATTCAGCCATGAAGTGCACCTGGCTCGCCCGCTCCAGGATGTTGACGCCCTTCTTGGTGGCGATCACCGGGTCGCCGTCGAAATAGGCGGCGCGCTGCTCGAACTGGGTGAAGTCTTCCACCGTTTTCAGGGCACGCTGGGAACCGAACAAGCGCTGGATGTTGACCCCCCGCAGCGACGGCGTGTCGATCCGGTGCCGGTACTCCTGCGGCCGCATGTCGCCGACCAGGTGGGTCGCCCCGTTGGTGTGCCCGTTCACGTGACAGTCGAAGCAGGTGACGCCGCGGTGCGGTTCTTCCGAACGCCGGTCTTCGGTCATGTTGAACTGCTGTTGGGGGAACGGAGTCACCAGCAGCCGCAGGCCTTCCAACTGCTTCGGGTTCAGGATTCCATTGAAGAGGCGGTAATAGTTCTTGATGGTCACCAGCTCGCCTTGGGAGACGTCGCCCAGGTCTGACCGCGTCGTCAAGTAGATGGGCGGCGGGAACTCCGGCAGGAAGTGGTCCGGCAGATCGTAGTCCAGATCGAAACGGGTCAGGTCCCGGCCCGTCTGCCGTCTTACCTCGTCGATGTGGAACTGCGGAAAGACCATGCCGCCCTCGGCGTGGTTCGGGTGCGGCAGCGGGTAGAAACCCGCGGGCCACAGATCCTTCTCCTTGATCCGCTGCGGCGCCATGGAGGCAAGCTGCTCCCAGGTGACTCCAGAGGGCAGCTTCACCCGGACGCCGGCCTGAATCGGTTTGCCACGCGACATCGTGACGCCTTGCGCGGGCCGGTTCGACAGGTCGTAGCGCTCCTCGAGCAGCGCCATCTGCCGCTTCATTACTTCCGGCTTGGCCGCCCGCATCCGGTTCAAGATGGAGCTGAAGTCTTCCTCGATCGCCACCCGGAGGTAGCTTGAAGGCCGCCGCGCTTGCGCGTAGATCAGCAGCGCCCCGGCGGTCAAGCCCAGCAGCGCTGCCAGGGCTGCGTTTCGAGACTTTCGGACTGAGCGAAACATCTAATAATCCTCCTCGGTGTGGCGGCGCCTGCGGGTGGACCCCGTGCGCCGCTCATGTAGACAACACCGCAGCCGGGGCTTTATTCCGGGAATATTTCCCGGACGCTGTTGTTGATACGAATGGAGGGGTGGGGGACTGAGCCCATTCGGACAATCGCTGCTGGCGTGCCACGGTTCTCTGTACCGTTACGCCCGCACTCTCTGCCGGGATCCGGCCCGCGCCGACGACCTCGTCCAGGAGACGATCAAACGGGCCCTCGGCGCCGTCCGCCGGCCTCGGTCGCCGACGGTGGCGGAGGTTCGCCCCTGGGCCTTCACCATCATGCGCCACATCTGGCAGAACGAGCTTCGACGCCGAAACCGCGAGGTAGCGGCGGATACGATCGAAGCGATTCCCGGACTTCGAGACCGCCAGGAAACGCCTGAAACTCTCTTGGCGCGCAAACTGCTCCGCTCGGAGATTGCTTGCGCCATCGACTCACTCCCTGTGGTCTACCGCGAGGTCGTCGTTCTGCGGGAGATCGAGGGCCTTTCCTACGCTGAGATCGCCCGCGTGCTGCAATGCCCGGTCGGAACGGTAATGAGCCGTCTGGCCCGCGCCCGAACGCTGCTTCGCCAGGCGCTAACCCGTTTCGCCCCGGCAGGTAAGGAGGTGAAACGGTGATCGGTTGCGACCAGGCCCGCTTGATGATCCACCTCTACATCGACGGCGAGCTCTCGCCGGAGGAGATTCTGGAGTTCGAGAACCACCTGATGGAGTGCGAGCGCTGCCGGATTGAGTACCACAACACGCGCACGGTGGTGGATACCGTGCGGGGGGCCCGGCCGCTCTACGAGATCCCCGCCGGCTCGCTGCGCAAGGCGGCAGCGCTGATCGAGCGCCACGGCCTCCGCCGGCGCCGGCTCGCCTGGTTCCGGGCAGCCGCAGCCGCCCTCGTCCTGGCGGCTGCAGGCGGGCTGCTTCTCTGGCGGATCCAGCGGTCCACCATCCGGAGCTTCGCCGCGGTGGCGGCGCAGTACCACTTGGATTACGAAGCCGGCCGGCTGCCTTTGGAGGTCACCTCAAGGGATCCCGAAGTCGTTTCCGGCTGGCTGCGGTCTTACCTTCCGTTTCACGTGGATCTGCCGGACTACCCTGTCGGACCCGGCCAGCACAAGCCCTACCGGCTCGTCGGCGCCCGGCGCCTGGCGTACGGCGGCGGAGTCGCTGCCTACCTGGCCTACGAGATGGACGGCCAACCCATCTCGTTGCTGATGAGTTCGAACCCGGAGGCCGCTCCTTCCGGCGGCGAGCTTTACCGTTCCGGCCGCCTGATCTTCCACTTCATTGACGAGAACGGCTTGCGCGTGATCTCGTGGACCGACAAGGGACTGCATTACTCGCTGGTTTCCGAGCTTGGCGCCGGGGGAGCCGAATCCTGCGCCATCTGCCACGGCTCGGCCAGCGGGCGCCGTTTCATCGACGACCTGCAGCCGGACCGCCGGAATTGACCTCCCGGCATTACTCGCCGGGCAGCGGCGCCTCGAGGATCTCGCCCAGCGCGCGCAGCATCATATACGTAAGGCCCCAGATGATCCCCTGCCCGTACCGGATGCCCGGCAGCTCCACGGGCCGGCCCAGGCGCTCGTAACCGATCGTCGTCCAATTGCGCGGATCCCACAGGTGCTCGAGCGGCACCCAATAAGCCTCAGCGACCTCTTCGCTCAGCCGGAACTCCGGCAGCTCCCCGCCGGCGTAATAGACGAACGGCGAGAGCACGTCCCGCGTCACGCGCCCGCTGTGGCGGATCCAGATCTCCGACAGCGCCCCGAGGAACTCCGCTTCGCGGAGGTCGAGGCCCACCTCTTCCCGGGTTTCCCGTTCCGCCACGTCCCGGGGAGTCGCGTCGCCGGGTTCCGCGCGTCCGCCTGGAAACGCCATTTGGCCGGACCAGTGGTCGCCTTCTCGCTGGGCGCGCCGGATGAAACACAAATGCAGGGCATCCGGCGGTCCGGCGAGCACCAGGGCCACCGCCGCCGAGTTACCCGGCTTCGGCTTATCGGCCAGGAGCCGCGCTTCATGGCGCCGCATCGCTTCTCGAATCACAGCGAGCGAGAACATGGTTGCTTGTGCCGCCCTCGATCAGGACGCTCGATCGGACCCGCCGTTTGCCGACCACTCCCCGGCGGCTAGCGCCGGAAAACCGGTTGGGTCCAGGCCCGCCGGCCCATCGAATCGGTGATCGTCGCGCGAACATAACGGTCGCCGGGCTTCAGTGTGTACCCGGATTCCAGCTCGTAGCTCTCGGCCAGCAGCTTCCCGCCGGCCCCGAAGTACCGCGTGGTGTAGGCGAAGTTCCTGTCGCGCTGGATCTTCACCCGCAGGCGGTTCTCCGTCCGCTCCACGGCCGCCAGTTCCACCCCGGTCGAGGCGTAGAACTCGCCCCTCTTCAGCCCTTCGAGGATCGCGCGGGCGGTCAACTCGCGCGCTTTCACCACCACCCACCCGCGGCCGGGGTTCGAGTAGCCCGGGCCGAATCTCTTGAAGTAATGGGCGTCGTCAACGGCCACGGCGAAGAGCTCGCGGCCAGCCGTCAGCGCGGCGTCCCAAATGCTCTCCGCGCTGGGCTTGCCGCCGCCCCCTTCGTTGTGCACCGTGGGATGGCCGTTGTAGACCTCGATCAGCCGCAGGTTGCGAACCGCCGCCACGTCCTCCGGCGTGACCGCCCAGCCGAAGTTCGGGTGGTTGAGCGAGGGGATGCCGCCCGCCGCCCGCACCGCGTCCACGTTCCGCTGGATCGTCTCCCTGACCGATGGCCCGAACTGGGGCGGCACCAACTGCGAGATCCCGTAGGCGTTTACATGGACCGGCTTCTTCTGGGAATGCGCCGTCACCTCCTCGGCGCCGATGAGCAGGAACCGCTCTTTGGCGCCGAAGACCTGGTTCAGCCCCCCGGGGTCGGTGAAGTAATTGTGGTCGCTGAGGAACAAGAACTGATAGCCGTGCTCTTTGTACCACCGGGCGACGGCGTCCGGCGAGCTGTCACCGTCACTGTGCGTCGTGTGGGTGTGAAGGTTACCCTTGTACCAGCGGTATCCCTCTTCCACCGGACCCTTTGCGGCCGTGGCCAGCGCCCATGCCACCAGAATCGCCGCCGGCAAGGACGCCCGCACCAGGCAAGTCTTTCGATCCCACATGGCCACCAGCGTACCACCGGCTTCGAGCAGCGAGTCGTCGTCTTCCCAAAGACGAGGCGCGCCGGTCTTGGCTGCAGCCCGGCCGGCACGGGGGTGGAAACCGCTCTCCGGGACCATGGAGGGGCCTGCCCAGCCGCGCTATCCTGAAGGTGTGAGGGGCGCTCTTCTAGCGCTGGCCGCAATTCTGTTGCCGGCGGCGGCGGCCGGAGGGGAAGCTTCCGACCTCGCTTTGGAACTGCGGACCGCCGGCCTGGACGCCGAGGAATGTTACCGCGTCCGTGATTTGGCGCTCTACAAAGAAGACATTCATCTGTATTTCACCGAAGGTCTGCTGATTTTCGGCAAGCCGGTCGGCGGCCGGCGTTACTCAGCCGTTTTCTCGGGCCAGGTCGAGGGCGGCGACGGCGAGGTCTTATTGATGCCGCCCACCCGGGCCGAACGCCTCTCCCTGGCTCTCTTCACCGACTCGCCGAACCTCAATGAGCATTTCCGCTCGGCGGTGATGATCTTCAGCGACCGGACGGCCGAAGAGCTCCTGGCGGCCGTCCACAAACAGCCCCGGGTCCGCAAAGACGCCGAGCGCGGTGTGCTGCTCGCCCATGAGTGGGGCATGGTGGTGAACAACTTCACCCGCAGCTTCGCCACCCGCCTCGTCTATGACATCCTCTCGGAGAGCCCGGAAGAGCGGCGGTTCTTCTACGCCGCGTTGCAAAGCGCGCGCCACGGAAGTTTCGACCTCGTTTACGATCCAACCTCAGACGAGCAGATCCAAGCCGGCCAGGTCCGCTTCCGCGCCGAGCGGGCCTTCTTCGATGTCTGGACGAGCTTCCCTGCGCGCTCTTTCCGGAAGCGAAGGCAGGCGCCCCTGGACCACGGCTTCCACCTCACCGATTTTCGCATTCAGGCCGCTCTCGACGACGACCTGAACCTCACCGCCGTCACTGAGGCGGTGCTGCAAGTGGACGACCGCCCGCGGCGCGTCTTTTTCTTCGACATTTCACCCCGGGAGAAAGTGACCGCGGTCACCGTCGATGATCTGCCTTGCGAGGTCTGGCAGCGCGAATCGCTCCGGGCCAACCTCTTCGGCGGCGGCACGGGTTTGTTCCTGGTCGTAACTCCCCGGCCCCTGGCTCCGGGCGAGCACCGGATCCGTTTCCACCATGAGGGCCGGGTGGTCGCCCAGGCAGGCGACGGTGTCTACTACGTGGGCGCGCGCGGTTCGTGGTATCCCTATTTGCGCTACGATTTCTCCTACTTCGACGTTACGTTCCGCTATCCGGAAACCCTCGATCTGGTCTTTCCGGGCGAAATCCTCGAAGACCGCGTCGAGGACGGCGTCCGGATTACGCGGCGCCAGACGGCTCAGCCGGTCCGTTTGTTGGGATTCAATGTCGGCCGGTACGAACACGTCCGGGCCGAGAGCGAGGACTTTACCGTCGAGGTCTACGCCAATCGCCGAGTCGAAGACGCTCTGGCGCCGAAGCAGAAGCTGGTCCTCATGCCCCGGCGGTCGCTTTCCAGTCCGGGCAAGGGAATGCGGATCCCGGAACTGGTCGCGGTGCCGAGCGAAGTCCCCAAGGTCGATCCCACCGCCCGGCTGGAGCCCCTTGCCAACGAGGTGGCGGAAGCTTTTTCCTTCTTCCGCCGGCACTTCGGACGGCCGCCGGTGTCCACCCTCATGGTCTCCCCGATCCCCGGCAGCTTCGGCCAGGGCTTCCCCGGCTTGCTCTATGTCTCGACGATCTCCTACCTCGATCCGGACGAGCGCCCCGAAGGCGCCCGCAGCCCTTACAACGAGCTGTTCTACTCCGAGATCCTCCACGCCCATGAGACCGCCCATCAGTGGTGGGGCAACCTGATCGCCACCAACACCTACCGGAATATGTGGCTCATGGAGGCCCTGGCGAACTACTCGGCCCTGATGCTGCTGGAAAAGAAACGGGGACCGGAAGCCTTGGGCGCGGTGCTCGAACTCTATCGCAAGGACCTGGTCGCCCGCGACGAGGAAGGCCGCACCCTGGACTCCGCCGGCCCCATCATCTGGGGTCCGCGCCTGAACTCGTCCCGCGCCCGCGCCTATCGGATCATCCTCTACGAGAAGGGCTCGTGGATCATCCACATGCTCCGGCGCCGGATGGGAGACGAACGGTTCCTGCAGATGCTCGGCGACCTGTGCCGGAAGTATCGCTACTCGTTCCTGACCACCGAGGAGTTCCGCCGGCACGCCTCAGAGTACGTTCCGAAAGATCAGCCCGACGCTTCCCTCGAGGACTTCTTCGACCAGTGGGTCTATGACGTCGGCATCCCGCGCTTGCGGTTCTCCCAGCGCGTCCGCGGCCGGCCGCCGCGCGTCCGGGTGTCGATCACCGTCGCCCAGTCCGAGGTGCCGGATTATTTCAGCGTCACCGTACCTGTTGACCTGCATCTGCCGGGCGGCAAGGTGCGCCGGCGCTGGCTCCGCACCGGGGACGAGCCGGTGGCGCTCCACCTCACTCTCCCCCAGCGCCCGCTGCGGATCGTTTTCAACCCGGGGCGCAGCATCCTCACCGCCCCCGACTGAGGCCGACCCCGGGGCGCCGATTAGCCTGCTCGGGCCGTCCGGCCCTTCGCGCCCTCGCCCGCCGGCGGCTCGCTGCGCTATCCTACGAGAGCGATGGAGCCTGAGGAAACTGAATCGTCTGCGCCTGAATCGCTCGCCCCCTCGCCGAAAACCACTGTCCTGCTGGTCTCCCATAACTGCCTGGAAGCCCTGAAAGCGTCGATCGTAGCCCTTGAAGCGGCCGAGGATCGCGACTCGTTCGAAGTTCTGGTGGTCGATTGCGGTTCCCGCGACGGCTCGGCCACGGTTGACGATGAGTTCCCCACGGTCACCGTCCTGCGCCTGCCGCGGAACTTCGGTCTCACCAAAGCCCGGAACATCGGCGTCCGCACGGCCAAGGGAGAGTTTCTGCTTCTGCTCCAGCCGGGAGTCGAGATCGAGGCAGACGGCATCGTCCGGCTGAGCGGGCGGATGGGCGACGACCACGCGATCGCCGCCGTGGCGCCACTGCTTGTGGGCGGCGACGGTGCGCCACTCTCCCGCGGCGGAGCACTGCCGGGACCGCCGGCGCTCATCCGGGCGTGGGCGGAACGCAAGCCCTGGTACGAACAGTTGCCGCGGGCCGAGCCACCGTCCGATGAGCAGGAACTCGAGTGCCTCGATCCCCGTGCTTTCCTGGTGCGCACTCAAGCGGTGCGGGGCATGAATTACTTCGATGAGCGCTACGGAGACTTCGGCTCGGAACTCGACTTCTTCACCCAAGCCTACAAAGCCTCTAAGAAATTGTTGCTGCTTCGCCCCGTGAAGGCCCATATCCGGCTCCCCGCGGCAAACCGGCCCCTGGCCGGCGAGGCGGTTGTAGATTATGCGAACGGCATCTCGGCATACACCGCCAAGCACTACGGGTGGGCGGCGTGGCTGCGGATCAAGCTCGGATTCGTTTTCCGGGCGCTCGCCCGCTTGGACATCGGGCTTCTGCTCGGCGTGCTGAGCGGCCGCATCATCGACGGTTCCCAGCCCGAGTAAGAGTACGGGGGCGCCCCGTCCGCCTTTCGGCTCGTTCCCAGTCTCCATGGCTTGGCCGGCTGGCCGGCTCGTATGCCCAGCACGGGTTCAGAGAGGAGCCGGCCGCACGGATCCACGGCCCCCGGCGGCCTTTTCCGGTGTATACTCCCTGACGTGGAGCCTGGCCGCCGCAGCCGGCGCCGGCCCGGTTCCGCAAGACCACGATTTTGGGGGGATGTGATGAAACCATCCGGCTTCCTCGCCAGCCGCCGCGCCTTTTTCCGTACCGTCACGGCGATCCCGCTGTTTGCCGCCTGCGCGCTGGATGCGCTCACGGCAAAGGCCCGGGCTGCCGTCGCCAAAGCCGATTCCGCCGACATCTACCGGCGCATCGGCGTCCGGCCTCTGATCAACGCCCGCGGTACGTGGACCTACCTCAGCGGCTCCCTCGAGCTTCCTGAGGTGCGTGAAGCCAAGCAGAAGGCGGCCATGCATTTCGTGGACATTATTGAGTTGCAGCGAGCCGTCGGCAGACGCCTGGCCGAGCTCACCGGCGCCGAGTCCGGCCTGGTGACTTCCGGCGCCGCCGGGGCGATGGCGGCGGCCACGGCAGCCTGCATCGCGGGAACCGACCCGAAAAAGATCTGGCAGCTTCCCGACACCACCGGTCTGCCCGACGAGGTGATCATGTTCGGCGGCCGGATCGCTTTCGACAGCGCCATTCGGCTGGCCGGCGGGCGGCTCGTGGTCGTCCACACGCACGAGGAGCTCCGGAACGCGATCGGCCCGAAGACGGCGATGATCTACACCACGGCGCTGGGCGAGAGGCTCGAGAAGGCCCTGGACATCGCCAAGAAGGCGGGCGTGCCGCTGCTTCTCGACGATGCCGCCGGCATCCCACCGATCGAGAACCTGTCCCGCTACGCGAAGATGGGGGTGGACCTGTACACCTTCAGCGGGGGCAAGGGACTGTGCGGCCCGCAGTGCTCCGGACTCCTGCTCGGACGCAAGGACCTCATCGAGGCGGCGCTGGCGAACTGCAACCCATGGGAGGGGGCCGTGTGCCGCGCCATGAAGGTCGGCAAGGAAGAGATCATGGGCCTTCTGGCGGCGGTCGAGGTCTGGCTGAAGACCGATTACGACGCGCTCTACAAGGAATGGCGGAACCGCGTCGCCAGGATCGCCCGGATGGTGGAGACGGTAGACGGCGTCACGACCGAGATCGAGATTCCTAAAGGCGCGAACCGCTACCCGACCCTAACCGTGCACTGGGACGAAGAGACCTTCGGCCTCACCGTGGCCGACTGCGTCAGACAGTTGCGCGAGGGCGAGCCGCGCATCGAGGTCTTGAGCTCGGACAACCCCAGCCTCGTGCCGGCGGTGCGGGAAGAGGCGGAGAAGACCTCGAAAGCCGCCGGCGGCAAGTCCGCGCGCCGGCGGGAACGGCTCCAGATCGTTTCCTTCACCCTACAGCCGGGCGAGGACCGGATCGTCGGCAAGCGGCTGCGGGACGTCCTGGCATTCGCCAGGAAGAGAGCCGCGAAGGGCGCGTGAGGTTCGGGCGGCCGCAGTAGGCGCTCGGGCGCATCACACGGCGGACCCGCCCCTTCGTGGTAATACTACCGGATTCCCCGGGCGCTGGACTGAGGGATTCCCCTTAGCTCTAAAGTTCCCGCCCGCACCGTCCGATAAGCGTCCAGGGTTGGTTTATGGATGCTCTACTGTGGATGTTCCTGCCGGTCTTCACCGCCGGCGGCTCCGCCCTGTTGGCCTTCTTCATCATGCAGGCGCGCATGGAGGTGGCGGTGGCCAAGGAGCGGGAGCATCTCGCGAAAGTCAAGGCCCAGGTGAAGGCGAGCAAAAAGCTCATGGAGGAGAAGGTTCGGGCGGTGGAAGAAGAGATCCGCCGCAAGTCTCTCGATGAGTTCCTGGCCGACTTCCGCGTCGAGGAGAGGCACTACATGAAGGAGAGCAAGTCGCTGTTTCTGAAGCAGAAGTCGCTGGTGTTGCAGGAGCGGCTCTTCTTCCGGAACATCCCGCTTTCCGACTGGGTCACACGTGAGATGGCCGTCGAGGAGGACAGTGACATCCGCCAGCTCGTCCAGGCGGCGTCGGTGTTTTCGACCCGCGGCCTCGCCAATGGCCGGTCCAACGGCCACAAGCTGCTGCAATAGCGGCCCTCCGTTGCCGTACAGCCGCAGCGCTACTGCAACCCCATTCCCGCCGCACACTCTTCGCTGGATCCCCATACGATGGGTTTTACGTATAGCGCCCCATCAGCTACGGTCTGCCTTGGGCGGCGTTGCCCCGCACGAAGTTACTGGCGCTCCGCCGCTTCGGGGCCGGTGAAACTTCGCGGGGCGAGCTGGAGGCGGCGAACACCGCAAGCCGTCCCCTGAGGGTCGCGTGCCGCATCCCGGTCACTTCCGCCGGAACGTCAGCCGGGTGAGCGAGAGGGGTGGGAAGGTATGGTTCAGCCGGCCGCCGGTCAGCGTCAATCGCGACGGGACCGGGCGGATCCGGTCCGGGTTCTCCCAGGAGTTCCGCTCGGTGATCGATTCGGCGCTCAGAGTAACCGCTTCCACCGTTTCCGTAGCCGCGAAGCTGCGCAGCTCCAAAGTGGTTTGCATGGCCGCTTCCGGATGCCGGTTGATCACAAAGACGGTGCACGTCTCGCCGTCGGGGTCGAGCAGCGCGGCGGCGTCCAGGTACGGCACATTCTCGCGCGGCGCGCAATACCTGCCCTTGCTAGAGAAAACGGGCGATTCGGTTCGGACCTCCACCGGGACGGTCCCCGGCTGCGTGCTGTACAAGTGGGTGGCCCACCACACGGGGTCGGCATAGACGATGCCCCGCTTTTTGCTTAGCCCGCCGCCGTGGTTCAGCAGCGCCGAGTGGGTGAGCAGCTCGACCAGCCCGCCGCTGCGGAAGCAGGTGTGGAGCATGCTCGCCAGCCAGAGCGGTTCGGCGATGCTCTTGTTGTTCGGCAAGGACGGCTGGTGGGTGAAGATCTGCATTTCGGTGATGGCCACCTTCGGCTTCAGGCCGGCCTCGCGCATCGGCTCCGCGACCAGCTTCTCCAGGTAATCTCCGTAGCCGTCGGCGAACGCGACCAGTTCCTTCCAGATCTCCACCGGATCCGACTTCGGGTCCGTTCGGCCTCCCACCAGAGGATGGACGGAGATCGACCTCACGGCAGCCCCATTGGCCTCCACCAGCGCGTAGTTCCACTCCGGGCGCTGGTAGCCTTTGCCGCCGGATGCACGCCGCAGCCCGCCGAGCCCGTTGGCGATGAACAGCAGGTTCGGATCGGCCGTCCTCATCGCGTGGACGAAATCGGCGTAACGAAGGGCGTAGCCTTTTCCGTCGGTGTAACCGATCTGCCAGCGGCCGTAGAGCTCGTTGCCGATCTCCCAGTAGCGCACCCCGTAGGGCTCTGGATGCCCGTTGGCCGCGCGGCGCCGGCCCATCGGACTGTCCGGCGGACCATTGACGTACTCCACCCATCGCCGGGCCTCTTCAACGGAGCCGTTGCCCGCGTTGATGCAGATCAGCGGTTCCGCTCCGACCAGCTCGCACAGCCGCAGCCATTCGTCGGCGCCGACATGGTTCCATTCGATTTTGGGCCAGGCGGGGTTCGGCAGCACCGGGCGCGAATCGAGCGGCCCGACGCCGTCTTCCCAGTGGTAGCCGCTCGCGAAGTTGCCTCCGGGGAAGCGCAGCATCGGCAGCCGGGCCTTTCTCATGAAGGCCACCACCTCGGGGTCCCAGCCCTCGACGTTGTCTGCTGGGAACAGTAGCACCCGGTCCAGCTCCACCGACGCGCCGGCGGGGAAGGTGAGCCGCAGCAGGTACGGGTCGCCCTTCCGGTGGCCTGAGGCCGAGACTTCCAGGTCTCGCCGGATTTCCGCCCAGGTGGTGGGCACCGGCAAGGCGACCTTGCCGATTACCTCACGAGCGAGCGTCAGGATCTCCGCTCGCAGTTCGACGGGCCGGCCGGCCCGCGCCTTCACCGTGAGCTGATACTCAGCCGTGCGGTGCAGCGGCGGGAAGATGCCCGTCTCGATCCCTCCGCCGCCGTCGAGAATCTTGAGTTCCTGCACGTAACGCCGGCCGGCCTCTAACCACCGGCCACGCACCTGGCCCGTGGCGCTCCAGAACGGTGTCAAGCCGCGGCGCGCGTCGTCGAGCAGACTGGGCTGCCGGAACAGCGCAGCCGCTTCTCTCAGGCCACGTTCCAGCGCGTCGCGCCGCGGCCACAGCCGCCCCGGAGCGAACTCCGGGTTGACCACGATCTGCGCCCAGGCCCCTTGGTAGACATTCGTACCCAGGTGTTCGGTGAACTTCCCGAACAAATGGCGCGAAATCGGCTTCGAGCGCAGCGAGGCGTCAATCGTGATGCGGGAGCCGGTGGGAGCAGGCGCGGCGGAACAAGGGAGGCTCAGGACGATGAGGCCGATGATCAGGCCGGTGAGACGCCGTGTGCTCAGCGCCGGACCTGCGGCCCCCGCGGCAGGCGCCGGGTGATTCCAGCGGCTCCAATCCCTCGGCCAGGTGGCATCCAACACGGACAATGGCATGGCCCTATGGTAATTGAGGTTCCGGCGGATGGAACCGGCCGTTTCTCCCTTATGCCGCCGGCGCCCGGCCGGTGTCGCATGAGGGGCCGTCGCGTGGGCCCCTCCAGCCGGGGCCAGGTGTCGCGGACGCATCTGGAAACCCTGCTTTGAAGCTGGTTCTTGGGGCGGCCGCCGCCTGGCCGGCGGCTCAGGTATGGCCGCCGTTCCCTCTGCCGGGCCGGTCACCGGCGGCGGGACTGGATCCGGCGAGGCACCAGCGGCTGGGTGCTGGCGAGTTCATCGAGATCGGAGTCGGTCACCCGGTTCCCTTCTTCGTGATAGTCTTCGTCTACATTTACCTGCCACAGGTCGTAGTCGGCCCCCAGGATGTTCCGCGCCGCAAGGATCGCGGTCAGCATGGAATGGTCCTGGTTGTTGTAGTGGTGCATCCCGTTCCGCCCGACCAGTTGGAGGTTGGGCACGCGTTTCAGGAAACCCCGCACCGCCGCCAGCCCACGCCGGTAATAGCGGTCGTACACGGGATAGGCTTTCGGCATCCGGTAGACCGTACCGTCAACGAAGCTGTCCGGCTTGACGAGCCTCAGCCGGAGGAGTTCACGGAAGGCGAGATCCACAAGCTCGGTATCGTTACGCCGCCATAGGCTGTCCCCCTCGAAACAGAAGTATTCCATTCCGAGACAGGTGGTTTCCGGATCCGGGACCATCTCCGGGCTCCAGTTCTTGAAGTTCTGGATCCGCCCCACCAGCACTCCCGGCTCGTGGATGTAGATCCAGGTATCGGGAAAGACGTCGCGGTGGCGGACGATCACGGCTACCGTCAGGAAGTCCCGGTAGTTGAAGTCGGCGGCCACGCCCCGCAACTCCTCGGGTTGGGGGTCGAGGGCATGGATCAGGTCGCGGATCGCCATGCTGCTGATGAAGTGGTCAGCCCGGTACAGCCTGCCCCCCGCGGCGACCGAGACGACGCGTCCGGGTTGCCAGTGAATCTTTTCGACGGGGGTGTTCAGAAGCACCCGGTTGCCTTTGGCCTCGACGATCTCGCGGAACCGCTCCCACATCATGCCCGGCCCGCGGCGCGGGTAGTGGAAGCGGTGGATCAGGGTCTTGATTTGGGTGGCTGTTTCGTGGTTCCTCGATCCGCGCACAGCTTCCCATAGAGCGGTGCGAAGCGAGAGACCCTTGATCCGCTGCGCCGCCCACTCGGCCGCAATGTCCGCGCACGGAATGCCCCAGACCTTCTCGGTATAGGTCTTGAAGAAGATCTCATACAAACGGCGGCCGAAGCGGTTCGACACCCAGGCTTCGAACGTATCCTCGGGGCGGATGGGACTGGCTGCGGCCCGCAGGTAACTTGTCGCACAGCGGATCGACTCCAGCACCCCCAGGCCGAGCAAGGCGTCGAGGGGGCGGAGCGGGTAGTGGAAAAAGCGGCCACGATAGTAGATGCGCGAAAGCCGGTCGCACTCGAGGAAATCGTCGCCCAGAACGTCTTTCCAGATCTTCTCGATCAGCTCCACGCGGGTAAAGAACCGGTGGCCGCCGACGTCGAACAGATAGCCCTGGTGGTTCACGGTGCGGGCGATGCCGCCCACGGCTCCGGTGCTTTCCAGCACCAGGGACCGGACCCCATGATTGGCGAGTTCGTACGCCGCACTCAGACCCGCCGGCCCCGCGCCGATGATGAGAACTGGCGTGTCCACTTTCTCTTTCGCGCCGTCGGCCCAGATGCGGCGTCTCCTCCGCAACCGGCCATTCTACCATCGGCCGCCCCGGACTCCACCCGACCGGCTGGAGCGCAGGCTGCTCTCTGAGCGGAACGCTCTTACGAGCCGAAGCACGGCCACCGAGCGCCCGCGGAGCCGGTAGCGGCTATCCCGCAGATGGTACCGGCGTCCCCAGTTGTCGTCGTGGGTGTCCAGCAACCGCTCCCAACGCGTGCCGCCCTCATGCGGAGGGAGATGGAAGATCACGGTTTCCGGGTTGGCGTTGAGCATGATGAACAGCGTGTCGTCGGCCACCGGGTTACCGTCTTCGTCCATTTCTTCGATGGCCGAGCCTTCAAGGCGAAAGCCCAGGCAGCGCGCCGCCGGGTTGTGCCACGCCCGGTCATCCATCTCCTTGCCGGAGGGCTCGAACCAGGCGATGTCCTTCACTCCCGAGCCGCGGATCGGCCTTCCTTGGAAGAAGCGCCGGCGCCTGAGCACGGGGTGGTCTCTTCGGAGCTTCACCATGTAGCGGACGAACTCGAGGAAGTCGCGCCGGCGTTCGTCAAGCTGCCAGTCGTACCAACTGATCTCGTTGTCCTGGCAATAGGCGTTGTTGTTGCCCCGCTGCGTGCGGCTCAGCTCGTCGCCGCCGGAGATCATCGGCACCCCCTGGGAAAGCATCAGCGTGGCGATGAAGTTCCGCTTCTGCCGCTCCCGCAGCGCGATGATCGCTGGGTCGTCCGTCGGCCCTTCGACGCCGCAGTTCCAGCTCAGGTTGTTGTTCTCGCCGTCGCGGTTGCCCTCGAGGTTGGCCTCGTTGTGCTTCTCGTTGTAGCTGACCAGATCCTGGAGCGTGAAGCCGTCGTGGCAGGTGACGAAGTTGATGCTCGCGTACGGCCGGCGCCCGCTGTTCTCATAGAGGTCCGAGGAGCCGGCCAGCCGCGTCGCCGTCTCCGACATCATGCCGCCGTCGCCTTTCCAGAACGCCCGCACCGTGTCACGGTAGCGGCCGTTCCACTCCGTCCAGCCGACCGGAAAGTTTCCCACCTGATAGCCGCCTTCGCCCAGGTCCCAAGGCTCGGCGATGAGTTTTACCTGGGAGAGCACCGGATCCTGGTGGATGATGTCGAAGAAAGCCCCGAGCTTGTCCACTTCGTGCAACTCGCGGGCCAAAGTGCTGGCAAGGTCGAAGCGGAAGCCGTCCACATGCATGTCCAGCACCCAGTAGCGCAGCGAGTCCATGATGAGCTGCAACACGCGCGGATGCACCATGTTCAGGGTGTTGCCGCAGCCGGTGAAGTCCACGTAGTAGCGGCGATTCTCCGGCGAGAGCCGGTAATAGGCGGCGTTGTCGATCCCGCGCAGCGACAGCGTCGGCCCCAGGTGATTCCCCTCGGCGGTATGGTTGTAAACCACGTCGAGGATCACCTCCAGCCCGGCGGCGTGCAGCACCCGCACCATCCGCTTGAATTCGCGGATCGCTTCGCCCGGCCGGGCAGCGGCGGCGTACCGGGTGTCCGGAGCGAAGAAGGCCAGCGTGTTGTAGCCCCAGTAGTTGCTCAAGTTGTTCTCCACCAGGCGCCGCTCGTAGGCGTGGTGGTGGACCGGCATCAGCTCCACGGCGGTCACGCCGAGCTCTCTCAGGTGTCGGATGGCCGCCTCCGAGGAGAGTCCCGCGTAGGTGCCCCGGAGGGGCTCGGGCACCTCGGGGTGGAGCTTCGTGAACCCTTTGACGTGAACCTCGTAGATGACCGTGTTGTGCCACGGCGTCCTCGGGCGCCGGTCATCGCCCCAGGTGAAGGCCGGATCGATCACCGCCGCCAGCGGAGCCCAGGCGGCGTTGTCCCGCTCGTCCATGCGGAGATCCGCTTCCGGGTGCCCATAAGTGTGGCCGTAGAGTTCGTCCGCCCAGCGCAAGGGCCGCCCGACCGCTTTGGCGTAGGGATCGAAGACGACCTTGTTTGGATTGAACCGATGCCCCGCTTCCGGGTCCCACGGCCCGTGCACCCGGTAGCCGTACAACTGGCCGGGAACGAGGTCCGGCACGTAGCCGTGCCAGACCATATCCGTCTGTTCCGGCAGCGGGATCCGGGCGCTTTCCCGGGTCGCCTCCACCGAGTCGAACAGGCATAATTCGACCTTGGTGGCGTGCTCGGAAAAGATAGCGAAGTTGACTCCCACCCCGTCCCAGGTGGCGCCGAGCGGGTAAGGGGATCCTGGACGGATCTTCATAGACAGCTACCCCACAATTTAAGCACAGTCGCTGCGCGCGATTACCGGGTCTCAGGTGAGGTAGCCGGAGGGTCGAGGCGCCCGACCGGGCGCCCGCTCAGAACCCTCAGCGGAAGCGGTTGCCGCCGGACGGACCGCAGGCAGGCCCCGAGGTGGCGAAAGCAGAGACCCTCCGCTCGACGTTGCGCGAGGCGCACTTGGGGCAGCGGAGATCCCGGTCGGCGTCCTGGGCCCGGCGCAACTTCTCGTAAGTAGCGCCACAGTCCTTGCAGCGGTACTCGTAAATCGGCATGGCTATTTCAGATAATGAACCGGCGGCGCTGCCGCCACGACACGATCGTTCTACACACTATCCGATGCGCGAGCACGGCCGGAGGTGACAGCTCCGTCGAGGGTGCTAGACTACGGGCGTCATGCACGAAGTCGAACACCGCGGCCGCCGGGCCTATGAACTGGAATCGGACGCCCTGGAGCTGGTCGTCACCGTCGAAGGTGGGCACATCGCCGTGCTTCGGGACAAAGCCATTGGTATCAATCCGTTATGGGAGCCGCCGTGGCCCACGATCGAGCCTTCGGCCTGGTCGCCGGACCAGCATCCAGAGTATGGCGACGGCCCGGAAGCCCGCTTGCTGGCCGGCATCCTGGGGCACAACGTCTGCCTGGACATCTTCGGCCCGCCGTCCGAGGATGAGGCCGCCGGCGGCCTCGGCGTCCATGGCGAGGCCGCCACGGCAACCTACACGGTCGATCGCGAGGGCGAGTGGCTCTCCTGCCGCGCTGAGCTGCCCGAGGCGGGGCTTCGGTTCACCCGCTGGCTCCGGCTGAAGAGCCGCACTCTCCAGATCCATGAGACCGTGGAAAATCTGCGCGGCGTGGACCACCCGGTGGGCTGGACCCAGCACGTCACGCTCGGCCCGCCGTTCCTCGAGAAGGGCCGGACGCGGTTCCGCGTCACCGGGACGCGGTCCAAGGTCTTCGAGGGCGAGTTCGCCCCGCCGGGCCGTGGGCTGCAGAAGCCCGGCGCCGAGTTCGACTGGCCGCACGTGCCGCTCAGGGACGGCGGCACGGACAACTTGGACGTCTTCACCGCCGCGCCGGTTTCCGGCGGCTTCACCGCGACCCTGATGGACCCGGCGCGCGACGAGGTATTCTTCATTGCCTGGTCTCCCACCCACCGCCTGGCCATCGGCTATCAGTGGAAGCGGACCGATTTCCCCTGGCTGGGGCGCTGGGAGGAGAACCTGAGCCGGGAGCAGCCGCCGTGGAACGGCCGGACCATCGCCCTGGGAATGGAGTTCGGCGCCTCGCCGATGCCGGAGACCCGCCGCCGGATGGTGGAGCGCGGGAGCCTGTTCGGCGTCCCAGCCTTCCGGTGGATCCCGGCCCGCTCGCGGGTCGAGGCCGAGTACCGGGCTGCGGTCTGGCCGGCGGAATCGCTGCCCGAGCGCTTGCCGTAGGCTCGCCGCCGGCCCGCTAGAGGGCAGCCAGGGTTTCGAAGTCCACGTTGCCGCCGCTGACAATGATCCCGGCCCGCACCACTCCCGCCGGCAACTTGCCGTAGAGAACCGCGGCGGCGGCCACCGCCCCGCTCGGCTCGGCCAGGATCTTCATGCGCATCAGCAGGAACTTCACCGTCTCGCGGATCTCCTGCTCGCTCACCAGCAACACCTCCTCGACGTGCTCCCGGATGATCGGGAAGGTGATCTCGCCGGGGCTGGGCGAGCGCAGGCCGTCGGCGATGGTGGGCGGGTTGGGCACCTCGACGCGGCGGCCCGCCTGGAGGCTCAGATAGGTGTCCGCTGCGGTCTCCGGCTCCACGCCGAAGATCCGGATGCCGGGCCGCAAGGCGTGGGCGGCGATCGAGCAGCCCGAGATCAGCCCGCCGCCGCCGATCGGCCCGACGAGCGCGTCCAGATCCCGGACCTCGGCCAGGAACTCTAGCGCCACGGTTCCCTGGCCGGCGATGGTGAGCGGGTGGTCGTAAGGGGGCGCCAGCACGGCGCCGGTCTCCTGCGCGATGCGCTCGCCGATCTCCTCGCGGCTCTGCCGGAGCCGGTCGTAGGTGACGATGCGGGCGCCGTGGGCCCGGGTGGCCTCGAGTTTGGCCCGCGGGGCGTCTTCTGGCATCACCAGCGTGGCCGGAACGCCGACCCACTCGGCGGCGATGGCCACGGCCTGGGCGTGGTTGCCGGAAGAGTAGGCCACCACGCCCGCCCGCCGCTCTTCAGGAGTCAGCGAGAAGATGAAGTTCGACGCCCCGCGGATCTTGAAGGAGCCGCCGCGCTGGAAGTTCTCGCACTTGAACCATGTCCGCACGCCGGCCCGGGCGTCGAAGCTCCGGCAAGTCATCACCGGCGTCCGGTGGGCGATCCCGCGGATGCGCTCGGCGGCCTGGCGGATCTGTTCGATCCCTGGTTCCATGGGAATAGCCAGAATGACACCGGCGGCGGGCGCCCCGCAACGGCCGGGGAAGCGCCGCGGCGTCCGCTCGGCTCACTCGTAGTCCAGGGAAACCGGAACCCGGCGGGCTGCCGCGGCTCCCAGCCGGCGCATCCGTACGGCGCAGCCGAGCAAGATCACCCCGGCCTGGGCGGCTTTCGCGAGCGCTGCAGCGAAGGCCGGGTCGACGTCCTTGGCCGGGGCGATGCGGCGGACGTCGCCGCGCTGGGCTAGGAACAGGATCGCCGCCGGTCGTCCTCGCCGGGCCAGCTCCGCCAGCTCCCGGACGTGCCGGGCGCCCCGGGCGGTGACCGCGTCCGGGAACAGCCCCCAGCCGCCGCTCCGGCGCAGCGTGACCGACTTGACCTCGATCAGCACCTCCGCCAGCCGGAAATCGAACCGGCTGCGGCCGTGGAGGACCTCGGACGCCGGCTTGCCAGGCGGCAGCTCGGGGAACAGGCCGAGGTCGAGAAGCACCGGGAAGAGCCGGTTGGCGTAGGTGGTGATGGTGCAGACGAGCGTGCGGCCTTCCCGGGCCGCCACTACCGTGTAGGGCAGCGCCCGCGGCGGTGGATACGGTCCGTCGAGCAGCAGTTCGCAACCGGGCGTCAGGGTTCCCGTGAGCCGTCCGGGGTTCGGCAAGTGGGCGCGAACGCGGCCGCCGCCGGCCAGCTCGACCACGGCGGTGAACCGGTTCGGGCGTTCCAGGAAGCGGGCCGGCAACGGCTCCCGGGCCACACGCGTCCAGGCGATCCGGGGCAGGCGGATTTCACCGGCCCTCACCCGCCGAGCGCCTCCTCCAACCGGTCGAGCAGCGGGCGCTGCGCCTGGACGATCTTCTCCCGCGCCACGTCCAGGGGGAACCACGCGCCGCGATCGACCTCGGGAAACTCCTTCAGCTTGCCTGAGCGTGGCGGCCACTCCATCTTGAAGGTGTTGCTTCTGAGGGCGGCCGGATCGGCGTCGCCTTCGAAGGCCCAGGCGGCGACCGTCTTGCCGCTCTTCATCCGGACCGTGCCCAGCGGCAGCAACTCGCCGGCCACCGGGAATCCCGTTTCTTCGGTGAACTCCCGGCGGGCCGCCTCGACCGGGTACTCGCCTTCTTCGTAAAGCCCTTTGGGCACCGACCAGGCGCCTTCGTCCTTCTTGGCCCACAGCGGACCTCCCGGGTGGACCAGAAAGACTTCAATCCGGCCGCCCCGCCGGCGATACATCAGCAGTCCCGCGCTTTTCTCCGGCATCCGTTCTCATCCTGTGCGGCGGAACCGTTGAAGGATGCGGCCGACATTCTCCTCCACTGGTGCGGTTCCATCCACGATGATATCGGCCCAGCGCCTCAACGGCAGAACGTAGCGCTCGGCCATCGGCTGCACGGTGGTTTCGAACTGCCGCCGCACGGAGGTCTCGGATCGGCCACGCTCCCGCACGTCACGCTCCAGCCGCCGCCGCAAAGCCGTCTCGTGAGTGACGTCGACATAGACGCACAGCGAACAGAGCCGCCGGATCCGCTCCCAGTGCCAGGCGAAGAGCCCTTCCAATAAGATGTACGGCGCCGGCGCCACGGGGATGCGGCCGCGCCTCCGGGTATGGGTGGTGAAGTCGTAAACAGGGCGGGCGATCGTCTCGCCGGCGAGCAACCGCTGCAAGTCGGCGACGAGCAGGGCATCCTCGATGGCTTCGGGGGTGTCGAAGTTCACCTGCTCTCGGGCGGCGGGCGGCAGGTGGGAGAGGTCGCGGTAATAGCCGTCCAGTGGAACCACCGAGGCCCCGATGCGGCGGGCCAGTTCTCGGGCGATGGTCGATTTGCCGGCGCAGGAGCAGCCGGCGATGGCGACGAGTTCCGCCACTCGAGGGAAATCTCCTAAGGCTGTATGCCGAGACTCGTCAGGATCTCGGGGTCCGATTCCTCAATTGCCAGCAGCTCGTGGCAGGCCGAACAGTCCTGCGGAATCACCTTGCCGTCCTTGCTCGTGTGCATCTCGTCGTGGCAGCGGAAGCAGCCGGGGAAGTCGGTGTGTCCGATGTGGTCCGGGTAGGTGCCCCAGGTGATCCGCATCTCGGGGAAGACGTTGCGTTTGAAGAGGGCCAGAAGCTGCTGGGCAGAGCGCTCCACCGCTTCGCGCCTGGCTTCGTAAATCTTCGGGTACTCCTTCTTGTAATAAGAGATCAGCGCCGCCGGGATCTTTTGCTCGGCCTCTTCCGTGCTCTGGTACTCGGCTTCCAGGATCTCGAGCCCTTTCTTCTTCACCCAGGGGAGGCTGCGATCGATCAAGTTCAGCGACAGGGCCCGATCCATGGCGCGGTCCGCCAGATAGAAGCGGTGGGAAGGACGAGTGTGGCAGTCGAGGCAGTCCATCACCCGGACTTCGTATTGCGAGGCCTTTTCTGGGGTCCAGTCCTCCACCGCGTACTCGGTGACCGTGCCGTCGGGCGACTGGTATCGGACCCAAGGGATCTCCTGCCGGTCGGGCGTGGCAGCATATTCGATGTGGACGCCGGGCTTCATGTGGAAGCCATGGATTCCCTTCGTCATCGACCCGCCGCCAATGCGCATGATCAGGACGGTCTTCGATGGAGTGTTCTGCTCGTCTTCGGCGAACTTATCCAACACGTCGAGGCGGTAGCCGCCGAACTTTTGCGGCCAGTGGCACTCCTCGCACGTGTCCCGCGCCGGGCGCAGCGTGCGGACCGGCGTCGGAATGGGCCTTTCATAGTTGTCCAGGGCCATGGCCAGCAACTGGCCGGCGCCGCGCATCTTGCTTTCCAGATAGGCGCGGGTGCCGTGGCCGACGTGGCACTCAACGCAAGGAACCCGGACATGGGGAGAGTCCAGGTAGGCGGTGTACTCCGGGTGCATCGTATGGCAGGCGGTGCCGCAGAAACCGGCCGAGTCCATATAGGTCACGGTCGCGTTGGTGTAATAGCCTCCAACAATAATGTTGACGAAGGTGGCGATCCCGATGAGCTTGAACAGGCGGCGGACTTCCGGGTTGTCCCATTCCAGCGGCGGCAACTGCTCGGGGATCTTGCCGGCCCGCTGCTCGCGGCGCAGCTTCCGCACCATCCCCAGCGGCACGATCACGATCCCCAGGAAGAAGATGGAGGGAATGATGACGAAGAAGAGGATGCCGAGGTAGGGGTGCTGGGCGCCCTGGCGGATCTCGACGGGGAGGATGAAGAAGAAAGCGACGACGGCGGTGGTGACCAGGACCAGCCCGATCTTGCTGATCGCGTTGTCCACCAAGTGGATGAACGGCTTGATCCAGCCACGCTCGCCACCGAAAGTTTCCATAGAGTTGCCCTGCCTCGTTCGAACGGATACCGGCTAACTATCCAAAAGATTTCAGTCTACCAATTTCGCTCCGGCTTCCGCGCCCGCGGGCGGCGCCGGGCAGGGATGGGATAGAAGTCATCGTCCAGAATGCCGGACTCGTGCATGCCGGCGGAGCCTAGCGGGGATAGGATAGAACCATGCCGCGCACCGTATCCCGCCGCGAGATGCTCCACGGCGCCGGGGCAGCGACGCTGTTGGCCGCGGGCCGGAGAGCCGCCGGAGCGCAGAAACCCGTCCGCATCGGCGTCGTGGGCGGACGTTTCGGCGCCCAGTTCCAGTGGCACCTCCACCCGGACTGCGAGGTGGCCGCCGTCTGCGACGTCCAGCCCGCGCCGCTCGAGCGTTTGGCGAAGACCTACCGCTGCCCGAACACCTACCGTGACTTCCGCGCATTCCTCAAACACCCGGGCTTGAACGCCGTGGCGGTGTTCACCCCGGCGCCCCTGCACGCCTGGATGGCGGTCGAGTCGCTCCGAGCCGGCAAGCACGTGATCAGCGCGGTGCCGGCCGGACTCACCGAAGAGCAACTGGAAAGCGTTCTGGAAGCCGTCCGGCGCACCGGGCTGAAGTACATGATGGCCGAGACGAGCTACTACCGCCCGCAGATCATCACTTGCCGGCAGTGGTCCAAGGAAGGCCGCTTCGGGACCATCTTCTATTCCGAGGCCGAGTACCATCACGAGGGTCTGCTGCGGCTGATGTTCGACGACCGCGGCCTGCCCACCTGGCGGCACGGGTTTCCGCCGATGCTCTACCCGACGCACTGCACGGGCATGATCGTCCCGGTAACCGGTGAGCGGCTCACCAGCGTGCAGGCCGTCGGCTGGGGCGACCGGCATCCGGTGCTGCGCACCAACCGGTACCAGAACCCGTTCTGGAGCGAGACGGCGTTCTTCCAGACCTCCGGCGGACATTCCTGCCGGATTTCGATTTGCTGGCACATCGCCGCCGGCGGCGCCGAGCGGAGCGCGTTCTACGGCGACCGCCTCAGCTACATCATGGCCCGGCCGGAGGGCTCGCCGGACACTGTGGTCCGCATCGAGAAGAGCGGCGAGACGGTTCTCGATGGGAACGGCTATCCGGAGGGGAAAGTAGCGATCGAGCCGTACAACGAGCCCACGCATTTCGAGACGCTGCCGGAGCCGCTCCGAGTGAAGACCGGACACGGCAACTCGCACACCTTTCTCACCCACGAGTTCGTCCGGGCGATCGTCGAGGACCGGCAACCGGCGGTGAACATCTGGGAGGCCATCGCCTATACGCTGCCGGGCATCGCCGCCCACCGGTCGGCGTTGCGCGGCGGCGAACCCCTCGAGATCAAAGACTACGGGACGGCGCCGGCCTGAGCCCCGCGGCGCGGGTCCCCGGAAGTAAAGGAGGCGCTCATGAGCAAGCTGATCCACCGATGCACGATCCTCACGACCGCTGCTCTGGCTCTGGCCGGCGGACCGCAACTTTCCGGCGCGGACCAGGCGACCGCCGCCCGGCTGAAGAAGCGCAACGAGGCTTACCGCGAGCAGCTCGAGCAATACTTCCGCAAGCTGCTGGTGACGGATTACCCGCAGCGCGCCGCACAGGCGTGGCGCCGCTCGTATGCGAGCCCCGAGGCGTTCTTGCGCAGCGTCGCCCCGAACCGCGCGCGGTACCGGAAGATGTTTTCGCCGCCGGCGCTGTATCCGACCGGGCCGGTGGAGCGCGCCCGCAGCGACCTGGTTCCGGAGGCCGAATGGATCCGGGTGCCGCTGGGCCCCCTGACGGCGGAAGCGCTGCTGGCGGTTCCCAAAAACGCCAAAGGGCCGGCGCCGCTGGTGATCGCCCAGCACGGGATCGGCTCGACACCGGAACGGGTCTTCGGCGTCGGGGATGAGCCGAACCTGTACCACGATTACGGGCACGCCTTGCTGGAAGCGGGCTTCGCGGTGTTGGCTCCGTTCAATCTGGCCGGCGTCCAGCCCCGCAACCGCATCGAACGTCTGGCGCGGCTCGGCGATACCACTTTGCCCGGGATCGAGCTGGTGCGGCTCCAGGCGTTGCTCGACGTCGTGCTGGCGGACCCGCGAATCGACCGGGAGCGCGTGGGGATGTGGGGTATCAGCCTCGGGGGCATGGCCACGATGTTCTGGATGCCGCTCGAGCCGCGGATCGGCTGCGGCGTCGTCTCGGCCTGGTTCAACCACCGCCGGAACAAGATGGTAATCCCGGACGAGCGCTACTCCTGTTTTCTCGAAACCAAGGAGGAACATGCCTTCTTCCGGGGGTGGTTGACGGAGTTCACCGACAGCGACGCCGTCAGCCTGATCTGCCCGCGGCCGCTGCTGATCCAGACCGGCAAGAAGGACCGGATCGCCTGGTGGCCCCAGGTTGTGGAGGAGTTCCGGGCAGCCCGGGAGCATTACGTAAGACTGGGCCTGGGCGATCGCATCCAGATGGACTTGCACGAGGGGGGCCACGAGGTGCGGCTCGAGACAGGGGTGGCCTTCTTGAGGAAATGGCTGAAGCCCTGAGGAGAGCCGGGCCGAGGCGCCTCCGCATGCGTGGCGTGACGGGTGGTCGGAGATCGTGGAAAAGGGCTGAAACGGGCAACCCACGTGTTTCTCGTGGGTTAGCGGCAACGGTGACGGCTCGGGCCGCGGCGGAGCATCACACGACGGCGGTTCCATGGCGGGAAGAAACAGCGAAAATCCGCCGGGGTCCGGCCGGTGAAACTGCCATGGCGGGCCTGCAGACACACGAGGAGCGTCTCCCGTCTTCGGTTGTCAAGGATCGCCGGCGGAGCAGACGCCCCGCCCGGGCACGTTCTAGCACACGGACGGATACAAGGCTCCCGGGCGAGGCCGGAAGCGCTTCCAAAGGTTGACGTTCAGCGGGAGGAAACGGTGGTGACTCGAGAACCGGGGAGACGGGCGCGCCGGACTCGTCCAGGCTCGGCGATCCCGGGCGGGATGGCAGGCCGAGCGGAACCCGCCGGGCTTCAATCCGCCCGGTAGCGGAGCGAGACCCGGGTGGCGCCGGGGGGCACGAGGAAGTCACCGTTGGGCTGCCGCCGCAGTTTCCGCCCATCGGGAAGCGTGGCCGCAGCGATGGCGGGCGGCAGACGAAGAGCGAAGCCGGCCGGCGGGCGCGCCCGGCCGGTGAACTCGAGCCTCAGGCCGCCGGCTTCCGGGGCCGAGGCGAGGCCGAAGGTTCCGAAGTGGGTCCGCAGCCCGTGGAAGCGGAAGGCGCGGGCGGGGCGCAGCCAATCCTCCGGGACGCCGGCCAGGACCACGAGCCGCTGGCGGTCCTCGAAAACCAGACAGTCGCGCATCAGCAACCAGAACTCGGCAATGGCCCAGCCGTGGGGCATGGCCACAGAGAGGTTCTCGCCCGGCTTCTCCTTGCTATGGGGCCACCGGGTGCGGACCTTGTGCCAGCCGCCGGAGCCGCTTCCGCCGCCTTCATCGAAGGCGTACCATCCTTGCATCTGCTCGTGCTCGAGGTGGGCCTCGAGGGTCTGGCAGCCGGCCTCGCGGTTGCCGGCGAGCAGCCCCTGGTGGGCGGTGGCGAGAGGGAAGTAGCGCCAGCCGCCGGGCCGCTGGCCGCCGACGGTGCGGAACTGCTCGTAGCCGGGGCCCCGGTCGAGGGGATAGAGGCGGCAAGGCCAGAGGACGGCGTAACTGCCGTATCCTTGCGGCAGCCGGCGGCCGAACTTCTCGTCGTAGGCGGTGAAAAGCGCCTCGGCGAGGCGGCTCCAAGCGGCGGCGTCCTCATCGCTGCCCAGCTCCCGAGCCAGTTCCGCGGCGCCGCGTAAACCAGCGACGTCGAAGGCTTCAGTGTATTCCGGGTGGTAGCCGTCGCAACGGCCGGGTTTGAGGAGCCGCCGTTCCGACGGGGGCAGGGCGCGGCCGAACTCCAGGCTGGCAGGGCTGACCCAGTGCGGTCCCGGCGTGGTGCGGTAGTAGCGAATCATGGCCGCGATGGAGCGGACTTTCGGGTAGACGCGCTCGAGCCAGCCGCGGTCGCGGGTAATGCGCCAGTGCTGGTGGAGCGCCCAGAGAATCTGGCCGGGGTTGTCGGCCTCTGGGTAGGCGCGGCCGTTGAAAGGGTGGGCAAGGAAGTAGTCAAGGATCCGGCGCGAAAAGCCCTCGAGGCCGGCCTTCTGGAGAATGTTGGCGATGTAGACGCCGTCGCGGTTGAAGACGTTGTAGTTGACGACGGCGACGTCGGGCGCCCCTTCGTTCAGGCACATGAGGACGTGGGCCAGGATGGCCTTCAGGCTCTCGCCCCAGCGGGGATCGGGCAACTCGACGACGAGACCGCCGAGCAGGCGGTTCCAATACGTTTCGGCCCGGCGGAACAGAGCGGAGGGTCGAAGGGAGCGGAAATAGCCGAGCCCGGGATCGGGCTGGGGGATCCCGCCGCGGGCCGGGTTCAGCTCGGCGGTATCGACGAGGGCGTTCTGGCCGAGATCGACCCACCGGTGGCGGGCGGCGCGCCGGCCGGGAAGGACGGGACAGACGAAGCCGAACTCGCGGGGCCGGCCGGGCGGGAGCTCCACGTCGAAACGCAGGGCGCCGGAGCAGTCCCCCGAGGGCGACTCGGCTTTCCGTAACGGCGGCATCTCGCCCTGAAGAGCCAAGGCGGCGATCGTGTCAGTCGGGAGTACGCCGGCGGCCGAGGGTGTTTCAACGGCGACCAGGGCGGGGTGGCCGTCCACCAGAAGGGCGCCGCCGGCCGCTTCGAGGCGCTTGACGTCCCAGCCGGCGGCTCCCAAGGGGCGAAGGGCCGCGTAAACCGCCACCCGCCGCGGATCCCCATCCTCGACAACGACGCGGAAGCGGGCGGCGACTACGAGGATGTCGCCCGCGGGCGAGGCGAGGCGCACCTGGCACAGGGAGGTCTCGGCGGCGAGGCCGTCCTGCCGCCAGCGGGACCACGGAATCAACAGACCCCCGGCGTGAAGGCCGCGGCCGGCGGCAGCCTCCGGGTTGGTCGGCGCCAGCAGCCGGCGGGCGCCGGAATCCCAAAGCCAGAAGTAGATGCCGTAGCTGCCGAAACCGGGCGAGAAGTTGCCTTCGGCCTCGACGAAGGTCTTCAAGGTGTCGAGCGTATCGGGTATGCCGATGGGGATGTGGATGCGGCCGGCGGGATCCAGAACCGAAGCGGCGTTCGGCCGGGCGGGAGCAAAGCGGGCGCATGAGGCCGCCACGGCGGCGTGCTTGACCCAGGCAAGGAACGATCTTCGGGATGGCATCCGGCTCGACACTCCGGTTGCGGCCGCTGCGGCCGGCGCCGGCCGCTCGGTGCGAGGCAATCACAAGATCCTATCAGACTCGACTGGGGCGCGGTGGGCCCGAGAGCGTTCGGGGATCGGGAGCGCGCCGGGGAGAACCCGGTGAGGAGAGGCTACCGGCGCAGCGAGCGGGCAGGCCTGGCATCGCTGTTTCCCCTCTTTCTTGGGATAAGGGAGAACCGACGAGGCGCGGGGAGAACGAGGCCGAGCCTTCTCGAAGCTGTTTTGGCCGGAAGCCGGGCTGGATCCGTTGGCGAGGCGGCCCAAACTTCGGAGACGGCGGGGCCCGTGCGGTGGGATTCGGCGAAGCCGCTGGGTCGCGAGGCGCCCGTGAGCCGGCCGTGGCGGCGATCCGCTGATCGGATGGCCGGGGGGGAAGCGGAAGTGGAGTGCACTCCTCCTGATCGGGTTGCGGGATGGGCGAGCGGTATCTGAGGAAACCACGGCGGAGCGCGGCGGCCGGCGGGTGGTTGGCGGCATCTGGCGGCGCGCCTGATGGCGGCGGAGCCGGAACGGGCGGGGGATGGATCGCTTTCTGACCGGGTTG